>NZ_JBIAZI010000001.1:0-1516063 GCF_042899005.1 Actinoplanes sp. NPDC000266
AGGATGACGGCGAGGGTGCCGCCGAGCAGGTGGCCGGAGACGCCGGGCAGGACCTGGAAGTTCAGCATCTGCACCGCGAAGATGAACGCCGCGACAAGGCCGGCCATGGGGGCCAGGCGGTCGTCCAGGTCGGCGCGGGCCTTGGAGACACAGGCGGCCAGGGCCGCCACTGAGATCACTACGAAAATCGCCGAAACGGGACCGCTGATGATCCCGTTGGCGATGTGCATCGCCACTACTTCCATCGACGCCTCCCCGGGCATATGGAGGTGGTTCGGCGCACGGCCGCCGGTGGATGTGCCGGGTCACGTCAGGAGGCTTCTTGCCATAACTTTGCAACTACTGCATCATGGGCACAAGGCGGGTGACACTTGGCCGTGACCCTCCCGCTCAGGCGTGGCGATGCTGTCGACTTCGTTCCGCTGGCTGCGAATGCGAGAAGGCGTCCCGGGGCCGCGATGATCCACGCTCTGCCCGGGGCGCCTTTCGTGTGTGACGGGGCTATCTGTTCATCTGTCCGCTGTTGATCATCTTCTTGGATTGCTGCACATTGTTGGCAACAACCAAGACTTGGAGGTCAGGGTGTCGACCGCTGTGGCGGAGGTGTTCGTGGCCCAGCGGCGCCGCACGGCCTTGTGGGTGGTGGGCCTGGTCGCCGGGCTGATAGCTACGGGGGTGATCGCGGTCGGCACCGGCGCGATCGCGATCGGCCCGGCGACCGTCGCCCAGATCCTGGGCCACAAGATGTTCGGACTGCCCTCCGAGGTGAGCTGGACGCCGCCGCAGGAGGCCATCGTCTGGCAGGTGCGGCTTCCCCGCGTCCTGCTCGGGATGCTGGTCGGCGCGGGCCTCGCCGTCTGCGGCGTCGCGCTGCAGGCGATGGTGCGCAACGTGCTCGCCGACCCCTACCTGCTGGGCATCAACTCGGGCGCCTCCAGCGGCGCCGCGGCGGCCATCCTCTTCGGGGTCGGTGCGGGCTTCGGCCAGTACGCCCTGTCGGCCAGCGCCTTCCTGGGCGCGCTGGCGGCATCGCTGCTCGTCTTCCTGATCGCCCGCAGCGGCGGCCGGATCACCTCGATGCGCCTGCTGCTGTCGGGCGTCGCCGTCGGCTATGCGCTCTACGCCCTGACCAGCTTCCTGATCTTCGCGTCCGGTTCGGCCGAGGGTTCCCGCTCGGTGATGTTCTGGCTGCTCGGCTCCCTGGGCCTGGCCCGCTGGGACGCGCTGCTGGCGGTGGCCGCGATCGTCATCGGCGGCACCATCGCCTATCTGACCGTCGGGGGCCGCCGGCTCGACGCCCTCGCCGTCGGTGACGAGACCGCGCACACGCTCGGTATCTCGCCCGACCGGTTCCGCTTGCGGCTGCTGGTCATCGTCTCGCTCTGCGTCGGGGTGCTGGTCTCCGCCTCCGGCAGCATCGGCTTCGTCGGCCTGGTCGTGCCGCACCTCGCCCGCCGGATCGTGGGCGCGACGCACACCCGGGTGGTGCCGGTGGCCGCGCTGCTCGGCGCGATCCTGCTGGTCTGGGCCGACGTGGTCGCCCGCGTCCTGCTCGCCCCGCAGGAGATCCCGATCGGCATCATCACCGCCCTGCTCGGCGCCCCGTTCCTGTTGATCCTCATCCGCCGCCTGCACGCCACTGGAGTCTGACCATGAAGAAACTCGCCGCCACGCTCGTCATCACCACCCTCGCGTTGACGGGGTGTGGCGCCGCCGCCGCCGACGACAAGGAGGCCGCGAGCGGGGGCAACTATCCGCTCACGGTCAAGAACTGCGGCGCCGATGTGAAGTTCGACAAGGCGCCGGAGCGCACGGTGCTGCTCAAGAGCGCGGCGGTGCCCTACCTGCACGACCTGGGCGTGCTGGACCGGGTCACCGCCCGCGCCGGGCAGTACCCGAAGGAGTACTACGACGCCGAGACCCTGGCCGAGCTGGACAAGATCCCGCTGCTGACCGACAAGACCGACACCTCCGGTCACCTCCAGATCAGCAAGGAGGTCGTGATCAGCCAGCAGCCCGACCTGGTCTTCGGGCAGGTCGACAACCTCTCCCGTGACACCCTGTCCGCGGTGGACATTCCACTGCTGGAAGAGCCGGCCATGTGCGAGGGCACCACCGCGGTGCCCACCTTCGACGACATCTACAAGCAGCTGGAGACGTACGGCGAAGTCTTCGATCGTCAGGAGCAGGCGGCCACCGCCGTCACGGCCCTCAAGGAGCGCTTCGCCAATATCAAAGGCACAGGCGCCGGTCGTACGGCCGCGGTGCTCTACCCGACCGTCGGCGGTGGCGTGACATACGCGTACGGCAGCACCAGCATGGCCCATCCGCAGCTGGAGGCGGCCGGCTTCAAGAACGTGTTCGGCGACTCGAAGGAGCGCGTCTTCGAGGTCACCCTCGAAGAATTGCTGGGCCGCAACCCGGAGGTGCTGATCCTGCTCTACAGCGACGGCGACCCGGCCGCGGTGGAAAAGGCGATCACCGGGCTGCCGGGCGCTTCCGATCTGAAAGCGGTGCGGGGCGGCAACGTGATGACGCAGCTGTTCAACTTCACCGAGCCGCCGTCGCCGCTGTCGGTCGACGGCCTCGAGAAGATCGTGCAGCGCTTCAAATGATCTCGGCCTCCGGTGTGTCGTGGCGGTACGGCGCCACCCCGGTCATCGACGGCGTCGACGTGGTCGCCCGGCCCGGGCGTGTCCTCGGGCTGATCGGCCCGAACGGCAGCGGCAAAACCACACTGCTTCGTCTGCTGTACGGCGCCTTGCGCAGCCCGGCCGGCTCGGTGACCGTCGACGGCGCCGCGCTCGGGTCGCTCTCGCCGCGCGAGGCGGCCCGGCGGCTGGCCGTGGTCGTGCAGGAATCGGGCGGGGAGACCGCGCTGACCGTGGCCGAGATGGTGCTGCTGGGCCGCGGCCCGCACCTGTCGACGTTCCAGCGCGCCGGCGCCGCCGACCACGAGGTGGCGGCCCGGGCGCTGGAACGGGTCGGCGCCACCCACCTGGCCGCGCGGGCCTTCGGCGGTCTGTCCGGGGGTGAACGGCAGCGGGTGCTGATCGCCCGGGCGCTGGCCCAGCAGGCCACGCACCTGCTGCTGGACGAGCCGACCAACCACCTCGACATCCGCTACCAGCACGAGATCCTGCACCTGGTCCGCGAGCTGGGCACCTGCTCGATCGTGGTGCTGCACGACCTGAACCTGGCCGCCCGCTACTGCGACGACCTGGTCCTGCTCGGCGACGGCGGCGTGGTCGCGGCCGGCCCGGCCGGCGAGGTGCTGGACCCGGCGATCCTCGAACCCGTCTACGGCATCGGCATCAAACGCCTCGACCTGGACGGAAACCTGCATTTGCTGTTCGAACTGGGAGCTCGCGTATGACCGCGCAGGACCGCATCAACGAGTACTGGACCGGCCGGGCGCCGGCGTACGACGAATACCAGCAGCGCCCGTCGCGGCTCGCGGCCGACACGGCGGCCTGGTCGGCCGTGTGGTCGGGCGCGCTGCCCTTCGACAGCGGCGACGTGCTCGACGTGGGCACCGGCAGCGGCCAGGTCGCCCGCGTCCTGGCCGGGCTCGGCCACCGGGTCACCGGCATCGACCTCTCCGAGGGCATGCTCGACGAGGCCCGCAAGCACGGCGGCCCCGTCGACTTCCGCCGCGGAGACGCCGTCGACCCGCCGTTCGCCCCCGCCTTCTTCGACGCCGTCGTCGGCCGCTACGTCATGTGGACGCTCCGGTCACCGGAATCGGCCGTGGCCAACTGGATCCGCCTGCTGCGCCCGGGCGGCACGGTCGCGGTGGTCGACAGCACGTGGTTCCCCGACGGCCTCGACAAGTCTTCCGAGACCTTCGCCGGCTTCTACGACGAGTCCGTACGGGCCGTCCTGCCCCTCGCCGCGTCACGCTCGATCGACGACACGGCCGCGGTCCTGACCCGGGCCGGCCTGGAGGACGTCACAGTCGCCCCGCTCGCCACGATCTACGAGCTCGACCAGCGCCACGGCGTGGCCGAGAACCACGAGCTCCAGTTGCAGTTCCTCATCACCGGCCGCACACCTCGTCGCTGACCAGGGCCGTCGCTGCCATCGGCGGGGGGACTTCAAGCCGCCATCGTGCCGGGTCGCTGGCCCGGCGGTCGCCGCGATGCGGACCGACTTCACCGACCTGGTGTCCCGCACGCTCGCGGTGACGATCTCCGGCCTGCTCGCCCGGCGTGACGACGCGCCGGTGGCCGCGGTCGCGCCGGAGCCGGCCGCTCTGCCCGGCCGGCGCAGTATGTAGGGCAGGATGCCACCGTGGTGATGGGAGTGGCGATTGCCGTCGGGGGAGGGCCGGGTGCTGGTGGTCGACGGCGGCGGCTCGGTGCACCGGGCGCTGATGGGCGACGTGATCGCCGGCCTGGCCGTGACCAACGGCTGGTCCGGCGTCATCATCCACGGCGCCGTGCGCGACGTCGCCGAGCTGAGGTCCCTGCCGCTGGGCGTGAAGGCGCTTGGATCCAACCCGCGCAAGAGCACGAAGACCGGCGCGGGCGAGCGTGACGTCCCGGTCGAGTTCGGCGGTTGCCGGTTCTCACCGGGCGCCAGGGTCGTCGCCGACGAGGACGGCATCGTGGCGCTATTGGGCTCCTAGAGCATGCTGAAGGTGTGCTCGATGTCGAACCGGCACGGGAACGCCGGCGTGCATGGATACACGAGCCGAGTCGCCGGGTAGGGCTGGGCCCTGCGGAAGGGCACCGGCCCGGGGCAACCCGCGCACGTCACAGATGTGAACTCGGGGCAAGACCACAACAGCCTTTATGCTGGCCGGGTGCTCGGGGACTCCGTACGGCTGCACGGCCGCGACAACGAGCTCCGCGAGCTGGACCGGCTCCGCGAGAGTGTGCGGGCCGGTCGTAGTGCCGCTCTGGTCATTCGCGGTGAGGCCGGTGTCGGGAAGACCGCTCTTCTGTCGTACGCGGCTCAGCGGGCCACCCCGGTTTTCCAGATCGCCCGGATCGCCGGCGTCGAGTCCGAGGCCGAGTTGGCGTACGCCGGCCTGCATCAGCTCTGTGTGCCCATGCTCGGTCGCCTCGATGCTCTTCCGGAGCCTCAGCAGGCGGCGCTCCGCGTCGCGTTCGGGATCACCGGCGGGGCCGCGCCCGATCGCTTTCTCGTCGGTCTCGCCACCCTCAGCCTGCTCGCCGAGGTGGCCGGGGCCAAGCCTCTGATGTGCCTGATCGACGATGTGCAGTGGCTGGACCGGGCCTCCAGCGACATCCTCGGTTTCGTCGCCCGCCGGCTGGCCGCCGAGTCGGTGGTCATGGTGTTCGCCGTCCGTGACCACGACGCCGGGGCGAGCGCGGGCGGGCTGAGCGGCCTGCCCGCGATGACCCTGGGCGGCATCCACGGTGAGGACGCCCGGGCTCTGCTGGCCACCGTCGTGCCGGGCCGGCTCGACCCGGGCATCTGCGAGCGCCTTGTCGACGAGACCGGCGGCAACCCGCTCGCCCTTCTGGAGCTGCCTCGCGGCATGAGCCCGGCCGAGCTCGCCGCCGGGTTCGGGCCGCCGGCCGCCGGCGGGGCCGCGGCGGACGTGGAGAGCCATTACGCCGTACGCCTGCGCTCGCTGCCCGAGGCCACGCAGCGGCTCATGCTGCTGGCCGCCTGCGACGGCGCCGGGGACGTCTCGGCCGTCTGGCGTGCCGCGGCCGGTCTCGGCATCGGGTTCGAGGCGGCCTGGCCCGAGGTGACCGACGGGCTGTTCGAGATCGGCGCCCAGGTGCGGTTCCGTCATCCCCTGGTCCGGTCGGCCGTGCACCGGTCGGCGTCGGTCGACGAGCGCCGGGCCGCGCATGCCGCGCTTGCCCGGGCCACCGACGCCACGACCGACCCGGACCGCCGGGCCTGGCACCTGGCCCAGGCCAGCGCCGGCCCCGACGAGGACGTCGCGGCCGAGCTCGAACGGAGCGCGGACCGGGCCCAGGCCCGGGGCGGATTCGCGGCGGCCGCCGCGTTGCTGGACCGCTCGGCCGATCTGACCCCCGAGCCCGCCGTGCGGTTCGAGCGCCGGCTGGCGGCCGTCCGGTCACATCTGCGGGCCGGCGCGTTCGACACGGCGCGGGCTCTGCTGGCGGCGGCCGAGTCCGAGGTGACCGACGATCTGGCCGGGGCGCGCGTCACGCTGCTGCGCGGGCAGGTGGCGTCGGCGTCCGACGCCGGCGGCGACGCGCCGCTGCAGCTGCTCGAGGCGGCCCGGCTCCTGGAACCGCTGGACACCGCGCTCTCCCGCCGCACCTATTCCGACGCCTGGGCCGCCGCGATGTTCGCCGGCCATCTCGCCAAGCCCGGTGGCGACCTGCTCGAGGTGTCCCAGGCGGCGCGGTCCGGTCCTCAGCCGGATGTTCCGCTCCGCCCGTTCGGCCGTATGTCGGAAGGGCTGTACGTCCTGGTCACCGACGGGCGGGTGGCGGCCGAGCCGATGCTCCGCGAGGCGCTCGGCGCCCTGCTCGCCGGCGACCTTCCCGACGAGAACTGGCTCCACTTCGCGGGCTCGGCCGCGACCGCGGCCGCGGCGTTGTGGGATCTGGAGAGTTGCGACGCGGTGCACAGCCGGCAGGTCGCGCTGGCCCGTGAGCTGGGCGCGCTCGCCGTGCTGCCCAGTCCGCTGAACGGGATGGCCATGGTCGCCACGTGGCGCGGCGACCTCGAGGCGGCGGCCCGGCTGACCGCCGAGCACGACGCGGTCAAGGAGGCGACCGGCACCAGGATCGCGCCGTACGGGGCCATGCTGCTCGCCGGATATCGGGGACAGCTGAAGGAGGCGTCCGCGCTCATCGCGGCCAGCACGGAAGACTCGATCAGCCGGGGCGAAGGGCTGGGCGTGGACCACGCGCGGTGGTGCACCGCGATCCTGAACAACGGCCTGGGCCGATACGCGGAGGCGATGGCCGCCGCTCATCCCGCCGACCCGAAGGCGCCCGGGCTGCTCATGTCCACCTGGATGCTGCCCGAGCGCATCGAGGCGGCGGTCCGCTGCGGACAGCGGGACGTGGCCGTCGCGGCCTGGGCCGAGTTCGAGTCCACCGCGAACCCCGGTGAGCACGGCTGGGGCCGGGGCATCGCGGCACGGTCGCAGGCCATGGTCAGCGACGGCGACGTGGCGGACGGTCTCTTCCGGGAGGCCATCGACGAGCTGGGCCGGGCCGGGGTGCGCGGCGAGCTGGCCCGGGCGGAGCTGCTGTACGGCGAGTGGCTGCACCGCGAGAACCGGCGCGACGAGGCCCGGGAGCACCTGCGGACGGCGCACGACATGTTCGTGGCGATGTCGGCCGACGGTTTCGCCGAGCGGGCACGGCGGGAGCTTCTCCAGACCGGGGAGCACGTACGTCGCGGCCAGGCCGACCCCCGTGCGGCGTTGACGGCTCAGGAGTTGCACATCGCGCGTCTCGCCCGGGACGGGCGCACCAATCCCGAGATCGCGAGCGAGCTCTACATCAGCGCGCGCACGGTGGAATGGCACCTGCGCAAGGTGTTCGTCAAGCTGGGGATCACCTCTCGGCAGGGGCTCAAGGACGCGTTGCCGAGCCGGGGACCGGCGGTGTGAAGACTCGAGTCCCGGCCGTTCTGCTTGTCCTGCTGGCCACCACCCTGCCCTGGATCGCCGGATGTGGCGGTTCCGGCGAGAGCGGCGCCGTCTCCTTCGGAGGCGTCCGCGACCAGGGCGCGACCGGATACGCGGCGGCCGAGGTGGAGGGCTTCTACGCCCAGGAGGGGCTCACGTTCTCGCCGACCTGGGCCACGTCCGGGACGGTGATCCTGCAGGGACTGGTGGGCGGGGATTTCGACGTGGCCAGCCTCGGCCCGGCGCAGCTCTACGGCGCCATCCGCAACGGGGCCTGCGCCCGGGTGCTCCGCCCGACGCAGGGCGCGGGCTACGGGGTGATCGCGCAGCCCGGCCTCCACCTCGACGCCACCCGGCCCTTCCCCGGCGTCCTCACCCAGCTGCGCGGCCGGACGGTCGGCGTCCCCGTTCGCGGCGCCGCTCAGGAGCTCGTGCTCCGGTCGTTGCTGGCCGACGCCGGGCTGAACCCGGACACCGACGTCACGTGGGTGGCCATCGGTGGTGGCGCGGCCGCCGCCGCCGCCTTCGCCTCCGGGAAGGTGGAGGTGGCGATGTCGTACTCGCTGCTCGAGACGAACCTCGCGGCCACCGGCACCGCCTTCGACAAGCTGGTCGATCTCGCCGGCCCGGACACGCCGCTGGGCGCGTTCTGGCAGTCGGTCGCCGTCGCCAACTGCGACTGGGCCGACGACCATCCCGAGACGGTGAGGAAGTTCTGCCACGCGCTCAACCAGGGCTTCACGGCGCTCGAGCGGGAGCCGGGCGCGGGGCCGCGGGCCTTCGCCTGGCTCGGCCTGGGATCGGACACCGGCCAGGCGAGGACCCTGTGGGAGAAGTACCGGTCACCGGTGGTGGACATTCCGCCGCTCGACGAGCAGAACTGGAATCATCAGGCGAAATTCGCCTCCGGCGGTACGTCACCTGACTTCTCGGAGTATGTGGTCGATGGCTGCGCGACGGCGTGACATCTGGTGGTGGCGCCTCGCGGTGCCGTTCATCGTGGTGGGGCTGTGGCAGCTCCTCCACCAGCTCGGCGTCACGAGTCGCGTCCTGCTGCCGAGCCCGTACGCCGTCTGGTCCTCCGGGCTGGACCTGCACAGCTCAGGAGTCCTGTGGCCGAACCTGTGGTCGACCACGAGCGCGGCCCTCGCGGCGCTCGCCCTGTCGGCCGTGGTCGGCGTCCCGGCCGGGATCCTGCTCGGGATGCTGCCGCGGACCTGGGCTGTGCTGGCGCCGTACCTCAACGCGGTCAACAGCATGCCCCGCATCGCCCTCGCCCCGGTGTTCCTCGTCGCGCTGGGCATCGGGCAGGGTTCCAAGATCGCTCTCGGGTTCAGCATCGCCGTCTTCGTGTTCCTGATGAACGCGCGCATCGGCGTGCTCAGCGCCGACGAGGACCACCTGAGGATGTGCACCGCGCTGGGCGCGTCCCGGTTCCAGCTCTTCCGCAAGCTGTACGTTCCCGTCGCCGTACCGGCCATCTTCACCGCCCTGCGGCTCGGCATCGTCTTCGCGCTGCTCGGCGTGGTCGGCTCGGAGATCATCGCGTCCAAGGCGGGCGTGGGCCAGCTGATCACGACGTACTCGGCGACGCTGTCGATGGCCCCGGTCTACGCGCTCCTGATCATCCTCGCGGCCTTCACCTCGCTGCTCACCCTGCTCGCCGGAGCACTCGAGGCCGCATCGCTCCGATGGCAGCGTCCCGATCGCCGTCCGGGCCGGGCCCACAGCCGTACGAGCAAAGCAAGCGCCGCCCCCGCGAAAGCGCGCACGGGCCCGCAGCCGATCCGGATCCGCTCGGTCTCGGTGCGGTTCCCGGGTGAGGGGCCTGTGCTGGACGACCTCTCCATGGACATCCCCGGCGGGCAGTTCATCGCCATCGTCGGCGCCAGCGGCATCGGTAAGTCGACGCTGCTCAACGTCGTCTCGGGACTCGTACCGGTCTCGTCGGGAGAGGTCACCGTGTTCGGCCGCCCGCCGCGGGCCGGGCGTACGGACGTCGGCTACATGTTCGCGCGGGACGCGCTCCTGCCCTGGCGCACCGCGCGCCGCAACGTGGAGCTGGGCCTGGAACTGCAGGGGAGCGCGCCCCCGGCCCGGCGGGAGCGCGCCCTGCAGATGCTCGACCTGGTACGGCTGTCCGGAGCCGAGGAGAAATATCCGTCCCAGCTCTCGCAGGGCATGCGCCAGCGGGTGGCGCTGGCCCGGACCCTGGCCTCCGACCCCGAGCTGCTGCTGATGGACGAGCCGTTCGCCGCGCTGGACGCCCTGACGCGCTCGTCCCTGCGCGACATGCTGCTCGAGATCTGGGACGGCGAGGCGTACCGCAAAACCGTCCTTTTCGTGACCCACGACCTCGCCGAAGCCCTGGTCCTGGCCGACCGGGTCATCACCCTCGCCGACGGCGGTGTCCGCACCGACGTGGAGGTGCCGTACGGGCGCCCGCGCGACCAACGGGCCCTGATGGCCCGGGCCGACTACCGCGCCCTGTACGACCGCCTCCAGGCCGACCTCTGAGCCGGCTACGCCGGCACGCTCAGCCGCCGCTCGAGCAGAACCTGCCCGGTGACGTCGTAGGCGTACTTGATCACCTTCACCGGCCGCCCGGCCAGGTCCAGGATCGGGTTGTAGCTGGACTGGATCCAGACGTCCCGGCCGTCCTTGCCGTGCCGGTGGAAACGGCCGGAGCTGAACTCGCCGCCCCGCAGCCGCGCCCAGAACTCCCGGTTCTCGTCGGAGGCGGCGTACTCCGGGGTGCAGAACATGCTGTGGTGCCGGCCGGCGATCTCCTCCAGCGTGTAGCCGATGGTGTTCAGGAAATTGTCGTTCGCGGTGAGGATCCGGCCGTCCAGGTCGAACTCGATCACCGCCTGCGAGCGGTCGATCGCCGCCAGCCGCCCGGCCAGCTCGACGCTGCGCAGTTTCTCGGCCGTGACGTCGCTGGCGAACTTGACCACCTTCCACGGCTTGCCGTCGAGGCCGAAGATCGGGTTGTACGTCGCCTGGAGCCAGAGGTCCCGTCCGCCCTTGCCGTAGCGGTGGAACTCCCCGGAGACGAACTCGCCGTTCCGCAGCCGCCGCCAGAAGTCCGCGTACTCGGCCGAGTCCGCCGTCTCGTCCGACACGAACATGCGGTGGTGCCGGCCGATCACCTCGGACGGCTCATAGCCGACCGCGGCGAGGAAGTTCTCGTTGGCGCTGAGGACGTGGCCGTCCAGGTCGAACTCGATCACCGCCTGGGACCGGTTGATCGCGGCGACCTTGCCCTCGAACTCGGCGTTGGCCAGCTTCGAGGCGGTCACGTCGACCGCGAACTTGACCACCTTCCAGGGCTTGCCGTCGACGTCCAGGATCGGGTTGTAGACGGCCTGCAGCCACACTTCGCGCCCGCCCTGGCCGATCCGGCAGAATTCGCCGGAGACGAACTCGCCGGCGACCAGCTGCCGCCAGAATTCCTGGTACGCCTGTGACTGCGCCTCCGCCGCGGAGACGAACATCCGGTGATGCCGCCCGACGACCTCGTCCCGCGAATATCCGACCAGGTCGAGGAAGTTCTGGTTGGCGTCCAGGATGTGGCCGTCGAGGCCGAACTCGATGACCGCCTGCGACCGCGAGATCGCCTGGATCTTGCCCTGCGCGTCGGCCGCGGCCCGCTTGCCCACGGTGACGTCGAGAGCGTGCTCGATCACCTTGACGACCTGGCCGGCGGCGTTCTTCACGGGCACCCAGCTGGAGCGGATCCACCGGTCGCGGCCGGCCGGCCAGAGCAGCCGGAACTCACCGGTGAGGTCACGGCCGGACGCCAGCCGCTCCCACAGCGAGACGTACTCGGCCGACGCGGCCATCTCCGGGGAGACGAACGAGCGGTGGTCGGCGCCCACGACCGCGGCCGGCTCGAGACCCACCAGCTCGGCGAAGGCGTCGTTGGCCCGCAGCACGAGGCCGTCCGGGCTGTACTCGGCCGTGGCCGACCCGCGCCCGTACGCCTCGACCTGGCTCCTGAGATCGGCCAGGAGCTCGTCCATGTCCCTCGTGGTAGCCGTCTGATCCGACAAGTCGATGTCCTCCCGCTCGCAGCAGTGTTGCCAACCCAGCACCCGAGCAGATCGGTCACGCACCGGCCAACCTGCAGCTTCTTATCCAAAGAACCGCTGGCCCGACGTCCTGTCCCACGCCCTCGACGAGATCTTCGATCTCGAAACCCTGATGATCGTCAGACGGCGCTCCAGCCGCCGTCGACGGGCAGGACGACGCCGGTGATGGTGCTGGCGGCGTCCGAGGCCAGGAAAGTGATGGCGGCGGCGACCGTGTCGGCCTCGGCCAGGCCGCCCATGTTGCGCTGGTAGCTCGCCACCGCCGTGAGCCCGGTGGTCGGCGGTGCGCTGAGGATGGCCTCGGGGTCGCCGACCATGTTGGTGCGGGTGGCTCCGGGGGCGATCGCGTTCACCCGGATGCCGGCCTCGCGGTACATGATCGCGGTGGACAGCGTGAGTCCCACGATGCCGTGCTTGGAGACGGTGTAGGCGGTTCCGGAGGCGCGACTACCTTGCCGCCGCGCGCCGCGATCTGCAGCGCCGCCTCGCGGCCGATGCCCGAACCGGCGCCCGTGACGACCGCTGTCTTGGTTGAGAAGTCTCCTGTGTTCATGACTCTGACGCTACGTCGGAGATAAGCCTCCTGAACAGGTCTAACAAACACTGTCGTTTAGATGTACGGTCGAGACATGACCACCGAAGGGCACGAGCCGGACGTCCGGCGGGCCGAGCGCGCGACGAACCGCGACCCCCGCTCGGTGCGCACCCGGAGCCGCCTCGTCACCGCCATGCGGGAAGCCGTCGAGGAACCCGGGGCCGAGCTGTCGGTGTCGGCGATCGCCGCCCGGGCCCGGGTGAACCGGGGATCCTTCTACGCCCACTTCGCCGGGGTCGAGGACCTCGCCGTCGAAGCGCTGACCGATGTCTTCCTGGCCGTCGCGTCCCTGGACGCGGCCGCCCGCCGCGACCACACTGAGCCGGCCCGCGAGACCAGCCGGCGGTCGCTGGTCGAGGTCGTCGAGTTCATCGGCGCCCGCGGCGACATCTACCGGCCGCTGCTCGGTGAGGGCCGCAACGCGTTCTACGCGGCGATCGAGGACGCGTTCACCGAACGCACGCTCGACACGCTGCGCCGCCTGCCCGGCCTGCCGCCGGGCACCGACATCGAGACCACCGCGCGGTTCGTGGCCGCGGGGTCGGTCGGCGTCATCGCCTGGTGGCTGCGCGATCCCGGCCGGTGCAGCGCCGAGCGGCTGGGGCTCCGGCTCGCCGAGGTCCTTCCGCCCTGGTTCACCACCGACCCCGCAACGAGGAGCACACCATGGGAAAGCTGACCGGCAAGGTCGCCGTCATCACGGGCGCCGCCAGCGGCATGGGCGTCGAGCACGCCCGCCTGTTCATCGAGGAAGGGGCCAAGGTCGCCCTCACCGACATCCTGGAGGAGCAAGGCCGGGCGCTGGCCGGCGAGCTCGGCGACAACGCCCTCTTCCTGCGCCACGACGTCACCGACCCGGACGCCTGGTCTTCGGTCGTCGAGGCCACCACCAGCGCCTTCGGGCCGGTCACCGTGCTCGTCAACAACGCGGGGTACGCCGGACCGGCGGCCGGTGTCGCGGACATGACCCCCGGCGACTACCTCAAGACCATCGCCATCGACCAGCACGGCGTCTTCTACGGCATGCGTGCCGTCATTCCCGGCATGCTCGCCGCCGGTGGCGGCTCGATCGTCAACATCTCGTCCGTAGCCGGCTTCGTCCACCAGATCAACGTGCCCAACCCGGCCTACACGGCGGCGAAGTTCGCCGTACGTGGTCTCACCAAGGCCGCCGCCGTCCAGTACGGGCCGCGCGGCATCCGCGTCAACTCGGTGCACCCCGGCGGTGTGCTCACCCCGATGCTCGCCGGCACCCTCACCTCCGAGGAGATCAGCGCCGTCGCCGCCGACGTCCCGCTGCGCCGGCTGGCCGATCCGCGTGAGGTCTCCCGCCTGGTCGCCTTCCTCGCCTCCGACGAGTCCTCCTACATCACCGGCGCCGAGCACCTGATCGACGGCGGCCAGACCGCCGACTGAATCAGGCGGCCGGCGCAGCACTGAACGACGCGGTTGTCACGGACGCTCCGGTCCCGTGGTCTGACAGCGATGACGTCCGCTGGATCTGGAGCACTCCCGTGACCGAAGCCGTACCCGCGCCCGCCGAGGGCATCCTCGTGACCCTGTTCATCACCGTGCGGGACGTGGCGCGGTCGCGCGACTTCTACACGCGCGTGCTCGGCGGCACGGTCGCCGTTCAGGAGAATCCCTGCATCGTCCGGCTGTCCAACTCGTGGATCATCATGAACCCGGGTGGGCCGCCCACGGTCGACAAGCCTGGCATCTCGGTCGTCGACTACGAGCCGGGGGAGACCACCTCGATCTTCCTCAACCTGCGGGTGGCCGACATCGCCGCCTGCTACCGGGACTGGACGGCCCGGGGCGCCACGTTCCTGACGCCGCCGGTCGATCGCGGGGCCGAGCTCCGGTGCTATCTGCGCGACCCGGACGGCTACCTGATCGAGGTCGGTCAGAGCACCGGCCTGCTCCGCGGTGAGCACGCCGCTCCCGGGCCGGTGGCCAAGGCGTCCTGACGTGTTACGTAGTCGCGGGGTGAGAGGCCGTGGAAGCGGGTGAAGGCGGAACTGAACGTCGGCAGGTGCGCGTAGCCGACGCGGCGGGCCACGGCGCTGGGCTTGGCGCCGGCGGCGAGCAGGTCGCGGGCTATGCGCATGCGGGCCGCGTAACGCCAGCGGGAGAAGCTCATGCCGGTCTGCTCGTGGAAGGCCCGGTGGATGTCGCTGGGCACGTCGAGCCCTGACCGGCCGGACGTGCCGATGCTGCGCAGGTAGTCGACGGCCGCCTCCCGGGCCCGGGCGTCGGTCGGCATCGGCACCGACAGCGCTCGCTGCGCGGCGACCTGATCGGCGAACAGGTCGAGGACGTGGCTGGGGTCGTAGTCGTCCGGGCGCACGGGAGTGCGGGCGCTGATCGAGCAGAACATCAGGTACGCGTCCCAGGCCGGCGAGAACGGGGCCTGCAACGGTTCGGTCAGCTGGAGGTCCCCGGTGCCGGCGTTCCCGAGCGGGAGCGAGATCGAGTTCTCGTGGACACCAAGGGTGTGTTCCGTGCCCGCGGGGATCCAGGTCGCGACGCCACGTTCCTGGTCGTAGCGGCGACCGCCGATGTCCAGATATCCGCTGCCGCGATACGTCCAGATGAGCACGTGGACGTTGTTCGTGTGTGACGGCGTGCGGACCGCGGGCAGCAGGTCGGGCGCGGCCGTGGTGTCCTTCGCGCGCATCATGCGGATCAGGTCGTCGGCCTGTGTCGCCCCGCTCGCGACGGGCCGGGCGGCGAAGTCACGGCTGAACTCGTGCGGGGTCAGCCCGTACTGCTGCTTGAACGCTCGGGTGAATCCGTTGCGGCTGGCGAAGCCGACCCGCGCGGCGACCTGGTCGACCTCGTATCCGGAGACCAGGAATTCGACCGCCGCGTTCAATCGGCAGCGCACCCGCCACTGTTCGAAGCTCAGCCCGGTGTCGGCCCGGAAGTCGCGGAGCAGGGTGCGCGGGCTGGACAGCACCCGTGTCGCCCATTCGGCGACGGTGAGGTCGAGCGCGGGATTTCGCAGCATCTCGCCGGCCACTTCCCGGGCCGCGCCGGATCTTGGCATGACCGGCGGGTCGACCTCGCGCATCCGGGTGTCCCCGCTCAGCGCGGGCGGTCGCCGGCCGGAGCCGCGGAGCAGGTCGCCGAGCGCGTCCTGAGAGTATCCGTGGCCGGCCAGCGGTGTGACCATGAGGTTGAAGTGCTGGATCAGCCAGTCCTGCCAGCCGTCGGGAATCGTGAACCGCCTCGGCTCCGACAGGGCCCCGGCCGCGATGCCCGGATGGGTCAGCAACGGGAAGACGACCGTCCCGGGTTCGGTGACGACCGTCCATTGGTCGCCGCCGCGGGCCGGGATCCAGACGCCCTCGCCTTCGGCGAGCCGGAACTCCGGGCTGTCGCCCATCTGGACGCGCGCCGAGCCCGTACGGACCCAGAGCAGGAGATGCTCGGGCTGGTCCCACGAGCCGCTCGACCGCACCCGGGGAATCGGCGGTGCTGGATCCACTGCCACCCTGCCCTAACTATATGGCGATCTGCGCACACCGTAAGAGGTAAGCCTATCCTAACGTTAGGTCCATGCCGAAGACCTCACGCCGGATCACCGTGCATCCCCTGACCTTGCGAGAGGTCGAGATCGTCCAGGTGGCGGACCTGACTCCGGGGATGCGGCGGATCACGCTGGCCGGTCCGCAGCTGGCTGAGTTCACCTCGGCCAACGGCTTCGCTCAGCCGGCGTTCGACTCGACGGGCTTCGACGACGACATCCGGCTCGTGTTCCCCTATCCCGGTCAGGCCGAGCCGGTGCTGCCGGTGCAGAAGGAGACGGGCCTCGACCTGCCGCGGGACCCCCGGCCGCTGTCGAGGATCTACACCGTGCGCCGCTGGGACCCCGAAGCGGGGGAGCTGGACATCGACGTCGTCCGGCACGGCATCGGCGTGGGCACCACCTGGGCGTTCCGCGCCCAGGTGGGGGATCGCATCCACTTCTTCGGCCCGGGCTCGTCCCGGGCGCTGCCGCACGACGCGGACTGGCTGCTGGTCGCCGGTGACGACACCACCATCCCCGCGATCGCCCGCCTGCTCGAAGAGCTGCCCGAGGACACCAGGGCCCAGGTGTTCATCGAGATCGCGGGAGACGAGTACCGCCAGAAGCTGCGTGAGCTGCCGGGCGTCGAGGTGACCTGGCTCGTCCGCGACGGCGGCCTCGTGGACGCGGTCAGGAACTGCGCCTGGTGGGACGGCCGGCCGTTCGCCTGGATCGCCGGGGAGCAGGCGACCGTACGGGACATCCGGCGCCATCTCGTCGAGGACCGGGGCATGCCGAAGGAGGACATCGACTTCGCCGGGTACTGGCGGCGCGGCGAGGTCGTCGCCCTGGAGGACGACGCCGCGGTGCCGGACCCCGAGAAGACGAGAACCCCGTTCGAGAAGCTGCACGACCTGGCCGAGCTGATCGCCCCGATCGCGCTGCGCACCTCCGTCGAGCTCGGTGTGCCCGAGCTGATCTCCCGAGGCGTCACCGGCGTCGCCGACCTGGCCGTCAAGACCGGCACCGACGAGCGCGCGCTGGGCAAGCTGCTGCGCTACCTGCACACCCTGGACGTGCTGACCGAGACCGAGCCGAACCACTACGGTCTGACGACGGTCGGTGAGGTCCTGACCGTCGAGTTCGTGGCCAACTCGCTCCACCCGGCCGGGGTGACCGGACGCGAGATGCTCGGCATCCACGGGCTCACCGAGTCGATCCGCACCGGCCGGGCCTCGTACGCCTCGGTCACCGGGCAGACCTTCGCCGAGGTGCGCGCCGAACAGGACTACGAGGACCGCTATCTGGAACGCCTGGCGCTGTTCCAGGCAACGCTGGCCGAGCCGATCGCCCGGTCCGGCCTGCTCGCCGGGGTCCGGCACATGGTGCTCCACTCCGGCGGCGCGGGCGCGCAGGCCCGCGAGTTCGTCGCCGCCCACCCCGACCTGCGCGTGACGATCTGCGCGTTGCCCGCCCAAGCCGACTGGCTGCGCCGCGACCTGCCCGACACCATCCCCGACGAGCAGCAGCGCGCGCGGGTCGGCGTGGCCGAACAGTCCGTCTTCGAGCCCAGCCCCGCGGCCGAGGTCGTGTTCGTCATCCGCGCCTTCAAGAACCTGCCCGACGCCGACGCCGCTCACGCCCTGCGCCGAGCGGCCGAGAACCTCCTCCCCGGCGGCCGGGTCCTGCTGGTCGAAGACCTCTTCGACACCGACGACCTCGACGAGCACGACGGCGAGGCGGACCTGCTCGGCCTCACCGTGCACGGCTCCGGCCTGCGGACCGCGGCCGAGCTCGACGCCGTCATCGCGCGGGCCGGGCTGACACGCCACGCCACGCACACCGTCGGCTGGGGCACCACCGTCCACGAACTCGTACCTACGACGAAGAGAAGAACAGAGCCATGACCATGACACCCTTGCGACGACGCGGCGCGGCCCTGACCGCCGCCCTGCTGAGTGCCGCCATCGTCCTTTCCGCCTGCGGCAGCAACGACAGCCCTGAGCCCAGCACCACCACGAATGAGAAGCGCACCGTCACGGCCGGCAACGGCCCGGTCGAGGTTCCCGCCGCCCCGCAGCGGGTCGTCACGATCGGCAACACGACGCTTCCGCTGATCGACATGGGTGGCAAGCCGGTGGGCGTAACCGAGGTGAGCGCCTCCGAGCTCGGTCTCATCCCCGGCGAACAGAAGGCCACGTACGAGGCGGCCACGGTCCTCGGCTCCAGCGGTGACCAGGTCGACATGGAGAAGCTCGCCGGCCTGAAGCCGGACCTGATCCTGGCCCAGCTGCCCGACAAGGAGTTCGAGCAGATCAAGAAGCAACTGGAATCGGTCGCCCCGACGGTCTTCTGGGGGCTCGACGTCGAGTGGAAGGCCCTCGCCGCCGGACTCGCGGAGGCCGGCAACGTCACCGACGGGCTCGGCGGGCAGAAGGCGGAGTTCGACAAGAAGATCGCCAAGATCAAGGAGACGTACGGCGAAGTCATCGAAAGCACTTCGTTCGTCAACGTCGACCGTTGGGAGAGCTCCGATCCCGGAACCTTCTCCGTCGCGGACTTCGGTTGCGTCGAGATCGCCCAGGGCGACCTCGGTATGGACTTCCCCAAGGCGGCCGCCGGCGAGGACCCCCTGGGCTGGACCTCCCTGCCCTTCGAGCAGATTTCGGGGCTTTCCAAGTACGACGTGATCACCTATCCGGTCGACGCCGAGGGCCGGGCGACGAAGCCCTTCGCTCCGGTGGTCGAGACCAACACCTGGAAAGCGCTGCCGGCCGTTACCTCCGGTCGTGCGCTCGGAGTCTTCTGTCCCGGAAACAACTCGTACGGGCCCGTCCTGAAGTACCTGGACTCGCTCGACAGCGCACTGGCGAAACTCCCCGCCAAGCAGTGACGACCCTCGCCCTCGGCTCGCGTCGCCGCCTGATCGGCCCGATCGTCGCTCTGCTGGTGCTGGCTGTCCTGCTGGTGCTGAGCGTGATGATCGGGTCGACGGCGATCGCGCCGTCAGTGGTGTGGGACTCGCTGTTCCACTCGTCGGCCGACATCGGCCAGTTCGCGATCCGCGACTTCCGGCTGCCGCGCACGATCGTGGGCCTGGTCGCCGGCGTCGCGCTCGGCCTGTCGGGCGCGCTGATCCAGGCGCTCACCCGCAACCCCCTGGCCGACCCGGGCGTTCTCGGCGTCCACGCCGGCGCGTCCTTCGCGGTGACGGTCGCCGTGGGCCTGCTCGGCGTCCGCGACGTCCAGGGCTACATGTGGTTCGCCTTCGGCGGGGCGCTGATCGTCACGCTCATGGTGCTCGCCCTCGGTTCGACCCGGCAGGGTCAGTCGCCGGTGGTCATGGTGCTGGCCGGGGTCTGCGTCGGCGCGGTGCTCGGCGGCGCCCGGGAGGCGCTGCAACTGACCAACCCGGACGCCTTCGACGCGATGCGGTCCTGGAACGCCGGCTCGATCGTGGGCCGCCCGCTGGACGTGGTGTGGCCGATCCTGCCGTTCTTCGCGGTGGCCATCGTCCTGGCCTTCGCGGTGTCGGGTTCGCTCAACGCCATGGCGCTGGGTGACGAGGTCGCGGTCGCCCAGGGAGTCCGGCTGGTGCGGACCCGCGTGCTCTCGGTGATCGCACTCACCCTGCTCGCCGGTGGCGCCACCGCGATCGCCGGCCCTATCGCCTTCGTCGGGCTCATGGTCCCGCACATCGCGCGCTGGATCGCCGGCCCGCACCAGCGCTGGATCTTCGCCTACAGCGTGCTGCTCGCCCCGAGCCTGCTGCTGGCCTCCGACATCCTCGGCCGCGTCCTCATGCGGCCCGGCGAGATCCCGGTGGGCATCGTCACCGCCTTCGTCGGCGCCCCCGTCCTCATCGTGCTGGCGCGGCGGAAGAAGGCGAGCGGGCTTTGAGCGTGGACTTCGGGCGGCGGGTGGTGGTGCTGCGGCGCCGGCGAGTTGCCGTACGGCTCGAGTGGCGCTCTGTCGTCGTCTGTGCCGTGCTCGCGCTGGCGGTCGCGGGCATGGCGGTGCTCGCGCTGATGACCGGCTCGTACCAGCTCGGTCCCGGGCAGGTGCTCTCCGCACTGACCGGCGGCGAGACCGGGCTGGTCCACGACATCGTGGTCGAGTGGCGACTGCCCCGCGTCGCGGCCGCGCTGGTGTTCGGCGCCGCGCTGGGGGTGAGCGGGGCGGTCTTCCAGTCGATGCTGCGCAACCCGCTCGCCGACCCCGGCGTCATCGGGTTCTCCCAGGGCTCCTACACCGGCGCGCTGATCGTGATCCTGGTCCTCAACGGCTCCTACGCGCAGACCGTCGGCGGGGCGTTGCTGGGCGGCATGGCCACCGCCGTCGCCGTCTATCTGCTCGCCTACCGGCGGGGGGTCAAGGGATTCCAGCTGATCATCGTCGGCATCGGCGTCTCGGCGATGCTCGGCTCGCTCAACACCTGGCTGATCCTCCAGGCCGAACTGATACAGGCGATGGCCGCCGCCGCGTGGGGCGCCGGATCGCTCAACGGCGTCTCGTGGAACCAGGTCGTCATCGGCGGCGCCTGCATCGCCGTGCTCCTGCTGCTGGCGGCGATCCTGAGCCGGCCGATGCGGCAGATGGAACTGGGCGACGACGCGGCCGCCGCCCAAGGGGTGCGGGTGTCGCCGACCCGTCTCGCGCTGATCGTGGTGGGGGTGGCGCTGACCGCGACGGTCACCGCCGCGTCGGGGCCGATCGCCTTCATCTCCCTGGTCGCCCCGCAGATCGCCCGCCGGCTGGCCCGCACGGCCGGGATCACCCTCGCCCCCGCCGCCTTCGCCGGCGCGCTGCTCTGCCTGGCGGCGGACTACATCGCCCAGCACGTCGCACCGACACCCCTGCCGGTCGGCATCATCACCGTCATGCTCGGCGGCGGTTACCTCGGCTGGCTGCTGTTCATCGAAGCACGGAGACGCCTGTGAACACTCGACTCCACGTGAAGTCGGCGACGATCGGATACGACAAGCGCGTCATCTCGGAGCACTTGTCGGTGTCCATTCCCGACGAGTCGTTCACGGTGATCGTGGGCCCGAACGCGTGTGGCAAGTCCACCCTGCTGCGCGGCCTGTCGCGGCTGTTGAAGCCGTCGGCCGGGCAGGTCGTCCTCGACGGCGCCGACATCAACTCCTTCAAGACCAAGGAGGTGGCACGGCGGGTCGGGCTGCTGCCGCAGACCTCGATCGCCCCGGACGGCATCACCGTGGCCGAACTGGTGGCCCGGGGCCGATATCCGCATCAGGGGTTCATGCGGCAGTGGACCGAGGCCGACGAGCGGGCCGTGGCCCGGGCCATGGACCAGACCGCGGTCACCGACCTGTCCGCCCGCCCGGTGGACGAGCTGTCGGGCGGCCAGCGGCAGCGGGTGTGGGTGGCCATGGCGCTCGCCCAGCACACCGACATCCTGCTGCTGGACGAGCCGACCACCTTCCTCGACATCACCCATCAGATCGAGCTGATGGAGCTGTTCACCGACCTGCACCATGCCGGGCACACGCTGGTCGCCGTGCTGCACGACCTGAATCACGCCGCCCGCTACGGCTCGCATCTGATCGCCATGAAGGACGGCCAGGTCGTCGCCGAGGGCACCCCCGAGCAGGTCGTCACGGCCGAACTGGTCGAGAAGGTGTTCGGCCTGCGCTGCCTGGTCGTGCCCGATCCGGTGGCCGGCACTCCGCAGGTGGTGCCGCTGGGCCGGGACCGCCGCCGTTGACGCGCGCCGATCGGGCTCCCGCCGAGCCGCCCGGCGCCCGGCCGTTCGAGGCCGGGCCGGGCGACCGTCCGGGCCGGTTCGTGGCCCGCGCCGTCTTCTCGCTGCCACGGGTCACCGTTCCCGCGATGCTGCTGGCGATCGTGTGGCAGGTCGGCGAGTCGGCCGTCCCGGTCGTGATGGGGCTCGCCATCGACCGGGCGCTGGCGACCGGTGACGTACGACAGCTGGGGTTGTGGCTCGGTGTGCTGATCGCCCTGTACGTCGCGCTGACGGCGGCGGCCGGGCTTTCGCTGCGGCTGACCGCTCATGCGGTGCAGCTGCTGCAGTACCGGCTCCGCGGCACCCTCTCGACCGGCGTGCTCCATCCGGCCGGCGGCGCCGCCCACGCGCCGGACGGCGGCGTGGTCTCGGTGATGACGAACGACGTCGCGCGCCTGTCGAACGCGGTGATCCTGGCGATCATCCCGATCTCGAGGGTCACGGCCATCGGATTCATCGCGGCCTCGCTGCTGGCGACGCACTGGCTGCTCGCGCTCGTGGTGCTGTGCGGGGCGCCGGTCGCGGTCTGGTTGATGGGCCTGCTCAGCGGGCGGCTCTCCCGGGGCACCCGCGAGTACCAGGCGCTGCTGGCCTCGACCGTCGGGCGGGCCACCGACCTGGTCGCCGGATATCGGGTCGTCAAAGGCGTACGGGCCGAGGCCGAGGCGACCGAACGGTACCGGCGGGCCAGCCGGCTGACACTTGTCAGCGCCCAGCGCAACGCGGGCCTGCTGGGCCGCTTCCTCATGGGCTCGGGCGTGGTCAGCGGCACGTTCGTCGCGGCGGTGATGGGGCTGGCCGGCTGGTTCGCCGTGCAAGGACGGCTGAGCATCGGCGGACTGATCACCGCCGTCGGCCTCACCCAGGCGCTGCTGCCGCAGATCCAAGCGATGGCGAGTACGTCCATTCCCAACTTCGCCAACTCCCGAGCCTCAGCCGCACGCGTCCTCGACGTACTCCGGGACAACGCGGCCTCCGCGCCCGGACCCGGCGAACCGCCCCCGCGGGAGGTCGCCGCGATTCCGGCGCTGGACGTGGTCGTGGCCGGCCTGACGGTCCGGGTGGAACCCGGCGAGCTCGTGGGGGTGCGCGCCGACGACCGGACCGCCGCCCGCGTCGTCGAGGCGCTGCTGGACCCGCGGGCCGAGGGCGGCGTCGAGGCGCGGCTCGACGGGATCGCGGCGCGGGAACTGTCACCGGCCGAGTTCCGCTCCCGGGTCACCGTCGCGCCGCACCGCGCCACGCTGTTCAGCGGCACGCTCCGCGACAACATCGCCGTGACCGGGGCCGCGCCCGAGCGGGTGGACGCCGCGGTGCGGGCCGCGGCGTGCGACGACTTCGCCGCCGACCTCGACGTCCCGGCCGGCGAGGGCGGCAACCGCCTCTCCGGCGGCCAGCGGCAGCGCGTCGCGCTCGCCCGCGCCCTCGCCGGCGACGCGCCGGTGCTCGTGCTGCACGACCCGACGACCGCCGTCGACCCGGTCACCGAGCACGCGATCGCGAGCCGGCTCCGCGATGTCCGGGCGGGCCGCTCGACGTTGCTGATCGCCTCGGCCCCGGCGCTGCTCGCCGCCTGCGACCGCGTCGTCGACCTCCTCCACGAGCCGGTGACACCATGACCGGGACGCATTCCCTGCCGGTCGCGGGTGGTCGCGAGACGGCCCGGGAGGTGTGGCGGCTCAGCCGTGGGCATCGGCTCCGGCTCGCCGCCGTCGCGGCTCTGGGGATCGTCAGCACCGCCGTCGACCTGATCGGGCCGGTCGCGATCGGCTTCCTCGTCGACCGGGTCCGGGCGGGCACGGCCGGCCTCGGCACCGTGCTGACCCTCGCCACGACGATGGCGGCCTCGGCCGTGCTCGGCGCCGCCGGCACCGCGGCCACGATCGTCCTGGCCACCCGCGCCTACCACGCCATCCTCGCCGCGCTCCGCGAACAGCTGGTCGCCCGCGCCCTGCGGCTCCCGCAGCATCAGGTGGAGCGCGCCGGGACCGGGGACCTGATCTCACGGTCGAGCGACGACGTGACAGCCGTCGCCGACGCCGCTCCGGCGGTGATCCCGGTGGTCACCGTCACCGTGTTCACCATCGTTGTGTCACTGGGCGGGCTCGCGGCGCTGGAATGGCCCTACGCCGTCGCGTTCGCGGTCGTACTGCCGGTCTATGTGCTGGCCATGCGGTGGTATCTGCGGACCGGCCCGCGGGTGTACCGCGCCGAGCGGGCGGCGATGAGCGCCCGCGCGCAGCAGATCCTCGAGTCCCAGCGCGGCTACGCGACAGTGCTCGGCTTCGGGCTCGCCGGGCAACGCCACCGCACCGTGATGACCGCCTCCTGGGCCGTCGCGGTGCAGTCGCTGCGCGCCCGGGCCGTGCAGAGCCGGCTCAACGCCCGCCTCAACATCGGCGAGTGCCTGAGCCTGGCCACCGTGCTCGTCGTCGGGTTCGTCCTGATCGACCGCGGAACCTCCACCGTCGGCGCCGCCACCACCGCCATGCTGCTCGTGCTGCGCCTGCTCGGACCCGTGAACCAACTGCTGTTCGTCATCGACACCCTCCAGTCCGCCCTCGCCTCGCTGAGCCGCATGATCGGCGTCGTCACGATCGAGGACGACGCGGCGGACAGACCGGGCCCGGCGCCCGGCGCGGGCAGCTCCGTCCGGCTCCGCGACGTCGCGTTCGGCTACGACGAAGGCCCGCCCGTGCTCGACGACGTCACCCTCGACATCGGACCCGGCCGGCGCGTCGCCGTGGTCGGCGCCTCCGGGGCGGGCAAGACCACGCTGGCCACCGTGATCGCCGGCATCCACCCACCCGATGCCGGGACCGTGGAACGGCCGGAGCGCACGGCGATCATCACCCAGGAGGTGCACGTGTTCGCCGGCTCCCTGCGGGAGAACCTCACGCTCGCCGCGCCGGACGCCACCGACCGCGAAATACGGGAAGCGCTGGAGGCCACCGGATCGGCCGGCCTGCTCGACCTGTCACCGGACGGCCTCGACACAGAGGTCGGCACCGGTGGCCTTCCGCTCACCGACGCCCAGGCGCAACAGCTCGCGCTGACCCGCCTGCTGCTGGCCGACCCCGACCTGGCCATCCTCGACGAGGCCACCGCCGAGGCCGGTTCCACACACGCCGGCCTGCTCGACCGCGCCTCCGAGGCCGTCCTGGCCGGCCGGACCGGCCTGGTGATCGCCCATCGCCTGTCACAGGCCGCCGCCTGCGACCGGATCGTGGTCATGGAGCACGGCCGGATCACCGAGGAGGGCACACACGACGAACTCGTCGCGGCTCAGGGCGTCTACGCACGCCTGTGGCAGGCGTGGGCTCGAGTAACCTGACTCGCCGTGAGTGAGCCCGAGGTTGAGGTCGATCTCGTCCGCGATCTGCTGCGGGAGCAGCATCCGGACCTGGCCGATCTGCCCCTCCGCGAGGTCGAGGGCGGCTGGGGGAACCAGATGTGGCGCCTCGGGGACGACCTGTCGATCCGGATGCAGCGGATGGACACCACTCCCGGCCCGCAACTCAAGGAGCGCCGTTGGCTGCCGTTCCTGGCGCCGCGCCTGCCGCTTCCCATCCCGACGCCGGTGCGCAGCGGTACGCCGTCCGAGCGCTTCCCGAAGCTCTGGACGGTCATGACCTGGGTCGAGGGAACACCCCTGGACCTCGGCTCGATCACCCGCGGCGACGACGCCGCCGACCGGCTGGCCGCCTTCCTCACGGCGCTGCACGTCGAGGCGCCGGCCGACGCGCCAGGCGCCTCCGACTTCGGCACCCACCCCAGGGACGCCAGGGGATTCGATCATTTCCTGGGGGCGGTGGATCTCGGCCGCTTCGGCTTCGGCGCTGCCGAGGACGACATCCGGGCGGTCTGGGACGAGGCGGTGGCGACCCCCGAGTGGCCGGGCCCGCGGGTCTGGGTGCACGGCGACCTGCATCCCGCGAACGTCGTCGTCGCCGACGGCACGCTCGCGGGCGTCATCGACTTCGGCGCCCTCTTCGCCGGCGATCCGGCGTGGGACCTGGGCGCCGCCTGGCTGCTGCTGCCCGAGGGCGGCGCTTCGCGCTTCTTCGACCGGTACGCCCCGGCGGACGAGGCGACGATCCGGCGGGCCCGTGGCCTGGCCGCCATGAAGAGCCTGTTCCTGATGCTGATGGGCCAGAACGGGGACCGGGGTCTCCCCGGCGGCAAGCCGAACTGGGGCCCCGCCGGCCGGTCGGCCCTCGCCCGCGTCCTGAAGGGCTTCTGACGCGATTCGCCACGAATCCCCGCACCGGCTGCGAGCATCGAGCTGAGGGGTGAGCAGATGTCGGTTCGGTCGGAGCATGCGGAGCAGGTCGCGGCGTCGCTGGAGCCGGACGCCCAGGAGTTGCCGCCGGAGGCCGAGAAGCGGCGGGAACGGCATTTCTGGGTGCGGGCGGCGGTGGTCGTCGCGCTCGGCGTGGCCATCGTGTCGTTGCTGGGGTCGGCGTTGCTGAGCATCTCGCACGCGCCGACGCCGCATCACATTCCCCTGGGCTATGTGGGGGCCGACAGCACACGGGCCGCGCTGGAGAGTCAGGCCGGCGACGCGCTCGACGTCAAGACGTACGGCAGCCGGGCCGACGCTCTGGCCGGCATCGGCCGCCTCGACGTCTACGGCGCGCTGGTCATCAGCGGAACCGGTGTCGAACTGCTCAAGTCGACGGCCGCCTCACCACAGGTCGCCTCCGTGCTGACGGGCCTTGTCACCACCGCGTTCGCGCAGGCCGGCACCCCGGCGGTGACCGAAGTGAGCCCACTGCCCGCCGACGACTCCGGCGGCGGGAGCATCGGCGTCATGCTGCAGGTCATCATCCTCGGCGGCACCATCGGAGCGCTCGGCCTGGGCCAGCTCGTGCCGCGCTATCGCGCGAACGTCGCCCGCGGCGAGCTTCCGGTTCTTTTCCTGATTCTGTACGGCCTCTGTCTGGGAGCGGGCGTCGCGGGCCTGGCCCGCGCCTTCGGTGTGGGCACCCACATCCACTTCATGGAGCTGACCGCGTCTCTGGCCCTGATCAACCTCGCGGTCACCGCGTCGATCAGCGCCATCGTGTCGATCATCGGCGCGGCCGGAGCGGGCGTCGGCGCTGTCCTCTACTTCCTTCTTGGGGCACCCATCAGCGGTGCGGCGACGGCGGGGCCGCTGATGCCGGCGTTCTGGCACGGCTTCGGCCAGGCGTTGCCGCCGGGCGCGGGAGCGACCCTGTTGCGGCGGGTCCTCTACTTCCCGGACGCGCCGCTGGGCACCCCGATCCTCACGCTCGCCCTGTACGCGGGTGTCGGCGCGGTCGTTCTCGGTGTGGTGAACGCGATCGCGGGAGCCCAACGTCGCAAGAGCCTCACCGGCCTTCCCTGACGTCGGTCAGCAGGACCCGCACCCCGGCCAGGTAGCCCCCGGTGTCGGTGTCGGTGACCAGCAGGTGCTGCAGGATGAAGCCCTGTACGAGGCCCAGCATGGCCGCGCCGACCTCGTCCGGCACCGCGTCGGCGGGCAGGTTGCCGGCGGCCTGCCAGCGGCGGGCCACCTCGGAGAAACGGCCCCGGAGTTCGCGGTAGACCAGGTTGGCCCGGGTCGCCAGCTCCGGGCTGCGCAGCGCCTCGGCCCACACCTGGACGCCGATGCGGGTGATGTCGGTGCCCGCGATCGCGTCGTTCATGATGCGGCCGCTGATCGCCTCGATGATCGCGGTCATGGCCTGACCGGGTGACGGCGAGGCGCCGCCGGCCAGCAGGGCGTCGAAGATCTCGTCCGCGGTCGACAGGGCCAGCTCGGCCACGGCGCCGATGAGCTCCTCCTTGCTGCGGAAGTAGCGGTACACCGCGCCGGCCGACAGGCCGGACTCGCTGATGATGTCGGCCATCGACGTCGCGTGGAACCCGTCGGTGGCGAAGAGGCGGGCCGCCGCGGCCAGGATCTCGGCGCGGCGGCCGGCCCGGTACTGCTCGGTTACTCGGGGCACGCGACGACTTTAAAGCGAACGTTCGTTCTTGACAACGCGGCGGGCGGCCCGCCACACTAAAAACGAACGCTCATTCCGGTAAGGAGTCACATGTCCACGCGGGTTCTCCCGGGCGCGCACGCCCCGTCGCCCTGGCCGAAGGTGGCCGGCGCGGTCGCCCTGCTCACCGTCATCATCAGCGTCCTGCTGACCGCGTTCGCCTGGCCGTCCGTCCGCTCGTCGGTGCATGACGTGCCGATCGCGGTGGCCGGGCCGGCGGCCGCCACGGGCCAGGTCACCGCGGCTCTCCAGCAGCGCATGCCGGACGCGTTCGACATCACCGTGGTCGACGGCACCGCCGCCGCCGAACAGATGATCCGCGACCGCGAGGTGTACGGGGCGATCGACCTCAGCACGGGCACACCGCAGGTCATCACCGCGTCGGCCGGCAGCGCCTCCATCGCGCAGACGCTGCAGGGCATGGCCACCGCCCTGGCGCCGGCGCAGTCCCAGGCCGGCACGTCCTCCGTGGCCGTGCGGGACGTCGTCGCGCTGCCCGCCGACGATCCCCGCGGCGCCGGCCTGACCGCCGCCGCCCTTCCGCTGGTCATGGGTGGCATGCTCACCGCCGTCCTGCTGACCAACCTCTTGCGTGGTACGTCGCGACGGGTCACCGGAGCTCTGGTCTTCGCCGTCACCGGCGGCCTGGCCATGGCCGCGATCCTGCAGTTCTGGTTCGGCTCGCTGGACGGCTCCTACCTCGCCAACTCCGGCGCGATCGCCCTGACCATCGCGGCCACCGCCATGACCCTGCTCGGACTGGAGGCCCTGCTCGGCTACGCCGGGTTCGGCGTCGGCGCGCTGATCATGATGTTGGTGGGCAATCCGCTGTCCGGCAGCGCCAGCGCCCCCGAGATGCTGCCCGGCTGGTCCGGGGCCCTCGGGCAGTTGCTGCCGCCCGGCGCCGGCGGCCAGCTGCTGCGCTCGTCCGCCTTCTTCGACGGGCACGGCGTGGCCCACTCCATCGTCGTCCTGCTGTCCTGGCTGGCGCTCGGTGTCGTACTGTGCCTGGCCGGCGCCCGTCGTGCCCGCCGCCGTTCCATCGGCGCCGTCGCCGCGCCCGGCACACTAGCCACGGTGTGACCACCCGCCATGTCACGGTCAGCGCGCGCCTGGGTCCGGCGCGGCGCCCTCACCGCGCTGATCGTCCTGTTCGCGGCCGAGCTCATCGTGGGCTGGCCGGCCCTGGCCTCGGCCATGTCGCAGCTGCGCGGCCCGCACGCCGGGTGGCTCGCGGCCGCGGTCCTGGCCGAGGTGATCGCCATGGGCTGCTACGCCCGCATGCAGCAGTTCCTGCTGCGCTCGGCCGGGCTGCGGGTGCCGATCCGCCGTAACATCGCCCTGGCCTACGCCGCGCACTCGCTCAACGAGACCCTGCCCGGCGGTCCCGCGTTCTCCACGAGCTTCAACTATCAGCAGTTGCGCCGCTTCGGCGCCACGCCGGCGGTCGCCTCGTGGTGCATCGCCCTGTCCGGCGTCCTGTCGACCACCGCTCTGGCCCTGGTGGCGGCGGCCGGGGCGCTGGTCTCCGACGGCACGCCGCAGTGGTACAACCTCGCCGCCCTGACCGCTGCCGTGGCGGTGATCGTGGCCGGGGCCCACCGGATCAGCCGCCGCCCGGAGACGGCCGATCCCGTGGCCCGGGCCGTGCTGAGCCGGATCAACCGGGTCCGCCGCCGGCCCGAGGGGGAGGGCCTCGACCACGTCCGGGCCTTCCTCGGCCAGCTCGGCTCGGCCCGCCTGACCGCCGGGCGCGGCACCGCCGCGGCCGTGTTCGCCGTGCTCAACTGGGGACTCGACGCGGTCTGCCTCTGGATGTGCCTGCGAGCCGTCACCGACGAGCCCGTCAACGCCACGCAGGTCCTGCTGGCCTTCTGCGCGGGCATGGCGGCCGGAACCATCACCCTGGTCCCGGGCGGCCTCGGCATCATCGACAGCGCCCTGATCCTCGGCTTGGTCACCGGCGGCGTCGACACCGCCACCGCGGTCGCCGCGGTGGTGCTGTACCGGATCGTCAGCTTCGGCTTCATCATCGGCGCCGGATGGATCACCTGGCTCGTGCTCCGCCGCCGCCGCGACGACCGGGAGGAGGCCCGGCAGGAGGCCGGGCGGTGGTGACGCCCTGGTCAGCCCCGGCCGCACACCCGGTCGAGGAGGGCGGACGCGCCACCGGTCAGCGTGTCGCCGCCCCAGGCGATGTGCTGGTCGGGCCGTACCAGCAGGAGATCCGCCCCGAACCGGCCACGGACGTCGCGCTCACGCAGGTCGGTGAGCTCGACCGGAACACCCCGCGACCGGGCCACGGCGGCGAGCTGGGCGGCCGGGCTCCCGTCGCCGCCCAGCAGCACCAGCGTGAACCCGGGGCCCAGCTCGTCGTAGAGCGATCGGCCGTCCTCCAGCCAGAGATGGGGCAGCCGGCGACCGCCGCCGGGAGCGACGGCGGGTCCGGTGACCGGGATGTCCAGGACGAGCTCCAGGGAGTGGAACTCCGCCTTCTTCGTCGCCTGGATCCGGCGGTGGGCCGCCTGCCGGGCGCGTTCGCCGTCCTCGTCGCCGGCGTCGAGGTTGTCGGCCAGCAGTTCGGTGGAGAGTACGGCCATGTTGGCGGTGGCCTCGCGGATCACCCGCTCCTGCACCGGACGGCGTTCCGCCTCGTAGCTGTCCAGCAACGCCGGTCCGGCCCAGCCGTCGAGGACGGCGACGAGCTTCCAGCCGAGGTCGACGGCGTCGGCCAGGCCGGTGTTGAGGCCGTGCCCGCCGAACGGCGGGTTGAGGTGGGCGGCGTCCCCGGCGAGGAACACCCGGCCGGAGCGCATGCGGTCGACGATCTGCATGCGGGCCGTCCACGGGTCGGTGGACACCACGCGGGCCTGGACGGGCCGGCCCGCGGCGGCGTCGATGATGCGGCGGGCGTCGCGTTCGCCGGTCTCCTGGTCGACGCCGAAGGCGATGATCCACCAGGTGCCCGTACGGTCGATCGGTCCCATCACGGCGGGCGCGGCCGGATTGACGACCCAGTAGTGCACGGCGGGACCGTGGCGCAGGTCCCGCCAGAGCTCGGGGGCCTCGAAGACCATGCCGAAGTTGGGCCGCAACGCCTGGCCACCGACATAGGAGGCGCCGATCCGGTCGCGAACGGTGCTGCGGGGCCCGTCACAACCGATCAGATAGTCGGCGGTGACCGTGGAGCGGCGGCCGGCCTCGTCGACGACGACGGCGCGGACCCCCGATTCGTCCTGCTCGACCTCGTCGACGCGGTGCCCGGTGAGGAGGGTGGAGGCGGGCAGCTCCGTGACGACGTCGCGCAGCAGCCCCTCCAGGACGTACTGCGGCACCTGCTGACCGAGCTCGGGGAACCGGTCGCCGTCGGCCGCCAGGCCGAGCACGCCGCTGAACCGGGACAGCTCGTGGCCGCTCATCGAGGTGCAGAAGACGACATCCTGCGACCAGGAGGCCGGCAGCGGCGCCCGCTCCCGCAGCCGGTCGGCGATGCCCCACCGGCGCAGGTGCTCCATCGACCGGACGTTCATCGTCTTGCAGCGGGGCCGGGCCCGGGAGACGGTGGCCCGGGGCTCGGCGACGAGGCATTCGACGCCGCGCCGGCCGAGCTCGACGGCGAGGGCGAGGCCGACCGGTCCACCGCCGGCGATGAGCACCGGCACGTGCTCGAGCGGCATTACTCGCGCTCCGCCCAGGCCGCGCACTCCTCGGCGAAAGCGAGCTGCCGCAGGTGCAGGGCATGACCGAGGGTGTGGTGGTCGATGCTGTGGCCGGTGCCGCGCGCGATCGTGGCGGAGACGAACGGGGCCGCGGTGAGCATGGCGGCGAACTTCTCGACGCTCTCCGGCGAGCTGTCCCAGAGCATGTCGTGCTCGGCGACGGCGTTGTGCACCGGCACCCGGACGTGCGCGGCCAGGCCGGGCAGCCGGTCGACCGGCCACCGTGGGGCCTGGATCAGCTCGCGGACCGGCACCGGGGCGTACGACCGGTGGGCCGCCTCGACCGCGGCGGAGCTGTAGGTGCCGTCCGGGCCGAACATGACCTGGTCGCGTTGGTCGTAGGGCAGGTCGACGGTGGCGTCGGCGGGCAGCTGGGCCAGGGCCTCGGCCGCGCCGTTGCTGTTGAGGACGGCGCCCATGCCGGTGACCGACAGGCCGATGAGCGGGAAGCTGGGGCCCTCGGCGGCGATCATCATGGCGATCATGCCGCCGATCGAGTGCCCGACGAGGAAGACCCGGTCGGCGCCGAGGTGGGACGCGGCCTGCGCGATCGCGGCGTCCAGCAGCTGGGCATGCCGGTCGAAGGTGTTGCCGGCCGGGCTCAGGGCGGTGCTGCCGCCGTATCCGGGCCGGTCGAAGCCGGCGACCTGATAGCCGGCCGCGGTGGCGGTGCGCATGAAGGATCCCCGCGCGGAGCCGGGTACGTCGAAGTATTCGCCGGTGTAGGTGCCGCCGGGCAGGGCGGCGATCAGCGGCCGTCCGGGCGGCCCGGCGGTCAGGGCGGTGATCGTCAGGCCGTCGACGACCAGTTCCAATGTGGTGCGCGCTTCGGTCATGCCAGGACTCCTTGCCGATCAGGGGTGAGCAACGAAGTGGTGACGCATCTCGCCGATGCCCTCGACGTGGGTGACCAGCTCATCGCCGACCTGCAGCAGGCGTGGCGGTGTGCGCGCCCACCCGATGCCGCTCGGGGTGCCGGTGAAGATGAGGTCGCCGGGCAGGAGGGGGACCACGCCGGAGAGGAACTCGATCAGGCGGGGGATCGAGAAGATCATGTCGGCGGTGCGGCCCTGTTGCATCGGCTCGCCGTTGATCGCGCAGCCGAGGCCGATGTCATCGGGGTCGGGGAACTCGTCGGCGCTCACCAGCGAAGGCCCGATCGGGGCGAAGCCGGGGAACGACTTGCCCAGGCTGAACTGCGGTGGCGTGGACCCGGTCGTCTGCAGCTCACGTTCCGACAGATCCTGGCCGCCGGTCAGACCGGCGACGTGCTTCCACGCGTGGTCGGCACTCACTTGTTCGGCGCGGGCGCCGATCACGGCGACCAGTTCGGCCTCGAAGTCGACCGATCCGGGGGGCCGGGTGATCGACGTGTGCGGGCCGGTCACGGCGGCCGGGAACTTGGCGAAGACCATCGGCTGGTGCGGCAGTGGCAGCCCGGCCTCGGCGGCGTGCTCGCGGTAGTTCAGGCCGATGCCGAAGATCTGGGGTGGGCGAGGTACCGGTGGCCCGAGCCGGTGTTCGGAGACGGTGAGCTGGGGCGGGCCCTCGAAGTCGCGGGCCCAGCCGGCGAATTCGTCCCACCGGTCATAGACGGCCTGGACGTCGGCGGTGAAGCGGCCGCGGCTGGCCGTCTCGACGTCCACGGCTTTCTGCGCGCCCACCCCGAGGGCGAGGCGGCCGTCCAAGTTGTAGATACGCATCAAGACCCCTTCGCCGGGCGGGAACACCGTCGATCTGGCCGGAACCGTATCGGTTATATGTGATAACAGCAACAGGCGAAAGGAGGGGAGTGCTACGAGCGGGGAAGGTCAGCGAGGAGAGCGCCGGCCCCGTGGCGCGGCGGGCGGGGTGGGCGTCTCCACGTCGCGAAGGGCGAGCAGCGCGGTCTGCTCGTTGTGGGCCAGATGCTGGTGCACGGCGGCCGCCACCACCTCCGGGTCGCGCTGGCGGAAGGCGTCGAGGAGCTCCTGGTGGGCGCGTTCGCGCCGCCAGTGCTCGTTCGGGTCGGGGTCGAGGCGGCCGAAACCGATCCGGATGTAGCGCTCCGCCGCCCGCCACAGGGTGGTCAGGATGCGCAGGTCCCAGCTGGTCGCCGCGGGCGCCAGCAGGGCGAGGTGGAAGGCGTGGTGTGACTCGTAGATCTCATGGATCGAGGTCCGCTCGTCGCCGAAGCCGGCGGCCTGCTCCTGGAGGCGGTCGAGGTCGGCCGCGGAGAGCAGACGGCACGAGCGCTGGGCGATCTCGGGCTCGAGCCGCCGCCGTAGCCGGTAGATGCCCTGGAGCTCGTCGAGGTCGAGCGGCGCCACCACCGCGCTGCGCCCGGGGCGCATGTGCACCAGGCCCTGGCTCTCGAGACTCCGCAGCGCCTCACGCACCGGGATGATGCTGACCTGGAGCATCTCGGCCACCTCGCGCAGCGAGAACTCCCGGCCGGGCTCGAGGTCGCCGGCCAGGATCGACCGTCGAAGCTCCGCCATCACCTGCTCGGCGACGGATCGCGACTCGATCGGGCGGACGCTTGCGGTAGATGGCTGCACTGACTTCTCGTCCCTTTACGCACGTCTGGTGGCATGACTATATCGGCGGTCGGGCCGGGTGCGAAGTCACGACTGCGATATATGATAACGCCCCCCTGAGCCCTGGAGGCGTGATGACGGATCGATTGGCCGGGCTGGAAGACGTGGAACGGCGGGTGCTCTGGCTGTCGACCGCGATGATCGACCACGCCAACCGGGTCCGGCCCAACCCCGGTGGCGTGAAGGTCGGCGGCCACCAGGCGTCGAGCGCCTCGATGGTGACGATCATGACGGCGCTCTGGTTCGAGCACCTGACCCCGGCCGACCGGGTGTCGGTGAAGCCGCACGCCTCCCCGGTGCTGCACGCGATCAACTACCTGCTGGGCGGCCTGGACGAGCGCTACCTCACGACGTTGCGCGCGTTCGGCGGGCTGCAGAGCTATCCCAGCCGCTCCAAGGACCCGGACGCGGTGGACTACTCGACCGGCTCGGTCGGCATCGGCGCCACCGCGCCGATCTGGGGTGCGCTGGCGCGGCGTTACGTCGGCGCCGACGGCGGCGCGGCCGGCCGGGGCCGTCAGTACTCGCTGGTGGGCGACGCCGAGCTGGACGAGGGCGCGTGCTGGGAGGCGATCCTCGACCCGATGGTCGCCACGCTGGGCGAGGTGTGCTGGATCGTCGACCTCAACCGGCAGTCGCTCGACCGGGTGGTGCCGCACCTCGCCGTCACCCGGTTGCAAGCGATGTTCGAGGCCGCGGGCTGGCAGGTGCTCACCGCCAAGTACGGCCGTCTGCTGACCGGCCTCTTCGAGACGCCGGGTGGAGACGCTCTGCGGCGGCGCCTCGACACCATGGGCAATGCCGAGTTCCAGCGCCTGCTGCGGTGCACCCCGGACCAACTGCGAGAGCGCCTGCCGGGAGACGGCGACACCGCGGCGGCCGTACGGGCCCTGACCGGCCGCCTCGACGACGCCACCCTGGCCGCGGCGTTCCGCAACCTCGGCGGCCACGACCTCCGGACGATCGGCGACACCATCGCCGCGATCGACGACACCCGGCCCACGGTGATCTTCGCCTACACCGTGAAGGGGCACGGCCTGGCCACCGAGGGACATCCGCAGAACCATTCCTCGATGCTGACCGAGGCCCAGCTGCGTGAGCTCGCCGACCGCGTGGGCATGTCGCTGGACGAGCCGTGGGCCCGGTTCGCGCCCGGGTCGGACGCCGGGCGGCTGTGCGCGACGGTGGCGGCCCGGCTGCGCCGGCCGCCGGTCACCGCGCAGGCTCCGCCCGCCGTGCCCGGCGATCTGGGAAGGACGCCCACCGGGCGCGGCTCCACGCAGGCCGCTCTCGGGCGCACCCTGCTCGACCTGACCCGCCAGGCGCCGGAGGTCGCGCGGCGGGTGGTGACCGCGGCGCCCGACGTGGCGTCGTCGACCAACCTCGGCGGCTGGATCAACAAGGTCGGCGTGTGGTCGTCCGACGACCGCCGGGACTGGTTCGCCGACGATCCCGAGACCATCCTGCACTGGCGGGAGCGGCCCACCGGCCGGCACATCGAGCTCGGCATCGCCGAGGTCAACCTGGTCGGCCTCCTCGGCGAGCTCGGCGCGACCTGGAGCCGGTGGGGCGAGCCGCTGCTGCCGATCGGGGTCGTCTACGACCCGTTCGTGGAGCGCGCCCTGGAGCCGTGGTCATTCGGGGTGTACGCCGGTGGACAGTCGATTCTCGTCGGCACCCCGGCCGGTGTCAGCCTGGCGGCCGAGGGTGGCGCCCACCAGTCCATCAAGACCCCGTCGATCGGCCTGGAGCAACCGGGCTGCGTCAGCTACGAGCCGGCCTTCGCCCTCGATCTGGAGTGGGCGCTGCTCGCCTCGATGGCCCGGCTCGGCCGGCCCGACGGCGGTTCGGCCTATCTGCGCCTCTCCTCGCGCCCGGTCGACCAGTCGCTGGCCGCGGTGCCGGACGACCCGGCGGCCCGGGAGCGACGGCGGCGGCAGGTGGTGGCCGGGGCGTACCCCCTCAAGCGCGACTCAGCGTCGCCCATGGTGACGATCGCGGCGATGGGCGCGATCGTGCCCGAGGCCCTCGCCGCCGCCGACCGGCTGGCCGAGCTGGGCATCGCCGCCGACGTCGTGTGTGTGACCAGTCCGGGCCTGCTCTTCGAGGCCATGCAGGCCCGCGACGGACAGGGTGACGCCGCCACGTGGATCCTCGGCTCGGCCTTCCCCGCCGGGCGGGCCGCCCCGCTGCTGACCGTGCTCGACGGGCATCCGCACAGCCTGGCGTTCCTGGCCGGCCTGCACCGGCGACCGGCCCGTCACCTCGGTGTCACCCGGTTCGGCCAGTCGGGCGGCCTGGACGAGGTGTACCGCCACCACGGCATCGATGCCGACAGCATCGTGCGGGCCGCCCTCGACCTCGCCTGAGCATTGCTGTTATCACATATATTTGTTAACTTGAGCACAGCTGTTGATCATCGCTCGTCCGGGGAGAGCCGCCCGCGTTCACGAGCGTGACGATCTCGACGTCCACCGCGTCGTTCATTCCGATCGGAGATCCAGATGACACCGGACAGCGCTCTGTCGCGTGAGGAAATCATCGCCCGCAATCTGGCCGTGGTGGAGGAGCACTTCCACAACGAGACCCCTGAGACGATCGACATCGCCATCGCCGGCTACACCGACGACATCGTCTGGGAGGTGCCGGCCCGGGGCCTGGTCCTGCGCGATCGGGAAGAGGTCAAACAGGAGTACCTGAAGATCTTCAGCTCCATGACGATCCACAAGATCACGAACCTGCACCGGTTCGCGAACGAGGAGTGGGTCTTCGACGACAGCGTCTTCGAGTGGACCATCACCGACGACGGGTTCCGCAACTGCCCGTACCCGGTGGGCACCAGGGTCAGCATCCGGCTGCTGCACGCGTTCAAGTGCCGCGACGGCAAGATCTCGCGCGAGAACGGCTACGAGATCTGGCGCCGGGCCGACGACACCGCCCGGGTCAACGACGACATCCCCGCGAACGCCAAGGTCGAAGTCTTCTCCTGATCGAGGCGCGCCGGAGGCCGTCCACTGTGGCGGTTTCCGGCGCCGCCCTCACCACGGCAAGGAACCGAGGATCCCGTGAACCAGTCAAGCGCCCCCGCCGACTGCCTGATGTGCGACCTGGAGCAGGGCACGGCCGACACCACCGTGTTCAGCGACGAGCACTGGGCCGCCCAGGTCGTGGCGGGCTACGACGTGCCGGGCTGGGTGATCCTGCGCGCCCGGCGGCACGCCGAGCGCATCACCGGCCTGGCCGCGGCCGAGCTCGCCACCTTCGCCCAACGGGCGCAGGACCTCACGGCGGCGGTCACCGAAGCCACCGGCGCGCCGGCGACCTACCTGATGGTCTTCGGTGAGAACTACGCCCACTTCCACGCCCTGATCGCCGCCCGAGGCGCCGACGTGCCGACAGCCATGCGCGGCGGCAACATCCTGCAGCTGCGCGGCGAACACGCGGATCCGATCGCCGCGAGGGCCCTGGTCCCCGGCATGCGCGACGCCTACCGGCGCCGCCTGCACCGCACCACCGAATGAGCGGCGTCACCGTCATCGCCGCCGCGCGGATCTTCGACGGCCACCGGATGGGCGGGTCGGCCGACGTGGTGATCCAGGGTGGGGCGATCGCCGACGGGCCGGCGCCGGCCGGCGCCCACCGCGTCGACGGCGCGGGCGCCACGCTGATGCCCGGGCTCATCGACACCCACGCCCATGTGCACACGCGTGAGCAGCTCGCGGCGATGGCCGAGTGGGGCGTCACGACGGTGCTCGACATGGGCGCGCCGGATCTCGCCGCCACCGTCGCATTGCGCCGGTTGCCCGGGCTTCCGGAGCTTCTGACCGCCGGCCGCCCGGCGAGCGGACCGGGCTCCACGTTCATCACCCGCATGGGACACCCGGCCTCGACCGGGGTGACCGGGCCGGGCGACGCGGCCCGGTTCGTCGCCGACCGGGTCGCCGACGGGTCGGACTACGTCAAAATCATCGTGGAGGACCCGGCGTTCCCCGGCGCCAAGCCGCTCAGCGCCGAGACCGTCGCCGCGATCGTCACCGCGGCCCACGCCGCCGGCCTGCTCACGGTGGCGCACGTCGTCAGCACGCGCACCCTCCTCGGCGCGGTCGCCGCCGGCGTCGACGTCGTCACCCACACGACGCTCACGAGCGCCCTGGGCGCCGAAGGCGAGCGTCTGCTGGCCGATCACCCGGTGACGATCATCCCCACCCTGTCGATGATGAAAGGCGTCGAGCAGTCCATCGGGCGGCGCCTGCCCGTACGAGTGCTGTCGCTGGCCGTCCCGTCCCTGCGCATGCGCTACCGGCATGCCGAGGCCACCGTCGCCGCCTTCCGGCGCGCCGGGCGGATCGTGCTGGCCGGAACGGACGCCAACGACAACCCACTGTCACCGTTCCAGGTCCCGCACGGGCGAGCGCTGCACGAGGAGCTCGAACGGCTCGTCCACGCCGGCCTCACCCCGGTCGAGGCGCTGCGCTCGGCGACCTCGTCCGCGGCCGAGGTCTTCGGCCTGACCGGCCGCGGCACGATCGCCACCGGGCAGCGCGCCGACCTCGTCCTCGTCGGCGGCGACCCGTCCCGCGACATCACCGCCACCCGCGACATCCGTGGGGTCTGGATCGCGGGCACGCGCATCCCGGACCGCGCGCCGCCGGCGTAGAGGGGTTCAGCCCTCGGCCGGCGTCACGGCGTCGACCGGCCGGCCGGTCGTCCAGACCGCCCGGATCCGGCGGGTCGCGGCCACATCGGTGGACGGGTCGCCGTCGACCAGCAGCAGGTCGGCCCGCAGACCCGGGCGGATCCGGCCACGGTCGGCCAGGCCGAACACCGAGGCGGTGACGCCGGTCGCCGACCGCAGCGCCTCCAGTGGGCTCAACCCGGCCTCGACGAGCAGGCCCAGTTCGTCGTGCAGGCTGCTGCCGTGCGCCACCGACGAAGGAACACCGGGCGCGTCGTTGGCGTCGGTCCCGGCGATGACGGTCGTGCCGGCCTGGTGCAGGGCCGTGACCGCGTCACGGGCGTGGTCGTACGAGAGCCCGGCGGCGCCGAGGCTGACCGCGGTGCCGCGCATCATGGTCAGGGTCGGGATCACCACGGTGATGGCCCGGACCACCTCGGGGCTGAGGGCGGCGTCGAGCGGCGCATGGGTGAGGATGTCGACCCCGGCGCTGACGCCGAGTTCCACGGCGCCGGTGCGGATGGCGTGCGCCACGACCTTCAGCCCGGCCGCGTGGGCCGCGCCGACGGTTGCGGCGGCCGTCTCCAGGTCGGGGCCGCCGCTGCCCGGCGGCTCCAGAACGAGTTTGACGTAGTCCGCGCCTTCGGCGACACGAGCGGCGACCCGGCGGCGGGCCTGTTCCGCGTTCGCCACGAGGTCGTCAACGGGAAAGCCGGGAATCCGGGCGTGCGGGCCGCCGGCGCCGGCGATCGGGGTCCCAGCGCTGCGGAAGTCCGCACCGCGCCCGGCGGCGCGCAGCGCGGTGACGAACTCGGTGGGCCAGGTCCCCATGTCGAGGGCGGTGGTCACGCCGAACCGGGCGAGCGTCGACAGCTGCTCGGGATCGCTGAGATGCACGTGAGCGTCGATCAGCCCGGGCAGGAGGGTGGCGCCGGTGCCGTCGACCGTCGTCCCGCTGGTCGTGGCCGTGCCGGCCGGGACCACAGCGGTGACGGCGGACGCGTCGAAGGACACGTCGAAGCGTCCGTCGAGCAGGCCGGCCCCGTCGAAGACGGCGACGTCGGTGATCGTGGTGGTGCTCACGGCCGGTTCTCCTCGTGCAGCCAGCCCAGAGCCGACTCCTTGATCTCCTGCTCCAGCTTGCTGCCCCTGGTGGCGAAGGCCCGCCGGACCGGGAATCCGCTCGCCTCGAGCACGTAGGCCAGCGCCCCGTACTCCCGCGGATGCCCGGCGAGTCCACTGGGCTCGATGTGCTTGAAGCCCGTGGGGAAGGTGAAAGAGGCGAAGTCGTAGACGCTCTTGCGGTCGGCGATGCGCCACACTCCGTCGCGTCGCTCAAGCTGGTCGATGAACCGGTTGTGGGCGTTGCCGCCGAGTTCGAGCCGGACGTTCTCCGCGATGATGACGGCGTTGGTCTCGCTGACCGCGCGATCGCCGTCGCTGGAGAAGGTCACCACCGGCGCCGTGATCAGGTGCTTGGTCCGCAGGTCGGAGGCGTTCATCCGGGCCGACGCGTCGACGAAGTCGAACGCGAGGCCCTCGAACCAGGTCACCTCGATCCGGCTGTCGGGGTGGAACAGCGCGCGGAGCCGGTCCCACTCACCGAGGTCACGGTGAATCCATCCGGTCATCAGGTCGGCGATGTCCTGCCGGTCCTGCCAGGTCGTTGTCATGGACTCAGTGTGTGATCTGCCGATTGATCGGTCCAACACCTTGATACGATCGATTGATAGGTACGGACGATGGGTATGCACCGTGGAGCTACGGCATCTCCGCTACTTCGTGGCGGTCGCGGAGGAGCGTCATTTCGGGCGCGCGGCGACCCGGCTGCGCGTGACCCAGCCGACCCTCAGCGCGCAGATCCAGGGACTCGAACGAGAGGTCGGCGGCCCCCTGTTCGTCCGGACCAGCCGCCGGGTCGAGCTCACCGAGGCCGGCGAGGTGCTGCTCGTCGAGGCGCGCCGGGCGCTGGCGCAGGCCGACCGTGCCCTCGGCGTCGCCCGGCAGTCGGTCAGCGGCGAGATCGGCGCGGTACGGATCGGCTTCTCCGGTGTCGCGGTGCTGGGCGGCGTGCTGACCGCCGACCTGCGCCGCTTCCACCAGGAGCATCCGCGGGTGGAGATCAGGCTGTCCGAGCTCGCCCCGGCCGCACAGGTCGCCGGCGTGCGCGAGGGCGAGCTCGACGTCGGATACGTCCCCGACACCGGTCTCGGTGACGTGCCCGACCTGGTCGTGACCCGCCGTGCCGACACGACGCTGTCGGTCGCCGTGCGCCACGACCACCGGCTGGCGGCCGCCGCGCCGGTGACGCTCGCCGAGCTGGTCGACGAGGACCTCATCGTGTACGCGGCCGCGGAGGACGACATGTCCGTGCTCACCCGGCTGCGGACGGTGCCGGGCGAGCATCGCCCCGGCGTTCATCTGGTGAGCGGCACGCTCGGGGCCCTCGCCCTCGCCGCGGCCGGCACCGGCGTGGCCGTCGTTCCCGCGCTTACCGAGCGCATCGCGCTGCCCGAGCTGGTCTACCGGCCCCTGACTGGCGTGATCGGCGGCGTCGACGTCATGACCATCAGCCGGCCCGACGAGTTGTCCGGCCCGGTCCGCGCCTTCCTCGGCCGCCGGAGCGGAGGCTCGCCTATCCGACCGGCGCGGTGACGTCGGGCGGGACGTCGCCCGCGGCCATGTTCGCCTCCAGGTGGGCCATGGTGGCGGTGCCGGGGATGAGCAGCACGTTCGGGGCGTGGTGCAGCAGCCAGGCGAGGCCGATCTGCGCCGGAGTGAAGCCGGAGGCGCCGGCGGCGGCGATCACCGCCGGCGCGTCGGTCACCTTCGGCAGGTGCGGGGCGGCGCTCCCGAGCGGGAAGTACGGGACCCAGGCGATGTCCTCGGTCAGGCAGAGCTCCAGCATCTCTTCGGCGCTGCGGTCGACGAGACTGTAGGCGTTCTGCACGCAATCGATGCCCACCGGCAGCGCCCGGCGCAGCACCTCCAGCGAGACGCTGCTCAGGCCGATCGCGCCGATCTTGCCCTCGTCCCGCAGGGCGATCATCTCGGCGAGCTGGTCGTCGAGGTCCACGATCTGATCGTCGGGGAGCGTCAACCCGATCGGGCCGGCGTCGGCGCGGCGCAGGTTCACCACCGGGATCTGTTCCAGGCCCAGCGTGGCCAGGTTCTCCTCGACGGCGGCCCGCAGCTCGGCCGGCCGCTGCGCGAACCGCAGCGGTCGCGGGCCGCCCGGGTCGGGCGCGGCGCCGACCTTGCTGACGATCACCACGCCGTCCTCGGGGCGCAGCGCCTCGCGCAACAGCTCGTTGACGAAGCCGAAGCCGTAGAACTGCGCGGTGTCGATGTGGTCGACGCCCAGCTCGACGGCGCGGCGCAGCAGCGCGATCGCCGCGGCGCGGTCGTCGCGGAGGCGGGAGAGCTGCATCGCGCCGTAGCCGATGCGGGCGACCTTGCGGCCGGCCAGGGTGGGAAGCATTCGAGGCCTGCTTTCGTGCAAGAATGGAGAAGCGGAAAGGCTTCCGCTTAGCACGCTAGCACGAAACGGAAGGCCTTCCGCTTTGACTGATCCCCTACCGGTTCCGCGGCCGGTCAAGGAGCGCGCCGACGCCCGGCGCAACCGGGACCGGGTGCTCGCGGCCGCCCGGGTGGCGCTCGCCGACGGCGAGGAGTCCCTGGCGATGGTGTCCGTCGCCCGGGACGCCGGGGTCGGGGTGGGCACGCTCTACCGGCACTTCCCGACACGGGAGGCGTTGGTCGAGGCGGTCTACGCGGCCGAGCTCGACGACGTCACCTCCAGCGCGTCGGCCCTGCTGGACCAGTTGCCGCCGGAGGCCGCGCTGCGGGCCTGGCTCGACCGGTACGCCGCCTTCCTGGCCACCAAACGCGGCATGATGGACACCCTGCGCAGCAGCTTCGCCGCCGGGCGGATCGGACCGCACACCCGCGAGCGGGTCACCGCCGCGCTCCGCGCCCTCCTCGACAGTGGAGCGCGGGCCGGCACCCTGCGCGGCGACGTCGACCCGGAGGACGCCGCAAGCATGCTGCACGGCATTTTCCTGACCGCCGGAGGCGATCCGCAGCGCACCAGCCGCATGCTCGGCCTGCTCGCCGACGCGCTCCGGGCCCGCTGAGACCCGTCACGCCCGCGTGGCGGCCAGTTCCACGACCGTGATGTCCGACGGCGCACCGACCCGCACCGGCGGGCCCCAGGCGCCGGCGCCACGGCTGACGTAGAGCTGCGTGTCGCCGTAGCGCTCGAGGCCGGCGACGGTGGGATTGGCCAGCTCGGCCAGCAAGGGGCCGGGCCAGAGCTGGCCGCCGTGGGTGTGCCCGGACAGTTGCAGGTCGACGCCGTGGGTCACGGCCTCGTCGATGAGCACCGGCTGGTGCGCGAGCAGGACGGCGGCACGGGTGCGGTCGCGATCGCCGAGGGCGCGGGCGAAGTCGGGTCCCTGGCCGCTCTGTTCGCCGGCGACGTCGTTCACGCCGGCCAGATCGAAGCCGGGCATCTCGGTGCGGGAGTTCTCCAGGAGGCGTAACCCCAGATCGCGTACCTTGTCGATCCACTGCTCGGCACCGGAGTAGTACTCGTGGTTGCCGGTGACGAAGTAGCTGCCGTGGCGGGCGCGCAGCCGGGTCAGCGGCTCCACCGCGCCCGCGAGATCTTCGACGCTGCCGTCGACCAGGTCACCGACGACGGCGATCAGGTCGGGCTGGGTGCTGTTGACGATGTCGACGACCCGTTGGCTGAAGCGGCGGCCGAGGATGGTGCCGAGGTGGATGTCGCTGACCACGGCGATGCGGAAGCCGTGCGCGCTGCGGGGCAGTTTCGCCAGGGGCACCGTGAGCCGCTTGACCCGGGGCCCGTGGAGGACGCCGTAGGCGCCGTGGCCGACCGTGCCGAGCGCCGCGGCGGCCGCGGCGCCACCCACCACGCGCGAGACGAAGAGACGGCGGGACAGCTCGGGTTCCGCCGGCCGGATCACGTCCGTGCCGGCCACGTCGCGCCGGGCCAGCCACCACCGCAGCAGCGGACGCGCCGGTTCAGTCACGGCCAGGACGAGCAGCAGGTAGAGGAACAGGGCCGACCACAGATATCCGGGCCAGTCCACTACGCGTTCGAGGGCGAAGGGGACCGTGGGGATGTCGGGGACGAGTGCGGCGAGCGCGAGCACCGGCCCGGCGATGAACACGCCGGTGCCGACGCGCCGCGCCGTCCGGCCCCGCCCCGTCGTGTCGCGGACGAGGCGTCGCCACGCGTACCGATGCAGCGCGACGAGGCCGCCCAGCACGACGACGGCGATCACGAGGAAGAGGACGCTCATCCGCCGAGCGCCTGCGCGACCGCGGCGGCCAGCGACGTGGTGGGCCGGCCGAGCAGTGACCTGAGGTCGCCGGTGACGCCGGCGAGTGCCCCCTGGGCGATCTGGACGTCGGCGTCGACGATCAGGTCGACGGCCGGGGCCGGGAGGCCCGCGCCGGTGAGTATCCGGCGGTACTGCTCGGGCGGCAGGGCCGCGTACGTGACGCGGCGGCCGGTCAGCGCGGTGACCTGCTCGGCGAGCTCGGGCAGCGACCAGGCGGTGTCGCCGGTGAGGTCGTAGGTTCTTCCGGCCTGATCGTCGCGGGCCAGGACGACGGCCGCGGCCTCGGCCAGGTCGGCCCGGGTGGCGGAGGCGATGCGGCCGTGCCCGGCGCTGCCCGCGATGACGCCGCGGGCGACCGCGTCGGGCAGCGTGCCGGTGTGGTTCTCGGTGTACCAGCCGTTACGCAGCACCACCGCGGGCAGCCCCGATTCGCGGATCGCCTGCTCGGTGTCGCGGTGCACGCCGGCCAGGGCCATCGGGTTGGTGGGAGCGCCGGTGACGGAGGTGTACGCGATCAGGCCGGCCCCGGCTTTGCCGGCGGCCTCGACGACGGCGCGGTGCTGGGCCATGCGCGTGTGGTCGGGTCCGGTCGACGAGACCAGCAGGAGCTTCTCGGCGCCGGTGAAGGCCGTGAGCAGCGTGCCGGGATCGTCGTAGTCGGCGACGCGGACCTCGACGCCGCGGGCGGCGAGGGCGCGGGCCCGGGCCGGGTCCCGTACGGCGGCGACGATCCGCTCGGCCGGCAGGCCCCGCCTCAGCAGGTGGCCGATGACCTCGCGGCCGTACCGTCCGCTGGCGCCGGTGACAACGATCATGATGTGGTTCCTCTCGTACGGGACGATCCCGGCATCGAGTCTGCGGCGCGCCGCGCCGGGGGCCAGATACCCCTCTTCCTGGTATTCGCAGTACCAGGCCGGCGGCGCCGGGGCCTGCCACGATGGACCGATGAGTAGCACCCCTGGTGAGCTGGCCTCCGTCCTGCGGGTGTGGCGCGAACGGCTGACCCCGCAGGCGGCCGGGCTGCCGGTGACGGCCGGCCGGCGTGCCGCCGGTCTGCGGCGCGAGGAGCTCGCGGTGCTGGCGGGGGTGTCGGCGGACTACATCGTGCGGCTGGAACAGGGCCGGGCCTCGGCGCCGTCGGCGCAGGTCTGCGCCGCGCTGGCGCGGGCGTTGCAGCTCAGCGACACCGAGCAGGAGCATCTGTTCCATCTCGGCGGTCACGCCACCGGTGGCGGGCGGATCAACCGGCTGGTCCCGGCCGGCATCCGCCGGCTGGTGGAACGTACCGACGACCGCCCGATCGCGGTGTTCGACGCGATGTGGAACCTGCTGCTGTGGAACCGGATCTGGGCGGCTCTGCTGGGCGACCCGTTACGGTTGCGCGAGGCCGACCGCAACATCCTGTGGATGCACTTCAGCGGGGTCTCCAGCTGCTACATCCGTGACCCGGCGGACGAGAGCTTCGCTACGTCCATGGCCGCCGATCTGCGCCGCAGCGCCGGCCGCTACCCCGGCGAGACGCAGCTGCACGACCTCGTCGCCCGGCTGAGCGAGCGCAGCGCGCGGTTCCGCGAGATCTGGCAGCGGTACGAGATCACCGAGCACGGGCCGTCGCGCAAGAGCATCGCGCATCCCGAGGTCGGGCGCCTCGACCTGGACTGCGACATCCTCAGCACGCAGCGCGGCGACCTGCGTATCGCCATGTACACCGCGGAACCGGGCAGTGAGTCCGACAGCAAGCTCGCCCTGCTGGCCACCATCGGCATCCAGCAGATGGGTGCGCCCGTGGGACCGGCAGTACCAGGAAGAGAGGTCTCTGGACGATGATCCGGCCGGTCAGCATCGTGTCGGCATGACCATTGCGATGAGGACGCCGTTCCGGTGGGTTCCGGCGCTGACCGTGGCAATTCTGGTGGGAGTGGCCGGGTGCTCGGCGGGCGGCGCCCGGGCTTCCGCCGCTGGAGCCTCGGCGACGTCCGCCGAACTGGCGGGCACGGTCGAGATCCGCGACCTGCACAACCTGTTCACGGCCGACCGGTCCCGCGCGCAGGACCAGTGCTACGGCCACACCGTGACGGTCCGGGCCGTCGTGCTGAGCACGGGTGCGAGCAAGTACGGAACGCCGGCGATCGAGGCGTCGGACGCGGCCGGTGGCCCTCATCTCGGGACCTTCGTCCTGCCCTACGACGGCCGCCGAGCGGAGTCGTTCCGCCGGCTGGAGAGCGTCGAGGACGGCCGGGAGATCGTCGTGACCGGGAGCTGCAACGTATTCAGCGACCGCACCAACGTTCTGATCTTCAAAGACACCCGGATCGTCGGCTGATCGCTGTGACGAGACGAGGAACCTTGAACACGCAGCCGGCTTCCCCCGCGGCAGTGGCCAAGCGGGCGCGCCTGGCATCGTACGTCCTCATCCTCCTGGGCGTGTTCAGCGCCGTCTTCGGGGAAAGCGCTCTGCGCTCGATCGACGCCGCTTCCGGGCACACCGTTCCCTACGCGCTGTACAGCTTCGCCCATTACACACTTCTGATCGTCGCGCAGGCCGGCGTGCCGGTCGCGGCGGGTCTCTTCGCGGCCGCGCTGGTCCTGAAGAGGCTGTGACCCGGCGCCGGTGACCTCGAGGGTCGGCAGCAGGGAGTTGCGGGCTGTCGTAGGGGTGCACGAAGACCGGGACCCGGCGCCGGTCGAGCTCGGCCAGCACGGGCTCGAAGAACGGCGTTCCGAAGTGCCGGCCGTCGGTGTTGGAGTTCGGCAGCACGCCGTCCAGGCCCAGGGTGTCGAGGGCGTACTCGATCTCGGCGAGCATCGCCTCGGGACTGTCGCCGGGCACGGCGGCGAAGGCGCCGAAGCGGCCCGGGTACTTGTCGATCAGCGCCGCGTACTCCTCGTTGACCCGGCGGCTGAACTTGATCGCGAAGTCCGGGTCCTGCTCGGTGCCGGTGAAGGTCCACGGCGTGGAGAGGATCTGAGCGGCGATGGCGTGCCGGTCCAAGTACGCGAGGGCGTCGGCCGGGGTCCAGCGTGCCCCCACTGGGTCACCGGCGGCGAGCGGCCCGCGACCGAGGTGTGAGGAGGATCTGATCCCCGTTGACGGACGGGTCGAGGAGCACCTTGGCGTGCGTCGCGGGGTCGGCGAGGGCGGTGAACGCGCCGGCGACGCCGGCGAGACCGGCCCGCCCGGTGACGATGGGCGACGCGAAGAGGGTGCCGTCGGCGAGCGCGTGCAGGGTGTCGCGGAACTCCAGCGGCGTGTAGCCGACGACGAAGCGCAGGTCGAGCTCCTTGTTCACGGCGAGCGACGGCCGCACCGTGTCGGCGCCCATGCAGACGCCGGCGACGACGATCCGTGAGTGCAGCGGCGCGGCGGCCATGACGTCGTCGATCAGCCCGGGCACCCCGGCGCACTCGAAGACCACGGGGCGTCGCGGCCGGGTCCGGCCGGCTTTCTCCAGGATCCGCCAGCTGCTCCACCACGGAACCGGCAGCCGGCTGAGCTGTTCGACGGCGTCGATGCCGGCGTTGTACTCGACCGACATGGAGCGGACGAAGTCGCGGCCCGGGCCGGTCTGCCATGGTGATTCGAGGGCCGGGTCGACGACCACGTCGGCCCCGCATTCCCGGGCCAGCGCGCGGCGGCCGGGGGAGAGGTCACTGGCGATCACCGACCGCACGCCGCGCGCCTTCAGCACCGCGATGACGGCCAGCCCGACCGGTCCGCAGCCCACCACGACCGCCACGTCCTTCGTGGTCACCTCGCCGCGGTTCACGGCGTGCCAGGCCACGGCCATCGGCTCGGTGAGCGCGGCGACGTCGGCCGGCAGGCCGTTGGGCACGGCCAGGGTCAGCGATTCCTGAACGACCACGTACTCGGCGTAGGCGCCGGGGGCGTGTGCCGACAGCCCGAGCCCGTCGACCTGCCGGCCGCGCCGGACCAGGGGGATGGCCACGACCGGTGTCCCGGGTCTGAGCCGGCCGCTCGTCCAGGGGCCCCGGTCGGCGACCTCGCCGTAGATCTCGTGACCGAGCACGACCTGCTGCGACGAGCGCATGTAGCGGGGATATCCGCACAGCTCGAGCACGTCGGCCAGGTCGTCGGCGTGCTGGCGCGCGTGCAGGTCGGAACCGCAGATGCCGCACCGTTTGACCTCGACCAGGAGTTGCCCGGGACCGGGTCTGGGCATGGGCAGATCGGCCGGCTCCAGCCGGCCCTCGGTGAGGGTGACCGCCTTCATCGGCTGCCGTCCGGCGGGGTGAGCCGGTACGCCTCCGGTCGCCACCGGACCGCCTGGCGGCGGTACCGGAACGTCCAGTCGGGGTAGATCGTCGCGTTGCGGCCGTTCGCGTCCTGGTAGAACGAGCGACAGCCGCCCACCTCCCACACCGTGCCCGCCAGCTTGCGGTCCAGGCCGGCGTTGTACGCGTCGAAGGCCCGCCGGTCGACCTCGATCGTCGCCGAGCCCGACACGTCGAGCGCGCGGATCGCGTTTCGTACGTGCTCGGCCTGCGCCTCGATCATGTAGACCATCGAGCTGTGTCCCAGCCCCGAGTTGGGTCCCAGCAGCATGAAGTAGTTGGGGAAGCCGGGAACCGACACGCCCAGATAGGCCCGCGGTGATCCGGCCCAGACGTTGCTGAGCAGTTCGCGGCCGGGGCCGCGGACCTTGTCCGCGAACGGGATGTCGGTGACGTGGAAGCCGGTGCCGAAGATGATGGTGTCGACCTCGCGTTCGACGCCGTCGGCACCGACGACGCCGTGTTCGCGGACCTCCCGCAGGGCATGGGGCACCAGCGTGACATGGGCCTTCTGAAGGGCGGGATACCACGCGTTGGAGGGGACGATCCGCTTGCAGCCCAGCGTGTAGTCGGGCGTGACGGCGCGCCGGAGCTCCGGGTCCGGCACCTGCCGCTGAAGGTGCTTGCGGGCGAGGCCTTCGAGGACCCGCATCAGCCCGGGGCGCTTGGCCATGCCGAGGACGAGCGCTTCCTTGCCCAGGTAGACCTTGCCGCGTTCGATCCGCTGGCGCAGCGGCCGTTTTCGGAAGCCCTCCCGCTCGGCGGCGGTGACGGGTCTCTTGTCGTGCGGGGTGATCCAGGGAGCGCTGCGCTGGAAGACGAACAGCTCGGCGACCTCGTCCGCGATCGAGGGGACGTACTGGATGGCCGAGGCCCCGGTGCCGATGGACGCCACCCGCCGGCCGGCGAGGCCGTACTCGTGGTCCCATCGGGCCGAATGCATGATCTTGCCGCGGAAGCCGCCGATGCCCGGCACGTCCGGCAGCCTCGGCTCGGTCAGCGGGCCGACGGCGCTGACCAGCACCTGAGCCGTCCACGGTCCCCGGCTCGTCGTGACGTGCCACCGGCGGTCGCCGGAGTCCCAGCGGGCGGCTTCGACCTCCACGCCGGTGTGCAGATGGGGGCGCAGCCCGAACTCCTCGGCGCACCGCTCGAGATAGGCGCTGATCTCGGGTTGCGGGGAGTAGGTCGAGGACCAGTCGGGGTTGGGGGCGAACGAGAACGAGTACAGGTGTGACGGGACGTCGCAGGTGCATCCCGGATAGGTGTTGGAGCGCCACACCCCGCCGACGCCGGGTTCCCGTTCGAGGATGACGAAGTCGGTGAAGCGTGCCTTCCGCAGCGCACGCCCGAGCGCGAGACCGGAGAACCCACTGCCGACGATCACGACCTGAGCGTGCCGGCTCTCCGCGGTGCCGCTCATGCCGTCACCTCGCCGGCGATCATCGCCTCGCGGTCGGCCCGGACGAAGCGCGAGGCGAGGAACATGCCGATCGAGGCGACGGCGAAGGCGGCCGGCACCGCGATCATCATCGCGGTCCGCAGGCCCCAGGCCTCGGCGTCGCTGTCGCCCGCCGCGAGCCTGTCGGAGATGAGCCCGACCACGATCGGGCCGCCGGCGCCGCCCAGCAGATAGCCGATGGCGAACAGCAGGCCGAGCGCGCCCGAGCGCTGCGACGGCCGGATCACGTCCGACACGACCGGTACCGCCGCCGCCAGATAGATGATGCCCAGCAGGTAGGCCAGGCTCAGGAACAGCACGAGCTGCCACAGCCTGTCCTCGGCGGCCGCGAGCCCGGCGAGAGCGGCGACGGCCGCCGCGGCGAGGCTGACCGCTGCCACCCGGGCCCGCGCGGACAGCGATCTGCTGGCGGCCCGGTCGAGCGCCCGGCCGCCCACCAGCAGGCCGATCAGCCCCGTGACGCCGATGACGACACCGCCGACCGCGCCCGCGGCGACCAGTTCCAGCCCGTAGTAACGCTGGAGGACCGGGGTCAGGAACGTGCCGATGGCGTAGGCCGCGAAGTTGTAGCCGGCGAAGGCGAGAATCAGGCCGTACATCGACCGGACCCGGAACAACGACCGGAAGGTCCCGCCGGTGGCGGCGCCCGGGTCGGCCGCGCCCCGGGCGGGCTCGCGGAGGCGGAGCACCAGGACGGCGACCACGAACCCGGGCACGGCGGCGATGAGGAACGGCGCCCGCCAGCTGTCGAACGCGACGGCGAGCGCCCCGGCGGTGAAGAAGGCCAGCAGCGTGCCGATCGGGAATCCCAGCATGAACACCGCGTTGGCCCGCGACCGGCGTTCGCTGGGGTAGAGGTCGGACAGCAGGGAACCGGTGGCCGGCGCGTAGCTCGCCTCGCCGGCCCCGACGCCGACACGTGACGCGACGAAGCCGCCGAAGCTGGTGAGCAGGCCGCCGGCGGCGGTGAACGCGGACCAGACGACGAGGCCCCATCCGGCCACGGTCGTGCGGGGGACGCGATCGGCCAGGCGGCCGAGGGGGACGCCGGCCACCGCGGCGACGAGGACGAAGGCCGACGCCAGGACACCCACCTGGGTGTCGTCGAGGCCGTACTCGGTCTTGATCGGCTCCAGCACCACGGCGGGAAGCGCCCGGTCGTAGAAGTTGAGCAGGTTGCCGGCGAAGAGCAACCCGAGCACATACCCGGCGGAAGAGGTCGTCCGTGACACCAGCCGTCCCTCCTGTCCGTGTGCCGAGTCACAGTGTCGCCGGGCCGCGGTCACTCGGCCATGGAGTGGCTGCCAAGGCCGGAGCGTGGGCTTTGGTACGCGGAACAAAGCTCCGAAGCCATCGATGGTCTTCATTGACAACCTTGTCATGTTCGACTTTGATGAGCCACGTCGTCCTGTGTACGTCCACGATGGAATCTGAGCGCCTGCGCGAAGGTGGCCGATCATGCAAGGCTCCGGCCGTTCACCGTCCGAACAGGAGCAACGTCGCGCTGACATTCTCGAGTTGCTCGCCCGGCAGGGATACGTCCGGCTGCCCGAACTGGCGCGCCGGCTGGCCGTCTCGCCCGAGACGGCACATCGCGACCTTCTCCTGCTGGCCCGGCGCGGGCTCCTCGTCCGGGTCCGCGGCGGGGCCGTCTCCGGCGCGGCCGAGCGGTCCGGGCCGGGCACGCGCCCGCTCGAGCACGCGGAAGCGATCGGCGAACTGGCCGGCCGGGTGATCTCGCCGGAGCAGTGGCTGATCGCCGAGCGCGCGGCCGGCCTGGTGATGCCGGGCGCCTCCGTCGCGATCGCGTCCGGCGTCATCGGTGTCGCGCTCGCCGGTCATCTGGCCGACGTGCCCGGCCTGACCGTGGTGACCAACTCGGTCGGAGTGTTCGGTGTCTTCTCCCGGCTGGGCCGGTCCGGGCAGGAGGTCGTGCTGAGCGGAGGGGTCCGCGCCGGGCCGGACGCGCTGGCCGGGCGGGTGGCCGAGGCGGCGTTGAGCCTCCTGCACGTCGGTCACGTGTTCATCGCTCCCGACGGGATCAGCCTGAGCGACGGGTTCGGCACGGCGGAGACGTCGCTGGTGGGTGTCCACCGGATCCTGATGGAGGGCATGGGCGTGAAGGTCGTCATGGCCGACAGCACGCGCTGGGAGGCGGCGCCCACCGTCCCTTTCGCGTCACTGGCGGCGGCCGATGTGCTGATCTCGGGCGGTGGACTGTCACCACCGGCGCGCGATCGGCTCCGGGCTGAGATCGGGCAGCTGGTCGAGTAGGAAGTCATGTCTCATCACGAGGAGCGTGAGTAGGTGCGTCGACACCTCAGCATGTGCGTCGTCGGAACTCTGCTGGCCGCGCTAGGGGCCGTCGGCATAGCGGGCCCGGCTTCCGCCGCCGATCCGCCGGCTGACGTCCATGATTATCTGGAGGACCCACGGCGGGTGCAGGAGAACCAGGAGTCGCCGCACGCCGCCCTCCGGCCCTATCCGGACGTCGCCGCGGCCCGGGCCGGCGGAACCGGGTCGCCGTGGATCCGGTCGCTGGACGGCACCTGGCGCCTGGCCATGGCGGATCGGCCGGCCGACGTGCCCGCCGGCTTCCAGCGCGAGGGCTACGACGTGTCGGACTGGCGCCGCGTCACCGTGCCGCACACCTGGCAGTCCGACGGCCTCGACCACCCCTTGTTCCGCAACCTCGTGACCGAGATGGTGCCCGACGCGCCGCCCGCCATTCCCCGCGACGTCAACCCGACCGGCGCGTACGTGCGCACCTTCGACGTTCCGCGGAGCTGGGACGGGCGCCGTACGTTCGTCCGGTTCGAGGGCGTGACGAGCGCGTACTTCCTCTGGGTCAACGGCCGGTACGTCGGGTACGACCAGGGCGGCTACACGCCGGCCGAGTTCGACCTGACCGATGTGGTGCGGCCGGGCCACAACACGATCGCCCTCCAGGTCCACCGGTGGAGCGCCGGCACCCATCTGGAGAACTACGACCAGTGGCGGTTCTCCGGCATCTTCCGCACCACGTGGCTCTACTCGACGCCGTCGACCTATCTGCGGGACGTCACCATCACCACCCCGGGCGGCTCCCACCTGCGGGCGGTGGTCGACGTGGCCGCGAAGGGCGGCCCGGCCGGCGCTCACACGGTCCGGGGCCGGTTGTACGACCCGAAGGGCCGCCCGGTGACCACTACGACCGGCTCCGTCGCCCCGGCCACCGGCACGGTCACCCTCGACGCGGCCGTCGCCGATCCGTTGCCCTGGACCGACGAGACCCCGAACCTGTACGCGCTGGTGGTCGAGTTGCTCGACCCCACCGGCCGGGTCACCCATGTGACCCGGCAACCGGTCGGGCTCCGTACGATCGAGGTCAGTGACAAGCAGTTGAAGGTCAACGGCAAGCGGATCCTCGTCCGCGGCGTCAACCACTCCGACGCCGACCCCGACGGCGGCCGGCACGTGCCCCGGGCCCGCCTGGAACAGGACGTCGACCTGCTCAAGCAGCACAACGTCAACGCGATCCGCACCGCGCATTATCCGAGCGACCCCTACCTGTACGAGCTGGCCGACACCCACGGGCTGTGGATCGACGACGAGGTGGAGGTGGAGACCCACCACCACGACAACTGCCCGTCCAACTGCCTGGCCGACCGGCCCGAGTGGAAGGACGCCTTCCTCGACCGGTTCATCGGCATGGTGCAGCGCGACAAGAACCACCCCAGCGTGCTGATGTGGGACACCGGCAACGAGGCCGGGCTCGGCGCCGCGCACTACGCGATGGCCGAATGGGCCGACCGCAACGAGCCCACCCGTCCGCTGTACCACCAGTCCAACTCCCCGGACGGTGACGCGCCCTTCGCCGACGTCTGGGGACCGCGATACCCGTCGCCGTCCTCATTGGAGGAAAAGGCGAAGACCACCGAGAAGCCGATCGTGATGGGCGAGTACGTCCACGCGCAGGGCAACAGCCTCGGCAACTTCCGCGAGTTCTGGGACGTGATGCGCAAGTATCCATCGGCGCAGGGCGGCTTCATCTGGGACTGGGTCGACCAGCAGCTACGGCAACCGCTGCGGATCGTCCCGGACCGCTCCGGTCACGACATCCAGGCCTGGATCAACGGGCTGCCGGACACCGTGCCGGGCCCTCGCGGCGGCGACGCGCTGGCCCTCTCCGGCCTGGACGACTTCGTCGAGGTGTACCGCGCCCCGGTGCTCGACGAGGTGTCGCGCGGCCTGACTCTCGACGCCTGGGTCAAGCCGGCCCGGCCCTGGACCGGCGACCTGACCATCGTCGCCAAGGGCGACCACCAGTACGCGATCAAGATGAAGTCGGAGACCCAGCTCGAGTTCTTCGTGTACGGCGACGGCGCGTACCACGTCGTGCAGGCCACCGTTCCGGCCGACTGGTACGAGAAGTGGCACCGGGTGGCCGGCACCTTCGACGGTGACGTGCTGCGCCTGCACATCGACGGCGCGGTCGTGGGGGAGACCCGGTGGACCGGCGCCGTCGACCGGTCGGCGTGGCCGGTGAACATCGGGCGCAACGCCGAGTCGATGCGGGAGAACATCAACAACTCCCGGATGGCACACGGCGCGGTCGACGACGTGCGCGTCTATCACCGCGCCCTGTCCACCGCCGAGCTCGCCGATCCGTCGGTCCAGGCCGATCCGGTGCTGGCGCTCGACTTCGAGGACATCGAGACCCGGGGGACCTATCTATCGTACGGCGCGGGTGAGGCCGGCAACGACGGCATGATCAGCCCCGACCGGGTGCCGCAACCGGAGGCGACCGCGCTCAACGCGGTCCACGCGCCCGTGCGGTTCGCCTTCGCCGGCCGCACGCTCTCGGTCACCAACGAGCGGGCGTTCACCGGCACCTCCGACGTCCAGGTGCGATGGCAGTACGTCGAGGGTGACCGGGTCCTGCGCTCCGGCACGCACACCGCCGACGTGGCACCCGGTGGCACCGCACGCCTCGAGCTGCCCGCGCCTCCGGCCAACCCCCGCGACGCCGAGCGCCACCTGACCGTCCGCGCGGTGCTCGCCCGCCCCACCGGATGGGCGCCGGCCGGGCACGTGGTCGCGGTGGAGCAGTTCCCGCTCGGCGGCGACCAGGTACCCGGGGTGTTCGCCCCCGAGGTGCCCGGCGCGGTCACCACCCGCACCACCGCCGACAGCGTCGTGCTGACCGGCCCGGGCTTCGTCTACACCGTCGACCGGCGGTCCGGGACGCTCACCTCGATGAAGGTGCGCGGCACCGAACTGCTCACCGGCGGGCCCGAGCTGGACGTCTGGCGGCCACCGGTCAGCAACGACGTCGACGAGGCCCGGGCCTGGCGCGCGGTCGGCCTGGACCGGCTGGCCACCACCGTGACCGGGGTCGGCACCTCCGGCTCCACGGTGACGATCGGCAGCCGGGTGGCCGCGCCGGGCGTGACCGACGCCGGGTTCGACCAGGAGATCAGCTACGCGGTCGCCGCCAACGGTGACGTCCGGGTGTCGCACCGGGTCACCCCGCAGGGCCGGATGCGCGATCTGCCGATGCTGCCCCGGGTCGGCCTCCAGATGCGCCTGCCCTCGGCGCTCGACACCTTCGTGTGGCACGGCCGGGGCCCCGGCGAGACGTACCCGGACCGGGTCGACGGCTCACCGGTCGGCGTGTGGCGCTCCACCGTGGACAAGCAGTACGTCGAGTACAGCGCTCCGCAGGAATACGGCAACCACGAGGACGTGCGCTGGGCCGCCCTCTCCGACGGCCGCTCGTCGGGGCTGCTGGTCGCGGGTGACCTGTCGGTGGGTGTCACCCCGTTCACCGGGATCGACCGGGCGCAGTACCCGCACGCCCTCCAGCGGACCCCGGGTGAGCTCACCCTGCGCGCCGACCACGCGGTCAGCGGCGTCGCCGAGACGTTCCACTCGGTGCTGCCGCAATATCGCGTGGCCGCCGACCGGGAGTACGCCTATCAGGTCCTGCTGCGGCCGCTGAGCCGGGCCGAGGCGATCGCCGGCCGTCCGAACGGCCCGGCCACCTGCGCGCCGGAGGCCCGGCTGTCGGCGGGCACCGGCTCGTGGGAGCCCGGCGCCTCGGCGACCATGACGCTGACCGTGCACAACCCGTGCGCCGGCACGATGCGCGAGCTGGACGCCGTGGTCCGGGTGCCGGCCGGCTGGTCGGCCGGTCCGGTGACGATCGGCGCCCTCGCCGCGGGCGCGACGGCCACCCGGGAGATCCGGGTGGGCGAGTTCGCGGTGGCGGCCGAGCTCACCGGTGTCGGGGCCGGCAACGCCCGGGTCTACGCCCGGACCGCCGAGGTCGTCGTGACGGCCGCACCCGCACCGCCGTCCGGTGACACGGCACTGGCCGACGCCGAGCTTCTGCGGGCCCGCAACGGCTGGGGCCCCGTCGAGCGTGACGCCAGTAACGGCGAGGACGCGGCCGGCGACGGCTCGCCCCTGCGGATCGGCGGAGTGACCTACGAGCGTGGCCTGGGTGTGCACGCCGACTCGTCGATGGTGGTGCACCTGGGCGGGCGGTGCTCGTCGTTCACCGCGGTGACGGGCGTCGACGACGAGGTCGGCGACGGCGGCAGCGTGGTCTTCGAGGTGTGGGCGGACGGGGAGCGGATCTGGGCCGGCGCCCGGCTGACCGGGGCGGACGGCCCGGTCCCGGTGGACCTGCCACTGACCGGCCGGGATCGGGTGGAGCTGCGCGTCTCCGACGCGAGTGACGGCAACGCCTTGGACCACGCCGACTGGGCGGACGCCGTCCTGCACTGCGCGGTCTGAGCTTCGCGTTCAACGTTTGAGCTTGGCTCAGTCCTCCGTGGAGGGACTGGCATGCAACGGCCACCTGATCACTCTGAGGAGAGGCGAATCTTCTCGGGGAGGACCAGGTGGCCGTTGTTCGACTTGGTCGATGGGCTGTGCACGCCGACCACGGTCGGCGGAGTTGCCTATCTGAGCTGGCGCCGGGTGCCCGGCGCGGGCACGGCGCCGGCTATGCCGCAGTGGCTTGTGGTGGCACGGCGACGACCCATCCAGCCTGAACCTCGACCGCGTTCGGCGGGCCTACCTGCGCCGTTTCGACATCGAGCACACCTTCCGCCTCACCGAACAAGTCCTGGGCTGGACCACTGGTCGGCGACCACCGGCTGCCCGTGGCAACCACGAAAGCCGTCCCATGCGCTCACCCCCGGCCGCGTCCGGCAAGGTTTCGGCCATCTACTGCCCCTGATCGGCAGCCCGGCCAGCCACCCGACCAGGACCAGGAGGCCCCAGAGGCTCCCGATCCACGCCCGCCCAACGTCATTCCGCGATCAAGAAGACCAACGTCGAGACCCCGAAACGGCGAAACGGACGTTGAACGCGAAGCTGAGAAAAGGGCGCGGGCCACGGTGGCGACAGCACGCCACCGTGGCCCGCGCCGGCATCGTCGTCAGCGCACCGTCCAGCGCTGCGCGGCCGTGCCGTTGCATTCCCAGAGCTGCACGAGGGTGCCGTTCGCCGTGCCGTTCGCGTTGACGTCGAGACACTTGCCGGAGCCGGCGGCGACCACGGTGCCGTCCGGGTTGGCGGTGAACCGCTGTGCCGCGGTGCCGTTGCACGTCCACAGCTGGATCTTCGTGCCGTTCGCGGTGCCGTTGCCGTTGACGTCGAGGCAGCGGCCGCCGAGCCCGCGGAGCTCGCCGGCCGTCGTACGGGTGAAGCGCTGGTTGGCCTCGCCGTGGCAGTCCCAGATCAGCGCCTGGGAACCGTCGGCGAGACCACCGCTGATGTCGAGGCAGCGTCCCGACTGCGCGTGCGACAACAATGCGGGGGAGCCGGCCGGCGGCACGGTCAGCGGGGTCAGGCTGCCCGGTACGGATTGCAGCGCGGCGTACCAGCGTGCCGCCATCTTGTCGTAGCCGCCGGCGTTCGGGTGCAGCCCGTCGGCCAGGTCAGCCGTGGTGAGCGCGGCGTGCAGGTCGACCAGATGCGTGCGTGACCCCTTCTGAGCCACGACCCCCGGGACGGCGGCGTTGAAGGCCCGGACCCGTTGCTCGGCCGCGGTGTCGGCGATCGGCGTGATGGTGGCGACGAAGAGCTCGGCGTTGGGGGCCAGCACCCGGATCCGGTCGATGAGCGCCGAGAGCCGGCCGGGGGCGCCGGCCACGTCGTCGTTGCGGTTGATGTCGTTCGTGCCGATGTGCAGCAGGATCGTACGGGGCGCCGACTGCCGCAGCCAGCCGGTGATGTTCGCGTCGAGGTCGCGGATCAGCCAGCCGGAATGACCCTCGTGGTCGTGGTCGCCGAGGGCGGACGGCCCGTTGAAGCCGGAGCCCACGAAGTCGACGGTGTGCCGGTCGGTGGCCATCCGCTGCCACAGGCCGATGCGGTAGCCGCCGGGCACGTTGAAGCCGTCGGTGATGGAGTCGCCCAGCGGCATGACGCGGACGCCGCCGTTCGATTCCGCCGCGGCCGGCGCCGCTGTAGTGAGGGCCAGGCCGGCGCCGAGGGCGAGCCCGAGGACGGCGGCGCCGATCCGCCGCAGAGAGTGATGCATCGTTGTCCTTCCTGGGGGACGGGGCGGCATCAACTGCGCGCCCACTTCTGGTTCGCTCCGCCGTTGCACGTCCAGATCGACAGCAGGGTGCCGTTGGCGGTGCCGTGGGCGGTCGCGTCGAGGCACTTGCCGGACTCGGCGCCGACCACCGTGCCGTCCGGGTTGACGGTCCATTGCTGGTTGGCGCCGCCGGTGCAGTCCCAGATCAGGACGGCGGTGCCGTCGGCGGTGCCGTGAGCGTCGGCGTCGAGGCATTTGGTGCCGTACACGGTCAGTTGCCGGCTCGCCGTGGCCGTCCAGGACTGATTGACGGCGAAGTTGCAGTCCCAGAGGGCGACCACGGTGCCGTTGGCCTGACTGGCGGCCGGGACGTCGGCGCATCGGCCGGATTCCTGTCCCCGCAGCACGCCGACGGTCTCGGGCGGCGGTTCGGGGTCGGCCTCGGGGGTGACGGTCAGATTGTCGAATTGGTTGGTCTGGTAGCCGACGACGCCGATTCCGACCTGGCCTCGTGCATACGAGCTGTCGTTGACGGTGGCCAGCGTGACGCCGTCGATGGCGGCGGTGATCCGGGTGCCGGAGAAGCCGAGGGAGAGCTTGTGCCAGGTGTTCAGGCCCAGGGCCGGGCGCGTGCCGGAGGCCAGCGTGGTGGTGGTGTTGCTCGTCGTGTGCTCGGCGATGGACCACGCGCCGGTGTCGCTGACGCGCAGCTGATAGGCGGCCTGGCGGTTCTGCGGCCGGAGCTGGGTGTTGGCCCGGCCGAGCAGGGTCACCGTGCCGGCCTGCCGCATGCTCACGTCCGTGCTGACCGTGTAGTTGGACCACGTGGTGTCGCCGATGAGCCCGTACGCGTCGCTGTCGTCCTGCCAGTTGATCGGCCGGGTGGGCGCGACCTGCTGGAGGCAGCGGCCGGTGCGGCCGGCCGTGCAGTCGCGGATCTCGTACGCGCCCTGCATGGTCTGGAAGTACTTCGCCATTCCCCGCACGGGGTAGCTGTCGAAGGTGTCGGTGTACGGCAACGGCAGCGCCCGGTTCGCCGGAGCGGTCGCCGTGCCCTTGCCCTGCCCGGTCGTCGTGGTCACGGTGTAGATGCGGTTGGGTTGCAGGGTGAGGGTGTAGGCGCCGTTGACCGGGGTGACGTCGGCCTGCTTGACGAAGTGCTCCGCCGTGTTCGGCGAGCCCATGTTGGTCGACCAGACGTGCACGGTGCCGGTCTTCAGGCCGCCGGCGACCCGGACGTCGACGGTCTGCGCGCTGGTGGTGCCGCTGGTCTCGTAGATGGTCGAGTAGTCGGCGTTGTCGGGCGACTTCAGGGAGACGTAGCTGCCGTTGGCCCGGTTGCCGCCGAGATATCCGCTCGCCGAGTCGTTGAGGTACCGCCAGCCGGGCTGGGTGAACTGCGCATAGTGGGCGTTGGCCCACAGGTTCTTCCCGACCCGGTACGAGCCGGACCACGGCGAGCCGGCGTCCATCAGGCCCACGGTGGAGTACGGCAGGTTGGGCGTGATCGCCGCGATGAGCGGCCAGTTCATGAAGCCGGTGATCTCGGCGTCGAGATAACCCCGGTTGACGGTACGGATGTACGGCACCACACCGTCGTTGTCGTCCTGGGAGCCGAACTCGCTGGCCCACAACGGTTTTCCGGAGCTGCGGGCGTTCTGGGTGGTCGAGCAGGACTCGGCCTGCGACAGGTAGCCGCACACGTAGTGGTTGCCCAGCACGCCGACGGCGTTGCGCAGCGTGGGGTCGCCGGCGAACTCGTCGGCCATGCTCCAGCCGCTGTCGTCGCCGACGATCTGCACGGCGGAGTAGCCGGCGGCGTTCAGCGACGATCGCAGGCTCTTGTACCAGCCGCTGTCGTGGCCGCGTTCGTTCCAGCCGCCGAGATAGCTGATGGTCAGGCCGTGCCCGCGGGCGCAGTTCAGCCAGGAGATGTCGTAGTCGATCATGTCCTGCGACCAGAAGTCGCCGTTGCCGATCCAGCCGGGCGCGGTCCAGGGCAGCGCGGCGAGCTTGATCTGCGGGTTGCGGGCGACGGCTTCGCGCGCCAGCCAGAACTCGTATCCCACGTTGCAGTTGATGTCGCCGCGGACGTGCTGGTGGCTGGGCTCGGCGCCGTCGGTGGAGTTCGCGTCGCCGCCGATCTCGAGCTTGAGCAGTTGCACCGCGGCGCCGTAGCCGGGCCGGAAGAGGTAGTCGAGGATCTGCGTCCGTTGCGGTTCGGGGTAGTCGATGAGCAGGCGGGAGTTGCCGCCGCCGCCGCTGATCGCGCCGACGCCGTCGAAGGTGCGCCCGGCCACGTTGCCGTTGATCAGGATCGAGGTCGCCGCGCTTGCCGGTGACGCCGGCCAGGCGTACGCCAGGGTGGCGACCAGCGACAGCACCACCAGGTGGACTGTCCGCCGGAATCGTCGTCGCATCGTCCGTCCTTTCGGGATCGTTACCGGGGCGCCCCCGCGACCGGCGTCGCCGGGGCGGCTCCCGATGGGGTCAGTTGCCGAGCGTGATGTGCAGGATCCGCTCGTCGCTGTTGTCCGGTGTGCTGTCCTTGTCGCCCTGGTTGCTGGTGGTCAGCCACAGCCCGCCGTCCGGGGCCGGCTCGACGGTGCGCAGGCGGCCGTACGTCCCGGTGAAGTAGGCCCGCACATCGGTGAGGCTGCTGCCGGTGATGACCTCGCGATACATCCGGGTGCCGCGCTGGCACGCCACGTACAGCACGTCACGCACGATGGCGATGCCGGAGCAGGAGCCGTCGGCGGTGGGGTACGTCTGCTTGGGGGCGACGAGACCCGCGGTCCCGCAGGCGCCGCTCGTCCCCTCGCACGCCGGCCAGCCGTAGTTGCCGCCCTTGACGATCAGGTTCGTCTCGTCCATGACGGCGTTGCCGAACTCCTGCTCCCAGAGCCGGCCCTGCGAGTCGAACGCGAGTCCCTGCGGATTGCGGTGGCCGTAGCTCCACACGTGATTGCCGAACGGATTGTCCGCCGGGACGCTGCCGTCCGGGTTCAGCCGCAGGATCTTGCCGTTGAGACTGTCGCGGTTCTGGGCGTGGTCGCCGTTCTGCGCGTCCCCGGTGCTCGCGTAGAGCTTGCCGTCCGGGCCGAAACGCAACCGGCCGCCGTCGTGATACTTGTTGCGCAGAATGCCGGTCAGCAGGATCTGGGTGCCGGCGGTGTCCAGCCGGTCGCCGTCGAGCCGCACCCGGACGATCCGGTTGTCGGTGGGCGAGGTGTGCATCAGGTAGACCCAGCGGTCCTCGGCGAAGGCCGGCGACACGGCCAGGCCGAGCAGGCCACCCTCGCCGTCGGTGCCGGAGACGTTGGGCACCGTGCCGACCCTGGTCCTGACCCCGGTCGACGGGTCGAGCCGGACGACGTCGTGCGCGTCGCGGCGGGTGTAGAGGATCGAGCCGTCCGGCAGGGTCGCCAGACCCCACGGAATGTCGGTGTCGGTGGCGACCTGGCGTACGGAGCAGACCGAGCTGCCGCAGGCGGCGCCGGTCGTCACCGTCGCCGTGTTGCTGCGGGCCGACACGTTCGACTGGGCGTCGCGGGCCGTCACGTAGTAGGAGTGGGCCATGTTCGGCGGCAGAGCGCTGTCGATGAACGTCGTCGCCGGCGCGGTGGTGGCGGTGCCGGTGACCGTGCCCACGCGGACGCCGTCGCGGTGGACGTCGTACGCGCGTACCCCGATGTCGTCGGTCGAGGCGCTCCAGGTGAGCGTGATCGTCGTGCCCGACGCCGCCCCGGCGAGCCGCGCCGGCGCGGTCGGCGGCCGGGTGTCGGACTCGCACTGCGGCGGGGTGATGCGAACCGTCGCGCTGCCTTGCGACACGTTGCCCGCGGCGTCCCGGGCGTTGACATAGAGTCCCCAGGTGACACCGCTGAGCACCGCGATGTCGGTGGACAGCGTGCTGCCACCGACCGACTTGATCAGCTGACCGTCGTGGTAGACGTCGTAGAACGCCACCCCGACGTCGTCCGTGGCGGCGTCCCAGGAGAAGGTCGCCGCGTCACACACCAGGTTGCCGACTCGCGGGCTGCCGGGCACGCTCGGCGGCTGGGTGTCGGCGCCGCCGGTGACGCGCCACCTCTGGTTGCCCTGCCCGTTGCACGTCCACAGTCCGACCGCCGTGCCGTTGGCCGTGCCCGCGCCGGTCACGTCCAGGCAGAGCCCGGACTGCTCTCCGATGAGCGTCCCGTCCGGGCCGGCCCGCCAGCGCTGGTTCGCGCCGCCGTTGCAGGTGAAGATCTGTACGACCGCGGGTGCCGTGGTCGCCTGGCCGTCGACGTCGAGGCACTTCGGCGCGTCGTAGACCCGCAGCTCGCCCTCCGCGGTCAGGGTCCACGCCTGGTTCTCCCCGCCGTTGCAGTCATGGATGGTGACGTGCGCCCGGTCGTCCTGCGATCGGCCGGTCACGTCCAGGCAGCGGCCGGAGTCCACGGCGACCACGGGGGAACCGGCCGCGGCCAGCGCCGGTGCGGACGGGACCAGTGCGGCGGCGGTCGAGAGCGCCAGTGCGGTCAGTGCGTTCGAGATCCGCCGCCGGCGGTGCGCCGGCGGCGGCTGTCCGGGGGATCTCGGCATCGGCTTCCTCATCTCGGGGACGGGATCGTGTCTCGGCTCCGGGGCGGGCCGGCCGGGCCGAGGGTGCACCGCTCGGCGCCGGATCAGGACTGGAGGGGATGCCCGGGAAAGCCGTCCTTTGTTCAGCCGAACAAAGTAAGACACGTTCTATCGAAGATGAACGGCAGGCTGAAGTCAACGATCGCCAGTCATCGATGTAAAAGTTGTCACAATCTGCGCCCTATCGGGCAGCGTCGCGCCATCGCCCCGACCCAGGCTCGACATGACGCGGGTGACGGAACCGGCCCTGGATCATTGACAAGCGCCCTGCTCAATCGTTATTTGGACGCAGCTTGCTCGATGTCGGACAGGTTTCCGGTGCGTGACAAACGTTGACATCGGCTTCGCCGAAAGCGTTGACATCCACCCGGCGTTCATCTTTGATGACGGATGTGCGGATTTGTTCGACATGATCCGCAGGACGCTCACCCGCGCGACTCCTCGTGACCCCCGCATCGAAGGAGAAGACTCTTGCGACTCACCCCTGGGCTCCGGCCCCGCCGCTCCGGTCCACGATCGATGGCCGCCGTGCTCGTCGCTCTGGCGCTCGGCGCCGCCGGCGCGAGCGCGATACCGGCCACCGCGCACGCCGCCCCGGCCGGGCCGGTGGTGCTCTCCGCCAACACCGACGCCGCCTTCACCGCGCTGAACAACGCGTTCCTGGTCTCCAACGGCGATCAGCGGTACTACAAGGAATCGCTCAACCAACCGGCGAAGGACTACTTCTGGCGTCAGGCCCTGGACATCCAGGCGGCCGAGGACGTGTACGACAGCACCGGCAGCTCGGCCACACGTGACCTGATCGGCCGCCTCCTCGACACCTTCCTGGAGCAGAACCGCGGTGGTGGCGGCCTCTACGACTGGAACTGGAACGAGTACAACGACGATCTGCTCTGGGCGGGCCTGGCCTTCGCCCGGGGCTACCGGATCACCGGGAACCGGACGTACCTGGCCCAGGCGCAGTACGCATTCGACCGGGTGTACGACCGTGGCTGGGACAGCGCTCTCGGCGGCGGGATCTGGTGGGACATCCGCAAGGGCGAGAAGAGCGCGCTCAGCAACAGCCCGGCGGTCATCCTGGGCGCCCTCATCTACGAGTCGGGCGGCGGCCGCGCTTATCTCGACAAGGCGCGCGCGGTCTACGACTGGACCTGGTCGACTCTGCTCGACCGCAGCAGCGGCGCCGTCCACGAGAACATCCAGGCGAACGGAAGTCTCTCCGGCGGCCGTACGGTGTATTCCGCCGGCGCCTTCGTCAGCGCCGCCCAGGCCATGTACCGCAACTTCGCCGGACGCTCCCTGTTCGACGACGCCAAACGGACGACCGACTGGGTCATCCGGGACATGACCAGCAACGGCATCATGACGAACGGGCAACGGGAGGGGACCTGGCAGTCGGAGTTCGCGCGGGGGATGGGCGAGTTCGTCCGTGAGAACGGCCTCTGGCCGCAGTACTACGACTTCATGAAGCGCAACGCCGACGCGGCCTGGAACGCGCGGCGTACCGACCTCAACCTGACCTGGAACCGTTGGGACACACCGACTCCACGGGACGACACGCGGGCGGTCGAAGCCATCGGCTCCGTGATCATGCAGGCCGTCACGCCGGCCTCCATGCCCGGCGCCGGCGGTGGGACCGGCACCGGGGTGCTGCGCGGTCAGCAGTCCGGGCGCTGCGCCGACGTGCCCGGGGCCGGTCAGGCGAACGGCATCGCTATCGCCCTCTGGGACTGCAACGGCGGCGCCAACCAGCGCTGGACGGCCACGGCCGCCCGGCAGCTGCAGGTGTACGGCACCAAGTGCCTGGACGCCAGCGCCGGAGGCACCGCCGACGGGACGGCCGTCATCATCTGGGACTGCAACGGTGGCGCCAACCAGCAATGGACCGTCAACGCCGACGGCACGGTCGTGGGCGCCGGCTCCGGGAAGTGCCTCGACGCGACGGGCAGCGCCAACGGCGCCGCCCTCACGATCTGGACCTGTAACGGCGGCACGAACCAGAGATGGTCCCGGACCTGACGCCGTGCGGCCGGTGGTCAGGCCGCGTCGCCGGCGTCCCAGGCCGAGAACGCCTTCTCGACGAGGGTGATCACGTCCTCGCGGCGTTCCACCCGCTCGGCGTTGGTGGCGAAGCCCGGCTGGTCGGGGTCGAGGTCGAAACCGGCGCAGAGCCGGCGCCAGAGTCCCTCGTTGCCGATCGCGATCTGCACCGCGCCGTCGGCGCAGCGGAACAGGCCGTAGGGGGCGATGGCGGCGTGATGGTTGCCGGCGGCGCGGCCCACCTCGCCGGCCACCGTCCATCGGGTGCCCTGGAAGGCATGCACGCCGACCGCGGCGGCCAGCAGCGAGGTGCGGACGACCTGCCCGTGCCCTGTGCGCGTCCGTTCGTGCAGGGCGGCGAGGACGCCGTACGCGCCGTACATCCCGGCCAGCAGATGCGGTGTCCTCCTCTTCGCCCAGGATCCGGAACGGGCCGAACCGGGCGGGCTCGGCGCCGAGCAGGAACGGGGTGACGCTGACCAGATCCCCGTCGACGACCGTGACGTTGAGCGACAGGTGGTGGCCGACGAGCCGCCAACCCCAGCTCGTGTCGGGCTGCGGCTGCCCGAAAAAGGTCAGGAAATAGGCCCGCGCGTCGCGGAAGGTGGCTGCGATGTGGCCGAACAGCGGCTGGTTGAGTTCGCGGAGCAGGTGTTCGTTGGCCATCACCTGCACGACGCGGGCGTACGCCGGAATCGACACCGGGACCGGATCCGGTCAGCGACATCAGGCCGCCCTCGCCCTGCGCGATCTGGTCGTAGCCGGCGCGGCCGCCCTCGGGCCGTGTCGATCCGGCCGGTCAGCCCGCCTGAAGGGGGAGCTGGAGGTAGGAGGCGTGATCGCCGCCGGTGTGGATGACGTGCAGGCCCTTGTTGGCCGGGGTGTACTCGACCAGCCGGGGCATCATCCCGCCGAGCAGGTTCCGGCCGCTGACCACGAAGCGGAGCTGCTCACCGGCGTGGAAGGCGAGCCCGGCCGGCAGCAGGTCGATCTCCACCTCGGCGATCTGGCCGGGGGCGAGCTTCTCAACCCGGTCGAAGCTGTGCGCGGGCACGTCGCCGGTCGTCAGGTCCTCGTCGAGGTGCCGCAGGGAGACCCGGAGCCGGCCGTCGGAGCCTTTGTACCGCAGGATGGTGGCGCCCCGCTCGGTCAGGTCGTGGATCATCGCGCTCTGGTTGGGCGTGGTGAACGCGGCGAGCGGGGTGCCGTGCTCGTCCAGTTTCTGCAGCAGGACGAACAGGTCCATGTCGTCGGAGCCGCGCGCCTCGACGAACAGATGCGCCTTCGGGTAACCCACCAGCACCGTCTCCCGCTCGAACCGGACCACGAAGGACACCAGGTCAGGGTTCGCGTCGACGTCGTACTGGGCCGTGGCCTCCTCGGCCGGCGCCGTGGTGCCCAGGGTGCGGGTGCGGCCGTCGAGGTAGTAGCTGGCCGGAGTGACGTCCACCGGCGGGAAGGCCGTGGCGGGCAGGTTGACCCGGTCTCCGCCTTCCAGGTCGAGCACGGAGTAGCGGACGCGCGGCGTCGTCTCCCATCCGTTGTCGGCGCCTTTGAGGTAGTGGTCGAAGAACCGGCGCAGGTCCTCGACGTTCGCCTCGTCGTAGTAGTCCGGCCACTCCTGTCCGTTGTGGACGCGCAGCCATTTCTCGGTGGACGCGATCCGGCGCCAGGCGCGGAAGGTGCCCGCCGTGTGCAACGTGTTGGAGTAGCTGGCCACGACGTACGCCGGCACGGTGATCCGGCCGAAATCCGGGATCTTGTTCGCCCAGAGCTCGTTCATCAGCGGGTAGGCCTCGGCCTCGGCGATGATGTCCTCCTTGCGGCTCCGGCCCCAGAAGGAGTAGTCCCGCAGCTGCCGGGCGAAGCCGGTGTCCGGCATGCCGCCGCGCATCACCAGGTCGCGGTAGACGTCGCTGACGCCTTCCCACGGGTTGATCGCGGCCAGGTGCGGCGGCTGCTCGGCGGCGGTGAACCACTGCGAGACGGCGAGGTAGGAGGTGCCGCTCATCGCCACCTTGCCGGTCGACCACTCCTGGACGGCCAGCCACTCGATCAGGTCGTAGCAGTCACGGCCCTCCTGGCGGTCCCAGAGCACGCTGTCGCCCTCGGAGTCGATGGTGCCGCGGATGTCCGGGTTGCAGATCGCGTAGCCCTGCGCGCACCAGTAGGCCGGGTCCGGCGCCTCGAACTTCGCCAGGCCGGAGACGGTCTGGTTGCTGAGTCCGACCAGCCCGAAGACGCCCATCACGCTGGGCGAGGTGCCCTGGCCCTTGCCGTACGGGCTCCAGGCGACGATGACCGGCACCTTGTCCGCGCCGGCCGGACGGAACACGTCGACGTTGATCGTCACGCCGTCGCGCAGGGTGACCGGGACATCCTTCTCCAGGACGATGTCGACCGGGATCGGCCGGAACGGCGGTGCGATCCGGAAACCTGCCGGAAGGGTTCTGGTGCCGGGCTCGAATCCGGTGAGGATGCCGTAGCGGTCGTTGCCCGGCTCGAGCGGGCGGGACGGCATGTAGAGCTTCTGGACGTCGCTCATGGCGAGCTCCTTCGTCTTGTGTTCCAGGCGCGAAGTGCTCCGGCGGGACTGGGCCGCCGACCGTCCGAACATACGTCCGCCGCGTTCTTATATCAACACGCGTTGAGATAAATCTGGGCTGCCCCTTTCAGCCCTTCACGGCGCCGGTGAGGCTGAACGCCCCGCCGAGCGCCTTGGAGACCGCCGAGTACAGCAGGATCACCGGCACGGTGTAGAGGATCGAGAAGGCGGCGAGCTGGCCGTACGCGACCTGGCCGTACTGGGAGAAGAAGGTGTAGATGGTCACCGAGGCCGGCTGTTTCTCCGGGCTGAGCAGCAGGATGAACGGGACGAAGAAGTTCCCCCACTGCAGCACGAAGGTGAAGATGAAGACGACCGTGAGGCCGGGGACCATCAGCGGCAGCACGATCCGGTGCAGCGACTGGAACCAGCCCGCGCCGTCGGTCCAGGCCGCCTCCTCCAGGCTCAGCGGCACACTGTCCATGAAGTTCTTCATCATCCAGATGGCGAACGGCAGGGCCGACGCCGTCATGAAGGCGACGGTGGCCGGCACCGAGTCGACCAGGTTGAACCGGCTGTACATGGCATAGACGGGCACCATGACCGCGGTGATCGGCAGGCCGGTGGCGAACAGGATGACGTAGAGGAAGCCGCGGCCGAACCGGTTGCGATAGCGCGACAGCGGATAAGCGGCGAAGGTGGCGACGACCGCCGTCAGGATCGCCGTGCCGCCGGAGATGATCAGTGAGTTGAGCATCGGCCGGAACACGGTCTCCGGTGTGAGCACGTCGGAGAAGTTCACCAGCGAGAACTGCCCGGTCAGCTCGGCCGAGAGCCCCGAGTTCGGCTGGACCGAGCTGATCAGCAGCCACGCGAACGGGAGCAGGAAGCAGAGCGCGATCACGAGCAGGGCCAGATAGGTCGCCAAGCGCCGGGCCATCTCAGTCCTCCAACCGGATCAGCCGCAGGTAGATCGCGGAGAAGATCGCGCCGACCGCGAGCAGCACGAGCGCCATCGCGGTGCCGTAGCCGAGCTCGTAGAACTTGAAGGCCTGCTCGTACATGTAGAGCGGCGTGGTCTGGCTGGCCGTGCCCGGGCCGCCGCCGGTCATCACGAAGATCAGGCCGAACGCGGCCAGTGTCTGCAGGGTGATGAGCATGAGGTTGGTGACGATGGACCGGCGGATCAGCGGCAGCGTCACGTGGCGCAGCCGCTGCCAGCCCGAGGCGCCGTCGATGGCGGCGGCCTCCAGCAGGTCGGGTGGCACCTCGGAGAGCGCGGCGTCGTAGACGAGCATGCTGAACGCGGTGCCGCGCCACACGTTGGCCAGGATCACCGCGAGCATCGGCGCGGTGTAGAGCCAGTTCTGCGAGATCCCGAAGTTCTGCAGAAGCTCGTTGAGGGTGCCGGTGCGGTGCAGGAACGCGTACCAGCAGAAGGCGGCGACCGTCTCCGGCACGGCCCACGCGGCCAGGACCAGCCCGGTGACCACGGTGCGGGTGACCCGGTGGCGACCGCGCATCAGCAGGGCTATCAACAGGCCGAGGGTGTTCTGGCCGATCACCGCCGAGCCGACCACGAACACCAGCGTCAGCACGATCGAGTGCCAGAACGACGGGTCGTTGACCAGCCGCTCGAAGTTGTCCAGGCCGATGAACTCGACAGTCCCGCTGCCGCTCAGCGCGGAATTCGTGAACGCGGTGTACAGGCTCCACAGCATCGGGCCGGCGAAGAAGAGCAGAAGCAGCAGCAGGGCCGGCAGCAGGGGAACGAGGATGCGCAGGAGGCGGCCGCGGTCCCGGCGGGGCGCGCTCGCCGAAGCGTGCACCGCCGGGGGTCGCGTCGGGGTGGTGGCCGTCACGCCTCAGCCGCTCACTTTGTCGGCGCCGACGGCGGCCTTGACCGTGTCGCCGTAGGTGGCCATGGCCTGCTCGGGCGTCTGCTGGCCGGTCATCACCCCCTCCATGGCGACCTGGATGGCGTTGGAGACCCGTGGGTACTCCGGGTAGGCGGGCCGGAAGTGGGTCACCTGGACCAGGTCGGTGAAGAACTTCAGAGCCGGGTTGGACTTCAGATAGGCCGGGTCCTCGGCCACGTCCTTGCGCTCGGCGATCTGGCCGGCCGCGATGGCGTACGCCAGCGAGTTCTCCTTGTTCAGCGCCAGGCTGACGTAGTCGAAGGCGGCCTGCTTGTCCTTGGCGTGCGAGCCGACCGACAGCACCCAGCCGCCGGACATGCTGGTCGAGCCGGGCGCCTGGCCCTTCTGGGTGGGCATCGGGGCCTGGCCGAGCACCTTGGACCACTCGGGCCACGGCTTGGCGCCGGTCTCGATCCAGTTGCCGCTCTGCCACGAGCCGTTCAGGTCGATGGCGATCTTGTTGTTCGGGATCAGCTCGGCGCTCAGCCGGTTGCCGAAGTTCGGGTCGAGCGCGTCCTGCACGTCGGGGCCGAGCTTCTCGCCGTACACGGTCTTGACGAAGTTCAGGGAGTCGAGGAAGCCAGGCGTGTTGACCAGCCACTTCTTACTGGACTCGTCGTAGAGGGTGTTGTCGGTGCCGTAGAGCAGCATCTCGAAGCCCTGCATGCTCGCGGCCTCGCCGGCGCCCTTGCCCGAGAAGACGTTCATCGGGATCACACCGGGCAGCTTCTGCTTGACGGTGCGCGCCGCCGCGAGCACGTCGTCCCAGGTCTTCGGCTGCCACGGCACCGGCAGCCCAGCCTTGGCGAACAGGTCCTTGTTGTACCAGAGGGCGCGGGTGTCGGTGCCCATCGGCACCCCGTAGATCTTTCCGTCCAGGCCCTTCGCGGCCGTCTTCGAGGCGTCGGTGAACTGGCTCCAGTCGGCCCACTTGCCGAGGTAGCTGTCGAGCGGGGTGAGAAAACCGGCCTGGATGTCGGTGTTCACCAGGAAGGTGTCCTCGTAGAGGATGTCCGGCGCCGTGTTGGGGGACCGGTTCATCAGGGTGAGCTTGGTGTAGTAGTCGTTCTCGGACGCCTCGATCGGCAGCAGCTTCACGGTCCAGCCCGTGTGGGCCTGCTCGAACTCGCCCTTGACCTTGTTCATCAGGTCGTCCATCTGGATGAACGTGCCGAATTTCTGGTACGCCACGGTGAGGGTTTTCGATTCGCTGTCGCCGCCGGAATCACCCGAGCACGCCGTGGTCGCGCTCAGGGTCAGAGCCAGCAGTCCGGCCAGGAGAGTTCTGGTGCGTCGTCGCATACTCTGCTCCCTGGTTCTGAGAACGTATACATAGACACTAATCGACTTATTTTGGCGCGGTCAAGAAAGGGGAACGCGTGCGGCAACCCACCATGCGTGACGTCGCGAAGGCGGCCGGGGTCAGCCCGGCCACGGTCTCGCGGGTCGTGAACGACGAGCGTTACATCCGGCCCGAGACGCGCGCGGCCGTCGAGCGGGCCATCGCCGAGCTCGGCTTCCACCGCAACGAGATCGCCCGCACGCTGCGGCCCGGCCAGGCCACCAACACCATCGCGCTGGTCATCGAGGACCCGGGCAACCCGTTCTGGTCGGCCATCATCCGCGGCGCCGAGGAGACCGCCCGCCTGCACAATCACCTGCTGGTGGTCGGCAGCACGGGCCAGGACTACGAGCGGGAGCGCAACCTGCTGCGCGACCTCGTCCGCCGCCGCGTCGACGGCCTGCTCGTCGTGCCCACCGCCCACGACCACCACGACCTGCACCACGAGCTCACCCGCCGGGCGCCTATGGTCTTCATCGACCGCGTCCCGCCGGGCGTGCTCGCCGACTCGGTGGTCCTCGACAGCTTCGGCGGCGCCCGCGCGGCCGTCACGCACCTCGTCGCGGCGGGATATCGGCGTATCGCCTTCCTCGGCGGCGACCCGGCCGTGCACACAGGCGCGGCCCGCCAGGCCGGATATCGGCAGGCGCTCGCCGACGCCGGCCTGGCCTTCGACCCCGCGCTGGTCAGCCTGGGCAACCATACGGTCGAGGACGCCACCCGCTCGGCCACGGACCTGCTCACCGGGGCCGCGAAGGCCGACGCCGTCTTCGCCGACAACAACCGTATCTGCGTCGGCGTGCTGCACGCGGCCGCGGCCCACCACGGCGACGTCGGGGTCGCCGGCTTCGACGACGTCGAGCTGGCCGACCTGCTGCCCCAGCCGGTCGCCCTGACCACCTACGACGCGGTCGAACTGGGCCGTCAGGCGGCGGCCCTGCTGTTCGACCGCATCGGCGGCGGCACTCAGGACGTACGCCAGGTGGTCCTGCCGACCACGCTGGTCCACCGTGGGCGTACGTCCTGATCGGCGTCTCAGCTCAGCTGCGCGACCACCTCTGGTTGGCGCCGCCGTTGCAGGGCCAGATCTGTAGCAGGGTGCCGTTGGCCGTGGCCCCGCCGGTGGCGTCGAGGCACTTGCCGGAGCCGGCGCCGACGACTGTTCCGTCGGCGTTGACGGTCCACTGCTGGTTGGCGCCGCCGGTGCAGTCGAAGATGGTCACGGCGGTTCCGTCGGCGGTGCCGCCGCCGTCGACGTCCAGGCACTTGGAGCCGTACACGGTCAGCTGCCGTGACGACGTCGCCGTCCAGGCCTGGTTGGCGCCGCCGTTGCAGTCGAAGAGCTCGACCCGGGTCCGGTTGACCTGGCTGGCGAACGGCACGTCGACGCACCGTCCGGAGGCCTGGCCGCGAAGGACACTGCCGGCGGTGCCGCAGGTGGTCAGGCCGCTGGTGTACGGGCACACGACCGAGGCGAAGCCACCGCGCTCCAGCAACGCCACCGACAGGGTGGACGTGTTGGTGACGACGCGCGTCTCGCGGACCAGCGACGAGCCGGAGCCGTCCCGGACGGTCTCCAGCAGCCACTGGCCGCCGCCGAGGAAGCTCAGCGGCGCCGAGTAGGTCTTCGCGCCCAGGGCGGAGATGCCGCCCAGGTACCAGGTGCCGCCGTTGCGGCGGGCGAAGTAGGCCTCCTGGCCGGGCCGGCCGCCCAGCAGCCGGGTCTCGTCCCAGGTGGTGGGGATCTGGTTGAGGATGCGCAGGGCCTCGGGCCGGGCCTCGTAGCTCTCGGGGTTGTCGCCGAGGTGCTGCCAGCCGGACTCGAAGACGATGGCGGTCGCGAGCTCGTGGGCCGGGGTGGTGTCGCGGTTGTACGGGCTGAACACGACCGGGGTGTAGTCCATGCTGGAGATGACGTTGCGGGTGAACGGCAGGATCGTGTTCTTCGTGGCCCGCAGGTACTGCTCGGCGCCGTGCACCGATTCCGCGGTCATGACGTGCGGCCAGGTGCGCTGCATGCCGCGCGGGGTAGCGGATCCGTGGAAGTTGATCATCAGTTGCAGCTCGGCCGTCCGAGCCAGGATGGCGTCGTACCACTGCAGGGTCGGCTGGGTGAACTCGTAGATGAAGTCGACCTTCACCCCGGCCACGCCCCAGCCCTTGATGCGGGGCAGCCACGTCTCACGCTGCTCGGCGGTGCGCAGGGTGGAGGAGTTGAACCACAGGATCACCTGCACGCCCTTCGAGCGCGCGTAGGACACCACGCCCGGCACCCAGCTCTCCTGCCAGCCCTCGTCGATGAGGACGTAGCCCCAGCCGTTGCGGGCGGCGAAGTCGATGTACTGCCGTTGCCGGCTCTCGCTCGACGGGCTCGAGTGCTCGGTCAGCCAGGACCAGGCGACGGTGTCGGGTCTCGCCCAGGACGGGTTGCCCGCGCGCGAGGGCGCGGAGAGGTCGTCCACGATCGTCGACTGCGTGACCGAGCTCAGGTCTCCGACCGCGGCGGTGCGCCACGGCGTCGACAGCGGCAGGCTGGTGGTGACGGTCGAGGCCAGCGAGGTGCCGTACGTCCCGGAGCCGGCCGTGTGGGTCAGGCTGGCCGCCGCGTACCGGCCGTCGAGATCAGCCTCGGCGACCAGCGCGTAGGTGCCGCCGACGTCGAAGAGCGCCGGCACCCGGAAGGTGCCGGCCGCCGCCCCGCCCGCCGTCGTCTGGACCGGGTAACCCTGGTCCTCGCTGTGTGCGGGCAGCAGCCAGGCGGTGGACGACGTCGGCACGGCCCAGGACGACGCCTCGCGGTTGACCGTCACCGATCCGCTGCCGGGCAGCACGTAACGGTAGGCGGCGCCGGTGTTCGAGGCCCGCACGACGACGTCCAGCCGGGCTCCGCCGGCGCCGGTGAACGAGAACGTGGACTCGTTGTAGGTGGTCGACCGGTTGCGCTGCTTGCCGGTGGTCATCGTGTACGTCTCGGTGACCGCCCGGTCCGCCCGCCGGGTGAACGTGAGGCCGCGGGTCAGGTCGGCCGCGCTCGTCTGGATGCCGATCGGCGCGGGCGACAGCACGGTGCGGCCCTGATGGGACACCGAGAACGCGAGCGTGCCGTTGTCATTGAGGGTGACCTGGGCCGAGGTCGGTGAGCCGGCCGACGGGCCGCTGACCGTCCAGGTCGTGGCGGCGTGGGCGGCGGTCGGGGTGGCCACCAGCAGGGTCGCCGGCAACAGGAGCGCCGGCAGTGCGTTTCTCAGGCGCATGGGGATGCCTTTCGGTTGGGGACGGGAACCTTGGGGAGGGGGCTGGCGGCAGCCGGGTGGGGGACGGGGGGCCCCGGCCGCCGCCAGAGTCAGCGGCCCGCTCCGGCGCGGCGCTTCGACCAGACGTCGAAGGCGACCGCGGCGAGCAGGACGGCGCCCTTGACCAGCATCAGCGTCTCGCTCTGGGCGCCGATCAGGGACATGCCGTTGTTGATGACGCCCATGATCAGACCGCCGGTGATGGCGCCGACCACCTTGCCGACGCCGCCCTGCACGGCCGCGCCGCCGATGAAGGCGGCCGCGATGGCGTCGAGCTCGAAGTTGGCGCCGGCCGTCGGATTGGCCTGGTTGAGGCGGCCGGCGAAGATGACGCCGGCCAGCGCGGCCAGCACGCCCATGTTCACGAAGATCCAGAAAACGACCGACTTGACCTTCACTCCGGACAGGGTGGCGGCCTGGAGGTTGCCGCCGACGGCGTAGATCTGGCGGCCGAAGACCGCCCGGTTGGTCACCAGCGAGTAGCCCAGCACCAGGGCGGCGAGCAGGATGAGCACCCACGGCAGGTTCCGGAACCGGGCGAGCTGTACGACCACGGCGATGACCAGGGCCGACGCGACGGCGATGCGGGCGATGAACAGCGGCAGCGGGTCGACCGCCTGGCCGTACTGGAGCCGGGCCGAGCGGCGGCGCCACTGGGTGACGACGATGCCGGCGACGGCGGCCACGCCGATGAGGAGGCTGAACAGGTCGGCCCCGCCAAGCGCGCCCAGGCCGATGTTGCCCAGATAGCCCTCGGTGAAGCCGTTGGACAGCGTGCGGACCTCGTCCGGGAACGGGCCGATGCCGCGGTTGCCCAGGATCATCAGGGTGACCGCGCGGAACAGCAGCATGCCGGCCAGGGTGACGATGAAGGCCGGGATGCCGAAGTACGCGACCCAGTATCCCTGCCAGGCGCCGATGGCGCCGCCGACCACGAGAGTGATCAGCAGGGCGAGCGGCCACGCCACGTCGTGCTCGACCATGAGGACGGCGGCGATGGCGCCGCAGGCCGCGACGACCGAGCCGGCCGACAGGTCGATGTGCCCGGCGATGATGATCAGGATCATGCCGATGGCCAGGATCAGGATGTACGAGTTCTGGACGATGATGTTGCTGATGTTCTGCGGGGCCAGCAGGTCGCCGCCGGTGAGGATCGTGAACAGCACGACGATCGCCGCGAACGCGATGTAGATGCCGCTCTGGCGCAGGTTGCCTCTGCCTGCGGGAACGGGCGGCGGCGTGCCGACCGCCGGGCCGGCGATGGTGGGTGCGACGGACATCGCGGTCACTCCGTTGTTCTGGTCATGAGCGTCATCAGGTTTTCCTGGGTGGCTTCGGCGCGGGACAGCTCACCGGTGATCCGCCCGGCCGCGAGGGTGTAGATGCGGTCGCAGAGCCCGAGGAGCTCGGGCAGCTCGGAGGAGATGACCAGCACGGCCTTCCCCTCGTCGGCGAGCCGGTTGATGATCGTGTAAATCTCGTACTTGGCGCCGACGTCGATGCCGCGGGTGGGCTCGTCGAGGATCAGCACGTCCGGATCGGTGAAGATCCATTTGGACAGGACGACCTTCTGCTGGTTGCCGCCGGACAGCTTGCCGGTCACGCTGAGCACGCTGGGGGCCTTGATGTTCATGCTCGTGCGGAACTCGCCGGCGACCTGGAACTCCCTGTTCTCGTCGACCCAGCCGTTCTTGGCGAGCTTGCCCAGGGCGGCCGCGGAGATGTTGCGCTTGATGTCCTCGATCAGGTTCAGGCCGTAGCGCTTGCGGTCCTCCGTCGCGTAGGCGATGCCGTTGCGGATGGCGTCGCGGACCGTACGAAGGTGGATCTCCTTGCCGTCCTTGACGATCCGGCCCGAGATGGCGGTGCCGTAGGAGCGGCCGAAGACGCTCATGGCCAGTTCGGTGCGGCCGGCGCCCATCAGCCCGGCCAGGCCGACGATCTCGCCCCTGCGCAACGACAGGTTGGCGTCCTTGACCAGGACGCGCCCGTGCTGGGTGGGGCTGTGCACCGTCCAGTCCTCGACCCGCAGCACCTCCTCGCCGATGGTCGGCTCGTGCGGCGGATAGCGGTGGTCGAGGTCGCGCCCGACCATGCCCGAGATGATCCGGTCCTCGGTGACGTCGCCGTCCGCCCGGTCCATGGTGACGATGGTCCGGCCGTCACGCAGGATCGTGACCCGGTCGGCGATCGCCATGACCTCGTTGAGCTTGTGCGAGATGATCACGCAGGTGATCCCCTCGTCGCGCAGGCCGCGCAGCAGGCCGAGCAGGTGGGCCGAGTCCTCGTCGTTGAGCGCGGCGGTGGGCTCGTCGAGGATCAGCAGCCGCACCTTCTTGGACAGCGCCTTGGCGATCTCGACGAGCTGCTGCTTGCCCACGCCCAGCTCGATGATCGGGGTGACCGGGTTCTCGTTGAGGCCGACCTGGCCCAGCAGCTCGGCGGCCGCGTGGTTGGTCCGGTTCCAGTCGATCAGGCCGCGCTGGGCCTGTTCGTTGCCGAGGAAGATGTTCTCGGCGATCGACAGCTGCGGCACCAGCGCCAGCTCCTGATGGATGATCACGATGCCGAGATGCTCGCTGTCGCGGATGCCCGAGAAGCGGCACGGCTCGCCGTCGAAGGTGATCTCGCCGTCGTAGGAGCCGTGCGGATAGACGCCGGAGAGCACCTTCATCAGGGTGGACTTGCCGGCGCCGTTCTCCCCGCAGATCGCCAGGATCTCGCCGCGGCGTACCGAGAGGTTGACGTCCTGGAGTGCCTTGACCCCGGGAAATGTCTTGGTGATGTCCCGCATCCGCAGGATGGTGTCGCTCATGCCCATCTCCCAGGGTCGGCACGGATCACTTCAGGTCGGCCTCGGTGTAGTAACCCGAGTCGACGAGCTCCTTCTTGTAGTTGCCCTTGTAGACGATCACCGACTCGAGCAGCTGGGCCGGGACGACCTTGACGCCGTTGTTGTAGTCCGTGGTGTTGTTCGTGGCCGGCGTCTGTCCCTTGAGGATCGCGTCGGCCATCGTGACGGTCGTCTTCGCCAGCTCACGGGTGTCCTTGTAGATCGTCGCGAACTGCTCGTCCGCGATGATCGATTTGACCGAGGCCACCTCGGCGTCCTGGCCGGTGACGATCGGGTACGGCTGGCCGGCCGTGCCGTAGCCGTTGCTCTTGAGCGCCGAGAGGATGCCGATGGAGAGGCCGTCGTACGGCGAGAGGACGCCGTCGACCTTGGCGCCGCTCTTGTACGTCGAGGTGAGCAGGTTCTCCATGCGGTCCTGGGCGACCTTCGGCTGCCAGCGCAGGATGGCGGCCTTCTCGAACTGGGTCTGTCCGCTCTTGACCGTCAGGGTCTTGTCGTCCAGGTAGGGCTTGAGGACAGACATCGCGCCGTTGAAGAAGAAGGTGGCGTTGTTGTCGTCCGGGGAGCCGGCGAACAGCTCGATGTTGAACGGGCCCTTGGCGTCGCCCTTGGAGCCGTCCTCCTTGAGCAGCTTCAGGCCGACCAGCAGCGAGGTGGCCTGTTGGACACCGACCTTGAAGTTGTCGAAGGTGGCGTAGTAGTCGACGTTCGGGCTGTCGCGGATCAGCCGGTCGTAGGCGATCACCGGGATGTTGGCGGCCTTGGCGTTCTCCAGCTGGGTGGTGATGGCCGTGCCGTCGATCGACGCGACGATCAGCAGCTTGGCGCCCTTGGTGATCTGGTTGTCCAGCTGCTGCGTCTGGGTCGGGATGTCGTCGTTGGCGTACTGAAGATCGACCTTGTAACCGAGGGCCTCGAGCTGCTCCTTGACGTTGTCACCGTCGCCGATCCATCGCTCCGAGGACCGGGTCGGCATCGTGACGCCGATCAGGGCGCCCTTCGTATCTCCCGCGGCGGCCTGCTGGTCCGCGGTCTTCTCACTCGACCCGCATGCGGCCAGGGCCACCGTCAGCGTCATGACCGAAGCCATGGACGCGAGCCGGACAAATCTCATCGGTTCTCCTGAATTCTGGGGGATCTGAGAGAACATCCTTCATCAATCTCAACCACAAGTAAACATCAATGGACAGAAAATTACCGACATGTTTCCGAGGGTAAAACGAGAGAAATTCCAGCTCAGGGCACGGATTGTCACGTGCTCGGACGCCCGCGGCGCCGTTCGTTCTGACCGCAAAACATCAAGAACGAACATCAGGCCGGGGGTACGCCCACGGCATGTCACAGTGTCACCGCACAAGCGCCCGCAAGACTACGGAGCGCCTACCAAGCCCGCCGCCGGAACTTTGTTCCGGGGAACAAAGTCGCGGGCACTAACCTCGGGCGATGACGAACGTGAGCTCAGCGACCTGGTCCGCCCGTCGTGTGATGCCGGAGCTCACCACGCTGGACGACCCGACCCGCCGTAAGGTGCGGTTGGCCGTCGACCGGCTCCGCGAGGTCCAGAACTCCTTCGGCCACCGGTTCCTGGCCATCGCCCGCGAGCGGATACCGGACTACCAGGTGCTCACCGACGCGGAGATCCGCGACAACGCGCAGAAGTTCATGGACACGCTCGTCGCCGAGCTCACGGCCATGCGGGTGCCCGACGCCGCGCTTCGCGACCTGCTGATCGCGTACGCCACCGATCGCATGGCCCGGGGCATCTCGCCCGAAGTGCTGGCCCTCGGTTACCAGTTGGGTTCCCGTGCGATGCTCGCCCAGTTCGACGAGGTGGGCGCCCACGTCGGACTGCCCGCGGAGTTGATGCTCGCGGTTCACGACAGCACCTGGGAGTTCGCCAATGAGGCGTCCGGGGTGTTCCTGCGCATCCAGCGCGATCTGGCGATCGAGAAGGCTCACTTCGACGCCGAAAGGCGGTCGGTCTTCGCGGGCGAGGTGCTCGGCGGCACGCTGCCCGCCCAGCAGATCCTGCATGACGCCCACCTTTTCGGCCTCGACCCGCGGGCACGCCATGTTCCTCTCGCCGCCCGCGCCGCCTCGCCCGGCGACGCGGAAGCGGTGCGCCAGGCCATCGCCTCGGCCCTGCGCCTGCCGGCCGGCCACATTCTGGTCGCCGACATGGGAGCCGGCCTGGGCTTCATCGCGCCGAAGCTGCCGGAGCGCCTGACCGGGCACCTGGTCGCCGCCGGCCCGGCGGCACCGCTCGACCAGCTCCACGCCGGCTACACCGAGGCCGTGCTGGCGCTCGACACCGCGCAGCGGTTCGGGCAGTCGGGCCTGGTGCGGCTGGCCGGTCTCGGCCCCCGGCCGCTCGTCCTGTCGGTGCCGGCCGTCGCTGACGGCCTGTCCGTGAGGCACCTGCACGCCCTCGACAGCGCCGGGCGGGCCAACGTGGACATCGAGGAGACCACGCGGGTCTACCTCGAGTGCGACCAGGACGTCCGCGAGGTGGCCCAGCGCCTGTCCATCCACCAGAACACGGTGCGCTATCGGGTCCAGCGCTTCACCGAGCTCACCGAGCTCGACCTGAGACGCACCGAGGACCTGGTGACGGCGTGGTGGCTGCTGAATCGCCGGCGGTAGGGAAGCGCGGGGCCCCTCAGGTCGCGGATTCGATGCTGTCGATGGTCTGGCGGCTCCATGCCTGGATGGCCGCGGCCTGGTCGGAGGAAAGTGCCTCGAAGAAGTAGCGACGAATGTTGGATCCGTGGCCGACGAGGGCGTTCCGGGCCGCGCTGCGGCCTTTCGCGGTCAGGCGGATGCCGGCGCGGCGGCCGTTGGACTCGTGGTCGGTCCGGTCGACCAGCTCGCGGTTCTCCATCCGGGTCAGCTGATGGGCGACGCGGCTCTTCTCCCAGCCGAGTGACTCGGCCAGCTCGCCGACCCGCATTTCCTCACCATGGGTCTCGTGCAGGGTCACCAGCACGCTGAACTCCGCCTTGGAGATGCCGAAGTCCCGTTGCAGATCCCGGTCGAGTTCGCGCTGCAGCAGGCGTTGTGCCTGCATCCAGGTGTGCCACAGCTCCCACTGCTCCGGTGTCAGGGGTTCGGCCATGAGGAGATCGTACCGACAGCCAGAGTTGACGTGACAACTTCGCGAGCTAGAGTTGTCACGTCAACTCATGGGAGGTCCTGGCATGGAACGAACAGTTGTGATCATCGGCGGAGGCTACGCGGGGTCTCTGGTGGCCAAGGAGCTCGACGCCGGCGCGAACGTCGTCCTCATCGACCCGCGGGAGGGCTTCGTCAACGCGGCCGCCTCGCTGCGGGCGCTGACCCGCCCGGACTGGGCGCCCAACGCGTTCTTCCCGTACGGCGCCCTGCTCGAGCGAGGGTCGGTCATTCGTGATCGGGCGGTCTCAGTGGATCCCCGAGGCGTGACACTCGCATCCGGCGAGCGGATCCGAGCCGACTATCTGGTTCTGGCCACCGGTTCCGAGTACTCGTATCCGGCCAAGCCCCACCCGGGCGCGACCGGGATAGCCCAGCAGCTCGACGACCTCCGCGCGACGAACAAGGAACTGTCCGGCGCCGCCCGCGTGCTGATCCTCGGCGCGGGCCCGGTCGGGCTGGAACTGTCCGGCGAGATCAAGGACGTCTGGCCGGACAAGCATGTGATCGTCGTCGACCGGGCCGCTGAGCTGCTGGCCGGATTCCTGCCCGAGGTGCGTGAAAGCCTGCACCGGCAGCTGAACGAACGTGGCATCGATCTGCGGCTCGGCACCGGCTTGACCGCGCTGCCGCCGGTCCCGGCCGGCAGGACTGCCCGTTTCACGGTCACCACCGACAGGGGTGAGGAGATCGTCGCCGACATCTGGTTCCGCGCGTTCGGCCTGCGATTCAACACCGGCTTTCTGGCCGACGGGCGCCTCACCACGCTGACCGGCCAGGGAACGATCCCGGTGGACGACCATCTGAACGTCCGGGGCTACGACCACGTCTACGCGGTCGGTGACGTGGCTGAGCTCCCCGATCCGAAAATGGCCTCCTACGCCATGGAGCACGCCGTCATCGTGGCCGCGAACATCAAAGCCCAACTCGCCGGCGAGAGGCCCGAAGTCCTCCACGCCCCGGCGTCCGGCCGCCGGATTCTGCTGCCTCTCGGTCCCGGCGCCGGCGTCGGTCAGCTCCCGGCCGCGGACGGCCCCGCCGCGGCCGGCGTGGAGACGGTCCACGACCGTAAAGGCGACGACCTGTTCACCGCGCGATTCGCCGCCCGATTCAACCGCCCATGACCTCAGGGCAGGAGCACGAGTTTGCCGTGCGGGTTGCCGGAGAGGCTGAGGTGCTGTTCGACGGCGGCCATCCCGCTGTTCGTCGCCGGCCGTCCCGTCGCCGAGCGGTGCGCCCAACTCATCGCCGCCTCACCCGCGCTCCACGAACGGGCCCAGGCCAAATCGGCAAGGCTGACCGAAGCGCTGATCCAGGCCCTCCAGCAACGCCACATCACCGAACCCGTCGCCCGGCTCGCCGCGGGTGTGGGCGCCGCCGTCTTCGAACACGCGCACCGGGCATGGGACGGCGCCACGGCCGCCGGCCTCGAGGCACTCATCACACAGGCCACCGACGAACTGCGCACCTTGACCGGTGCGCCCGGCACTGGTGGCTGACGAACATGTTCGCTACGATCGTGTTATGAGTCCGCGCCGCGTTCCCGTCAGCCGCCGTGACCGTCCGGCCAAGTCGCCCTTGAGCCGGGAGGTTCTGGTGACGGCCGCGCTGCATGTCATGCGGCAGGAGGGTCTGGAGCGGCTGACGATGCGCCGGCTGGCGGCCGAGGTCGACACCGGGCCGGCTTCGCTGTACGTCTACGTGCGGAACACGGCCGAGCTGCACGGGGCGATCCTCGACGAGCTCGTCGCCGGACTGGAGCCGCCCGGTGCGGGGGAGTGGCGCGAGCAGCTCATCGGCCTGCTGTCCGCGTACACGGATCTGCTGTTCGCCTATCCCAGCCTGGCGCGATCGGTTCTCATGCTGCGGCCGTCCGGGCCACACTATCTGCGGCTGCTCGACACCACGCTCGGGTTGCTGCTGGCCGGCGGTCTGCCGGCGCGGCAGGCCGCCTGGGGTGTCGACATCCTGCTCCAGCAGGCCACCGCCATGGCGGCCGAGCAGGGCAGCCGCGACGAGTCGGCCGACGCGGACGGCGAGGAGCGGGATCTGGCCGTCGCGGTGGCCGAGGCGACGCCGGGCACCTATCCGCATCTGGTCGCCGTGCGCGACGAGATCTTCTCGGGAACCGGTGAACAGCGCCGGCGGTGGGCGTTCGAGACGCTCATCGACGGGCTGGGCTGACCAAGGCGTCGATCAGGCGCCGTTTCGTTCGACCATCGCGAACATGTTCGTCGCGAACACGTTATCACGGGAGGCATCATGAACATCACCATCGTCGGAGCCGGCCTGGGCGGTCTGACCCTGGCCCGGGTCCTGCACATCCACGGTATCGCCGCGACCATCTACGAGCTGGACGAATCACCCGCCGCCCGCACGCAGGGCGGCATGCTCGACATCCACGACTACAACGGCCAGATCGCGCTGCGCGACGCCGGGCTGTTCGAGCAGTTCCAGGCGATCATCCACGAGGGCGGGCAGGCCATGCGCATCCTCGACAAGCACAACGCCGTACGGATGGAAGAGCCGGACGAGCAGAGCGCCGGCGACCGGCCCGAGGTCGACCGCGGGCAGCTACGGCAGATCCTGCTCGACTCGCTGCCGGCCGGAACGATCAAGTGGGGCAGGAAGGTCACCGGCGCCAAGCCGCTGGGCGACGGCCGGCACGAGCTCAGCTTCGCCGACGGCGAGACGGTCACCGCCGACATTCTGATCGGCGCGGACGGCGCGTGGTCGCGGATCCGGCCGCTGGTGTCGGAGGCCGTGCCGGCGTACACGGGAATCTCGTTCGTCGAGGTCGACCACCTCGATGCCGACAGCAAGCACCCCGTGCCGGCCTCGGTGGTCGGCACCGGCATGTTGTTCGCCCTCGCGCCCGGCAAGGGTTTCCTGGCGCACAAGGAGACCGACGGCAGCCTGCACATCTACATCGCGCTGAAGAAGTCGAAGGAGTGGCTCGACGGCATCGACTGGGCCGACAGCGACAAGGGCAAGGCGGTGCTGCTCGAAGAGTTCGCCGACTGGGCGCCGGAGATCAAGACCCTGATCACCGAGGCGGACAGCGCGCTGATCCCGCGCACCATCAACGCGCTGCCGATCGGGCACCGCTGGGACCGGATTCCGGGGGTGACCCTGCTGGGCGACGCCGCGCACGTGATGTCACCGTTCGCCGGTGAGGGCGCCAACCTGGCCATGTACGACGGCTCGGAGCTCGGCAAGGCGATCGCGGCGAACCCGGGCGACATCGAGAAGGCCCTGGCGGCCTATGAGCAGGAGCTGTTCTCGCGCAGCGAAGGCGTGGCCCAGGAGTCGGCCGACAGCCTCGAGGTCATCTTCGACGACAAGGCGCCGCAGTCGCTGGTCGACATGTTCGCGTCGTTCGGCGTCTGACATGACGTCCTCGATACTGACGGTGGGCGAGACCGGCCACGGCGACCCGATCCTGCTGCTGCACGGCGCGGCCGGTCCGGACAGCATGAACTCCCTGATCGATCACCTCGCCGGCGCGCACCGGGTGATCGCCCCGACCCATCCCGGGTGGGACGGCACCGAGCGCCCCGGCGATCTGGCGAGCGTTGCCGGCCTGGCCGGTCTCTATCTGGACCTGCTCGCCCAGCGGGACCTGACCGGGGTCACGGTGGCCGGTGTGTCGTTCGGCGGCTGGGTCGCCGCGGAGATGGCCGTGACCGATCGCGGCCGGCGCCTCGGCCGGCTGCTGATCATCGACGCGGTCGGCCCGCGGATCGAAGGGCATCCGCCGGCGATGCCCAGCGGGCCGCCGCCCTCGGCGCCGGGCGCGCCACGGCCGGGACCGCCGCCGGGCGACATGGCCGCGTTCCGCGCCTACACCACCGGCGGGCTGGAAGACCCGGCCCTGCTAGGCCGCTTCGCGGGCCTGGGTATCCCGGCCCAGCTGATCTGGGGCGAGAACGACACGGTCGTCACGCCGGAGTTCGGCCGGCTCTACGCCGGCGCGATCCCCGGCGCCCGGTTCACGGTGATCCCCGGCGGTGGGCATCTGCCGATGCGGGAGGCGCCCGAGGCCACGTTCGCCGCCATCGACGACTTTCTCACCGCCCTGTGACCCTGCGCGTACCTGTTGCCTAGGCGGGGACGCCGGCCACCAGCGCCAAGCGCATCCTGGTGTCGTCGTCGCTGCCCGGGGCCGCGGTCAGGATCACGATCTTCAGGTCGTCGTCGCCGTCTCTCATGACGTCGCAGTCGACGGCGATCGGGCCGACCGCCGGATGCGCGACGATCTTGTGGTCCTCGCGGTGAGCGCCGACCACCCCGGCCCGCCACAGCTGCGCGAAGCGCTCGTTGCCCGCCGTCAGGTCCTTGATGAGGCGGGCCAGCCCGCGGTCACCGGGAAAGCGGCCGGTGGCGCGGCGCAGGTCGGCCACGACGGCAGCCTCCACCGCGTCCCCGGCGTCCGAGGTCACCGGCCATTGCGCCAGCCGGGGCTTGTGGTCGTCGACCGGAAAGGTGTCCCGGGCGAAGTTGCGCGACGCCGGCGGCGCCGACGACGGATCGCCGAGCAGCGCCGCCCAGCCGTAGTTCCACCAGATGAGCTGCCAGTCGGCGGCGAACACCCCGACGGCGGCGTCGCCGAGCCGGGCCAGCACCCGGTTCATGCCCGGCGGGATGTGGTGCGAGATCTGCCCGTGCGCCGGTGGCTCCAGGTGGGCCAGCCGGTATAGGTGGTCGCGCTCGGCGCCGGTCAGCTGAAGAGCACGGGCCAGCGCCGCGACCACCTGCGCGGACGGGGTGGCGACGCGCCCCTGCTCCAGACGGACCACGTAGTCGACCGAGATGCCGGCCAGCGCGGCGAGTTCCTCCCGGCGGAGCCCGTTCGCCCGCCGTGTCCCACCCTGGGGCAACCCCACGGCGGCCGGGGTCAGCCGGTCGCGCCAGGCTCGCAACGTCGCCCCGAGCCCCGCTTCGTCCGTGGTCATGAACCCATTGTTCCGCGCGGGCCGGGGGCGAGGGTGGTAAAGGTTTTCCTACGCAGTGCTCGCGTGGAGGATGCCGCCGACGCGGCGGGGGATGGCGTCGTAGTCGTCGCGGAGTTCGGGTGGCAGCAGGTCGGCCGGGGCGTTCTGCCAGGCGACCGGGCGCAGGAAGCGGCGGATCGCTGTCGCGCCCACGGACGTGTGCTGGGAGTTCGTGGCGGGCCAGGGGCCGCCGTGGTGCTGGGCCCACGATACGGCGACGCCGGTGGGATAGCCGTCGTACAGGATCCGGCCCGCGCGGGGCAGCAGCCGCCGGGTCACCTCGGCCGGCAGGGCGGTCTCGCCGGGGCCGCGATGGATGGTCGCGGTCAGCGAGGACGGCAGCGTGTCCAGGGCGGCGAACAGGTCGGCCTCGTCGCTGTAGCGGGCGATCGTCGCGACCGGGCCGAAGCACTCCTCCAGGGCCGACGGTGGCAGGCCGGCCGCCCGGGCGAGGCGCAGCAGCGCGGTGCCCCGGGGCCGGGCGGTGGCTTTCTCGTACGCCGCGGCGATGCCGTCGTTGAGCATGACTCCCGCCGGCGTTGCGGCGACCGCCTTGTCGAGGGCCGCGACCAGGGTGTCGCCGCCGAGGCCGTCGGGGATGAACGCCAATCCTGGTTTGGTGCAGAACTGCCCTACTCCGAGGGTGAACGAGGCGGCCAGGCCGGCCGCGATCTCCGCGGGGTGGTCGGCGGCCGCGGCGGGGGTGACCACTACCGGGTTGAGGCTGCTGAGCTCGCCGAAGAACGGGATCGGGTCGGGCCGGCGGTCGATGACGGCCAGCAGGGCCCGGGCGGCGGCCGTGGAGCCGGTGAACCCGGCGGCCCGGATGGCCGGGTGGGCGACGAGGTCGGCGCCGGCCTGCTGGCCGTAGACGATGCCGAGGGTTCCGTCGGGGGCGCCGGCGCGGCGGGCGGCGGCGGACAGCACGTCGAAGCAGCGCCGGGAGGTGGCCGGGTGGGAGCCGTGGGCCTTGAGGACGACGGGACAGCCGGCGGCGAGCGCGGAGGCGGTGTCGCCGCCGGGCACCGAGAACGCCAGGGGGAAGTTGCTGGCGCCGAAGACGGCGACCGGGCCGAGGGGGACGAGCATGCGGCGCAGGTCGGGGCGGGGGCCCATCGGGGTGTCGCCGGCGTGGTCGACCGTGGCTTCCAGGTAGCCGCCGTCGCGGAGCACCGAGGCGAAAAGCCTGAGCTGGTACGTGCTGCGGGTGAGTTCGCCGTTGAGGCGGGTGGCGCCGAGGGCGGTCTCGCGGTCGGCGACCTCCACGATCGGCGCCCGGTCCTCCTCGAGGGCGTCGGCGAGGGTGTCGAGCAGCGCGGCGCGGCCGTCACGGCCGAGGGCGTCGAGGGGGCCGGCGGCGGCGAGCGCGGCGTGGGCGAGGGCGTCGACCTGCGCCGGGGTGCTTGCCGTGGCGACGGTTTCGACAGCGGCGCCGGTACGGGGGTCGATGCTGGCGATGACGGTCATCGGGTGGTCTCCCGGATGTCGGTGCGGTCGACGGTCCACTCGCGGGCCTGCGCGCTCAGGGTGACGCCGAGGCCGGGGCGTCCGGAGAGGTGGAGACGGCCGTCGCGGATGTCGAGGCGTTCGTTGAACAGCGGATGCAGCCAGTCGAAGTGCTCGACCCAGGGTTCGTGCGGATACGCGGCGGCCAGGTGGATGTGGATCTCCATGGCGAAGTGCGGGGCCAGGGTGAGGTGGCGCTGCTCGGCCTGGGCGGCCAGGCGCTGGAACTGGGTGATGCCGCCGATGCGGGGCGCGTCGGGCTGGATGACGTCGACCGCGTCGAGCAGCGCCGTGTGTTCGGCGACGCTGGTGAGCATCTCGCCGGAGGCGATGGGGGTGTCGAGCGATCGCGCCAGGGCGCGGTGGCCTTCGACGTCGTACGCGTCGAGGGGTTCCTCGATCCAGACGAGCCCGAACTCTTCGAGGGCCCGTCCCACCCGCGTGGCGGTCGGCCGGTCCCACTGCTGGTTGGCGTCGACCATGAGGGGGACATCGTCGCCGAGGTGCTCGCGGACCGCGCGGACGCGGGCCAGGTCGACGGCGGGGGAGGGGTGACCGACCTTGATTTTGATGCCGTCGATGCCGGCGGCGCGGGCGGCCGTGGCGTTCTCGAGCACCCGGTCGATGGGCTCGTGCAGGAAGCCGCCCGAGGTGTCGTAGCAGCGCACCGAATCGCGGTAGGCGCCCAGCAGTTTGGCCAGGGGCAGCCCGGCGCGTTTGGCCTTGAGGTCCCACAGCGCGACGTCGATGGCGGCGATGGCCTGGGTGGCGGCGCCGCTGCGGCCGACCGACGCGCCGGCCCAGACGAGCTTGGTCCAGAGCCGGCCGATGTCGCTGGGATCCTCGCCGAGCAGCCCGGCCGCGACCTCGCTCGCGTGCGCGTACTGGGCGCGCCCGCCGGCCCGTTTGCTGTAACCGAAGCCGAGCCCTTCGAGGCCGTCGGCGGTGCCGATCTCGGCGAACAGGAACGCCACCTCGGTCATCGGCTTCTGCCGGCCGGTGAGCACCTTGGCGTCGCTGATCGGGGTCGTCAGCGGCAGCGTCACCGACGACAGCGTGAGGCGCGTGATCCGGTCGCTCATGACCGCACCAGACAAGGCCGTTTAGGATCGAACTGCCAGCCGGGGGACAGGTACTGCATCGCGGCGGCGTCGTCGCGCGCGCCGAGCCCGTACTCGAGGTAGACCTCGTGCGCCGTCTGCAGGGCGTCCCGATCAAGCGTGACGCCGAGGCCGGGCCGATCCGGTACGGCGATCCTCCCGTCGGCGATGCGCAGAGGCGAGCGGGTGAGCCGCTGCCCGTCCTGCCAGATCCAGTGGGTGTCCAGGGCGGTGATCTCGCCCGGGGCGGCCGCGCCGACCTGGGTGAGGATGGCCAGCGAGATGTCGAAGTGGTTGTTGGAGTGCGATCCCCAGGTCAGCCCGAAATCGTGGCAGAGCTGGGCCACGCGCACCGCGCCGCGCATGGTCCAGAAATGGGGATCGGCGAGCGGAATGTCGACGGCGTCCATCCGTACGGCATGAGCCAGCTGCCGCCAATCGGTGGCGATCATGTTGGTCGCCGTGCGGAGGCCGGTCGCCCGGCGGAACTCGGCCATCGCCTCACGGCCGGACAGGTCGCCTTCGGCGCCGACGGGGTCTTCGGCGTACGCCAGCACGTCGCTCAGCCCCGCGCAGAGCGCGACGGCCTCGCTCAGCCCCCACCCGCCGTTGGGGTCGATGGTGATGCGGGCCCGCGGGAAGCGGGCGGCGAGCGCGCGGACCGCCTCGATCTCCTCCTCGGCTCGGAACACGCCACCCTTGAGTTTGAAGTCGGCGAAGCCGTAGCGGGCCTGGGCGGCGACCGCGAGGTCCACGATGGACGACGGGGTGAGGGCCGGCTCGCGGCGCAGCTTCTCCCAGTCGTCGGCCGGTTGCGGCTCGGTGACGTAGGGCAGGTCGGTGCGGGTGCGGTCGCCGACGTAGAAGAGATAGCCGAGCACCGGCACCTCCGTTCGCTGCTGCCCCTCGCCCAGAAGCTCGGCCACCGGCACGCCCAGATGCTGTCCGTTCAGGTCGAGCAACGCGCTCTCCAGGGCGGTCATCGCGTGCACGGCCACCCGGAGGTCGTACGTCTGCGGTCCTCGGCCTTTGCTGTCGAGACCGGCGAAGCGGGAGCCGATCTCGCGCAGGAGCGTGGCGTAGCGGGCGATCGGCTGCCCGATCAGGGACTCGCCGGCGGCCTCGATGGTGGCCCGGATCGGCTCGCCGCCCGGCACCTCGCCGAGGCCCTCGCGACCGGTGCTGTCGGTGACGACCACGACGTTGCGGGTGAAGAACGGGCCGTGCGCGCCGCTGAGGTTGAGCAGCATGCTGTCGTGCCCGGCGACCGGGACCACCTCGACCCGGGCGACCGCCGGGGTGCTCACGAGCGGACCTTGTCGATGAGGGCGGCCAGGTCGGCCCGGTCGGCCGGGGTCAGATCGGTCAGCGGAGGCCGGACCCGGCCTCCGTCGCGGCCGATCGCGGTCAGCCCGGCCTTGATGATGGAGACGGCGTAGCCGCGGGCGCGGTCACGGATGTCGAGGTACGGGATGACGAAGTCGTTGAGCAGTTGGTAGACCGTGGCGCGGTCCTGGGCCCGTACGGCCGAGAAGAACCTCAAGGCGTACTCGGGAAGGAAGTTGTAAAGGGCCGACGAGTACGTGCTGACGCCGAGCTGGAGCAGCGGCAGGGCGAAGGTCTCGGCGGTCGGCAGGCCGCCGATGTAGATGAGCCGGTCGCCGAGCTTGGCGTAGGTGCGGGTCATCCGCTCGATGTCGCCGACGCCGTCCTTGAGGCCGATCAGGTTGGGGTTACGCTCGGCCAGTTCGGCCACGGTGACGTCGTCGAGCACGGCGTTGGCCCGGCTGTAGACGATGACGCCGAGCTCCGTCGCCCGGCACACGGCGGTGACATGCGCGATCAGGCCGGCCTGGGTGGCCTCGGTCAGGTAGGGCGGCAGGAGCAGCAACCCGGCCGCTCCGGCCCGCTGGGCGGCCTCGGCCTGCGCGATGGCCTGCGCGGTGTTGCCGGTCGCGGGGGCGACCACCGGCAGCCGGTCACCGACCTCACCCACCGCCGCCCGGACGACGGCGTCGATCTCGGCCGAGGTCAGCGAGAAACCCTCGCCGGTGCCGCCGGCCGCGAACAGGCCGGCCACGCCGAAGCCCGCCTGCCACGCGAGGTGCTCGCGGTAGCGGGATTCGTCGAAGGCGAGGTCGTCGTCGAAGTGCGTCACGGGGAAGGACAGGAGTCCGGTGGGAAGACGAGCGGCGAGCTCAGCGGGTGATGTCGGCGTCACCCCGGTTACGGTATGGACTGACGATGATGCGTGTCCAAGAGCGTTTCCGCATCGTCTGATACCTTGCGAGCATCAATCACCGTGAGTGCCTTGGTCAGCGCCGGATTCTGTGACTGCCGCGGCCACAACAGGTGCAGCTCCACCGGTTGCGGCACCGGGGTGGCCAGGGGAACGAAATCGACCTGCGGGATGCCGGCGAGCGTGGCCGAGGCGGGCACGAAGGCGACCCCGCGCCCGGCCGAGACCAGCCACAGCATGGTCATGATCTGGCTGACGCTGTGCACGACGCGTTCCTGGGCCAGGGGCACCATGCCGACCACCAGGTCGTAGAAGTAGCGGGCCTTCTGCTGCGAATGGAAGATCAGCGGCTCGCCGGCCAGATCGTCCGGCCCGGCCGGGCGGCCGAGAGCGGTCAGCCGATGGCCGGCCGGCACTGCCAGCAGCAACGCCTCGCGGTGCAGCAGCCGCGAGTCGAACAGATCGGCGTCGAACGGCGGCCGGGCCAGCCCGAGGTCGAGGTCCTCGGCGGCCAGTGCCGCGGTCTGCTCACGGGTGACCATCTCGAACAGCTCGATGCGCACCTCGGGAAGCTCGCGTTCGAACTCGTCGAGCAGCCGGCCGAGAATGCCGAAAGTGGACGCCGCCGTGAAGCCGAGGCGGATCAGCCCCCGGGTGCCGGAGGAGACCCGCTGGGCCAGGTCGGGCGCCGCCTCGGCGATGGCGAGAATGCGGCGGGCCTCGCGCAGGAACGCCTCGCCGGCCGGGGTGAGCGCGACCCGGCGGTTGTCGCGGTCCAGAAGGTGCACGCCGACGGCCGCCTCCAGCTTCTGGATCTGGCGGCTCAGCGGCGGCTGGGTGATGCGCAGCCGGGCGGCCGCCCGCCCGAAGTGCAGCTCTTCCGCGACGGCCACCAACCCGCGGAGCTGCTCCAGCGTGTAAGCCATGCAAGAAAGGTATCAATCAATGCAATAAGGGAGTTGGACAGGCATAAATTCGCGGTCATACGCTCGTGACCCGCCTCACATACCGGAGACAGTCCATGCGTAGCAGGTTCTTAGGCGCCTCTGTAGCAACCGTCCTCGCGCTGAGCGCCTGTGGCGGCAACCTCGATAGCAACGACTCCGAAGCCGCCTCCCAATATCCTGAGCGGACCGTCGACCTGCTCGTCGGGCAGGACGCCGGTGGCAGCACCGACCTCATCGCCCGCGCCCTGGCCGACCCGGCCGCGGCCGACCTCAAGCAGTCGATCACCGTGCTGAACAAGCCCGGCGCCAACGGGGCGGTCGCCGCCAAGGAACTGGCCGGCGCCAAGAACGACGGCTACACGGTCATGCTCTTCGTCGGCTCCCTCGCCTACATCACGCCGCTGGCCGTCCCCGAGAACGAGGCCGTGGACATCAACGACTACGAGGTCGTGACCGGGGTCTCGCAGGACGACTACGTGCTCGTGGCCAACCCGAAGACCGGCTTCACCACGGTCGAGTCGATCGTGGACGCCAAGCGGCCGATCAAGTACGCCACCACCGGCGTCGGCACCGGCAGCCAGCTCAGCCAGGAGCTGCTCTTCGCACAGGCCGGCATCCAGGCCACCGCGGTTCCGTTCAACGGCGGGTCGCCCGCGCTGACCGCCGTCCTCGGCGGGCAGGTCGACGTGGCCAGCGTGCAGCTCGGCGAGGCACAGGCCCAGATCAAGGCCGGGAAGATCACGCCGGTCGTCACCTTCGCCGAGAAGCGGCCCACCTATCTGCCGGACACCCCGACCGCGAAGGAGGCCGGCTACGACGCGCTGGTGCAGCAGTCCCGCGCCGTCGTCGCCCCCAAGGGCACCCCGAAGGAGGTCCTCGACCGGCTGCGCGCGGCGTTCCAGAAGTCGTTCGCCGACCAGAAGTACAAGGACTTCAACACCGGGCGCATGCTCACCCCGAACGAGGTCGACGGCGCCACCCTGCTCCAGCAGTGGAACGAGGCGCTGACGACGTACAAGGGGCTTGTGGAGAAGTACAAGATCGACTTGAGTGGCAAGTCGTGAACGAGCCCATCGAGGAATCTGACCGCCCGCCGGCCGCGGGAGCGGTGACCAATCTCGTCATCGCTCTGGTCGTTGTGATCCTCGGTGGCGCGACCCTGATCGGATCGCTCGACCTGGGCGTGGGGACTCTCTCCGCGCCCGGGCCGGGCACCTGGCCGGCCATCGTCAGTGCTGTGCTCATCGTGCTCGGGGCGGTCCTGGCCGCACGGGCACGGCGCACGGACGACGCCGAGCGATTCACCCGCTCCGGACTTCTGGTGCTGGCCGCGGTGGCGAGCATGGTCGCCTTCGTCGCGCTCGTCGAGGTGATCGGCTTCGAGATTCCGGCAGCGCTGCTGGCCTTCGTCTGGCTGCGGTTCCTCGGGCGGGAGTCGTGGCGTATGTCCGTCGTCGTGAGCCTTGCCGTCACCCTCGTTCTTTACTTGATCTTCGTCGGCGCGCTCTCCGTCACCATCCCCCACCTCTTCTAGGGAGAACCGTTGTCCGCGGTACTCGACGGCTTCGCCGTCGTGGTGGAGCCGAAAAACCTGCTCTACTGCCTCATCGGCGTCATCATCGGCATGCTGATCGGCGTGCTGCCCGGCCTCGGCCCCGCCGCCACCATCGCCATCCTGCTGCCGGTCACCTTCGGCCTCGAACCGGTCACCTCGATCATCATGCTGGCCGGCATCTTCTACGGCGCCCAGTACGGCGGCACGATCACCTCGGTGCTCCTGCGCCTGCCGGGAGAGGCCTCCTCGGTCGTCACCGTCTTCGACGGCCACGCGCTCGCCAAACAGGGCCGTGCCGGCACCGCGCTCGGCATCGCCGCGATCGGCTCGTTCGTCGGCGGCACGCTGTCCATCATCGCCCTGACCTTCGTGGCCCCGCTGGTCGCCGGTTTCGCCCTCGACTTCGGCCCGCCCGAGTACGCGGCGCTGGCCCTGCTCGGCATCCTGCTGGTCGCCACCGTCTCCAACGGCAGCCGTCTCAAGGCGTTCATCGCGGCGGCCATCGGCCTGCTGCTGGCGACCGTCGGCCGGGACGACTTCATCAGCGCCGAACGGTTCACCTTCGGCAGCCTCTCGCTGGCCGACGGCCTCGACTTCGTCCCCATCGCCATGGGCCTGTTCGGCCTCGGCGAGATCCTCTACAACCTCGAGGAACGTCACCGGGCGGCGCAGGCGCCGGCCGTGGTCGCCAATGTGTGGCCCAGCCGCTCCGACCTACGTCAGTCGAGCGGCGCGATCGGCCGCGGCGGCGTGATCGGCTTTGTGCTGGGCATCCTGCCCGGCGGCGGCGCGGTCCTGTCCTCGCTCGCCGCGTACGCGGTGGAGAAGCGCCGGTCGAAACACCCCGAACGTTTCGGCCACGGCGCGATCGAGGGCGTCGCCGCACCCGAGACCGCGAACAACGCGGCCGCCACGTCGTCGTTCATTCCGCTGCTGTCACTGGGCATCCCGGCCAACGCGACGATGGCCGTCATCTTCGGCGCGCTGCTCATCCAGGGCATCACCCCGGGCCCGCAACTGGTCACCGAACACCCCGACCTGTTCTGGGGCGTCGTCAACTCCATGTACATCGGCAACGTCCTGCTGCTGATCATGAGCCTGCCGCTGGTCGGCCTGTTCGTCCGCATCCTGCGCGTCCGCCCGGCCGTCCTGGCCCCGATCACCGCGCTGATCACCCTGATCGGCGCCTACACGGTCCGCAACGACGTCTTCGACATCGCCCTGGTCATCTTCTTCGGCGTGCTCGGCTACCTGATGAAGAAGGCCGGCTTCGACCCCGGCCCCATGGTGCTGGCCTTCGTGCTCGGCTCGCTGCTGGAGAGCTCGCTGCGCCGCTCCCTGTTGATGTTCGACGGCAACCCGGGCGGCTTCTTCACCCGCCCCATCTCCGGCGTCCTGCTCGCCGCCTTCCTCCTGGTGATCCTGCTGCCGGCCGCCCGGGCGGCCCTGCGCCGCCGCCGCGCCAACGACCGTCTCAAGGAGCCGGTATGACGATCCTCGTCGGATATCTGCCCACACCCGAGGGCGACGCCGCCTTCGCCGCCGCGCTGGAGGAAGCCCTCCGCCGCGAAGAACCCGTCGTCCTGATCAATTCGCCCCGCGACGGCGCCCTGGTCAGCGCCGAGGTGGCACCACCCGACCGGATCACCGGGCTGGCCGCACGGGCCGAGGAGGCCGGCGTGGCCCTCGACGTCGTGCAGGCGCCCCACAACGGCGACCTGGCCGATCACCTGCTGAGCACCGCCGACCGGATCGGCGCCTCACTGATCGTCATCGGCCTGCGCCGCCGGTCGGCGGTCGGCAAGCTCCTGCTGGGCAGCAACGCGCAGCGCATCCTGCTCGAGGCGGAACGCCCGGTCCTGGCCGTGAAGCCGCCCGAAGCTTGACCCTGTTCGAGGAACACGGTGTCTCCTGAGCGGCGGAACCCGCCCAGGAGAAGAGGAACCGACATGATCACTGGCTCGTGGCCCCGGCTGCGCGTGGCCGACTGGACAGAGACCCGCGACACCCTGCACATGTGGACCCAGATCGTCGGCAAGATCCGGATGGCGTACGCGCCGACGGCCAACCACTGGTGGCACGTCACGCTCCATCCCACGGCCCGCGGGCTGACCACCTCGGCCGTGCCGTACGACGGGGGTGTCTTCGACATCGAGTTCGACTTCGTCGACGACCGGCTGCGCGTGCGGACGAGCGCCGGTGGCGCGCGTGAGGTCGTACTGGAACCGAAGCCTGTCCCGAGGTTCTACGCCGAGACTCTCGAAGCGCTGGCCGCCCTCGGCCTGCAACCACGCATCCACCCCGTGCCCAACGAGGTCGAGCTCGCGATCCCCTTCGCCGAGAACGACCGGAACGGCTCGTACGACGGGGAGGCCGTACGGCTCTTCTGGCGGCAGCTGCAGCAGGCCGAGCGCGTGCTGGGCCGTTTCCGGGCGGAGTTCGTGGGCAAGGCCAGCCCGGTGCACTTCTTCTGGGGCGCGATGGATCTGGCGTACACCCGCTTCTCCGGGCGCGTCGCCCCGCAACACCCGGGCGGCGTGCCGAACTGCCCGCCGTGGGTCATGCACGAGGGCTATTCGCACGAGCTGGCCAGCTTCGGTTTCTGGCCGGGCGGCGGCGAGGAGGGCGCTTTTTACGCGTACGCCTATCCGGAGCCGCCGGGCTACCGGGAGCGCACCGAGGCGTACTACCACCAGGACCTGCGGGAATGCCTGCTCCCGTACGAGACGGTGGCCGAAGCGCCCGACCCCGACGCGACACTGCTGGAGTTCCTCCGCGAAACCTACGAGGCCGCGGCGGATCTGGCCGCGTGGAACCGCTCCGCCGTGGAGGTTTGAGATGCGAAAAGCCTTGTCGGTCACGCTCGCTTCGGCGGTCGCGGCGATCTCGGTGGTCTCCGTCCTGGGCGTCTCTCAAGCGGCGGCGCACAGCGGGCTGCGGTGGGGTCCGTGTCCAGCCGACAGCGCGCTGCCCGGACTGGAATGCACGACGGTTCAGGTTCCCCTGGACTACCGGAAGCCGCAGGGGCGGCAGATCGATATCGCGGTCTCCCGCCTGCCGAGCAAGGATCCGTCGCAGCGCCGGGGCGTGCTCGTGACCAACCCGGGCGGCCCCGGCGCCGGCGGACTGATCTACCCGGTCCTGCTCGCGGGCAATCTGTCGCCTCAGCCTTTACCCCACAGCATCCAGGACCGGTACGACGTCATCGGTTTCGACCCGCGCGGTGTCGGTCACAGCTCGCCGGTGACCTGTGACGTGACGCCGGAGCAGATCGCGCGGCGCAATCTCCCGTACCCGGCCACCGCAGCCGACGTACTGAAGGACGCCGTGATCGCCAAGGCGATCGCCCGGCAGTGCGTGACGTCGGGGACGGCCTCTCTGCTGCCCCACATCACCACCGCGAACACCGCGCGGGACCTGGACCGCGTCCGGGCCGCGCTCGGCGAACCGAAGATCTCGTACCTCGGCACCTCGTACGGCACCTACCTCGGCGCCGTCTACACCACCATGTTCCCGCAGCGCAGTGACCGGTTCGTGCTCGACAGCAACCTCGGTCCCGGCGGCTACGACGTCACCGCGCAGCGAAGGTTCGGCCGTGGCCTGGAGGATCGGTTCCCGGACTTCGCCGCGTTCGCCGCGGCCCGTCCGCAGTACGGGCTGGGCTCGACGCCGAAGCAGGTAAGAGCGAAGTTCTTCGACCTTGCGGTACGTCTGGAGAAGGCGCCGGTGCAGGGCGTGGACGGCTCGTTGTTCCGGGGCATCACGTTCGACCACCTCTACAGCGACGCCGGCATGCCCGCCCTGGCCGCGATATGGAAGGCCCTCGACACCAACCAGCCACTGCCTCCCGAGCCGCCGCCGGCGAACGTCGACAACGCCATCTCCAGCCGCCTGCACGTCATCTGCGGCGATTCGGCCTGGCCCCGGTCGGTCCGCGAATACCAGCGCGCCGTCGAAGTCCACCGGGTCAAGTACCCGCTGATCGGCGCCGCCGCGGCCAACATCGGGCCGTGCGCGTTCTGGCCGTCCCCGGCCGAGCGGCCGGTGCGGATCGGCGACGGGGGCCCGTCGAACGTACTCATGGTGCAGAACCTTCGCGATCCCGGAACTCCGATGGCCGGCGCCCGCGAGCTCCGCAAGGCGTTCGGCGACCGGGCCCGGATGGTCACGGCGGACCAGGGCGGCCACGGCGCTTATCTGTTGTTCGCCACGAACAAGTGCGCCAACGACACCGTGACCACCTTCCTCACCACCGGGCAGCGTCCCCGGCACGACATCACCTGTGCGGCCGAACCCCGCTGACCGCCTCCGGTCGAGACGGGAAATGCCGCTTCGCGAGCGGGGTCATGCCGGCCATCAGCGCCGCGGTGATGACGGCGACCCCGCTCGCGGTGTTCGTACGCCGGGACTCGGCCGGAGGTTCGGGCTTGTGCTGGGCCATGGCGGGGCTCCTCGAACAAGGTGTACGGGCATGACCACCGTGCCGTTCGGCGGCCGGCCGGCACATCTGGCGCGGGGATGAACTTCGGCTTGCGACCTGCGACGGAGGCGGTTGCGACGCCGGCATGAACCTTGTCGCCCGGCCGCGCGGGAAGGGTCGTGGCGGCGCCGGCGTCGGTAGCATCGGTGCCGGTGTCACCGGCAGAAGAAGGCGTGGACAGGTGAAGGCAAGGGATGAGCCCCAGGGGTTCTCCGGGCCGGCCGAGCGGAGACGTTTTCTCGACGACTGGGTCCGGCGGCTCGAGGCGCTGGGGCTGAGCACACCGTTCCGGCGCGACTGCGCGTTCGCGGCTCTGGTGGCGGGCGTGTCGGCGGCCCTGTTCCTGTTCCCGGCCGGGGCCGAGTCGGCCACCTCCGGCATGGCGCCCGCGGACGTGCCCATCCTGATCCTGATGGTGGCCCAGGCGGCGGTCCTGTGCTTGCGCCGGGTGCGGCCGATCTGGTGCGCGTCGGCGGTCCTCGTCCTGCAGATCGGCCTGGCCTCGGTGGCGCCGCCGGGGGAGGGCCTGCGGGGAGTGGCGCTGATCATCGCCGTCTACACCTGCGGCTCGCTGCTGTCCGCGAGCCGCGCCTACGCCGTGGCCGGGCTCGCGGCGTTCACCGAGATCGCGAGCTTCGTGGTGCTGAGCGCGATCCCGGCCGCCGAGGACCCGCCCGGGTCGCCGTGGCTGTGGGTCACGCGCTTCTCCGGTCAGTTCTTCCTGGCGCTGCTGCTGTACGGCACGGCGGCTCTGCTGGGCCGCAGCGCCGCCCTGCGCCGGCGCTACACCCGGGTGGTCGAGCTGCGCGCCGCCGAGGCCGCGGAGAATTTGCGCGTACGCACCGACGCCGCCCTGGCCGCCGAACGCACCCGGATGGCGCGCGAGCTGCACGACGTCGCCGCCCATCACCTGACGGCCCTCATCGTTCAGGCCACCGTCGTGGAGCGGATGCTCGACCGGGACCCCGAGGCCGCCCGCCGCGCCGCCGCCGCCATCCGTACCGAGGGGAAGAGCGCGCTGGGCAACCTGCGGTCGGTGGTGGGCACCCTCCGGGAGACCCGGCCGGTCGAACCGGATGGCACGGCCGTGCCGGGACTCGAGGGCATCGGCGAACTGGTGGCCCGTCATGCGTACAGCCGCAATCGTCCGAATTTGATCGTCTCGGGGGAGGCCGGTGACCTGTCGGCGGCGGCGGAGCTGACGCTCTACCGCGTGACGCAGGAAGCGCTGTCCAACGCCCGCGACCACGCACCGGGCGCCGAGGTGACGGTCACGCTCGAACATAGAAAAGAGGGCAGCGTGCTTCAGATACGCAACGGGCCGCCGACCGCCGAGCCGGCGCCGGCCGACCGTCAGCACCGCGGATTCGGGCTGATCGGCATGCGCGAGCGGGCCGGCCTGGTCGGCGCCGCCCTGACCGCCGGGCCGGCCCCGGACGGCGGCTGGTCGGTCACCCTCACCGTTCCCCGCAAAGGTGGCCGACTTTGATCACCGTGCTCCTGGTCGACGACCAGCCCCTGCTGCGGGCCGGATTCCGCTCGCTCATCGAACTCGCCGAGGACATCCAGATCGTCGGCGAGGCCTCCAACGGCCCCGACGCGGTGAAGCTCGCGCGGCAGCTGCGCCCCGACGTGGTGTGCATGGACGTCCGCATGCCCGGCGGCAACGGCCTCGACGCGACACGGGTCATCGTCACCGAGATCGACCCACCGCCCGCGGTCCTGGTGCTGACGACCTTCGAGCTTGACGAGTACGTCTTCGGAGCGCTCGAAGCCGGCGCCAGCGGCTTCCTGCTCAAGGACACCGACATGGACGAACTCATCAACGGCATCCGGCGGCTGGCCGCGGGCGAAGGGCTGGTCGACCAGACGGTCACCCGTCGCGTCATCGCCGAGTTCGCCCGCCGGCGCCCGGCCGTGACCACGCCGGCGCCCGGGGTGGCCAGTGACCTTCTGACCTCCCGCGAGGCCGAGATCGTACGGCTGCTCGCCGAAGGCCTGTCGAACGCGGAGATCGCGGCCGAGCTCGTCGTCGAGGTCAGCACCGTGAAGAGCCATCTCAGCCGGGCCATGGCCAAGATCGGCGCGCGCGACCGCGTGCAGACCGTCATCTGGGCCTACCGCCACGGCGTGGCCTCGCTGGACGGCCCGGCCTGAGCCGGGAACCCGCCGTCAGCCGTTCGTCGCGCCGGCCTTCGAGGGCTCGACGACGGTTTTCGGGGGCTCGACGACGGTTTTCGGGGGCTCGACCGCGGTGAGGCCACCGTCCACGGGGATGACGGTCCCGTTGACGTACGAGCCGCCGGGGCCGGCGAGGAAGGCGATCACCTCGGCGACGTCCTCGGGCCGGGCGACGCGGCGCAGCGGGATGAGCGGGATGTACTTGTCGAGCCATTCCACCGGGGCGCCGGTGTAGACCGGGCCGGGCGCGACCGCGTTGACGCGTACACCGGCCGGGCCGTACTCGGCGGCCCAGGCCCGGGTCAGGGAGTTCACCGCGCCCTTCGTGGCGGCGTACACCGCGTTGTAGAAATCTCCCATCAGGGCCGCCCCGCTGCTGACGTTGATGACGCTGCCGCTGCCACGCTCGGCCATCCTGGGGGCCAGGGCGGCGGTCAGCACGTAGACCGCGCGCAGGTTGCCGTCGAGCATCGCGTCGTACTGCGCGGTGGTGATGTCGGCGCTGGGGCCGAAGCTGGCCGCCGCCGCGTTGTTCACGAGCACGTCCACGTCGCCGGCCTCGCGGGCCAGCCGGGCCACGTCCTCCTGGTCGGTCAGGTCGGCGGCGACGAAGTGGGCCGTGCCGCCGTCGGCCTGGATCTTCTCGACGACCTCGGCCCCGCGCTGGGCGTCGCGGCCGGTCACCACCACGCTCGCGCCCCGGGCGGCCAGGGCGATCGCCGCCGCGCGGCCGATGCCGGTGGTGGAACCGGTGATCAGGGCCGTCTTGCCGGTCAGCTCACTCATGTCGAACTCCTTCGTTAATTCCGTACCAACTGATCGGTTCAGAATTACCGTAACAGTTCCGGATCGATCGGTCCGCAATTGGTAAGATCGATCACATGGACATCCAGAAGAGCGCTCCCGTCGGCCGTCCGCGGGGCTTCGACGCCGACGAGGCCCTCGAAAACGCCATGCGGGTGTTCTGGCAGAACGGCTACGAGGGCGCCAGCCTGCCCGACCTGCTCGGGGCCATGGGGATCAGCCGTACGAGCATGTACGCGGCCTTCGGCAACAAGGAAGAGCTGTTCCGCAAGGCACTGGCCCGTTACGCCGACGGCCCGGCCTCGTACGGCGTCGAGGCCGTCGCCGAGCCCACCGCCCAGCGGGTCGCCACGGTGTTCCTGCACGGCGCCGTCCGCAGCGCCACCCTGCCGGGATATCCGAGCGGATGCCTCAGCCTGCGGGCCTCCCTCATCGGGGGCGAGGACGGGCAGCCGATCCGCGACCTGCTGACCGCGTGGCGCGACGAGACCAGCACCCTGTTGACGGAGCGCTTCCGCCGGGCCGTCGACGACGGCGACCTGCCCGCCGCGACCGACCCGGCGCTGCTGGCCCGGTACGTCATGACGATCGGCAACGGCGTCGCGGTCCAAGCGGCCGGCGGCGCCGAACGCGCCGACCTGGAGCTGATCGTCGACGCCACCCTGCGGAGCTGGCCGCCCGTCCTCACCCGGGAGAAGCGCGCTTGACCCTGTGGCGGGAACACGGTGTCTCGTGAAGTCATGTTCCGCAATCGTGTCCGCGCCGGCGACGGCCGCCCTCTGGAGAGGTTCCGCTGGTGGCAGTTGGTCACCGGGCGCAAGCTGTTCTCGCTGCATGTCGGCCGGACCGTCTACGCCGTGGACGTGCGCGTCACCGGCAAGCAGGCGGGCGACAACGGGGACGGGATGGTGCACCTGTACGTCGACGGCCGGCACCAAGCCCGGTCCCGGATGCCCGCCGCCATTCCCGTCGACGGCGGCACGATCGAGGTCGCGATGTCCACGGTGGGCCTCAAACGCGCCCATTACGTGACGGCCGAGGGCGGGGAGTACCGGTTGACCCCCGATCCGCGGTCGGCCATCGGCCGCCGGTTGCGCTTCGACCGCGAGCACCGGGCCCTGAGCCGCTGGATCGCGGCCTTCTCGGTGGTGGCGCTCGTCGTCGGCGCCGGACTCAACCTGGTGCAGCTGCTCGAGCCGATCTTGCAGGTCCCGCCGGTCGTCGAACGGTTCGGGCGGTTCGAGTCGCCGATCGACCTGCCCGTGTGGCTCAACGTCGCACTCGGCGCCGCCGCCACCTTGGGCGCTGTCGAACGCAGCTGGCGGCTGCGTTACAACGCGCTGCTGGACGGCCTGGGCACCTGACCGGTGTCCGGGCCGCCCTCGGGCGCGGGCGTGGAGTTCAGCTGGCGGTGCGCGAGGATGCTGGCCCGGGTGAGCACGTCGACCTGCGCGGTGTTGTAGATCGAGACGATCGCGTCGAGGACCGTCTGCGTGGTGACGTCCGCGCTCTTGGACAGGTGCGCCGCCGGGTCGCTCAGCCACGGATAGTCGGTGAGGTTGCGGGCGATGAGCGGCGCGAACCTCTCGGCTAGGTCCTGCCGGGTGGCCTCGTCCGCGTCCTCGGGCAGGGCGTCGAGTTCGGCGTTGACCGGGTCGGTGTCGTCCTCGGCCATGCGCTTGAGGTCTTTCATGGCGTCGTCGTCGTACAGCTGGCTGTAGACGTGGATGAGCGAGGTGTCGGCCTCGGACAGGCGGGGCGCGACCGACTCGAAGCCGGCCGGGGTGTCGGCCGGCGCTCCGTCGCGGAGGATGACGGCGATGTCGGCGCGGGCCTTGTTCAGGCGGTCGATCTCGGCCGACAGCTCGGCGTCGACCTCGCGCAGCACCTCGGGCGGGACCTGCCCGTCCGACATCGCCGCGCCGATGTGGGACAGCGGGACGCCGAGGGCCACGAGCCGCCGGATACGCAGCAGGCAGACGAGATGCGATACGCCGTACTGCTTGTAGCCGTTGTACCGGCGCTCGGGCTCCTCGAGCAGGCCGAGCCGATGGTAGTGCCGGACCGTGTTCACCGTGGTGCCGGCGAGCTCGGCGAGTTCCCGGGTGCTCCAGGCCACGTCGGCCCCTTCCCGGTCGCGCCGGCTCGGCCCTCGACACCGTGCCGATCAGTCTCCCGGGCAAGCTAGCACACCGGCCCTACCGGCGAGGTTCCCAGCGGAACAGCCTCAGCGCGAGCACGACCGCCACCACGACCCAGCCGAGCGTCGGAGCCAGCAGCGGGAGCGACTCCGCGAGCGGCACACCGCCGTTCCAGGTGTTCACGATGAGCTCCGTGGCCGACCCACCGGGCAGCAACCGCTTGATGAGGGCGAGCTCCTCGGTGCCGGTGATGCCGACCCAGCTGGCCACGGCGATGGTGAGCAGGCTGATCGGCAGCGTGGTGACCTGTGCCTGCTCGGGCGAGCCGGTCAGGCCGGCGGTGGCCATGGCCAGGGCGAGCATCATGGCGAAGGTGGCCAGGATCGAGACGGCCAGAAGCGCGACATCGGCCGGGCTGCCGCTGACCGCGGCGAACACACCGAGGATGGCAACCGCCTGGACGAGGGCGGTGAGGGTGACCGGCAGGGTCAGGCCGGACAGGATGGCCGGGTCGCCGGCCGCGGTGGAGCGCAGCCGCTTGAGGAACAGATCCTGCCGCCGGGCGGCCAGGGTGGTCACCGCCGTGGTGTAGAGGCTGAACGCGGCGACGGTGAAGACGAGGACCGCGGCGATGTAGCCGAGGCTGCCGATCTCAGCGAACGAGTCGCGGCGGTAGATGAAGAAGGCGCTCGCCAGCAACGGCATGATGAGGTTCGAGATCAGGACGGCGCGGTTGCGGTAGATCTGGGCGAACTCGCTGTACGCGATGGGAAGCATGTCGTGGCCTCTAGCGTGTAGGAGTGGGAACCGGGTCGGTCTCGATGGCGCGGAACACGTCGTCCAGCCGGGTCGGCGCGGCGGAGAGCCCGTGCAGGTCCACGTCGTGCAGATCCGCCCAGTCGAGCAGCCTTTTAAGATCGGCTTGCAGCTCGTACGTCTCGATCTGGTACGCCGGCCCTCCCGGTTGCGCCACCCCGAGGGGTGGCACGGGAGCCCCGGGGGAGAGCGAGAACTGAATCGCCGCCGGCAGCGCGCGGGTCAGCTCGGCCACCGTCCCCTGAGTGCGCAGGGTGCCCCGGTGCATGAGCCCGATACGGTCGGCGTGCTGCTGCGCCTCTTCGAGATAGTGCGTGGTCAGGATGACGGTCGAACCAGAGCCGCGCAGGTCCTCGACGGCCTTCCACAGGGCATCCCGCGACTGGATGTCCAGCCCCGTGGTCGGCTCGTCGAGGAAGATCAGTTCTGGCCGCCCGTAGACAGCGGTGGCGAAGTCGAGTCGCCTCTTCTCACCACCCGACAGCTGCCCCACCTTGGTCGAGGCCTTACGCGTGAGGTCGACGACGTCCAGGACACGGTCGACCGAATCGGAGCGCCCGGACAGCCGCCCGACCAGCCGCACGGACTCCGCGACGGTGAGATCGGCGGAGAACCCGCTCTCCTGCAACATGATCCCCATCCGGGGCCGCACCGCGCGCCGGTCGGCCGGACTCTCACCGAACACCCGCACGGTGCCCGAGGTCGCCTTCCGATGGCCCTCGACAACTTCCAGGGCCGAGGTCTTGCCCGCTCCGTTGGTGCCCAGCAGCGCGTACAGCTCGCCCTGCTCGACCCGGAAGCTCAGATCCTTGACGGCAGCGAAATCACCGTACGAGACGTGCAAATGGTCCACTTCGACTGCGGCCTGCGCCATGGCGTCCTGCCTCAACTGGATGACGGTCGTCGTGAATCCAGTGCAGACCGTGTGCACGGAACACAGTCAAGGCAACGGTTACGAAGGTCACCCAGGCTCGGTCGAGGAGCCGGAGGTGGTCATCGGGCGTCTGTTCCGGGCCAGGAGATGTCGCCGGTGAACGGGGAGAAGTCGAGCCACAGGTACTGGAAGGTGCGGTTGGTGAAGACCCAGCCGTTGTCGGTGCGGCGGAACGTGTCGGTCCAGATCCCGTTGTTGCGGTAGTAGTTTTGGCCGGGGCCGCGTGCGGCTTCGTGGCACATCGAGCGGGTGGTGGCGGTGTCGCCGTCGATGTCGATGGCGCCCGGAATGACGAATTGGATGAAGTAGTCGCGTTCTTCCCGGAGGGTGCGGTAGAGCGCCGCGATCTGGTCGATGCCGTCGGCCCGGCGTTCGAAGGGCTGGCGGTCGGTGCCGCCGATGATCCAGGTGGCGTCGTCGGACCAGAGGGTGCGGAAAGCGTCGAAGTCGCCGCGCGTGGCGATGTCGGCGAAACGGACGATGGTGTCGCGGACGGCGGCCTCGTCGACCAGGCGGGCGAGGGCTTTTTCGGTGGTCGGTGCGTTTGTCATGTCTTCATGATTCGGCGGCGCGAAAGGGCGTACCAGAGAAGGTTCGACGGTAGGAAATCCTTTACCACCCTCACCCCAGCAGGGCCTTGGCCACCTCGTCGGGCCGGGTCAGCAGCGCCTCGTGGCCGCCGGGCACCAGCACCGGCCGGACACCGACCCGGGCCGCGAGTTCCTCGCCGGGCGCGGCCAGCGCGATGTCGTCCTCCGCGAGCACGTAGGTGATCGGCACGCCGAGCGTCTCCACCCCGGGCAGGTCGAGCGCGTCCAGGAGGTAGCCGCCGGGCTGCGGCATGAGCTGATCGAAGATGAGCCGTTGGAGCGGCTCGGGTTCGCCGGGCATCAGCCGCTGGGCCAGGGTGTCGAAGTCGAGGCCGATGGTGCCGTCCGGCGCGGTTGCGATCGTGTCCCGGATGAAGCCCTCCATCGGGCCCATCGCGGCGGCCATGGACTCGCCCGGTCGTGGGATGAAGGCGCTGAAGTAGGCGACCGCGGCCAGGCGCTCGCCGAGCCGGTGGGCGGCGCCGGTGATCGGGATGCCGCCCCAGCTGTGCCCGACGAGCACGACATCACGCAGATCGCGGCGTTCGACGGCGGTCACGATGTGGTCGACGGCGTCGGCCAGCCGCAGCCCGGCCGGATCGTCGCCCAGGCTCAGCCCGGGCATCGTCAGCGCGGTGGCGCCGTGGCCGGTGGCGCGCACCCGGTGGCCGACGGGGTGCCAGGACCATCCGCCGTGCCAGGCGCCGGGAACGAAGACGTAGTGCATCGGATCTCCTTGGTTCGGGGGATTCCGACCCTAGCATGATCATCAGAGTGCACTCTGATGATCAAAGCGAACTCTAGTGAGTGGGTCTCCTAGGATCGACTTCATGACCACCGGGACACGTCGCGCCAGCCGCCGAGCTGAGTACGCGGAGGCGACCCGTCAGGCGATCCTCGAAGCGGCCCGGTCGCTCTTCACCGAGCAGGGATACTTCGCGACGAAGGTCGAGCAGATCGCCGGCACGGCGCGGGTCGCCCCCGCCACCGTCTACGCCGTCGGCGGCGGCAAGAGCGGATTGCTGCGTACGCTCATCGAGTTCACCGTCAACTCGGAGGAGAACGCCCGGCTGCTCGCCGAGATCGAGGCCGCCACCGACCCGGAGGGCCTGATCCGGCTCATCGTCGCCACGTCGCGGACCAAGTTCGAGCGCTGGTCGCCGCTGATGCGCGAAGTGGTCGCCGCCGCGCCGCAGGAGCCCGTGGTCCGCGAGAGCATGGAGATCGCCCACCAGGGTCTGCGCGGCGGCCTGCGGCTGACCGCCGACCGCCTGGCCGCGATGGGGGCGCTCGCCGAGGGTGTGGACGCGGCTCAGGCGGCCGACATCCTGTGGCTGCACCTGTGCAACGCCGCCTACTTCATCCGGACCGACGACCTCGGCTGGCCGCTCGACCGATCCGAGGCCTGGCTCAACGAGGTGCTCACGCGGCAGCTCCTGGGCCGCTGACCGCCGTCCTCAAACAGCGCGCCCCGGCCGGCTGGGTGTCATGGCCAAGGTGAACCGGAATCTCGCGGTTCCCGGGGTATCGGCCGCTCTATTGCTGAGCGCCTGGCCAAGGAGGGGGCAACAGTCGCGCTCACCTACAACGCGAGCAAGAACGGCGCTGAGGGTGGGGGCTCGCGGCCGATGCCGGCGGCGCCCATCTATGCGATGGCGAAGGCGAGCCTCAACAATCTGACGCACACGCTCGCCCTCGAGCCGGTTACAAGCTCTGACTCCCTATGAATCCCACTACCAGGCTGTAGTCCAGCCGGAAGCGCACACTACGAGAATGAGCAACGGAACCGAACTGGGCGCCGCCCTCCGCGCCTGGCGGGCACGCGTCGACCCCCGCCACGTCGGTCTGCCGATCCACGGCACCCGCCGGGTCAAGGGCCTGCGCCGCGAGGAACTGGCCCTGATGGCCGGCATCTCGTTCGACTACCTGGTTCAGCTCGAGCAGGGCCGGGCCGCGAACCCCTCGACGCAGGTGCTCGCGGCCTTGGCGCAGGCGCTGCGCCTGAACGCCGTGGACCGCGAACTGCTCTACCGCCTGGCCGGATCCGTCGCCCCGGTCTCGGGATCCGTGCCGCGTGAGGTGCCGCCCGGCGTACAGCAGATGATCGACCGGATGAGCGACACCCCGCTGGCGGTCTTCACCGCGGCATGGGACGTCGTGCAGTGGAACCCGCTGTGGGGTGCGCTCTTCGGGAACCCGGCCGAGTCGAACGCCCGGACGCTCAACATGATCTGGGGACACTTCGCCGCCCCGGCCGCGGCCGGCGCTTCGCGCATCGAACGCGACGCCGCGCACGCCGACGCCTTCGAACGCATGATGGTGTCCGACCTGCGCCGGGCGGCCGATCGCTATCCCGACGACCGCGCCGTCGCCGAGCTGATCAGCGGTCTGCGCGAGGCGAACCCGCGCTTCGCCCGGCTGTGGACGCGCTACGAGACGCTGCCGCTGGAACGCAACCGTAAGACGGTCGTCCACCCGCAGCTCGGGGACATCACCCTCAACTGCGACATCCTCACCATCGAGCGAGCCGACCTGCACATCGTGCTCAACTGGGCCGATCCGAGCTCGCGGGACGCCGAGAAACTCGCCCTTCTGCGGACTTCGGCACGATGACCCTCGGGACCGGCGACCCGATCGCCGACGTCCTGCGGCTGCTGCACCCGCACGCGGTCCTGCCGGCACGCGTGCACGCGGCCACACCGTGGGCGGTGCGGTTCGACCCACGTCCGCACGTACGCCTGGGCGTCGTCCTCCACGGCGAGTGCTGGCTGGACCTCGAGGGCTGCCGGCCGGTGGTGCTGAACGAAGGGGACTTCTTCCTCCTGAACAACCCGCCGGCCTACACGCTGGCCAGCGCGCTCGACGTGAAACCCCGCGCGGCCACCTTCTACCTGAAGGAACCGGACGACGGCGACCTCCGCATCGGAGCCGAGAGCGACGAGGACACGTACGTCTGCAGCATCGACTTCATGTTCGAGGAAGCCAACGCCTCGATGCTGTTCGACGTGCTCCCACCCGTCGTGCTCGTCCGGGCCGGCGACTCGCGGGGAGCGCTGCTCCAGCACCTTTCCGCGCTGACCGTCGCCGAGATGGAGTCGGCCGGCGTCGGCCGGTCCCTGGCCCTGGAGCACCTCGCCCAGCTCATCCTCGTTCATCTGCTGCGTGTGCACGCCGATGGGAGCGAACGGCCCGTCGGCTGGCTCGGCGCTCTCGTGGACGACGGCATCGGAGCGGCCCTGCGTGCGATGCACGCCGATGTGAGCCGCCGGTGGACTCTCGACGAGCTCGCCGCGATCAGCCACACGTCGCGCTCGGTGTTCGCCGCCTCGTTCAAGGCGAAGATCGGCACGGCGCCGCTGACGTATCTGATCGAGTGGCGGATGAGCCTGGCGCGGGACGCCCTGCGCAACGACACCCGGTCGATCTCCGAGCTGGCGGTGGCCACGGGTTACGAGTCCGAAAGCGCCTTCAGCACCGCCTTCCGCCGCGTCGTCGGCTGCTCACCTCGCGCTTTCCGGGGGCGGGCGCGGGACCGCGGGGTGCCGTTCGACGGCACCCCGCAGGCTTTGCCTACCTCTTGAACGTCGCTCCGCGCGCGAGGTCCAGGAAGATGGCGACATGGGCCGGCGGAAGCGAACCAGCGTCGACCACGTCGTAGCCGACCGTCTCCATGAACCGCGTCACCAGTTTTTTCGCGGCGACATCGTCACCCGCGACCGGCAACGTCGTGCGCTCCGGGTCGTCCTTGGGCCGGGCGTTGAACTGTCTTTTCGATGAATCCGCCCGACTCTCAGGCGACGATGACGGTCTTGCCGGCCAGCTTGCCGGCGGCGGCCCGCGCGTGCACGGTGGCCAGCTCGGCCAGCGGCACCCGCTCGGCCACGTCGACCCGCAGCTCGCCCGAGTCGACCAGCGACACCAGGTGCGCGAGCTGGCCGGCGTCGCTACGGACGAACAGATTGACGCCGCGTACGTCCCTGGCGTCGTCGGACGGAGCGGGCATCCACACCGTCGTGTTGACCAGGACGCCGCCGTCGCGGATCAGGCCGACCAGCGCGGTCAGCCGGTCCGGCTCGACCGGGGCCAGGTTGAGCGCCACGTCGACCGGCTCGGTCACCTCGTCGATGGTGCGCAGGCCGTCCTGGCCGCGGGGGCCGTTGACGACGACGACCTCGGCGCCGGCCTGCTCGGCCAGCTGGACGGCGTACGAGCCGACCGCGCCGCCGGCGCCGTTGATCAGCACCCGCTGCCCGGCGGTGAGCTTGGCGTGGTCGAAGAGCGCCTGCCAGGCGGTCAGGCCCACGGTGGGCAGCGCGGCCGCGTCGGCCAGGGGGATGCTCGCGGGCGCCGGGGCCAGGATCTCGGCCGGGACCAGAACGTACTCGGCGGCGGCGCCGTCTTCGGTCATCGGCAGGAAGCCGACGACCCGGTCCCCGGCCTGAACGGCGGTCACGCCCTCGCCCAGCTCCTCGACCGTGCCGGAGACGTCGATGCCGGGCGTGTGCGGCAGCGTCACCGGGATCGGGCCCTGCATGAAACCGCCGCGGATGTTGCCGTCGACGCCGTTGAACGACGTACCGGCGACCCGGACCAGGACCTGGCCGGCGGCCGGGGTGGGGCGCTCGGTGTCCTCGTACCGCAGGACGGCCGGGTCGCCGTACTCGTGGAATCGCACTGCCTTCATCGGGAGCCTTCTCTCGTCGGGTGCTTCGTTTTCGAAGCACTTCTTGACCATACTTGGCTTCGAATTCGAAGCAACTAGAAACGGGTGTGACGTGGCCTACAGCAGCCGGCGGAGCTTCTCCTCGCTCGCCGAGCCGGGCACGGTGGTGAAGAAGAGCAGGACCTGGTGCTCGTCGGGATCCACCAGAACCTGGCGGTACAGCTCCAGCTCGCCCAGGAGGGCGTGCCGGTAACGCCGGAGGCGGGAATCGGGTGTGCCGCCCACCTCGACCAGAGCGCGGTCTCTCAGCAGGACCGCCGCGGGACGGGTCCGCAGCAGCATCTCGCCGAACCGCGAGAACACGATCGCCGGGTGATCCGACAGCCGCTCGACCAGGTACGCCAGAAAAGGCCCGACACGTTCCCGCTGCACTCGTCCAGAGTGATACGAACCGGGGAGAAGGTGAATGGCACGGTTATCCACGGACTACTTGTCCGTGGATAACCGTCACATGGCGCTCAGGCGCCGGAGCTTGTCATCGCTCGGTGAGCCCGGCTCGGCCAGGTAGACCAGGAGTTCCTGACCCTCGTCGGGGTCGATCAGCCGCCGGGCGTAGAGCTCCAGCTCGCCCTGCTCCGGATGCCGGTAGCGCTTGAGATCGTGATGATGGACGAGGCCCACCTCGTGCCTCCGCCAGACCTCGGCGAACGCGGGGCTTACGGTCAGCAGCGCCTCGACGATCTCGCCGGCCGTTCCGGCGGGGTCGGCCGTGTACGCCGCGCGGATCTCCGCGGTGAAGACCCGGCCCCGGACCTCGTGGTCCTCCGGCGGAAAGAGGGCGCGTTGCGCCGGATCGGTGAACCAGCGGTAGACCAGGTAGCGGTCCATGCCGTGGTAGCTGGTGTAGTCGCCGAGCAGGGCGACCGCCGGCCGGGTCTGCAGCAGCGCCTCGCCGAACCGGGACAGCACGATCGCCGGCGTGTCCGACATGCGCTCGACGATCCGCCGCATGGCCGGGCTGGCCTGCTCGTCGCGCAGCGCGCGCCGCGGCGCCGAGTGCCCGCCGAGGTCGAACAGGTGATCGCGCTCGCTCGGGCTGAGCTTCAGGCCGCGGGCCAGCGCCGCCAGCATCTGCTCGGACGGCATCGGGCCGCGCTGCTGTTCGAGGCGGCTGTAGTAGTCGGCCGACATGCCGGCCAGCACCGCGACCTCCTCCCGCCGCAGCCCGCTGGTGCGGCGCCGGGAGCCCGCGGGAAGCCCGACGTCCTCGGGCCGCAGCGCCTGCCGCCGGGCCCGGAGGAAGTCGGCCAGCAACGCCCGATCCATCTCGCCGCCCCTCACTCGGCCCGGTTGCGCCCGGCGCGAGGCTTGGCGGAGCGGGGCGGGGTCGCCCGCATGTGCTCGCGCACGCGGCCCAGCACGCTGCTCAGGGTGGAGAGGTCCCGGTCCTTCATCGGATCGAACAACAGCTGCCGTACGCGTTCCACGTGCCCCGGCAGCACATGCGCGATGAGAGCCCGGCCCGCGTCGGTGACGGTGACCATGACGCTGCGCTCGTCGTCCGGCGACGGCGCCCGGGTGACCAGGCCACGCTTCTCCAGCAGCCCGGCCTGATAGGTCAGGCCGCTGCGGCTGTACACCACACCGTCGGCCAGGTCGGTCATCCGCAGCCGGCCCTCCGGCGAGTCCACCAGCCGGGCCAGGATCTGGAACTGCACGTAGCTGAGGTCGCCGTCGGCGCGCAGGTGCTCGTCCACCGCGTACTGCAGAAGGCTGCTGACCTCCATCAGCGCGAAGTAGGCGCCGAGCTGCTCCGAGTTCAGGCCTTCGGACGGTGTGCTCACCGGGAGAGCCTACTTGCTTAGAATTCGAACGATCAAGGGCGCCCGGGTGCCGGCGTCCGCAAGGGGAGGGTCGCTTCGACGATGAAACGGCCGTCGGGGCGCATCTCGGTGGTCAGCGTGCCGTCGGCGGCCTCGGCTCGTTCGCGCATGCCGATGAGGCCGTGGCCGGTTCCCGGGCCGTGGTGGCCGGGGCGGGCGGGGTTGGTGACGGTGATGCGCAGATGGGCCGGGTCGTAGGCGAAGTGGAGCTGGACCGGCCCGGGGAGGGCGTGTTTGCCGGCGTTGGTCAGGGCCTCCTGGACGAGGCGGTACGCCGCCACGTCGGCCGGGGCGGTCAATGGGACCGGCTTGCCCTCGGTGGAGACGGCGATGTCGGCGCCGGCCTTGCGGAAACCGTCGATCAGGCTGTCCACGTCCGCGAACGTCGGGGTGGGCCGGCGGCTGTCCGGCGGATCGTCGTCCTGGCGCAGGAGGCCGACGGTCGCGCGGAGCTCGTCGAGGGCGGCGCGGCTCGTCTCGCGGATCTCGGCGAGGGCCTGGTAGGCGCGGTCGGGGTGGGTGCGCATGAGGTGGTGTGCGACGCCGGCCTGGGCGTTGACCAGGGTGATGTGGTGGGCGACGACGTCGTGCAGGTCGCGGGCGATGCGGATGCGCTCCTCGCCGACGCGGCGGCGGGCCTCCTGCTCGCGGGTGCGTTCGGCCTGCTCGGCGCGTTCGCGGACCTGGGTCAGCAGGGCCTGGCGGGTCTTCACGGCGTCGCCGACGGCGACCGCGACGAGGATGTAGTTGGCGGGCAGGACGTTGAGGATGTCGAGCAGGCCGTGAGGCTGCCAGGGGATGATGGCCGCGGTCAGCGCGACGGTGGCCAGGATCCCGGTGGTCCAGGCGGTCCGGCGTGAGCGCAGGGTGGCCACCGTGTAGGCGGCCACGACGCACGCGACGTCGATGAAGACCAGGTGGGGTTCGAACAGGGGGAGCAGCGCGCCGCAGACGACAGTGACCGCTGCGACCGGCACTGGCCACCACAGACGGAACAGCAGGGCTATGGCGCCGGTGAGGATCAGCACGAACTGGGCGGCGGTGGGTTTCACGAGCGTGTTCTCGTCGTGCCAGGCCGTCGCCGCCATCATGATCAGCACGGTGAGCAGGGGCGCCGCCCAGATCCGCCAGGCGGCGCGCCCGTACGTGTCAGCCACGGCGGCCGGCCAGATCGTTCTCGTAGGCGAAGATGACCAGCTGGGCGCGGTCGCGGGCGCCGGTCTTGGCCATCGCCCGGTTGATGTGGGTCTTGGCGGTGGCCGGGCTGATGACCAGGCGTTCGGCGATCTCGGTGTTGGACAGGCCGGCGCCGACCAGCGCGGTGATCTCGAGTTCCCGCTCGGTCAGGGCGCTGATGAGCGTTCCGTCGAATCGGCGCGGGCCGGGCCGGCTCGGGGTGGCCAGGAACCGTTCGATGAGCGCGGTGGTGGCGGCGGGGGAGAGCAGCGACTCCCCGGCCGCCACGACCCGGATGGCGTCGAGCAGCGTGCCGGGGTCGGCGCCCTTGCCGAGGAAGCCGCTCGCGCCGGCCCGCAGGGCGTCCACCACCAGCTCGTCGGTCTCGAAGGTGGTCAGGATGACCACCCGGACACCGGCCAGGTCCTCGTCGCCGGTGATGCGCCGGGTGGCTTCGATGCCGTCCGTGCCGGGCATGCGGATGTCCATCAGCACCAGGTCGGCCCGGGTGGTGTGGGCCAGGGCGACCGCCTCGGCGCCGTCGCCGGCCTCGCCGACGACCTCGATGTCGTCCTCGGCCTCCAGCAGCAGGCGGAACGTGGCCCGCAGCAGGGCCTGGTCGTCGGCGAGCAGCACACGGATCGGCATCGGATCATTCTTGCCGGGAGAGGGCGGCGACGGGCTCGCGCTCGCCTTCGATGGACACGTGCGGGGTGATCTTGTTCGCCCATCGGGGGTACCACCAGTTGGCCGGCCCGATGAGCCGCATGAGGGCCGGCACCAGGACCAGGCGGACGACGAACGCGTCGACCAGCACGGCCAGGCCGAGACCGATGCCGATCGCGGACACGATCCGCTCGCCGCCGAAGCCGAAGGAGGCGAACACACTGAGCATGATGGTCGCGGCGGCCACGATGACCTGGGTCGTCTCGGCCAGCCCGACCCGGACGGTGCGCGTGTTGTCGCGGGTGTGCGTCCACTCCTCGTGCATGCGGCTGACCAGGAACACCTGGTAGTCCATGGACAGGCCGAAGACGATGCCGACGATGAGCACCGGCACCAGGTAGTTGACCGGCGCGCCGGAACCCACCTGCAGCAGCTCGGAGCCCCAGCCGAACTGGAAGATCGCGGTGACCGTGCCCAGGCCGACCAGGATGGTGGCGAGGTTGCTGAGCGCGCCGACCAGGGGGACCAGGATGCTGCGGAAGGCGACAGCCAGCAGCAGGAAACCGAGCAGGGCGATGAGGCCGAGGTAGAGCGGCAGCTTGCTGAGCAGGGCGTCGCCGAGATCGATGCTGGTGGCGGTGGTGCCGCCGACGTAGACGCGCAGGCCGGTGCCCTCGGCGGCGGCCGGGATGACGTGGTCGCGCAGCCGGTGGACGAGGTCGGCGGTCTTCTCGGTCTGGGCGCTGGTCTCCGGGATGACGGTGGCCACGGCGATGGTCTGTCCCGCCTGGACCGGCTGGGCCGAGACGGTGGCGACGTCGGTGACCGACGAGAGTTGCTTGGTCAGCGCGGTGAAGGCGGCGGCCGAGGCCTGGTCGGGGGTCTTCGCGACCAGCAGCAGCGGCGCGTCGAAGCCGGCGCCGAAGGCGGGGGTCACCAGGTCGTAGTAGGCGCGGGTGACCGAGCCGGCCGGGTCGCTGCTCGCGTCGGCGTCGCCCACGCGCAGCTGGGTGGCCGGGAGGGCCAGCGCGGCCACGACGATCAGGGCGGCCGCGACGAGGCGTTTCGGCGAGCGGCTGACCAGAGCGGCCCACCGGGCGGCCGGGCCGGCCTTGGAGGAGGTCTCGATCGGGATGCCCGCAGCCAAAGCCCCGCGGTGGCGCTTGGACAGCACCCGGGTGCCGAGGATGGCGAGCAGGGCGGGCAGCAGGGTGATGGCGGCGAGGATGGTGCACAGGACACTGACCGCGGCGGCCCGGCCCATGCTGGTGAGCAGGCCGAGGTCGACCACGAAGATGCTCAGCAGCGCCACGATGACGGTGGCGCCGGCGAAGACGACCGCGCGGCCGGAGGTGTTGACGGCCTGGGCGATCGAGTCCCGGACGCTCAGGCCGCTCATCAGGCCCTTGCGGTGCCGGTTGACGATGAACAGCGCGTAGTCGATGCCGACGCCCAGGCCGATCAGGGCGCCCATGGTGAGGCTGGTGGCGGGCAGGTCGACCACGTGCGCGCCGAGGACGACGATCAGCAGGGAGGTTCCGACGCCGACCAGGCCGGTGAGGATCGGCAGGGCGGCGGCCCAGCCCGAGCGGAACATCAGCAGCAGGATGACCAGGGCGGCCAGGATGCCGACGGCCTCGGTGCCGTGCGAGGCCTCGGGCTGGGTGGTGAAGGCCTGACCGCCCGCCTCGACGTCGAGGGCCGCCGAGTCGAAGCCCCGGGCCTTCTCGGCGATCGCTTCGGCGTCGGCGTCATCGGTGAGCGTCACCCGGGCGTACGCGGTGTTCTCGCCGGTGTTGGTCTGGCCCTGGGTGACCGCTTCGACGCCGGGCTGGGCCTTGATCTCGGCGAGCATGGTGGTGACGCTCTGGCGTACGGCCGGATCGGAGATCGAGACGCCGGTGCTGTGCCACACGATGGTGCCGCTGGTGGTGGAGGGGCCGCCCTGCTCGCCGAGCAGGGCGTACGCGGTGGAGGACTCACTGTCGGGCAGATCGGTGGAGTCGGTGAAGGCCGTTCCCAGCCCGGCGGCCAGCGCGGCCAGGACGACGAGCGTCACGATCCAGCCACCGGCGACGGCGAAGCGCCACCGGGAGCACCAACGTGCGAGAGCAGACACGGGAACAACCCTTCGAACAGGGGAGACTGACCTGATCAGCGTCCCGTTTCGCACGTACGGAAGCGTCAACCCAGCGCGGTGAAAGCGCGTACCGCGCTTGCGGTACGTTCGGGCGGAAGGGGGTGGTCACGTGGGTCGGCGATCCTCCGGGCTGTGGGGCCGCCGGCTGCTCGTTGTCGCGCCTGACGCCGGGCCGCGGGACGCGATGACCACGGGGCTGGGCGCGGCCGGCTCGGCGGTCGCGTCGGTTCCCCGTGGCGGCACCGCCGTCGCGCTCGTGACCGAGGAGCACTTCGACCTCGTGATTGTCGATCTGGGCACGCCCGACCTGGTCGAGCTGGCCGATTGCCGGCTCAGCCCGGCCGCGCGGCCGCCCGTTCTCTGCGTGGCCGACTGCGACGCCCTCGACGAGATCCTTCCCGAGGTGGGTGACCGGGTGGAGGACTACGTCACCAAGCCCTGCCGTGTCACCGAGCTGCTGGCCCGCGCCCAGGTGCTGCTGCGTTCCCGGCGTGGCGCGCTGCACTACGGCGACCTGGTTCTGGACGACACGGCCTACCGGGCGTCCCGGGGCCGGCAGACGCTGGACGTGACCCCGGCCGAATACCGGCTGTTGCGGCATCTGCTGCTCAACGAGGGACGGGTGCTCACCAAGGACCAGCTGGCGTGGCAGATCTGGGGTGAGTCCCGCGGCGACAACGCCATGGAGCGCCTGGTGTCCCGCCTGCGGCAGAAGGTCGACGAGACCGGCCCGGCCCTGATCCACACGCGCCGCGGCTTCGGATACTGGCTCGGCGAGCCGGCCGATATGTGAGCTGGGCCACGTCAGGTTCCTGTCAGGTGACCGTCCGGGTGTCGTCAGGCGCGTTTGTTTGCATGGCTTTATGCCAGAAGCCCCGTATTACCCGATGCAGCGGGAGTCGCGCTGCCCCTTCGCTCCGGCCCCCGCGGCGCGAGTCACGGAAACGATCGGCAAGGTCCGGATCTGGGACGGCAGTACGCCGTGGTTCGTCACCCGGCACGCCGATCAGCGGGCGCTCCTCAACGATCCACGACTGAGCATCGACGAGAAGAAGCCCGGCTATCCGCACATGACCAAGGCGCGGGCGGCGATGGCCCCGCACCTCCCCGAGCTGATCACCAACACCGATCCGCCGGAGCACACCCGCCTGCGGCGCACGGTCAACGCCCCGTTCATGGTCAAGCGGGTCGAGACGCTGCGCCCGCGGATCCAGGAGGTCATCGACGGCCTGATCGACGAGTTCCTGGCCGGCCCGAAGCCGGCCGACCTCGTGGCGAGGATCGGCCTGCCGGTGCCGACGCTCGTGATCACTCAGATTCTCGGTGTGCCGTACGAGGACCACGAGTTCTTCCAGGGCGCCAGCCGCCGCGCGATCAGCCACGACACCGACCCGGACGACGCGTCGCAGTCCAGCCGGGGCCTGGGTGACTACCTGGCCGAGCTGCTGGTGAGGAAGATGGCCGAGCCGGCCGACGACGTGCTCTCCGAGATGGGCGCGCGGGTCAAGGCGGGCGAGATGACCCACGCCGAGGCCGTCACCATGGGCAGCGCCATCCTCATCGCCGGCCACGAGACCAGCGCCAGCATGATCTCGCTGGGCACCCTCGCCCTGCTGCGGAACCCGGACCAGCTGGCGCTGCTGCGCGACAACAGCGACGATCCGCGCTTCGTCGCGAACGCGGTCGAGGAGCTGCTGCGCTATCTGACCATCGTGCACAGTGGCATCCGCCGGATCGCGGTCGAGGACATCGACGTGCGCGGCACGGTCATCAAGGCCGGCGACGGCGTCATCTTCGAGCTGGCCGGGGCCAACTACGACCCGGCCGAGTTCGGAGAGCCGGACCGGCTCGACCTGACGCGGCCGGCCCGTTCGCACCACGCCTTCGGCTACGGCGCCCACCAGTGCCTCGGGCAGTCCCTCGCCCGTGTGGAGCTCCAGGTGGCGTACGGCACCCTCTATCGCCGTCTCCCGGGGCTCGCGCTCGCGGTGCCGTTCGAGGAGGTCGAGTTCGCCATGGAAGGTGTGGCCTACGGCCTCAAGTCGCTGCCGGTCACGTGGTGAGGGGAGCCGTCATGAGGATCGAGTTCGACGAGCCCAAATGCGTCGCCGCCGGACAGTGCGCCATGGTGGCCCCGGACGTCTTCGACCAGCGCGACGACGACGGTGTCGCGATCGTGCTCGACGATGCGCCCGGTCCCGATCAGCACGACGCGGTGCGCGAGGCCGCGGCGGTCTGTCCCGCCGCCGCGATCCGCGTGGTCGAGGCGTGAACCGGATCGTTGTCGCCGGCGCCTCGGCCGCCGGTCTCGCGGCGGTGGAAACCCTGCGCCGCGAGGGCTTCGAGGGTTCGCTCACCCTGATCGGTGAGGAGATCGAGGTCCCGTACGACCGTCCGCCGCTGTCCAAACAGATCCTCGCCTCCGAGTGGGAGCCCGGCCGGCTGGCGCTGCGAACCCTGGACCAGCTGACCGCGCTGCGCCTGGATCTGCGGCTCGGCGTACGCGCCGAAGGGTTGGACATCGAGGAGCGGGTCGTGCGGCTGGCCGGCGGCACGTGCGTTCCCTATGACGGGCTGATTATCGCGACGGGTGTACGCCCTCGAAGACTCCCGGGGAGAGAAGTGCACGTTCTGCGGACGGTGAACGACGCGCTCGCGCTCCGGCGCCATCTGCGGCCCGGTGTCCGTCTGGCCGTGGTCGGCGCGGGTTTCCTCGGCGCCGAGGCGGCCGCGGTCGCCCGGGGCCTCGGATGCGACGTGGTGCTGCTGGAGCCGGCGCCGGTGCCGCTCGCCCATGCCGTGGGCGAGCCGATCGGCCGGGTGCTGTCGGAGGCGCACCGGGAGCACGGCGTCGACCTGCGTACGGGCGTGACGGTCTCGTCGGTGACCGAGCGCGGGGTGCTTCTCGCCGACGGCACCCTGATCGCCGCCGACGAGGTGCTGGTAGCCATCGGCTCGGCACCGAACACCGAGTGGCTGTCGGGCCTCGAGGTCGGCGACGGGCTGGTGTGCGACGAGTTCTGCGCGGCCGCGCCCGGCGTCTACGGAGCGGGAGACGTGGCCCGCTGGCACAACCCGCTGTTCGGGGAGTCGATGCGCATCGAGCACCGCACCAACGCCGCCGAGCAGGGCATGGCCGCGGCCCGCAACCTGCTCGGCGCCGGCCGGCCCTTCGCGCCGGTCCCGTACTTCTGGTCCGACCAGTACGACATGAAGATCCACGCCTACGGCCACCTGCGCGGCCACGACACGGTCGAGGTGGTCGAGGGCGACCTCGAACAGCGGCGGTTCCTGGCCGCGTACCGCCGTGGCGACCGCCTCGTCGGCGCCCTGGCCGTGGGCATGCCCCCCAAGATGATCCGCCCGTGGCGTCAAGCCATCGCCACCGAAGGAGTGCTGTCATGACGATCGTGGTGACCGGGGCCGGTGGCATGGGACTGGCCATAGCCCGGCGCCTGGGAAGCGGGCGTACCGTGCTGCTGGCCGACGCCTTCCCGGAGACGCTTGATCCCGCCGTCGCCGCGTTGCGGGTGGAGGGGTACGACGCACGCGGGCACCTGACCGACGTGGCCGACCCGGCCGCGGTGGCCGCGCTGGCCGAGACCGCGGCCGCCGCCGGCCCGATCACGGCGGTGGTGCACACCGCCGGGGTGTCCGCCGCGACCTCCACGGTGGACAAGATCATGGCGGTCGACCTGGCCGGCACGGCCCACGTCATCGACGCCTTCCAGGCGGTGGCAACCCGCGGCACGTCGCTGGTCTGCATCGCCAGCATGGCCGGGCACTACGCGTCGCTGAGCCCGGAGCAGGAGAGGGCCTTGGCGACGGCACCCACGGACCAGTTGTTGGCGCTGGACGTGGTCAAGGCGGCGCCGGACGACCGTACGGCCGCCTACATCCTCGCCAAGCGCGCCAACCAGGTCCGGGTGCAGGCCGCCGCCCCGGCCTGGAACCGGCTCGGCGCCCGCGTCAACACGGTCAGCCCCGGCGTCATCACCACCCCGATGTCCCGGGCCGAGGCGGCGTCGGCGTCCGGCGACCACATGATGGGCATGCTGGAGGCGTGCGGCATCGGCCGCACCGGAACGCCGGCCGAGATCGCCGAAGCGGTGGCCTTCCTGACCGGGCCGGGCTCGCTCTACATCACCGGCACCGACCTGCTGGTCGACGGCGGCCAGGCCGCCTGGCTGCGCTGGCACCGCCCGGACGCTACCCCTCGGACTTGAGGGTCAGCTTTCCTCGCTCGAGAGCGTCGCCGCAGGCGGTGCAGTGCACCTCGGCGACGAACTCGTGTCCGCAGGTGTGGTCGAAGCGCACCGGGTCGTCGCCGTGCCGTACGTGCTCGTGGCCCCAGCGTTTGAGGGTGAGCAGCACCGGTGCCAGGTCGCGGCCGGCCGCGGTGAGCCGGTACTCGTACCGTGGTGGCCGCTCGCTGTACTGCTCGCGGGCGACCACGTCGTGCTCGACGAGCTTGCGGAGCCGGGCCGCCGCGATGTCCCGCGGCGCCCCGGTGTTCTGCACGATCGCGGTGAAGCGCTGCTGGGCGTAGAACAGTTCGCGCACGATCAGCAGCGTCCAGCGATCGCCGACGATCTCGAGGGCGTCGGCGATCGTGCAGTCCCTGGGTGTTCGTTCGGCGGGTGCGGCCGGCATGGTGCCATTCTCGCCGAAGTGGGTTGTGCTTTCAAACTGACTGGGGTTAGTTGGAAAACACAACCGACTGGGGAGGGTCATGAGCACGGAGGTCGCGCCCACCGCCGCCACCCGGACCACCGCGCTGCTGTGCGCGGCCGCGTTCATGACGATGCTGGACCTGTTCATCGTGAACGTGGCGTTCACTGTGGACCCTCATCGGCGCCCGGGCCGTCCAGGCCGTCGGCGCCGCCGTGCTGACCCCGGCCAGTCTCGGGCTGATCCTGAGCGTGCTCCCCGCGACCCGTCGTGCGGGCGCCGTGCGGATCTGGGCCGTCACGTCCTCCTTCGCGGGTGCGCTCGGCCCGGTGATCGGAGGTCTGCTGACCGAGGTGTCGTGGCGGTGGGCGTTCCTGCTCAACCTGCCCGTCGGCCTGATCGCGTTCGTGCCGGCGGTCCGTCTGCTCCCCGACGGCCTGCCATCCTCTCGCCCGCGCATGCCCGATCCGGTGGGCGCGATCGCCATCGCGGTGACCGTCGGCGCCGTCTCGCTGGGCTTGGTGATGACCGGCTCGTGGGGGAGCGGCCGGCTGCTGTCGACCGCCGTTGTCGCCCTCGCTGCCCTGGCGCTGCTGATCCACCGGGTCCGTACGCATCCGGCGCCGGTAATACCGCCGGAGCTGTTCCGGGTGCCGAGTTTCCGCGTCGCCAACCTGACGATCCTGACCTTCACCGCCGCCTTCGGCGCCGTCTTCCTGAGCGTGTCGCTGTGGATGGGGACCGTGGCCGGCTACGGCCCGCTCCAGGCCGGCCTGGCCCTGTTGCCCGGGCCGTTGATGGTGCCGCTGGTCGCGGCCCTGACCCAGCGCTGGGCCGCCGGCGCGGCGCCCGGACATGTCGTCTCGGCCGGCCTGGCATTGTTCGGAGCCGGGTCGCTGCTGCTGACGATCCAGGGCGGCGGCCAGTACGCCGGTGACATCCTCCCGGGCTGGATGACCATCGGGGCCGGCATCGGTATCGCCATGCCCACCCTCATCGCGACCGCGACCACCGACCTCGCCCCGGTCGACGCGGCCACCGGGAGCGGGGTCGTCAACACGGCCCGGCAGACGGGATACGCCCTCGGCATCGCCGGCCTGGTGGCCATCCTCGGCGCCGAGGAGGCCCGCGCCTTCCGCCACGGCTGGACCTTTGTGACCGCGGTGGTGCTCATCAGCGCGGTGACCGCGCTGTTCATCCGGCAAACCGGCAACCAGGACAGGTGACGCGATGATGACCGCAGAAACCACCGACCCCGACGTTCTCTCGCCGGACGCGGCCGCGGAACTCCTCACCGGCGCCCCGTGGCGGCGCTTCGCCGTCTTCGGCGACAGCCTGTCGCTCGGTGTCGGAGACCCGACCCCCGGATATGACAGCCTCGGCTGGGCCGACCGGGTCCACCGAGCCCTGCGGCGGGCCCAGCCCGGCCTCGCCTGTCTCAACACCGCCCGGGTCGGCGTGACGACCGCGCAGGCGCTCGCCGAGCAGACCGGGCCGATCGCCGCGTTCGGCCCGGACCTCCTGCACCTCAACAGCGGCGCCAACGACATCATCCGGCGCCGCCCCGACTGGGGCCGGATCGAGAGCGACCTGCGCGCGATGTACGAATGGGCGGCGGGAACCGGGGCTCAGCTGAGCGTGTTCACCCTCGGGCGCGCCTTCGTGATCCCCGCGTTCCCCGACTTCAGCGACCGGGTCGCCCGCCTGAACGACATCACCCGCACCCTGGCCGCCGAGCATGGCGCGGCCGTCGCCGACTGCTGGGACCACCCGCTCAACGATCGCCCGAACCTGCTCAGCGACGACCGGATCCACTTCGCCACCATGGGGCAGGCGGTCATCGCCAGCCTCATGATCAAAACGCTCGGGGCCCGCCTCTGACGGCCGAGATCGTTTCCGACCTCGGCCGTGTGCTGAGTGCGTGACGGGGAATCGGTCAGTAGCTGACGTACAGGTACCACGTCAGGTAGCCGCTCAGGGTGCACTCGTAGCCGTAGATGATGTGGCGCACCAGCATGGCCGAACCGGCCGCGTTGCAGTTGGCGCGGGTCCAGTACCAGTCGTAGTACTGGCGCACGGCGCCGTCCGGAGCGACCTGGACGACCGGTTTGGCCGCGCTGACGGGTGTTGCCGCGGCGGCGGGGCTGCCGCCTCCCACCAGCAGCGCACCTCCCAGCGCGATCGCGGTGATTCCTGCGGATACGGCTCTACGCATCGCGAGTTCCTTTCCGGATCAGGGGCTTTCCTGCCTGAGAAGAGCCTCACACCGGCGTGTGTGAGCGCCGTGGTCCGGCTGTGGTCCGGGGCTGGTCCGCCCGGAGGAGCAGCCGGTGGACCTCGCGTGTCTCGGCCGACGGCTCGACACCGAGGGCGTCGATCAGCTGCCGGCGCATGGACTGGTAGAGCACCAGCGCCTCGGCCGTCCGGCCCGCCTCGTGCAGGCTTTCCAGGAGCCGGCGCCACAGGCTCTCGCGCAGGGGATGGTGGGCGATGAGCCGCTGGGTGTAGGCGACGGCCGACCCGAATTCGCGGTCGGCCATCAGCAGGTCGCATCGCCGCTCGGCGGTCTGCAGGATGTCCTCCTCCAGCGCGGTGGCGGTCAGATCCACCCACGGCGCGCCGTCCAGCCCGGCGAGCGGCCGGCCGCGCCAGAGAGCCAGGCATTGGTCCAGCAGAGACGCTTCCCGGGTACGGCTCGACGTCGCCGCCGCCTCGGCCCGCCACAGGCGGAAGGCGCTCAGGTCGACATCGGTCGGGTCGGCGCGGAGGCGGTAGCCGCCCGGACAGGAAGCGATCACGTCGAAGGGCGGGACGGCGCCGGATCGGAGCGTGGAGCGGAGCCGGCGGATATATCCGCGGACCGTGGTCCGGGCCGACGGCGGAGGTTCGTCGTCCCAGAGCGCCTTGACGATGTGCTGGGTGCTGACCATCTGGCCGGCGTTCAACGCGAGACAACTCAAGGTCATCCGCTGCTGATGACTCGGGATCTCCAGCGTCCCGTCCGCCGTCCACACTGTCACGTCACCGAGCAGGCCGATGTGCACATTCCCCATGCCCGTGAGCGTGCGCGCGTCCGCCCGGCGCGTGGTTGTCGAATTGTTGTCGCTCGATACGATGGCGCACTCAGAGCGCTGACAGCGACAGCGACGGCGCCTTGCCGACGGTGGTGGTACGGGGATGGACATCCTGTTGCTGGGCCCGGTCACGATCCGGCTCGATGAGGAGATCCTGGACGCCGGGCCGCCACAGCGGCGGCAGGTTCTCGCCGCGCTCGCGGTCGACGCGGGGCGGACGGTCACCGCGGAGACCCTGATCGACCGGGTGTGGGACGAGCCGCCCGACGGCGCCCGGCGCGCGTTGCACTCACATATCGCCCGGCTGCGCCCTCTGCTCGAGTGCGGTGACGGTGGTCGGCCACCGCTGATCCACGACTGTGGCGGCTACCGGCTCGACCTCGATGTCCAGCAGGTCGACTACCGCCGCTTCCGGGCTCTGGCCGACCGTGCCGAACGCCCCTCTCTCGGCGACGACGACCGCATGTCACTGCTCGAGGAGGCCCGGGCTCTGTGGCGGGGTGAGCCGCTCACCGGGTTGCCCGGCCACTGGGCGGCCCAGGTCCGGCAGGCGTGGCACCGTGAGTACGCCGCGGCGACCGTGCGGTGGTCGCAAGCCTGTGTCCGGGCCGGCCGGGCCTCGGTGGCGATCGAGGCGCTGCGTGATCTGACGCTGGCCCACCCGCTGGACGAGCCGGTCACCGGCGCGCTGATGACGGCGCTGCACGCGAGTGGGCGTACCGCGGAATCGCTCTGGGTCTTCGCCGGTCTGAGGGCCCGGCTGAGCGCTGAGCTGGGCGCCGAACCCCACGCCGACCTGCGCCGGCTGCACGAATCGATTCTGCGCGGCGAGGACGTCGCGATCGTCCGGCCGGACCCGGTGCTGTCCCGTCCGGCCCAGCTTCAACCGGACGTTCCCGTGTTCATCGGCCGGGAGCGTGAGCTCGCCTCCCTGACCGCCGTCTCACGACGGTCCCGCGAGGGGCGGCCCGGACCGGCCGTCTGTGTCATCCACGGCACGGGTGGGATCGGCAAGACCTGGCTGGCGCTGCGCTGGTCTCACCTTCATCGTGAGCGGTTCCCGGACGGGCAGCTCTTCGTCAACCTGCGCGGCTTCGATCCGAGCGGCCGATCGCTCAACCCGGGCGACGCGCTGGGGGGATTCCTGAGCGCCCTCGGTGTCCCGCCCAAGTCGACGCCCGCCGACGTCGACGCGCGTGCGGCTCTCTACCGCTCCCTGACGGCGGGCAAACGCCTCCTGGTGGTCCTCGACAACGCCCGGAGCAGCGAGCAGGTGGCCCCGCTCCTGCCCGGATCGCCGGCCTGCACGGTGCTGATCACCAGCCGCAACACGCTGACGGGCCTGATCGTGAGCCATGGGGCGGAGCCGGTGGGCCTGGACGTCCTCGACGACGCCGGCGCCCGCGGGTTGCTGACCGCGCGGCTGGGCGAGCAGCGGCTGGCCGAGCACGCCGCTGCGGTGACCGCGGTGATCGGCGCGTGCGGTGGGTTGCCGCTGGCTCTGGGGATCGCCGCCTCCCGCACCGCCGTGCGGCCGCGGTTCGCGCTGCCCGCGGTCGCCCGCGAACTCGGCGACGCCGGGACCCGGCTCGCCGCTCTGGAGGACGATCCGCCGGAGGCCGGCCTTCGCGCCGTCCTGTCCTGGTCCTACGGCGCACTCACTCCCTCTGAGGCACGGATCCTGCTGTTCACCGCTCTGGCCCCGGGGGCGGACGTCAGCGTCCAGTCGGTCGCCGTTCTCTGCGGGCTGACCGAGCGGGAAGCCGGCCGGGCGCTGCAGACCCTGCAGCGCTACTCGCTTCTCGGCGAATATCCGGGTGGACGATGGCGCCTGCACGATCTGGTCCGCCTCTATCTGACCGAGCGGGCGGAGACGGACCTCAGTGCCGGGGAGCGCGACGCGGGCCTGCGCCGGCTCCTGGACTTCGCGCTGCTGACCGCGGTCGCCGGAGACCGGATCCTCAATCCCAGCCGGCCCGGACTGGACTTCGGGCCGATGTCCGCCGATGTCCGTCCCCTCACCTTCGACGACGAGGCCGCCGTTCTGAGCTGGATGGACGCCGAGTACGCCGGACTGCTCGCCGCCCAGGAGCTCGCTTTCCGGCGGTCCTGGTGGCCGAGAACCTGGCAGTTCGCCTGGGCGCTGGACACCTATCAGCGCTGGCGCGGCCACGTGCTCGACCACGTGACGGCGTGGGAGATCGGGCTCACCGCGATCCGGCACGTCGACGACCCCGCGGGGGAGAGCCTGGCGCTGCGTCTCTCGGCCCACGCCCTGGCCCACGCCTCGCGCTACGGCGAAGCGCTCGACCAGCTGGACCGAGCGCTGACGCTGGCGGCCGGCGATGACCACCGGCCCGCGCGGGCCCAGGTTCACCGTGCTCTCTCCCGGGTCCACGACCTGGCCGGGAACCTCCAGCCGGCGCTCGAGCACGCGATCGAAGGGCTGCGGCTCGTCCGCGCGACCGGTGACGAGGCCAACCTGTCCGACGCGCTCAACGGCGCCGGCTGGTGTCACGCCCGGCTCGGTCAGTACGAGCCGGCCCGGCCCTTCCTCGACGAGGCTCTCGACCTGGCGCGCCGCGAGACCAGCCGCAACGCGGAGGCGGGGATCCTGGACAGCCTCGGCTTCGTGGCGTCCGGGCTGGGGAGGCATCGCCAGGCGCTGGCCTACTACCACCAGGCGCTGGCGATCTTCGCCGAGCTCGACTTCACCTACATGGAGGCCGACGTGCGTGAGTGCCTCGGCGACAACCATGCCGCCCTCGGCGAAACGGCGGAAGCCGAGCGGTACTGGCGCTCGGCCCACCGCCTCTACCAGCGTCAGCATCGGGCCGAGAACGCGGAACGCGTGGGCCGGCGTCTCGGCGCGCCGCCTCCGCACCCGTTCAGTCGCGGGAAAGAAATCGTCAACAGTCGATCGTTAACGTCGCAGAAAAAGGAAAGATCACGGTTCGGAGATTGACGTGAAGAAAAGCACCGCCCTCAAGGGCGCCCTCGGATCCCTCCTGGCCGTCGCGGCCACCACTGCCGTGGCGTCCTCCCCGGCCGAGGCCGTGTACGACTGCCGGACCGGCGAGGTCTGCTTCTACCACGACCAGAACTACCGGGGCACGGTCGCCGTTATCGCCGGTTTCGCCTACAAGGGCGCGAAAGTCAATGACTTCCGCAACTTCCGGTACACCAACGGCCAGAACCTCAACGACAGCGTGTCCTCGATCAGGAACCTGACGTCCTTCACCCTGCGCGTCCACGAGCACGGCACCTGGGGCGGGAAGTGGATCGAGCTCAAGCCCGGCCAGTCGGAGGATCTCTACAACTCCTATGAGACCCCCCTCTCCAACGACTCCGCCTCCTCGGCCCAGCTGAAGTAGAGGACGCCGGTTTGAAGTCGGCGGTGTCCTGCGCGTTGTCGTCGGTATAGCCGGAATCAGGGCCGGCGTGGAGAGGAACGGGAGCCACATGCGCAGAAGGTTCCGTCACGCCCTCGCCGCCGGGCTGATCGCCGTCGACCGGCACCCCCACGGTCACGCTGCTCACCGGCGACGTCGTCACCGTTGATCCGTCCGTGCCCGGCTGCGGTGGCGTCCGGGCCCAGCCGTCCGGCCACAGCGGTGCGATCCCGCGCCGTTGCGACCCGGACGGGCGGCGATCAGGGCCACCGGCGCTCCGGCGACCTTCACCGTGCGGCATTCCCGCGCGCTGAGGCCGCAGCGCATCACGTCCTTCATCGTCCGCTCGTCGGTCGACGACGGCGCCACCTGGCAGACGGCCAAGGTCTCGAAGGATCTGCGGGACACCCTGCCGAAGCCGCCGGCCGGCGGCTTCCTGTCCTTGCGGGTCACAGCGACGGTGACGGCGGCAGCTCCATCGATCAGACCATCATGAGGGCGTACGCCTCGGCCTGATCCGCTCGTTCGTTCGGACAGCGACGACGGGTTGCCTTTTGACAACGCGGCGTTGCGGGTACGTTAAGCACCGTCCACTTGGGTTGGCAAGGCGGAGGTAGGGCGTGCCGGTCACAGGCCAACGCGTCGTGCGGCGGGCGCTGGGCCGGCGATTGACGCGGCTGCGTACGGCCTCCGGGATGAGCCGGCGCGATGTGGTGGAAGCACGTCTGGGCATCTCGGAGCCGACGCTGCACCGCATCGAGACGGGCAAGGTGCCGGTCACCGGGGCCAACGTGCGCGCGCTCTGCTGGCTCTACGGTGCGGACCAGAGCATCACCGACGCGCTGGCCGACCTCGCGCTGGGCACGTCACAGCAGGAGTGGTGGGACGCCAGCCCGGTGATCCCCGAGTGGTTCAAGCTGTACGTCGGGCTCGAAGCGTCCGCGTCCCGCATGTTCGGGTACGACGGCGAGATCGTTCCGGGCGAGCTGCAGACCCCGGAGTACGCGCAAGCCGTCTTCGGGGCCGAGCAACCGGCCGACTCGGAGATCGCCGAGCGCCACATCAATCTCCGCCTGCAGCGGCAGCGGACACTCTTCGCCCGCAACCCGCCGATCCGCCTCGTGACGGTGCTCGGCGAGGGAGCGCTGACCCGGCCGGTCGGCGGCGAACAGGTGATGAAGGGTCAGATCGAGCAGTTGCGGCGGCTGTCCAGACAGGACACGGTCGACATCCGGGTGCTGCCGTTCTCGGTCGGGGCGCACGCGGCGATGGCCGGCGCCTTCCGGATCCTGGAGTTCGACGACCCGGACGACCCGGACGTGGTCTACCTCGAATCCCACGTCGGTGCGCTCTATCTGGAGGAGCAGGTCGAGGTCGACGAATACCGGCGGGTCTTCGATCTCATCAGCAAGGCGTCCGTACCGGTCGGAGAATTCTCATTCCCGTCGAGGTAGGCCGCCCGCTGTGATCAGTCGTTCAGGAGCTGGTCGAACTCGCCGCGCTTGGCGCCGAACAGGAAAGAGTCCCACTCCTCGGTCGTGAACACCACGGTGCCGGCTTCGCGGGCGTTGCTGTTGCGGACCTCGATCTGGCCACTCTGGCGGCGGGCCTCGACGCAACTGCCGCCGTTGCCCGTCGACCTGCTGGAAATGATCCAGCCGGTGTCGCTGCTCATCAGTGCCCCTCTTTCTACAGTCGATTACTTTACGTAACCGACGCGCCACCAATTCGGTGGCCAACGTGTCACCCGATGTTCGCCTGAAGTGCACGATCGGCATCTCACGGGTAAGCACGGCTCTTTCACCACGAAAGTGACGGCACTGAGAGTAGCCGAAAGTGGCTTCGCACGCATCATGTCACCGTGAGAGCTGTCCTCGTGAAATCTTGCACGGGTCCCGACCGGCTGTCATGATTCCACTGTGGCGCCTGGCGGTCCCTCGCCGCCGCAGTCTTGAGAGGACGGCCGATGCGGATCCTCGATCCCGTAGCCGCCGAAACGGGCGGTGGGCCCGACCTCGCCCGCCTTCAAGCTCGCATCGACCAGCTCGCGGCGCACGTCCAGCAGCTGGAGCAGGAGCGCGCCACACTGCGATGGATGGCCGGCCACGACGAGCTCACCGGACTGGCCAACCGCCGGCTGTTCAACGCTCTCGCGCCGGAGCTGCTGCACGGCGACGATCGCTCGTCGGCCGTCGTGATCCTCGATCTCAACGGCTTCAAGCCGATCAACGACACGTACGGGCACGATGCCGGTGACGAGGTCCTCTGCGTCATCGCCCAGCGCATGACCGCCTGCCTCGGCGACCATCTGGTGGCCCGGCTCGGCGGTGACGAGTTCGCCGCCCTGCCGCGCGCTCCGCACGCCGGCGTGCCGCCGTCGTGGTGGCACGGGGTGGCCGGTTCGCTGAGCGCGGCGATCGCCCCTCCGATGGACGTGCGCGGGCACACCCTGTCCGTCACCGCCTCGATCGGCGTCGTGCCGGCCGGGCGCGCCGACGACCTTTTCGACCTGTTGCGCCGCGCGGACCGGGCGATGTTCAGCGCCAAGCGACACGCGAACGCCACCGGCAAGGCGGGCATCACCTGGGTCGTGGCCACCGAGAACGGCGACCACACCGAGACGTACGGCCCGGTCGCCCCGGAACCCGCGGCGGCGTGCCGGCCGGGCGACCCGGTGTGGGTGCACCGCAGCGGCGCCCGCCGGGCGGGAGTGGTCGAGAGCGCCTGCGAATGGGCGGCCCTGGTCCGCTACCGATGCCCGAACGGCGCCGGCACGATGGTCGACACGATCCCCACGACCTGTCTCACGATCCGGGCCGAGGCCGATCCGTACCTCGACCATCGCATGGGCTGACCGCCGTCAGCCCACTGTCAACACGAGCTTTCCTTGCAGCCCACCGGCCAACACCCGCCGGTGGGCGTCGGCCGCTTCGGCCAGCGGCATCGTATCCGCCACGCGCGTGCGCAGACGCCCGGCCGCCACCTGCCCCACCAGGTCGTCCAACAGCTCGCGGTCGAGCCGGATGAGCTGCAGCTCCTGGCGCACACCACGGGCCGGTACGAGGGGCGGCGTGGGGCGGGTCGCGACCACGATGCCCCGATCCTCGACGGCGGCGGCCGCCGCCTCGCCGATGGCGGCCGCGTCGAACACCGCGGCCACCGGCCCCACCGTGGTCAGGTCGGTGGAACGGGGAACGACCTCGTGGGCGCCGAGATCGCGCACCCATTGCTCGTCGGAATGGCCGGCCTGCGCCAGCACGCGGTAGCCGCTCTGAACGGCGAGCTGGGTGGCGAAGCCGCCGACACCGCCGCTGGCGCCGGTGACCAGAATGCTGCTCCCGGCCGGAAGCATGGCCAACGACACCAGTGACAGCCCCTGGTGTGCGGTCTGGGCGTTGAGCGGCACCGTGGCCGCGGACACGAAGTCGAGCTCGTCCGGCAACCGCACCAGCCAGCCGGTGTCGGCGGCCACGAACTCGGCATAGCCGCCGGGCACACCCCGGGTCGAATACCACGGGATCATCCCGGCGACCCGATCGCCGACACCGAAATCCGGCGTGTCGGGCCCGACCGACACCACCTCGCCGGCGATGTCCCAGCCGGGCGAGAACGGCGGCACATCCGGCCCACGAGGGATCTCCCCGGTGGTGGCGGCCACGTCGGCCGGGTGCACACAGACGGCGCGGACCCGGACGACCACCTGCCCCGGCCCCGCCTCGGGGTCGGGCAGCTCAGTCACCTGCAACACCTCAGGCCCGCCAAGCGCGACCGCGACTACTCCCAGCACGCGTCCACTCTAGACCGTCACCGCACGATTCCCAGCCCCGTGGCGCTCAGGCCTGTGCGCGCCAGCTCGTCGGGACGCCGGGCACGCCGACCGCGTGCCGCTGTCTGCCGGCCGCGTTGACGATGTAGATCTGCGGGTCGGTCACCTCACGGACGCTCTCGCCGGTGTCCGGGTCGGTCGACTCGTGCACCTGGCTCTCGCTGTAGGCCAGCCACTTGCCGTCCGGCGACCATACGACGCTGCCCTCCGCCACGGCCGGTGTGTCGGTGAGCCGCTTCTTCGCGCCGGTCGCGGCGTCGACCAGCCACAGGTCGTCGCCGGAGGAGACGGCCAGCTTGCCGTTCCTGGGGTTCCAGTCGACGTCGTAGGCGGCCGGCAGATCGCTCACCTGGCGGCTGGCGGAACCGTCCGCCTTCCACACGTGCAAGCCGGGGGCTTCCACGCTCGCGGTAGCGATCCGCTTGCCCTGCGGACCCCAGGAGAAGGACAGATTGGTGCCCCAGCTGTCACCGGTGATCGGCGTTTTGTTCCCGTTGAGGTCGGTCTTGAAGATGTCACCGCAGGTCTCGAACCCGACGCTGGTGCCGTCCGGCGACCAGCGGGGGTGTCCGGGACCGCACGGCGCCTGAGTGAGCCGTTGCGCTCCGGTGCCGTCCGCGGCGGCCGTGTAGACGGACGCCATGAGATCGTCCGGTCCCAGCATGACGAAGGCGATCCGCCGGCCGTCGGGGGAGTAGTCGGGCGACGAAGCCCAACTGACGTTGAGATTGAGGCCGGCGAGCGCGCTGCCGTCGGGCAGAACGCTCTGGACCTCGCCGCTGCCGTGCGGCGAGTCCACCGTACGGACGAAGAGAATGCGACCTTGAGGCTGGGCTGTGGGCGCGGCACTGGCAACGGCGGGCGTGCCGGCAAGGAACGCCGTGATCGCCCCCGCGACGACCATGATCCGATTCCTGTTCATAGCCGATGGTCACACTCCACCGCAAGCGGCCGCTACCCCGCCGGCGACTGGGCGCCGATCGTGCTCTCGCGGGGCAGAAGCGTGTGGGCCGCCCGCACCTCGGCCGGGGCCGGAGCGGCGCCCCCCTCGATCAGAGAGACCAGGCTCTCGACGGCCAGTGTGGCTATCGCCTGTTTGTCGGGGACGATCGTGCTCAGACTCGGCGTCGAGAATTCGCCCTCCTCGATGCCGTCGATGCCGATCACGGCCACGTCGCCGGGCACCCGCACCCCGGCCGTGAGCAGCCCGCGGATAGCGCCCAGCGCGAGCAGGTCGTTGTAGCAGAAGATCGCGTCGGGCGGGGAGTCCAGCGCCATCAGCGAGGTGGCGGCGGTGGCGCCGAGCCGGCGGTGGAAGCGCTCGGTCGGCCGCACGAGGGCTGGATCGTACGGGATGCCGGCTCGTTCCAGCGCCTGCCGATAGCCCGCCGAGCGAAGCTGCGCGGTCTCGCCCGTACGGTAAGGCTGGTCTCCGATCGCCGCGATGCGGGTGCGGCCGAGGGAGATCAGGTGTGACGTGGCGTCGCGGGCCGCCGCCACGTTGTCGATCGCCACGTGCGAGAAGCTGCCGTCGAAAATGTGCTCGCCGAGCAGTACGACCGGAGTCTTGTTGCCTCGTTCGCGCAGTTCCTGGGCGCTGAGGGTGAGCGGGCTGAGGATCAGGCCGTCGAACAGGGTGAGCCGGGAGTTGCGGGTGAGCAGTTCCCTCTCCCGCACGGGATCGGCGTCGGTCTGGTCGACCATGACCGCGTAGCCGTGCTTGCGGCCGGCCGCGATGACCGCCCGGGCCAGCTCGGCGAAATAGGGCACGTCGAGTTCCGGCACGACCAGGCAGAGCATGCCGCTGCGCCCCTGCTTGAGGTTGCGCGCGATCAGGTTGGGCCGGTAGTCGAGCTCGGTCAGCGCCGTCTCGACCTTCGCCCGCAGCGCGTCCGACACGGGGGCGTAGCCATTGACGACGTTGGACACCGTGCGGATCGACACCCCGGCCCTGGTCGCCACATCGCGCAACGTGGCCTCGCGCATTCCACCCTCCCCATGTTGAGCTCCCGGATCGGCCGACCGACAGCCTAATGCAACGCGCCCATCTTAGGTCTTGCATCGTTGCAGAGCAGCATGCACGATGTCTGCATCGTTGCAGAGACGTTAACGGCAGAACCGCCAAGCACCACGGCGTGGCGCTGCCGCCGGCTCGAAGGAGCAGATATGACAACCCGCCGAACCCTGCTGACCGGGGCCGCCGCCGCCGGAGCTCTGACCGCCCTCGCCGCCTGCGGCGGTGGCGACAGCACCACCGAGAGTCAGCCGCTGACCGCCTCGTCGTCCGGCGGCCCGCTGACCGGCAGCCTGACGATCTGGAGCCGCTCCGGCGACCTGTTCAAGGTCTTCGACGCCGCCATCAAGAAGTTCACCGCGGCCAACCCGGGCGTCACCGTCGACCACCAGGCCGTCGACATCGACGCCAAGCTGGCCAACACGCTCATCTCCGGCGCCGGCGTGCCCGACGGCTCGTTCTGGGACGACGCCAAGATCGCCGGTCAGGCCGAGCACCTGTACGACCTGACCACGCTGATCGCCCCCTACCGCGACAAGATCGCGCCGCAGAAACTGTCGGTGAACACCGTCGACGGCAAGGTCTACGGCGTGCCCTGGGACCTCAACCCGGGCCTGCTCTTCTATCGCGAGGACCTGTTGCGGGACGCCGGCGTCGACCCGGCCGCCCTGGCCACCTACGACGACCTGCTGACCGCCTCGCGCAAGCTGCGCGACCGTAATGCCAAGGCCAAGCCGATCCACCTCGACGCCGACCCGTTCCTGGGCCAGCTGTGGCTCGAAATGCTGGCCAACCAGCAGGGCACCAGTCTCAGCGACGAGCAGGGAAAGCTGCGCCTCGACTCCGAGGAGTACCGGCGCATCCTCACCTGGATCAAGTCGGCCGTGGACGACAAGCTGGTCACCCACACCCCGTACCTCAAGCCGGCCGACATCGCCGCGCTCGAGGACGGCACGCAGGCGTTCGTGCCATGGGCGATCTGGTTCGACTTCGCGCCGCAGCAACTGCTGAGCAGGACCAAGGGCAAGTGGCGCGCGGCGCCGCTGCCGGCCTGGACCCCGGGCGGCGCGCGCAGCGGCGCGATGGGCGGCAGCAGCTTCGTCATCCCGGCCAAGGCCAAGAACCCCGAGCTGGCCTGGCGGCTGTACGAATACATGACCGTCAGCGACGAGGGCATCAAAGCCGTGTACGGCCCCAGCGGCACCTATCCGGGAGGGCTCAACACCTCGGTCCCGGCGTACCTGCCCGCCCTCGACGCTCAGAAGCCGCTCTTCCAGCCGGTCGAGGCGCTCGGCGGGCAGGACCTGTGGAAGGTGGCCGTCGATGCCAGCCGGACGATCCCGGCCGCCGCGCCCATCCCGGCCTGGTGGGCCAAGTCCGTCGACTACCTCGGCAACAACCTGCAGCGCCTGATCCAGGGGCAGATGTCGCCGGACGACGTGATCGCCGAGTCGACCAGGCAGATTCAGCGGAACCTGGTGGACCGGGCCTGAGCACATGATCGTTTCCATGAGACAAGGACCGAGGAGCCGGCTCACGCCGTACGTCTTCGTCCTGCCCTTCTTCCTGGTGTTCGCCGCCTTCGGGGCCTATCCGCTGGCGTACGCCCTGAGGTTGAGCTTCACCAGATGGACCGGGGCCGGCGAGGCCCGCTGGATCGGCCTGGACAACTACACCTACCTGTTGACCAGCCCGGAGTTCTGGGCGTCGCTCGGCAACAGCTCGGTGATGTGGTTGCTCGTCGTGCCGCTCCAGCTCATCGCCGGCCTCGGCGCCGCGGTGTTGCTGTCCAACGCGAAGCTGCGCCTGCGCGGCCTGTTCCGGGTCGCGTTCATCGCCCCGTTCGTGACTCCGCTGGTGGCCATGGCCCAGGTCTGGATCGTCGTCTTCGACCGCGATTACGGCCTGGTCAACCACGTGCTCAACCTGGCCGGGCTGCCCGATGTGGGCTGGCTGACCAGCACCGCCTGGTCCAAGCCGACGCTGGCGCTGCTGTTCCTGTGGAAGACCACGGGCTTCGCCATCATCATCCTGCTGGCCGGGCTCCAATCCATTCCCTCGCACGTGTACGAGGCGGCCGACCTCGACGGCGCGTCGCGCTGGCGGCAGTTCTGGTCGATGACCGTGCCCTTGATGCGGCGCAGCCTGTCTTTCCTGCTGGTCATCCAGACGCTCGCGGTGTTCCAGATGTTCGCCGAGCCGTTCGTGGTGACCCAGGGCGGCCCGTACGGATCCACCACGACCGCCGGGCTCTACCTCTACGACCACATCACGGCCTCCGACCTCGGCACCGGAGCGGCCAACTCGTTCCTGCTGGTGATTCTCGTGTTCGCGCTCTCCCTCGTCTCCGTCCGGCTCCTGCGAGCACACGATGAATGACAAAAGACCCGGCATCGGCACGTACGCGCTGTTGACCGTCATGACGCTGCTGTTCCTCTACCCGATCTGGTGGGCGATCAGCTCCTCCGTCCGGCCGGCCGCGAAAATCATCAGCGACCCGCTCGGTTTCAGCCTGGGGGAGATCACCCTCGACGGCTACCGCAGCATGTTCGCCGACGTGCCGATCGGCACCGGCTTCGCCAACACGGCGCTGGTGCTCGCCGTCAAGGGCGGCATGACACTGGTCTTCTGCCCTCTGGCCGGATACGCGTTCGCCAAGTTCAAGTTCGCCGGCAAGGACGTCCTGTTCGGCATCGTGCTGCTGACCCTGATGCTGCCCACCCTCGTGCTCATCATTCCGTTGCTGCTCGAGATGAGCTCGCTGGGCTGGGTCAACACGTACAAGGCGCTGATCCTGCCGGGCAGCGTCGACGCGTTCGCCATCTTCTGGATGCGGCAGGTCATCGCGGCCATTCCCGACGAGCTGCTGGACGCCGGAAGAGTCGACGGCGCAACGGAATTCGGGGTGTTCCGCCGCATCGTCGTGCCGGTGATCCGGCCCGGCCTGGCCGGGCTGGCCGTGCTCACGATGATGAACGTCTACAACGACTTCGTCTGGCCGGTCGTCGCCGTCAACGACGAGAAGCATCAGACGTTGCAGGTGGTGCTGTCGACGCTCGCACAGAACATCACCGGCAACCGGATCGGCGCCGATTTCACCACCGTCTGGAGCGAACTTCTCGCGGCCAGCAGCATCGCGATGATTCCGCTGCTGCTCGTCTTCATCGCACTGCAACGCCACTTCATCAACGGCATCCTCGCCGGCAGCGTCAAGGGCTGAAAAGCTTGAGGAGCAAGGAAATGACAGAATATCCGCGGCCGCACTTCGACCGCTCGCACAGCTGGCTCAGCCTGAACGGCGAATGGGACTTCTCCTTCACCGAGCCCGTCTACGACCGCCGCATCACGGTGCCGTACGCGTGGGAGACCCGCGCCTCCGGCATCGCCGAGAACTGGCAACAGGTCGGGTGGTACCGGCGCTCCCTGGACGTCCCGGCCGCATGGGACGGTCAGCGGGTCGTCCTGCATTTCGGGGCCGCCCACCATCTGACGACGGTGTGGGTCAACGGCACCGAGGTCGTACGGCACGAGGGCGGTTACACGCCGTTCGAGGCCGACATCACCGACGCGCTTTCCTCCGCCGGCAACGAATTGGTCGTACGGGTGGACGCGCCCGCCGACAAACGCGAGATCGCCCACGGCAAACAGAGAAGCGTTCCCCGTACGGACTACGACGGCGTCTGCTTCACCCCGTCCTCGGGAATCTGGCAGTCGGTCTGGCTGGAATCGCGTCCCGCGACCCACCTGACAGCGCTGTCGCTGCGCCCCACCGACAGCCTGGACGGCATTGTCGTACGGGTGAAGGCCGAAGGCCCCCATGCCGTCGGCGCAACGCTGAGGGTCGCTCTCACCACTCCCGGGTCCGACGCCTTCGTCTCCACCACCCTCGTCGACCCGGGCACCGCCGAAACAGTGCTGGAGATCGCGGATCCGAGGCTGTGGAGCCCGGCCGACCCGCACCTCTACCACGTCCACGCCGAGCTCGAGACCGCCGGCGGCGTCGACCGCGTCGACGGCTACACCGGGCTGCGCAAGGTCGAGGTGCGCGGCGAGGAGATCCTGCTCAACGGCGAGCGCCTGTACGTCAAGGGCGTGCTCGACCAGGGCTACTGGCCCGAGACCGGCATCACCCCGCCCAGCGACGCCGCCATGGTCCGCGACCTCGAGCTGGCCCGGGAGCTCGGCTACACCCTCGTACGGAAACACCTGAAGCTGGAGGACCCGCGCTTCATCCATCACGCCGACGTGCTGGGCATGCTGTTGTGGTGCGAGCCCGCGTCGACCGGCACGTTCACGGCGGCGTCGACGGCCGCGTTCGAGGCGCAGATCGAGCCGATGGTCCACCGCGACGGCAATTCGCCGGCCATCGTGATCTGGGGGCTGTACAACGAGGAGTGGGGCCTCGACTGGGACATCCCCGGTGACGAAGCCAAACAGGATGCAGTCGTCGCGGCGTACGAGAAGCTCGCCTTTCTCGACCGGAGCCGGCCCATCGTCGACAACTCGGGGTGGACGCACGTCCGCACCGATCTGCTGGACTGGCACTACTACGACGAGAGCGCGATCGGCTGGGCCCGCACGCTGGCCGGCCTGGCCGGCGGTGAGCGCGACGACTTCCCGGTGAAGCTGGGGCCGGACTTCGTGGTCGACAAGGCGCTCGCCGTGCCGTCGCAGCCGCTGCGCGGCCTGCCCAACCTCAACAGCGAGTACGGCGGCGGCTTCACCAGCGTCGAACGCGGCTGGCACCTGCGCTGGCAGACCCAGGAGCTGCGCCGGCACGACCGTCTGTCCGGCTACGTCTACACCGAGCTGTACGACATCGAGCACGAGTCGGCCGGCCTTCTCACCTTCGACCGCCATCCGAAGGATCTGGGCGGAGCTTCCCCCGTCGACGCGAACGCCGTCACCACACTGGTGCTCGACGTGCTGCCGGTGGCCCCGAGCCGCGACATCCTCGGCCCGGCGGCATCGTTCGGCGCGCACGTCTCCCACCACGGCCCGAACCTGTTCGCCGGCCGCCTGACGTGGGCGTGGGGCCCGGTCTTCTCGACGGCCCCGCAGCTGCCCCCGGTCGAGGGCCCCGAGGTGGAGGCCAAGCCGTACGAGCTGGGCCCCGCCGTCACGGTCGACGCGACCCTGCCCGACGGGTGGCCCGCGGGCCGCCTGCACGTGGCCGCCGTGACCCCGGACGGCCGCATCGCCGCCCGCGCCACGGTCGACGTGAACCGCAGCACCACCCCACACATCGGCGACGACAAACTGGCCTGACCTCAGCCGCGCGGGAGGCGCCCCAGCGAGGGCAGCCTCCCGCGCGGCTCAGCTCGAACTGCGTGGCCTGGTCGCCCGCGCGATGCGCCTCCGCAACCCTGACGCCGAGCTGGGCCGGCAACGTGCGCGCGGCAAGCGCGGCCCAGAACCATTCCCACGGGTAGAGCATGAAGATGAAGTTGGTCAGCTGCCAGATCTCGCGGACTGTCCTAACGACTACCGGCCGCCTTGTCGTTGCAGGCGAACTTGTCACCGCCCGCGCGAGGCAGGCGGTAACGCAGCGAAGATCGCACTTGGCGGGTTGTGGCATCCTCATGTTCGGAGGCGAGAGTTGCCCTGGCCGCCCCGCAAGAGCTGACCAGAGCTACTCCCGAAGCCGGCCTGACTAAAGGTCAGGCCCCTCTCCGAAGATCGCCTTGTAGAGGGCGATCGCAGCCGTTGTGGCCTGGGCTACCCAGATCACAACGTTGCCGGCCCGTCTCCAGCGAGGCGTGTTCGGCGGCTGCTCCCCGAGCGAGCGGTCTGAGTCACCATCGCTCGGGGGGCGTCGTCGGCTCACCTTGTCTCCTTGTCTCCTGAAGCTCTCTCGTCCCCAGGCGCCTAGGGGACGTGACAGGAGGAGCAGGTCAACCTCGGACTCCAGTTCTTTTGTAAACCCTCCCAGCAACCGGCCAAATGTCAGCCCGGGGCCGCCGACGACGTAGATGACCTGCCGCGAGACGAACTCCAAACTTCGGCTGACCAGGGACGATAACGTGTTCGCGACGTCTTCGGGCGGCGCGACCGGCCGACCGGGATCCGCGACGGCCGCGTTCATGTCGGTGACGATGAAGCCAGGTGCGACCCCCGAGCGCGAGGTGCTCGCGCATGCCGATCTGCTCGCCGTGACGACTCCTAGCCGCAGCCAAGACGCGCAGATTTTCCTGGTCTTCTGGCTTTGACGCAGCGACGGGAAAGTACAACGGGCCTTGGCCATCCACACCGAATGTGAAAGATCTCGCGCTCCTATGAAGCGTATCGAAGCTCTTCTTTCCGTCTACCGACGTCAGCGCCGTGTGCGACGATCCCGGCCATGCTGCAACGAGACGAGCCTGCCCTGGCCGCCTACGTCGCCGAACGCCCCAGCCAGGCGGTGCTGGTGATCCGCGACAGTCCCGACGACGAGACGGCCATGGCCGCTCTCCGGGCCGCAGCCGGCGCCGTTCGAGCCATCCGCCACCCCGACGAGCCCACCGAACCCTTACCCAACTGGGTAGAAGCCCTTCTGAGGGACGACGGCCCGACCCTCCACCTGGATCTGCAGGACCACGCCGATCAGGCGGCGCGGGTGGTCTCGGCGGCCTTGGCTGTCCTCGACGCCAGCGGGGTGTCCGGCCGCCTGGAGCCGCTCCGCCTACCCGCGCCGCCTTACGAATACGACGCGAACGCGCACATCCTGACCGACGTTACCTTCCTGGAATCGCTCGGTCTTCCACCCGTTTTCCCCGACGATTTCCCTGTTCCCGCCGAAGCCGTTCTGGTGCTGGCTCAGCAGTCCAAGTCAGACACCTGGCAGCACGCGGCCTGGCGCCGCTCACGCCCATTCACCGAATATCTCGAAGCGCTGCGGGCTTTCGGTTGCGACTTGGAGCCGGTAACAACCCGGGACGCCCTCATGGAGGCCACCGGCATGACCCGGGACCTGATCCGCCACCCCACCGGCTCAGGCAGCGTCTCCCTCTACCACGAATACGGCGCGGGCAACGACCCCCGCCTCTTCTACGTCAGCGTGGTGTGGCGCCCCTCCCGGCGCTGACCTCGCTCCGTGATCCGGCCCGTTCGAGGATCATGGGGCGACGCGGTTACGGATGCTGTCGAGCACCGCCTCCGCCGCCCACGCGGCGGCGTCGGCGATGTCTCGCTGGTCCATACCGAACTCGCGGCGGAACGTCACCCAGGTGCCGGCGGAGTCGAGGTGCGACAGCGCCGCGATGACCGCCCTGCGTTGCGGCGCGTCGAGGGAGGGCACCTCGGTTTCCAGCAGCCGCTCGAGCTGCGCCCGGCCGGGTGACGGCGCCGCGCCGCTCACGCCCCGCATCGCCGTCTCGGCGACGACGTGCGCCAGCTCCGGCCGCGCGTCGTAGCGCTGCATCGCGTCCCGGATCGCGAGAGGGATGTCGAAGATCGAGCGCGACTCCTCGCGGGCGAACACCGTGGCCTCGATCCAGGTCGCGGTCGCCAGCAGCAGGTCGACGCGCGTGGGGTAGTTGCGGAACACCGTGCGCTCGGCGATGCCGGCCCGCCGCGCGATGACCCGGTTCGACACGTCGTCGCTGCCGAGCTCCTCGATCAGATCGGCGTACGCGGCGAGGATCGCCGCTTGCGTGCCGGTCAGCGCCGGCCCGGCCGCCGACCCGGTCACGGTTGCGCCCACGCCGCGTCGAACAGCCTGGCGAGCACAGCGCCCACGGCGCGGTCGAACGCGTCGCAGATCTCGCCGGCGTCCATGTCGAAGCCCGTGCGCAGCCGCGACCAGTACATCGCCGACGAGAAGTAGCGCAGGGACGCCGCGACCCGCCGCCGATCCCGCGGGTTGAGCGTCGGCGCCGCCACGTCGAGCATCGCCTCGATCGCCCGCGTGATGTAGGCGGGCTCGGCGTCCAGCGTCGGCGAGATGGCGGCGGCCCGTGCGCCGACGTAGGCGTACGCGGGCGACGCGTCGAAGGCGCGGAAGCGCTCGTGCACGGCGGCGCGGAAATCGGACACGGTGACGAACGGCGGCAGTGGGAAGCAGCTCTGCTCGATCCAGTTCGAGAGCGCGGCGAGCAGATGCGCGCGCGTGGGGTACTGGCGGTAGATCGTGCGCTCCGAGATGCCGACCTCGTCGGCGAGGGCACGATAGGAGATGTCGTCGAACGTGCGCTCACGCAGCAGCACCGCGGCGCTCGCGAGGATGGCGGTCGCGGTATCGACCGACTCGTCCATTACGTCCGCCTCCTGGCGACTTCCGGTGGGAGCACGTAGCGATCGGAATCGTCGAGAGTCAGCGCCAGCGACGAGACGTACTGAACCTCACCGCGCGGTCCTCTCTCAGCCGAGGCCAGCATATCCGGCCGTTCGAACGTGTACCCGGTGACATGGCAGCGGAGCCGCTCGCCCGACGGGTTGCCGTCGTCGTCGAACAGAGGGGAGTCGATGCCGTCGGAGCGGCGGCGCAGGTAGTAGCGCCCCCGCGTGGCAAGGGCCATGACCGGCGTGGTGACGATCGCGACGCCGATCGCGATGAGCACCGAGAACGGCTTGACAGCGGCGCCGAGCAGGCCGGCGAACGCGAGCAGCGACAGCGCCGAGGCGAGCCCCACCGATACGAGCCCCACCGGGTTCCAGTCGTGCAGCATGCCGCGCCGGAACTCGGGGAAGCGCGGCGAGAGGTGCAGCACCCGCTTGTTGATCGCGATATCGGTGGCGATCGTCACGAGCCAGGCCATGACGACGTTCGCGTACAGGCTCAGCACGAAGGAGATGAGGGCGAAGACGTCCAACATCATGAGGCCGTACGCCATCACGAGGTTGAAAAGCACGAAGATCGTACGACCCGGGTAGTGCTTCGCCACCCGGGTGAAGACGTTCGACCATGCGAGTGAGCCCGAGTACGCGTTCGTCACGTTGATCTTCACCTGGGCGATCACGATGAGCACGACGGCGAGGACGATCGCCAGCCAGTTGGGGAGGAGGGCCTGGTACATCCCGACGAACTGCTTCACCGGTTCGGTCGCGTGGTGCCCGAGAGCGGGTTCGACCTTCACGAGGAGGTAGACGGCGAGGAACACCCCGATCACCTGTTTGGTGCCGCTGAAGACGACCCAGCCCGGGCCGGAGAACACGAACGACGTCCACCACGAGCGGGCGTTCGCCGGCGTACGCGGCGGCATGGCGCGGATGTAGTCGATCTGCTCCGCCAGTTGCGGGGTGAGGGCGAAGCACACGGCCGCGCTCGAGACGACGGCGCCGAAGCTGATCGAGCCGTCGGAGTTGCCGGTGAACGACGTGAAGGCGCGCACCGCCTCGGGGTCGGAGACGAGGATCCACATCAGCGGCAGCAGGGCGAGGGCGAGCCACAAGGGCGTCGTCCAGAACTGCAGGCGTTCCAGCGCCCGCATGCCGTAGATGACGATCGGGATCACGACGACGGTCGAGATCAGGTAACCGAGCCACAGCGGCATCTCCGTCGCCACCTGCAGCCCTTGCGCCATGATGGCGCCCTCCAGGGCGAAGAAGATGCAGGTGAAGCCCGCGAAGATCACGGTCGTGATCATCGAGCCGTAGTAGCCGAATCCCGAGCCACGGGCGATGAGATCGAGGTCGATGTTGAAGCGGGCGGCGTAGTAGGCGACGGGCACGCCCACCAGAAGGATGATGACCGACGCGAACAGGATGCCGAGCACGGCGTTGGCGGTGCCGTGGTCGATGCCGATGCTCGCGCCGATCGAGAAATCGGCGAGGAACGCGATGGATCCGAGGGCCGTCGCGCCGACGGAGCCCGCGCTCCAGCGCCGGAAGGTGCGCGGCACATAGCGGAAGGCGTAGTCCTCCAGGCTGTCCTCCGCGGCCGCGCGCGCGTTGTCCGTCGACACAGGGCATAGTCGCTTTCCGGTGTTACGACGACATTGCCGATGTGAGTCACGCCGGCTCAGATCGCCATGGCGGCCCGCACGGTGGAGGTCGCTGCCTTGCCGCCCTCGCCGGTCTGGGTGACGTGGCCCGAGGCGAGCACGACGTAGTGCTCGGCGGCCTCGAGCGCGAAGCCGATGTGCTGCTCGACGAGCAGCACGTTGATGCCCTCGCCGGCCAGCTGCACGATGGTCTGCTCGATCTCGGCGACGATCGTCGGCTGGATGCCTTCGGTCGGCTCGTCGAGGATGAGCAGCTTCGGCTCGGTGATCAGGGCACGGGCGATCGAGAGCTGCTGACGCTGCCCGCCGGAGAGCAGGCCCGCCTTCCGGGCGGCGAACTGCGCCAGCGCGGGGAAGCGAGCCAGCTGCGCGTCGATGAGGGCCCTGCCCCGCCGGCGCCCGCCGGCCGCGAGCTGGAGATTTTCCAGTGTCGTGAGCTGGCCGAACGACTGCTGACCCTGCGGCACGTAGGCCATGCCGCGAGCGACGCGCTGGTTGGGGGCGAGCGGCGTGATGTCCTCGCCGTCGAACAGCACGCGGCCCTTCGACGGCTTGATGAGACCGATGGCGAGACGCAGCAGGGTTGTCTTCCCGGCGCCGTTGTGGCCGAGCACGGCCACCACCTTGCCGGACGGCACTGTCACGCCGTGCAGCACCCGGGTGCGCCCGTAGCCGGCCTCGATGTCGGTGAGCTCGAGCATGTCAGTCCTCCTTCTGCGCCACGACCGCCATGGCGGCCGTGGTGGCGGCTCCGGCGGTGCCGAGGTAGACCTCCTGCACCTTCGGATCGGCCTGAACCTCGGCCACCGTGCCCTGCGAGAGCACCTTGCCCTGGTGCAGCACCGTCACGCGGGTGGCGAAGCGGCGCATGAAGTCCATGTCGTGCTCGACGACGAGCACGATGCGCTTCGCCGCTACGCGCTGCAGAAGCTCGCCGGTCGCGGTGCGCTCGTCGTGGCTCATGCCGGCGACGGGCTCGTCGAGCAGCAGCACCCTCGCGTCCTGCACGAGCAGCATCGCGATCTCCAGCCACTGCTTCTGGCCGTGCGACAGGATGCCGGCCGGTGTGGCGAGCTCGCCGGCGAGGCCGGTCTCCTCCAGCGCCTCCTCGATCGAGGCGCCGACGCCACGCCGGGCCCGCAGCAGTGCGGCCGAGTGGCGGTGGCGCCCGGCGGCGATGTCGAGGTTCTGCAGCACCGAGAGCTCGTCGAAGACGCTCGCGGTCTGGAACGTGCGGCCGACCCCGAGACGGACGATCCTGTGCACCTGCTGGCCGAGCAGCTCGGTCTCGCCGAGCCGGGCCGACCCGGTGCCCTTGACCAGCCCGGTGATGGCGTCGATGCAGGTCGTCTTGCCCGCGCCGTTCGGGCCGATGAGGAACCGGACCTCGCCGGGGTGCGCGTCGAAACTGACGCCGCCGACCGCGACGAAGCCCGAGAACTCGACGTGGAGATCCGTGACGACGAGCGGGGCCCCGGTCATGACGCCACCTTCTCGAGCTCGGCGGGAGCGGCCACCACGGCGGGCCGTTCGGCCGGCTCACGGCGGCGCGCCGCCGCGAACCTGGCGGGCAGCGACGACAGCCCCTTCGGCAGGAAGAGGATGACGACGATGAACAGCAGGCCGAGGATGTACGTCCAGCCGTCGGGCCAGGTCGAGCCGAGGCTCGACTGTCCCCACCCGACCGCCATCGCGCCGAGCGCGGGGCCGAAGAGCGAGGCGCGGCCGCCGAAGGCGACGCCCGCGATCATGAAAATCGAGGCGGCGGCGCCGATCTCGGCCGGAGTGATGATGCCGACGATGGGCACGAACATCGCGCCCCCAATGCTCGCCATCAGCGCGGAGACGACGAAGGCGACGAGCTTGACGTTGGCCGGGTTGTACCCGAGGAAGCGCACGCGCTCCTCGGCGTCCCGGGTGGCGACCAGCAGCTCACCGAAACGGCTGCGGTAGAGCTGCCACACCGCGAGCATGCACACGATGAGCAGTGCGGCCGTGATGACGTACACCATGACCCTGTTCGCCGGGTCGTTCAGCACGAATCCGAAGAAGTACTTGAAATCGCTGAGCCCCGTGTCACCGCCGGTCTCGCGGATCGTGGAGCTGATCAGGGTGGCCAACGCGACCGCGAGAGCCTGGGACAGGATCGCGAAGTACGCGCCCTTCACGCCGCGTCGGAACAGCGCGTAGCCGAGGGCGCCGCCCACGATCACCGGGAGCAGCACGATCGCCAGCAGGGTGAACGCCGTACTGCGGAACGGTTCCCAGAACAACGGGAGCGGCGCGAGCGGGTCGTAGAGCACCATGAACCCGGGGACCCGGTCACCGGCGGTCTCCAGCGTGAGATGCATGGCCATCGAGTAGGCGCCGAGGGCGAAGAACACCCCCTGCCCCATCACGAGCATCCCGCCCCGGCCCCACGCGAGGCCGATGCCGACGGCGACGATGGCCCAGCAGCAGTACTTGCCGAGGTTGTTGAGCCAGTGATCGGTGAGCACGAGGGGAGCGACCGCGAGGAGCAGGACCGCGAACACCCCGATGCCGCTGAGGGAGAGCCATGGCTTCGGTTTGGTCATGCGAGACTCCTGGTTCGCACCGTGAACAGTCCCTGCGGCCGCACCTGCAGAAAGACGATCACGAGGATGAAGGCGAGCACCTGCGCGAAGCTGCCGGTTGTCCAGTAGGCGAAGAACGAGAGGGCGACGCCCACCGCCCACGCGGCGATGATGGTGCCCTTGAGCTGGCCGATGCCCCCGGCGGCGACGACGAGGAAAGCCGGGATGATGTACTGCGCGCCCATCTGGGAGTTCGTGCCGCCGATGAGCGACGCGGCCACGCCGGCCACCCCGGCCAGGCCCGACCCGACGAAGAAGGTGAGGCGGTCGACCGTACGTGTGGAGATCCCCGTGGTCTCGGCGAGGTCCCGGTTGTGCACGGTCGCCCGGATGCGGCGGCCGAACGAGGTGTACTTGAGCCAGGCCGCCAGCGCGGCGACGCAGGCGGTCGCGAGCAGGATGGTGAACAACTGCCGCAGCGGCCAGTCGTAGCCGAGGATGTGCAGCTGCCCGTCGAGCCAGCCCGGCTTCTCCACCGGGACGCCCTGTGACGGGAAGATCTGCAGTGCCGCCTGCTGCAGGATCAGGCCGACCCCGACCGTGACGAGCAGGGTGTCCAGCGGCCTGCGGTACATCCAGCGGATGATGGTGACCTCCAGCAGGAGGCCGAACAGGCCGGCGACGACGAACGCCACCGGCAGCGCGACCGGGATCGACAGGTCGCTGGCGGTGATGACATGCTGGACGAGGTAGGCGGCGAAAGCGCCGATCATGAGGAACTCGCCGTGGGCCATGTTGATCACGCCCATCTGGCCGAAGGTGAGCGAGAGGCCCAGCGCGGCGAGCAGGAGCAGCGCGCCCTGGGCACTCCCGTTCAGCAGTGGTGCGGTCAGCGCGTCCACGTGCGGTCAGCCCGCCGCGTCGGTGAGCTGCTTGCGGATGTCGGCCGGGAACCAGTCGTACGCCTCGAGGTACGGGTCGGGCTCGATGAACTTGTCGGAGGCCCAGACGATGTCGAACTGGTTGTCGGCGTTGATCCGGCCGATGTGGCCCGGCTTGGAGATGTGGTGGTTGTCGCCGTCGAGCGTGACCTTGCCCTCGGGCGCGTCGAACGTGATGGTGTTCTTCTTCGCCGCGGCGTTCACCGCGTCCACGTCGAACGAGCCGGCCGCCTCGACGAGGGCCTTGTACAGGTACAGCGAGATGTAGGCGGCCTCCATCGGGTCGGAGGTAACGCCGCTGCTGTTGGGGTAGGCCTTCCAGCTCTGGATGAACTTCGGGTTGGTGTCGGTCTTCAGCGACTGGAAGTAGTTCCAGGACGCGTAGTTGCCGGTGACCTCGTGCCCCATGGCCGGGGCCTCCTCCTCGGCGATCGACACCGAGATGATCGGCGTCTTCGCGGGGGTGAGGCCGGCGTCGTAGTACGCCTTGACGAAGCCGACGTTCGACGAGCCGTTGATGGTGTTGAAGATGAAGTCGGGCTTGGCCGCCACGATCTTCGCCACCTGGCTGGTCCAGTCGTCCTTGTCGAGGGGCACGTACTCCTCACCGACGATCTTGATGCCGAGCTTGGCCGCGTACAGCTTGATGATCGCGTTCGCGGTGCGGGGGAAGACGTAGTCGCTGCCGGCGAGGAACAGCGTCTTCACTCCCTTGGAGGCGAGGAAGTCCATGGCCGGGATGATCTGCTGGTTGGTGGTCGCGCCGGTGTAGTAGATGTTCGGCGACGACTCGAGGCCCTCGTACTGCACCGGGTAGAAGAAGAGGCCGTTGAGCTTCTCGACGACCGGCTTCACGGCCTTGCGGGAGGACGAGGTCCAGCCGCCGAAGATCGCGGCGACGCAGTCCTGGGTGAGCAGCTTCTCGGTCTTCTCCGCGAAGGTGGGCCAGTCGGTGGCGCCGTCCTCCTGGACGTACTGGATCTTCTTGCCGAGGATGCCGCCGTCGGCGTTGATCTCGTCGGCGGCCATGTGCAGCACATTGGAGACGGTCTTCTCGGAGATCGCCATCCCACCGGTGAGGGAGTTGAGGAAGCCGAGCTTGACGGTGGAGCCGGAGGTGTCGACGCAGCTGCCCGCCGCGGACGACCCGCCGGTGGGCGTCTCGTCGCCGGCGCGGGCGCCGCAGCCGGCGAGCACGAGGGTCATGGTCGTCCCGATGGCGCCGATTGCCGCGAGCGCACGCAGCCGCTTGCTGGTGGTGGACATATGTGAGAGCTCCGTCCTGCTGAAGGGCCGAATCGAGCGGATGTGGATGTCCAGCAAGCCGCAGGCGTCCCGAGCTCCCCGTCCCCGCGCCGCCGGCTACTGCAGGTGAGAGAAGACTGGCGGCGAGTCATTACTTTGACATTTCCCGGATGTTCCAACTCTGTAGCCTCTAGATCGGACAGTGCGTGAAAGCCCTGGAAAAACTGGAAAATCCACGAAGAGGAGATGTCAAAGTTCTGCCATGATCATTAGTGCCGCGATGGCAATGGCACACTACTGACATTCGGATGCGATGAGTCCCTGCCCCGTTCGGAGTACACCTGAACAGACGGGAGCGCGACCATGCGGCACCTCCGCAGCCGGTCACCTCGCCCGCCATCTGCGGGTCACCCTCGCCACCCGCGGACGCCGAGGACGCCGTGCAGGACACGTTCCTGCGCTGGCAGGCCGCCGACCGCGAGCACATCCAGATGCCCGAGGCGTGGCTCACCAAGGTGGTCACCAACGTGTCCCTCGACCGGCTCCGGTCGGCGATGACGCGGCGCGAACGCTCGGCCGGCGACTGGTTGCCCGAGCCGCTGCTCGACGGCGATCCCATGCTGGGCCCGGCGGAGACCGCCTCTCGCGGCGGTTCGGGCGCCGGACACGGAGCTGAAAGCGCCCTGCACGGCAAGGCCCACGTGTCCCACCTGATGAGGCAGGTGACGGGGTATCCAAGCCGGCTGGACGTGCGGTGCTTAGTCTCCATGATGTGTCCGGCGTCAACCCTGCTGACCAGGGGCGTTTGCGGTTTGTGCTCTTCGGCGGGCCGCGGGTGTGGCGCGGCGATGCCGAGCTGGACGCCGGGCGTCCGCATCGTCGTCTGCTGCTGGCCCTGCTCGTTGCCGCGGGTGGCGAGCCGGTCACCATGGCCCAGATCGTTGCCGCGGTGTGGGATGAGGACCCGCCGCCGACCGCGGTGAACATCGTGCATCGCCTGGTCGGCGAGGTGCGCCGGCTGCTGGAGCCGGACCTGGGAGCGCGAGAGCCCGGATCCTTCGTACTGCCCTCGGGGCCGGGTTATCGGCTGCGGCTGGCTGCGGACGAGTCGGATGTGTTGCGGCTACGGCGGCTGGTCGCCGACGGTTCCCTGGAGGCAATGGTCGAGGCCGTCGATCTCGTCGCTGAACCTCCGGGAAGTGTCATCGAGATCGAGCCGGCCGGCCCGTCGCCCTTCGCCGTACTGCTGGAGCAGCGTGCGTACGTGGTGCTTCGCGCCGCCGACCTGGCCGTGGCCCACGGCTCGGCGGAGGACCGTCGTGCGGTGCTGCGCGTGCTGACACAGGTCGCGGCGGAGCGACCCTACGATGAGCCGCTGCAGGCCCGGTTGATCCGGCTGATGGCCGCGGTCGGGCGGCGTGCGGAGGCCCTGGACACCTATGCGGCGCTTCGCCGGAGAATGGTGGACGAGCTGGGTGTCGAACCAGGAGCCGAGCTGCGCGCGGTGCAGCGGGAAGCCCTCGGTGAGCAGCCCGAAGCGGGCCCACCGCCGCCCGGGCCGGCGGCCGTGCCCGTGCCCGCCCAGCTGCCCATCGTCCGGGTGGCCCTGGCCGGCCGGGAAGGCGAGGTCGCGGCGGTTCTGGCACATCTCGGTGGCGGCCGGCCCGCCGGGGCCGGTTCGCCCGTCTGCGCGATCTCCGGGATGGCCGGGATCGGGAAGACAACGCTCGCCGTCCACGTCGCGCATCGACTCGCGGACCAGTTCCCGGACGGTCAACTGTTCGTGGATCTGCGTGGCTTCGACCCGGCCGGCCGAGTGCTGGATACCGACGACGTCATCCGGGGGTTCCTGTCCGCGCTCGGCGGGTCGTCGATTCCGGCCGAGCCGGAGGCGCGGGTTGGCCTGTATCGCAGCCTGACGGCCGGCCGGCGGATCCTCGTAGTGCTGGACAATGTGCGCGACAGCGACCACGCCCGGCCTCTGCTGCCGGCGGGCGAAGGAGGCGCGTGCATCGTCACAAGCCGTACCGCGATGTCCGGTCTGGTGTTCGCCGAGGGCGCGTACCCGGTGCCGCTGGCGCCGCTCTCCAACGAGTCCGCGCACCAGTTGCTGGCCGACCGCATCGGCGCTGCCCGCGTCGACGCCGAGCCGATACCGACCGGGCGGATCGTTGCCGCCTGCGCCGGACTACCCCTGGCGCTGGCTCTGGTCGCAGCCCGGGCGCTGCGCTCGGCAAGCTCTCCGTTGCACGGGATCCAGGCCCGTCTGGCGGACCCCTCCCACGCACTGGACACGCTGTCCGGGAGCGAGGCGAGCAGCGACCTCCGGGAAATCTTCGCCGCCTCCTACAACACGCTCGGCCAACCGGCCGCGCGCGTCTTCCGCCTCCTCGCCGTGCACCCTGGCACCGAGATCGGGCTGCATACCGTGGCCAGCATCGCCGGGATCGCCCTCCGTGACGCCCGCCGTGCCCTCGACGAACTGATCACCGCCAGCCTTGTCAGCGAACCCAGAGACTCGCGATACCAGATGCACGATCTCATCCGCATCTATGCCAATGAATTGCTGACCGGCGATGAGCGCGAGACGGCAACCGCGCGCTTGATCAGTCACTACGTCGCCGCCACCCGGAAAGCGTTTCTGACCTTCGGCGGGGAACCCTTCGTCGCGCTGCCGGGTGTCGCCGACGGCCTCAGCCTCGAGCATTTCCCCGACACGGCCGCCGCGGATCACTGGTACGAACAAGAACGGCAGGCCTTGGAGGCGGTGGTGCGACTCGCGCTCACGCGCGCCGACGTACCCGCGGCAGCCGCCATCGTCCTGGACTGGCGGCGGATGGCTCAGGCGTCGGCATACGAGACGGCAGCGCTCCCTTTCATCACCGAGATCCTCGCGGCCGTCGAGTCCGGCGACGAGTCGATCATGACGGCCGAGCTGATGCGGTACGCCGGCGATCCCTGGCTTGCCGGCTACCAGGACGCGCGCACTTGGCTGGACCGCGCGTTGACCATCTTCCGGAAGCGGGGCAACGTAGCGGGTGAGTCCCGCACCCTGCGCAACCTCAGCCGACTGGTGGGACTGCAGAAGCAATGGGCTGACGAGGTCGAGTTCCTTGAGCTGGCGATCGCCGCTGCGCGCTCCGCGGCGGACACCAACGCGCTGCTGCAAGCGTTGATGGATTCGATCGTCAGCATGTCCCGGCTCGGCCGCCTCGATGAGGCAGCCGGCGCCAGTAGCGAAGCGGTCCGCCTCGCCGAGCGAGCGAACATGTCGCACTACGTGCCCGCCGTTCTCGCGAACGAAGCCTACGGACTCGCCGGCGCCGGGCAGTACGAGACGGCCCTGGATCGTCTCGACAAAGTGGCCGCCGCCCGAGCCGAACTGGGCGTAGGTACCAAGCTTCTCCAAGAACTGTTCGACCTCCTGACTCGTGCCCATGTCTACCGGGGGCTGGGCCGCGTCGAGGACGCGCGCCGAGCCTTCGAGAAGGCTCTCGAATTGCGCACGACAGTCGATTCCTTCGACTACATGTCCGACTTCGAAGGCTTTGTCACCGAACCGGAGGCGATCCGGGCCGTTCTGGCGGAACTCGGCCCACACCAATCCTGAGCAAGCCGAGCAGCTCGTTTCACAAAATTTTCACTAGAATAGACGAGGCGGTTTTCTAGCGTCGTTTGCCGTGACGATATTGCTGTTGCGGCCGGAGCAGGAGACGCTCGATCATGTGCTGCGCGACGCGCGGCGTGGGCAGAGCCGGACGCTCGTCGTGCGTGGCGAGGCCGGCATCGGCAAGACCACATTGCTCGATCACCTCGCCGAGCGCGCCTCGTCCGCCCGCGTGCTGCGAACGGTCGGAGTCGAGTCCGAGTCGAAGCTGGCGTACTCCGCGTTGCAACAACTGTGCGCGCCCCTGATGGGCGGCCTCGACACGTTGGAGGCGCCGCAGCGTGCCGCGGTATCCACGGCGTTCGGACTGAGCGCCGGCCAGCCACCGGAGCGGCTGCTGGTCGGGCTGGCCGTACTGCGGCTGCTCGCCGAAGCCGCCTCGGAGCAGCCACTGGTCTGCATTGTCGATGACGCGCACTGGATCGACGCCGCGTCAGCCGTGATCCTGGGTTTTGTGGCGCGGCGATTGTCCACGGAATCGGTCGCGCTGGTCTTCGCCGCCCGCAGCCCCGGGGGCGACGGTCACCTCGCCGGTCTGCCGGAGTTGCGGGTGCGGGGTCTGCCGGACGCGGATGCCCGCGCGTTGCTGGATTCGGTGCTGACCGGGCCGGTCGATCCGCGCGTACGGGATCGGATCGTGGCCGAGGCGCGCGGCAACCTCGGCGCTCTGATCGAGCTGCCGCAGGTGTTGTCGCCGGCTGAGCTGGTGTTCGGGTTCAGCGGTCGCGGCTCGCGGCCGCTGATGAGCCGGGTTGAGGAGGGTTTCCAGCGGCGGATCGCAGCGCTGCCCGCCGAGACCCGCACGGTGCTGTTGGCGGCTGCCGTCGAGCCGGTCGGCGACGCGATAGTGCTCTGGCGGGTCCTGGAGCGGTTGGGGGTGGGCCCGGCTGCGGTCGAGCCCGCGGTGGCCGACCGGCTGATCCAGTTCGGGGCGCGGGTACGGTTTCCGCATCCGCTGGTGCGCTCGGCCGCGTGGCGGTGCGGAACAGCCGCCGAGCTGCGCGCGGTTCATGACGCGCTCGCCATGGTGACCGACCAGGCCCAGGATCCGGACCGCCGAGCGTGGCACCGTGCACATGCGGCGCTGAGTCCGGACGACGAGATCGCCGCCGCCTTGGAAGGCTCGGTCGGTCGGGCGCTGGCTCGTGGCGGCTGGCCGGCGGCCGCCGCCCTGCTCGAACGTGCTGCGGAGCTCACCTCGGATCTGAACCGCCGCGGCCGGCTACTGGTGGTCGCGGCCGGCGCCCGCGCCGGCGCCGGCGCGGGGTCGTACGCGATGGTGCCGGACCTGTTGGGCGCCGCCGAGATGAGCCCGCTCGACCCGCTGCGGCAGGCCCACGTCGAGCGCCTGCGAGCGCAGGTCGCCTTCATGCTTCACCACAATGAGCGGGCCGCCGGACCGCCGTTGCTGGCCGCCGCGCGTCGGCTGGGGAAACTCGATCCGATCGCCGCGCGCGATACTTTCCTCCTGGCGATCAGTGCGGCCATGTGCGCCGGCCGGTTCGGCGGCGACCACCCGCGGGTGGTCGCCGAGGCCGCCCGCGACGTCGTACCGGCCGGGGGTGATTTCCCCGATCTGCTGCTGGCCGGCCTCATCTCCTGGGTCCTCGACGGGCGGGTGGCGGCCGTGCCCCGGCTTCGCGGGGCCCTGGACGCCATGGGCTCCGCCGACGTCGGCCACATCTGGCTGGCCGCAGCCGTGGCCTACGACGTGTTCCGGTTGGACGTGGCGTACCGGATGAGCGAGGCGGCGGTCCGCTCCGCGCTCGAATTCGGCGCGCTCTCCCTGCTTCCCGACGCCCTGGCCGTCTGGGCGAACAGTCTCATCGACGGGGGCCGCCTCGCCGACGCGGCGAACCTGATGAAAAAGATCGACACCGTGACGCGGCCCTCCGGGGCCACGGTTGATCAATTGTCCCGGCTCGTCCTCGCGGCGTACAGCGGACCTGAGCAGTCGGCGCTCGACCTCATCAAGGCCAAACTCAGGGATGCGGCCGACCGTGAGGACGGCCGGCTGCATGCGCAGGCCCACTTCGGCCTCGCCGTGCTCCACAACGGGCTGGGCAACTATCCGGCCGCCAAGGCGGCAGCACAAGAAGTGATCGCGTACCCGGAGCTTGCCCTCGGCAACTGGGCGTTGCGCGAACTGGTCGAGGCGGCCGCACGCGCGGGGGAGCCAGGCGTGGCGGCCGACGCACGCGACCAGCTCGCCGAGCGGACGGCGGCCACCATCACGCCGTCGGCGCTGGGCATCCAGGCCCTCGCTGACGCGCTCACCGGACGACCCGAGCAGGCCGAGGAGCGCTACCGCGAGGCCATCGAGCGCCTCTCCGTCACGGAGACCGTGACCCAGGGGTACCGGGCGCGGCTGCTGTTCGGCGAATGGCTGCGCCGGGCGAACCGGCGCGCCGAGGCACGCGTCGAGTTGCGGGCGGCGTACGAAGCGTTCGCGACCATGGGTGCGCACGTGTTCGCCGAACGTGCCCGGCGGGAGTTGGCGGCCACGGGGGAGACCGTCCGCGGGCGGACGACAGGCGCGCGTCAGGACCTGACCCCGCAGGAGGCCGCGATCACGCGACTGGTGATCTCCGGGCGGACCAACCAGGACATTGCCGCGGAGCTGTTCCTCAGCCCGCGCACGGTCGAGTGGCACCTGCGGAAGATCTTCACGAAGGTCGGCATCACCTCGCGCCGCGAACTGACCGAAGCGCTTCTCAGCGCCTGAGACAGGGATTGTTCAGCGGCCTCCTAGCCTGGGTTGCAGACGAATGAGACCTTCACGTAGTCCAGCTGCCCGGCCGTGAGGTCTTGCATCTCCTGCGAGCTCAGGCCCGCCCGGGCGACCATCCGGTGACGGACACGGCGGTCTCGAGGTTCACGCCGGCCGGCCCCACGAAGGAGACCTCCGACGTGTTCCCCTTCGCGTAGTCCGCCGCCCGGCGGTAGCCGTCGACCTTCACCTCGTCCGCGAGATCGCGGCTGGCTCTGACGTCCGGCGAACCACAGCCGGCCGCCAGGAGAAGCCCGGCCAGGACAACGGACCCGGCGCCCGTCAGACGTCGCAACGTCACGCGCATCCACAATCCTGCTTCGGTTCGTAGTACTCCTCGTGGAAGTTGATGTAAACCCGGGCCCGCGTCAGCTGAGTCCTGAAGATCTCGTTGTTCTTGCGGCTCTCGTCGCCCATGGGGTACTGCCCGGTCGCCACCAGGTTCATGTTGTCCACCCCGGCCCGGTAACCCATTCTGGCCAGCTCGGTCCGCGTGTAGTCCGAACGATAGTTCTGCTCGTCGGGCAGTGCGTCGCCGAGGTCCTTGAGCCGGTAGGCCATGGCATCGATGTTCAGGATCTTGTCGGACACCAATTCTGTCCACTCGCGGCCGGCTAGCTCGGGGCGCGGTTCCCCCGAGTCGGGTGACACTGTTTTATCGAAGGTGTCCCGGTCGAAGTTCGCGGTGCCGATCGACGCGTCGTTCCCCTGTCCGGGGATTACGGGGTTGCCCGCCTGCATGGCCTGCATCACCCGGCAACCCGTCCAGCCGGCGATCTCCGTGCAACGATGCGCCTCCATCATGTAGTTCGCCAGGAGGAACTCCGGGTCCACGCCGGTCCTCTTGGCCATGTCCATGATGTGCGGCACGTACTGCTCGAAGTCGCCGCCGCCCGAGGCCGGCGGATCCCACGTCGGGCCGCCCCCGCCCCCCACGATGATGGGATAGAAACCGGGGATCTTCTCCTTGGGCTTGACCGGGTCCGAACCGCCGCCGTTGTCCTTCTTTTTCTTCTTCTCGGGGGCCACGTACCCGTTGCATTTGCCGCCGTTGCCCGCGGCGCAGCCCGTCCGGTCACCGTCGACTCGCAAACCGCTCGGGTCCGAGTTGGTGATCGGGTTGTCGCCGGCGTAGGTGTAACCGCCGAGCTGCGCGGGGTCGGTGGTGACCAGCAGCGGGTCGGGGCTGATGAACCGGCCCAGGACGGGGTCGTACTTGCGGGCGCCGACATCGGTGTAGCCGGTGGCCCGGTTCTTCGGCGCGCCGAGGTAACCATGGGTGAGGTCCGGCCACAGGGCCGGGTTGGCGGTGGCCCGGTCCTCGCCGTACGGCTTGAACTGCTGGCGGGACACCTCCTGGGTGGTGGTGTCGATCGCCAGGCTCCCGGTGCCGTGCGGGTCGGAGAACAGGTAGTGGGTGCCGCCGCCCGGAAGGGTCGACCGCACCGCGACCTTGCCCACGCTGCCGTGGGTATAGGTGCGGACCGCGCCGAGCGTGACCGCGGGATTGGCCGCGGTGTCGATGACGATCTCGGTGTCGCCGACGAACAGGCTGGTCCGGCCCGGGTCACGCCGGATCAGCTGGCCGCCGTCGGCGTCGTACAGGTATTTCGTCGTTCCGGCCTTGGCCCCGACCGTGGTGACCTGAGACAGGTGCCCCTCGTTGTCCCACTTCAGCGTCTGGTTGTTCCCGCTGGTCGCGGTCCGCGTGAGCAGGTTGCCGGTGTTGTCGTAGACGAACTTGGTCGGGTCGGCGCCACCTGTGGTCTCGGTCAGGGTATGCGGCTGAGCGCCACCGGTCTTGCCATGGGAGTAACCGGTGATCGCTTCGGCGCCACCGGTCACCGAGTGCTCGGTCGACTTCTCCCGGCTGCCGATCGCGTTGTAGCCGAACGTCTGCCAGTAGGCGCCGGCCCCGGCCGCGAGCTCCGCCGCCGCGGGTTGTTTCACCGTTTCCGCGGGGCAGGCACCGGCCGCGGTCCAGGCGTCGACCAGGCGAGCCAGCGTGTCGTAGCGGTAGCATTGCGCGTCGGTGACGATGTTGCCCGTCTCGGACTGCTTGTTGACGACCGACAGCGGGTTGCCCGCGTCGTCGTACGTGTAGTGGGTTTCGTCGATCATCGGACCGATGCCCTGCGTACGGTGGATCGACCGGGACGCGAGCCGCCGAGTGTGTGCCTCGTAGCCGTAGAGCGCCTGCACCTCGTTCGTGGAGGCGCCCATGGTCAGCCGTGAGGGCTGGCCGAAGTCGGTGTAGACGGTCCCGGAGACGTACAGGTCGATGCCGGACGTCTTGGTCGGCGTGCCGAGCTGGTTGTGCGAGTAGGTGATGGTCTCCCCGGGCAGCGTGCCGACCTGGGGATCCTCCTGCGACGTCTGATATTCGGTGTTCGGGCTGTAGGTGCGCTTCGTCGTGTACGAGACCGGCAGTGGCCGCTCGGCGGACGGCAGCGAGACGGTCTGCCCGAGCGGGTTGCCCAGCACGGTGTACCCGGTGGTGGCGACCGTGTAAGCGCCGGTGACCCCGCTGACGTAGCGACTGGAGGAGGTGAGCTTGCCGATCCGCAGGGTGTCGTAGGTCCACGAGGCGAACTTGAAGTTGCTCGCCGTCTTGTCGACCGCGGTCAGCTTGCGCCCGAGCAGGTCGTAGCTGTAGGTCAGCTGGATGCCGCGGGCGTCCTTCGTGGCGGTGATGTTGCCGGCGTCGTCGTAGCTGCTGTAGCTGGTGCCGGTGTCCGGGTCCTCGTGCACGGTCTTGCGGCCGAGCAGGTCGAAGGTGTCCCGCCACACGGCATTGTCCGGGCCGATGACGGCCGACTGCTGACCGGCCGCGTTGTACTCGTACTTGGTGCTGTTGCCCGCCCCGCCCGTCGCGGTGAAACCGCCGGCCGCGCTGCCGCTCAGCGTGGGCGCGGTGGTGTGCTGCACGAGTTCGGTGAGCTGACCCCGCGCGTTGGTCAGCTTCGTGGTCGCGATCCCCCCGGCCGGCGGGACGACGGTCGTCCTGTCACCGGCATTGGCCGTCCGGGTGTACCAGGTCGCGACGGCTCTGTGGTGCTCCGTGGTCTGGGTGACCTGACCCATCGCGTCGTAGTCGGTGACCGTGGTGGACGGGAACGACACCTGCGACAACTGGTCGGTGAGCAACCGGTCGACCGGGTCGCCGGCCACCGCGTACGAGTTGTTGGTCAGCACGGTCCGGCCGTGCGAGTCGTACTGCGTGTCCGTGACGACGCTGGTGCCGTTCTCACCGGTCGCCTGGGTCTCCAGGGGCCGGAGCATGGCGTCGTGCAGGACCTTGGTCACGCCGTACACCGGTGTCGTACTGGCCGTTTCGTTGTCCAGCAGCTTTTTGGTGGTCACCACGCTCGGGCCGGTCGTGGCCGGCTTGTACGTGTAGATCATGTTGGCGGGCGCACCCGCGGCCTTGCTCTTGTTCGGCAGCCACACCGCGGTCGTACGACCCAGGGCGTCGTACGTGACCGAGGTCAGCTGGCCGGCCTCGTCGGTCGTGGCGATCGGCAGCTGCCGGGCCGGGTCCATCGTGACGGTGGACAGCTGGCAGTCCTTGCTGGACACCGTGACCGTCTCGCAGTTCACGCCCGCCCTGACCGGCTTGATCGTGGTTACCGTGCTGGGCAACGCGCCACTGGCGGGTGTCATCTTGGTGATGACCTTCTGCGCCAGGCTCGTGCCGTCGGGCGCCAGCGAGTCCGGCGTACGCGTCGCCGAGGTGGCCCGGCCATAGCTGTCGTACGTCGTCACGGCCGTGGTCAGGAACGTGCCGGCCGCCGACGCCTTCTGGACGCGGGTGGCGTTTCCTCGCGAGGGCCGAGGCGGGGTGGCCTGCCCGTCACCGTTGTAGCCGAAGTCCAGGCCGTCGAAGGAGGTGCGCTCGTCGGACAGGAGCGTGCCGCCCGGTGTCGCGTTGGCGGCGGTGCAGTCCTGGTCGGTGGTGATCACCTCGGCCGGCAGCACCAGCGGCGCGGTCTTGCCGCCGGGCAATGACATGCTGCTGCTGAGGTAGCGGGTGAAGGTGCACTTGGCGACGTTGCCCACGCGCCCGGTCTCGCCACGGTCGGCGGTCTTGATCGGCTTTCCGGTCGTGCTCCGGCCCGCGGTGGTGTCGTAGAAGGTCGCGGTTTCCGTCCGGCGCCAGCCGTACGACACCTTCTTGCGCACCAGGCTTCGCGCCGTCCCGATCATGGACGACTTCAGCGCCGGTAGGCCCTCCCGGGCCCGCGACGCGGTGGTCACGATGACCGTCGGGACGGTGACGGTGGCCGAATCGATCGTGGCGTCGGCCGCGGCACCGGTATAGGTGACCTGCTCGAAGGTCTGTCCGGTGTACTCGGGCTTGTCGGCCACGGTCACCGCGCCGTCGCTGCTCCGCAGATCGGGAACGTCGCGGGTCTTGCCGTCCGGCATGGTGTCGCCCTCCATGCCCAGGAAGTAGAAGGTCTTGCTCAGCGTCTTCTGGTCGTGAACTTCCTGCTGGTTCGTGTAGTGGAAGACGCTCGGATCACCGGTGCTCACCTCGACCTCGGGATAGCCGCGGAACTGTCCCCACGTCCGGTTCTTCTTCTCGGTCACTTCGTTGTCGTCGTAGTGCCAGCCGGGCTTTCCCTTGTACGCGTACCGGGTGACGATCTTCGGCTGAGAACCGTCCTGCATGTGGTTGCCGGCGTTGTCGTACGTGGTCACCGACGTGACGGGGTGGGTGTAGAACCAGTCCATCAGCGGTTCGGGCTGGTATTCCGGCGCCCAGTAGACCGGGAAGCATCCGGTGGTGTTGGTCGACGCGAAGGCCTGTGCGGCCTTGTCCAACGTCTTGTCCCCCGAAGGGTTCGCCGGCGGCAGGCCGGCGCACGTCGGCGTGGAGTATTCGACGACCGTCTCGGCGCCGGTCTCGGAGATCACCGTGCGGATGCGGTTGTAGTACATCTTGGGCAGGCCGGGCAGCACCCCGACCCGGTTCGCGTATTGGATCGGGTAGAACGACACCGTTCCGCCGGCCTCGTTCGCGGCAGCGCCACCGAGCCTGTCCAGGCCGGTCCGGGTGACCGACTGCAGCCACAGCGTGGGCGCGTGATCGCCGTTGTCCGGCAGGGAGTGGCTCAGGTTGTAGCGGTCGACCTCTTTCACCGCCCCACCCACACGCACCCGCGTGAGGATCGACGTCAGCCTCTTGCGGGACCAGAAACTCGGCGAGTGGTTGGTGCAGTCCTCGCCCGACTTGCAGTTCAGGTCGACCGGCGTGTCCGGCCAGTACTCGGGATGCGAGACGGTGAACTGGTCGTCGTCACAGGTGTTGCCGGCCGGCTGCCCGGGGAAGCACCGCTCTTCGGTGGTGAAGATGATCTGCTCGGGCGCGGGCGCCGAGTAGACCGTCGAGGCAGTCAGGCCGTAGTCGACGCGCTCGAGGGTGGTGGCGCGGTCGTAGGCCACCGCGGTGTCCTTCATGTTCGCGCCGTAGTAACCCACTTCGGGCGCGTTGTAGTAGTAAGCCATCGCGTTGCCGTTGCGGTCGACCACGTAGTCGAGGTTGAACCGGTAGCCCAGCTTGCAGGCCGTGTCGGCGAACGACCCGTCCGGGCAGGTGCTGAACGCCTCGTGGCTCTTGTAGACCGGGACCGTCTGCACCGAGTTGGTCTCCTCGGCGCCGTCCGACCAGCCGGGCAGCCGGTTCAGACCGAAGTAGTACTGCATCCCGTTCTGGGTGACCCGGAAGTACTCCTTGTTCTTCGTACGGTTCGTGGCGTCGAAGAGGTTGTCGATCTGGGTCGTGGAGCTGTCGTTCTGCGGGTGGAACGTCTTGGTCTTGTCGTCGTAGACGACCGTCGTCGACGAGCCGTTCAGCGACAACGTCAGAATCTGACCGGACCAGCACAGGTCACCGGAGTGCTCGGGCGCTCCCGAGTCGTCCAGGTCGTCACAGCTGCGGTAGGTGCGCTCGACGAAGTTCTCTCCCATCGACCAGCCGTCACCGACCCACGACGACTGGCTGTTCGTCCCGACCGTCCGCGCGTCCTGCTTCGCCGAGCTGTAGGCCAGATCGACGCTGGGAGCGAGGTTGCCGATCGCCGGAGGGACGGCGATCGGGTAGCTGTAGGTGAACCCGCCCGTGTTGCCGCTGGTCGACCACGTGCCGCCCGGCGACAAACTGGTCGCGGCGTAGTCACCACTGCCCGACGCCGCGGCGAGCACCGTCACGCCCGAAACACTCACCTCGGCGGAAAGCGGCGTGGTCGGCGCGGTCTTGACCGGAGTCTGCGTCCGGCACTCGGCACGCGAGGGGGTGGTCAGCGCACACGCGGGCAACCGCACCAGCCGCAGCCGGGAGGCGTAGCCGCCGCCGAAGGCGTTCGCGAAGGTCGAGGGGTCCACGTCGACCCGCACCGCGCCGGCGCCGGCCTCGGGAGTGATCGAGAACAGGACGCCCCGTACGCCCGCGGCGGCCGCCGTCTTGGGGTCGGTGGTCTTCAGCTGTACGCGATCCGGCGCGGCGCCCGTCGCTGCGCGGCCGACTTTGATCGGTGACGTCGAGGCGGCGCTCTTGGCCGAGGCCGACAACTCAACCGTCGAGGTCTGCGCCCCCGGCAGCGCCGCGCGCTGCGACGGATCGAACTGGGCGACCTTGGGGCGAGCCCGGATCGTCGCCTGCTTCTTCGCCTCGCCCAGCTTGACCCGCTCGAGCTTCGGCGGCTCGGGCACGCTCGGCCCCGCGAGAGCGGGCTGGCCGGCCACCACATTCGTCAGCGCCGGCGCCGTCAGAACCAGTGCCGCGGCGACGATCGCCCGTCGCCACCGTCCCACACCTTGACCGTTCTTGGACAGCATGATGCCGCAGACCTCCCCCGTGAAGCCGGTCGATCTTGGCCCGGCGGCACATACGTTAAGGGTGAACGCGTCGTTGCTGTCCGCAACGATCTCCTTCGTTACCCAACAGAGATGATCTTAAGTATTTAGATGAGGTTTGAAGTGCGGGCGGCCGGAACGGGGCCGGGAAGTCGTGATTGGACGGTCCCTGTCTGAACCGCTACCTGCTCGATGGGGTCGCGTCGTGAGCGGCCAGCGCGCGCTTCGCCTCCTCCAGCCATCCGCGGTGCTCACGGTTCTGGCTGGGCATCCAGCTCACCGACCCCAGGAGCAGCTCCGTCGCGGCGAGGTCGGCCCGTACCGCCTCGAAGTCACCGAGGGCGACGTTGATCAGCGCCCGCCGGGCCAGGACCCTGAGCCGGTAGGCGCCGGAGTTCGGAAGCGGCTCGGTGGAGGCGAGCCATTCGTCGGCTCGGCGCAACGCCTCCGGCCACCGTCCGGCCTTCATGTCGATCCCGGTGAGGTACGACAGCGCCGCCTGCTTCACCAGCTGGCTGATGTGGACCGGCGGGGCCGTCGCCGGATCGCCGACCACCGCGATGACTTCCTCGAAGACGGGAATCGCGTCGTCGCCCGCGTCGCTGCCGATCAGGGCCATCCCGAGCTGGATCAGCGCGTTCGGGACTCCCTCGATGTCGCACACGGCCCGCAGATCGGCGATCGCCGACCGCGAGAAGCCGATCTGCTCGGAGTGCCGTCCCAGGTTCCACAGCGTCCAGCTGACGTAGTAGTTGGCCCAGCCGATCTGCCGGCGGTCGCCGGAACGGACGGCGAACTCCAGGCCCGAGCGGGCGTGGGTCTCGGCCAGGGCGAAATCCTCGGTGGTCACGTTGTAGACCCAGGCCAGATGCGACTGGTGGATGGCGCGCAGACGATCGTCGCCGAGCCGATCGGCGGACCGGGCCGAGAGGGTGTAGACCTCCTCCCAGCCCGCCCAGCGGATCCAGCTGTCGGCGAACCAGTGCAGCGCTTCGGCCACGTCGATGACTCGCTGATCCTCGCCGGCCTCGGCTGTGGCGTGCAGGGCCGGCAGCCAGTTCTCGGCCTCGGCGCGTAGCCAGGCGGCGGCTTCGGCTGATGAGGTCAGCTCGAGTACTTCGGTGGTGCCGGCTTTGCCGGGGCCGTAGTCCGGCTCGAAGTGCCGTCCGGCCACGATGACCGTGTCGAGCAGCCAGTCGTCGCGGCGGCGGGCCGCGGTCGCCCGGTCGGTGGTGCTTTCTTCGCGGTCGAGGGCGGATGAGGCGTACAGCCGGAGGAGGTCGTGGAATTCGAAGCGGCCGTCCGGGCGCTGTTGGAGCAGGCTGAGGTCGATCAGGTCGTCCAGGGCGTCCTCGGTGGCCAGCAGCGGCTCCTCGACCAGCACGGCCGCTAGTTCGGCGCCGGTGGAGGAGCCTGGTATCAGGGCGAGTCGCCGGAACAGGCGCCGTGTCACCCCGGACAGTTGCTGGTAGGAGAGGTCGAAGGCGGCCTTGATTTGGAGGTCGCCTGCTGAGAGGGCTTCCAGGCGGCGTTCCTGGGCGGTGAGCCGGGCGATCAGGTCGTCGGCGGTCCAGCCGGGCCGGCTGACCAGGCGGTTGCCGGCGATCCGGATGGCGAGGGGGATGTGTACGCACAGGTCGGCGATGCGGCGCAGTTGTTCCTCGGAGGCGCCGGAGCGTTCGACGATGACGCCGAGCAGTGCCGTGGCGTCGCTCTCGGGTAGGGGGTCGAGGCGCAGCCGGTGGACGTCTTCGAGGCCGCTCAGTGAGCGGCGGCTGGTTACCAGGACGACGGCGGGGCCGTGTGGTGGCAGTGCTGGGCGTACTTGGCTTTCGCTGATCGCGTTGTCGAGCACGATGATGAGGCGTTGGCCGCGGATCAGGCTGTGCCACAGGGCGGAGGATTCGTCCACGTCGCGGGGCACGGCCCGTATGTCGGGGTTCACGGCCCGGATGAGGCGGCTCAGCACGGTCAGTGGGGTGAGGGGTTTGGTGTCGAGGCCGCGTAGGTCGACGAAGAGTTGTTCCTCGATCGGCCAGGCCTGTGCGGCTCGGACGGCGAAGGTGGTTTTGCCGACGCCGGCGGTGCCGCTGATCGTCACGACCGGTGCCGGGGATCGGTCGTTCGTCCCGTCGGCCCACGCGGTCACCTGGGTCAGCTCGGCGGCCCGGCCGGTGAAGTCGGCGACCTGGCGTGGTAGCGGGCTGCGGTTGGCCGGCGCCGCCGGTGGGGCGTTGCGACCCTCCCGGGCCGACGTCAGCATCGCCTCGCGGTCGGCCTCGTCGAGATTCAGCCCGTCGGCCAGCGCCTCCACTGTGCGCGGGCGTGGGCGGCGGCTGACGCCGCGTTCCATGTCGCTGATCGACCGGTCGCTGACACCGGACGCCTCGGCCAGTTGCTCGATGGTCAGGTCGGCGGACGCGCGGAACCGCCGCAGAAGCACACCGAACGTGCTCTTCCCGGTCATCAACATCCTCCCCGTTCCCGTGTCGTGATCATCGTTCTACATCCGCTCCATCCGCAGGCCACCGCACATGCCCGACCGCCACGGCGTCGGCGACCACAATTTCATGTCGCACGGAACGGTGATCAGCGCGCTGGCGCCAGGCCGGAGAACGCGCGGGAGACGACCTGCTTGTCGTCGTCAATGTGCTCCAGCCCGTCGAATGCGACCACCTGATCGACTGCAGGACCGCGGGTTGCGGGCGAGAAGCGGTGTCACCAGAGGCGGTCTTCCAGCGCAATCAGTTTTGCATTCCCATGCTGTCCACCCGCGACATATCCGGGGCCCGAAGTCGATCGAGCAAGGACATCGCCGACCAACCTTCGGTGAATGTCGGAAGGCTCGGAACGGGCCCGACAATACGCTGCGGAATACGCTCTTTTGACGATTCGGCCGACCCGGCCGGCCTATCACTCTCCCGCGCAGGGGCCGCGCGACATGCCGTACGGAAATGAGTGTTTTATCCAATTATGGGTATATTTCGGGCGTTCCATCATGCTAAACGGGGAGCGTCATGTCATTTACCCGATCTGCCGCGCCGGGCCGTTCCCGGCCTTTGTTCGCGGCGGCGGTGCTGCTCGCGGGCGCTGTCGTCGCCGTGCTGCCGGCCAGCCCGGCCGCCGCCGTCACCCGGACCCTGGCCTACTTCACCGGCGTGAAGAACGGCCAGGGCACGGTCAGCGTCGTCGACACCACCGACAACAGTGTCATCGGCACCATTCCGGGCGGCGACGGGCCGCTCAACATCGCGATCGCGCCCGACGCGAAGACCGCCTACGTCTCGCAGTGGTCCACGAACCTGCTGTCGAAGATCGACCTGACCACCAACACCGTCGTCAAGACGATCACGGTCGGCAACGGCCCGCGACAGGTCGACTTCGCCAACGACGGGCAGAAGCTGTACGTCGCCAACTCGAACAGCGGCACCGTGTCGGTGATCAACACGGCCACCGACGCGGTCTCCAAGACGATCACCGTTGGGAGCCAGCCGATGGGTGTGTACATCGCGCCGCACGGCTTCGCGTACGTCCCCAACCTGGGCTCCGACACGGTCTCGGTGATCGACACCGTGACCGACGAGGTGATCAAGGCGATCCCCGTCGCGGACCCCTCCTACTCGGCGGTCAAGTTCGACGGCAGCCGTGTCTACGTCACCAGCCTGACCAGCGGGCAGGTGACGATGATCAAGACCTCCACCCTGGAGGTCGAAGGCCAGATCCCCGACGCCACCGACCCCCAGGCGGTGCTGATGAGCGCGGGGGCCCTCTACATCGGGCACGGCAACGGCGGCCTGACGATCATCAATTCCGACAACTCCAAAACCACTCTGGCCAGCCCCGGCTTCCTGCGCGCCGCGTCGACCGCGTCCGGCGGGCGGGTCTACTTCGCCGGTCTCGGTAGCAACTCACGCGTGTTCACCGCCGCGACCAACAGCTTCGCCCCGATCGACACCGGGCTCGACACCACGTTCGGCGTGGCGGTCGCGACCGTCACCACGCCCTGGGCCGACCTGGGTCTCACCATCTCGGCCACCCCGAGCCCGGCCGAGGCCGGCACCAACTACGTCGTCGACGTGCCGGTGACCAACTACGGCCCGGACGCCGCCACCAACCCCGAAGCCACCGTCACCTACACCGGCGCCGCCCGCACCATCGAGCTGGCGTCGACCGGCCTCAACGGCTCCTGCGAGATCATCACCCCGGGTGATGTGCACTGCACCTGGCCCACCCTGGCCGCGAACGCCAAACCCACCATCACCATGTACGTCAAACCCCAGGCCGCCGGGACGATCGAGGCGACCGCCACCGTGAAGGCCACCCCGACCGACCCGGTCCCCGCGAACAACACCGCCAAGGTGACCACCACCGTCAACCCGGCCCCCACGGCCGACCTGACCGTGACCACCACCGACTCGGCCGACCCGGTCGAGGTCGGCACCCCGTACACCTACGAAGCGGTCGTCAAGAACAACGGACCGAACGCCGCCACCGGCGTCAAGGCCATCATCGAGCTGGAAGGCGCCGACCGCGCCATCCAGTCCGCAACCCGCGACGGCGGCACCTGCACCATCAACAGCGCCTCGGTCACCTGCCCGATCGGCGCCCTGGCCAAGGACGCCGACACCACGATCACCGTCACAGTCAAACCCGAGGCCGCCGGTACGATCACCGCGACCACGACCGTCGAAGGCGACCAGGCCGACCCGGCGTCGGCGAACAACACCAGCGCGGCGAGCACCACCGTCAAGGCGCTGCCCTCGGCCGATCTGAGCGTGACCACCACCGAGTCGGCCGACCCGGTCGAGATCGGCACCCCCTACACCTACAAGGCCGTCGTCAAGAACAACGGCCCGGACGCCGCCACCGGCGTCAAGGCCACGATCGCCATCGACGGCGCTGACCGGACGATCCAGTCCGCGACCCGCGACGGGGGCACCTGCGCCATCAACAGCGCCACGGTCACCTGCCCGATCGGCGATCTGGCCGACAACGCCGACACCACCATCACGGTGACGATCAAGCCCGAGGCGGCCGGAACCATCGAGGCCTCCGCCACCGTGGAGGCCGACCAGGCCGACCCGGCCACGGCGAACAACACCAGCAGCGTGAGCACGACCATCAAGGCGCCGCCGGCGGCCGACCTGAGCGTGGTCACCACCGACTCGCCCGACCCGGTCGCTCTGGCCGGCACGTTCGTCTCGACCAGCAAGGTCACCAACCTCGGCCCGGACGCGGCCACCGGTGTCAGCACCACGGTGACCCTGACCGGACCGGCGGCCCTGATCCTCGAGGCGACCAGCAGCCAGGGCGCCTGCACCATCGCCGGCCCGGTCGCGACCTGCACGATCGGCAACCTGGCCAAGAACGCGACGGCCACCATCACGCTGACCGTCGAGCCGCAGGCCACCGGCACCGCCATCGCCACCGCGAAGGTCACCGGCGCCCAGGCCGACCCGGCCGCGGCTAACAACACCGCCGTGCAGAACACGACGGTCAACAACGCCAACGGCTGCACGATCATCGGCACCGCGGGCAACAACTTCCTGGCCGGCGGGGCCGGTATGGACGTGATCTGCCTGCTCGGCGGCAACGACACGGTCAACGCCTTCGGCGGCAACGACATCGTCTACGGCGGCTCGGGCACCGACACCGTGCAGGGTGACACCGGCAACGACACCCTCTACGGCGGGCTCGGCAACGACACGCTGACCGGCGGGCCCGGCACCGACAAGATCGACGGCGGTCCCGGAACCGACATCTGCACGGCCGGCGAGACGTACGTCAACTGCCCGTGACACCCTTGATCGGCCCCGTGTCCAGCACGGGGCCGATCGCCCGCCGTAACCGGTCGATCTGAAAGGCCTGCCGGAGCGGATCGATCAGGTCGCGCTGCGGCCGCCCTCTCCACGTACGCTGCCGCCCCATCCCCACCCACTCCGATCCGCCCGCGGGCTACTGCTGATCAGGATCCCGCCGAGCGTGATGGCACCACCACACGTGTTCAACGGCCCTTGCCGCGGGCGCGGCGACACCACGAAGCGGACCCTCGCCGACGCCGAGGTCGAGCGGCTTCGCACCGCGCGGTCGATGCTGGCGAGGTTGTACCCGTTCTGCACGCAGACGATCGGCCGCGAGCGACTGGGCCTCGGCTGGAGCTCGAGATTCTGCTGTACGGATCGGCGCAGGCTCTCGTGGTTGCGGGCCGGCGGCCAGCCGCCCTTCGCGTCCCGGGCCGCGCCGACCTCGGTCACCAGGTGCAGGGCTTCGGGGTACGGGTGCAGCGCCTCGCGCCGCCCGCGCGGTCAGAACCGGGCGAGGAAGCCTTCGAGATCGCGTTCGCTCTCACGGGTCTGCATGCCGGCGGCGAGCAGCTTGTGCGCGAGCGCGGCCGCTTCGGCACTGAACAGCGGCGTCAGCTGCGCGTTCTCGGTGCCGAGCCCTTCGAGGGTGACGGGAGCCGCCGCCGCGCTCACGGCGATCTTGACCGCAGCGATGATCTCGGGCCGCAGCGCCCCGATGCGCCGCGCCAAGGTGCCGACGAACTCGTCGATATCGTCGGCGGGGAGGGCGCGGTTGACCAGCCCGTACCGCTCGGCCAGCTCGGCGTCGGCGAGCTGAGCGCCGAGAATGAGCTCCAGGGCACGGGCGCGCCCGACGAGTGAGGTCAGGTACTGCGTGCCGCCACCGCCGGGCATGATCCCCAGCTGCACTTCGGGCTGCGCCTGACCGGCCCGGCCGATCGCGGCGAAGCGCATGTCGAGCGCCATGAGGAACTCGTTGCCGCCGCCGCGGGCGAGACCGGTGAGCTTGCCGATCGTGACCTGGGGGAGCGAGCGCACCTCCTCGTGCACGACCTGCATGAGGTTCAGCGACGGCGGAAACGCGGCGTCCGGGTTGGCGGCGATGGTGGCCGCGCCGGCGGCGGCCAAGACCTCGGGCTCGGTGACGAAGCGCATGTCCCCGTGCGCGACGAAGAAGTCGGGGTCGGCGCTCTCGAACACGATGACGCGCACGTCGGCGTCGTCGCGCACCCGGGCGACGAAGCGGCGCAGCGACGGAAGCAGCACGCCGTCGGAGAAGTTCAGCGGCGGATTGTCGATCGTGACAGTGGCGACTCCGTCGGCAACGACGACGTGGAGCGCGGGTAGGTCGTACGTCATGACACTCTCTTTCGTTTGTGAAACTGAGTATCACGTTAGAGGCCGAAGCTCACATCGGCGAGTGAGTTCGATCTCCGTATCCTGGAGGCATGAAGGGTGTGAGCACGCGTGCCATCGGACGGGCCGCGATCCGGGACGAGCTGGCGAGTGTCGCCCTGCCCCGCTTCGTCGAGGCCGGCTTCGACAGCGTCACGTTCGACGACCTGGCCTCCGCGGCGGGCGTCTCGCGCAGCACCTTCTTGCGGTACTTCGGCAGCAAGGAGGACGTCGTTCTGTACGTCTTCGACCCGCTAGGCGACGCCCTGGTCGCGGCCCTGGCCGCCCGGCCCGTCGCGGAGGATGAATGGACGGCGCTGCGGCGTTCGGTCGATCCGTTCGTCGCCCTGCTCGCGCGTGAGCCCGGTGAGGGGCTGGCGTTGATCCGGCTCGTGTGGACCACGCCCGCGCTCTGGGCTCGCCTGCACGAGAAGCAGGCGGGCTGGCGGCCAGCTCTGGTGAACCGGTTGGCGGAGCGCTCCGGCGGTGAGCCCTCGCTGGCCCTGCGGACGCGTGTGGTGGCGGCGCTCGGCTGCGTGATGGTGGCCGTCGACAGCTGGGTCGAAGGGGAGGGGCGGGAGGCTCTCGACGCCCTGACCGACCTCACTTTCGCGGCTCTGGCGCCGTCGTCGGCCGGGGCGGACGTTCGCTGATCAGGCCGGCTGGGGCGGGTGGCTGGTGAGGACCTTCTCCAGCAGGGCGCGCAGCTGGCGCCGCTCAGCGGGGTCGAGGGCGGCGAGCAATTCGTCCTGTACTTCCAGGGCCAGCGCGTTCAGGTCGTTCAAGTAGGTCAGGCCTATTTCGGTGGCGGCCACGATGTTGCGCCGCCGGTCGGCCGGGTCGGTGCGGCGTTCGATGTGGCCGTTGTTCTCCAGGCGCGTGACGATGCCGTTGACGTTGTTGCGGTCGAGGCCCAGGTGGCGGCCCAGGTCGGCCTGGCTGAGCTCGCCGTACTCCTGCAGGGCGGCCAGGACCGCGAAGTCGGAGCGCGCCTCGAGGGGCATCCGGGCGGCGGTGAAGCGGGCGCCGAGGGTCGAGACGCGGCCGGTCTGCCAGCTGGCCAGATTGCGGAGCAGGGCCGGCGGCCCGGATTCGGTCATGACGTCATCCTAGTCACTTTGTTGGTGTCGCCAACGGAACTGCTATACGTTGGTCCTACCAACATTGGTTCGACCAAGGAGTTGTCATGACGCAGGAAAAGACCCGTCGGGTCCTCATTCCCGGTGGAACCGGCGCCGTCGGCGAAGGCGTGGTGCGCGCTCATCTCGCGGCCGGGGCCGTCGTCGTGGTGCCGGCCCGGACCGAGGAGCGCGCGGACGAGTTCCGCACGCTGCTCGGCGATGTGGCGGGCGACCGTCTGCACCTGTTCGCGCACGACTATTCGACCTTCGAGGGCGCCGAGATCCTCGCCGCCACCATGCAGGAGCGGTTCGGCGGCATCGACGACGTGGTGGCCCCGATCGGTGGCTGGTGGGCCGGCAAGCGCCTGTGGGACGTTGACTCGATGGACTGGAACACGGCCTTCACCGGGCTGGCCACGACCCACATGGCGGTTGCCCGGGCCGTCCTGCCGCGGCTGAGCGGCCGCGGCTCGTACGGGATCGTCGTGGGGGAGTCCGCGGTTCATCCGATCCCCGGCAGCGGGCTGGTCAGCATGGAGCAGGCCGCCGTGCTGATGATGCAGCGGGTCCTCGCCGCCGAAGCCGGCGACCGGCAGCGGATCCACGCTCTGGTGCTCGGCCCGGTCCGTACCCGCGTCGTGCCGGGCGAACCGGCCTGGGTCAGCGCCGAGCAGATCGGCGCCGTCACCGTCGCGCTGTCCCGCTCGCCGGGCGAGGCGAGCCGTGAAGTGTCGCTGCGCTCCAGCGCCGAGGCCGAGCAGATCCTGGCGAAGCTCGCATGATCCTCGTGACGACCGCCGGCAAGGTCGGCGCCGAGGCGGCGCGGTTGCTGGCCCAAGAGGGAACACCGGCACGCGTCCTGGTCCGCAACCCGGAGAAGGCCTCAACGTTGGCGCGGGCCGGCGTGGACGTCGTCGCCGGCGACCTGAACGACCGGGACAGCATCGATGCGGCGGTGCGGGACGTCTCGGCCGTGATCCTCGTGAGCCCGGCGATCCCCGCACAGGAGATCGCCGTCATCGACAGCGCCGCCCGCGCCGGCGTCCCCCACGTCGTGAAGGTCACCAGCAAGGCGTCGGCCGACTCGCTCATCGCCCGGCGGCGCGGTCAGGCGGAGATCGAGGCCCGGCTGATCGCCTCGGGGCTCGGCTACACAATGCTGCGGAACAACGCGTACATGCAGAATCTGCTCTTGCTCGGTCCCGCGGTCAGGGCGGCGAGCGGCTTCGGATCGGCCGCGGGCGACGGGCGCATCGGCATGATCGACAGCCGGGACGTCGCGGCCGTCGCCGCGGCCGTCGCCGCCTCGCCCGCGACGCATGCGGGCCGGACGTACTGGCCGACCGGGCCGGCGAGCATCTCCTACGCCGAAGCGGCCGAAGAGCTCTCCCGGGTGCTCGGCCGGACCATCACCTACCGCCCGCTCACCTTCGAGGAGCAGCGGCAGGACATGGTCGACGTCGGGGTTCCCGAGCACATCGCCGCGATGAACGCCCAGGCCATCACCCTGTTCGCTCAAGGCGACTCCGACTGGGTCACCGACGACGTGCCCGCGATCCTGGGCCGGCCGGCGCGGACCTTCCACCGATTCCTGACGGATCACCTCGCGGCGTTCACGTGATGGTGTGAAGCCACCGCGACGCGGTTGCGCCCCGACCGTTTCGCCTCATAAAGGGCCTGGTCGGCCCGTTCGACCAGCATGTCGTCATCGCCGCCGTGCCGGCTGTTGGCGACGCCGATCGAGGCGGTGATCGGCACGGGGCCGGTCGGCAGGAGCACCGGCCGGTCGGCGATCTGCTGCCGGACCCGTTCGGCGATGGCGGCGGCTTCGGCTTCGGTCGTCTGCGGCAACAGGACCACGAACTCCTCGCCACCCCATCGGGCGACCAGGTCGGCCGGGCGCAGAGCGGCCGAGAGGCGCGCCGCGGCCTCGCGGAGCACGACGTCGCCGTGCAGGTGCCCGTACGTGTCGTTGATGGTCTTGAAATGGTCGAGGTCGACGACGAACAGGCCGGCCGGATGCAGCGCGCCGCCGGCCTGCAGGCCGGCCAGCTTCTCCGTGAAGTGCCGCCGGTTGTGCAGGCCGGTGAGGCTGTCGGTCACGGCCAGGCGCTGCTGTTCCCTTACGGCCTGGCGCAGTTGCTCGGCCAGGGCCGCACGATCGGCCGCGAACAGGTGCTGGCGGAAGAGCACGCCGATGAAGAGCGCGCCGCTGATGACCAGGGTGGCGGTGTCGACGTTGCCGGTACGGGCCTTCTGCGAGGCCAGCAGGGTGAACACCACCGCGCTGGCCATCAGGACCGGCGTGAGCGTCAGCCCGTGGTCGAAGGAGCGGGGCTCGGCGGGCGGCTCGGGCTGGCGGATCGCGACGATCGCCGCGACGAAGTTGCACGCGATGGCCACCGTGAAAGCGACGTCGAGCCAGCCTCCGCTCTCGTACTCGGCGTTGATGCTGACGTACGTGTACGCGAGATCGCAGAGCGCGTTGAGACCACAGGCCAGCCCGACCAGGCGTACGGCCAAAGGAATGCGGGTGTGACCGCCGGCGCCGATGATCAGCACACAGCAGATCATCGCGGTGTCGAGCACCGGATAGGCGAGGCTGATCCAGTCGGCGAGGCCGAGGTCGGGCGACAGCTGGGGCTGGATCACGGTGTGCCAGGCGGCCGCGCCCACGCCGAGCAGGATGATCGCGGTGTCGACCAAGCCGCGCAGCCGCCGGAGCACGCTGGCGCCGCCGAACCCGACCAGAACGGCGACCAGCGTCACCGCCGATGACGTCAGATAGCCGAAATCCGCGGCCACCGGCTGGGGCGCGTCGCTGCCGGACAGATAGTCGTAGCCGGCCCACACGCATTCGCCCAGCAATTGGGCGGTGAAGGCAACCGTCAGCAGAGACCAGAAAGTACGGTGCCGCCCCGTGAGCCGACGCGCGGCGATCAGGGCGGCACAGACACCGGCCGCGATGGGCACGAGGTAGACGATGTCGCCGACGAACAGGCGCCCGGCTTCCGAGTGCCGCGTCGCGGCGAGCAGGGCGACGTATCCGGCCAGCCAGAGGAGGGTCGAAATCACCCAACGGCGGCACGTACGGTCGTGGAAAGCGCGGGACATCGCATGCCTGATCGGGCGGGGAGCCCCGAACCTGAGCGGTCAGCCGGCCGGTGAACTCCAGAAGGCGTCCCAAACGGCCTCCTCGGTGACGGCCTCCCAGTGCTCGGCGAGCCGGCCGGGCCCGCCGATCGGGGCGTGCCCGGCGGTGTGGGCGACGAACGGCTCGGTGATCGCCTCGTCCAGCGGGGCGGGGCCTTGGCCGCTCAGCGTCGGGCTGTAGACGCGCTCGAACAGCTTCGCGTGCGGGTCGGTGGACAGCATGGTTCAGCTCCAGGGCTTCTCGGGTCAGCGATGATCCAGCGTTGACGTGGAAGCGCCTGAGAACTTCCGCGGCGGCTTCATTCCGGCGCGGGAACTGCCGTCGGCTCGCGGGTTTCCCGGGCGATCATGGTGACGAGGGTGTCGATGAGCTCGTCGGCCGAGGTGCGCCACTTGTCGGTCTCGAACTGGCCGGTGAGCTCCAGGTTGGCGATGCCGTCGGCGCCGGCGAGCAGCAATGCCGCGTACCGCCGGGCGTCCTGTTCGCCGGCCATCTCGGCGACGATCGCCAGGGACTCATCCTGGGAGCGCTGAGCCGCCCGGGCCAGCGCGGTCGGATCGCCGGGCGGCCGGCTGAACATCAAGCGGTAGAGATGCGGCTGGCGGCGGGCCACGTCGATGAAGGCGCTCAGCAGCGCGCGCAGCTTCTCCACCGGGGCCAGGCTCGCATCGGTACGGACGGCGCTGACCCGATCGCCGAGCTCGTCCCACGATCGAGTGCCGACCGCGACGAGCAGGCTCTCCTTGTCGGCGAAGTGCCGGTAGGGGGCGCCGCGGGTGACGCCGGCCCGCGCGCCCACCGCTCGCAGGGTGACGGCCTCGAGCCCGCCGTGGTCAAGCAGCTCGGCCGCCGCGTCGAGCAGGGCCTGACGGGTCGCGGCGGCGGTCTCCGCACGGATCATGACGGCATCCTATCCGCCGGCCTCCGCCGTGATGACAGCGTCATCCGAATGGGTTGACGCTGTCATCTCAGCGCCCTACTCTTTGAGGTGACAGCGTCATCTGACTTCGTTCCCCGGAGGAACCATGAACATCTTTCTCACCGGCGGCTCCGGCTTCGCCGGAGGCGCGATCCTGCGCCGGCTGGTCGCGGAGGGGCACACCGTGCACGCTCTCGCCAGGTCCGACGAGGCGGCCGGGGCGATCGGCGCCGCCGGAGGGCTCCCGGTCCGCGGCGATCTGTCCGACCTGACCGGGGCCGGCCGCCGGCCGGTGTGGCTCGGTGCTCTCGACCGGGCCGACGCCGTGGTGCACGCGGCCGCCTTCATGGAGTTCTGGGGCTCCGACCAGGTGTTCGTCGATCGCAACCTGGTGCCCACCCGCGCCCTGTACGAGGCCGCGGTGACCGCTGGGGTCCGGCGGTTCGTGCTGGTGTCGGCGGCCAGCGTCTCCACCGGCAGCAATCACGACGACGTCGTGGACGAGGACACGGATCCCGGCCGGCCGAACATCGCGTACAGTCGGGTCAAGCTCCGCACCGAGCGGGAGTTGCTCTCGATGCCGCGCGGCCGGACGGCTCTGGTGATCATCCGGCCGCCCTTCATCTGGGGGCAGGGCATGACCCACACCCTTCAAGGGTTCATCACGGCTGTCGAGTCCGGCCGGTTCTCGTGGATCGACGGTGGCAAGCACCGGGTCGACTTCGTGCACGCGGACAACCTCGCCCAGGCCGCCGCCCTGGCGTTGACCCGGGGCGAGCACGGCCTGATCTGCTACGTCACCGACGACAGCCCCCGGCCCGTACGGGAATTCCTCACCCCGCTGCTCGCCACCCGCGGCATCGACGTGAGCGGCGCCAACAGTGTTCCGCGAGCGGTCGCCTCGCCCCTGGCCACGATGATGGAGACCGTGGCCAAGGCCCGCCGCAGCGCCACCGCGCCGCCGCTGACCCAGTGGATGATCTCGTTCGTCGGCCGCGACCGCGTCTACGACATCACCCGCGCCCGGACGCGGCTGGGCTACAAGCCGGAGGTCACCGTGGAGGACGGTCTCCGCCGGATGGCCGAGGCGCGGAGCTGAGCCACCGGATGACGGCGACGCTCATTCCGGATCGGAGCGGCTGAGGACGTGGACGCCGGCGGCGTACCGGAGGAGATCGGCGTCGCTCATGGTGCCACCGCCGCCGACGGTGACCTGCAGGGTGGCGTTCCAGGCGGTGAGGTCCACCGATAGGGTCGCCTGGCCGGCTCGACGGGTCAGCACGGCGTCCTGCCCATTAACCTTCTCGTTGACGCCGGTGAGTTGCTGCCGTATGCGCAGCACTGTGCTCGCCACCCCGGCGCCCGGCGAACGGAAGATCATTCGGGAGGCGGTGACGGTGTCGGCTTCACGTATCCCGCTGTCGCGCCGACGTCGCTGCCGGTCGTCTCGGCATGGCCGGCGTAAGCGCGCGCAACCGCGTAACCGAAGTTACGCTCCACCCAGGTGATTGTCGTGTGCCGTAGCCAGTGCGCGCTGATCTGCTGCGTCGCCACCCAGGGATGCCGGACGCCGAGTCGGACCCACAGATGGTCGCAGCGCCGGTACGTGATCGGCTCACCGTTGCGGTATCGCAGTAGCTGTGCGGTCGGTGGGGCCTTCCGTTCGACGGCATGCGCGTGCAGGTAACCCATCAGCGTCGGAGACACCGGCTGCCACCGGAACGTCCCACCCTTCTCCCGCGACAGGACCAAGCGCTGCTCCTCATCGAGATCTACCGGGCGTATCGCCAGCGCCCCGCCACTGCGGCATGCGGTCTCGACATGCAACCTGATCAGCAGACCGTCGAGCTCCGGATCGTCCCCGCTGCTGACCGCGACCTCGTAGATCTCCGACAAACGACTGTCTGGAAGCGCGCGCCGGGTCGACGAAAGACGCTTGGGCTTCGCGACCTTGAGCGCGGGAATTCTCTGCCTCGGTCATGAAGCCATCCGCGGTGGCCCGCCGATACAGGCACCGCAACGCGGAGATGACGTGCCTTTCCGCGCTGCGCCCACCACGGCCGTTACGCCGCTGGACCCGGTTCGCTTTGACGTCGGCGATCAACGTGCGGATCTCCGACGGGTTGATCTGGTCGATACGCCGATCACCCCAGCGCTCGACGGCCCGGTTCCAGTACGTCCCGTACGCCTTCAGCAAGCCGGCCGAGATCGACGCTGAGACAATGGGCACATACTCGGCGAACGTCGGCGCCGTGGGACGGACCGGAGCGCCGGCCACCAGATCGCTGGGAGAGATACCCATGCGCTCCAACAGCATTCGTGCGGCCTCGACGGTGGACTGATCGAGAGACGACTCACCCATCAACCCTCAGCTCCCCACGCCGAATCGAAAACCTGAGCGACGACCTCGTCGAGAACGACGGGCGGATGCGCCAGCAACAGACCACCGTCCGGGTGGCCGGCGAGCAGCACGCGGCTACCCGCGGACAGGTCGCACCAGCGCCGTGCGGCGAGCGGTAGATACAGGAACCGGCGGGCCGTCACCTGGAAGATGCCGCGGTTGTCGGCGTAGATGGCGACCAGCCCTCGGCTGACCCGGATCTCGAGCCGCTGGTTCGCCTCCCACCCCAGCGCGGCGATGAGCGCCTTGTCGGCGATGCGGCCGCCGGCGTCCAGGGTGCTCAGGCCGTAGATGGCTGTGCCGACCCGTTTTGTCGACAGCTTCAGCAAGGGCAGGGGAGGGCGAGCGGCCAGGGCGCCGCGTTGGTTCCAGCGGGGCGCCTCAGGGCTGCTGCGGGTGGGGATGACCGGCTGGATGACCGCCGGATTCAGCTCGGTCACGGCAGCCACCGCCGCAGCGGTGTGACTGATTTTGACCATGCCACTGATGCGTGGCAGCGTGGTCAGGCATGCCTGACCACCAGTACGTTGAATAACGCACGGATGCGATGAGGTTGTGTCCGGAGCCCAACGCGGGAGATATTCACACGGTGATTGTTGGCCGAGATCTATGCTGCACAATGTGACGGTACGAAAATTCGTCGGTTGTGTTGATGTTGCCTAGGAACTGAACGCCGAGACCCGCCCACTTTGCCGCGACGGCGGCGACGCCGATGAAAGCGTTGAGGTAGACTCTCGTTACATTCAGCCCTGCTCGACCCCGTTCACCGCACAATACTACTGCGGCAGAGTCGCACGCGCTGCCGCCGAGGCGCCCAGCGTGCCGGAAAAACGGTCCGAAGAGAGCCTCACTAAATCGCGGCCCGACGACTGCCAACTAAACCAATCCATCGAGCTCTTTTGGGTATCTCGCAAACGCCACGAGTGCTTCCGTCCCTAGGTCGCCTAGGTAGCCTCCACGCAAGTCCGCGCGGAACTTTGCATTTGACAGTCTGTCGGGTTCGTCGAGCATATATAGCAGATCGGACTGCCGCCTAGAATGTATTGCCCGAGCCGCAATAACAGCCACGGAGGGATTGCCGGCGGACAACGCTGATGCGCCAATATGCCAGAGGCCTTCCACCGAAGGAGGCTCATCCGGCTGGCCGGCAGTAAGCTTGACGAAAGCCTCTATTCCAATATGACTCAAGTCGGCATCGAAACGGCATGAAGCGGCCACAAGTGCGCCGGCTATCATCACTGGACGCGCGGCCTGCTTGGACTCTTCAGCCGCTCGCTCAAGCCATTCAAGTACGTTTTGCCACAATATCCTATGATCATGCTTAAGTGCATGAACTCCTATCCGCCAAGCAATTTCCGTTGACTTCGCAGCAATATGCTCCGAAGTTGGAGCTGGAAGTTTGTGTAGCAGCATCTCGCCGACCGCTTCTGCCTTACCTGTGCTGCGAAGCAACGTGTCTATGAGTAGCAGACCCAACTCGGACACGCGCGTGTCTGCGCCTACTGAGGAACTCACACCGATGTCGACTAGTTCTTTCAGCGCGGGATCCATCGGAACGATCGCGGAATCGCGACTCCTGGACTTTGCGGCTCCTGAGGCGACGGTTCTTCCATCCGTCTGAACTGCCTCAAAGGCGGCCGCCCGCCACGCCTGGCGTTGTGCGGCACGCCGTCGGGCTCTGCGTGCCGCAGAGGAATGAATCTGCATTAAACGAACTGCGCAAAGACTAACGCTCCTTGCTGCGCCCGTCTCGCCGCTTTCGGCCAATTTGTTGGACAAGGAAATCATGGACACAAGTGACGAAGAGACGAAATCTGCATTCCCAGGGCCGTGAATCTTAACTACTTTCCGTGCCAAGCGGAATAGCCTGGATCTCACGACTTGGTTTCTTCCAGGCACCAGGTTTATTACTTCCTCCTGCGCGTCTTTGAGCGTCCCAAGGCCGGATGCGATACGAACTCTAGTCCCTTGTTCAAATTCTTTTTGTTCCAGCAGTCTCCTTAGGTGTCGACGAGAAAGCATGAAGAAACCGCGCACCTTCTGCTCAATACCCGCGGATCTTTCACCGAGCACTTGGTCGATCGTCTTCACTACAATTGGTATAGAGTCGAGTGCCTCGCTCATCTCCATTGCTGCGGCCTGGCGGCGGCCAAGTCTGCGACCGAACGTTGCGAAACGCGACTGCCTCAGCGAGGTAAAATCCTTGGCAGCCTCGGCTGCGTTCGTTCGTCCGATCCAGCGCAACACTGCTAGCAGCAACGACACACCGAATACGACAACGGCGGCTAGCGAGAGCCAGGAGAAGGCGGCGCTGAGACGTCCATCTGTCGTCAATTTGAAGGAGGAAATCAGGACGAGAAAACTTGAAACATATGCGACGGTCAGTTGCCAGGGATGCCCTGCAGCTCTTGCCATGAAACCGGGCAAGCGCGTCGTGGAGAGTTGGACGGTGAAGACGTTCACCGTAATCACAGCAGCTAGCGACGCGATACCGTCCTGTATCTCTGGCTGAACTGGTGGAGCGTTCCAGGAATGGGAGTAGGTCCAGAACGCGCACGACGCGAGGGCGAATAATGTGCCTGCGGGTGGCAATACGCGACGGTTGAGCCAAATAACAAATGTGCGAACTCGGCCGATTCCAAGTACTGTCGGCCTCTCTTTACTTTCTCTCGAAATTACCGCGTCGAAGGTGCTTGCCAATTTATCTAGTTTTGCTTGGTGCATTCCCGCCGCCCTCGCAAGCTGCGGCAACACTTCGTAACCTCTCAGTGAACTGCGAGATGCCGTCGCGACTAGAGTTGCCCGTCCTTCGACGTAGCGGGTGCCTGCTCTAGACGTGACTAGCTGTATTGCCGCATCGACGAGATCTGCTCTGTTGACTAATAGTTCAACCGCCGCTGCTCTTGCTAAGAGTGAGAGCGAGCTGTCTTCGTAGGGATCAACAGATAGGTCGCTCAGCTTAAATAGGCGATCTAGTATCAATCGGGCCGAATCTAACGGAAGCCCACCCGATACAGGACCTACCAGCCTCAGAAGTGTTTGAGTCTTTTCTTTGCCAATAGCGGCTGGACTGTCAAGCGCTAGACCATTAAAAACCGTAGTCGCCAGGGCGCTATTGTTTGTAGCGTGGCGCACCAGTGCTGTGTGTGCCGCAGCTCTCCAGGGGTCGCCTTCTCTACTAGCCAATGAGATGAGTCCGTCGCAATCATCGCACGGTCGTGCGATGATTGCGACCCTCACTTCTGCTCTCGTGCGAATGTCTACCCCGAGGCTCCGAGTGGAACCGTTGTAACTATGCGCGGTTAGTGAACTATGCCGAGCGACAAAACCTGCAACCCAATCCGCACCAAAAAGCCAGAAGGTCGCGTTCCGCTTCTTGCGCGCAGTAGGACCGGCCGAAGGCGGACTGACGTCAACCATTCGCTTGTCTGTGATAACAAAGCCGGCGCCAGAATTTCGCATTATGGGTTCGGTTTTCGGAATTTCCGGCGTGGAAAAGTGTGCTTTGTTAGAACGCGCACGGCGTTGCTCGCGGCGCGGCAGCCTATTGATCAAATTGGCAATACTGATGACCAATGAGTCTGCAAGGAAGGTCGACACATCGTTCGCTGCGCGTCCAGTAGCATCAACAAATCTTGAGTTTACAACCCGTAGTTTGATGTAGAAGATGCGGGTTCGAATGGATGCACTGCCTAGCACAACTGCAGGAATGTCTGATCGTGACCGAAATGACCTTTCCCTACTTTGCCTCAAAGGTACCTCCCGTGGGGTTATCTGATTGGTTTTCGCTCATAATGAAGAGGGGTGACGAATCGCTCATTCGTTCGAGACCAGAAAAATATAGGTCTTGTGGTGGATCTGCAAAAGAGTTGGTTACTTCCCCGAGCAGGACGCTGACCTTCGAGCGAGCGTCTGCTGCCATTGCTTCTATCGGAGACGTGCTGCGTGCCGCCCAATCCTTCGCTTCGGTTGGCGCTGACGGGGCAATTGAAGACGCATCTGCGAGGTACAACTGCGACATTAAGATGTCATGCTGGCCGACTATAGCGACGAGAGGCTCTAGCTGGCTGACGCCATATCTGCTATTCAGCTGAGTGGCACCAGTGATGTGGAGGACCCGTACGCGCTCACCAGACGTCAGGTTAATCGCGTAAGAGGGATCGTCGCAAAGTCGCGTATTTTCAGGCTTCAGGAGCCGAATGTCTACGTCGGGTGCATCGCTGAAAGATAGGTAGCCGTTACCGCAGACGAAGGCGTCACGCGCGAGATGAGCTAGGTAGTTCCGTAAGGCTCCGATGTCTAGCATGTCAAGGATTTTACGCATGTTAGTGTCACTTGCATTCCCGCGCAGGGTAAGTCCTCTGCTTAGCAAAGTTGCAACTACATCGATAGCGCGACGAACTGATGGCATTTCATTATATACACGGCGCAGGACCGGTGTGCGTATTGCTAGATCGGAAACGTCGAATATGGGATTGCCGAACGTTACAACTAGCGGTGTGCTGGCGGCTTCGGCTCTTTGTTTCAGTCTCTTTGCCGTCGCCTGCCACCCGAACATGCGCACCGATTCTGCAGTGTGTTTTTGGGTGGCGGTGTCGGACTGCTGGATGTCGTGATTCAATGTAGCCATATCGCTATTTTTCAGGAATTTCGCAGCGACCTTCGCCCGCGAGAGCGTGCTCTCTATCGCATTTAAGCAAACCTCTATCTGTTGCTCGACTGAAGAATTAATTACCACGGCGTAGTTGAACGGATCTTCTCTAGACGCTGCGTTGACGGACCGCAACTCTGTGCCAACTTGTGCTTTCGCGGTCGACAAATATTCTGTCAAGCCGCGGTCGTTCCATCTCTCTTCTATGCGTTGTTCAGTGGTTCGGTCGAGCTTTACGCGTGGATGTGGTGCGGATTTTCCTTCCGTGCCCAGGACTGCAAACCCGTGCAGCCTGCCATTTAAGAAGTGTCCATGCTCGAAGTGCGCGAATCGAATATATTGCGGCTTGCTTTCCTTGTCGATGTCCGAGGTAGTCAGGATGCTGCACAGTTGCTCAATAGCGTCCATTGACGCTGCGACGTGTGCTCTTGTGGCGACCTGTGCGAAGGGCAGGTCTGGGTTAGCCCGCGCTGGCTGGTTAGCAGACATTACACCCCTTTGGGTCGTTGGCCTCAGGTGATGGCTCGTTCTTCCGTGGTTCGCATACTAGCGACACGACGTACCGCAGTGCTCAATTCGGAAGGCCGCGGGGTCTGTGGTTCAATTCTGCGCTGGACCCCTGTTTCGACGGGCGAGGTGTCCGTCGAAACGGGGCAGGCATGCTTCGCCAGACCGTAGGTTCGTGCCGGCATGCCGAAGGTAGGAGCTGTCGTGCTTATTGTGGTGCCTGCTCTCTGATGGGCTCCTGCCAAAGTCCACCGTGACTGGTCTTCGTGCGGGTCGCTGCGCACCGGTCCCGATGCCTCTGGTATAGCGAGAAGCTGCGGCAGACGGTATCCAGGTCGCTCACGCATTGGTACGCCGGCCCGCACCCGAACCCCGCCAAGGCCGCCCAGGGCACGCGCCTACACCGGCTCGAATCGGATCCGGTCACCGCTCCTGTCGTGAAGCGGATCTTCGCTGAGTACACCTCCGGGCGCGGTATGACCTCAGTCGCGCGGGGCCTCACACAGGACGGCATCTCGTGCCCCTCCGCGTACGACCGTGCGCGGAACCCCCATCGTCAGACGCAGGTGTGGGAGACGACCGCGGTCCGCGCCATCCTGCTTAACCCGCGCTACACCGGCCGCCAGGTATGGAACCGAGCGCGTACGGACGAGGTCCTAATCGACGTGGACGATGTCGCGCTGGGCCACGAGAACCGGCACCGCTGGAACGACCCGAGCCAGTGGGTCTGGTCGCGCACCGAATCACACGAGCCACTGATCAGCACTGACCTCTACGAACGCGTCCAGCAGACGATCAAGAAGCGTGGTACCAACAGCGACACCGGCAAGGCACCTCGCCACACCGGCAAGCCCTACCTGTTCCGCGGCCTGATCACCTGCGGTCTGTGCGAACGAAAGATGGTCGGTACCCCAACCATGGACGCCTGTACTACCGCTGCACCGCGAGCCGTGATTTCGTCCGCCAGCGTCAGATCAGCCACCCGCCGGCGCTCTATCTGCGCGAGGACGCGATCATCCGCCCAGTCGACGAGTTCCTTCGCCAAGAACTGACCGGGCGCAATCTGGCCGACAACCTCCGCCGCGTGGCTGACGCTCAGCATCGCGCTGCGCTCGCCGCGTACGGCGACACCGGCGAGGCCGAGAAGCTGCGCCAGACCATCGCCGACGCTGACAGGAAAATCAACGGATACCGGGCCACCCTCGACGCGGGCGGCGACCCGGCGCTCATCGCCGGCTGGATCGCAGAAACTACAGCGATTAAGAAAGCCGCTCAGGTTCGGCTCGGCCTCACCGATGCACCACCCCAGCGGAAGACCGCCAGCCAGCTCGACGCTATCGCGGAGGCGTTCAACGACCTTCTGGCTGTGCTCCGCGACGCCGACCCGCGTGACCGCGCTGAGCTGTACAGCAGGCTCGGGCTGCGGATGACCTACCAACCTGGCCCAGAAACACTGATGGCCGAGGTTGTCACCCCGGCCGATCTTCGTGTCTTTGATATGTGTCCGGAGGGGGACTTGAACCCCCACGCCCGATAAAGGGCACTAGCACCTCAAGCTAGCGCGTCTGCCATTCCGCCACCCGGACCTGCATGTTTAGCTTACCGGTTGCCTTCGCCGACTTTGCAGTCGGGATCGGCGGCCCGGCGAGCCGCACAGGAGAGAACTGTACACGGTGCTGTGGTGGGGGTTCTCCAGGGGTGGGAGGGGGGACATTGCGGGGCATATGACCTGGTTAAAAGGGGTGGTCTGGCGGTTGGTGGGCGGAACGGGCAGCATGGCTGCGTGTCTCAGGCCTCTCCTCTCGGTCCCGCTCGGCGGCGTGCGCAAGAACTGGCGGGGGCGGGGGATCTCGCTGGGGCCCGGGGTGTGCTCGAGAAAGCTGTGGAGCTGGGGAAAGTTAACCTGGCTGAGGACGATCCGGATGTTCTGCTCACTGCGTATGAACTCGGGACGATTCTTCAGCTTGTGGATGACCCTATGGCGGCTCGGCGGGTGCTGGAGGAGACGTACGCGTCCGGGCTCTGGAGGCTTGGGGATTCTGATCCGCTGATGTTGCGGATCTCGCATGACATCGGGGTGGTCGCGGAAGAGCTGGGGAACCGGCATGAAGCCCGGAAGGCCTTCATGCGGGTGGCTGAGCTTGGGCCGGGGGTGCTTGGGGAAGGGCATCCGGCGGTGGCGCGGGCGCGGGGCTATCTCGGGCCGGAGCAGCCGCAAGCGGCGGAGCCGGTGGCGGTGGTCGCGCCGGTGGTGGAGGAGCCGACTACGGCGCTGCCGATGGTGCAACCGCCGTCGCCGGCCAACCAGCGGACGTGGGCGCCCGAGGATGGGGCCCGGATCCCGCAACAGAGGTGGAGCCAGGCCGAGGAGCCGACGATCGCGCAGCCGGCTGTTGCGCCGCAGGCGCCGTACGTGCCTCAGCGGGCGGCTGTGGAAGCGCCGCCTTCTTTCTATGCCGGCGGGGCGGCTGCGGGTGCTGGTTATCCACAGGGTGCTGCTTCGCCGGCGTACGGGAAGAAAGGTCTTGGGATCTTCGCGGCCATCGCCGCGGTGCTGGCTGCTCTGATCGCGGTGGCGGCGCTGGTGTTCGTGCTGGCCAATCGGACGGGTGAACCTGCTGGGGATCCGGATGTGCCAACTCTGGGTGGGGCGGCTCCTTCTGATGTACGTCTGCGGGACGGCGGTAGTGCGATCACTGTCACGTGGGCCGATCCGTCCGGCGGGTCGGTGTCCTTCATGGTCACCATGGGGCGTCCGGGGCAGGAACTGAAGCCGGTTTCGACGCTGGGACCTGGGCAGACGTCCTTTGAGATGTCGGGGTTGAACGGGGAGCTGAACTACTGCTTCGCGGTGGTGGCGGTGTATCGGAACGATCAGTTCGCCACGTCGCCGCAGGCGTGTACGGCGCGGGCCACGGCTACTCCGCGATAGATCGTGATCACTCTCCGAGAGCTTGATCACTGAGCGCTACGGGACTTATCCACAATGGGTACCAAGCGCTACGCCGATCCCCCTATGATGGCCTCCGTTCTTGACCGCCATGAATGTGACGGCCGACGGGGAGGTAGTGGCAGTGACCAGCGAGGATCAACCGAAGCGACGGTGGCGACGCCGTGGCTACCTGGTCACGATGGCCACTGTGCTGAGTCTGGCCGGTGGGCTCGGGCTCACCGTGCTCGGGCTCGGGTCGGCCGATCAAGCCGTGGCCAGCTTCGACGCGGCCTCGTGGGTGTGGAGCCGGGCCAAGGGTGAGGTGGCGCGGGTCAACGGCGTCACGGCCAAGGTGGACACGCGGGTCGACGTGCCTCAAGCGCGCGGTCATCAGGTGCAGATCGTGCAGAACGATCGCTTCGTGATCCTGCGCGACGTCAACACCGGCGCGATCGGGTCGATGGATCTGACGACCCTGGAGAAGTTCTGGGACGACTCGACCAGCTCCGGCATCGGGGTGCGCGTCGCGCTGCACGAGGACTCGGTCTTCGTGATCGACACCGTGCAGGGGCGGGTGCAGCAGCTCGAGCCGAAGACGCTGGGGCAGGTGGGCCAGCCGTTGCAGTTCCCGCCGGGCATCGCGGGCGGTGTGTTCGACGGCAAGGGCAAGCTGTGGATCGCCTCGCCCAGCGAGGGCACGGTCACGGCGATCACCCCGGCCGCGATGTCGTCGGAAGGGCCTGAACAAGGGGGCCCACGCAAGGAACGGACGGAATCCGTCGCAGGGCCGAGCCATGATCTCGTGTTGTCCACGCTCGACGACGGGGTCGCGGTGCTCAACCGGACGACGAACGCGCTGAGCACGGTCCGCGAGGGGCAGGCGAAGCCGAAACCGGTGACGTTGCCGCTGGCCGGGCCGGGCACGCTGCCGCCGCACACCGAGGGCAAGCAGGTGCCGGTGACGGTGCCGGGCGACCGGCATGTGTACGTGGTGGGCGACGACAAACTGCGCAGTGACTTCGCGGTGCCCGGTGACGGTGAGAACCTGCAGCCGGCGGTGGCCTGGCAGGGCTACTTCTACGTGGCCGACGCCGACGGGTCGGTGCACGTGTTCGACTCGGCCGGCGCGCGGCAGAAGGACATCAGCTTCGCCAACCCGGGTGGGCCGCTGGAGCTGGAGGTCCGCGAGGGCTACCTGTTCATCAACGCGCCGGGCTCGCAGGCGGCGCGGGTCGTCGACAACCAGCACACGGTTCGTACGGTCGACAAGTACGCCGACGACGTGCTCGGTGGCGACCCGCCGCAGACACCGCCGCAGGCCCCGCCTCCGCCGCCCAAGCCCAAGAAACCAGTGGTGACCAAGCCGGGCGCGCCGAAGAACGTGCGGGCGGCGGCGGGCAACGCCGAGGCGCGGGTGACGTGGCAGGCCGCGCAGGACAACGGGGCCGCGATCTTCAAGTACGTGGTGGTGGGCTCCGGGCGTACCTTCCAGGTTGGCGCCGACCAGCGGGCGCTGACCATACCGGGGCTGGTGAACGGGCAGACCTACTCGTTCACCGTGAGCGCCGTCAACAAGAAGGGCGCCGGGCCGGCCCGTACGAGCAATGCCGTGAAACCGACCTCCGAGGTGCCGGACGCGCCGACCGCGGTGACCGCCGAGGCCAAACCGGACGGCTCGGTCCTGGTGAGCTGGCCGCCCGCGAACGGGCAGGGGCTCGAGATCCGGCGCTACACGGTCACGGCGATCTCCGAGGGCGGCAGCGCGCCGATCGGCGACACCGCCGAGCCGACACTGACGATCAAGAGCGGACAGCTCGAGTACGGCAAGCAGTACGCGTTCACGGTCGTCTCGGTCAACGAGCGCGGCGCCGGGTCGAAGGCGTCGCCGGTCAGCGGCAGCGTGGTGCCGTTCACGGCGCCGGGCAAACCGGAAGGCGTCGACGCGGCGACGGTCGGCGACCAGGCCGGGTCGATCTCGGTGGCGTGGCAGCCGTCGGTGGACAACGGGCGGACAATCACCAAGTACGTGGTCGCGGCGGGCGGCAAGACCACCGACGTCACGGCGGGTACGGCCACGACGCTGACTGGTTTCGAGTCGGGTGTCAACGTCGCGGTCGAGGTGCGGGCGGTCAACGAGGCCGGCGAGAGTGAGCCGGGCACGGCCACCGCGCGGACGGTGGCGTCGCCGAAGGTGACGGTGACCGGGGTGAGCTCGACGTTCAACGCGGCCACGGTGGCGTTCAGCGTGGACGCGGGCGGTGGCACGGCGAGCTGCTCGGTGGCGGCGACCGGCGGGGCGACCGCGAAGGGCAGCTGCTCCAGCCTGAAGGTGAGCGGGCTCAAACCGAGCACGTCCTACACGTTCACGGTCACGGCGTCGAACGCGGCGGGCACGGTCCAGGCGAAATCGACCAAGACGACCGCGAACCTGTACGGCACGGCGACGTGCAAGAACGGTGAGAAGGGCGAGACGGCGACGTACTGCGACAAGGACGTCGACGGGCGCAACGGCAACGAGATCTTCAAGGGCACATCGCAGCAGGGCACCCAGGTCGGCTGGGCCAAACCGGGGACGCGGCTGCAGGCGTACTGCAAGAAGAACGGTGAAGAGGTCTACGCCTACATCTACAACAACGAGAAGCGCAGCACCTGGTGGGTCCAGGTCAACTACAGCGGCAAGAACTACATCCCGTGGGCGTGGCTCAACCTCGACGGTGGGGACGACCTGAACGACCTGCCCAACTGCTGAGGTAACAAAAGTGACTGAACCCCTTCCGCCGCAGCACATCCAGGGCTTCGCCCAGGTCGCGGCCGCGCTCGCCGAACGGATCGGCGCGGTCGTGCTGGGCAAGCCGGACGTGGTCGAGCTGGCGCTGACGGCGCTGTTCGCCCAAGGGCACGTGCTGCTCGAAGACGTGCCCGGGGTCGGCAAGACGACGCTGGCCCGGGCGCTGGCGGCGTCGGTGCAGGGGCAGTGGCGGCGCATCCAGTTCACGCCCGATCTGCTGCCGTCCGACGTCTCCGGGGTGACGATCTTCAACCAGGCCAGCCGCGGGTTCGAGTTCCATCCGGGGCCGGTGTTCGCCAACATCGTGATCGCCGACGAGATCAACCGGGCGTCGCCCAAGACGCAGTCGTCGCTGCTGGAGGTGATGGAGGAGCGCCGGGTCACGGTGGACGGCGTGCCGCATCCGGTGCCGCAGCCGTTCCTGGTGGTGGCGACGCAGAACCCGGTCGAGATGGACGGGACGTACCGGCTGCCGGAAGCGCAGCTCGACCGGTTCCTGGTCAAGCTGTCGGTGGGCTACCCGAGCGAAGAGGTCGAGGTGGAGGTGCTGCGCGGGGCGGCGCTGCGGTCGCCGGACGCGCTGGAGCCGGTCACGGACACGGCGACGATCGGGGAGATGGTGCGCATGGCTACGCATGTGCACATCGCGGATCCGCTTTACACGTACGCGGTGCGGCTGGCCGCGGCGACCCGCAACCACCCTCAGGTTCGCGTGGGGGTCAGCCCTCGTGGGGTGATCGCGCTGACGCGGGCGGCGTGCGCGTACGCGCTGATCCACGGCCGGGGGTTCGTACTTCCGGAAGATCTCAAGACGCTGCTCGGGCCGGTCTTCGCACATCGCGTGCTGCTGTCGGCCGACGCGCAGTTGCGCGGGGTGACCGCGGCCGAGGTGCTGGACGACGCGGTCCGGTCGGTGCCGGTGCCGCTGCCCGACACCACCCGCGTCGCGGCCGGGGCGTGACCAGCGCCCCCGCCGCCGGTGAGCCGCCGCTGCCGGTCGGCAGCGCTCCGCCGACCGGCGGCGGCCCCGCCAGCACTGGCAGTGCGGCCAGCACGGGCCGTTCGGCCAGCACGGGCCGTTCGGCCAGCACGGGCCGTTCGGCCAGCACGGGCCGTTCGGCCAGCACGGGCCGTTCGGGTGGCGCGGGCGGTTCGGGTGGGGCGGGCAATGTGGGCGCCGCGAGGAACCCGGGTGGTTCGGGCGAAGCTGCTGCGGCGGCTGTCTTGCGGCGCTGGCGCCGGACCGGGGTCACTGGCCGGGGTGCGGGGCTCATTGTCGCGGCGGCGGGGCTGATCGCGGTGGGGTTCCGGTACGGGTATCCGGATCTGGCTCTGCTCGGGGCGGCCGGGGTCGTCGCCCTTGTCTGTGCGGTCGGGTTTGCGTTGTGGCGGCCGAAGCTCGGGGTTGAGCGGGCGGCCGATCCGGATCGGGTGGCTCGCGGTGAAGCGGCTCGGATGACGTTGACCGTCCGGAACGCCAGCCGGGTGCGGGCGGCCAATCTGATCGCCAGCGATCGCTGTGGTGGTGGGGCGGTGCCTGTGCCGTTGTTGCGCCTGCGGCCGGGGCGGGACACGACCGTGGACTATCCCGTGCCGACCAGCCGTCGTGGGGTTGTGCCGGTCGGGCCTTTGCGCGTCACGCGGGGGGATCCGCTTGCGCTGGTGACGCTTTCGAGGACGTACGGCGGAATCGCTCATGTCTGGGTCCATCCCCGGATCCACCTGTTGCGGGCGGTGCCGGCGGGGATGGCGCGCAGCCTTGATGGGCGCATCGACAAGGTGCCTCAAGGGACGATCACGTTCGACACGCTGCGCGAATACGTGATCGGTGATGAGATGCGGCGGGTGCACTGGCGGAGCAGCGCCAAAGTGGGCGAGCTGATGGTGCGCGAGCAGCTCGACACGTCGGAGCCGACGATCGTGGTGCTGCTCGACGATCGGGCGGTGGCGCATCCGGAGGTGCGCGACGGGGTGGCCGAGTCGTTCGAGGCGGCGTGCGAGGCGGCGGCGTCGATCGTGGCGGCCGCGGTTCGTGAGGATCTGCCGGTCAGCCTGCATCTGGTGAGTGAGGTGACGACCGGGCCCTATCTGGATGTGCTGACCGAGGCGACGCTTCGCGAAGGTGATCTGGCGGCGACGCTGCGGCGGATGCGTTCCCAGCGGCTCGGGGACACGCTGGTCTTTCTGACCGGTCCGGGTGGGCGCGGCGACCTCGGCTCGGTGAGTGGATTGCGGGGTCCGTACGCGGTGGTGCTGGCCGGGCTCCTCGGTGACCGGGACGGCGCGCCCGTCTCCGCCGGCGACGGCCTGATCGTCATCGACGCCGCCGATGGCGCCGAGTTCGCCGCCGCCTGGGACGGGGTTCGGGGATGGTGAAACGCCGCCCGGGGCGGGGTTCCGGGATCGTGAAGCGCCGCCCGGGGCGGGGTTCGCGGATGGTGAAGCGCGGGCTGGGGGAGAGGAACGGCCGCGCGGGTTTTTGCGGCGGGGTGCGCGCATGAGCAGGTGGGTGCGGGCGGGGATCGTTGCGGTGGCGCTGGCCGGGATGGTGACGCTGTCGGGAGTGGTGCTGGGGCGGATCTTCGCCGGGGCGCTTCTGGTGCAGCTTGTCGCGGGGGCGGCGGCCGGCTCCGTCGGGGTCGGGCTGGCGGTTCGGCGGCTGCCGAACTGGGTGGTGGCTCCGCTGTCGGCGGTGCTGCTGGCGGCGTACACCCTCGTGGCCTTGAAGATCGCTGCGGTTCGGGCCGAGACGGCGGGGGAGCTGCCCGACATCGTGCGCGAGTCGCTGGTGAACGGGATTCCGCGGCTGCTCACGGCCCTGATTCCGGTGGAGGCCACGCCGGACACTGTTGTCGTGCCGGTGATCGCGGCCTGGCTGGCGGGGCTGGCGGGGGCCGAAATCGCGGTGCGCGGCGGGCGTGTGCTGCTCGGGCTGCTGCCGGCGGTCGCGCTTTACGCCGGAGCGCTGTACGTCGTCGGGCCGAACGCGGACACCGCCCGGTGGACGACCCTGGTCTTCGCGGGGCTTGCCGTGGTGGCGCTGGCCGCCAGCGCGCGCGGTGCCGATCAGCCCCGGATGGCCGAGGGGAAGGCGGTGCGGGGGCGGGCCGGAGCGGCGGTGGGGTTGGTGATCGTTCTCGGACTTGTCGCCACCGTCGGGCCGTGGGTCGGTGGGCGGGTGGGCGCCACGCCGGTCGATCCGCGCCGCTACGTCGAGCCACCGCAGGTGGACAGCCTCGACGAGAGCCCGCTCAACCGGATCTCCGGATGGGCGCTGCGGCCGAAAGATCCGCTGCTGCGGGTCTCCCCGGCGAACGGGGCCAAGGGCAAGGTCGTTCGGCTGCGGCTGGCCGTGCTGCCCGACTACGACGGCGTGACCTGGCGCGTCGGCGCTACCTATCGCAATGCCGGGCGGGTGCTTCCGCAGCTGCCGCGGCCCGCTGACACCGACATTTCGGTGGTACGCCAAGACGTCACGATCGACGGGCTCGCCGGGCGGCTCCTGCCCGTCGTGCCGGCGCCGACCGAAGTGTCGGGGGCGCGGGTCGCCTTCGACGCGGCGACGGGCACGCTGATCCGGCCCGAAGGGCTCACCACGGGATTGACATATTCGGTCACGTCCGAGCTGCAGGCGCCCGATCTGAACCTGCTGCCGACGGCCGAGACGCCGTCCGGTGACGCGGTCGCGCGCTATCTGACCGTCGGGGCCGACGTGCCGCCCGAGATCCAGCGGCTGGCCGATCAGCTGGCCGAGGACAACGGGGCGGCGTACGACCGCGCGATGGCGATCCAGGAGTTCATCGCCGAGCACTATCGGCGGGTCGCGGACGCGCCGAGCGGGCACGCCTACCCGAACCTCAAGTTCTTCCTCTTCGGGCCGCGCCAGCAGGGCGGGCAGGTCGGCACCTCGGAGCAGTTCGCGGCGTCGTTCGCGCTGCTGGCCCGGATCGCCGGGCTGCCGAGCCGGGTGGTCGTCGGCTTCGACGCGCCGGCCGCCGGCGGCACGGTCACCGCCGGTAACGCCATCGCCTGGCCGGAAGTGCTGTTCGAAGGGCTGGGCTGGGTGGCGTTCGACCCGATGCCCAAGAGCAAGGACCCGCGGCCGGTCGAGGAGGACTTCCTGCCGAAGCCGACCCCGCCGTCCACCCCGCCCTCGCAGCCACCGGCGCCGTCCGAGACGCCGCCGAGCTCGGCCGCCCCGACCCTGCTGGCCGCCCCGCCGGGTGAGGGCCCGCCGGCGGCGGTGGTGGCCGGGGGCGCCTCCGCGTCGGTGCTGGTCCTGCTGGTCGCCGCGGCCGGGGCGATCGCGGTGATGCGCCGGTCCCGGCGCCGGCATCGGCTGGCCGCCGGCACCCCCGACGACCGGATCGCCGGCGCTTGGTCGGAGTTCACCGACGCGCTGCGACTGGCGGGCCGCCCGATCCCCGCCCATCTCGCGGCCACCGAAGCGGCTGCGTACGCCCTGAAGCCGGAACCGGCGCGCAAAAGCTTGAGACGCGCCGTTCCCGGGTCCGAGCCGAGCGAGGACCTGCCGCCCCTCGACGACCTGGTCGCAGGCATCAACACGGTCGGTTTCGCACCCGGATCGGCCGACGACGCTCAGGCCGCCCGCGCCGGTGGGCAGGCTGTCGCCTACGCGGCCGCGCTGCGAGCCCGCCGCTCCTGGTGGCGGCGTGTGTGGTGGAGCGTCCATCCCGGCCCGCTGCGATGGAGCCGCCGGACGTGAGCGGCGACGGTCGCCGACGCCGGCCGTCCATCGTGGATGCTCTATGCTCTGCCGGCCCGGAATCCCGGGCCGGTACGGGGAGTCCCCATGAGAAAATTCTTACTGTCCCTCTTGGCGGCGGTTCTCGCCGCCACCACTTTGACGAGCACGCCCGCCTCCGCGGCCGATTCCTGCGGCGGCACCCTGGCCATCGGCGCGATCGCCGGCTGTGAGTCGATCAGCGGCAGCCAGGAGCACGTCTACTTCGTCACCGTTCCACGGGCGAACGACGTTCTGTACACCATGCTGACCCGCGGGAGCGGCGAGTCGGCCCAGGCCCGGGTCTCCGGCCCGAACGGCGCCGACATCTGCACCATCCAGTCGGATGCCGGCCGGTGCCAGCTCAAGGGCGCCGGCACCTACAAGGTCATCGTGTCGCTCTACTTCGGCGGAACGGGTGACTACACGCTCGGCGTGCAGTCGCTCAAGTCGCCGTCGGCCTGCACGACCCTGCCCGCCTCGTTCTTCGCGTTCACGTCGACCGGGCAGGCCGGCTCGCTGCCGGCCGGCGCGCCCGGCGACTGCTTCCGGTTCAACCAGCCGGCCGGCAGCGTGCTGCGCCTCTGGTCGCCCAAGGGCAACGGCGACATCCAGGGCGACATCCTCGACGCCGATCTGCAGCCGGTCTGCCAGATCCGGTACGCCCAGTACTGCACGCTCACCGGCACCGGCCCCTACCGGCTGAACCTGGCCGAGTACTACGGCGCCGAGACTCCGTACACCCTGCGGATGTCGCGTATCTCGGACGCGGCCGGCTGCCAGGTGCTGCGGACCGCGCCGTTCGGCGATCCCACCGCGTACGCGGGGTCGGGCTCTCTGCCGCAGCAGGAGGACATCGCCTGCCACAAGACGCACGTGGCCGCACCCGGCACGCTCGGGGTGCGCGTCTTCAACGCCCAGAGCATTGCCTGGACGGTGTACGACGACGCGGGGCAGCCGATCTGCTCGAAGTGGGGCCGGGAGCCGTGTGCCGTGCCCGCGGCCGGTGACTACACGGTCATCTCGGAGAGCCAGGACTGGAACCCGATCAGCTTCCAGATCGCACTGCCCGCCCTGATGCGGAACGTGGGTTGTTCGGCCGCGACCGGGCTGACGTGGGCCGCGGACGCCCTGGTCGTCAAGCAGACCTCGGCCGTGCAGACCAACTGCCACCCGTTCCGGGCCGATGCGGGCGACCGGGTCATCGCGTACGCCGCCGCGACGAGTTACAACGAGGCGCGCAAGACGATCGTCGACAGCACCGGTGCCGAGGTCTGCCCCGGCCTCGACGACGAAGACGGTTGCGTCCTGCCGGCCACCGGCACCTACCGGGTCGTCTCCTATCTCGACAACTGGAACGCCGATCAGAGCGAGCAGACCTACAAGCTGCAGGTGCGCCGGCTCTCCCAGCCCGCCGGCTGCCCGGTCGTGCGGCCAGGCGCCTACAACGAGCCGCCCGCGGGAGCGGCCGGGCCGATCCGGTGCCGGACGCTGGTCGTGACCGAGCCGGGCGCCTACACCGTCCGGGCCTTCGACGGTGAGAACCAGCAGACGTACGGGCAGTTGTACGACGGCACCGGCCGCAAGGTGAACGCGGGCGGCCTGCCGGCCGGCCGGTACACGTTCGTGCTGAACGGCGGAGTCACCACGTCGGTCATCGACAACGACTTCACGTACGTCACCTCGTTCCTGCCGGCCGAGCCGGCCGGTTGCCCGGCCGTGGCCACCGACGGCCTGACCGGTGCCCCGTGGCACGCCCAGTTCACGGCGGCCGGGCAGGTGCTGTGCCGCCGGCTCGACCTGCCGCAGGGCGCGCGGCTGGCTCAGCTGCGGCCGACCGACGGATTGGCTCCCGACGCACATCTGCTCGACGCCGACGGGGAGTACATGTGTGACTCGTCCACGCTGACCCAGTACAGCTGCGCGCTCGACAAGCCCGGCCCGTACACCGTCGTCGTCGAGCAGGATCAGGGCGACGCGCCGGGCGCTTTCACCACGGCGTTCGCCCGCGTCGACGGCTCGCCCGACTGCCCGGAGCTACCCGCCGGGACCGACGGCGCGGACGCTCGCACGGGCAACGACCGGGTCGCCGCCTGTTTCCGCATCCCGGCCGATCAGCACGCCGCTCGGGAGGCGTTCGCCTGGCAGCGCACGGCGGGTGACGGCACTGCCCGGCTCGCGGTCTACGGCGCCGACGGCGTGCGGTACTGCCGTACGGGAGCCTTTGCGGAGCGTACGGTCACGTGCGCGCTGCCGGCCGGTCCGCTGACCGCGGTGCTGGAGGGCCCGTCCGCGGACGCCGCCTTCCGTCTCTCCCGCACTGCCACATCCTGACCGGGTACCGCCGCCGGGCAATGCCCGGCGGCGGCCGCCTCCGGTGAACCGTCCACCCCGGCCGCTGCGATGGAGTCGCAAAGCTGATGGGTGGCGATTCCGGCATCGACCCGCGCGGGGCTGCTCGCCCCCGCGCGGGATCAATGCGACGGCTCAGAAGCAGTCGCTGTACGCCTGGAACGGTTCGATGTTGAACAGGTGCAGAGGATCCGGAGCGTTGCCGAAGTGGCCGACAAACGTTCCCAGACCGTATTTGACGTTGAGCTTTCCGCCGCCCATGACCGCCACCCGGTGCTGATGCGCCTGGTTGATCGTGTAGGTGTAGGTGCGCCTGTCCTGGGTGAAAATGGGCGGGCTCTGGTAGTACATCGCCTCGAACTGCTCCATCTCCCCGGTCACGCAGTCGAGAAGCTGATATCTCAGGGATCCTTCGAGCAACTTGTTGCCCTTCGAGTCCCACGACATGTCGAACCTGATCGTGCTGCCGTTGCGGTAGCCGCACGCCGTGCCTTTTATGTCGCGACGCTGGATCGCCGCGAAGTCGCCCTTCCGGGGATCCTCCAGCGGGTCCCACATCCAGCTGCTGGTGACCGTGGCGCAGGCGCTGTCCGACGGCGCCATGACGATCTGCCTCGCCGTGTTCGAGGCAAGGGTCTCGCCGCCGTTCGCCGCCTGCTTGACGAAGAACTCGTAGGTGACGCCCAGCTTGAGAGGGGAGACGATCTGCCAGGTGCGTCCGCTGACCGGCAGTCCCTGCCGCGTCCAGGAGCTCGTCCTGGTGTCACGGACGTAAACCCAGAACATGGCGTCCGGGTTCACCGAATCCCATTCGAGCATGATGCTGTCGTTGTCGTGGTACTTGGCGGTGAGGTTCGTCGGCGCCGGAACTCGGGACACGGCCGTTACCACGCTGGACGCGGGGCCCTCACCGCCCGGTCCGATGGCGGTGACCTTGAAGGCGTACGCCGTTCCGATCGACAGGTAGCCGGCCGTGAACGAGGTGCCGTTCGAGATCGGGTACTTGATCCTCTTCCACTCCAGGGTGCCGTTGTCCCTGATGTAGACCCAGTACCAGAGGTCGGAGCCCACCTTGTTCCAGTTCAGCGTGATGGTGCCGTCCTTGTTCGACTTCGCCGTCACGGTCGGCGCCGGCGGCGGCGGAATGTACGAGGTGGCCTTCACGATGTCGGACCGGCCGCTGAGGCCGCCGTCGTTGAAGGCGACGACGTAGAAGGCGTACTCGTGCTTGTTCGTCAGATATCCGGCGGTGAAAGCGCCGCCGCTCATGATCGGGTATTTGGACCTCGTGAATCCACCGCTCGTGCCGGGGTCGTCGGTGATGTCCTTGGTGTAGACCCAATAGCCGACTCCGGCGCCCTGATTTTCCCAGGTCAGGTCGATGGTGCCGTCGTTCTGCGGCTTCGCTGTCAGCTTCGCCGGCGGCGGCGGGGGCGGCATGTTGGGTTCCGCCTGCACGGTTTCCGAGGGCTCGCTCTCGGCGCCGAAATCGCCGATCGCGGTCACGTAGAACTCGTACGTCTCGCCGTTGATCAGGTAGCCGGCGGTGAAGGACGTGCCGTTGCTGATCGGGTACTGCGACCGGGTGAAGGCCCCGTTCCGGGTGACGTTGCGGCTGTAGACGTAGTACCAGATGCCGTCGCCGACCGGCTTCCAGGAGAGATAGGCCTCGCCGTTGCCCGGCTTGGCTTTCAGGCCCTTCGGCGCGGCCGGTGGCGGCACGTACGACTTGGCCCGGGCCACGTTCGACGGAGCGCTCACCGTGTCGTGCATGCCGATCGCGGTGACGTAGAAGTCGTACGACTTGCCGACCGTCAGATATCCCGCCGTGAACGTCGTGCCGCTGCTCACCGGATAGGTCGACCGGGTGTACGTGCTCGCGGTGGATTCCTTCGACCACACCCAGTACCAGATGTCCGGGCCCGAGGACTTCCACGACAACGAGATGGTGCCGTCGTCGTTCGAGCTCGCGGTCAGCTTTGTCGGCGCCGGCGGCGGGGCTATCACCGATTTCGCCTGCACCTTGTTCGACGCGGCGCTCTCGGTCTCGCCCAGGCCGATCGCCGTCACGTAGAACTCGTAGTTGTCGCCGTTGCTCAGATATCCGGCCGTGAACGTGGTGCCGTCACTGATCGGGTATTTCGACTTGGTGAAGGTGCTCTCGCCGTCGGAGACGTTGCGGGTGTAGACCCAGTACCAGATGTCCGGGCCCGAGGAGTTCCAGCTCAGCCGGATCGTTCCGTCGTCGTTCGGCGCGGCACTCAGGTTTCCCGGCGCGGGTGGCGGCGCGATGCGAGCGACCGCCTGCGCGATGTTGGAGCGTGGGCTGTCCGTGCCGTGCTTACCGATCGCGGTCACGTAGAAGGCGTACTTGTTGCCCGCGGTCAGATAGCCGGCCGTGAACGACGTGCCGCTGCTCACCGGATACACCGGCTGGGTGAAGCCGGTGGTGAGGTCGGTGTCGTCGGTGATGTCCTTCGTCCAGACCCAATACCAGGCGTCCGGCGACGACGGCTTCCAGGACAGTCCGATGGTGCCGTCGGGGTTCTGCGTCGCGGTCAGGTTGCTGGGCGTGGGAGGCGCGCCGGCCTTGGCGGTCAACTGGAGGGTGTTGGACGCCGGGCCCTCCCCGGAGGCGTTCTTGGCCGTCACCCGGAACTCGTAGACGTTCTCGGCCACGAGGTCGTTCACCTCGGCGGTGGTGCCCTGGACGAGGGCGGTGCCGTTCGGCGTGAACTCGGTCTCGCCGGCTGTCACGTTGCGCGAGTAGACGTTGTAGGAGACGAAGCCGGCCGCCGAGACGGCGCCCCAGCTCAGGCTCGCCGTGAGGTCGTCGCCGGTGGTACCGGTCAGGTTGGTGGGCGCCGCCGTCGGCTTGCTGATCAGCACCTGGCTGCGAGCGGGTAGTGACTGCGGTCCCTCGCCGGCCGAATTCTCTGCGGAGATCCGGAACTCGTAGTTGCCGTTGCGGGAGACGTCGATTTGGACGCTCCGCCCGGTCACCGCCTGGTGCGCGCGGGTGAACTGACTGCTCTTGTCGAGGTTGTTGCGCTGGTAGACCCAGTACTTCAACCCTGTGGCGGCGGACGGATTCGGCTCCCAGCTGACGGTCACCTTGGTGTCGCCGGGCTTGCTGGCGAGCACCCGCTCCGGCGTGGCGACGACGTTCTGCGGCGCGTTCGGCAGCAGGCCGCCGTCGACGGGCGGCTGTAGCTTCACCGAGACGAAGCGGGGGCGGCAGAGGTGCACGTCGGCGTCGCAGGCTCCCGGTGTGAAGCTGTTGACGTTGTACGACAACACCATCGTGTCGCTCGAACTGGGCGTCTGCTCCGGGTGCAGCCGCGCGTTGTAGACCCAGGCGCCCTTGCTGGCCGCGGGCTCGGGAGCCGAGTACAGCGAGGTCTGGTGGGTGAACGGGCCGGCCGGGTCCTTCGCGAAGTACGCGACGACCTCGTTGCTGAACACCTCGCTGGTGTCCATCGTCACGAGGGCGTACCGAGGCTTGTCCCCGGCGAGACGCTTGACGCTGAACCCGGCACCGATGCCGGTCATGATCGGTGCGGCGCTGGTCTCGGTGGACGACCACTGCCCGCCGGCCGACTGGTCGGCGGTCAGATACTGCCAGGTCGAGGTGTTCGCCAGCGAACCCTGCGGCGCCCGGGCCACGTACAGGCTGTCGACCTCACCGACCCGGTTCGTGCCGTAGATGTAGGTCTTGCCGTCGGTGCCGTCGACCAGGGCCGCGCCCCAGCCGACCTTGTAGTTCTTGTCCAGGGTCAGGGGGACGAGTTCCTGGAGCGCCATGCTGGGCAGCGCGAACCGGGCGATCGACCGGCCCGCCGTCACGTACGACAGGGCACCGCCGTCCGCGCCACGCTTCACGTGCGTGTAGAAGACCTCCAGGGTGTTGCCGTTGCGCCGGCTTTCGCCCGGCCACCATCCGAGCTCGTTCGGCTCGGTCTTGGTGTGAGCTCCCACGTACGCCTCGGGGAGGGCGGCCGTGCCGCCGTGCAGAGTCTTGGTGAGAGTGGTGCCCTCCTGGATGACCACCGAGTTGTTGATCATCGGTTGCCCGGACGGCCGGCTCCGGTCGGCGTTCACCTTGCCCAGCACGGTGTCGCCGAAGAACCACGCCACCTGGCCGTTGCCGAGATCGGCCGACATGGTCTCGTCGCCACCGGTCCAGTGCCCGCCCTGATCGCCGTAGGCGTGGAAGAGATCGGTCAGGTTCGAGCTGGACGGCAGGCCGGGCCGGTCCGGGCCGGGAACGTGCAGCAGGACGGACGTCGACGGGTTGGCCGGGTCGATCGCCGGAGTGATCGGGAGCGCGTCCCCGAGCAGCGCGGCGCGCACCTGAGCCGGGCTGAGGGAGGGATTCCTCGCCAGGAGCAGAGCCGCGGCGCCGGCCACCTGCGGAGCCGCGAGGGAGGTTCCGCTGGCCTTCCGGGTGCCCTGGGCGGTGTCCGGAACCTCGATGTCCGTGCCGGGCGCGTACATGGTGACGCAGGCGCCGGCGTTCGAGGTGTCGTGTTTCCGGTCGAACTTGTTGGTGCCACCCACGGTGATGACGCCCAGGTTCGTCCGGCTCAGATTGGACGGGGACGTCCGGCACGAGTCGCCGTTGTCGTTGCCGGCCGCGGTGATCACCACAAAGCCGGCGCGGGTCAGGCGGGTGACGGCCTCCTCGAGCTTGCTCGAGTACTCACCGCCGATGCTGACGTTCACCACGGCCGGTGTGTTCGGCTCGGCCAGCTGCCCGATCTTGTCGAGGCCGGCCAGAAGGCGATCCTCGTCGATGTCCTGGCCGCAGTCGGCGACCTTGACCGAGCGGAGCGGCGAGCGCTTCGAAACGCCCCAGCGGGTGCCGCCGGCGGCACCGGCGACGGCGGTGCCGTGCCCGTCGCAGTCGCCCGCGGCCGCGCCCGAGACGTTGGCCCAGTTGACCGCGCGGCCGCCGAAGTCGCTGTGCGCGACGTTCACGCCGGTGTCGACGACATAGATCGGCACGTCGGACAATCCATGGTGGAACTTGGTGTCTCCGGTGCCCGCCGTGGCGTTCCATGTCCGTTCGTCGAGCCGGTCGAGGTGCCACGGCGCGTCCTGCTGCGTCTCGGTGCGCTCGAACCGGACCTGCTGCGCGACCGATTCCACCGCCGGGTCGCCGGCGATCGCCCGCGCCTGCTCCTCGGTCGCGGTGACCGAGAATCCGCGGAGCACCGACTCGTAGACGAATCCGAGGTCTCCGCCGTGGTCGTCGACCAGGCTCTCGGCCTTCTTGGTGACCTGCGCGCCAGGTACCGACGCGGCCAGGTCGACTATGTATCTCCCGGGCAGGGTGCCCGCTGCTCCCGCGTTCACGATCTCGCCCGGCCCGGCCCAGGCCGGCACGGCCGGGCCCGCCGTCAGCAGCGCGGCCACCGAGACCGCCGCCAGCGCGGCCGACCCCCAACGTCTTATCACCGTATCGCCTCCAGATATGTCGCCGCGCGCACAGTAGGACAGGGCGCCGACGGAATCCTTCGGCATCGATACGTGGAGCCGGGTCGTACGGCGTACGGCGTCTACCTGCGGCAATGATCGGAAGGCCGCGTCGACGGATCGACGACCGGCAGATTGCCCGGCATACTCTCAGGTAACTTTGATAGTCCGGTGCCGCACACGGGGTGCGAGACGACACGGGAGCCGTCATGAGTGGATCCACCCTGCGCCGGTTGCGCGGACGTGCGGGCTTGACGCAGGACGAACTCGCGGAGCGCAGTGGCATCAGCGTCCGCGCCGTCCGGGACATCGAGAGCGGCCGTGTCCGGCAGCCGCGGCCGGCGTCGCTCGACCGGCTCGCCTCCGCCCTGGGCCTGTCCGAGCTGGAGCGACGCCAGCTCGATGCGATCGTCGTGGAGCGCGGGCTACGGATCGGCGTGCTCGGTCCGATCACCGCGAGCCGGCTCGGCATCGCCATGCCGCCCGGCCCGCCGGCGCAGCGGACCCTGCTGGGTCTGCTCGCCCTCCGGCGCAACGCGTTCGTGTCGCAGGACGAGGTCGTCGACGTGCTCTGGGGAGACCGGCCGCCGAAGAGCTGTTCGAGCCAGGTGCAGACCATGGCGGGACGCCTGCGCCGGATCGCCGAGCCGGACGCGGCCCTGCGCCGGCTTCCCGGTGGCTATCGGCTGGAGATCGATGACGACGCCGTCGACGCGGGCCGGTTCACCCGGCTGGCGGCACGAGCGACCGGCGCCGGTCACGAGGCGGTCGAACTGTGGAGCGAAGCGCTCACCGGCTGGCGAGGCCCGGTGGTGGCCGACGCCCATGAGCGGCTCCGGCATCATCCGGCCACGACTGAACTGGCCCGGGTGCGAGTGTCAGCGGTCCTCGCGTACGCCGACGCGGCCACCGGCGCCGGCCGGCCGGAGACCGCCATCCGGCACCTCCAGGAGACCGCCATCGCCGAACTTCACCACGAGGGCCTGCACGCCCGTCTCATCCTCGCGCTCGCCTCCGCGGGCGATCTCGCCGGCGCTCTGCGGCAGTTCGAGACGATCCGCCGGCGGCTCGCCGAGGATTTCGGCATCGAGCCCGGCGAGCAGCTGCGGCGAGCGCGCCACGTCGTGCTGGCGACCCACCAGCAGTCGGTAGCGTAGGCCTCGTGGAGCTCCTACCCGTTCGCTATCCGCCTGGCGCTGACACACTCTGGAAACTCACCCCGGCTCCGGAGCAGGACGAGGCGGTCAGCGAATTCCTGACCGGATTCCGCGAAATCGCCGATCCCGTCGAGCGGGAGGCCGTGCGGGCGGCGCTGTCGCCGGCCGAGATCGGTGTGCTGCTCACGTACTGCCGCCGGCGCCTGGTCGACAACGCACCGCGTCTCGCCGGCGCCCTGGACGCCCTCGCGCTTGTCGACGCCGACCGGCCAGGCATGCCCCGCGCCGACATCGAGTCCACCACGGCGCTGGTCCAGAGCGTCATCGATGCCGCGGACCCTCACTATCGGATCGTCGAACTGGACGGCCACCGGCGACTCCTGCGTGATCTGCACGCCGATCGTCCCTGCACGGCCGACGAGGCCGAGCGTGCGCTCGAACTCGCCGAGCTGGCCGAGTTCAAGGGCTACCGGGTGGAGACCATCACGGTCAAGGACGACTGGCCCGAGCAGCTGCACGAGGCCGTCTTCGCCCGACCGGACGAGGCGTTGGGCGGGGCGCTGCTCGGCCTCGCCCAGTGCAGTTGCGTGCGCGCCGGCCCGCGGCCGACCGGCCGGCCGGGCCGGTTGACCGCCTACCTGCTGCGCGCCGCCTCGCCGGAGGACGCGGCGCTGCTGGCCGCCGCGGCGAACGGCCTGTCCACCGAACAGGCCCCGATGCTCGGGCGCAGCTTCGGTTTGATCTGCGTCGTTCTGCTCTCCGACGGCTCGGACCCGCTCCAGAGCTACGAGTTCGTTCTGCGCACGTTGCGCGCGGAGCCGACGTTCGGCGGACGGCGGTGGCCGGTCGCGGATCTCGCGCCGGTCGCGGCTGACGGCAACCAGCACACGATGCTGGTCATGGACGTGCAGTACGACCGCGACCAGACGGTGCGTCACTGGTGGCTGGCCGGCCCGCCGCCGCAGGGCACGCACCCGGATCCGGAAGGCGCGTGGCGGGCTCTGGCCGAGGCCGGCGACCCGTTCCGCGGCTACACCATGAGCACCATGGAATATCACGGCCCGGAACGAGCGACGGTACGCGGCTTCTGGCGCGGCCGATGGGTGGAGCACCGGTTCGGCCGGCACGAGGGCGCGGCCGCCGCCGAGTGGAAGATGCTGAAACCCTTCCTGGAGCCCGCGGCCGACGACCCTACCCGCCCGTGAGCGACCGGTCGGCGCCGGCGTTCAGGGACTGGCGTACGTGCTGGCGGGCCCGATGGACCTGGGAGCGGGCCGCGCCGACGGTGATTCCCAGCTGCTCGGCTATCTCGTCGTAGTCCAGGTCGCACAGGTCGCGCAGCACCAACGTCGTGGCCAGGGACGGGCGGTCGGCCTCCAGGCGCTCCAGCGCGTCCAGCAGGTCGAGGCGGGAGCCCGCGATCACGCTCGTCGTCCGTGGATCGGGGCGGTCGATCGGCAGCGTGGCCGCCGGCTGTTCCGCCGCGCGGCGCTTGAGGGAGCGGTACGTCTGCCTCGCGCAGTTCGCCACCACGACGTACAACCAGGTCTTGAATGTCGAATGGCCCTCGAAAGTCGTGATCTTGCGGGCCACCTGGAGCAGCGCGTCCTGGCACGCCTCCTCGGCGTCCTGACGGCACGGCAGGAACCGTCCGCACTGCCTCAGCGTGTCGGGGCCGATCCGCGTCAGCAACGCGTCCAGCGCGGGCCCGTCACCGCCGGCCGCCCTCATCGCGAGGGTCTCGATGTCGGGCGCCATGGCCTTATAGTACGGCCGTGCCGGTGCCCGAGCTGATTGGTCGATATCGCGTCGATCGCCGCCTCGGATCCGGCGCGTTCGCCACGGTCTGGCTCGCGCATGATGAGGAACTGAGCAGCTCGGTCGCGGTCAAGGTGCTGGCCGACAACTGGACCCATCAGCTCGACGTCCGGGCCCGCTTCACCGAGGAGGCGCGCATCATGCGCCGCGCCGAGTCGGAGCGCGTGGTCCGTGTGCTCGACGTCGGTGAACTGGCCGACGGGCGTCCCTACCTCGTCATGACGTACGCCCCCGGCGGCACCCTGGCCGAGAAGCTCGAGACCGGGCCGATGCCGGTCGGCGAGGCGCTGCGCGTGTCGGCCGAGATCGCCCGCGGGGTGACCGTCCTGCACGAACTCGGCGTCCTGCACCGCGACCTCAAGCCGTCCAACGTGCTGTTCGACGGCGACCGCGTGCTCGTGGCCGATCTCGGGCTGGCCAAGGCGCTCGCGCAGGGATCCGGTTTCACCATCGTGGCCGGTTCGCCCGGCTACATGGCGCCGGAACAGGCCCGGATCGGTGGTGGCCTGGACGAGCGGGCCGACGTCTACTCGCTCGGCGCCCTGGCCTATCACATGCTCACCGGGCATCCGCCGCTCGACGGCGACCTGGTCCGGCCGTCGAAGCTGCGCCCCGGCATACCGGCCGCCGTCGACGCCGTCGTGATGCGCGCGCTCGCCCCGGCGCCGGGACGGCGGTGGCCGTCGGCGGCGGCCTTCGCCGAGGCGGTGGAGGCCGCCCGTACGGCCAAGCCCGCCCGCCGGTCGATCGCCCGCAGCCTGACCGCCGCCGTCGTCCTTTCGGCGCTGGCCGTGTTCGCCGGCACGGCCTGGGACGCCGCCCGCGCCGACGGGCCGGAGTGGACCCGGGTCGCGGACGCGTCCGGCACGCTGTCGGTGTGGGTGCCGGCGTCGTGGGCCGGACAGGTCCGCGACACCGGCTGGAACCCGGGGTCGGTCGGCCTCCGCGCCGGCCGCGAGCCCGGCCTGACCGTCGGCGCGGACCTGACCTCCTGGTCGGATCCGCGAAGCCCGGTGCCCGGCGTGTTCGCCGGCATCAGCACGGCGTTGCGCGGCGGCACGCCGGCCCTGCCCGACCACTCGGCCTGCGTCCCGGCGCCCGATCCGGAGCCACGCCTGACCGCCGCGTCGGCCGTCGTGCGGCGCTGGACCGGCTGCGGCGGCGGCATCTCGTTCACCGAGGCGCTGATCACCCCGGCCGCCGGCGACGTCGGCCTCTACGTGCAGATCCGGCAGACCGACGACGTCGACCACAGCGAGGAGATCCTGCGGGGTGTACGGCTTGACTAGTATCGCTCCCAGTTGATTCCGCCGTTGTAGCGGTAGCGCCGGGTCTCCGTACCGCCATCGGTCTTCTTCACCGTCGTCACGATGGTTTCGCCCTCCACCCGGTAGGACGTGAACGTCATCGGCTTGTCCGGGCCGGCCGGCGGGTCGGCCTTGATGAAGCCCATGGTCTGCCGCGTTTTCTGGTCGTAGCCGAGCTTGACCGGAACCAGCGCCTGCTGCTGCATGTCACTGCCACAGCCGACGAGGATGAGAGCGTCCTCGGTGACCGGGCTGTCGGCCGGCTCCTCGGCCAGATATTCGGCGTAGAACGGGCGAGCGCCCCCGGGCAGCATGGTGCAGTTGTCGGCCCCGCCCGTCGCACCCTTGCCGTTCTTGAACGTGACATCCCCGTACCGCGAGAGATCGGCCAGCGTCACGTTCGGCCAGTCGGTCGCCCGGATACCGCTCACAGCCTTGGTGGTAGTGGTAGTGGTAGTGGTCGCCGGTACGGAGGTCCGCACCGTTGTCGCTGCGCTGGTGGGCGCTGAGGTCGTGACTGTCGACGGGGCGATAACGGCCGCCGGCGAACCGGCGGGCCCGGCGTCACCCGCGACGCTCTCGGGCTTGTCGTCACAGCCGGCCAGGATCACGACCTGAAGTGCGGCCATCGTCAGTGGGAGAACGCGCATGGGAGAAGTCCCTTCCTGCACAGTGAATCGGCGCTGTCCTACTGTTCGATGCCGATTCCGTGCCCGCCATTCCACGGCCGCCATATGTTTATGTCACCAGGCCCCGGCGGTAGGCGTAGACGACGGCCTGGACGCGGTCGCGCAGGCCGAGTTTGGTGAGGATGCGGGAGACGTACGTCTTGACGGTCTCATGGCTGATTACCATCGTGGCCGCGATCTCGCTGTTGGACAGGCCGTTCGCCAGCAGGCGCAGCACCTCCAGCTCGCGGGCGCTCAGCGGTACGTCGCCGGGCGCGTGGTCGCCGGCCGGGCGGATCCGCGCGGCGTAGCGGCCGACGAGCTGGCGCGTCACTTCCGGGGCGAGCAGCGCGGCGCCGGCCGCGACCGTGCGGATGCCGTGCAGCAGGTGCGCCGGCGGGGCGTCCTTGAGCAGGAAGCCGCTGGCGCCGGCGCGCAGCGCCCGATAGACGTATTCGTCGATGTTGAAGGTGGTCACGACCAGGACCTTCACCGGACGGTCGACTCCCGCGCCGGCCAGCCGGCCGGTGGCCTCGATGCCGTCGAGGCCGGGCATCCGTACGTCCATCACCACCACGTCCGGATGGAGCCGGTGCGCGAGCTCGACCGCCGCGTGGCCGTCGCCGCACTCGCCGACCACCTCGAGGTCGGGCTGGGCGTCGATGATGGTGGCGAAGCCGGTCCGGATCAGCGGCTGGTCGTCGCAGACGAGAACCCGGATCACGACGTGGCCCCGACCGGGATCCGGGCCGTCACCACGAATCCGCCCTCCGGCCGCGGCCCGGCCTCGAAGTCTCCGCCCAGAGTGCCGACCCGGTCGCGCAGACCGGTGAGCCCGCGCCCGCCGCCGCCGGGCGCCGTCGTCCCGCTTCCCGAGCCGTCCGTGCTGACCCGCACGTCCACCTCCGCGGCGCCGTAGCGGACCGAGACCGTGGTCCGTGCCCCGTGGTCGTACTTCAGGGCGTTCGTCAGCGCCTCCTGCGCCACCCGGTAGATCGTGGCCTCGGCGCCGCCAGGTTCACCGTCCTCGACCAGCTCCACCGGCTGCCCGGCCCGCCGGATCTGCTCCACCAGCGCCCGCAACTCGCCGCCGTGCCCGGGATTGAGGACGTCGAGCAGATGCCGCAGGTCGGTGATGGCCCGCCGCCCGGTGTCGCTGACCGCGCCCAGCGCCTCGTCCAGGCGATCCGGCGCCGCGGTCAGATAGCGCGCCGCCTCGGCCTGCACCACCATCGCGGTCACGTGATGGGTCACCACGTCGTGCAGTTCCCGGGCGATCCGGGTCCGCTCGGTCGCGCGCGCCGCCTCTTCGGCGTGACGGCGGCGTTCCCCCTCGGCGAGCCGGTTCAGCCGCAGCACCGACCCGACGCCCCACATCGCCGCCAAGGCCAGGTAGAACAGCGCGACGTCGGCGGCGCCGACGCTCCCGGCCCGGCCGAGCGCGACCATCAGCACGACGAACGCGGCCGACGCCGCGACCATCGTGACCCGCCGGTTGCGGTCCACGTACGCGCCCGCGCTGACCAGGGCGACCGCCAGGGCGGTACCGCCCAGCGTGTGATAGCCCAGCAACTGGTCGAAGGCGAACCCGGCGCCCACCAGCGCCAGCGCGGCCGCGGGCCACTTACGGCGCAGCGCCAGCGGCAGGCACTCGACCATCACCACCAGCACGCCCAGCAGGCCGAACGGCCGCTCCGGCACCAGGTCGGCGAGCCGGGTGCCGTGCTGATGCCAGGCCGGTATCAGGGCGACGCCGGTGAGCACCACCGCGAAGGGCAGGTCCCGGAGCGCGACGTCCTTCGGCAGGCTGATCACCGGGCGAGTGTAGAAGTGCGGCGCCGCATCGGCACCAGACGATCCCGGCGGTGCGCCAGCCAGAGGAACACCGCGGTCACCAGCACGCCGGCGATCAGCGTGGACAGACTCGCCTCGGGCCCGAACCGCCCGCCGCTGATCCAGGCGTTGCCGGTCGGCTCGGCGTCCAGGAGGCCCTGGTTCGCGCCGTTGCCGGAGACCTCGGAGCTGAAGATCGCCGACTGCGCGTAGTTCCACCCGAAGTGCAGGCCCATCGGCAGCCACAGGCTGCGCGTGGCGATGTACGCCGAGGTGAGCATGCCGCCGCCGGCGACCGCGACGCAGAGCGCGCCCCACAGGGTGGCGTTGTCGTTCAGCAGGTGCGCGGCGCCGAAGACCACGGCCGACAGGGCGAGCGCGAGCCACGTGCCGGTCAGTTTCTCGACGTGCCGGAACAGCACCCCGCGATAGAGCAGTTCCTCGGTCACGGCGGCGGCCGCCATGAACCCGATCAGCCCGATCGCGTCGGCGGGATCGTCGCTGAGGCCGTGCACCCGATATCCGCCGTTGACGGCGATGTTGCCGATGACCGCCGAGAACAGGAGGAGACCCAGCAGCGTCCCCCGGGCCAGTCCGGAGGCGGCGGCCGGCCCCGACAGCTCGGTCACCTCACGCTTCTCGGTGCGGCGGACGACCCAGGCGTAGACGAGCGTGGCCAGCACGGCGCCGGCCACGCCGGCGGCCAGCGACAGCCACACGTTGTCGCCGGCGAGAGCGACCGCCTGCCCGGCGACGGCCGAGACGACGACGATCGCGACGAGCTGGAGGAGGAACTTCATGACAATCCTTTCGCGACGCCCGCGGCCGGTGACCACGGCTGGGCGAAAACCTACGGATCGTCCGGCCGGAAAACGTCACCGCTGAGCGGACAGTCAGGTGTAGCTCGGGTGGGGGACAGGAGGACCCGGCGGCCCTGACAAAAGCCAGATCGCGTCTTTACCGGACGCTTACAACGGCTGCCTAGCGTCGGCGCCATGAACGACCGTCGTCAGATGTCGCATCTGCTCCGCCGGCTGACGTTCGGCCCCACGGCGGCCGAAGTGGACGCCGCGGCGCGGGCCGGCTTCGACGCCACGCTGGCGTCGCTGCTGCGCCCGGCCGCCGCGGTGACCGCCGTCGGCCTGGGCGCCGACCCGGTGGCGGAACTCGCCGCCGGCGCCACCCGTGAGCAACGGCAGGAGGCCCGCAAGCAGCAGCGCGATCAGGTCGCCACAGCGGTCCGCTGGTGGCTGGGGCGGCTCGCCGACGGCGGCGCGGCCGAGAAGCTGACGTTCTTCTGGCACGGGCACTGGGCCACCAGCGTCCGCAAGGTGCGCTCGGCCCACCTGATGCTGGGCCAGCAGGCGACCCTGCGGCGATACGGCGCCGGGGACACCGGGCCGCTGGTCCGGGCGATGCTGCGCGATCCCGCCCTGATCATCTGGCTGGACGGGCAGAAGAACACCCGCAAGGCCCCCAACGAGAACCTCGCCCGGGAAGTCATGGAGCTGTTCACGCTCGGCCTGGGCGCGTATGCCGAGGCGGACGTGAAGGCCGCGGCCCGGGTGCTGACCGGCTGGCAGGTCGACCGGGCCACCGGCGCCGCGCGCCTGGCGGCGAAGCGGCACGACGACCGGCCCGTCACCCTGCTCGGCCGGACCGGAAGGTTCGACCTCGACTCGTACGCCGATGCCCTGATCCGCGATCCGGCGCATGTGCCGTTCCTGGCCGGGCGGCTCTGGTCCCGCTACGCCTCGGACACCGCGCCCGTGCCGCCCTCGGTCGTGGCCGCCGGGCGCAACACGACAGCGCTGATCGAGGCGATGTGCCGGGCCCCGGAGTTCGCGGCCACCGCCGGCACACTCGTCAAACAGCCGGTCGAGTGGCTGATCGGCGCGACACGCCAGCTCGGCCTGCGCATCGGTGAGCTGGAGACCGCCCAGCAGCAGCGCCTGGTGGGCACCTTGCGGGCGCTGGGGCAGGTGCCGCTGTCGCCGCCGTCGGTGGGCGGCTGGCCGGCGGGCACGGCGTGGCTCACCACATCGTCGGCCATGGCCCGGCTCAGGGCCGGTCAGCAGCTCGCCGCGCTGGCCCCGGCCGCGGCGGATCGCCTCACCGGCGCCGATCGCGTCGACGCGCTGGCCTCGCTGCTGGTCGTCGAGGCCTGGACCGACCGTACCCGGACCGCGCTGAGCGGCGTCAAGGATCCGCGCCGGCTGCTCGCGCTGGGGCTGGCCAGTCCCGAGTACGCCGTCCACTGAGCGTCAGGAGAGTACGGACATGGACAGCATCACCCGGCGCCGGTTCCTGGTCGCCAGCGGTGTCACCGGCGGCGCCGCCCTGGCCGCGGGGGGCACCGCCTTCGGGCTGCGCGAGATCCTCGCCACTGCCGGCGACCGCGATCCGGGGGCCGGGACCCTCGTCCTGATCACGCTGTACGGTGGCAACGACGGGCTCAACACTGTCATCCCGTACGGCGATCCGGCCTACGCGGCGGCCCGACCCGGCATGACGTACGAGCCGGAAGCCCTTTTGACGTTGGACGATGGCTTCGCGCTCAACCCCGGCCTGGGCGGTCTGCACCAGCTTTACCGCGACGGGCGGCTTGCGGTGGTACGCGGCGTCGGCTACCCGAAGCCCAACCGCAGCCACTTCCAGTCGATGGACATCTGGCAGAGCGCGCAGCCCGACCGTCCCGGCACGACCGGCTGGCTCGGCCGCTGGCTGGACACGGCGGGCGGCGACCCACGGCTGGCCGTGTCCTTCGAGCCGGTGCTGCCCCCGCTGCTGGCCGGCGCCACCTCGGCCGGCGCGACGGTGCCCGGTGGCGTGCTGTCCCTGCCGGGCGGCGTGGACCCGGCCGTGGTCGCCGAGCTCGGCGCCCCCTCGTCCGGCGAGTCACCGGCTCAGGCCCGGGCCGCCACCTGCTTCGCCGATCTGATGCGCGTCCAGGACCTGATGAAGCAGATCCGTGAGGGCGCGCCCGAACAGGACAGCGACGAGGGGGAACCGGCGGCCACGGCCACCGGCGGCGCCGCGCCGCCGCTGGACCAGCAGCTGGCGCTGGTCGCCCGGTCCATCGAGGCCGGCGCGGCGACACGGGTCTATTCCGTGTCGATGGGCGGCTTCGACCTGCACGCCGATGGCAAGGACGCGCAGCAGGCGCAGCTGTCCCGGCTCGACAAGCCCCTCGCCGCCTTCACGAAGCGGATGGCCGGTCAGGGTGTCGTGGTCGCGGTCTACTCCGAGTTCGGCCGCCGGGTCCACGCCAACGCCTCCGACGGCACCGACCACGGCACCGCCTCGGACGTCCTGCTGCTCGGCGACGGGGTCCACGGCGGCCTGCACGGCGAGCCGCCCAGCCTCACCGACCTCGACGACGGCGACCTGAAGTACACGGTGGACTTCCGCGATGTGTACGCGACCCTGCTGGCCGATGTGCTCGGCGGGGATCCGGGGCGCACCCTCGACGGCTGGACCGGACATCTCACCGGCGTGCTGACCTGAGGCCGGCCAGAGCTCGTGGCCGAAATTGGCACGCTGGGCGTGAGTACGGCGAACCGGATCGGGGCACCGATCGGCGCGAGGGGAGGAATCATGACTGTTTTCATGGTTCTCACGATCGCGGCCGTTCTGCTGTCACTCGGGCTCGCCGGTGTGGTCCTTCGCCAGCTGGCCGGCCGGCCGCCGGCCGCGAGCGCCCCGGCGCCGGAACCCGACGCGACCGAGGGCGAACGGCGGCAACGGCTCGTCGAGGCGGCCTTCCTGGCCGGCGACATCCCGGCCGTGTGGTATCGCCAGCAGATGGCGGCGATCGCCGCCGACGCCCCTCAGCCGCGCTAGTTCGTACTTTCGGTTGGCGTTCGGTCGTCCGAAAGGATAGGTTGGGCGACGGCGGCGGGGACCGCTTGTTCGCAGGAGAACCTGATGAAGGTTTCGGCTGTCTCGGCCCACCGCACCAACCTCGACGTCGACCGCGAGAAAGCCGGTGCGCTGATCGCCGCTTTCGCGACGGCCCCGGCCGGCGACCCGTCGCGCGAGCGACTACGCCAGAGGGCCATCGAGGCCTGGCTTCCGCTCGCCCAGCACCTCTCGCGTCGCTACATCGGCCGTGGCGAACCCACCGACGACCTCGTGCAGGTCGCGATGGTCGGCCTGATCAAGTCCGTCGACCGGTACGACATCACGCACGGCGCCGACTTCGCCGCGTTCGCCATCCCCACCATCCTGGGCGAGATCAAACGCCATTTCCGGGACCGGTCCTGGGCCATCCGGGTTCCCCGCCGGCTCCAGGAGCTGCGGATCGCGATCAGTGCCGCCAACGGCACGCTGACCCACGTTCTCGGGCGGCCGCCGACAGTGGCCGACATCGCCGCGCATCTGGGCGTGAGCGAGGAGGACGTCCTGGAAGGGCTGGAGGGCGCACGGGCGTACAGCAGCATCAGCCTGTCGACCCCGGCCGGTGACGACCGCTCACTGGAGCTCGGCGACACGATCGGCGCCGAGGATCACGGCTTCGAGCTGGCCGAGCTGCGGATCGCGCTGGGGCCGGCCCTGGCCAGTCTGGCCGAACGCGAGCAGCGGCTTCTGGCGATGCGGTTCTACGGCAACCGCACCCAGGCCGAGATCGCCGAGCAGCTCGGCATCTCGCAGATGCACGTGTCCCGCCTCCTGGCCAAGGCGCTCACCAGGCTGCGCATGCTGCTCGACGGCGAACCGATAAAGTGCCTATAAAGAGCATCTCGCTACGTTTTTCGCGCAAACGATCCAAGAACCGCAGAAAGGATTTGTTGTGCGAATCGCAAAACGAGCCGGGGCTTCCTTCGCGGCGTTCGGCGTCGCGCTGGCGGGGTTGACGCTGGCGGTGCCCACGAGCGCGCAGGCGGCCAGCGCCAGCGACTGCAAGCCGGGCCAGCTCTGCCTGTTCGAGAAGGAGAACTACACCGGCGGAATCTTCCGTGTCTCGGGCGGGTGCGACAAGGACCTCGGCGACAACTACTTCAGCAGCGGAACCCGGGTGGTGGACCAGACCTCGTCGATCATCAACAACACCGGTTCGGCCGTCTTCGTGGCCGAGTTCCCTGATCCGTATCGCAAATCGGGTTACGAGCTCGGCGTCTGGGGCGGTGGCAAGCTGCCCAACCTGCGCAACGTCGAGGTGCTCAACTACCGGAACAGCAAGTTCGAGTACGTCAACTTCGACAACAACGCCTCGGCCGTCTGCTAGGTAGTCCGGCCGGCGGCTCTTCCGTACACACATCGTCAACTGCGATCGGCGAAGGTCGTGGAGGACGGGGAAGTGCCGCCGGCCGGAGCAGAGGAGCAACCGATGAGTGGAACGCCTTACGACGCCTTGCTGGCGGCCGATCCGGTTCTGCGCCGCATCGCCCGCACCCACGGCCGGCCCGACCCGTTCGAGTGGTCCGCCGGCGGACGGCGCACGGCGACCAACTTCGGCGCGTTGCTGTTGCACATCACGAGCCAGCAGATCTCCACCAGCGTGGCCGTGGTGTTGTTCGACCGCCTGGCGGCCGCCGCCGGGCCGGCACTGACCGCCGAGGCCGTCCATGACCTCGGCCCGGACCGGCTCCACGCGCTGGGTCTCTCCGGTGCCAAGTCGGCGGCGATGGTCGACGTCGCCCGCTTGCAGATCAGCGGGGCCATCGACGTCGAGAACCTCGAAGCCCTCGGCGATGACGAGGTGATCGCCGCGCTGACCGCGGCCCGGGGCGTGGGACCGTGGACCGCGCAGATGTTCCTGCTGCATCAGCTTCGCCGCCCCGACGTCCTGCCGGCGGGGGATCTGGGCATTCGCCACGCCATACAACGAGCGTGGGAACAGCCCGCCGTGCCCAGCGTCGAGGAAGCCCGCGAATTCGGCGTCAGATGGTCGCCGTTCCGCTCGTACGCCGCGGCACTGCTCTGGGCCTCCTTGTCGCCCCTCGTGCAACCGGCGATCATCCAGTGAGGATCAAGAGGGCTACAGCGGCGAAACCGAGCTAGGCCAGGGTGGTCAGGAATTGCTCGGCGCGGTGGGCGAAGAGACGGGCGCCGCGCTCGGTGGACAGAGCGCGGGCCCGTTCGGCGGCGGCGCGGACGACGTCGGCGGGCTCGCCCCGTGCGTGCGACAGGCGCGCTTTCACCAGCGCGACGAATCCCTCGGCGTAGCGCTGGCCGTGCTCGTCCATGGCGCGCTCGGCGCGGTCGAGGGCTGTGGCCGCCTCGTCGATCATGTCGGCGGCCAGCCACATCTCGGCGACCAATCCGTTGTAGTACGGGAGGGCGAAGCGCGGCGGATCGGACAGGGCCGTGGCCACGAGTTCTTCGGCCTCCGCGGCGATGCCGGCCGGATCGTCCCCTCCAAGGGCGCGCGCCCAGAGGTAGTCCAGCCTCACATAGAGGAACAGCGGGCCCGCCGTGCCGGCGGCGCCGCAAGCCGTCCATCGCTCGACCGCGTGCATCACCGCTGCCGTGTTTCCGGCCATCGAGGCTGATTTCGTGTAGTAGTAGGCCCACATCGACACCGTGAAATGGTCCTCCCCGGCCCCGAACGCCCGATCGATCGATGTCAGCGCGGCCTCCGGATCGCCGCGCAGAGCGGTCGCCAGGGCCAGCCAGCCGGGCCAATAGTCGAAGCGCGGGATGTCGAACGGGGTCTCTTCCGGAACATGACGCCGCACCGGATTCCGGGGCGGCTTGGCGACGCCGTCCGCACCGGCGCGGCCCTGGCCGCTGAAGCACCGGTAGGCCTCGTCGATGTCGCCGGTGTCCCAGTGGTGCAAGCCCCAGGCCTCCCAGCCGTACGCCTGGCTGACCGGGTCACCGGACGCCAGGCCCTGTTCGTACAGCTCGCGCGCCCATGCGCCGCGCCGGGGATCCATCGAGGTGTAGGCACCGACCAGGCGGGCGAAGAGGAAGTCGGCCGCGTCGGCCTCCCGGCCGAGCCCGCGGGCCACGTGCGCGGCCCGGTCCAGCAGGTCGAACGTCGATCCGCTGTATTCGCCGTACCGCATGGCGACCGTCGTGAGCAACGACAGCACGGACAGCTCCAGCTCCATCAGCCCGGCCGTCCGGGCGATGCGGGCCGCCGATTGCAGGTGCCGGTCGGCGGCACGGTACGCGTGCCTGGTCGCGGCGCGACGGCCCGCCCGCGCCAGCGCCTCCCCGGTGCGGGCCGGGTCGGCGAGCGGGCCGGCCGACCACAGGTGATGAGCGAGGCGTTCGGCCTCGCCGGCCGGATGGGCGTGTTCGAGGGCGTCCGCCACGCGCAGGTGCAGCCGTGCGGTCAGCTGTCGGCCGATGGTCTCGATGACCGACTCGCGGACCAGGTCGTGGGGGAAGCGCAACGAGAACGGGTCGGCCGGCGCGCTCTCCAGCAGGCCGAGCGCCTGCAACGGCTCGGCGTGCTCGAGGCAGCCGGCGACGTCGACGCCGGCCGCTCCGGCCAGGAGGGCGACGTTCACGTCGCGGCCGATGAGCGCGGCGACGCGCAGCAGATGGTGGGAGTCGTCGTCGAGATCGGCCAGCCGGCCGCGGACGACGTCCCGCACGGTGGCCGGAACCCCGTCCGGGGGCAACCGGGACAGTTCCCGGGCGAAGAACGGGTTGCCGGCGGTGCGGGCATGGATGCGCCCGGCGACGTCGGCGCCGGGGTCGCGGCCGGTCTCGTGCCGGATGAGCTCGCCCACCTCGGTCACGCTGAGCGGCCCGAGCAGGATCCGGTGGTGGCCGGAGAGCCGGCCGGCGGCCGCCAGCACCTGCGACAGGTCGGAGCCGGGGGCCGGCGCCCGGTTGCGCAGCGCGCCGATCATCGCCGTGCCGGTGGGCATCCGGGCGGCCAGGTGGCCGAACAGCTGGAGGGAGGCGTCGTCGGCCCATTGCAGGTCGTCGGCGATCAGCAGCAGGGGCTGTCGAGCCGCGGCCTCGCCGACAAGTGTGACGACCTGCTCGAACAGGCGGAACTTGGCGCCGCGGTCGGGCACCGCCGGCGCGGCCCGCGGTCCGAGGATGGCGCCCAGTTCACCGGTCAGCCAAACGTTTCGCCGAGATGCGGGCAGGCTCTCGATGATCGGGGGAAGCGACTGCTCCCAGGGCCACATCGACGGTGTCCCGGCACCGTCCAGGCAGGACGCCCAGACGACGAGCGCTCCCCGCTCGCGCGCCTCCGCGGCGGTCTCCCGGAGCAGCCGGGTCTTGCCCACGCCCGGCTCGCCCTCGACGATGCCGAGCGCCGGGCGGCCGCCGAGCGACAGGTCGACGACGTGCCGCAGGACGGCGAGTTCCTCGGCCCGTCCGACGAACCCGGCTCGAGCCTCGATATCCCTATCGGGTGGCGCGTCCGGCGGGGGCTTGAGCACTCCCAGATGGGCGGCCCGCAACAACGGGCCGGGATCGACACCGAGCTCGCCGGCGAGGCCGGCGCGGACGGTGTGGAACACCGACAGGGCCTCCGCCTGAAGTCCGGCCGCCCCTAGAGCGGCGATGAGGCCGGCCTGGACAGGCTCGTGGAAGGGGGCCATCGACGCGGCCAGCCGCAGGGCCGGCAGCACCCGTTGCGGGCGGTGCACCGATACCGCGACCGTGGCCGCGTCGGCACACGCGGCATGGAACTCCTCGTCGAGAGCCGCGAAGATCGGCTGCCCGGCCGCGAGCCCGTCGCCGGCATGGCCCTGCCACAAACCGAGCGCCTCGGCGAAGTCGTCGAGTGCCTCGTCGTGGCGGCCCTGCGCGAGGGCCGCCCTGGCCGTCGCCACGAGCTGGCGGAAGGTGACCAGATCCACCATTCCGGGCACGGCGGCGATCAGGTAGCCGTTGCCGCGGCGTTGCAGGTAGGAGCCGGTTTCCCGGACCGGGATGGCCGGCTCGAGCAAGCGGCGCAGGGCACCGACGTACTTGTGGATGACGTTGAGCGCGCTGGCGGGAGCGTCATCGCCCCAGATCAGGTCGATCAGCTCACTCGTGCTGACCGGCCGGCCGGCCCGGGCCAGAAGCACAGCCAGGAGAAGGGCCTGCTGGCGGGGACCGGCATCCAACTCGACGTCGCCTCGCCACACGCGCATCGGGCCGAGGATCTGCAGGCGTACTGACACACCGAGAGTATGACGTGGCGTACAGAAGGAACGCGCGCCGTAATTCGACCGATGGCAGCAGCTCAGGGCACGGGCACAGTCGGGGTCATGTCGATTCTGAAGAAGTTCCGCCGGTGGCACACGCTGGCGGCCGCGGCCGTGCTGGCCGCGTCAGTACTCACGGTGATGCCGGCGAGCGCGTCACCGCCGGCGAAGACGCACGCCAAACCGACAGTGGTGCTGGTGCACGGGGCCTGGGCCGACGCCTCCGGCTGGAACGGTGTGACCAGCCGTCTGCTGGACAAGGGGTACCAGGTGATCGCGCCGGCCGACCCGCTGCGCGGGCTCGACGAGGACACCGCGTACCTGAAGGACTTCCTGTCGACCATCAGCGGGCCGATCGTGCTGGTGGCCCACTCGTACGGCGGTGCGGTGATCACCAACGCGGCCACCGGCAACAAGAACGTCAAGTCCCTGGTCTACATCTCCGCCTACGCCCCGGAGCAGGGCGAGACGATCGGCGAGGCCGGCGCCCTGAACGGCGCCGACAACTCGCTGCTCCAGTCGCACCTCGTCAAGCGGCCCTACCCCGGCAGCGGCGGGAACGTCGACACCACCATCGACCCGGCCTGGTTCCCCCGGCTGTTCGCGGCCGACGCCCCGCTCAGCAAGACCAGGCTGATGGCCACCCAGCAGCGGCCACTGTCCACCGCCGCCTTCGCCGGCAAGACGGGCGTGCCCGCCTGGAAGACCATTCCGGCCTGGTTCCTCGTCGGGCTGGACGACCTGGCCATTCCGCCGGCCGCCGGCAAGGCCATGGCCGCGCGCGCCGCGAAGGGACGTACCGTGACGATTCACAGTTCGCACGCGTCGATGCTGGCCCACCCGGACGCCGTCACCAGCCTCATCCTGCGCGCGGCCCGTTCCTGACCTGATCGGGCGCGGGGCATGATGACCATGTGGGGAAGCTCCGTGTGCAGATCCTGGGACCGTTGCGGGTCTGGCGGGACGGTGTCGAGGTGGACACCGGCCCGCGCCAGCAGCAATGCGTCCTGGCGCTCCTGGCGGCCCGGGCCGGCCATCCGGTCGGTGTCGACGAGCTCGTGGATCTGCTCTGGGGGACGGACCGCCCGGCCAGCGCGCTGAACATCGTCCATAAATACGTCGGCACGCTGCGGCGGTTGCTGGAGCCGGGCCTGGCGGTGCGCAGCACCGGCTCGTACCTGCACCGCCGGGGAGCCGGATATGCGCTCGCCGCCGACGCCGGGATGGTCGACCTGGTCGACTTCCGGGGTCTGGTCGAGCGGGCCGGGACGGCTCTCGACGATTACGTCGAGGCCCTGAGCCTGTGGCGGGGGCCGGCGGGCGAGGGACTGCGTGACGGGGCGGCGGCGCCGGTCCTGGCCGCGCTCGACAGCGAGTTCGTCGACGCGGCCGTCGCGGCGGCCGCCCTCGCGGCGAGGCTGGGGCAGCCCGAGCGGGTGCTGCCCGCGCTGCGCCTCGGGGCCCGGATGGCCCCGCTCAACGAGGCGATCCGGGCCGCGCTGACACCCGGGGCGCTGACACCCGGGGTGGCCGCGCCGGCGGACGGGCTGATAGGCCGGGCTCAGGAGGCCGCGGAGCTGCGCCGGATGCTCGAGACGGCGCTGGCCGGCGGCTCCGGCCTCGCCCTCGTCGAGGGCGAGGCCGGGGTGGGCAAGACCCGGCTGATCGAGGAGATCGCCGCGGAAGCCGGCCGCCGCGGCGCCCTCGCCGTCTGGGGCCGCTGCATCGAGGGCGACGGTGCGCCTTCGATGTGGCCCTGGGAGCAGGCCGTCACGGCGACCCTGCGCAGCCTGCCCGAGGCGGCCCGCCGCCGGTGGCTGGGCGGGGATCTCGGCCGCCTCGTGGCCTCGGACGACGTCGTCGTCGCGCCGCCGCTGGAGCCGGACAGCGGGGCGCGATTCCGCTTGTTCGAGGGCGTGGCCGAGGTCGTCGCGCAGGCGGCCACGCGGCAGCCGCTGGTCCTGGTCATCGACGACCTCCAGTGGGCCGACATCGCCTCCCTGCATCTGTTCGGTCACCTGGCCGCCCGGTTGCCCGCCCGTGTCGTGCTCGTCGGCGCCGTCCGGACACACTCCACGGGTCACCCCGAGCTGACCCGGACGCTGGCCCAGGCCAGCCGGTTGCCGGGCCACCATCGCCTCGCGCTCGGCCCGCTCGGCCCGGCCGAGGTGAACGAGCTCGTCCGCCGCGAGACCGGCCACCCGCCGTCGCCGGCCGTCGCCGCCCGCATCCATGCCCGCGCCTCGGGCAACCCCTTCTTCGTCCGGGAGCTGGCGCGGCTGCTCAGAGCGGACGAGGCCCAGGGCGCCGGTGTTCCGGCCACCGTCCGCGACGCCGTGCAGGACCGGATGGCCGGCCTGGACGACCAGGCCCGGCGGCTGTTGCGGATCGCGGCCGTGGTCGGCCGCGAAGTCGACCTCGACCTGCTCGCCCGGGTGGCCGACGTCGATGTGCGGACGTGCCTGGCGCAACTGGAACCGGTGGAGGCGCTCGGCCTGCTCGGGCCGGCGCCGGGGAACCCGTTCTCGCTCTACTTCGCGCATGACCTGGTGCGGGAGTCGATCGCCGTCGTCACCCCGGCCGGGCAGCTCCCCGGCCTGCACCTGCGGGTGGCGGACGCGCTGGAGCACGCCGATCCGGCGGGTGACACCGTCGCCGAGCGCGTCGCGCACCACATGTGGGCGGCCGGTCCGCTGGCCGATCCGGCCCGGACCACGAGGGCGCTGGTGCGCGCGGGACGCCGCGCGATGACGAAGTCGGCCTTCGAGGCGGCCGAGAGGCAGCTGCGGGAAGCCGTGCGGGTGGCCCGGGCGGCCGGGCTGGCCGAGCTCGAGCTGTCCGCGCTGTCGCACCTCACCCTGGTCCTGGGCATGCAAGCCGGGTACGTCGGCGCTCCGCTGGACGTCCTGGAGCGTTCCGAACACCTGGCCCGCGGTCTCGGCCGGGACCGCGAGGCGACGAGCTTCCTGTTCACCCGGTTCACCGGGCTCTCCCAGGGCGTGCGGGTCGAGCAGAGCGGCCGGCTGGCGCGACAGCTGCGCGAACGGGGCGAGGCGTCCGAGGACTATGTCGTACGGATCTACGGGTGGCTCGCCGGTGGCATGCACGAGTGGGAGACGGGCCGCGTCGGCCGCGCCTTCCGCTATCTGGAGCGGGCGGCCGCCGCCCTGGCCGACGACCTGATCCGGCGGGAGGATCTTCCGCTGCTGCGGGACCTGAAGCTGGTCTGCACGGGGATGCTCGGGCTGATGACCATGCTGTACGGCGACGTCACGCGGGCCCGCAAGCTGTTCGACACCATGGAGGCGGACGCCGGCGACGACCGGTACGAGGTGACGTTCTGGGCCTCCTTCGCGGTCATTGCGGCCGCCGCGGCCGGCGACCCCGGGTGGGCGCTGCGCTGCGCGGAGCGCAGCATCGCCGTCGATCCCGAGCGTTCGTTCCTCTTCCTCGGTACGTATCCACGGCTGGCCCGATGGTGGGGGCTGGGGATGACGAGCCGCCGGCCGGACGCCGCCGGGAAGCTCGACCAGCTGATCACCGACAGCCTGCTCGATCCGCCCCGGTCCTCGATGACGACGTGGTACGCGGCGCTGGCCGAACTGCTGATGGCCGGTGGGCAGATGGAGAAGGCCGCGGCCGCGCTGGACCGGGCCGAGCGTGCCGTCGACACCTTCGGGGAGCGGCACTCCGAAGGCATGATCCTTCTGCTCCGGGCCCGCCTGTTGCACGTCCGTGGTGAACCCGTGGCCGTGGTCCGGGCGGCCGCCGAACGCGCCCGGGCCCTGTCGGCCGAGCGGGAGGCCCATCTGTTCGCCCAGCGGGCCGAAAGACTGCTGGCCGAGATCGGCGCGGGCCGATGACCACGCTGCGCCTGCGGATCCTCGGCCCGTTGCGGCTGTGGCGCGACGGCGCCGAGGTGGAGCCCGGCCCACGGCAGCAGGCGATCCTGCTGAATCTGCTGCTGGCCCGGGCGGGGCGCCCCGTGAGCACGAACGAGCTGGTCGATCTGCTCTGGGAGGAGCAGGCCCCGGCGAGCGCGATCAACGTCATCCACAAGTACGTCGGTGCGCTGCGCCGGCTGCTCGAGCCCGCGCTGTCCACTCGCGGGACCGGGTCCTACCTGCATCGCCACGGCAACGGCTACCTGGTCACCCCGGGCGCCGGCGAGCTCGACCTGCTCACCTTCCGGGAACTGGTCGAGTCGGCCGAGGCGCACCGGGCGGGCCGGCGGCTCGACGCCGCGCTCGACTCATATGTGCGGGCCCTCGACCTTTGGCATGGTCCAGTCGGCGCCGGCCTGGGCGGCGGCCCGGCCGCGCGGGCGGTCTTCGCCGCTCTGGACGGCGAGTTCTTTCACAGTTGTACGGCGGCGGCCGAGCTGGCCATCTCGCAGGGCCGTCCGGCGGTGGTGCTCCCAGCGGTGCGCCGGGCCGCGTCGATGGCGCCGCTGCACGAACCAGTACAGGCCACATTGATCGACGTTCTGGGCGCCGCCGGGCAGAAGACCGAGGCGCTGGCCGTGTTCGAAGCCGTCCGCGCCCAGCTGGCTGACGACCTCGGTCTCGATCCCGGCCAGACGATGCGGGAGGCGCACCGGCGGGCCCTCGCCGGCGGGCGCCCGGGGCGGTCCCCGGCCCGCCCGCCGGGTGGACTGGTCGGCCGGTCCGATGAGCTCGCCGCGCTCCGGGAGACGGTGGCGCCGGCCCTGTCCGGCGGCTCGGGGCTCGGCGTGGTCGAGGGCGAGCCGGGCGCCGGGAAGACCCGCCTGGTGACCGAGGCCGCCGCCGAGGCGGAGCGGCGCGGCGCCCTGGTCCTGCTGGGCGTCTGCCCCGAGGGCGACGGAACTCCCTCGATGTGGCCGTGGATCCAGACGATCGGCCGGCTCCTCGACAGCCTGCCCGCCACCGACCGGGAGACGTGGACGGCCGGCGACCTGGGCCGCCTCCTGCGTCCCGGCGAGGACGTCCCGCCGGAGGCGGCGCTGCCCGACGGCGGCGCCCAGTTCCGGCTCTTCGAGCGGATCGTGGCCGTGATCGCCCACGCCTCCCAGCGGCGGCCGACCCTGCTCGTCATCGACGACCTTCAGTGGAACGACGTCGCCTCGCTGCACCTGTTCAGCCACCTGTCGGCCCGCCTGCCCGCCGGCGCCGCGCTCATCGGCGTGATGCGCGACCGCGGGCCGGCGCCCGGGCCCGAGCTCTCGCAGACGCTGGCCGCCGTGAGCCGGATGCCCGGGCACCGCCGCGTCCGTGTCGGCCCGCTCGGCCCGGACGACGTGGCCGAGCTGGTCCGCCGGGAGACCGGCCGGGAGCCGGCCGGCGACGACGTGCGGCGGCTGCACGCCCGCACCGGGGGCAACCCGTTCTTCGTCCGGGAGCTCTCACGATGGCCGGCCACGCGGACCGGCGTGCCGTCGGCCGTGCGCGATGTCGTCCGCGACCGTATGGCGGAACTCGACGAGCCCGCCCGGGACCTGCTGCGGATCGCCGCGCTCATCGGCCGCGACGTCAACCTGGGGCTGCTCGCCGCCGCGGCCGGCCTCGAACCCGGCGAGTGCCTCGAACGCCTGGAACCGCTGGAGGCGCTCGGGCTGCTCGAGTTCACACCGGACGACCCGTTCTCCTTCCACTTCGCGCACGACCTCGTCCGGGAGTCGGTGTCCGAGACGACCCCGTCGCGCCACGCGGGCCGGTCGCACCTCGCGGTCGCCGACGCCCTCGAGCACACCGATCCCGGCGGTGAGCCCGTCGCCGAACGGCTGGCCCACCACCTGTGGGCCGCGGGCCCGCTGGCCGATCCGGTCCGCACCACGCACGCTCTGATGCGTGCCGCCGCGCACGCGACGGCCAAGTCCGCGCTCGAGGCCGCCGAGGGGTGGCTCCGATCGGCGGTCGACGTGGCCCGCAAGGCCGGACGGGCCGAGCTCGAACTGTCCGCCCTGGCCCAGCTGACCACTGTCATCGGCATGCGATCGACGTACGGCACGGTGGTCCTCGACCTGGTGGAGCGGGCCGAGCAGCTGGCCACGGCGCTGGGCCGGCGGCGGGAGGCCGCCGACTTCCTGTTCTCCCGGTGGGCCGCGCACGCCCAGCGCATCGAGCTCGACCGTGGCGGGCCGCTGGCGCGCCGCCTGCTCGAGCAGGGCGAGGCGTCCACCGACCCGATCCTGCGCGAGTACGGCATCAACGCCTGGGGCATCCACCAATGGGCCATCGGCAACATCGGTGAGGCCTACCGCTATCTGAGCCGGTCGAACCCCAGCCTGGCCCGGCGGGCCGAGGATCCGCTCCGGCACGACCTTCAGCTGCTCTCGGGCGCGATGCTGGCCGAGACGACCGCGCTCCACGGCGACGTGGCCGCGGCCCGCGCCATGATCGACGCGCTGGAGGCGGACGCGGGCGACGACCCGTACGTGGTGACGGTGTGGGCGGCCTTCGCGACGAGGATCGCCGTCCAGGCCGGCGATCCGGCCTGGGTGCTGCGGGCCGTCGAGCGCGGCGTCGCCGCCGACCCCGGCTTCTCGTTCCAGATCCTGGGCGCCTATCAGCGCCTGGCCCGCTGGTGGGCGCTGGCCGTGACCGGCCACGACCCGGCCGGCGCGGCGGCCGAGACCGAGCGGATGATCACGACGATCCTGCTCGACCCGCCGCGGTCCTGCGTGTCCACCTGGTACGGCCTGATGGGCGAGATGCTGCTCGCGGCCGGAGAGCCGGAGAAGGCCCTGGACGCTCTGGACCGGGCCGGCGAGTGCTTCGAGGCCTACGGCCAGCGGTACGCCGAGGGTCTGATCCTTCTCCTGCGGGCACGGGCGCTGGCCGCGGCCGGCGAGCCCGTCGAGGTCGTCCGCGCGGCGGCGCTGCGAGCCCGCACCTTCTCGGCCGGCCGGGGCGCCCACCTGTTCGCCCGCCGCGCCGACGACTATCTGGCGACCCTCAGCTGAGGCCGGCCAGGAAGGTCTCGGCTCGCTGGGCGAAGAGGTGGGCGCCGCGCTCGGTGGACAGCGCCCGCGCCTTCTCCGCCATGGCCCGGACCGCGGCCGTCGGCTCGCCGTTCATCTGCATCGTGTGTGCCCGCAGGAGAAGGATCAGTCCCTCGGCGAACCGCTGCCCGAAGACGTCGAGATAGTGGGTGGCCTTGCCGAGGGCGGCCGCTGCCTCGACCGGCTCGCCCGCGGCCAGCAGCATGTCGGCGATCAGCGCGTAGTTGAACGAGATGCCCCACTGCGGCGGGTCCAGCAGCTTGGCCATGAACTCCTCCGCTTCGGCGGCGGCGCCGGCCGGGTCGTCACCGGAGCGGGCGCGGGCCCAGCAGCGGGTGATGTGCAGATAGCTGTCGACGTGGGCGTAGTCGTTCGGTTCGACGGCGAGCCACCGCCGCACCATCCGGGTCGCCCAGGCCGGGTCGCCGACCATCGACGCCGCCGTGCCGCTGTAGTGGGACGAGATGGTGACCGCGTACGGATTGTCGCCGGCGGCAGTGTCCACCTCGTCGAACAGGCGCCGGGCCCAGTCGACGTCGCCGTACAGGGCGGTCACCACCCCCTGCATCATCGGCGAGGACAGGCGCAGGTCACTCTGTAGCGGGTCGCCGTCCACCTGGTCGTCGCCCTCGATCAGGGTCCGATGTGCCTGTTGCAGGAACCGATGCGCCTCTTCGATGTTGCCCAGATCCCACTGGCGCAGGCCCCAGGCCTGGAACCCGGACGCCCGCACCAGCGGGTCGGTGGACGTGACCGCCCAGTCGAACAGGTTCCGGGCCAGCCGTCCGCGATCGGGCATGACGGACTGGGAGAGCCGGACCACCCGGGCGAACAGGACGTCGGCCGCGTCCCGTTCACGCCCGAGGCCGCGGGCCAGGTGCTCGGCCCGCTCCAGCAGGTCCAGCACCGGCCGGGGATAGCCCAGCCGCCCGGCGACCATGGTGAGCTGCATCAGCGCGGAGAACTCGATCTCGCTCAGATCAGCCGAGCGGGCGATCTGCACGGCGGAGTTCAGTTGCCGCTCCGCCGTCTCCAGCGCCGTCTTGGCCGTGGCCAGGCGGGCCGCCGCCAGCAGCGCGGTCGCGGTCCGCTCCGGCTCCGCGAGCGGTCCGGCCGACCACAGGTGATGGGCCAGGCGCTCGGCCGACGTCGTGGCCGCTGACTCGCCGCGGTCAAGCGTGTCCGCGATGCGCAGATGCAACCGGGCGGCCAGGGGCGGCGAGGTCGTGGCGGCGACCGACTCGCGGACCAGGTCGTGCGCGAACCGGAACGAGAACGGATCGTCCGGCGTCGATTCGAGCAGGCCGAGCGCGGCCAGCGGCTCGACGAGGTCGAGACACTCCTGCACGCCGATCCCGGACGCGCCGGCCAGCAGGCGCAGGTCGACCTCGGGGCCGATCAGCGCGGCCGTACGCAGGACAGCGGCCGGCTCCGGGCTCAACCGGGCCACCCGGTCGGTGACGACGTCGCGCACCGTCGCCGGCACGCCGGCCCGGGTGCCCGACCACCGGGAGAGCTCCCGGACGAAGAACGGGTTGCCCGCGGTGCGGGCGTGCATCTGCCGGACCTCGTCGTCGGCCGGCTCCCGGCCGGTCTCCCGGCGGACCAGCTCGGCCACGTCGGCGAGTTCGAGCGGGCCGAGCCGGATCCGGCGGTGGCCGGGCACCCGGCCGGCCACGGCGAGCAGGCGGCGCAGGTCCGGCCCGGGTGCCGGTGCGCGGTCACGCAGCGCGCCGACGACCATCGTGCCGGCCGGCCGGTCGGCCGCCAGGTGACCGAACAGGTGCAGCGACGCGACGTCGCCCCACTGGAGGTCATCCATGATCAGCGCCAGCGGCCGGGTCGCGGCGACCCGGCCGACGAGGCGGGTGACATGCTCGAACACGCGGAACCGGGCGCGGCTGTCGAGCGGAAGGGTACCGAGCATGTCGTCGCCCCGTGGTTCGACCAGGCGGCCGAGCTCACCGTCCAGCCACGGCCGGCGCTCCTCGACGGGGAGGATCTCGAGCAGCGTGCCGACCACCTGGGTCCACGGCCACATCGACGGGGTGCCGTCACCCTCCAGGCAGCGGCCCCACACGGCGAGCACACCCTGCCGGCCGGCCTCGGCGGCGATCTCCTCGAGCAGCCGCGTCTTGCCTCCGCCCGGTTCACCCTCCACCACGACCAGGCTGCTGCCCCCGGCGGCGGCCGCCGCGACGCCCTGGCCGCACAGCCGTTTCTCCTCGGCCCGGCCGATCAGGCCGGCCGCGGGCGGGACGGCCGGGACACCCGGGGCCGCTGACGCCGGCACGGTCGGCGCCGTCTGCCGCAACACCCGCCGCTGAGCCTCCAGCAGATCCTCACCGGGCGTGACGCCGAGCTCCGAGGCCAGGCGCTCGCGAACCGCCCCGAACACCGCCAGCGCCTCGGCCTGCCGGCCGGTGGCCCCCAGCGCCGAGACCAGGCCCGCGTGGACCGGTTCGTTCAGCGGCGCCATCGCCGCCGCCAGCCTCATCGGCGCCAGCACCTGCTCGGCCCGGCCCAGTGACACCGCGGTCGCGGCCGCCTCGGCACAGGCCGCCAGGAACTCGTCGTTGAGCCCGGCGAAGATCGACATGGCTTCCGGCCCCAGCGCGAGGCCGTCGCCGGCCGGTCCGTGCCACAGCCGCAGCGCCTCGATCCGGTGATCGAGGGCCGTCTCCGGGCTGCTCTCGGCGCGGGCCGCCTCGACGAGCTCACGGAAGGCGACCAGATCCAGCACCTCGGCGCCGGCCGCGAAGAGATAGCCGTTGGCCTGGCGCAACAGATAAGAACCGTCGGCCCGGGCCGCAAGGGACGGTTCGAGGATGCGGCGCAGCGTGCCGACGTACTTGTGAATGACGTTGATCGCGGTGGCCGGAGCGCCCGCGCCCCAGATGAGGTCGACCAGGTCGACCGTGCTGGTCCGCCGTCCCGGCCGGGCCAGCAACAGCGCCAGGAGAAGGGCCTGCTGACGAGGGCCGGCGTCGACCTCGGCCGATCCATGCCACAGACGCATCGGCCCGAGAATCCGCAGACGAAGGTTCGCCGCCACACCCACCCCCGTCAACATCCCCCAGTGCGCGCCGAGTCTAACCGTAGGTAATCAACTGTCTGGTCAGACGGCCGCCGAGCGGCCGTGCACTTTCTCTTCACTGGAACTCCAGTGCCGTCCGGCATCGTCCGTGCTGACATCGCAGCCGCCGGGAAACGGAATGGGGATCGACCAGCAATGGCCAGAATCGCAATCATCATCGGCAGCACCCGGCCCGGCCGCAACGGCGAGGCCGTGGCGAACTGGGTCTACGAGCGGGCGGTCAAGCACGGGGGTGCGGAGTTCGAGCTGGTGGATCTGAAGGAGTTCGACCTTCCGCACCTGGACGAGATCACACCCCCGGCCATGGGCCAGTACGCCCAGCCGCACACCCAGCGCTGGGCCCGAAAGGTGGCCGAATTCGACGGCTATGTGTTCGTGACGCCGGAATACAACCATTCGACGTCCGGTGCGCTGAAGAACGCCATCGACTTCCTGTACGCCGAGTGGAACAACAAGGCGGCCGGTTTCGTCTCGTACGGCAGCGCCGGCGGCACCCGGGCGGTCGAGCACCTCCGGCTCGTGATGGCCGAGCTCCAGGTCGCCGACGTGCGGGCCCAGGTGGCCTTCTCGCTGGCCGGCGACTTCCGCGACTACACCACTTTCGCGCCCGCGGAGTACCACCAGGACCACCTGAACACCATGCTCGACCAGCTCATCGCGTGGTCGAACGCTCTCGCGGCCCTTCGTTAAGGAGAAGAGAAAATGAGCAAGCCTTCCATCGTCCTCGTACACGGAGCCTGGGCCGACGCCTCCAGCTGGAACTCGGTGACGGCGCAGCTGCGCGGCCAGGGTTTCACCGTGCTGGCGCCGCCGAACGCGCTGCGCGGGGTGGCCTCCGACGCCGAGTACCTGTCGTCGTTCGTCGCGCAGCGCACGAGCGGACCGGTCGTGCTGGTCGGCCACTCGTACGGCGGCGTGGTCATCAGCAACGCGGCCGGCACCATCGAGAGCGCCAAGGCGCTGGTCTACGTCAACGCCTTCATCCCGGCCGAGGGCGAGAGCATCTTCCAGATTTTGGGCGGCTCGGGGTCGGCCCTCGACGTCCCCGACCCGACGACGGTCCTCGACGTCGTCGGCTACCCGGGCGCTCCCGAGGGCGACGCCGAGGCGTTCCTCAAGCAGGACACCGTGTTCAAGTACTTCGCCCAGGACCTTCCCGATGCCGAGGGCCGGCTGATCCTCGCCGGTCAGCGGCCGATCACGTTGAGCGCCAACGCCGCCCCGACCACCGCCGCGGCCTGGCGGACGCTGCCCAGCTGGGCCGTCGTGGGCACCGACGACCTGGTGATCCCGGCCGCCACCCAGCGGTCGATGGCCGAGCGCGCGGGCGCCAAGACCTTCGAGGTCGCGGCCTCGCACCTGTCGCTGGTGTCGCACCCCGAGGTGACCGTCGAGGCCATCCTGGCCGCGGCCGGGCACGTGGGTGGCTGAGACCGCCGACGCGGGGTTCCACCCGGGCGAGCTGGCCGTGCAGGCCGAGGCGGGCGTGCGGTGGGAGGCGGCCCGGCTCGAGCCCATGCTCGAACCGGCCGGTCTGTCGCACGGCCTCGCCGGGTTCCTGGGCGGGCTGAACTTCCTGGCCCTCACGGGCCGGGACGGGGCCGGGCGGCTGTGGACCTCGCCGGTGGCCGGCCCGCCCGGTTTCCTCGAGGTCCGGTCCGGATCCGAGCTGGCCGTCCACGCCGGGATCGGGGAGGGCGATCCCCTGCGCGGGATCGCCGCCCGGCAGAAGGTCGGCACCACGGCCGTGGATCTCGCCCGGCGGCGCCGCGTACGGATCAATGGTGATCTCGCGGTTTCCACCGGCGACCTGCTCGTCATCGAGGTCGAGCAGGCGTACGGCAACTGCCCTCAGTTCATCCAGCAGCGCCTTCTCGACGCCGCCGGCTCCGAAGCGGAGGCGGCGGGCGGTGTACGCCGAGGCGGCGAGCTCGGGCCGGACGACATCGCGCTGATCCGGTCGGCCGACACGTTCTTTCTCGGCACCGCGCACCCGGAGCGGGGCGCCGACGCCTCGCACCGGGGCGGGCCGCCCGGCTTCGTCCGGATCGACGAGCGCGGCCTGTGGTGGCCGGACTATCCGGGCAACAACATGTTCAACAGCCTGGGCAATCTGGCCGTGAGCCCGGCCGCGGCCCTGCTCTTCCTCGACTTCACGACCGGCGCCACCCTGCATTTGTCCGGGACCGCGCGGGTCGAGTGGGGCGAGGTGGGCCGGCCCGGTGACGACGGGCACGACGGCCGGATCGTCCGTTTCGAGCTCGAACGCTTCGCCACCGCCTGTTGCCTGCCGGTGCGTGAGGTCGCCTATCGCCCGTACCCGCGCAACCCTCCGCTCACCGACGAAAGGTAGCCATGCGCTTCTCCCGTTTCTGTGTTCTCGGCGCGGTCGGCATCATGACGGCCGCGGCCGGCGCGTGCGGCGGCGACGACTCGCCGGCGGCGTCGGCGACCACGTCGGCGCCCGCCGCCGTCACCACCACCTCGCCCGCGCCGGTCCCGGCCGATCCCGCCGCGACGGCCACCACCGAGGCGCCGGCCGAGGCGCCGGCGACGACCAAGGCCCCGACCAAGGCGCCGCCCGCCGAATCGGCGGAATCCGATCTGTCGGCGCTGAAGAGGATCGGCATCGACGTCGGCAAGGGCGTGGTCATCGACGTCGCCGACGACGGGATGGACCGCTTCATGCAGGTGGGCAAGAACGGCGTGGTCGACTTCACCGGCACCATTCACACCGACTCGACGATGATGTCGCTGAAGGCGGCGCCGGTGTCGGCGAAGAACCGGGTGGTCATCGCGCCGCCGTTCTGGAACGAGGGCGCCGGCGCCGGATCCTGCGTGGCCGACACGTCCGGCGCCGCCTTGAAGCTGGAGACCTGCCGCCCCGGCGACGCGGCCCAGATCTGGCAGGTGGTGCCGGCCGGTGATTCCGGTCAGTTCGAGCTGAAGGGCGCCTTCGGCACCCTCAGCGTCGACAACGGCAAGCTCACCACGGGCAGCGGAGGCCGCACCGGCCTGCAGACGTTGGACTTCGCCGGCTGAGACCTGTAGCCGGCAACTATCCGAATCGAGAGAGGTTCGATGAAAAAGCGTGCGCTCGTTCGCGCTGCTGTCGGTTCCGCGCTGGCCGTGACGGCGAGCCTGGCGGTGTTGCCGTCCAGCGCTCAGGCGGTCCACCAGTGCCGGACGAATCAGATCTGCCTCTACAAGGACTACGACCTTCAGGGTTCTGTCCTCGTCATTTCGACCCTGGGGACGCACAACTTCACCAGTAACTGGGTCTTCTACGACCAGACGCGGGTCAACGACAAGGTCTCGTCGATCGTCAACAGGAGCCAGTGGAACGTTCTCGCCTGTGACAACTTCGACTGTCAGGGAGACTCTCCGAAAGCGGTGGTCGGCCCGGGAGAGCGGATGAACTTCAAGGGCAGTCCCGGCGAGCTCAAGAACGACAGGATGTCGGCGATCCAGGTCACTTTGCGGGCGGGGCGGTAAGGACTCATGAAGATGCGTAATGTCCTGAAGGGTTTTGTCGGAGTCGCGGCGGTCGTCGCCGGGACGGTGGTCATCCCGGCCGGGCCCGCGCAAGCCGCGTACGTGTGCTCGAAGGGTGAGTTGTGCCTGTACGAGCACTACGACCGGACGGGAAGTGTCTTCGTCGTGCCGCTCGGCAACGGCGGACAGGTGAGGATTCGCGAGTTCCGCGATCACACGTTCTTCAACGGCACCAACCTGAACGACAAGGTGTCGTCGGTCGACAATCGGACCGATCGAAGGTTGACGCTCTGGCGTCACGGTGACTTCGGGGGTCCGTCCCAGGATGTTTCCGCGAACACGAAGTACTCGTTCAGTGGGCTGCGGGTTCCGGCCATTCTGCGGAACGACGAGGCGTCCTCGCTTGTACTCTGGTAAACGGCGTTCTGCGTCTTCAGTTCGTGGTGCCGGCGCATGCGGTGGCGTGCAATGGGCTCATGTCAGAGCCCATGGTGTTGGTGCACGAGGACAGCGCGTCGTGGAAGGAACAGCACCGCGCGCTGACCGCGGCCGGTCACCGGGTCGTTCCTTTCGCCGGTGACGGGCCGGGCGAGCTGGCCGACTGTCTGGAGCAGATGTCCGCGACCGGATGTGTGCTGATCGGCGCGGCGGTGGGCACCGGCACCGTGGTCCGCTATCTGAGCGGCCACGGCTCCGGGCGGGTCCGCAAAGCCGTGCTGATCGGCGCCGTCCCGCCGTTCCTCACCCGGTCCGGCGACAATCCGGAGGGCCTGGACGCCCCGGCCCTCGCGTTCACCCGTTCACGGCTGGGCGGCGGCGCCGCTCTGGTCGACAGCGTCGTCGCCACCGACTATCGCGACGATCTGCCCCGCGTCGACGTGCCGGTGCTGCTGCTGCACGGCGACGCCGACACCGTCCTGCCGATCGAGGCCACCGCCCACCGGCTGCCCGGCCTGATCCCGGACCTGCGCTACGAGGTGATCCCGGACGGCCCGCACGACCTGGGCCGGACCCGGCCCGCGGTGGTCAACCGCTACCTGCTCGACTGGGTCGCCTCGTGAGCGGCCAGCGCGCGCTCCGCCTCGGCCAGCCAATCGCGGACCTCACGGTCCCGGCGGGCCACGGAGCCCGCCGGCTCCCGTAGCGGTTCCGCCGCGGCGAGGTCGGCCCGCACCGCCTCGAAGTCACCGAGAGCGACGTTGATCAGCGCTTGCCGGGCCAGGACCAGAAGCATGTAGGCGTCCGGATTCGGGAGGAGCTCGGTGGCGGCGACCGTCTCGCCGGACCGGCGCAACGCCTCCGGCCACCGTCCGGCATCCGCGTGGATCCCGGTGAGGTGTCCCAGCGCCGACTGTTCCGCCAAGCGGCCGATGTGGGCCGGCGGGGCCGTCGCGGGATCACGGACCACCGCGATGACCTCCTCGAAGACGGGAATCGCGTCGTCGTCGGCGCCGCTGCCGATCAGCGCCATCCCGAGCTGGATCAGCGCGTTCGGCACACCCTCGAGGTCGTTGACGGCCCGCAGATCGGCGATCGCCGCCCGCGTGAAGCCGATCTGCTCGCTGTGCCGTCCCAGGCTCCGCAGGGCCCAGCTGACGTAGTAGTTGGCCCAGCCGGTCTGGCGCCGGTCACCGGAGGAGATGGCGAGCTCCAGGCCCGACCGGGCGTTGGCCAGGGCGCGGTCGAAGTCCTCGGTCGTCCTGATGTAGACCCAGGCCAGATATCCCCTGTGGATCGAGCGCAGACGATCGTCGCCGAGCCGATCGGCGGCCCGGGTCGAGAGGGTGTAGACGTCCTCCCAGCCCGCCCAGAAGAACCAGCTGTCGCCGAACCAGTGCAGCGCCTCGGCCACGTCGATGACCAGCTGGTCCGCGCCCTGTTCGGCCGCGGCGTGCAGGGCCGGCAGCCAGTTCTCGGCCTCGGCCCGCAGCCAGGCGGCGGCTTCGGCTGATGAGGTCAGCTCGATCACCTCGGTGGCGCCGGCTTTGCCGGGGCCGTAGTCCGGTTCGAAGTGCCGTCCGGCCACGATGACCGTGTCGAGCAGCCAGTCGTCGCGGCGGCGGGCCGCGGTCGCCCGGTCGGTGGTGCTTTCTTCGCGGTCGAGGGCGGATGAGGCGTACAGCCGGAGGAGGTCGTGGAATTCGAAGCGGCCGTCCGGGCGCTGTTGGAGCAGGCTGAGGTCGATCAGGTCGTCCAGGGCGTCCTCGGTGGCCAGCAGCGACTCCTCGACCAGCACGGCCGCCAGTTCGGCGCCGGTGGAGGAGCCCGGCACCATGGCGAGCCGCCGGAACAGGCGCCGCGTCACCCCGGACAGCTGCTGATAGGAGAGGTCGAAGGCCGCCTTGACCTGGAGGTCGCCCGCCGACAGGGCTTCCAGCCGGCGCTCCTGGGCGGCGAGCCGGGCGATCAGGTCGTCGGCGGTCCATCCCGGCCGGCTGACCAGGCGGTTGCCGGCGATCCGCAGGGCCAGCGGGATGTGCACGCACAGGTCGGCGATGCGGCGCAGCTGCTCCTCGGAGGCGCCGGAGCGTTCGACAATGGTGCCCAGCAGCGCCGTCGCATCACCCTCGGACAGGGGGTCGAGACGCAGCCGGTGGACGTCCTCGAGGCCACTCAGCGAGCGGCGGCTGGTCACCAGGACCATCGCCGGGCCGTGCGGCGGCAGCACCGGGCGCACCTGGCTCTCGCTGATCGCGTTGTCGAGCACGACGACGACGCGCCGGCCGCGGATCAGGCTGTGCCACAGGGCCGAGGATTCGTCCACGTCGCGGGGCACGGCCCGTACGTCGGGGCTTACGGCCCGGATGAGGCGGCTCAGCACGGTCAGCGGGGTGAGCGGCTTGGCGTCGAGCCCGCGCAGGTCGACGAAGAGTTGTTCCTCGATCGGCCAGGCCTGTGCGGCCCGGACGGCGAAGGTGGTCTTGCCGACGCCGGCCGTGCCGCTGACCGCCACGACCGGCGCCGGCGACCGGTCGTCCGCAGCCTCGGCCCACGCCGCCACCTGGGTCAGCTCGGCGGCCCGGCCGGTGAAGTCGGCGACCTGGCGTGGCAGCGGACTCCGGTTGGCCGGCGCCGCCGGTGGGGCGTTGCGACCCTCCCGGGCCGACGTCAGCATCGCCTCGCGGTTCGCCTCGTCGAGATCCAGGCCGTCGGCCAGCGCCTCCACAGTGCGCGGACGTGGGCGCCGGCTGACGCCGCGTTCCATGTCGCTGATCGACCGGTCGCTGACACCGGACGCCTCGGCCAACTGCTCGATGGTCAGGTCGGCGGACGCGCGGAACCGCCGCAGAAGCGCGCCGAAGGAATCTTCACCGGTCATCGGATTTGTTCTACCTGATCGACGGTTCTGCGTCTTCACTTCGTGGCGCACAGCGCATCAATGATGGTCGAATGACCTGGTCAGCGCGGGAAAGGGGCAGGCGACGGTGGACGAACGGATGATCGCGTTGCTCGGCGCCGCCCGCAGCCGCCCCATGTTCCTGGCGGTGCTCGGCGAGGCCGGCATCGGTAAGTCGACCTTGATGCGTGCTCTGGGGGCTTTCGCCGGCGATCGCGGCTTTCACGTCGTCGACCTGGCGCCGAACGACTTCCTGCGGACCCTCTTCACCGGCCACGCGGCCCCGCCGGCCGGATCGGCGGGACCGTACGACGTGTTACGCGCCTGGTCGGCTTCGGGCCGGCCGGTGGCGCCGGAGGACGAACCCGCGCTGCTGACCGGCATGGTTCTGGCCCTGGACCGCCTGGCCGCCGACGCGCCGGTGCTGATCCTCGTCGACCGCGCCGACGCCGCCGATCCGGAGTCGCGGCGGCTGCTCACCTCGCTGACCCGGCACCTGTCGGACGAGCGCGTCTCCGTGGTGCTGGCCGCGCGGGGCAGTGAACCGCCGGCGGGCATCGGTTCGGAGATCATCCGGTACGTGGTCCCGCCGCTGGACGAGACGGCGTCGGCCCGGCTCCTCGGCCCGCTGACCACCGGCCCCCGGCGTGAGGCCCTGCGCCTCGCCGCCGGAAACCCGATGGTCCTGCTCCGGCTCGCCGGCGCGCCCGTACGGACACCCCGGGAGTTCGCGGCGGTGTGCGCCGCCCTTCCGCCGGTGACCCGCAAGTTGCTGCGGCACGCGGCGCTGGCCGGGGAGAGCGAACCGGTGGACGTGCTGACCCGGGCCGGTGGCGGCGCCGGCGTCCAGGACTGGGAACCGGCCGAGGTCGCGGGTGTGGTCACCATCGCCGACGGCCAAGTGCGTTTCGCCCACCCTATTTTCCGCGAGCACCTGGCCGCGGGTTCCGCCGAATCGACGGTGCCGGCCGCCTACGAGGCCGGGGAGCCGTCGTGGGCGGTCGAGCTCCATCGCGACGCGCCGGCCGGCGGCCCGGAGGACGCGAGCGCCGGCTTCGCCCTGATCCAGCTGGGCCGCCCGGCCGCGGCCCTGGACCTCGCCCGCGACGCGATCCTCGCGACGGCGCCGGCCGGCGGAGAGGCGATGAGCCTGGCCGCGGTCGCGGCCACCGCCGTGATGGTCTCGGGCGACTACCGCCACTTCCGGCAACTGCCGGAACTGCTCGACCGGGTCGACGAGGGCCCGCTCACTCCGGACGGCCGGCCCGGTGCGGCCCGGCTGCTGTTCACCGGCACGGTCGCGTGGCGCTGGGACGACTCGGTCCGGGCCGCGGCCGACCTGGGCGCGGTCCGCCAGATCGGTCTCCGGGAGGGCACACCGGGCCCGGTCATCACCGCGCTGCCGCTGCTCATCCTGTCCCTGTTGGACGTCGGGCGCTGGCACGAGGCGGCCGGCCTGATCGACGAGGCCGAGAGCCTGGCCGCGGTCAGCGGCGCCGTGCTTCTGGCGTCGATGCTTCCGGCGCTGCGCGCCACGCTGCGGGCCTGGCGTGACCAGAGCGCGGCCCCGCCGGCTCCGGCCGCCACGGGCCTGGTCGCGGGCCTGAGCCATCGTGCGGCCGGGCTGGCCGCGCTCGCGGCCGATGAGCACGACGCCGCGTACGAAAGCTTCCTGGCCTTTCACGACAGTCATCCGGTGCTCGGCCCGCAGGCCCTGCCGCAGCTGGCCCAGGCCGCCGTCCGGACCGGCCGTACGGCCGAGGCCCGTGACCTCGTCGCCGCCGCCCGCCCCGCGAGCCGGCGGACCGCGATGCTCGCCGACCACGCGGCCGCCCTGCTCGACGGCTGCGAGGAGAGTTTCCGGCGGGCCATCGGTCACCCGGACGCCGGACGGCACTGGCCCCGGGAACACGCCGAGGCGCAGTTCTCCTTCGCCGTCTGGTTGCGGCGGCAGCGACGTCTGCGCGAGTCCCGGCCGTACTTCCAGGCCGCCCTCGACACGTTCCAGAGACTCGGCGCCCAGGCTCAGGCCGAGCAGGCACGCCGCTATCTTCCGGGGTCCGGCGTGCACGGGCCGGAGCCGGACGCGATTTTGGCCGCGCTGCCACCACAGAAGCGGCGGATCGCCCGGCTCGCCGCCAACGGGCTGAAGAACATCGAGATCGCCCAGGAGCTCAACGTCTCGCCCCGGACGGTCTCGTCGTATCTGCACGACATCTTCCCGCAGCTCGGCGTGGGCAGCCGGCATCAGCTCCGCGATCTGCTGGCCGCGAACCGGGGGGACTGACCATGACGGAGATCATCGGTCGTACGAGGGAACTGGCCCGGGTCGAGGAGCTGCTGCGCGGTGGTGGGGCGCTGGTCGTCACCGGCGACCGGGGCGCCGGCAAGTCCCGGCTGTTGACCGCGGCGGCGGAGCTCGCCCGGGACGGCGGCCGGCATCGGGTGGTACGCCTGCGCGGACCGGCCGATCCGCTGACGCTGATCCGGCAGATCCTGCTGGCGGTCCGGCGCGACCTGCCGGAGCTGGAAGGCGCCGATGCCCGGGCCGCGCTGGCCTTCCTCGGCCTGGCGCCCGGTGCGCGGACGAGCGACCCGGCCCGCATGACGCGGGACGTGCTGAGCGAGCTGGACCGGCGCCGTCCTCTGTTTATAACGGCCGACGACGCCGGTTCCCTGCCGGGCGAGCTCGACGGCGTGGTCCGGGCCCTTCTGCTCGCGGCCCCGGCCGGCCAGATCACGACCGCGCTGCCGACGCTCGCGTTGTCCCCACTCGGCGCCGGCGACTCGATCCGTCTGCTGGAGACCCGGCCGCACCCGCCGGCCGGCCGGGCCCGCGCCGCGATCGTGCGCCGCGCCGGGGGCAACCCGGCCGCGCTTCTCGAGCTGGGCGGTGGCGACGGGCCGCTCCGGCCGGCCTACGCCGCACGGATCGGCGATCTGCCCGAGCCGACCCGCCGGCTCCTGCTCCACCTGGCCGCCGCCACCGCGCCGCTGTTCGGCGGGCCGGTCCTGGGAGCGCCCGTCGACGCGCGGACCGTGGCCGCCGCCGCGGGGACGTCCGAACCGGTGTGGCCGGCCGATCTGGTCGTCCACGCGGGGAGCACTGTGGACTTCGTCCATCCGCTCGCCGCCGACGCCGCCTATCAGGCCGCCACCGCTCATCAGCGCGCGCGGGCGCACCGGGCTCTGGCCCGGCACCTGCCGGAGCAGAGCGCGATGCATCTCGGCGCGGCCACGTTCGGCCTGGACGAGATGGTCGCGGCCGATTGGGAGACCGCGGCCGGCGTCTTCCGGTCGCGCGACCAGCTGGTCGAGGCGGCCATCGCGATGGAACGGGCGGCCGACCGGTCCTCCTGCTCCGAGAGCGCGGCCCGGCGCCTGGCCCAGGCCGCGGCCGACACCGCCCGTCTCGGCGCGACGGACTGGACCGCCGACCTGAACGCGGTGGTCCGGCGGCTCACCGCCGACCCGGACCTCACCGCCCCGGCCGAGTTCACGGCGGCCGTGGCCCTGTCCCGGGCCGGCCGGCAGCACGACGCCTACGGCATCATCGCCGCCGCCCGCCGGGCCGGCCGGCGCACCAGCGTCGCCATGACGCGGCTGGCCGCCTCCATCGCGGCCATCTCCGGCCACGAGGAGCACCGGCGGTGTCTGGCCGGCATGCTGGCCGAGGTGGCGCCGGAGATCGACCCGGCCGACGTGGCCCTCATGCGGCTGCTCAGCGACCCGGCCGACCGCGCCGGAGGGCGTCTCGGGGAGATCACCCGGCCGCCCGGTCCCGGCGACGACCGGCGCACGCTGGCCGTGATGGGCACCATCGCCGCCCTGGAGGACCGTTCACGCCTCGCCGTCGACCTGCTGAGCGCCGTGGTCGAGCTCAACCCGGCGGCCGGGCGGCACAACACCGCCCTCGGCGCGACCGGGGAGATCGACACGGCCCTGGGCGACGTCGGGGAGACCAACCCGGCCCTGGTCGCCGCGCTGATCGACACGGGACAGGCCGATCGGGCCGAGCAGGTCGCCGACACGGTCGACACCTCGGGGCTGCCGGTGCTGCGGGCCGCGCTGGAGGCGTTGCGGGCGCAGGTGCAGGCGCTGCGGGGCGACGGCGCCGGGACGATGCGACTGGTTCGCGAGGCCTGGGCCCGGATCGACGTCGAGCAGCATCGGGCGATCCACGTCCGGCTGCTGCGCGCGGCCGGCCTCGCCGCCATGACCGGCGGCGAGCCCGACGACGCGTACCGCTATCTGCGCTCGATGTTCGACCGTGAGGGCCGGCCCCTCGAGCCGTTCCTGGCCGTGCGGGGGATCGCCGACCTGGTGTCGGCGGCCGTGCGCAGCGGGCACCGGGACGAGATCCAGCCGATTCTCGACGGCGTCCGGGCCTCGGCCCGGGCCGTGCCGAGCGTACGGCTGCGGCTGTTGCTGCACCGGGCCGACGCGCTGCTGGCCGAGGGCGACGAGGCCGAGGAGTCGTTCCGCCGCGCCGTCGCGGACGAGGCCGCCGCCGAGTGGCCGTTCGAGCTGGCCGTGGCCCAGCTCCACTACGGCGAGTGGCTGCGCCGGGCCCGCCGGCCGCGCGACGCCCGCGCCCAGCTCTCGGCCGCCGCCACGGCCTTCGGAAAGCTGGGCGCCGTGCGGCTGGCCGAATACGCGGCCCGGGAGTTGCGGGCGACCGGCCCGACGGCCCGGCCGGGGGTGCTGACACCCCAGGAGCAGCAGGTGGCCGAGCTCGCGGCGCGCGGGCTGCGCAACCGCGAGATCGCCGAGCAACTGTTCATCTCGGTCCGGACCGTGGGCGCCCACCTGAACAGCATCTATCCGAAGCTGGGCATCAGCGGCCGGCACCACCTGTCGGCCGCGCTCAGACCCGGGTGAACTCGATGTAGTCGAGGTTGAAGTTCTGGTACGCGGTGGCGTCGATCCGTACGAAGAAGGTGTGTTCACCCCGGGTCAGCCGCTTGGTGACGACCGGCTGCTCGGTGAAGGCGTTGTGCGAGGTGGTGGTGACCACGTCGACCGGCGCGGTGACGCCGCCGGCGCCGAAGTCGAGCGTGAAGCGGCCGGCCGGGCGGTAGGGCGAGGAGACCCGGGCCGTGATCCGGTAGTCGCCGGTGCGGGGCACGGTCACGTCGTAGCGCATCCATTCGCCGGCCCGGATCCAGCCGACCACGATGGCTCCGGCGTTGTCGCCGATGTCGACGCCTTCGTACTTGCGGGCGGCGCCGCCGCTGTTGGCGTCGTCAGCGTCGTGGTAGCCGACGTCCTTGCCCGCGGTGGAGTAGTCCTCGGCCTGCACCCGCACGGTGCCCTCGGGCAGGCTGGGCCATGCCCGCCCGCGGGACCGGGCCTGGAGCCAGTCGTTGAGGTTGTCCTCGTCGTCGGTCTGGATCATGTCGGCGCCGTGCCGGTCGACCACCGACGCCCAGCCCAGCGCCGGATCGCGCAGGGAGGCCTCGTCGGTGTAGCCGGCGGCCAGCCCGTACCACATGGTGTTGATCCAGACCCGGCTCGTGGCCCGCGCCCTGGCCACCGCGGCCGGCTGGATCTGCGGGTCGGTGAGACGATCGAAGATCAGCTCGTACGCCTGTGGCCGGCGCCCGGTGAAGGCGCCGACGTCGCCCGCGTTGCCGTCGTCGACCACGTGGCTGTAGAGGATCCGCGGGTCCTTCTCGAGGAAGGCGGTGACCTCGGCGACCGGGGCGCTGCTCTTGAACAGGCCCTGGCCGACCTGGCCGAGCTCGGCCAGCAGGTCGTAGATCTGGTCGCGGAAGGCCCACGCCTTGTCCAGGTTGACCAGGGTGCCGCCGCGGCGTACAGCCTGCATGGCCTCGCGCAGCGTGGGCACCGTGTCGCCGGTGACCGCGGCCTGGCCGCCGCCCAGCCCCTCCCGCAGGCGCAGCGCCTTGATCTGGGCGAGCGTGAGGTCGGCGACCCGGCCGGTGCCGTTGGTGGCGCGGTTGACGGTGTCGTCGTGCATGAGGACGAGTTCGCCGTCGCTGGTGCGCTGGACGTCGATCTCGACGATCTGGGCGCCGTGCGACACGGCCTGGGTGATCGCGCCGATCGAGTTCTCGGGCGCGCCGCGCCAGTAACCGCGATGCGCGGCGACCATCACGGGCGCGCCGGGGCCGTGGCGCAGGAGGAGCTTGCCGGGTGACTCCGCGGAATGGTGCCCGGCGGGCTGGTCGGCGTGGGGAACGGCCGCGATGGCGCCGGTCAGGGCCAGGACGGCCAGGCCGGCGAGTAGAGGGGTTCGCATGGCGACCAGTGTGGATCTTTGGTGCTGGACGCCGGGTTAACGAGGTTCGAACCCTTTGTTCTATTTGCCGGGTAAGGCGGACGGCCGGCGGTGGTGACCGCCGGCCGTCGTCGCGTCGCCGTCCTGTCCGCGCGAGGGGGCCCGGGCCGGACGGCGCGCCGGCGGCGCTATCCGAAGGCTCGTGCACCCCGGATCATCACCGCCGCAACGAAGTCAACCAGCTAGCTCTTTACAGCTACTGACTCCGGGATCCGGGCCGGCTCGCGGTCGGTCACGTAGTCCCCGGGCGCCGTCCCGTCGCCGCCGTCACGGACCCCGGCCGCCCGCAGGATCAGCGTGCCGGCCGTGGCGACGACCAGATTGACCGCGACGGCCAGGAAGCCCACGTACAGCGTCCGCGGCGAGTCGAAGCCGAGCTTGGACAGGGCGATGGCCGAGCCGCCGAAGTGCTCGTGCTTGGTGGCCGCGTTCGGCACCAGATAGAGCATCCACAGGCCGGCGCCCATGCCGGCCGTCCAGCCGGCGATCAGCGCGCCCTTGTGGAACCAGCGGGTGTAGAGGCCGATGCCGACCGACGGCAGCGTCTGCAGGATGATCACGCCGCCGATGAGCTGGAGGTCGATCGCGAACTGGGGGCTGATGCCGACCACGAACAGCAACGCGCCGAACTTGACCAGCAGTGAGGTGATCTTCGAGACGCGGGCCTCGCGGGCCGGCGAGGCTCCCTTGTCGAGGAACTCGACCCAGATGTTGCGGGTGAACAGGTTGGCCGCCGCGATGGACATGATGGCCGCCGGCACCAGCGCGCCGATGCCGATGGCGGCGAACGCCACCCCGGCGAACCAGGCCGGGAAGAGGCCGTCGAACAGCGCCGGCACGATGGTGTTGTTGTCGCCCAGCACGGGCTTGGTCCCGGCCGCGATCGCCGCATAACCCAGAAGAGCGATCAGACCCAGGGCCAGGCTGTACGCCGGCAGGGCCGCCATGTTGCGCTTGACGACTCCGCGGTCACGGCTGGCCAGGATGCCGGTGGCCGTGTGCGGATAGAGGAACAGCGCGAGCGCGGAACCGAGGGCCAGGGTGACGTAGTTCAGCTGATTGTTGGCGTTGAGCAGGATCCCGTCGCCCGGGGCGGCGCTGGCCTCGAACTTCGCCGAGGCCGCGTCGAAGATGCCGCCCCAGCCGCCCAGCTTGAACGGCAGGTAGATCACCGCGACGATGATGACCAGATAGATCAGGGCGTCCTTGACGAACGCGATCAGCGCCGGCGCCCGCAGCCCACTCGAGTAGGTGTACGCGGCCAGGATGGCGAAAGCGATCAGGATCGGCAGGTGCCGGGTGAAGCCGGACTCGCCGACCAGGCCCATCGTCTTGAGCGCGGCCTCGATGCCGACCAGCTGGAGCGCGATGTACGGCATGGTGGCGACGATGCCGGTGACCGCGACCAGCAGGGCCAGGGTCCGCGACTCGTAGCGCTTGCGGACGAAGTCGGCCGGGGTCACGAAGCCGTGCCGGTACGAGACCGACCAGAGGCGCACCAGCGCGAACATGACGAGCGGATAGACGATCACGGTGTACGGCACGGCGTAGAACCCGGTCGCACCGGCCGCGAAGAGCAGGGCCGGCACGGCGACGAAGGTGTACGCCGTGTAGATGTCACCGCCGAGCAGGAACCAGGTGATCCAGCCGCCGAAGCCGCGGCCGCCGAGGCCCCACTCGTCAAGGTGGTTCAGCGAGCCGGTGCGGCGCCAGCGCGACGCGGCGAAGCCGAGCGCGCTGACCCCCAGGAACAGCACGCCGAACACGATGATCTGGGTGAGATGGTCACGCCACATGTCAGCGCTCCCGCTTCGAGAGCCGGTAGACCAGCGTGGTCACCGCGACGACGAGGCCCACGAACGCGAGCTGAAGCCAGTAGAACAGCGGGAAGCCGCCCAGTCGCGGACCGTCGAAGTTGAACAGAAAGGTGGCCAGCGGAACAACCACCGGAATGGCGAGCAGCCAGTTCCATCGGCTGCGGTCATTGCTGTTTGTCATGCAGAACAAGAGTTCGGGCGGCTGCGGAAAGTTCGGGAAGTGACCCAGCTAACGCACGCGAAGAATTCAGTGTCAATAAAGTGGTCTCGGATAGTTTTCAGCTCATGAGAAAGCGATCGGCGATCAGTGGTGTGGTGGGTGCCGCTCTGGCCGTGGCCGGCGCGGTGGCGGTCACGCCGTCGGCCGCTCAGGCGGCCTGGACGTGCCAGCAGGGCTATGTCTGCTTCTACGAGCACTACGGCCTGAGCGGCAGCGTCGCCGTGCTGAAGGAACTGAGCCCGGCCAGCGGCAAGTACACGGGTCACGTCCAGGACTTCCGCAACTACACGTACACCAACGGTACGAACCTCAACGACTCCGCGTCGTCAGTGATCAACCTGAGCGGCCGCACCCTGCGGGTCTATTCGAACGGAACGTACAACAACACCGGGAACGGCGGCTTCCTCGACGTCCCCGCCGGTAAGTCGTCGGACATCAATTACAAGACCGGCACCTGCAACAACGACGCCGCGTCGTCGGCCGACTTCTAGTGATCTGGCGAAAAGGCGCCGCGACCTCGGGTCGCGGCGCCTTTTCGTGTGCCCGCTGCCTGTTCGGCGCCCCGCGTCTACACTGACGGCCCGGAAATTCGCCGACAGTGGACGGAGAGCGCGCGCGTGGCTTTGGCCCGATGGGTGAATCGGCTCCTGCCGCACGATCAGGACGCGGATGACCTGGAGCAGTTCGGTATGCCTCCGCTGTGGTCCCGGGTGCTGGCCCGAACCGTACGCCGGGACGTCACGAACACCGTCTGCTCGCTGCTGCCCGGAGTGGAGCGGACCACCGGAGCCACCTGGCTGTTCGCCTTCGAGAACCTGCTGGCGATGCGGGTCAGGGACATGGTCCGAGGCCTGGAGCCCGGGATTCCGAGAGGCGCCGCTGTCGTCCTGCCCGCCGACGAGAAGCCTCCCGGACGTTCCGGAGCGACTGCGCGGGCTACGAGAAATCTACGCCACGGCGTCGGAGGAGGTCCTTTCCGCGTACGGGACCTCGGCCTCGCGGATGCTGCAAAGGCAATCCCGCGTCGATGCCGTCATAAAGGTGGTGGACCGCATGGACGACCTTCCCTGGGGATCCTGGACGGCCTTCGCCGCGGTGGCCGCGATGCAGCATCACGGCGACATCCTTCCGATTCCCGGGCGCACGGCGTCCGAGAAGAAGGGCGCCGAACGCGACAAGGCGGAAGCAGCCGGCCTGGCCTTCACGCTCTCCCGGGCGATCACCATCGACACCGCCGTCGGCCTGATAGCCCGAGCCGGCGTCGAATACTGACCGGCTCTAAAGGTCGGCGATCCAGTTGCCGTGGAAGCCGAAGGGGACCCGGCTGGGCAGGTGGACCCGGGCGACCGGGTCGGCCGCGAGGTCGGCCGCGTCCAGCACGACCAGCTCGGCCCGGTTGACCGTCGCGTCGTGCACGACCGAGAGGATCCAGCCGTCGTCCTCGCTCGTGGCGCCCGGGCGGGGGACGAAGGCGGGCTCCATGGTGACCCGGCCGGCGCCGTACTCGTGCAGCGTGGTCGTGCCGGTCTCGGTGTCGACCTTGATCAGCGGGCCGGTGCCGAAGCCGCCGGCCGGGTCACGGTCGACGTCGTCGGTGATCTTGAGGCCGTGGGCGCTGAAGCCGGCGAACCATCCGTAGCGGTGCCGGCGGCCGGTCAGGGCCGGGTCGATCCGCGGGAACTCGACCCGGTAGTCGCTGATCAGCTCCTCCTTGACGGTCCCGCGAGCCGGGTCCACGGTCCATCGGGCCAGCTCCGGGGGAGTGTCACCCGGACCGCGGACGTCGTGGGCGAAGACCTCGCGGTAGCGCACCACGTCCATGGTCAGCGAGCCGTCGGCGTTGTCGAAGGCGTTCAGGACGTGGAAGACGAAGCCGCGCGGCGCCTCGACCCAGCGCACCTGCTCGGCCGTGCCGCCCGCCGGCATCACGCCGAGGCGCGGGGTGTGCTGGTCGTCCCAGGTGAACGGCAGGTCGGAGACCGGGAGGCCGGCCTTCATCCGGCGCTTGGCGGCGGCGAAGGTGACGGGCAGGTCGAGGATCACCACCCGCGTCTCGGTGAGGGCCATGTCGTGCACCATCGGCCCGTCCGGCACCTCGATGTCGGCCGTGTGGCCGAGCTTCCCGTCGGCGCCGAGCACCACGTAGCGGACCTCGCCGAAGCGCGGGTTGTACGTCATGGCGTGCATCTCGCCGGTGGCCGGGTCGACCTTCGGGTGGGCGGTGAAGCCGCGGCTGAGCGCGCCCTCGGCGTCCCAGACGGCCATCCGGGCCAGGTCGGGGCTGATCTCCACCGGCGGCTTGCCCGCCTCGATCAGGGTGAGCAGGCGTCCCGCGTGGCTCACGATGTTGGTGTTGGGGGCGCCGCGGTCGCTCTCGACGAAGCGGCTGCGGTACCACTCGGCCCGGCCCTCGCGCAGGCGGATGCCGTGGACCATGCCGGCGCCGCGGAACCAGTGGTGGGTGGCCGGGTCGACGCCGCCGCGCGGGTTGGGCCCGATGCGCAGGTAGCGGCCGTTCAGCTCGCGCGGCAGCTCGCCGGTGACGGACAGGCCGGTGGCGCTCACCTCTTCGCTGACCGGGGCGTAGTTGCCCGCTTCCAGATACCTGTTCTCCATCGCGTTCCTCCAAACGTCAGATTCGAAGGTACAGTTCAGATGTTCCAATCTGTAATATTGAGATTCCGACCGTCCGAACCAGGAGATCTCGTGCCGACCCCCCTCCCGATCAGCGCCTACGTCGTCCTCGGCCTGCTGCGCCGGCACGACGGCGCCACGCCGTACGAGCTCGACCAGCGCATCCGGCAGAGCATCGGCTACTTCTGGGTCTTCCCCCGCTCCCAGCTGTACGCCGAGGCCGACCGGCTGGTGCGGCGCGGCCTGATCGCCGAGCGGCAGGAGAACGACGGGCGCCGCCGCCGGACCCTGTCGCTCACCGGCGAGGGACGCGGCGAGCTGGACCGGTGGCTCGCCACCCCGACCGGCTCGGTCATGGAGATCCACGACGAGGGGCTGCTCCGGCTGTTCTTCCAGAACCCCGGCGACGACGGCGTCGCGGCCTCGATGACCCGGCTGGCCGAGGAGCAGATCGAGGCCCACGAGGGGCGGCTCGCGGAGTACGGCGAACTGGTCGCCTCCGGCCGCCTCCGGCCCGGGTCGCCGCAGCGGGCCACGCTCGAGGTCGGGCTGCGGCTCCAGCGCATGATGATCGGCTTCTGGAAAGAGGTCGCCGCGGAACCCCCGGCCGGGCTCTGACCAATACCCGACTCTTCTCGGCCCCGCAATGGCGCGAACGGCTGAAGGAACTCACGGCCCCCGCGTTGGCCCAGGTAGAGAAGCCGGACTCAGCGCGAGTCCAGACGTTGTCCATCGACCTGCCCGAAGGGACGCCGGTTGACCGAGCCCAGCGCGTTGCGCCTGCAAATCATGGGTCCCCTGCGGATCTGGCGGGACGGCACCGAACTCGACGCCGGCCCCCGGCAGCAGCGGTGCCTCCTGGCCCTGCTGATCGCTCAGGAGGGCCGGCCGGTCAGCATGACCGATCTGATCGACCTGATGTGGGGATCGGTCTCGCCGGTGAGCGCGATCAACGTCATTCACAAGTACGTCGGTGCGCTGCGCCGCCTCATGGAGCCCGACCTGACGCCGCGGTCGTCGGGCTCGTTCCTGGCACGGCACGACTCCGGCTACCGCTTCTCGGCCGGCCCCGGGACGCTCGACCTCGTCGCCTTCCGCCAGTCGGTGGCGGTGGCCAAGGAGCTCGCCGGCCGCGACCGGCCGGTGGAGGCGCTCGACCGCTACGTCGAGGCGCTCGATCTCTGTCAGGGATCGGCCGGCGACACCCTCGGCGACAGCGCCGCGGCCACGGCCACCTTCGCCGGCATCGACGGGGAGTTCTTCGACGCGACCGTGGCCGCGGCCGGCATCGCCCTCACCGCCGGCCGCCCGTCGCGGGTCCTGCCCGCGCTGCGGCTGGCCGCGAGGATGGGCCGCATGCAGGAACCCGTGCACGCGGCCCTGGTGACGACGCTGGCCGCCGCGGGTCATCAGGCCGAGGCGCTGGACGCGTACCGCAGCATCCGGGAGCGCCTCGCCGACGAGCTCGGCATCGATCCGGGACGCGAGCTTCAGGAGGCTCAGCAGCGGGTGCTGACCCAGGCGCCGCCGGTGGAGGAGAACGCGCCGCCGCCCACGCCCGCGCCCGCGCCGAGCCGGGCCCCGCTGATGCGGCCGGCCCAGCTGCCGCCGGACCAGCCGATGTTCGTGGGGCGCACGCACGAGCTCGAGGTGCTGCACGACCTCTTCCTCGAGATGCGGGACAGCCGCCGGACGAGCCCGATGGTGGTCGCGGTGGACGGGATGGGCGGGGTCGGCAAGTCGACCATCGTCACGCACTTCGCCCACCAGATCGCGGGCGAGTTCAGCGACGGCCAGCTCTACCTCGACCTCCGGGGCAACGAGGGCGAGGACGGCGGTGTGCCGACCAGCGAAGCACTGCGTTCCCTTCTGTACGCCCTGGGCCTGCGCGCCGCCGACGTGCCGGACACCTTCGACGCGCTGGTCGGCGCCTACCGCAGCCTGACCGCCGGCAAGCGGATCCTGGTCATGCTGGACGACGTGCGCGACGCCGCCCAGGTGCGCCCGCTGCTGCCCAACTCGGTCGACAGCCTGGTGCTGATCACCAGCCGGCGGCCGCTGGTCGGCCTGGCCGCCTCCGACGGCGCCCGGCTGTACCGGGCGTACGTTCCGGAGCTGCCGGACGCACGGGAGATCCTGGCGACGCGGCTCTCCACCCTGCGCAGCCGGCCGGAAGCCGACGCCGCCGTTCTCGACGAGATCATCGAGCTCTGCGGCCGCCTGCCCCTGGCCCTGGCCATCCTGGCCGCACGATTGTGCGTACGGCCGACGTTGTCGCTGACGACGGTGGCGGCCGAGCTGCGCGACGGCGTGCGGCGGCTCGAGGCCTTCCCCGAGGGCCGCGGGGTCACCGATCCGCGCACGGCTTTCTCCTGGTCGTACCGCCAGCTCAGCCCGGGGGCGGCCCGGCTCTTCCGGCTGCTGTCGGTCGGGCTGACCCCGGGTATCACCCTCGAAGCCTGCGTCAGCCTGTCCGGTCACGATCCGCAGCGGACGCGGGCCGAGCTGGACGAGCTGAGGGAGGCCGCGCTGGTCACCGAGGGCGAGGGTGGCTGCTTCACCTCGCATGTGCTCGTCCGGGCGTACGCGGAAGAGCTCTTCAAAGAGACCGATCCGGTGGCCGAGCAGCGGGCCGCCGTGACCCGCCTGCTCCAGTACTACCTGCACAGCAGCTTCAACGCGCAGGTCGTGCTGGAGCCGAACCGGCCGCCGATCGCGCCCGCGCCGGCGGCGCCGGGCGTGCGACCGGAACGGCCCGGCTCGTACGACGAGGGCATCGACTGGTTCGCCCGCCACCGGGCCGTGCTCCAGGAGGCGGTCCGGGTGGCGGCCGACCTCGGCTACGGCATCGTCCCGTGGCAGCTGGCCCTCACCATGCAGCAGTACTTCGAGTGGTTCGGCTACTTCCAGGACTGGGAGGACGTCATGCGGTTCGCGCTGCGGGCCGCGCGTGAGCAGGACGACGTGATCGGTGAGGCGCACGTGCTGCGCAGCCTGGCCGGCGCGCGCTGGTTCTTCGACGCCAACGAGGAGGCCCTGGCCCTGCTGTCGGCCGCGCTGGAGGTCTACGTGAGCCACGGGATGCTGCTGGAACAGGCCCTCACGTACATCAACTTCTATTCGGTGCACGCGGCGCTCGGGGACGAACAGCGCGCGCTGGAGTCGGCCGAGACCGCCGTGAAGCTGTGCCGCGAGGCCGGCAACGACAAATCGGAGGCGCTCAGCCTGGGCTACGTGGGAAAGGCATTGACCAGGCTCGGCCGGTACGGCGAAGCGGCCACCGTGCTGCGGGAGGCGCTCGATCTCAACCTGCACGGTGGCCGCCGGCACGTGGAGGCGATGATCCGGGTCGCCGTGGCCGCCAACCTCGTCAAGCTGGGCCGCACCGGTGACGCGGTGGACGAGCTGAAGCGGGCGGTCGAGGCGGCCCGCTCGGTCGGGCAGGGTCCCTACCACTTCGAGGCGTTCCGCAGCCTGTCCGAGCTGCTGCTCACGATGGGCGACCGGTACGGGGCGCGCGAGGCGTGCCGTCAGGCGAGTGAGGTGCTCGAACGGTTCCAGGGCGGCGGCCCACGGCACATGCAGGCCGGGCTGGAGAAGCTCGCAGCCCGGCTGGCATGACCCGCTTATTGGAACGCGCAGCCCGGGTTGGGTGCGTCGACCGACAGCGGGGACCCGGTCGGGAGGACGTACAGGACCTCCAGGATGACCGGGACCTTGCCGCGGTTGACGCCGATGTGCACGTTGTCGTCGCCGCTGGGCTCCTGGATGAAGCTGCCGCGCTTGTAGACGCCGTCGGAGGCGCAGGTGGCGTCGAAGTGGCTGAGGGTGCCCTGCTTGACCCAGCCGTAGAGCTCGCCCTTGTGGTAGTGCCAGCCGGTGGCCTGACCGGCCGGGATGGTGATCTCCCGCAGGATGTAGTCGGTCGTGCCGACCGTGCGCTGCGAGATGATCGTGCCGACGACGCCGGGACCGGCCGGCGTGGCCTGCGCGGGGGCGGCGACGGCGAGCGAGGCGACGGCGGCCAGGCCGGCGCCGAGCAGCATCTGCTTCTTCAAGACTTTTCCTTTCGTACGGGTGGAACCGACATTAGGCATCGGCGCTTACCAGACAATTGACTTCCACTTGACGCCGGTCGATTCAGTAATCGTCAATAAGCGGCAACTACGGTCGGTCGTCATGTCATGCGTCGCTGTCGTGGTGATGAATTGGCCGGCGAACGGGATCCCGGATCTGCCGCCGGATTCGCGGGCCGTGCTCCTTTGTGACCCGGACGACCCACCCGCCCTGGAACCGGCCGTGCGGGCCGGCGCGCGCGGTTTCCTGACCCTCGACGCCGAGCCCGACGACGTGGTGCTCGCCGTCGAGGCGGTGCGGCACGGCGGCCTCTACATCGCCCACGAACTGCTCGGCACTCTCACGTCGGTTTCCCAGCGGCGCCGCCAGGAGCTCGCCGATCGTGAGGTCGAGGTGCTGCGCTGGGTGAGCGAGGGCCTGACGAACGAGCAGATCGGTCTGCGCATGCGCCTCAGGACCCACACGGTCGCGTCCTACCTGCGGCAGCTGAGAAGCAAGCTGAACGCCGCGACCAAGGCCGAGCTGACCGAGCGCGGCGTCGAGCTCGGCTACCTGGCGTCCCGATGACGGCCGGCGCCCTGAGTGTGGCCGTCGTGTCGGCGTCCGAGGAGGTCCGGGCCGGGCTGTTGGAGCTGGCGTCCGGGGTGCCGGGCATGACCGTGAGCGTCGTGCTCTCCTCGGTCGCTCAGCTGCATCCGCCGCCGGCCGGTCCTCCGCTGGCGATCGTCGACGTCTCGCGGCTGCACGGCCGGTCCGTCGACGGCTCGTTCTGGTCGATGCTGCCGTGGCGGACCCGGGTGGTCCTCGTGTGCCGGCCCGGCGAGCCACCGTTGCTCGCCGACGCGGTCGTCGCGGGCGTACGGGCGATGATCCTGCCCGACAGCAGCCGCCATGAGCTGGGCGTCGCCGTCGAGGCGGCCGCGCTCGACCATGTCTACATCTGCCCGCGCCTGGTGGGTGCGTTGTTCGAGGCCACTCCGGACACCGGCGTCCGGCTGTCCGAGCGGGAGATCGAGACGCTCCGGCTGGTCGCCGACGGCCTGAGCAACCCGATGATCGGGCAGCGGATGGGCGTGGCCACGATGACCGCCGTCGGTTACATCGGGCGGGTGCGGCGCAAGTTGAACGCCGAGAACAAGAAGGACCTCACCGCGCGCGGGATCGAGCTGGGTTATCTGTCGCCCAGATGAGCCGTACGTGCTGAACCTGCCCTTCGAGCTCCCGCAACATCCAGGTGCCGGTCGTGGTCTCCCAGACCGTGAGGTCCGGACCGGCCACCACGCCCGACAGGTGGTGGCGCGTGCCGGCGGCGTGGTCCCGGCCCAGACGGCTCAGCAGCGATCCGAGCCCGATCGTGAGGTCGCCGTCCGGCCACGACACGACCGCGTGCGCCGCCCACCGCCGGCGGACCGAGGACGGCGGCGTGCCGTCGGCCACCGCGGCCAGAATGGCCACGGCCTCCTCGCGACGCTCGGCGGTGACCGCCGCCGAATCCTCGTGGCGTTCGTCGCGCACCTGCGGAAGCAGGACCGTGAGCTGCCGCCGGGCCTCGCTCAGCCGGCTGCGGACCGTGCCGACCGGGATGCCGCACAGCTCGGCGATCTGCTCGTAGGAGTTGCGCTCGGTGAAGTAACGCAGCACCGCGACCTCCCGGACGGCCGGGGACAACCGGCGCACCGCGTGCCGCACCCAGTCGCGTTCGGCGTCCCGGTCGAGGACGGCGTCGGGGGTGACGGGATCGGCCACCCCGAGGGCCTTCTCCAGCGTCACCGGCCGGCGGGCGCGCAGGCGCGTCCGGCAGTTGTTCCGCACGATCATGTGCAACCAGGCCCGGACGGCGGCCGGGTCGCGCAGGTCCCCGATCCGGGACAGCGCGGTCATCGCGGCGTCCTGGCAGGCGTCCTGAGCGTCCGGCCCCGGCCCGAGGATCTGCGTGGCGACCGCCTCCATGCCGGAGTAGTGCGCCTCGAACAACGCGGCCAGGCCGGCCTGGTCACCCTGCTGGGCCGCGTGGACGAGCGAGGAGGTCTGCGATTCGGTCAACAGCATGGCGGCAAAGCTAAAGAGCGACGGTGAAGAATTTCTTTACGCACCGATCGAACTTCGCCTTCGGCGGCCGCGTCCGGATCGTGTGGAGATTCCCATGAACTTCTTGCCCGACCGGCTCGCCTCGGCCTGGGCCGGCGCCGTGCAGCATTTGGCCCAGGCCACACCGAAGGGCTGGCGCGCCGAGCGGAACGGCACCGGCGCGGTCGTGACGCGCGCGGCCGTGGCGTCGCTCAACGCGGCGTACAGCGTCGATCAAGAGCCCGATCGGGAAGCGCTCGACGAGATGGCCCGTCAGGTGAGCGTGCTCGGCATCCCGTGGTCGATCATCGTTCGGGCGGGTGCGGCCGATGCCGCGGCCGGTCTCGCGGCCACGTACGGATTGACCGCCCGGGCCAGGCTGCCGCTGATGACGTGTTCCGCCGCCATGGCGGTGCTCACGGCGGACCCGGAACAGCTTTCCCTCGTACGGCCGGTCGGCTCCGGCCGCAGCGACGCCTACACCGAGGCGCTGACGGCCGGCTTCCAGGCGCCGGCCGGCACCTTCGGGTCGCTGATGGGCGGGGGAGTGCTCGACATACCCGGCTGGACCGGCTATCTGGCCGAGATCGACGGCCGCCCGGTCGCCACCGGCCTCGGCGTGTGCGGCCCCGACGTGATCGGGGTCTTCAACGTCGCTGTCGATCCCTCCGCCCGGGGCCGGGGCCTGGGCCGGGCGATGACGGCCCGGATCCTGGCCGACGGCTTCGCCACCGGGGCCGCCGAGGCCTATCTGCACCCCTCGACGGCCGCCCGGCCGCTGTACGAATCGATGGGCTTCCGCGTCATCGAGACGTGGACCGAGTTCACCGCGATATAGAACCGCCATAGGGAGACGGGGCCGCCGGGATCTCCCGGCGGCCCCGTCGTGCTCAGAAGGCGAAGACCCGGTACCGGCTCACGGTCTCGAAGCCGATGCGGCGGTAGACCGGCTCGCCCTCGGGCGTCGACTGGAGGGTGGCGGTCCGGTGGCCGGCGGCGCGGGCGATGCGCAGGGCGACCAGGGTCAGCTCGGTGGCGATCCCGCGGCGGCGGAACGCCGGGTCGGTGGCGATGCAGTACAGCGCGGCCACGTCGGTGCCGAGCGACAGCGTGCACGTGCCGGCGATCCGGCCGTCCAGGTAGCCGGCCAGGCGGACGACGTCGGGATAGGCGAAGTCGAGCTCCCGCTCGACGACCGGGCCGAGGTCACCCTCGATGCCGAGCGGGCCCGCGTACGTGCCCACGTACTCGGTGATCTCGGCCCGGCCGGTCACCGGGCGCGTCTGGAGCCCGGCCGGCGGCTCGAAGCCGGGAAGCCGTGTGACGTCGATCGCCATGATCGGCAGGTCGGCGATCTGCGTGGCGCCCAGGGCCTCGAGCCCTTCGGCGGTGCCGTCGTCGCTGTCGGCGCCCACCCACCACGCCCAGGCGGAGCCGGCCAGTCGCTGCTTGGCGATGTCGAAGGCCTGGTCGAGCGGCTGGCTGCGCACCCGCAGAACGCCGTTGAGCAGCGGATACGCGATGTCGGTGCGGTAGATCGGCAGGTCGCCGTCGGGCTCGGCGCCTCCGGACGGGCCGGCCCAGCCGGTCCAGTAGCGGCGGTTGGCCGCGAGTTGCGGTTCCAGATCGTGGATGGTCATGCCTTTCCGGAGTTTTTCGGCGGCCGCAAAGTTCGAGAGGGTCAACTTTTTCTCCAGAGCCCCGGCCTAGCGTTCCGGCCATGCTCAATTTGTCGATGGTCCTGGAGGACAGCGCCCGGAACCACCCGGAGCACGCCGCGGTCGTCTGGGCCGGGCGCACGTGGACCTACGCCGAGGTCGACGCCGAGGCCAACCGGGTCGCCGATCTGCTGGCCGCCCATGGCGTCGAGCCGGGCGACCGGGTGGCCCTGTCCTGCCCCAACCTGGCCTGGTACCCGATCGTCTACTACGGGGCCTTGAAGGCCGGCGCCGTCGTGGTGCCGGTCAACGTCCTGCTGAAGCGGCAGGAGATCGCGTACCAGCTGGCGGACTCCGGAGCGAAGGCGTTCTTCTGCTTCGGCCCGACGGCCGGATCGGAGGGGCGGGCCGCCTTCGAGATGACGTACGGCTGCGAGCACTTCTTCGCGATCGGCGAGGAGGGACTGGAGAGCCTCGCCGACTGGTCGCCGGTCTTCGAGACGGTGCTGCGGAGCGAGATCGACCCGGCGATGATCCTCTACACCAGCGGCACCTCGGGCCGGCCCAAGGGCGCGGTCCTTTCGCACTCGAACCTGCTGTTCAACGTCACCGCGGCCGACATGCTGCTGAGCAACTCGCCCCGTCGTGACGTACATCTGGTGGTCCTGCCGTTGTTCCACTCGTTCGGCACCACCGTCAACCTGAACGCGGGTTTCGCCAGCGCCTCGACCCTCGTGATGATGCCGAGGTTCGACGCCGCGGCCGCGCTCGAAGCCCTGGTGAAGCACGAGGTCACGTTCTTCGCCGGTGTGCCGACCATGTACTGGGCCCTGCTCAATGCCCTGGACGACGGCGTCGACGCCGAGGCCGTGGGCCGGAACCTGCGGGTCGCGGTGTCGGCCGGGTCGGCGCTGCCGGTGACGATCATCGAGGAGGTCCGGAAGCGGTTCGGCGTGACCGTCCTCGAGTCGTACGGCCTGTCGGAGACCTCGCCCGCGGCCACGATCACCCGTCCCGGCGAACCGCCCCGGCCCGGTTCGGTCGGCGTGCCGATCTGGGGCGTCGACGTCAAGCTGGTCGACGAGAACGACGTCACCGTCGAGGGGCCGGACCGGATCGGCGAGATCGTCATCCGCGGGCACAACGTCATGCTCGGCTATCACCACCGGCCCGAGGAGACCGCGCACGCCCTGCGCGGCGGGTGGATGCACACCGGCGATCTGGGCCGGCGCGACTCCGACGGCTGGTACTACCTGGTCGACAGGCTGAAGGACATGATCATCCGGGGCGGGTACAACGTGTACCCGCGTGAGATCGAGGAGGTTCTCGCGCAGCACCCGCAGGTCTCGATGGCCGCGGTCATCGGCGTGCCGGACCCAGCTCTCGGCGAGGAGATCAAGGCCGTCGTCGTCCGCCGCCCGGGGGCCACCGTCACCGAGGAAGAGCTGGTGGCGTGGGGCCGGGACCGGATGGCCGCGTACAAATATCCGCGCATCGTCGAGTTCACCGGCGCCATCCCTCTCACGGCCACCGGGAAGCCGTTGAAGCGGGCGCTGCGGTAGGCGTCACTCCGGATGTCGTCACATGACAGATGAGAGCGGGAGCGCTCCCGTCCTACGGTCCGACTGTGACTGATGCCGAAACGGTTCGCCTCCAGATTCTCGGTCCGCTGCGGGTGTGGCGCGGCGACACGGAGCTCGACGCCGGGCCGCGTCAGCAGGCGTACCTGCTCGCGCTCCTGCTCGCCCGCCCGGGACGACCGGTCGCCACGAGCGAGCTGGTCGACCTGGTCTGGGGCGACGGCGCCCCGGTCAGCTCGCTGAACGTCATCCACAAGTACGTCGGGGCCCTGCGCCACATCATGGAGCCCGGGCTGGCCGCCCGGAAGGAAGGCTCGCACCTGACCCGGCGGGGGAGCGGATATCTGTTCGACGTGGGACCGGCGATGCTGGACCTGGTGACCTTCCGGCACCTGGTCGGGCAGGCCGTGGCCGCACTGACCCTCGAGCGGCCGGCGGCCGCCCTGGACCACTACGAGGCGGCGCTGCGGCTCTGGCACGGCCCGGCCGGTGAGGGGCTGACCGGTGGGCCGGACGCGATGGCGATCTTCGCCGGGGTCAACGGCGAGTTCTTCGACGCCTGCGTGGCGGCGGCCGGCCTCGCGGTGCGGCTGGGCCGGCCCGAATCGGTGCTGGCGCCGCTGCACCTGGCCGCCTCGATGGCTCCCCTGCACGAGCTGGTGCAGGCGAGCCTGATCACCACCCTCGGCGCGGCGGGACGGCCGGCCCAGGCGGTGACGCTGTTCGGCGCTGTGCGCACCCGGCTCGCCGACGAGCTCGGCATCGACCCCGGACAGCCGTTGCAGCAGGCGTACCTGCGGGTGCTGAACCAGCCGCCGGCACCCTCGCCTGAGGTGCCGGCGCCGGCACCGGCGAGCACAGTCGGCCGGGCCGCGGAGCTCGCCGTGCTGGAGCGGACGGTGGCGGCGGCGACCGCGGGCGCCAGCTCCCTCGTGCTGGTGCAGGGCGAGCCCGGGGTGGGCAAGACCTCGTTGCTCGAGGAGGCGGCCGCGCGGGCCGAGAGGGCCGGCGTGCTGGTCGTGTGGGGCCGGTGCATGGAGAGCGAGGGCGCGCCGTCGATGTGGCCGTGGACGCAGGTGGTGAGTGCGCTGACCGGCGAGATGCCCGCCGCCCCCGGCCTCGAACGGTTGATGGAGCCGCTGGGCGCGGCCGGTGCACCCGACAGCGGCGCCCGGTTCCGCCTGTTCGAGCAGGTCGTGGCCTTCATCGCCCAGGCCGCGGGCCGGCGGCCGATCATGATCGTGGTCGACGATCTGCACTGGGCCGACGCGTGCTCGCTGGAGCTCTTCAGTCACCTGGCCGCCTCCTCGCCGGCGGCCACGATGATCCTGGGCGCGCTGCGCGACCGCGCGCCCGAGCCGGCGCCGGAGCTGTCGCGGATGCTGGCCGCCGTGGCCCGGCGGCCCGATCACCGCCGGATCCGGCTCGGCCCCCTCGGCCCGGCCGACGTCGCCGAGCTGGTCCGCCGGGAGACCGGTCGGGAACCGGGCGACGACGACGTCCGGCGGCTGCACGCCCGCACCGCGGGCAACCCGTTCCTGGTCCGGGAGCTCTCCCGGTGGCCGGACACCCAGGCCGGCGTGCCGTCGACGGTGCGCGACGTCGTCCGCGACCGGATGGCCGGCCTCGACGAGTGCACCCGGCGCCTGGTCCGGACGGCCGCGCTGATCGGTGAACAGGGCGACATCGGCCTGCTCGCGCGGGCCGCCGGTGTCGACGTGAAAGCCTGTCTCGACCGCCTGGAGGTGCTGGAGGCGCTCGCCCTCCTCGGGCAGGTCCGCACCGACCCGTACTCGTTCCGCTTCCGGCACGACCTGGTTCGCGAGTCGGTCGTCGCGTCCACCCCGCTGCGGCAGCTGACCCGCCTGCACCTGAGCATCGCCGAGGCGCTCGACGACGGGAGGCAGGTGCTGGGGTCCGCGGCCGAACGGCTCGCCCATCACCGGTGGTCGGCCGGTCCACTCGGCATTCACTCGTCATCAAGAAGCGCCGCCTAGTTTTCGCTCAGCACATTCGTGAAGGTGAGGTGGCGTCGTGAGCACGCCCGTAGTTTTCATCCACGGTCTCTGGATCCATTCGGTCTCCTGGCAACCCTGGCAGGAGCTTTTCGCGAGCAAGGGCTACGCGCCCCTCGCACCCGGCTGGCCGGGCGACGGGGACACCGTGGCGCTGACCCGGGACGACCCGGGCGCGGTGGCCGGCCCCGGCGTCGAGGACATCACCGAGGCGTACGCCAAGGTAATTGCCGATCTTGACGAGCCGCCGATCGTGATCGGGCATTCCTTCGGCGGGCTGATCGCCGAGAAGCTGCTCGACCGCGGCCTGGCCCGAGCCGTCGTGGCGATCTCCCCGGCCCCGATCAAGGGCATCCGGGCGCTCCCGTTCAGCCTGCTGCGGTCCAGCTTCCCGGTGCTGTCGCGGCCGGCCAACAAGCGCGGGGCGGTGTCGCTGACCGAGAAGCAGTTCCGCTACTCCTTCGGCAACGCGCTGTCGGCCGAGGAGTCGGCCGAGCTGTACGAGCGGGTGGCGATCCCCGGTCCGGGACGCCCTCTGTTCGAGGCGTCCTCGGCCAATTTCACCCGCGACGCGCCCACCACCGTCGACACCTCCCGCGGCGACCGCGGGCCACTGCTGCTCATCGCCAACGGCAAGGACCACACGGTGCCCGCCGTCGTCGTCCGCGGCGCGCACAAGCTCTACGGGGCATCCAGCGCCCGCACCGACCTGATGACCTATTCCGAACGCGGCCACAGTGCCCCGTTCGACCACGGCTGGCGGGAAGTGGCCGACGACACCCTGACCTGGCTGGCCCGCCGATGACCACCCACAGTTTCGTTGTCGGCGGGACTCGGCAGGTCTACCACGTCGAGGGCCGCGGTCCGGTGATGATCGCCCACTCGGGCGGCCCCGGCGTCGAGTACACGTATCTGCGGTCGGCGAAACTCGAAGAGCATTTCACCATGGTGTACGTCGAACCGATCGGGACCGGGGATTCGCAGCCGTTCCCCGAGGGCGCGACATACGTGGACACGTACGTCGACTTTCTGCACTCGATCGTCGAGCACCTGAACGTCCCACAGGTGTACCTGCTGGGACACTCGCACGGCGGGGTGGTGGCCCAGCGGTACGCGGTCCGCCACCCCGGCCGGGTGGCCGGTCTCGCGCTCTACAGCTCGACGCCGATGACCACACCGGAGTTCTGGGCGGCCGGGCGCGCCGAGGCGGCCGCCTATCCGGCGCACTTCCCCTACGTCGACGAGGCGATGACCATCGCGGCCGCCTTCGCGAGCACGGAGCCGGAGCGCACCGACGAGGAGAAGACCGCCACCATGCGAGCGGTCCTGCCGATCTACTTCGCCGACTACTGGGGCCGGCGGGCCGAGTTCGAGCCGCTCCGCGAGACCATCAGGACCTGGCTCGTGAAGTACGACGGCAACCGTGTCGACTATCGCCCGGACCTGCCGTCGATCACGGTCCCCACGGTGGTGCTGACCGGCCGGCACGACTTCATCTGCGGCCCGCGCTGGGCGCGGATGCTGCACGACGGGATCGCCGGCTCGCGGCTGGTGATCCTCGAACACAGCGGTCATTTCGCTCAGATCGAGGAGCCGGACGCGTTTCTCGAAGCGGTCACCTGGCTGCTGGGCGCGCGTTTCGAGCACGAGGTGCGCGCCACCTTCCGCCGCGGCGACAGCGAGGGAGTGCTGCGCCTGGCCCGGGCCGAGATCGAGCGGGCCCGGGCCGCGGGCGAGCCGGCCGGTGAGGTCGAGGGGCTCTACGCCACGGCCCGGGTCGCCCTGCGCGGCGGCGATCTGGGCCGGGCCGAGAAATTGGCCCGGGAGGCGCTCGACGTCGCCGTGCGCTCGCTCGACAAGCGGCTGGAGGAGCGGCCGCGGCACGTGCTGGCCGCGGTGGCCCGGATGTCCGGTGACTATCCGGTGGCCCGCGAGCGCTACCTCGCGAGCATCGCGCTGAACGAGGCGCTGGGACAGCCCGAGCAGGTGAACTCCGAGTCCTACAACCTGGCCGTCGTGGAGCTCAAGACGGGCCACCTCGACCGCGCCCGGGAGTTGCTCGCGCAGTGCCGCGAGCGGGTGTTCCGCGAGGGCTGGCTCTCGTTCGTGCCCTACCTGGGCGTCGCCGCGGCCGCGATGGCCACGGCCGGCGGCGATCACGCGGGCGCGGCCCGGATGATCGGCTTCACCGACAGCGCCTACGCCGCGGTGGGCCAGGTCCCCGACCCGGACGACGCCGAGGAGCTGTCCCACGCCCGTACGTCGGCCCTCACCGCTCTGGGCGAGGAGAAGTTCGCCGGCGAGTACGCGGCCGGGGCCGCCCTGGACGCGGCCGTGGCCCTGGGCGTCAAGGACGCCTGACCATCACCTGCTCCATGGCGAGGGCGATCTCCACGAGCCTGCCCTCGCTCCATCGTGGCCCGATGAGCTGTACGCCGACCGGAAGCCCATCCCGGTCGAAGCCGGCCGGGATCGAGAGGGCGGGCAGGCCGGTCACCGAGAGCCCGGCGGTGTAGCGGGTGAAGGTGGCGAAGGGGTCGACGATCCGGCCGTTGTGCGTCATCGACCGGCTCTCCGCGATCGGGATGGCGGTCGTGGGCGTCGTCGCGGTCAACAGGACGTCCACGCCGGACAGAGCCGCGGCGAAACCCCGGCGGAGAGCGGGAATCGAGCGGGACACGGCCTCGGCGTAGGCGGAGGCCGCGATCGGCCGGGTCAGGCCGCCGCGGATGTCGGCCCCGAACCGGCCCAGGTTGCCGGCGAGGCCGCCCGCCACCCCGGCCACCCGCAGCGCCTCCTCGAGGGAGACGGTTCCCTCGGTGAGGACGGTCAGGGATCCGATCTCGCCGGCCCGCTCGGCGCCCTCGACGGTGACCGGCACGAGCACCGCGCCCTCCGCCTCCAGCGTCTTGTGCGTCCGTGCGAGGACGCTGTCCACGTCGGGGCTGTTGTCCGTCGCGTAGAAGCCGCCCGGAACGCCGACGCGCAGGCCCTTCAGCGGCGCCGGCTCCAGGGTCTCGGCCGGGCCGCCGCCGATCACGCGCAGCAGAGCCGCGGCGTCCTCGACCGTACGGGCGATCGGGCCGGCCACGTCGCAGGTCCAGGAAAGGCCGAGCACGCCGTCGGTGCTGACCCGGCCCAGCGTCGGCTTCAGCCCGACGGCGCCGCAGAGCGCGGCCGGGATCCGCACCGATCCGCCGGTGTCGGTGCCGATCGCCGCCGAGCACAGCCCGGCCGCGGTGGCGGCCCCGGAACCGCCGCTGGAGCCGCCGGGGATGCGCGAGGGGTCGTACGGATTGCGCACCGGCCCGAAACGGGGATTGTCGCTGGTGACACCGAACGAGTACTCGTGCATGTTCGTCTTGCCGATCACCAGCGCGCCGGCTTCCTTGAGCAGCCGGACCACGGTGGCGTCCCGGTCCGGCACAAAGCCGTCCAGGGCCGCCGTGCCGGCCGAGGTGACCGTGCCCGCGGTGAACAGGTTGTCCTTGAGCGCCAGCGGAATGCCGTGCAGCGGCCCGAGTGCCCGGCCCGAGGCCTGCCGGTCGTCGAGCCGCGCGGCCTCGGCCAGGACGTCGTCGCCGCGCGACAGGATGAACGCGTTGAGGCCGTCGCGCCCGTCCAGCGCCTCGATCCGCTCCAGATACACGCGGGTGAGCTCGCGGCTGCTGAGCTCGCCCCGGCGGATGGCGGCCGCCTGCTCGACCATCGGCGTCATCTCATACATGGGAGCTCAGGAATTTCCTGATCAGAGGGACCACCTCGTCGAGCGCGCTCTCCAGCAGGAAATGGCCGCCGTCGAGCAGGTGGACCTCGGCCTCGGGCAGGTCGGTGGTGAACGCGAGGGCGCCGCCCGGGGCGAAGACCGGATCGTTGCGGCCCCACACGGCGAGCAGAGGCACCTGGCTCTCGCGGAAGTACTTGTGCACGAGCGGGTAGAGCGGCGGGTTGGTGGCGTAGTCCAGGAACAACTTGAGCTGGATCAGGTCGTTGCCGGGCCGGGACAGCAGCGCGTGGTCGTGGGTCCAGGTGTCCGGGTCGACCAGGCTCTCGTCGGCGGCGCCGGTGAGATATTGCCAGCGGGTGGCCTCGAGCGAGAGCGCCGGACGGACCCCGGCCTCGGTCTCGGGCGTCTGTTCCTTCCAGTACGCCAGTTGGGGCGCCATGAAGTCCGGCTGGAACCCCTCGTCGTACACGTTCCCGTTCTGACTGATGATCGCCGTGACCGCGGCCGGATCGCGCAGGGCGAGCCGCCACCCGATCGGGGCGCCGTAGTCCTGCACGTAGAGGGAGTACCGGCTGAGGCCGAGCTGCTGGAGCAGTTCCGCGGTCAGGTCGGTGAGCGAGTCGAAGGTGTAGCCGAAATCGGTGACCGGCGGCGCGTCGGAGTGCCCGAAGCCCAGGTGATCGGGCGCGATCAGGCGCCATCGGCCGGCCAGCGCCGGAATCAGGTTGCGGAACATGAACGAGCTGGACGGGAAGCCGTGCAGCAGCACCAGAACGGGGGCGTCGGCCGGCCCCGCCTCGCGATAGAACAGCCGGCGGCCCTGAACGGTCGCGTACCGGTAGTGAACCTGGGTCATGTCCTCCGACGCTAGGGACGCCCACTTGACGACTTGTGAATCGGCGATGATCGCTCTTCACTGGGCGTCAACAGGGTTCTGGCTGACTCCCAGCATGATTCGCTTGCAGGTACTCGGTCCGCTGCGGCTGTGGCGGGACGACATCGAGCTCGACGGCGGCCCGCCGCAGCAACGATGTCTGCTGGCGCTGCTCCTGATCCGCGCCGGCCGGCCGGTCAGCCTGAACGACCTCGTGCGGGAGATCTGGGGGAGCGATCCGCCGGCCAGCGCCACCAACGTCATTCACAAGTACGTCGGTGTGCTGCGCCGCCTGCTCGAACCCGGCCTCCCGCGGCGGTCGGCCGGGTCGTATCTGCTGCGGCACGGCACCGGCTACCGCTTCGCCCTGCCCGACGAGGCCCTCGACCTGACGATGTTCCGCCGGCTGGCCATGTCGGCCCGGGCCGGGGCGGCCGAGGGGCGGGCCTCGGAGGCGCTCGACGGCTACGTGCGGGCGCTGCGCCACTTCCGCGGCCCGGCCGGTGACGCGCTGGCCGAGAGCGCGACCGCCGCCGCGGCCTTCGCCAACGTGAACGCCGAGTTCTTCGAGGCCGTGATCGCCGCCGCGGAGCTTGCCGTACGGGCCGGCCGCGCGGGTGACGTGCTGGTCCCGCTGCGGATGGCGGCCGAGATGGACCCGCTCAACGAGCCGGTGCACGCCGGCCTGATCGCGACCCTGGCCGCGGCCGGGCATCAGGCCGAGGCCCTCGCGCGGTACGGGGCGATCCGGGACCGGCTGACCGCCGAGCTCGGCATCAACCCCGGTCCCGAGCTGGCCGAGGCCCACCTGCAGATCCTGGCCCGGACGGCCGGCACGTCCACTCAGGAGCCGGCCGGCCGGCCTTTCGCCACCGTCCGTCCCGCGCAGCTGCCGCCCGACCAGCCCCTGTTCGTCGGGCGCCGCCTCGAGTTGGGCATCCTTCAGGACCTCTACGCCGGGATGCGCGACGGCGGCCGCCCGGGCCCGATGGTGATCGCGGTGGACGGCGTGGGCGGTGTCGGCAAGTCGGCCCTCGTCTCGCGCTTCGCCCACACCGTGGCCGCCGAGTTCACCGACGGTCAGCTCTTCCTCGACCTTCGCGGGCACCAGGGCGAGGACGGCAGCGTCCCGGCCGGTGACGCCCTGCGCCAGCTGCTGTACGGCCTGGGCGGCCGGCCGTCCGACATCCCGGACACGTTCGACGCGCTGGCCGCCGCCTACCGCGGGCTGACCGCCGGCCTGCGGCTGCTGGTGGTGCTGGACAACGTCCGGGACCCGTCGCAGATCCGCCCGCTGCTGCCGAACTCGGCCGACAGCCTGGTCCTGATCACCAGCCGGCGCCCGCTGACCGGCCTGGCCGCGTCGGGCGGGGCCTGCCTGGTCGAGCTGGACCGGCCGGACCGTGTGGAGGCCCGGGAGCTGCTCACCGCGCGTCTCGGTGAGCAGCGTGCCGAGTGGGATCTGGGTGACGTGGACGAGATCGTCGAGCGCTGCGGACGACTGCCGCTGGCGCTCGTGATGGTCGCGGCGCGGCTGAGATCGGGGGCCGGCCGCCCCGACGAGGTCGATGGCGATCCCCGCACCGTGCTGGCCTGGTCGTACCGGCAGCTGAGCCCCGGCGCGGCCCGGTTGTTCCGGTTGCTGTCGCTGGTGCCGGCGCCGGGAGCCTCGGACGGGGCCTGCCTCAGTCTGTCCGGGCGTGACCCGGCGCGCGCCCGGGCCGACCTGGACGAGCTGGCCGGGGCCGCGCTGATCTCCGCCGGCGGTCTCCGTACGTCGCCCGAGCCGATCGGGACGTACGCCGGGGAGCTCCTGCGGGCCACCGACTCGCCGGCCGAGATCGGAGCCGCGGTCGACCGTCTGCTGGAGCACTATCTGCACAGCAGCCTCGCGGCCGAGGCGATGCTGGGCCCGGGGCGCCCGCCCATGGTGCCGCCGGCGCGGGCCGGCGTCGTCGCCGAGCGGCCCACGTCGTACCGCGAGGCCCTCGACTGGTTCGCCCGGCACCGCGAGGTGCTGAAGGAGGCCGTCCGGCTGGCCGCCGAGGCCGGCCGCGGCGTCGCCCCGTGGCACCTCGCCCTGACCATCCAGCCGTACCTGGAGCTTTACGGCTTCTTCCAGGACTGGGACGACGTCATGCGGCTCGCGCTGCGGGCGGCCCGGGAGCAGGGCGACGTGACCGGTGAGGCGTACGTGCTGCGCTGCCTGGCCGGGGCCCGGTCGTTCGCCGGCGCTCACCAGGAGGCCCTCGACCTGCTGGAGACGGCGCTGAGCATCTTCGCCGAGCGCGGCCTGCCGGCCGAGCAGGCCCGGGTGTACGCCCGGGCGCACGCGGTGCACACCGCGATCGGCCGCCACGATCGGGCCCGGGCCGACAGTGAAAGGGCCGTCGCCCTGGCCGCCGGCGCGGGCGACGAGGTGGCTCAGATCGACGGGCTCATCCGCAACGGCCGCTCGCTGACCACGCTCGGGAAGTACGACGAGGCCGACCGGGTGCTGCGCCGGGCCCTCGACCTGGCCGGCCGGACCGGTGACGACGACGCGCCGATCCGGGTCGCGGTCGCCGGTAATCTCGCGGCGGCCGGCCGGCTCGGCGACGCCGTACGGGAGCTGGAGCGGGCCGGGAGCCGCTTCGAGGTGGTCAGCACCTTGGCCGAAGTGCTGATGACGGCCGGGGACGAGAGCGGCGCGCGAGACGCGTATGAGAAGGCGCGCGACGTCCTGAACGCTTATCCGGACGGCGGACCGGACCACATGCGGGCGACCCTCGACCGGCTCGATCCCGTCATCGCCGGTGGACTCGATAGGGCCCGGTGACCCGGCGGGTGAACTCGAGAAGGAGGTGAGCGAAGCGTTCCGACTCCTCCAGGTGCGCCAGGTGGCCGCTGTGCTGGAAGGTCACCAGGCGCGACCCGGGAATGCCGTCGTGCAGCTCGCCGGCCGCCCCGGACGGGAAGAACAGATCGCGTTCCCCGGCCAGCACCAGGGTGGGCGCGGTGATCGCGGGGAGGGCGGAGCGCACGTCGAACGCCGCGGCCGGGACCGGCCACGCCCGCGCCCCCTGGCGGACCGGGGCGAACTCGGCCTCCCGGCGCCAGTAGTCGGCGAAGTAGGCCGGGAAGAGGTCCCGTTCCCGACGGGTCGCCTCGGCCTCGCCCGGTCCCGCCGGCCGGTCCCAGGAGGCGAGCGCGGGCGTGTACGAGTTGTCCACCGCGTAGTCGCGCAGCCGGTCCCTGACGGCCGCCGCGGTGGCGGCGCCGGCGGCCGGCCCGGTGGCGTAAAGGACCAGCCCGGCCAGCCGGCCGGGGTGCTCCAGCGCGTAGCCCTGGGCGACGGCCCCGCCGTGGCCGTGCCCGAGGACGAAGACCGGGTCGCCGCCGACGTGCTCGATCACCGCGTGCAGATGCCTGACGTACGTGGCCAGGTCGTAGGCCGCTCCCGGGCTCGGCGCCCCGGACGCCCCGGTGCCCGCGGGCTCCAGATAGGCCATGGTCAGCTCTCGTTCGGCCAGCGGCATCCGCAGATATTCCCAATGCGCTCCGGGGCCGCCCGGATGCACCACGCACAAGGGACCTCGCCCGTAGAGACGACAGGTCAGCGATAGCCCGTCCACTCGCACTTCGTGCGTTCTTGCCGGACGTGACACGGACAGCTCCTCGACCCGATGGCGATAGGTGTGCACGATTGTGCTCCGAGTCACTTTATTTTTTATGACCGGCCGATCCTCTCGGCGCTCTGTACGCGGAATCTATTTTCCTTCCACTGCGTCCCGGCATGATCCTCGTCGCCGTGCGATCGGACGAGGGAGTGTTTGTGGCTGTGAAAATGTTCCGCTCGCCGGTGGTGCTGGTCGTCGTGGGAGTGGTGGTGACCGCGCTGATCGCCGGGGTGGTGGCCTTCGCCGGCGGATCATCCGGTGAGCACCCTTCCGCGCGGCCGGCCGTCACCCCGAGCGCGTCCCCACCGGTCGTGGAGGAGGCGCCACTTCCGGCGGAGACCCTCGCGCCGCCGCCGGGCTCCGTGGACACCGACCCGGGCCAGAAGGAGCCGGTCGCGATCGGCGACCTGCCCGTCATCACCGGCGCGCCGGCCGCGCCGGAGGCCACAAACTCGCCGGGCGCTCCCGCCGCGACCCGGACAGCCGCCGGCCCGCCGGCGCCCGCGGCGACCACGACGGCGGCGAACGCCCCGGCCCCGCCGGCCGCCGCTCCCGCCGCCACCACCACCAAGGCGGCGACGGCCCAGCCGACCGTGGCGGCCAAGGCGGTCACCTATTCGGCCGTCGCCGGGCTCGGCTGCACCGGCGCCGGAGCGATCTACTCGGCGTACGGCTGGTTCAAGAACGGCAACGCCGGATGGTGGACCCTGGCCCAGGGAAGCACCCGCGAGGGCGGATGCAACGGCAAGTTCGACGACATGCCGATGTCCGGCTCGGCCGGCGCCGACACCGCCGGGCAGGCCCTGGTGTGGGGATTCCACATCGGAGCGGCCCCGCAGGTCTGCTCGCTCTGGATCTACGTGCCGACGAGCGCGAGCAAGCGCGACGTGATCGCGTCGCCGGTGCGCCTGGTCGTGATGACCAGCACGAAGATCGACAGCACGCCCTACCCGGGAGCGGCCGGCGAGCGGACCGTCTCGCAGGCCGCGGCCAACCACAGCCGCTGGGTGCCGATCGGCAACTACCGGGTCACCAACACGACCATCGGCGTCAAGCTCACCAACCGCGGCAACGCCGGCGGCTACCCGGTCACCTATCCGCACATCGCCGGTGGGGCCGTACGGGCCCGCTGCACCGCCGCCTGACCCGAAGGAATTCATGCCCAAGCCAGTTCGCGCGATCGCCCTCGCCCTCGCGGCGCCCGCTCTCGCGCTGAGCGCCTGCGGATCCGACCAGCCCACCCCGGCCTCCTCGCCGGCGGCGATCTCCCCGGCGGGCGCCGCGGACGCGGCCGAGGCCCTGCTGCCCCCGGTCAAGGGCGCGTCCGTGATCGAGGCCCGGGGCCCGGTCGAGGCGGGCTACCGGGACGTGCGCCCGAGCTATCTCGGCCGGCTCACGCTCACCGCGAACTGCGTCGGCGACGGGACGATCACCCTGACCGTGACCGCGATCGGCAACGCCGAGGCCGGTCTGCCGCAGCCGCGGGAGGTGGCACGCGCGACGGCCGCATGCGCCGACGATCCCGTGGCGGCCGAGGTCTCCTTCGACGGCGACCCGAGCTGGGACCGGTTCGTCCTCGAACTGGCCGACTCCGGGAGCGCGGCCGGACGGGCGGGCTTCGCCTACCGGATGACCAGCGACGCCGGCCGGCCGGTGACCGCGGGTGACATGCCCAGCCCGAGCCAGGCGCTGCATCTGACCAGCGACGCCGGTTACGGCGTCGGCAGCGACGTCAGCCCCGGTGGCTCGCACTACGCGGGCTCCCTGCAGGAACGCGGGCGCTACACGATGGCGGCCGCCTGCGTCGGCGCCGGCACCCTGGACCTTCGGGTGGGCGAGCGGCGTACGACCGTCAATTGCTCCTATTCGCCGTCCCGCCACGACTCGGCGGTGGAATGGAAGTCGGGGACCGCCCCGGAGATCCACGTCGAATACCACTCCACCGCGACGGCGCCCGCGCGGTGGGCCGCCCAGTTCATTCCGCGTTGACAAGCGTCGATACATAAAGTGTTCAGTGGGGTTTTCTAGCCTCCCCGCATGGCCACAGGCATCCTCGACGGAGAGCAGTTCGACCGTCTCGCGCGGTACGGCGCCGAGCAGCGGGTCGAGGTGGGTCACTGCCTCTACTCGTCCGGCGACCACTCGTACGACCTCTTCCTGTTGCGCACCGCCGCGGTCGAGGTGATCCGCGAGGCGACCGCGAACGAGCCCGAGCATCTGGTCTACGAGCGCGGGCCGGGCGACTTCCTGGGCGAGCTCAGCCTGCTGACCGGCCAGCAGGTCTTCGCGACGGTGCGGGTCGTGCGGGCCGGGACGGTGGTGCGCATCGGCCGGGACGCGCTGCGCCGCGTCCTGGCCGAGCAGGTCGACATCGCCGACGTGATGATCGAGACGTTCCGGCGGCGGCGCGAGATCCTGCGGTCGTCGGTCGGCAGCGCCCTGGAGATCATCGGGCTTCCGGACACCGCCGAGACGCTGGACCTGCGCACCTACGTGTCCCGGATGCTCCTGCCGCATTCATGGCTCGACGCCACCTCGGTGCCGGGCGCCGCGGTGATGCGGGCCGCCGGGATCGGCACCGGCGAGCTGCCGGTCGCCCTGCTCAACGGGGCCGTGCTGCGCAACGTGACGCCGGGGATCCTCGGCGAGCAGCTCGGCATGACCTACCGGGCGGACGGGCACATCCCCGACGTCGTGGTGGTCGGGGCCGGACCGGCCGGGCTGGCCGCCGCCGTCTACGCCGCCTCCGAAGGACTGGCCACCGTGCTCGTCGACGGCACCGGCCTGGGCGGCCAGGCGGCCAAGAGCGCCCGGATCGAGAACTATCTCGGCTTTCCCCAGGGCGTCAGCGGCGAGCAGCTGAGCCGGCTGGCCATGGTGCAGGCGCTCAAGTTCGGCGTGCGGATCTACTCGCCGTGCCGGGTGGCCGGCCTGGACGTCAGCGACGAGCACCGGCCGGTGGTCGAGCTCGAGGACGGCACGCGCATCGAGACGCGGGCCGTCATCGCGGCCACCGGCGTCCACTATCGCCGCCTGGACATCGCGCGCTGGGCCGAGTTCGAGAAGGCCGGCTGCATCCGGTACGCCGCCACCGAACTGGACGTCCGCGGCTTCGAATCGCTGCCGGTGGCGGTGATCGGCGGCGCCAACTCGGCCGGCCAGGCCGCCCTGTCGCTGGCCGAACGCGGATCCGAGGTGACGCTGGTGCTGCGCTCGGCCGACCTGGGCGCGCGCATGTCGTCCTACCTGGCCGACCGCATCCGCAACCATCCCCGTATCCAGGTGCGCCACGAGAGCGCGGTGGGCGGCCTGACCGGCGACGAGAAGCTGGCCACGGTCGACCTCCACGGCCCCGGCGGCCGGCGCGAGGAACTACCGTGCCGCGCGCTGTTCTGCTTCATCGGCGCCGAACCCGAGTCGGCCTGGCTGACCGGCGTCGACAAGGACGACAAGGGCTTCGTCCGTACGGAGACCCGCGACAGCCCCCTGCCGTTCCAGACCAGCGCCCACCGCGTCTTCGCCGTCGGCGACCTCCGGGCCGGCTCCATCAAACGCGTCGCCACGGCTGTCGGGGAGGGCGCGAGCGCCGTCTCCTCGGTGCACGCTGCTCTTACCGGCCACTGAAGTATCTGTCAAGTGGGCAGGGATACGTTTCGGCGGCAACGAATTTTCGCCGAGTGAAAGAGATCTGATGAGACTGCGCACTGTCCTGAGAGGCGCGGCCGCGGCCGCCCTGCTTCTCGCGGGAACTCTGGCCGCGACGCCCTCCGCGGCCCAGGCGGCGTGGAAATGCCAGGTGGGCTACGTCTGCTTCTACGAGAACTTCAATCTCACCGGAAGTGCGGCCGTTCCAGGTGTGCTCAGCATGTGGAGCGGCGCCTTCCCGGGACAGGCCGTCGATTTCCGCAGCTACACGTTCACCAACGGCACCAACCTGAACGACGCGGCGTCGTCGGTGATCAACCGGACCAGCCGGACGCTGTGGGTCTTCGAGCACGGCAATTTCAACAAGTACAAGAGTGGCCGTGTCACCGGTGTCGGTCCCGGGCAGGCGTGGAACTTCGGCCAGGACGAGGGCATGCTCCAGGACAAGCGGGCGTCGTCCGCCCGGTTCTTCGAGTAGGAACGCGTCCGCCGGGCCGGCCGTGCAGGCCGGCCCGGCTCATCGTTGCGTCACCCACCGCCGCCACAGGACCCAGTAGACGCGGCCGGCGCCCCGGAGGGATCTTGCGATCAGGGGGGCCAGCAAGTCGTTCATCTGTTTCTCCGATCGCCTCACATTAGGGAGACGGCTGTCGGACTGGTCATTTCAAGGCTGTGACTGTCGTCGCGCGAACCTGATCACTTCCTGACGTCCGGTCGTCAGGCTGGCTCCCGGCCGGGAGCCAGCCCGGCCATGGAGACAGGGAGTGGGACCATGCGGAGACTGCTGGTGGTGGCTGTGGCGCTGAGCGCGCTGACCGCCTGTGACAAGCCGGCCGAGGAGACGAACACGGCGAAGGTGGCGACTCTGGTCAGCCCGTCGGCGCCGGCGTCGGCGGCCTCGCCGAAGGCCCAGCGGCCCCGGGAACGGCTCGATACGACGCCGGAGGAGTTCGAGGCGCTGCTCGGGCCGTACAACAAGTGCATGTACGACCATGGCGGCATGGCCAAGGGCAGCACTGTCGCGCAGGAGCGCAAGAAGGCACAGGCCGGGCCGGCCGGGGTGTCGGGGACGCAGACCGAGAAGTTCGAGGCGGCCAACAAGATCTGCGAGCCGCAGTACTACCCGCTGCCGCCCTGGGAGAAGGATCCGGCCAACCCGGAGGCCAAGGACTTCGCCCGGGAGACGGTGAAGTGCCTCAAGCAGAAGGGCGTCGAGTACGTCGAGATCAGCGAGGACGGGCTCAGCATCGCGCTCGGCGGCGATCAGAACGACCCGAAGTCGATCTCGATGGGCCTCGACCTGATTCCCGGCTGCGAGCGTGACATCGCCGCCAAGGGCAAGTAGGTCAGGAGATGGCCGCCCGCGGGGTGAGGCGGGCGGCCCGCACGCACGGGTAGACGCCGGCCAGAACGCCGATGACCACGGCGCCGGCCGCGCCGAGGCCGGCCGGGCCGGCGGGGATGACGAGAGGCCAGCTCTGCCAGGCGGCGTAGCCGACGGTGGCGGCCAGGCCCAGCGCGGTGCCGGCCACCCCGCCGGCGCCGGCCAGGACCACCGACTCGGTGAGGAACTGACCGCGGATCTGGCCCCGGGTGGCGCCCAGGGCCCGGCGCAGGCCGATCTCGGAGCGGCGTTCGAGCACCGACACGACCATCGTGTTGGCCACGCCGATGCCGCCGATGACCAGGGCCACCCCGGCCAGGGCCAGGAACAGCACGGAAAAACTGCTCTCGGTGGCCCGTTTGGCGGCGAGCGCGTCGGACGGGCGGGTGACGGTCACCGCGCCGGGGCGTTCGGGGGAGATGGTCTCGGCCAGCACGTCGCGCACCGCTTCCAGTTGAGCCTCCTCGGCGCGGACGTAAAGAACCGTGGGGTGACCGTCGAACCCGAGCTCGGACCTCGCGGCGGGCCAGCCGACCAGCACGGACCGGTCGATGTCGGGCGTCAGCGGCGTGGCGTCGAGGATCCCGGCCACGGTGAAGCGGCGGTCGGCGATCACCACCTGCGGCGCGGCCGCGCCCCGGGGCAGGTCGGTGACGCCCAGCCGGGCCGCCGCCACCGAGCCGAGGACGACGACCGGGAACCTCTCGGTGGCCGCGTTCAGCCAGGCCCCGGAGCGGACGCGGGCCCCGATCGCGGCGGGCAGGTCGAGACGGGCGGCCAGGGCGGTCAGGCCGCTGGACTCGGTGCGGTCGTTGCGCCGTACGGCCGCATGGGTGTTGGCGACAGCCGACGCGCCCGTCACCGGGCCGATGCGCCGGACCATCTCGACCGCCGACTCGGGCAGCGGCGCCGGCGGCTGGACGTCGGGCTGGGCCGTGGCCTGGAGCGTGTTCGTGCCGAGCGCGCTGAGCCGCTCGACGAGGGCGGCCTGGCCCGACGCGGGCAGCCCGGTCACCAGGATCATCGTGGCGATGCCGATCGCGATGCCGAGCCCGGAGAGCGCGGCCCGTCCCGGGCGGGTGCGCGGGCCCAGCAGGCCGAGCCCGAGCAGGTCGACGGGGCTCACCGGCGCACGTCCGAGACGATGCGGCCGTCGCGGATCTCGACCTGGCGGGGTAGCGAGGCGGCGATGTCGCGGTCGTGGGTGATCAGCACGATGGTGGTGCCCTCCTCGTTGAGCCGGCGCAGCAGGTCGAGGACCGTGCGGCCGGTGGTGGTGTCCAGGGCGCCGGTGGGCTCGTCGGCCAGCACCAGCGACGGGCCGTTGGCCAGCGCGCGGGCGATCGCCACCCGCTGCTTCTCGCCGCCGGACAGCTCGCTCGGCCGGTGCCGGGCGCGATGGGCGAGGCCGACGCGTTCCAGGGCGTGCAGGGCGCGTTCCCGGCGCTGGCGGCGGGGCACGCCGGCGTAGAGCAGGCCGGTGGCGACGTTCTCGGCCGCGCTCAGCCCGTCGGTCAGGTGGAACTGCTGGAAGACGAATCCGATCTCCCGGGCCCGCAGCGCGGACAGCCGCCGGTCGCGCAGGGCCGCCACGTCCTGGCCTCCGATATGGACCGTGCCGCTGGTCGGGCGGTCGAGGGTGCCGATGATGGTGAGCAGCGTCGACTTGCCGGATCCGGACGGTCCCACGATGGCGGTCAGGTCGCCGCGGTGGATGTCGAGGCTCACGTCGTCGAGGGCAGTCACGCCGCCGGGGTAGCGCACGCTCACGTGACCGGCCGACACGAGCGTCACGAGGCGACCACCACGTCCATGCCCTCGGTCAGGCCCGAGCCGCTGACCTGCACCCAGCCGTCGGCGAACATGCCGGTCTTCACGCCGATCAGGCCGTCCGGGCCCTGCACGGCGTAGCCGCCCTCGGTCAGCGCCACCAGCGCCTCGACGGGTGCGGCGAGAACGTTCTTGGCGAGCTTGCCGGCCACGTTGACCTTCACGTCGGCCGAGTCGAGCTTGGCCAGGTCGGCCGGGTTGTCGACGGTGACCAGGACGGTCAGCTTCGGGGCGCCGTCGGCCACGCCGCCCGCGGGCGAGGCCAGGGTGCGGCCGATCGAGAGGATCCGGGCCTTGACCGTACGGGCGTTCGGCAGCGTCACGGTCACTCGATCGCCCCGGGCGAGTTCGGCGGCCGCGTCGAGTTCGGCCGCGACGGTGATGACCTTGCGGGTGGCGGTGACCGTCATGAGCTCGGTGTTGGCGGGGGAGCCGGGCTGGACGGCCACCGAGTCGACCCGGACGGCGCCGGACTGGACCTCCACGTCGCCGACGGCGATCGTGCCGGTGGGCGGGAGGCCGTTGTCCTCCTGCCAGCGCTTGACGGCCTTGACGAGATCGGCGGTGAGCACGCCCTCTCCGTCATGGGGCGTCGCGGGTTGGTGGCCGATCCGGTAGCCGAGCGCGCGCAGGTTGGCGGCGACGATCTGTACGTCCCGGCCCACCAGATTCGCCCCCGCGATCGGGCGGTAGAGCGGCATGCCGCCGTAGAAGAGGATCACCGGCTTGTCATCGGCCCGGAAGAGCTGCTTTCCCCGTACGATCGTCGCGCCCCCGGCCGGCAACCATGTCACAGTGGCGGCGGAGTGGCCGGACAGCGGCCGGGCCGAGCCGAAGCCGACGCTGCCGTCGAGCTTCTTGGTCGTCGACAGGGTGCGGCGCTCCACCTTCGCGGTCTCGGCCGCCACGGTCGGTCCCGGCGCCGGTTCCTGGGCCGCCCGGTGCCGGGAGACGGCGACCGCTCCGCCGGCGCCGAGCGCCACGACGAGCACTGTCCCGCTCAACCAGGCCACGATCTTCGGTTGCATGGCGACGAGCGTCCCGGGAGATCGTTAGAAAGCTGTCAGGTCTCCCGCGGAGATCTCCGGTCCTCGCGCCGCCGACCTATCATCGCCGCCATGTCTGCTCAGGTCCTGCTCGCCGAGGACGATCCCCGCCAGGCCGAGGTGGTCCGGCGCTATCTCGTCGCGGAGGGGCACGAGGTGCTCGTCGTGCACGACGGCCGCGCGGCGCTCGACGAGGCCCGCCGGTGGCGGCCGGGCCTGCTGGTGCTCGACGTGATGATGCCCGGCCTCGACGGCCTGCACGTGTGCCGCACGCTGCGGGCCGAGTCCGACCTGCTGGTGCTGATGCTGACCGCCCGGGCCACCGAGGAGGACATGCTGCTCGGCCTGGAGCTGGGCGCGGACGACTACCTGACGAAGCCGTACAGCCCGAGGGAGCTCATGGCCCGGGTCCGTACGCTCCTGCGGCGGGTGGGCCGGGGCGCGCCGCCGCCCGGCGCCGAGCTGCGGCGCGTCGGCCGGATCGGCATCGATCCGGTACGCCACCACGTCACCGTCGACGACGAGCCGGTCGAGTGCACCCGCGGCGAGTTCGCCATCCTGGCCGCCCTGTCCGAGCAGCCGGGCCGGGTCCTGAGCCGGGCCCAGCTGCTGCACCACACCCGGGGCATCGACCGCAGCTCCACCGAGCGGACCATCGACGTGCACGTGATGAACCTCCGCCGCAAGATCGAGGCCGATCCGCAGAAGCCGGCCCACCTGCTCACCGTCTACGGCGTCGGCTACAAGCTGGCCGCGGAGACGCCGTGAGCCGCGTTCCGCTGCGGCACAGCCTGGTCACCCGCCTGCTGGTCACGTCGGTGCTGATCGCGGTCGCCGCCATCGCGGCCACCGCCTGGCTGGCCACCGCCACCGCCACCCGGGCCCTGCGCCAGGAGCAGGGCCGGTCGCTGACCGAGGACAAGGGCGTCTACGACCTCCTGGTCGGCTACGCGGCCGGCCACCCCGACTGGTCCGGCGCTCCCGAGCTGATCCGCGACCGGTCGGCCAAGCTGGGCCGCCGCGTCACGCTCATGACCGCCGACCGGGTGGTGATCGCCGACTCGGGACCCGGCCCCTCGCTGGCCGGCGCCCGCGCCTCGGCCACGGTCGACCCGCTCAACCTGGACCTCGCGCTCAGCGGCGGGACGGAACGTATCGACGCCCGCGCGACCGGCCCGTTCCTGGTGCCCCCGGCCGACCGCCCCCGCCTCGACAAGCTCGCGGCCGACACGCTGACCTGCGTCCGCAAGGGCGGCGGGGACGGCGAGATCGCGCGGCTGCCGAACGGGCGCCCGTCGATCGTCCTCACCGGGTCGGGCACGGACGGCAACGCCGCGGCCTGCACCGACCAGCTGTCCACGGCGACGACCCCGGCCGAGCAGGGACCGTTGCGCGAGCTCGGGCGGCTGGTCACCACCTGTGCCCGGATGCCGAGGGAGCTCAGGCTCGGCGTACGGCCGGACTTCTCGACGTACTTCCTGGTCGCCGACCGTCCCCAACCGGTGGCCATGCCCGACAGCACCAGCTCGGCCGTGCCGCCGGCCCGGGTCCGCGGCTGTGTGGAGAAATCGCGAAGGGCCATGCTCCAGTCGTACGTCGCCCCGCCGGCCCTGCTGTTCGTCACCGACCCGGGCGCCGGCGCCGACCAGACCCGGTTCACGCTGTCGGAGCAGAACACGATCCGGATCGTCGCCACCACCGGTGGCGTCCTGCTGGCCACCATTCTGGTCACCGTGCTGGTCGGCCGCCGCCTGGTCCGCCCGCTGCGCGCGCTCACCGAGGCGGCCGGCCAGGGCCCGGTGCCGGTGTCGACCCGCGACGAGATCGGCCGCCTGGCCCGCGCCCTCAACGACTCGACCGAGCGCCGCGACCGGGCCGAGGCACAGCGCCGGGCCATGGTCAGCGACGTCGCGCACGAGCTGCGCACCCCGCTCACGAACATCCGGAGCTGGCTCGAGGCGGCCCAGGACGATTTGGCGCCGACCGACGCCCAGCTCGTCGGTCTCCTGCACGAGGAGGCCCTGCTGCTCCAGCACATCATCGATGACCTGAGCGACCTGGCCGGGTCGTTGCGCCTCGACCTGCGCCCGGTGGCCCTGCGCGAGGTGCTGGCCCAGGTGGTCGACAGCCACCTCGCCCCGGCCCACGCGGCCGGCGTCCGCCTCACCATGGAGGTGGCGGGCGATCCGGTGGCGCGGGCCGATGCCGTACGGCTGCGGCAGTTGCTCGGCAATCTCGTCTCCAACGGCATCCGTTACACCCCGCGCGGCGGCTCGGTCGTGGTGACCGCGCGAGGCTCGGCCGTCACGGTCCGGGACACCGGCGTCGGCATCGCCCCGGAGAACCTGCCGAAGATCTTCGACCGCTTCTGGCGGGCCGACGAGTCGCGCAGCCGGGCCACCGGCGGCAGCGGCCTGGGCCTGGCCATCGCCCGCAAACTGGCACAGGCCCACGGCGGCGACATCGAGGTCGAGAGCGCCCCTGGGAAGGGAACCACTTTCACTGTCCGCCTGGTGACAGCGATCCAGTCTTCGTCCACTGTGCTTTATTAAGGTCCCGTTACATGATCCGTGAACGGGCTTATCCCGTGGACCCTTGGCACATCCGGGAGACTCGCCTCGACCTGGATCTGCTGGCCCAGTCCGAGTCGGTGTTCGCGCTGAGCAACGGGCATATCGGGATCCGCGGAAATCTGGACGAGGGTGAGCCGCACGGCTTGCCGGGCACTTATCTGAACTCGTTCTATGAGCTGCGCCCGCTGCCGTATGCCGAGGCCGGGTACGGCTTCCCGGAGTCGGGGCAGACGATGGTCAACGTGACCAACGCCAAGTTGATGCGGCTGCTGGTCGACGACGAGCCGTTCGATATGCGTTATGGCGAGCTGCGCTCCCACGAACGCGTGCTCGACCTGCGGGCGGGCACGCTGGAGCGCACCGTCGAGTGGGTGTCCCCGTCGGGTCAGGCGATTCGGGTGCGCACCGTGCGCATGGTGTCGTTCACCCAGCGCTCCGTCGTGGCGTTCCTGTACGAGGTGGAGCCGCTCGACGGACCGTCCCGGCTCATTCTGCAGTCCGAGCTGGTGGCCAACGAGCAGTTGCCGCCGATGAGCAAGGATCCGCGGGTGGCCGCCGTCCTGGACCATCCGCTGCAGTCCGAGGAGGTTCTGGAGCAGCGCACGGGTGGTCTGCTGGTGCACCGGACCAAGGCCTCCGACCTGCGGATGGCCGCGGCCATGGAGCACCTGGTGGAGACGCCGGGCAAGCACGCGGTGACCACCGAGGGGCACCCGGACTGGCTGCGCACCACGGTGGCCTGCCGGCTCGAGCCGGGTCAGAAGCTGCGGGTGGTCAAGCTGGCGGCCTATGGCTGGTCGTCGCACCGCTCGCTGCCGGCGGTCCGGGACCAGGTCGGTGCCGCGCTGGCCAGCGCCCGGCTGGATGGCTGGGAGGGCCTGGTCGACGCGCAGCGCGAATTCCTGGACGCGTTCTGGGACCACTCGGACGTGCGCGTGGAGGGTGACCCGGAGGTGCAGCAGGCGGTCCGGTTCGGGCTGTTCCACACGCTGCAGGCGGGTGCGCGGGCCGAGCAGCGCCCGATCGGCGCCAAGGGGCTGTCCGGTCCGGGCTATGACGGGCACACGTTCTGGGACGCGGAGGCGTTCGTGTTGCCGGCGCTGACGTACACCCAGCCCAGCGCGGCGGCCGACGTGCTGCGCTGGCGGCACTCGACGCTCGACCTGGCCCGGGAGCGGGCGCAGACCCTGGGTTTACAGGGGGCGGCATTTCCGTGGCGGACGATCCGCGGGCAGGAGTGTTCGGCGTATTGGCCGGCCGGCACCGCGGGCTTCCACATCGGCGCGGACATCGCGGATGGGGTTCGCCGGTATGTGCAGGCCACCGGTGACTATGACTTCGAGCGTGAGTACGGCTTGGAGCTGCTGGTCGAGACGGCCCGGCTGTGGCGTTCGCTGGGTCATCACGACCGGCACGGCCAGTTCCACATCGACGGCGTGACCGGCCCGGACGAGTACACGGCCGTGGTCGACGACAACATCTACACCAACCTGCTGGCCCAGCAGAACCTGATGACCGCCGCGGAAGCCGCCGCACGTCATCCGGATGTGGCCCGCAAGCTCGGCGTCGACGACGAGGAGACGGCGAGCTGGCGCGATGCGGCCGCGTCCGTGCACATCCCGTACGACGAAGAGTTGGGCGTGCATCAGCAGTCGGAGGGCTTCACCCGGTTGCAGGAGTGGGACTTCGAGAACACTCCGCCGGAGGCGTACCCGCTGCTGCTGAACTACCCGTACTTCGACCTGTACCGCAAGCAGGTGATTAAGCAGGCCGACCTGGTGATGGCGATGTACGTGCGCGGTGACGCGTTCACGCCGGAGGAGAAGGCGCGCAATTTCGCCTACTACGAGGCCCGGACCGTGCGGGACTCGTCGTTGTCGGCGTGTGTCCAGGCGGTGATGGCGGCCGAGACGGGTCACCTGGAGCTGGCGCACGACTATCTGGGCGAGGCCGCCCTGATGGACCTGCACGATCTGCACCAGAACTCGCGCGACGGCCTGCACATCGCGTCGCTGGCCGGCACGTGGATCTCGCTGGTGGCCGGTCTCGGCGGTATGCGTGACTTCAACGGCCAGCTGTCGTTCGCGCCGCGGCTGCCGTCACGGATCGACGTCCTGGACTTCTCGTTGCTCTGGCAGGGCCTTCGCCTGCGTGTCACCGTGACGCCGGAAGAGGTCACGTACTCGCTGCGCAACGGTGGCGGCTCGGCCCGGCTGGTGCTGCTGCACCACGGCAAGGAGGTCGAGGTGACCCAGGTCAAGCCGGTGACCGTGCCCAACCCGCCGGCGACCCAGGCCGGCCCGGCGCCGGCCCAGCCGGCCGGCCGCGCGCCTGTGCGACGCGCGGCCGTCTCCGGTCAGCGGTAGCGGTAGGCGCGGATGATGGTCTCCTTCGCGGTGTTGCCGGCCGAGTCGGCCGCCGACGCCCGGAGGGACACGTAGCCCTCGCCCTTCGGGTGGTGCAGCAGGGCGGTGGCCTTCTCACCCAGGCGCAGCACCGGCAGGCGATGCCACGTCCGGCCGTCGTCGTACGACGCGTCGACGGTGAGCGACCGGGTCGCCGCCTTGGCCGCGCCGACCTGGCGGTCCAGCGAGATCGGGAGGGCGAAGAGCGTGGCGTCCGGCGCGGCGCCGGTCAGGTCCAGGCCCGGTGTGAACCGGATCGCCGTCATCGGCAGCTTGACCAGGTCGCCGTCGCCGACGTGGCCGGAGCGGAACGTCCACTCCGCGTCGATCACCGTGGAGCGGGTGAACTGCGGCGCGCTCCGGAACGTCGCGGTCAGCCGGTAGTCACCGGCCGCGGACGGGACGTTCCAGGCCTGGAACGCCTCGTCGCTCTGGGCGACCTGCTTGCCGTTGCGATAGACCCGGACGTCGGCCACGCCGTCGCGGACATGCCGGAAGCCCTCGTGGCCGGCGCCGTCACCGTGCAGCGGACCGGGACCGCCCAGCACGTCGCCGGCGTACCGGGTGGCGAACTGCTGCGCGAAGTCGGGCTCCGGGAAGACCGGGCCGATCACGCCGAGCGCCCAGTCCTCGCTGTACGAGCGGCCGGGGCGGAACGACCGCCAGTCCGACTGGTAGTAGGTGTAGCCGGGCTGGGCACTGGTCGTACCCCAAAGGGTCTGCTGGTCCTGGTTGAAGTAGTCGACGATCGTGCGGGGGCCGTCGTAGAGGTAGCTCAGCGGCGCGCTCCGGTCGAGGTCGCTCCGGGTCACCGGCGAGTTGCCGGGAGCGCGGCCGACCGAGAGCCGGGCCACCGGCACGTCCGGCACGTCCACGCCGACCCGGGAGGTGACCTTGGCGAAGTCGCCGGATCCCAGCTTCTTGGCCTTGCCGCTCATCATGCGGCCGCGCTCGTACAGGTAGACGTGGTAGACGGCGGGGCTGTTGTAGTTGGACCCGTGGGCCCAGGCGCCCGTCAGGTAGGAGACGTAGCCGTCGGCCTTTCCGCTGCCGGCGATCGGGCCGATCCGCAGCCGGGCGAAGTCGATGTTCATCACGGTGCTGAAGGGGTCGTTGCTGCCCCAGATCTGCGGCTTCTCGGTCCGCATGGTCCAGCCGGCCTCGTTGTACATCGCCACGGCCTTCTGGTCGGCCACGCCGATCGAGACCGGCTTGGCCGCGTCGGTGTCCAGCGAGACGGTGCGGTCCGCCGTCATCCTCAGGTCGGCGTCGTTCAGCGAGACGATCTCCGGGCCGTACGGGTCGCCGGTGATCCGGTACGACTGGAGGACGTACCGTCCCGGGCGGACCCGCGCCTGGTGGCGGTCACCGGCGTGCATGAGGGTGAGGACCTCGTGCCGGTCGAGGTCGGTCAGCAGAGTGATCCAGTAACCCTCGGGGCCGAGCACCCCGGGCGTCTCGAGAGTCAGCGTGAGCCGGACGATGTCCAGTCCGACCGGAGTCACGACCCGGGTGGTCCCGGCGGTCGCGATCAGCTGGCCGCCCAGCGGTTCGCCGGCCAGGCCGGTGCCGGCCGGCGCCGTCACGGTGACGGCCGCGGTGCCGCCCGCGGGCACCGTGACCTTCGTCGTGCTGAGCTTGAAGAGCGGGTCCACGGCCAGGTTGAGCGTGACCGCCGCGGTCCCGCCGTTGCGATAGGTCACCGCACGGGTCTGTGCCGAGGCCGCGCGCTGGAAGGCGACGCTGCCCGGACTGGCCGTCACGGTCTGCGTGATGGCCCGGGCCACATCGGTCAGACCCGACCCCTGTGCGTACGGTCCCTGGTCGCCGGCCGGCGCCGCGGACGCCGTCAGCGTGGCCTTGAGCTGGGTGGCCCGCCAGTCCGGGTGCTTCTGTGCGAGCAGCGCGACCGCGCCGGCCACGTGCGGCGTCGCCATCGAGGTGCCGTTGAGCTGGGTGTAGGCGTCGGTGCCGTCGATCGGCGGGAACTGGCCGTCGGCCGAGCGGGCCGCGACGATGCCCACGCCGGGCGCGGTGATGTCCGGCTTCACCTCGGCGTCGGCCAGGCGCGGCCCACGGCTGGAGAACCCCGCGAGGTTCTTGTCCTTGTCGACGGCGCCCACGGTCAGCGCGGCGCCGGCGCTGCCGGGCGAGCCGATGGTGACGTCGCCGCCCTCGCCGCTGTTGCCGGCGGCGATCACGAAGAGCATCCCGGTGCGGGCCGTGATCTCGTTGACGGCCGCCTCGAGCGGATCGATCTCGGGGGTGTCCTCGGCGCCCAGGCTCACGTTGGCGACCGTGGCGCCGTGCTCGGCGGCCCAGGCCATGCCGGCCAGGATCGCCGACTCGGGGCAGCCCTCGGTGAGGCACACCTTGGCGCTGAGCAGCTTCGCGCCCGGCGCCACTCCCTTGTAGCGGCCGCCCGAGGCGGCGCCGGTCCCGGCGATGGTCGAGGCGACGTGGGTGCCGTGGCCGGAACGGTCGGCGAGGTCGTCGCCGCCGGTGAGGTCGACCGCCTCGGCCACCTGGCCGGCCAGGTCGGGGTGGGCGAGGTCGACGCCGGAGTCGAGCACGGCCACCTTGACGCCGGCGCCGGTGAGCCCGGCCTGCCAGGCGGCGGGCGCTCCGATCATCGGGACACTGACGTCGAGGGCGGGCCGGCGCAGGCCGTCGAGCCAGACCTTGGAGATCCCCGAGCGGAGGGTGCCGGCGTCGGTCAGGCTCCGCCACAGGGCCGCCGGGGCCGAGCGGTCCTGGGCGTACGCGGTGACGCCGGTGCCGGGCAGGGAGCGGGTGCGCGTGCCACCGGCCGGGGTGGCGGTGCCCTCGATCAGCAACGGCAGCGTTCGGCGGCTGTCGTCGTAGCCGAACTTCACCAGGGTGGAGACGTCGAACAGCCGGGGGTCGAGCCGGCCCTGGGCCAGCAACGGGGCGGCGTCGGCCGGGATGACCCGTACGTCGTCACCGGCGCCGGCGCTGAGGAACGGGATCTTCTCTCGCCCGGCCGCCGGGGTGACGCCGACGGTGGTCTGACCGCCGGTCCGGCCGAGGTGGACGGTGTCGCCGGTGATCAGGGTGACCGAACGGGATCCGGCGGTGGTGGCCGGCGGCGTCGCCGCGGTGGCGGCGAACGCTCCAGCCGGGAAAGCGGCCCAGAGCGCCACCCCGGTCAGGGCGAGCGCCGATGTTATTCGGACCTTGCGCATGGTTCTCCTTTACGTGAACGCCGATCGGCGTTCCGGCGGAAATGTACGACACTTTTGATGCCGTGACGTGCATTGATCCGGCCGAGAAGAATCCGTCAAGTATTTATCCACAGCGTCCGGATAGCGTTCACCCTGGAATTCTTTAATTGCTCTTCTTGAGGAGCCGAATGACGTATTCCAGCCTGCGGGACCGGCGCGCCCAGGCCCGCCGCCAGGAGCGGCTGGTGCTGGAGACGATCGTGTCCCGCGGCGCGAAGACGGCGCCCGAACTGGCCCGGGAGCTGCACCTCTCGAGTTCCGCGGTCTACACGATCCTGGCCCGGCTGGAGTCGGCGCGACTCGTCGCCCGGGTGGTGGCACGGCCCGCCCGCCGCGCTTCACGCGCGGTGCGGTACGACCTCGACCCCACCGCGGTCACCGTCGTCTCGGTGACCGTTTCGTGGGACAGCGTGGTCGCCGTCTGCGCGGACGCGGCCGGCGTTCATCGCGCCACGATCACCCGGAGCCGGGCGGCGGATCTGGAGACCGAGGTGCCCGACCTGGTCGACAAGGTGGCGGCCGACGCCGGTGTCGACCCGGCCCTGATCGATCGGATCCTCGTCGGGTGGCCCCGTTCGGGGGCGTACGACGCGGTGATGAACCGCTTACGTGCGCGCTTCCCCGCCCCCACACGGATCGAAGCCGGATCGGCGTTCGCCTTTCGGGCGGCCGCCGAGGGACGGTTCGGGGTCGCGCGCGACGCTCCCGGCTATCTGATGATCGGCGCGGATCCCGATGTGGTCTTCGCGTCGGTCCTGGCCGGGCGGCGGGGTCACGTCGAGGTGACCGGCCGCCGAGGGATCCTCCCGGAGCTGGCGGCCGACCGGCCGGGCGCCGGGGGTGGCGTCGACGAACTGGTCACGCTGGTCTCGTCGGTAGTGCTGGTGCTCGATCCGGCCGTGGTGGTCGTCGGCGCCGAGCTCGGCGGCGGGCGCGGCGCCGAGCTGGCCGCCACGCTCGCGGGCCGTCTCCGTGACCTGCCGCAGCCACCGCGGGTGCTGGTCAGCCGCCCGGCGATGCCGGCCTCGGTCGAGGGCTCGGTGGCGACCGGCCTGGACAAGGCTCGCGACGATCTCCTGAGCAGAATGACCGGACGGAGTGAGATGTGAAAACCGATTCATCACCGCGCTGGGTCTGGATCGTCGCCGGCGTGATCGTGGCCGCCTACGGCGTCGTGCTGGATCGCTATCCGGACTACGCCCGCACCTACGGGACCACGCTCGTCATCCTCCTGACCGTCGCCGCGCTGGCCGGCGGACGCCGGTCCGCTCGCCGGCCCTGGCCCCACGTCCGGCCGGACCGGGCGGTCCTGATCGCCGGGGTTCTGGGGGCGATCGTGCTGGTGGGCGGGATGGTGCTCGCGGGCGCTCGGCACGTGTCCCATGTCGCCCTGGCCATCGGCCTCGCCGGTGGCTTCCTGCTGGCCCTGGGCGGCCCTTGGTGGCAGCGTCGCGCCGGCGTCTAGTTCGGGTCCAGAGTCTGTTGAGTCGCCTCGGGCATGATCGCCGTGACCGGCCCACCGGGAAAGGAACGAGCAATGCGACTCGATCGGACCGCCCAGCGCGGCGCCGCGGCGCTGGTCGCCGCGATGCTGCTGGGCGCCGCCGTCGCGGCCTGCGGCAAGGACGGCGCCGAGGGCGCGCTGGACGACTTCCTCACGGCGTTCAAGGGGCGTGACCTGTCCAAGGTCGGCTTCGTCGACACCGCCGGGAAACCGGTCGAGGCGGCCACGGTGAACGCCGAGCTCACCAAGGCCGCCGGTGATCTGCCGCTCGGCACCCTGCGGATCGCCCGGGCCGGCGGCGTGGCCGAGACCGGCGACGACGCGGTGGGGGCCGTCAAGGTCGACTGGACCCTGCCCGGGAACGTGCCATGGTCGTACGACAGCTCCGTCCGTCTGACCCGGCGCGGCGACGACGGCTGGCAGGTGATCGGGGAGCCCGCGGTCCTGCACAAGGATCTGGGCGCCGGCGACAAGCTGGCGCTGCGCCGCGTGCCCGCCGACCGGGGCCGGATCGTGGGCGCCGGGAACACGCCGCTCGTCGCCCCGCGCCCCGTGGTCACCGTGACCGTCGACCCGGCCCGGTTCACCGAGGCCGCGAAGCTGGTCGCGGCCCTCGGGAAGGCCGGGGTGGACGTCGACCCGCCGGTCGAGGCGGTCACCCTGCGCGGCCCCGACTTCGCGAAGATCGAGAAGGAGCTGCGGAAGCTGCCTGGACTCAGCTTCTCCAAGGGCGAGCGGGAGCTGGCGCCGACGCGGATGTTCGCCCGCGCTCTGCTCGGCACCGTCGACGAGGCGACCGCCGACGACCTCGCGGCGAACCCGGGCGCCGTCGCCCGGGGCGATCAGGCCGGGCACGGCGGTCTGCAGGAGCGGTACGACGCCAGGCTGCGGGGAACAGCCGCGCTCGCCGTGGAGATCGAGCGCGCCGGCGGCCGGGAGCCGGTGCGGGTGCACGAGACCGAGCCGGTGGCCGGATCGCCCGTCTGGACCACGATCGACGTGCGGACGCAGACCGCGGCCGATGCCGCGACCGCGACGCAGAAGCTGCCCAGCTCCCTCGTGGCGGTGCGGATCAGCGACTCGTCGGTGCTGGCGGTCAGCAACGGCCCGGACGGTGACGGCGACAACGTGGCGCTGACCGGGCAGGTGCCGCCCGGCTCGACCTTCAAGATGGTCTCGGCCCTCGGCCTGCTGGAGAAGAAGGCGGTGACCGCGAACAGCGTCGTCGCCTGCCCGAAGACCAAGGAGGCCGGGGGACAGGTCTTCGCCAACGCGCACGACATGGCCCTGGGCGACGTGCCCTTCCACGTCGATTTCGCCCAGTCCTGCAACACGGCGTTCGTCAATCTGGCTCCCCAGCTGGGCGCCGACGGACTGCGGTCGGCCGCGGCCGCGGTCGGGCTCGGCGGTGACTGGGATCTGGGCGTGAACACGTTCAGCGGCAAGGCGTCGCCGGCCGGTGATCCGGCCGAGCTGGCGCAGGCCGCGTTCGGGCAGGGGCAGACCGCGGTCAGCCCGATCGCCATGGCCTCGGCGACGGCGGCGGTGGCCCGGGGCTGGTTCGTCCAGCCGCGGCTGGTGCTCGACCCGGCGCCGGTCAGACCCGCCGCCGACGGCGCCCCTCTCGCGCCCGGCGCGGTCGGCCCGCTGCGCACGATGATGCGCGAGGTGGTGACCTCGGGCACCGGCAAGGCGCTGAAGAACGTCAAGGGCAAGCCCGTGTACGGCAAGACAGGCAGCGCCGAGTTCGACAACGCCTCGCCGCAGACGCACGCGTGGTTCGTCGGCTGGCAGGGCGACATCGCGTTCGCGGTGCTGGTGCAGAAGGGGGGCGCCGGTGCGGAGACCGCAGTGCCGATCGTCCAGCGCTTCCTGAACGAGCTCAACGAGTGATGCCGGACGAGACCACGCCGTTCGCGGGCGACTTGTTGCTGACCCTCGCCACCGAGGGACGGCTGGTCCTGGACGCCGACGAGGCGGACCGGGCCGTCGCCAACCTGGAGCGGTCGCTGGCCACCGTACGGGCTCGGCTCGAGGGCTCACGCGAGTGGGACGCGGCGCTTGTGGGTAAGGGCGCCGAGGACGTGCTGGACGGCGTCTTCGTCCGGCAGGTCGCGCCCGGGCTGCTGGAGAGAGCCGCCGTCGAGCTGCCGAAATACATCAAGGCTCTGCGTATGTCGTCCGCGCCGGACGACTTCCCGAGGGACGGCGGAGACCTGGTTCGCGTGGTCGTACGGTCGGCCGATGTGCTGAGCCGGGAGGGGCTCATCGGCTTCCTGGAGGCCAGCGGTGAGTTCGAGGTGTTGCAGGAGTCGGGCATGGCCGGCGCCGACGTGCTCGTCGTCTGCTGTGACCGCCTCACCTCCGGTGTGGTCGCGCTGCTCCGGCTGTCGGCCGCGCGCTCCGGCGTGCCGGTGGTCCTCGTGACCCGTGATCTCAGCGAGGACGAGTTGCTCGCCGCCCTCCAATGCCGGGTGGTCGGTGTCCTGCCGCTGGCCGCGGTCACCCCCGACCGGCTCGTGCGGAGCGTGCTGGCCGCGGCGTCCGGCGGTGGAGTCCTGTCACCCGAGCTCGTCCGCGCGCTCGGCAAGCATTTCGAACGACTGCAATGCGAAGTGCTCGGGCCGCAGGGCCAGAACGCGGCCACGCTGACCCCGCGCGAGGTCGACGTGCTGCGGCTGATGGCCGACGGCCTCGACACCGGCGAGATCGCGGACGCCCTCCGCTATTCGGAGCGGACGGTGGACAACGTCGTCTTCAGCATGACCAGCCGGCTGAATCTGCGGAACCGGTCGCACGCGGTCGCCTACGCCCTGCGCCTCGGTGTGATCTGAAGCGATCCCGTGGAGGCCTGGCCGCTGACGATGGCGGCGGCGCGCGGGCCGCCGTGTTCGGTGGCCATCGCCGCGGCGATGGCCTGCGCCCGGCGGGCCGCGTCGCCGTCGAGGAGCGGGCCGATCGCGGCGGTGAGGGTCTGGCCGCTGATGTCGGCGAAGCGGATGGTGGCGCCCACGCCGAGCCGGGTGACCGCCTGGCCCCACAGCGCCCGGTCGCCGTAGTCGGCGCAGACGACGGTGGGCAGGCCGGCGCCGACCGAGGCGGCGGTCGATCCGGCCCCGCCGTGGTGGACGGCGAGGCGGCAACGGGGAAAGACCTTGTCGTGGTCGACCGAGCCGCGGAGCATGATCCGGTCGCCCAGGTCGGCGGCGTCGAGGCTGCTCCAGCCGGCGTTGAGCAGCACGCGGCAGCCCAGCCGGCCGGCCGTCGTGCGAACCTCCTCGATCAGGCGGGTGCCGTCGAGGAAGGGCTGGCTGCCGAAGCCGATGTAGATCGGCGGATCGCCGTCGTCGAGCCAACGGTCCAGGTCCGGGTCGCTGTGGTCGGTGCGGATCAGGGCGCGCTGGTCGGCGGTCATCCGCAGCGGGCCGATCAGCGGGCGCCGGTCGTCCCAGTTCGCCAGTTCCGGGGTCAGGAACCGGCTGTACGCCTGCAGCTCCACCGAACCGGAACGCGCGAGCCGGGTCGCGGCCGGCTCGTGGACGGCCGGGAGGCCGAGCCCGGCCCGAAGCACGTTCACGTCGGCCTCGTTGTGCCGCCACTGTGTCCGTTCGAACACCCGGTGGGAGAGCCGGGTGAGCGGGGCCGGCAGCCGGCGCGCGGTGACGAACGGCGACGCGTAGGCGCTGTTCGACCGGGCCGGGAAGTAGTGCAGGGCCACGAACGGCACGTCCAGCCACTCGGCCAGCGAGGAACCCTCCTCCTCGACCAGGCGGGTGGCCACGATGACGTCCGCGCCCTCGACGGCGGCGGTCAGGTCGGCGTGCACGGCGGGGGCGATCTCGTGTTTCTTGGTGGTCAGCAGCTGGACGTAGGCACGGCTGTTGCCCGCGGCCAGGAACTGCTGCCCTTCCGGCGACTCCAGGAACTCGCGGGCGTTGACGCTCACCGGGCGGGCGCCGACGCCCGCCTCGATGGCGAACGCCAGAAGGTCGACCGGCACCGCCATGGACACCTCGTGCCCGCGCACCCGCAATTGGCGGGCCAGCGCCAGGGCCGGTTCCACGTCTCCTCGGGTGCCTACGGCCAGAATTACCACGCGCATATTCGCCAGTGAATCAGTCGCCACTGGACAGGCTCTTACTTCGTGAAGTCCGCCACAATTCCGCCGGGGTTTGAAGAATTGCTGTCTCCTCTCTTCATGCCAATGCTTTCCCGGATGTCGTCGCGCGCCGGCCGGCGCCGAAAGATGGTCACCGGCAAACAACCGAAGAATGAGCCATTGGGAGTACGTCATGCGTGGTACCGATTCTCTCCGAGCCGGCGCCCTCGCCGCCGCGGCCGCGGGGCTTCTGCTGACCTCGGCCTGCGGCGCCGGCGACGTCGCGGCCCCGACCTCCGCTCCGTCCGCGTCCGGCGCCGCGCCGGCGTCGAGCCCGGTCGACCTGGCCGGCGACGTGACCGCCCTGCCCGCCCCGGCGACGACCGCCGCCGCCACACGTACGACCGCACCCACCCGGACGACCGCCGCAACCCGCACGACCGCCCCGGCCTCGGCGAGCCCGCGTGGCGGCGTGTTCAGCGGCACCCGGCAGGTCTTCCTGCTGCCCAAGAACAGCGAGGCGACCGTCGGCGTGGTCACCGGCAACAAGCTGGGCCTGTCGTCCTCGTTCGGTGACAAGGACCTCTTCGTGATCGTCCCGTCCGGCGGCGACCGGTATTCGATCAAGACCGCGAAGCTGCGCGCGGGCGGCGAGCCGCTGTGCGTGTCGGCCCAGGTGGGCCCCGGCGGCGCGCCGGCCCTGATCCACCTCGTGGGCTGCGACGCGGCCGCACCGAGCCAGACGTTCCGGTTCCGGGAGACCGGCGAGTCGAACGGCAAGCCCACCTACACGATCTACACCGGCGCGAACACGTTCATCGTGCAGGACCCGACCGGTGAGATCGCCGGTCTCGGCACCGGCGTGATCGCGGCGAACATCGGCGAGGGCACGGCCGACATCGACACGCCGTTCGTCCTGGCCGACAAGGGCAAGGCCTCGCTGCCCGCTCTCGACTGAATTCGCGACTCACTTTTTCTCCAGAGCCGATCGCTAGCGTCGGCCCATGAAAAAGCGTTTGGCCCTCAGGGGAATCTTGGGATCGTTGTTGGCCGTGCTGGCCTCGTCGGCGGTGGTGTCATCGCCGGCGCAGGCCGCGCCGTACCAATGCGGCACCTACGGGGCCGAGGTCTGCTTCTACAGCAACCCGAACCTGCAGGGCACGGTCGCCGTCCCGACCCGGCTCAAGACCGGGACCGTGGCCTCGCGGCGGATGTCCAACTTCAGCGGCTGGACCTTCTACAACGGGGACGGGCTCAACGACGCCGTCTCGTCGGTGTGGAACCGTACGCCGTACACCCTGGTCATCTATGAGCACGACTACTACAAAGGCGGCATGATCGGGGTTGGTCCCGGCGAGCGGGTGAACGTCATCAACGGCCGCGGCAACCTGGGGGACAACACCGCGTCATCCGCCGCGATGTTCTACTGATGTGTGAGCCGGCCGCCGTCATCGGCGGCCGGCTACACGGGCACCTCGTCGCCGATCGCGACGTAGGTGGCCTGATAGTCGTCGAGGTGGCGATAGTGCTCCCGCAGCGCCGCCCAGAACGCGTCCTCACACCGGTCCTTCTCGGCGGCCTTCGCCTCCCAGTCCTGGCGTACGGCCGGCTCGTCGCTCCCCTGCGCGTGGTAACGGGCCGCGGCCTCGGCGTCGGCGGCGTCGACGAACGCGTCCGCCCTGGTCTTGAGGTCTTTCTCGGCCGCGACCAGCGCGTCGAACGCCTCGACGGCCGCGGCCGGAGCGCCATGACCCAGGCCGAGGACGCGTCGCGCCTCCTCCAGCCCGGTGCGCACGAACAGGCTGACCTGCCGGCCGGCGCCGTCGGCGACCGGGTTCGATCCGGAGGCGTGGCCGGTCAGCGTGCCCGACAACACCGGCCGGGTCACATATTCGAGCAGCACCGACGGATTTTCGGGCTTGAGATTGCCGTACGACGACACCCCGCTGTCCTCGCCGGTCGCCACGGCCGCGGTGTCGCCGCTGACCGGGCCGGTGCCGGAGGTCTCCAGCGCCTGATAGGGATCGCCCATGTAGCCGCGGCCCAGGAGCAGGCGGGGCGTCTGACTGGTCACGTTCTGCTGGTTGACGGCGGTGCCGGCGCTGGTGGTGCTCTGTGTGAGGTGCTCGCGGAAGACACCGGAGTCGAGACCGGCCAGCCGGACCGCCATCGGCACGAGGCCCACCCGGGGCAGCAGCTTGCGCATCATGACGTCGGTGGCGGGCACGCCGGGCAGGTCGAGCATCCCGGCCGAGAGCAGTTGCGCGGCGTTGGGCAGCAGCACGTCCGGGCTCAGACCGGCGCGCACCTGGTGGGAGGCGGGATAACCGGCCTCGCGCAGGCGGCGGCTCGCTCCGGCCAGCATCGCGGTCGCCATCTCCTGCACCGACGTGGCCCGGCCGATGTCCTCGGGGCTGAACCGCGGCGGCACCAGCAGCCCGTGGCGGGAGGTCCAGCCGGGCACGTCACCCGCGACCGCGCCCGGGCGATAGGCGCCGGGGGAGTCCAGCTCCGCCGGGGCTCGGCGGGCGGCCGCTGTCCGCAGGTCGCCCGCCCACCGGTCGACGGTCACGTCCTGCTGGAACGTGACCGTGCCGTCCGGCACGGCCTGGCCGCGGTGATAGACCTTCAGCTCGAACGTGGGCCGCAGCACGATCCGGGCCTTGACGCCGCGCGCCGAGCTGATGTTGTTGGTGCGGTGGCCGGTCTCGATCGCTGAGGTGTGCCCGGTCTGGCTGTTCGCCGCGTATTGGTGGCCCGCGCCGATCGCCGCCTGCTTGCCCTGGGGGTTGATCACCGCGGTGCCGGCCGCGCCGGCGAACACCTGACTGCCGCGCGCGGTGCGGACCAGCCGGCCCGACCCGCGGGTGCCGATCGTGCGCAGGTCGATGTCGTCGTGGTCGGCCTGGAAGCCGTCGAAGACGGCCTCCCCGGTCAGCCGGGCCTCCAGGCGTACGTCGTACAGGCGCTGGGTGACCTTGCCGGTCTCGGCGTGGATCAGCGAGACGCCGCCGTCGAACAGGTTGCCCCACGACCGTCGCACACCGGCCCGGCTGAGCATCTGCCGCAGCCGATCGCGGTTGAGCATCGGGTCGGCCAGGCCCCGGGCGGTCAGCGCGTCGAGCACCGGCCGGAGCAGGTCGCGGCGGCCCGGATCGGCGGCGATCGCCCGCTCGAGCGCCTCGGTGGCCGGCCGGATCAGCGACGGCACCTCGCGGAAGGCCTGCAGGCCCTGGCCGGGGGAGCGCCCGGGCGGCAGTCCCAGCCCCGATCGGCGCACCTGTTCGGTGAAGGCGGGGCGGGGTCGTGGCCCGTGCGGGACATGCTCCCCGTCGTCCTCGGTGGTGAGCAGCCCGGCCTTGATCGCCTGGGCCTCGGTCAGCCGCAGATAGACGCCGTTGCGCACGACCGCGCTGTGCCGCACCGTCTTGTGGTGCTCCCAGGAGCTGGGCTGCAGCGGGCCGGGCACCATCGATCGGGGGAACCGGGCGGGCGTGGCGACGTCGGCCCCGGCGGTCAGGCGCAGGTCGGCCACCACGAGGTAGGTGCGGGCCCTGCCCTTGCGGTTGTTGATGTTGCGTTCGGTGAACCCGCCGACCTTCTCGCGACCGCGGTGGAGGCGATAGGCGAACAGGCGTTGATAGCCGGCCTGCCCGGTGGCGCCGCCGCCGTACCGGTCGCGGTCGGTGCCCGGCTTGCGCAGCCCGAAACCGCCGGCGACCCGGGCCAGGAAGTGCCGTTCGAGGGTCTTCGACCCGGAGACCTGGGTGCCGCCGCCGGGAGCGTTCTCGCCGGCCGTCTCGGCCCGGGCGGTGACGATGCGCGGATTGGTGACGTGGGCGGCCAGCGCGACGTCGAGCTGCCCGCCGTCGTCCATCGTGGTCAATGTCTCCGGGCTCCACCTGGCCTCGGTCATGGCGGCCAGGTTGGCGATCTGCCGGCCGGCGGTCAGCCGGTCGTTCAGCGCGGCCCAGACCGGCATGCCCTCGGCCAGGGCGTCGTCGCCGCGCAGGCCGCCGAGCCGGCGGTGCGACTTGCGCGTGCCGTAGTTCTGGGTGTCCTGGACGGCCTGGCGCACCAGGTCGATCGCCGTCCGGGCGGCCGGCATCGACTCGACGTACTGCCATTCGCTGACGGCCGGGGTGCCCGGCCGGTCGACGTAGTCGCGCAGTGAACCCGGATCGATGGCGGTCCTGCGCTGGAGCGGGCTGCTCTCTCGGTCCTGAACGCTGACCGGGTGGGCGTCGAGCACGTCCTGGGGGACCGCGCTGCGGGCGTAGAGCACCCGCACCGGCCGGCGGTCGACGAGCCGGTAACGGGGCACGACGTGACCGCGCACCGTGGTGGTGTCGCGGTGGAACCCGGGCGCGAGCGGGCGGGCGCCGGCCGGCACGTCGCGGCCCTTCACCGTGCGGCCGACCCCGATGCGGGAGCCGCGATCCCAGCCGGGGCCGGTCCGGTACGAGTGGACCGTCACCTCCAGCTCGAGGTCTCCCTCGTACGCCTCGGAGTCGGGGGTGCCGCCGTGCAAGGCGCTTTCCTGGCCGGTGGTCTCGACGCTCCCGTCCAGGCCCCACCGCCGGTTGGCCTCGACCGCACCGCCCGCGGTGACCCCGGCGTTGACCACGCGACCCGGGTAACGGCCGATGAACGCGGCCTCGCCCGCCACGGCGGCCCGCCACTGACCGCCGGCTGACACGCCGTCCTGTTCGCCCGACGACTGGAAGGTGCGGACCGCCACCCCGGGCTGCGGGCCCTTGTAGCGCAGCCGATCCGGGTGCCTGGCCCGCACATGGACGACCGTGTGCCGATCACTGAGGACGCCGGTGCGGGTCAGCACGGCGGTGACCCCGCCGTTGAGCAGCGCGGTGTAGCTCTGCCGCAGACCCGGCGCCGACAGCACACGGTCGAGCTCGGCCTGGTTGCGCTGGCGTTCGGCGGCCGACCGGGCCAGCCCCATCCGCCTGGCCACGCCCTCGGTGCGGAAGCGCGGCAGCATTCCGCCGCCGATGCGGCGCACCAGCCTTTCGGTGCCGGGCAGCACGTGCCGGAAGCGGCTCATGCCCAGCGGCATGGCATGCCCGCCGTGCTCGGCGAAGGGTGGCGCGGGCCGTGGGGGCGGATCGGCGCCCGGTGCCGGTCCGGCCGGCGGATTCAGCAGCTCGGCCAGCTTGCCGCGGGGGAGCCGGCTCAGCACGGTCAGCTCGACCTCGACCGGCGCCATGCCCGGGGTGCGCCGCATCGGATGGCGGAGGGCGTTGAGACGTACGGCCGGATCGATCTTGACCTTGACCGTCAGCTCGGTGAGGGTGTTGGGCACGTCTTTGAACTCGGTGCCGGTGCGGCTGGTGCTGCTCTGCCCGGCCGAGGTGGCGGTGGTGCGCCGGAAGCCGGCCGACAGGCGGGCCTGCACCCAGGCCGGGCCGAAGCCCCACCGGATCGGCACCACGCTGCCCCCGCCGCCGACCTGGCTGGTGTGCTGCCGCTTGCCGGTCTCGGTGATGCCCGGCTGCCAGCGGAACGACGACTTGGCCACGTCGGCCACCGTGCGGATGCCGGTGACCTCGGCGGTCATCTCCAGGCTCACGGCCTGGCGCCGGGACGGGCTCAGGATCAGCGGCGAGTGCGCGGGACTCTCCAGCGCCGGCATCAGCTGCCCCAGCACATTGGCCTCGCTCAGCAGCGATCGCGCCTGCTCGCGGCTGGTACTGCCCGGATCGGCCACGCCGGTCGCCCGCAGCCGGGTGAGGATGTGCTCGGCGGCCTCGTTCCAGGAGAGGGTGCCGGCATCGAGCCGGGCGCCGAGGATACGGACCGGACTGGTGTTCTCGACCAGCGTGGCGACGTCGAACGGGCCGGTGGTGCGGCTCTCGTCGCGCGGCGTGGCGGTGGCGATGTCCTGCAGGACGTAGAAGCCGACGTCGGCGGTGACGTCGGCGCCGGGCCGGGCCGGGTGCCCAACGGTCACCGAGAACCGGACCGGGGACCGTACGATGTCGGCGCTCTGGCCGCTGCGGACGTTGTGCGAGTCGAAGACGGTGGTGCTCGACTCGGTGGTCTCGGTGGCCTGGGCGAGGGCCACCTCGCCGGAGAGGCCCCCGCCCGGGCCGATCCGCCCGCCGAGGGTGACGCCGGCGCCCACGGCGAGGCTCTCGCCCGAGGTGTGTGTCTCCCGCATCGCCGTGGTGGCGTCGACGCGGGTGTCGTATTTCGTGCTGGGGAGGCCGGCCGAGGTCTCGGTGCCGGGCAGCCGGACCGGGTTGACGGTCACGGTGTGCCAGCGGCCCCAGCCGTCCTTGACGTCGAAGGTGCGCCCACCGCTGACGAAGAACGAGGGCAGGTCGTCGCGCAGCGCGGTCTCGATGCCACTGGTGTCCACCGCGACACCGTCGCGTCCACCCGGGGTCAGGCGAGCGAGGTGCGGTTTGACACTGTCGCGCACCTGGGCCTGAGCGGCTTCGGTGACCGCTTGGGTGAGGCCGTCGAGATCCGTGGCGCCGGCCACCTCGTACAGCAGCTCGGGACGGGTGGCGTACGGGCCGGCGGGCCGGTCGAGCGTGAGGCCGGTCGGGTCGTGCGGGGCGTCCCGGGCGGTGATGCCCTCGAAAGGCCGCTCGTCGTTGACGACGTCCCAGGCGTCGGCGCTCCCGGGGGTGAACAGCAGCCAGGGCTGGTCTCCGACGGACACGGGCTGGCCGGGCCGGGTGAGCGCGCCGGCGCGGACCTGTCCCTCGGGGGTGAGCACGTCGTGGCCGGTGGCGGCGGCCAGGCGACGAGCGAACTCGGCCGAGACATCGCCGTCGGAGCAAGCGAGCAGGGTGAGCGTGGAACGGACCGGCTGAGGGCCCAGCATCCGGGCCAGATCTTCGGGGGTGAGGCGGGCGGTGCCGCCGCCGGCCAGGGGAACCTTGACGGCGGGCGGGCCGTCGCCGGTGACGCCGTGGACCATGACGACCGGCCCGCCGCGCGACGGCAGTACGGGACGGCCGGCGATGGATGCGAGGTCGGTGTCGGAGAGCAGGGTGAGTCCGGGCCGGCCGTCGGGGGCCGGCCTCACCAACAGGGGCTCGCCGTTGACCAGCCACTGCCCGTCCTGTGTTGCGATTGTTGTGGGCCTGGCGCTGGTCGAGAACGACAGTTCGCGGAGGATCTGCCCGTGGAAATCCGGCCGCTTCGCCGGCGGAGCGAGAGCGTGACCGAGCTTGCCGCCGGCGAATTCGACGGAGCCTGACGTCAAGCCGGACAGGGCGGCGCCGTGGATGCTGCCGCCCTGACTCCAGTCGATCTTCTCGCCCTGGCTGACCGCCCAGCTGACCTCCGTGAGCATCTCGGTGCCCATCGCGTGTGCGGCGTGGCCGATGTACTCGGAACCGCCGCCCAGGAGCTTTTTGAAGAAGTTGCCCAGCGTGCCGCCGGCGCCGCCCAGAATCACGCCGATCGCGCCGCCCAGGGAGCCGACCGCGGCCGACGTGCGGATCTTGTCCCAGTCGATCGACTTCCGGTGGCCCTCCCGGATCTGGATGGCCTGCACCACGACGTCCATGAGCACCTGCATGCCGACGCCGGCCACCTGGGACAGCACCACCGCGACGATCGCCCGGGCGAGCCAGGCCCAGATCTTGAACCGTCCGATCAGCAGCCTTGTCGCCAGCGCCGACAGGGCGCCGGGGAACAGGAACGCGACGGCCAGCGCGATCAGGAATTCGAGCATGAGCTCGATCAGGGTCGCGACGATCATGAGCTTGGCGTACTCGACCTCGGTGGCCGCCTCGTCCATGTCGTCGCCCATCCGCCGGACGTAGCGGGCCGACAGGCCGAGATAGCCGGGATCCTGCGTGTATTCGCGCAGGGCGTCGACGACCGCCGCGTTGGCGGCGCCCTCCACGGCGGCGTCGATCTCGCCGATCGCCTGGGTGAAGAACGGCAGGATCTTCACGATCTCCGACGCCGCGTCGCGGTGCACCTGCGCCAGCTGTCGGAGCTTGTCCTCGTCGGTGCCGGGGAACGATTCCCCGGCCAGCCAGAACAGGAAGCCGTTCAGCTCATCCGATACGTCCATGCCCACGTACGGACACCGGCCTCAGTGGTGCGTGCCGAAGTCGCCGCCACGGGCCTCGACGACGTTGAGCTCTTCGCCCCGCTCGAAGAAGGCCGCCATGTCGCCGGTGGCTCCCGCGTCTCCCACGCAGGCTCGATCGATCAGGGAAAGCAGCATCCTCGTGGTCGTGGGGACCTCGGTGATCAGCCTCGTCACATATTTGTCGAGCTCGGAGTCGCGCTGGTGCAGCACCACCGGGCCGACGCCGGCCACTCCCGACTCGTACGTTCCGATCGTGCGCCTGATTTCCAGGGCCGCGTGCTGGAGCGCCCGGCTGTTCAGCTTCTCGGTGTCGGCGGCGATACGCGCCGGGCTCATCGCCGGGCCGTGCGGGGCACCGAGGCGAACAGGGCGACCAGCCGTCGGCTGTGGGCCGGGGTGAGGATTCGAGAGAGCATTGGCGTCACCTCTTGACCGAAGAATGCGGGGCCTCAGCGACGCTACCCATCGGTACGGCCGATGCGCCCGGGATCGAAACGTATTCACGACACGTTCATCCCGGAATTGAGAGCCCGCCAACTTCACGGTCGGTACACGCCGGGCCGGCCATAACAGAAGTCGACGGATCCGGACTATAGTCGAGTCCAGAATCCGTCCAGCCGGAATGCCTATCCTGTGCATCGCTCGCGGAAATGAGGAATGGCCCTTCAAAGTCGCCCTTCCCGTTGCCGAACCTGGCCGACATGATGGGGATAGCGGCGTGAACTTCGGTCCTCTGTGCCACTACTGCTACGAGCAGGCCGACCGGACCGCCCGGCACGTGCGAGCGAACGGCTTTCTCCGCCGGCTCCTTCGGCTCCCCGAACGGCGGTACCTCGTCGAGGTCTGCTGCCTCCACTTCGCGAACCCAGCGGCGTACAACCATCCGGCACCGAGGGCCGCCCGTGCGCGGCTCGACCGTTGGATCCGCGAGGACAGCTATCCGAAGGGTCTCCTCGATCTGGAGGTTCTGGCCGAGCGCATCAAGCGAGAGGCTGGATTCGAAATATAGTCGGATCCAGATCTCGTCCAGCCGGGATGCCTACCCTGTGCGTCGCCTTTCCCGCTCGACGAATCGAGGAAAAATGCGACTTCGTTCAATCTCCGTTGCCCTCGCGGTGACGCTCGCCGGAGTTTTCGGTGCGGCCGTTCCCGCGCAGGCCGCCGGGGCCAACTGCGACAATGGGTATTTCTGCTTGTTCGCCGACACCAACTACGCGGGGACGAGGACTCTGCTGGCCGGAGGGGCGTGCGCGACGAACGTCGGAAGTGCGAACGACAAAGCGTCGTCGGTGTACAACAACACGGGTTACACCGTCCGGTTCTATCAGGACACGAACCTCGGCGGGAAGTACATCCTGGTCGCCGCTCACAGTGGCGCCAGTGCCCTGAGTTCCGTCGTCATCTACAACGCCGACGGAACCTTCTTCGGAATCAACACGCTGAACGACAGGATCTCCAGCGCCTGTTAGCGGCGGCCCCTCCAGGAGGTCCCCGGGACAGGCGTCCCGCCGTCCCGGGGACCTACGTCGTGCTTCGCAGGACGGCCCGCGAGTCCTGAGCGCGACGCCAGAGGACGATGGGGACCGTGGCGAAGAACAGGCTGGCCAGGCCGAGCAGGGTGACCGCCGCGCCGGCGCCCAGCGACTCGGCCATCAGCCCGGCGAGCAGGGCGCCGGCGCCGTGTGACGCGCCGTTGGTGGAGGCGGCGATGCCCATGCCCCGGGCGCGCTGATCGTCGGGCAGCAACTGGGCGAAGGTCGACACCGAGATGACGATCAGGACAGCCCACATCGCGCCGCTGACCCCGGCGAACAGCATGATCAGATACGGGTTGTCCAGGGCGGCGACGGCGAGCAGGGGCAGACCGGGGGCCACGCAGGCGATCGGGAACGCCGCCGGGTAGTGCGCCGCGGTGACGAACCTGGCGAACAGCGGCAGGATCACGAGCGAGCACAGGCCGGCCGATGCCATGAACAGTCCGGTCCACCGGGGATCGAGCCCCCGCTCGGCCACGAGGGCCACGGCGAGCGCCTCCGGCGCGATGAAGAACAGCGCCGAGAACGTCATCAGGTAGACCGCCCGCAGCGCTGGCGTGCGCCCGATCAGGCGGAAGGTGGGTGCGACGGTCCGGGCGTCTCCACCGGTTACGGCGGCCGGCCGGCGCCGGACGAAGGCTGTGACGATCAGGGCGGCCAGCGCGAAGGTGCCGCTGTCGATGATCAGGCAGGCGGACGGCGTGAAGGCGGTGGCCAGGAGCCCGCCGGAGGCGAACCCGGCGAGCATGGCGCCCTGGTTCAGCGATTGCCGTACGGCCATGCCGGCCCCGTACTGCTCCTGCGGCAGGATGTCGCGGAGCATCGCGAGGCGAGCCGCCTGATAGGGGCCGCTCAGGAAGGCCGATGCGGCGACCAGGGCGCACAGCGCCGGCAGCGGAGCGCCCGGTACCGCCATCACCAGCAGGAGCGCGGCCCGGGCGACGTCGATCGCGATCAGGATCTCCCGGCGGGGCCGCCGGTCCGCCACCGGCGACAGCAGCAGGCTGCCGGCCACGGTGGGGAGATAGGTCAGCGCGTACGTGAGTCCGCTGAGCGCCGCGGATCCGGTGCGCCCGAAGACCAGCAGGGCCAGCGCCACCCTCGACAGTTGGTCGCCCAGGACGGACAGGACCTCGGTCAGCGCGACGGCACGGAATTCCGGGTTCCGCAGCAGCAGTCTCATGGGGGCCGACGATGACAGGCGGTACTTGATGAACTCTGTTCCGCTGTCAAGTTTGTTTCCTTTAAGCGCCGGTCGACGCGACGTCGTAGTCGTAGAAGTCGCCGTCCTGGCGGAATTCGACCCATCGGCTCTCCCCGTCCAGGCCCACGATCTTGAGCCATACCGGAGCGTCGGTATACCTGGCGACCAGCGCCGCGAGTTGCCTCAGGTGCTTCTCCTCCAGATAGGCCAGCGCGGGATAGGCGGCTCCGCGGGGAAGGAGCTTCTCGACGTCGGCCCGGAACTGCTTCGCCTCAGCCGGGCCCGGTACGTGGTCCGGGTTCTTCCACTCACGCAGCCTGCCGATGATCGAGGAGATGGGGCTGAGGTCGCTGTCGGCGCTCGGATAGGCCAGCCTGATCCTTTCCCGGGCCCAGGACTTCACCCGGCTGTGGCTCTTCCTGTTGTGGACGTCGGGGGCCGTCTCGAGAACGATGCCCTGGCCCGGCCTCAACTGCCGGCGGACCTGACGCGCTATTCGGCCCAGCGAGAAGCCGCCGTCGGGATGGAGCCAGGCTTCGTCGTCGAACAGCCGGTCCAGGTCGATCCGGTACGCGTTCTCCCGGGCCGTGTCCCGGGAGGGTGCCGGGAGCTGTCTCGGAACGGTCCGCCGCCGGGCGATGTCCTCGGTCAACTGCTTGAACTCGTCGGCGTGGATCAGAAGGAAGACCTCGCCACCGAAGTATTCGCTCCTGATCCCGCCGAGGGTCCTGCTCGATCCGTTGAGCGCGGCGACCGTGCCCTCCCGCTGCTCGGCGGTGAGGCGCGCTTGCCGCTCGGCGCTGAGGTGCGTCTGCTCCCCGGCGGTGAGGCGTGCCAGCAGGCGGACGCGAGCCAGCACGGTCGGGCCGACCTGCTTGAGATGGTCCTCGATCCGGCCGTTCCCGCCCATGCCGAAGTTCTTGTGGGGCGCCCAGCTGTGTGCGCCCGACAGCGTGAGGGCCATCGAATCCTTGCCGTACGGCGTGTCGACGTGCTGGGGGTCCAGCACGTCGAGCGTGGGGTCACCGCCACCCGTGACGCCGCCGCTCACCGCCGGCGTGTCCGTGGTGACGTTCGACGCGTTGCCGGTCTGCCCCTTGCCGTAGCGGCCGGTGCCGGCGCCGTCGATCAGGCGGAGTCCGTGCAGGTCGAACAGCACCGCTTCCAGGACGAGTTTCGTCGGATTCCGGCTGCTGCCCGGTTGGTGGATCTTGTCGGCGATCACCGCGCCGTTCGGCTGCAGCGCCGCGGGAAGGAAACCGGCCAGGCCGTTGGTGTTGAGCTTGGCCACCAGCGACGACGGTAGTTGAGCGTGCTCATTGTCCGCGCCCCACGGCAGCCTGGCCACGAGGCGGTTCCCGATGGCCACCGCGTCGTCGGCCGTGACCGCGAGGACGACGGCGTCGCCGGGCAGGCGGCCGACCGGGGTCAGGTCGATGTCGAGGGACGACGGCAGGGGCTTGGCCTCCAGCAGCCCCTGGGGAATGCGCATCTCGGCCCGGCCGGTCAGGGTCTTCGCCGCGACGTCGGGCCGGCCGGTCACCAGCGTCACGGCCCGGCCCATCGCGTTCATGATCGGGCGTTTCGGCCGCTTGTGCCGGCTGACCGTCACCTGAAGCTCGAAATTGCTCTCCACGACAAAGCCGGCCTTGTGCTCGTAGGCCGTCTGTTCCTGACTGGCCACCTCACTGCGGGTCGCCGACTCGCTGTGCCCGGTGCTGACGGCCAGGGCGAAGCCACCGCGCAGATCGGCGTTCTTGTCCTTCGTCTCGCCGTCGTGCACCGTGTCCGTGCCCGACAGGTTCAGAGCCGGATTGCCGAACATCCATCCGTGATAGTTGCTGACCGTGACACTCTTCGACGAGTGGCCGTGGATGTACTGCTCCATGCCCGTGCCCTCGAGCAGATCGGACACCTTGGGCATGCTCGTCCAGCCGCTGCGCACATTGACCCTCAGAACGTGGCCCAGCACCCCGTGCGGCACGAAGAACGAGATCGAGTAGCCCTCCTCCGTGTTCATCTGGTTGAACAGCGGCCAGAAGCGTTTGCCGGCGAACGTCGACTCCAGCATCTCGGTTCCGGACTGCAGGCGGCCCGTGACGGCATTTAGGTGCTCGTCCCACCGGTACACCTGCTGTGCCAGCGCCCCGGGATGCATCCTGTCGATCGCGTCGCGGACGACTCGGATGAGGCGGTGACCGCCATCGAACGCGATGTCCTCGATGGCGGCGAAGCCGAGCGGATTCGGTTGCGGCTTGACCGGGCCGGCCGCCGATCCGTACAGCCCGGCGGTGAGATATTGCGGAAGCAGCAGATCGGCGAAGGGATCGGCGCGGACCGGCAGGGCCAGTCCGAACATCTGCGTGAACCACCGGCCGGTCCGGGGCCGCACCGAGAGGCGCTCCTCGGTGCTCAGGCGCTGTACCAGTTCGCGGGCCCACTGGTGACGTTCCGCGCCGAGCCGGTCGGTGGTCGTGCCGATGAGCTGGTCGAAGTGCCACCGTACGAGAGCCCCGGCGACGGCATCGCCGGTCAACGGCTGCTTCTGCTGGGACCATCGACCCAGGACATTGGACAGCGCGTCCGGGGGCATCGGCAGCCGGCCGGCGGCGTACAGGGCGAGCGACACCGGTTGGGGGAAGATCGCCATGGCTTCGAGATTCGCGAATCTTCGCGGAGCCGAACGCCGGACGGTGTTCCGCCCCAACTTGCCCTTGCGCTCGTAGGAGGTGAACAGGTTGAGTTCCATCGACACCTGATAGGCGTCGACGGGATTGAAGTCGAGCTTGAGATATTCCACGCCCGACTGGTACGCCTGAACGAAGCTCAGGCCGGAACCGCGACGGTGCGCGAGGTCGACGGCGCCCTCCAGGCCGCTCAGGCCGGGCGAGACGACGTCGCCGCCCGCCTTCAGCCGGAGGGGAGTCAGGCTGCGCCCGGAACCCTGGCTGTTCCCCTGGCTTCCGCCGATCAGCGCCAGGTCGATCTGGCCGGAGACGTACTTGTCGGGTGTCGACCCGGCGTACGCGATCGAGGTCGGCGTGGCCGTGAGCGCGATCCGGGCGACCTTCTCGCGGAACACTCCCGGTCCCGAGAGCTGCCGGCTGTACTCGCCCTCGAATATCGCCGGCAGGTTGGGCAGCACGGACAGGGGCGACACGAAGTGGCTCACCTCCTGATCGGCCGGCCTGCCCGGACCGGTCAGCTCCGGCAGCATCTCGCGGGCCGCCGCGGCCAGGCCGCGCGTGTCGACGTACGGGATCACCGCCTTGGTGAGAACCGAGCCGCGGGCCTCCTGTGGCGGCGTTGCCGGCGTGTCGAAGTACGGCAACACGTGCAGTTGCGCCATTTTCCTGATGTGGGGCGTCTCGAAACGGGGAGTGGCGTCGCTGTATTCGACGGTGGCCCAGAGCTCGATCGGGAGTTTGTGGTTGTCCACCATTCCGGGGTATTCCATCAGGGTGGGCTTGTTGGTCATCGTGCTGACCCGGTCCATGGCGGCGCGGTAACGCTCCCACCGCACGCCGCCGCTGATCGACTTGAGGTGGGACACGAAGGCCGTCCCGAAGACGAGGGACAGCGCCCACGCCCACTTGTGCTGCCCGCCCATGCCCTGCCCGTGGCCGGCCGTGCCCATGCTCAGATAGACGGAGCTGAGGTCGCCGGTACGCCGCACGAAATTGCTCGCCCCCGGATCGGGCCGTAAGCGGGCGTGCACGGTCACGCGAGCCGTTCTGACCACGCCCCCGGGTTCGTCGACGGTGAGGGTGACCGGGGAGCCGTCCTGCATCATCTCCGGCATGAAGGCCTCGAACGCGCTTTTCGAGACGAGGTTGGCCATGCGGTCGCCGTTGTTGTGCACCCGCTCGCCGGGCTTCTTCTGGAAGGGACGGTCCGCCCGCGGGACCAGGAAGCCGTGGCGGGAGAGCTCGGCGGTCAGCGCCTTGCGCAGTTCGCGATGGGCGCCGCGTTCCAGATCCACCATCACCTGGCCCAGCAGACCCCGCTCGATGTGGCCGGGCAGCCTCGGTCTCGTCTCGGGCTGGTCGTCCTGTCCGGTGAACCGCATCTGCGCGGGGTCGTACGGCACGGTCCCGCCGGTGACGGTGACCGACGGGTCCCGATAGGCCTCCCGGTCGATCTCGAAGCCGTGGCTGAAGGCCTCGGCCTCGCTGACGGTGACGACGCTCTGTCCCGTCACCGGGGCGATGGACAGGGACTCGTGGGGGAACGTATCGGCCTCGATCCTGGCCGCGAACGTCATCTCGAGGCCGTGGACCGTCGCCATACCGGTGTGCCGGCTGACCTGGACGCGCAGGTTGCCACGGCCGCCGTCGATGGTGTCGGTGTCGGTCACGGTGTAGGCGATCTCGGCCTTGGGGCCGAGGGACAGACCCGGGAGGGGCACGGCGGACGCCTCCGCGAAAACGGACGGGGTGATCGAGCTGTCCGTCGACTGGCTGTTGCCCTCGCTGACGACGGCGGTGCGCACCTTCTCGATGTGTGCCTCGTCGCTGGCGACACCGTGCCGCCGGTCCCCGTCCTCGACACGGCGGGCGATCACGGTGACCCGCGCGATGCGTGTGGTCCGCTTGGCGTCGCCGTACAGCCAGAACGCGTGCCCTTCGATGGCCGGTTCCAGGTGCAGGCTCACATGCTCGAGCCCCTCCAGCAGGTCCTTCCGGGCCTGCTGCCCGGCGGTCATGTTCACGCCACGTTTGTCCAGCGCTTCGGTGATGGCCGTGGCCAGCGGGATGAGGCCGGTGGTCTGGATGGTGTAGAAGGTCGGCGGGAGGTGGACCATGTCCGGCCCCTCGCCCCCCTCACCCGCGGCCGGTCGCGCAGCCCTGATCAGGCCGGCCGGGGCCGGCAGCAGGAACTGCCACGGCATCCGGACCTCCATCCGGGCCTCCGGTGCGTAGGTGACCGTGCGGGAGGGAACGAGCGCGCCGGGCGGCGTGATGTGCGCCAACAGCCTGATCTTGTAGGAGAGAACGCTCTGGGTGCTGCGGACGTCGAGGACACGACCCTGCTCGGCGTATCTGCTGTGGTTGGTTCCGCGGATCACGGCGTTCGCCACGAGATTGAAGCCGATGCCGATCCGGAAACTCTGCAGGACGGCGGGTGTGGCGCCCAATCCGACGGAGGCGCTGATCGCGCCGCGGTAGGCGCCGGCCTGCCCGGACTGGCCGCCGCTGTGCCCGCCGGTCTGGAAGTCGCCCTTCGTCAGCTGGGTGGACTCGGGGCTCCGGAAGTCGTCCTCGGCGGTCTTGGGCTCGTCACCCTCGGTCTTGGGTACGGGGGTGGAGTCGACATCGAGCCTCGGGTCTTCCAGCTGGAGAGTGAAGCGGACCTCGGCGCCGCCGACGGTGAGCGTCCATCCGTCGGCGACCAGGTACCGGTATCTGGGGAGAAGCTCATGGGCGATCCCGGTCAACTGCGCGCCGGTGACGTTGATGCCGTGGCCGGCCAGAATACCGCTGAGCTCGGCCAGGAACTCGGTCAGGCCGGGGATGCCGTCGCGGGGAGTGCCGACGCCACGGACGGCGTGACCGAGCGCGGCGTCGGGCTTCGGCGTGGCCCCGTCCGGGCCGGACTCCACCGGCGCCTCCACCGGCGCCTCCACCGGTGCCGGCGCCTCCGGCGGTGCCTCCCGCGGAGCCGGACCATCTCCAGCGACGGGGAGCGCCTTCTTGCCGGCCGGGTTGGCGCGGATCGTCGAAGTGTCGCTGGCCGGCGATGCGGGCCGTGGGATCGGCGCGGGCGCTTCCGGTTCGGCCGGAGGGAACGCCTCGTGGTACTGCTTGGTGCTCCACCTGACCGTTTTGTCGAGCACGATCTGCTGACGGCTGTTGAATCGGGCCTGATCCGCCTCCTCCCGATTGGCCGCATCCGGGTCGTTCAGGACCGAACCGATGGCCCAGAGGTCCTGCTTGCGCGCGCTTTTGGCCCGGAGCACCTGGTTGAACGTCAGCGCGAACGGCGGTAGGCCGGCTCGCCGGAGAACCTCGCCGAACCTCGTCTGGAGGGCTTCATCGGTGTTCGGCTGGCTCTCCAGCCGCAGCATCGTTGCCGCGTCCGGGGTCACGTCCGGCGGATCGGGATCCGTGCGGCGGGCGGACCGGACGGCGTCGTTGACCGCCTGCCGCCACGTGTCGATGTCCATCGGGGAGCTGGCGGGTGGCGCTGCCGGCGGGAACGCCTCGAGGTACTGACTTTCGCTCCAGTGCCCCCGGTCCGCCAGCACGATCCGTTGGGTGCTGTGACGTTGTGCCCTCGCCTCTGTCCCCGGTGTCCGCTGAGGGCGGGATTCCACCGACTCCATGATCGAGATGTCTTGCTCGCGTGTCTGTTGCGCACGCTGCAACTGGCGGGGGGTCAGCGTGAACGGCGGTAGGCCGGCTTGCCTGAGGACCTCCTCGAACCTCGTTTGGAGGCCTTCTTCAGTAGCCGGCTGGTCCCTGAGCCGTTGGATCGTCGCCGCGTTCGACGGATCGAGATCCGGGCGGACGGATCGGACGGCGTCGCTGACCGCCTGCCGCCACGTGGCGATGTCCATCGGGGCGCCGGCAGCCGGCGCTTCGGGCTCGGCGTCGGCCGGCGCCTCGGCCAGGACCGGCGCCGGCTCGCTCGCCGGGACCGGCGCCGATTCGGTTACCGGGGACGGCGCCGGCTCGCTCGCGGGGACCGGCGCCGATTCGGTTACCGGGGACGACGCTGGCTCGCTCGCCGGGACCGACGCTGGCTCGGCTACCGGGGGCGGCGCGGGCTCGGTTGCCGGGGGCGGCGGGGCCGGCTCGCTTGCCGGGGGCGCGGTCGGTTCCTCCGGGCGCGGAGTGAAAGTCCGGAGAGGGATTCCCAGTTCGCCGGGCAACAACCGGTTTCGCCCGAAGACCTGTGGCTGCGGGCCCATCCGGCCGAAAACCCGGCGGAGTGTCTGGGGGATCTGCTCAACGGTGAGCTTGGCCCGTTGACCGGCCGAGGACCGGGGCTGGGGCGGATCGTCCGAGGCCGGGCCGGCGGAGTCGTACGAGCTTCGGCTGCCGTCGACGAGGACGGCGTCGTACCGTCCGGGTCGCGGTTCCCGCAGCACGACGGGATCGGCATGGGTCTCGAGCGGGCCCTCCCGGATGATCTCCCAGAGGGCCTTCGGGTCGGGGTTCGCCCTCCGCACCTCCAGCGGCAGCCCCAGGACCTCGGCGACGGCCAGGGCGAAGCCGTTCCCGAAGCCTTCGTCCTCCCAGAGCCAGTGCCGGACCGCCTCGATGGCCTCCTTCCGGTCGTCATCGGTCGGTGACCGCCGGTTCGTACTCGCCAGCCGATCGAGCGCCTCCCGGTATTGGGGCTCGTCGAGGCGCCGCGCGACCTGTCCGGCCAGCACGTCCGTGACCGGGCGCACGATCTGGTCGGTGAAGAGCGCAGTGATCTCCTTCGGAGTTGTCACCTCGCTCACCCGCTGGAGCCAGGCGGTCTGCTCCTGGTCGAAGCCGCCCAGGCCGAGAATCCGGCGCGGCGCGGCCGCGATGACGGCATGGAGCAGCGAATGGGGACCGAGGGGTGTCTCGAGCACGACGTCTCGGGTCGGCGCCGGCCCGGGGCCCGGCGACGGCGGGTCCGGTGGCGGTGTGGCCGGCGGCGGGGTGACCGGTCGCCGGGCCGCCGGTCGAGGCGTGAGAGCGTCGAAGTGGTCGTCGTTGACACGTTGGAGTGCGAGCCAAGGCCGATGCCGGTCGACCTCGATGGTCCCCAGGTCCGGATCGACGCCTTTGAGCGTGATGTTGACGTTGAGCATCCGGGCGAGCACGTAGATCATGTCGTCACCGGCGGCGGTGTTCCACAAACCCTTCGTCGTCAGGGTCTCCCACATGATCTGGAAATAGCCCAGCTCCTGAGAGATCAAATCGAGGAGTTTCTCCTCGGGCGGGTCGAAGTACGACGGCGGCGGTGTCCCGAATCGCGCTATCCACGCTTCCTGGCGCCGGTCCGCTGCCCTGAAGGTCTCGTACTCCAACGTCTGTGTTGTCCTCTCCTCACGGCCGAAGGGTTCGAGGTGTGGAGCGGTCAGCTCCCGGCCCACGCGGTTCCGGAAAGCCGTCGCCAGCTCGGACGGCGTCGTGCCGGCGTGGTACGCCGGCACCCAGTCGGGCAGGGTGACGTTCTGCTCGTGGGCGCTCAGCAGGATCGAGTGGAAGAGGCAGTCCCCATCCGGATTCACCGGGATCACGCGCATCGTCGACAAGTCCGGGCGTTCCGCCGGCTCCGCTTCCGGGACCGAAGGGCCGGGCTCCTCGAGTACGGTCGGCAGGGCCCGGCTGCCTTCCGCGGCGCCGACCGAGTCGAGCGTCTCAGGAACGACCACGGTGCCGGCGGGCGTCACGTCGATGGGGCCGGCGGCGATGAAGTACGGCCGTTGGTGCGCGGGCGGAACGATCGGCCGGCCGCTCTGGCCGTCGAGGAACAGCACCCCGTCGCCGTCGTTGAGGACGTTCACGACATGCAGCCGGCCGGCCGAGTTCCGGAAGATCGCCAGGCCGTGCGCGCCGGTCCCGGCCTCCTGGAGGGCCGCGGCGATGGTGCCGGCCGAGGCGACCTGGAGCAGCCGGCGTGTGCCGGCGGCGCCGCTGTTGGCGTACCGGACGACGTCGACCATGACGACACCGCGGGCGAAGCCTTCGCCGGTCGCCAGACCGGGTGCGGTGAACGTCAGGTTCCCGCCGGCCGCCTGCTCGATGAGGGTGAGGTGGGTGGCGACGGCGGTGAGAAAGCAGTTCAGCGCCCATTGCCGGTCGTCCAGGTCGCGGCCGCCGCCGTCGTTGACCTCGGCGAGCCACCCGTAACGGCCGGCGAACACGGCCTCGGGGTCGCCCGGCGGCGTCCACATCCGCCATTCGGGCCGCGGCGCCGTCGGCCAGCCGAGGGGTTCGAGCTGCGCGGCCAGGGCCGGGTCCGGGGCGTAGGCGACCTGGCCGGGCGCGGATCCCGGCTGGATCCGGCGCAGGGCGTCCAGGGCGGGGTGCGCCGCCGAGCCGGCGTCGGGCCGGTCCGGCGCCGGGGGCGCCGTCACCTGGGCCAGGAAGGGCGTGCCGGGCGGCGACATGATGAGACGGGGGCCCTGGTGGTCGAGGGCGTGCCGGTAGGCGGCTTGCAGGGCATCGGGGTCGCGGCGCAGCTCGGCCGGATGGCCGGGCACTCTCGTCCCGTCGGCGGCCAGGCGTTGCGCGGTGCCGCGCAGCTGGTCGTCGCTGTGCAGCGCCGCCCCCAGATAGGGCGCGTCGGCGGGTCCGGTTCCCATCAGGACCGGTTGTGCCGGCAGCGTGATGCCCGCCGGCGAGAGGTCCGCGTCGACGAGCAGGCCGCCGTGCTCGTGCAGGACCTCCAGCGCGGCCTGGCGGGGATCGCCCGCGTGCCCGGGCAGGGGCCGCAGATCCAGGTCCGGGTGGGCGGCGACGACGTCGGCGGGCGCCCAGGCCCGCACCGACCATCCGTCGGCGGCGTTGTCGGTCCAGGCGGCGATGCTGGCGCGAAGGTCGTCGCCGGCGCCGCCGGTAACCAGCAGATGGACGGTCTGGGGAACGGGCCGCGGGTCGGTTCCGGGACCGCCAAGCGTCACCGCGGGGCTGCGCGCCGGCGCGAGGACTTCGCCGCCCTTTGCCGAGCCCTGGCCGCCGGCGGCCGGGGCGGCCGGAATCGGGGCGTCGTTCGCCTCCTCGAAGGCCGCCTCCGGGTACGGATCCACGACGGGGGAGGCGTCCGATCCGGCGACCAAGCCGTCCGGGCCTGGATCCGGGCGGGGCGCGTCGTTCGCCGGCGAGCTGCGGTCCTCCCGGCCGTCGTCGGCGGGGACGGCCGGTGGCTGCGCGCCGGCGTCGGGGATCACCGCTGGCGTCGGCGTTCCGTCATCGGTGCCGGACGGCTCTGTCACCTCCCGGTGCGTGTAGTGGCGCAATCCGCCGCCCGCGATGTCACCGCCCGCCTCCACCAGGCCCGACGTGAGACCGGACACGGCACCGCCGAAAACCGTGTCCCAGTTCCAGCCTTGGCCGTCGATGGCTCCGGACACGCCCTCGGTAAGGCCCTCGGCCGTGAAACTGGTCGCGATCTCGTGCCCGTGACCGGCATGGCTGGGCGGGGGCGGAACCTCCCGCCGCGGCCCGGCCGGTGGGGCGACTGGAGGAACGGGCGTTTCCCGCGGCGGCGGGACCGGAGGCGGCCCGGTGTTCGTGCCCGGTCCGTCCTTGTCGCCGGTTCGGGGCTTCGGTGAGGGGGCGGCGCCGAGGTCCGGTCCACCGTCCGGGCCGTGCCGGCCGTTCGGCGGCCCGCCGGGGCCGCGGCTGAAGAACTTGCCGAACTGCGGGCCGAGGACGTTGAACAGGCCGCCGACGCCCACGTGCATGATGCCGCCGAGCGAGCCCACCTCCGCCGCCTTGCGCACCTTCTCCCAGTCGATGTCCTTGCGCGAGCCGTTGCGGATCTGGATCGCCTGCACGATCAGGACCATCAGCACCTGCATGCCGACGCCGGCCACCTGGGCGACGCCGATCTGCACCAGGATCCGGATCAGCCAGGAGACGACCCGCGAACGGCCCACCAGCAAGCGGAGCAGGAAGCTCTGCATCAGGCCGGGGAACAACCACGACAACGCCAGCGCGATCGTGAACTCGATCAGCAGCTCGATCAACGTCGCGATGATCATCAGCTTGGCGAACTCGACCTCGGTCGCCGTGTTCGCGAAGTCCTCGCCGAAGCGGTTCACATATCGCCCGCTCAGCGGGAGGAAGCCGGGTTCCTCCGTGTACTCCCGCATCGCGTCGACGAAGGCCCGGTCCGCCTCTCCGGCCATGTTCTCGGAGATCGAGTTCACCACGGCGACGAAGTCGGGTTGCAGGCTCTCGATGTCGACGCCGAGGCTCTTGAGCACCTCGGCGATCTGCCGCAGCCGGTCCTCGTCGGTGGCCGGGAACTGCTCGCCGGACAGCCAGAACTGAAAGCGGTTCAGCTCGTCGGAGACATCGAGACCCACGGCTGGTACTCCTCCCCGGCGTTCACCTCTACCGAGGACGACGCAGGGACACGGCGAAACTTCAACAGCCGGCAAACGCTCCGAAACGACTCGGTAACAGTTGAGCCAGTTCCACCGCTCTAGTTCTTGTCCAGAAACTCTTCACAGTCGATGGCTAGCCTCGCTCGGGATCTTGCGTAAACCGAACGGAAACAGGGGAACAGTGCGTGACCGCAGCCAGTCAGCTCCCGGCCGGTGACGGCCCGGAGGCACTGCGACTTCAGATCATGGGCCCGTTGCGGGTCTGGCGTGGCGGCGTCGAGGTCAACGCGGGGCCCCGGCAGCAACGTTGTCTGCTGGCCCTTCTGCTGGCCCGGGGAGGCCACCCGATCAGCATGACCGAGCTGGTCGCCCTGATCTGGGGCGCCGACCCGCCGGCCAGCGCGGTCAGCGTCATCCACAAGTACGTCGGAGTGCTGCGCCGCCTCCTCGAGCCCGGCCTGCTGCTGCGGACGCCGGGGTCCTTCGTGTTGCGCAACGGCAACGGCTACCGGATCACCGCCGGCGCCGACACGCTCGACCTGATGCAGTTCCGCCGGCACGTCGCGGCGGCCCGCGCGAGTGCCGAGGAGGACCGGTGCGAGGAAGCCCTCGCGCACTACTCCGACGCTTTGCGCCTGTGCCGCGGCTCGGCCGGTGAGTCGCTGTCCGACAGCGCGGGCGCGACGGCCGTCTTCGCCGGCATCGACGGCGAGTTCTTCGACGCGGCCGTCGCCGCGGCCGACCTCGCGATCCGGCTGCGCCGGCCGTCGGGGGTGCTGTCACCGCTGCGGCTGGCGGCCGAGATGGACCCGTTCAACGAGCTCGTGCACGCGAGCCTGGTCAACACCCTGGCCGCGGCCGGTCAGCAGGCCGAGGCGCTGGCGGTCTACCGGACCATCCGCAAACGCCTCGCCGACGACCTGGGCATCGACCCCGGCCAGAGCCTTCAGCAGGCACACCAGCAGGTCCTCACGCAGAGCGCGCCCCCGCCGGCCCCGGACCCGCCCCACCTCCCGGTGATCTCGCCGGTCACCGACGGTCTGGTGCCGGCGCCACTGGTGCGCCCGGCGCAACTGCCGCCGGACCTGTCGTTGTTCGTCGGGCGCTCGGCCGAGCTGACCGTCCTCGGCGACCTCGTCGCCGGCATGCGGGACGACGCCCGGACCGGCCCGCTGGTGGTGGCGATCGACGGCATGGGCGGGGTGGGCAAGTCGACGCTGGCCGCCCGCTTCGCCCGATCGGTGGCCGGTGAGTTCACCGACGGCCAGCTCTACCTCGACCTGCACGGCGAACAGGGCGACGCGTTGCTGTCGCTGCTGTACGCCCTGGGCGTTCCCGCGTCGAACGTGCCGGACACGTTCGACGCCCAGGTCGGCACCTATCGCAGTCTGACCGCGGGCAAACGCATCCTCGTGCTGCTGGACAACGTCGTGGACCCGGCCCGGGTGCGCCCGTTGCTGCCCAACTCGGCCGAGAGCCTGGTGTTGATCACGAGCCGGCGTCCGCTGGTCGGCCTGGCCGCCTTCGAGGGTGCCCACCTGATGCATCTGGAGGTGCCCGACCCGGCGTCGGCCCGCGAGTTGCTGTTGCGCCGCCTGACCGCCACACCCCACCGGGCGGCGGCGGCACCGAACCTCGAGATCGTCGACGAGATCATCGAGTCGTGCGGGCGGCTGCCGCTGGCGGTGGCCATCCTGGCCGCGCGCCTGACCGCGCGGCCCAGCCTGTCGCTGGCCTCGGTGGCCGCCGGGTTGCGCGGGGCACGCCGGTTGGAGTCGTTCCCGGGCGGGCTGGCCGGGCATGACCCGCGCGCCGCCTTCGCGTGGTCCTATCGGCAGCTCAGCGACGGCGCGAGGCGGCTGTTCCGGCTGCTGGGGGTCGCGCTCGGACCGGGAGTGACGGCCGCCGCGGCGGTCAGCCTGTCCGGCCTCGATCCCGACCGCACCCGGGCCGAGCTCGACGAGCTGTGCGAGGCCGCGCTGGTGACCGAGCACGAAGACGGCCGGTACACCTCGCACGTGCTGGTCAAGGCGTACGCGGAGGAGCTTCTGCGGGACGTCGACCCGGTCGGCGAGCGGCGGGCCGCGATCGCCCGGCTGTTGCAGTACTACGTGCACAGCAGCTTCAACGCGCAGGTCGTCCTGCAACCGCACCGCCTGCCCATCGAGCCCGACCCCGCGCTCCCCGGAGTGGCGCCCGAGCAGCCGGGCGGCTACGAGGAGGCCATCGCCTGGTTCGCCGGTCAGCGGGAGGTGCTCAAGGAGGCCGCACGCGTCGCGGCCGAGCTCGGCTACGGCATCGCGCCCTGGCAGCTCGCCATCACCATGCAGCAGTACCTCCAGTGGACCGGGCGCTTCCAGGAGTGGGAAGAGATCATGCGGTGGGCCCTGGACGCCGCCCGCGCGGGCGGGGACGAGATCGGCGAGGCGCACACCTTGCGGAGTCTGGCCGGCGCCCGGTGGTCGCTGGGCGGCAACGAGGAGGCGCTCGAACTGCTGCTGTCCGCCCTGGAGATCTTCGAGAAGCGGGACATGGTGCTGGAACAGGCGCTGGTGCACACCAACCTGCACTGGGTCGACGAGGCGCTCGGACGTGACCACGAGGCGCTGCTGCACGGCGAGCGGGCGCTGAAGCTCTACCGGACGATCGGCTACCGCCGGGCGGAGACCTTCGGCCTGATGTCGAACGGCCGGTCGCTGGCCCGGCTGGGCCGCCTCGAGGAGTCGGGACACCTGCTGGAGCAGGCACTGGAGCTTCATCATCGGATCCGCGGCGAGCTCGAGCCGGCCTGGGACGCGACGCTGATCGCGGTCGAGGGGGAGACGCGGATGGCGATCGCGGCCAACCTCGCGCAGATGGGGCGGCTGCGGGAGGCGGCCGAACAGTTGGAGTTGTCGGCCGAGACGTCCCACCAGGTTCGGCAGCGGCCCAACGAGTTCGAGGCGCTCGGCCGGCTGGCCGAGCTGCTCCTCGAGATCGGCGATCCGGCGGAGGCGCGCGACGCCGTCGAGCGGGCGCGCAAGGTGCTCGCCGACTTGCCGGACGGCGGCCCCGCACCTTTGCGCGCACGTTTCGCCACCCTGACCGAGAAGCTGGAGCAGGCCTGTGCTGATTGACCCCGCGTTTCCACCACCGAACGCCGCAACCGTCCGCCGGGTCGACGCGGCCTGGGACCGTATCGAGGCCTGGCTCGAGGCGCACGCGCCGATCACCCTGGCCGGCCTGGGCGCCTACGCGACCCAGGACGAGATCGACGCCGTGCAGGCGAAAATGGGAACAGCCTTCCCGCCCGATCTGGTCGCCTCGTTGCTTCGGCACAACGGGGCGCTCGACCGTCTCGGCTTCTTCTTCCCGCCGGACTTCACCGGCGCCGGTCTTCCGGAGATCCTCAGCACCTGGACCACGAACTCCCAGGTGCTGGAGCCGCCGTTGTGGGACCGGTCGTACGTGCCGTTCGCCTGGTCCGGCGACGGCGGCGCGCTGGTGCTGGACGGCGAGGGCCGGGTCGGTGAGTTCTCCGCCGAGGACGGCACCGACTTCGACGACTGGCCGCCGTCCCTGGCCGAGTTCCTGGAGCGGATCGCCGACTCGCTTGAGACCGGTGAGCCGTGCCTGGACGAGCACGTCCCGGTCGTGTCGGAGGGCCGGCTGGAGTGGGCGTGAGGCTCACATCAGCCGGTGCCGCGCTGGCCGCCGCCGTCGCCCTGGCTCCGGCGTCCGCCGGCGCGCCGCCGGCCCTGCCGGACCCCCGCGCGGGGAGTTGCGCGGGGCCGTCCTCGGTGGTCGCCGAGGCCGAATCGGACGCCTACCGGCGGGTCGCCCCGGAGACGGCCTGGCCGCTCAGTCGCGGCGCCGGCGTGCTGGTCGGCATTGTCGACAGTGGAGTGAGCGCGGCCGCGACCGGACTGGCCGGGGCGGTGGCCCCGGGCCGGGACGTCGTGACCGGCGGCCGGGCCGACACCGACTGCCTGGGCCGGGGCACCGCCCTGGCCGCGGTGATCGCGGCCCGGCCCCAGCCGGCGAACCTGCTGTCCGGGGTCGCGCCGGCCGCCCGCATCCTGCCGGTCCGGGTGAACGCGGCCAAGGGCGGCATCCCGCCCGGCAAACTGGCGGCCGGCATCCGGGCCGCCGTCGACGCCGGCGCCCGGGTGGTGCTGGTCGCCGTCGGCGCCGCCCCCGACCCGGCCCTGGCCGCCGCCGTCGTCTACGCCGAGTCACGCGACGTGCTGGTGGTGGCGGCGGTCGGCAACGAGAAGCCCGGCGCGGACGGCACACCGGAGCCCGCCTGGTATCCGGCGGCCTATCCGCTCGCGCTGGCCGTCGGCGGCCTCGACGCCGAGGGCCACGCCACCGAGCTCGTCACCGAACGGGCCGCGCTCGACCTGGTCGCGCCGGGCAAGGACGTCTACACCGTGGGCACCACCGGGCCCGGCAACTATGTCATCGGTGGCGCACCCGCGGCCGCCGCGTATGTGGCCGGCGCCGCCGCGCTCGTGCGCTCCTACCGGCCGGGGCTGAAGGCCGCCCGGGTGCGGCAGTGGCTGGTCGACACCGCCGCCCCGGCCGGCCCGGCCGGCCGCCGGCTCGACGTCTACGCCGCGGTGAGCGCGGTGGCCCCGGCCGCGTCGCGGGTTCGCGACGCGGCCGGGGCCGAGCCCTTCGCCCTACCCGCCGGGAAGCGCCGCGACCCCGCGGCGAGGATCGCCTTCGGCGTCGCCGGTCTCGCCGTGATGCTGACCATCGGGCTGCTGTTCGTGGTCGCGGTCGTCCGGCGCCGCGGTCACGACGCCGCCGATCCCGGTTCCAGGTAGGCCGTCTGCATCAACCGGCCGCCCCGGCGGGTGCAGAGCAGCGCCCGCCCGGGCGGGAGGTTGCGCGGCTTGACGTTGCCGAGCAGCGGGCCCTCGCTCGGCGGGCAGGACAGCGCCAGGTCGGGCGCGTTGGCCTCCTGGACGCGCCGGAGCAGCGGGTCCATCGACATCCGCATGACGTTCGACGCGCCCCGGGTCAGGACCAGGTGGAACCCGATGTCGGCGCCCTGGGCCAGGTACGGCAGCAGGGGCAGCAGCGGCGAGTCGGTGCCGGCCAGCAGGTCGTAGTCGTCCACGAGGATGAACAGGTTAGGCCCGGTCCACCAGTCGCGGCGCCGCAGCTGTTCCGGCGTGACGTCGGCGCCCGGCATGCGCGGCTGGAGTCCCAGGACGGCGTCGGCCACGGTGGCCCGGGTCGAGTCGGCCGACACCGAATAGCCGAGCCGATAGTCCTCGGGCACCATGTCGAACAGCGTGCGCCGATAGTCGACCAGCATGATCCGGGCCTGTGCGGGCGTGTAGCGGTCCATCACGGCCCGGGCCAGGTGGCGCAGCACGCTGCTCTTGCCGCTCTGCTCGTCGCCGAGCACGGTCAGGTGGGGGAGCTCGCCGAAGTCGTGCCAGACCGGCTGCATCCGTTCCTCGTCGAGTCCGAGCGCGACGCGGATGTCGCCTTCCGGCGCGGGCAGATCGGCCGCCGGCAGGAGAGCGGGCAACGTGCGCACCCGGGGCGCGGGGTCGCCGGGCCAGAACTCGTCGACCATGCTGACCAGACCCCGTACGCCCTCGGCCAGCGTCTCCTCGTCGCTCTGCCCGTCGATCCGCGGCAGCCCGGCCAGGAAGTGCAGCTTGTCGCTGGTGAGGCCGCGGCCGGGCAGGTGCGGAACGGTCGCCGCCAGCCGCAGGTCCACGGCCGAGTCGACCGAGTCGCCGAGCCGCAACTCCAGCCGGGTGCCGATCTGGTCGCGCATGGCGTGATGCACCTCGGACCACCGGGCCGCCGTCATCAGCAGGTGCACGCCGAAGTTGAGGCCCTGCGCGGCGATCCGCCGGACCTGCGCGTCGAGCTGCTCGAACTCCTGCCGCAGGGTGAACCAGCCGTCCACGACCAGAAAGACGTCGCCGTACGGGTCGTCGGCGATCCGCCCGTCGGCGCGCATCTGGCGGTAGGTGGCCATGCTGTCGACGCCCAGCTCGGCGAAGCGCCGCTCCCGCTCGGTCAGCAGGCCGATCACCTCGGCCATGGTGCGGCTGACCCGGTCGCCGTCGAGGCGGCCGGCGACGCTGCCGACGTGGGGCAGCCCGGCCAGCGAGCCGAGGGTGCCGCCGCCGAAGTCGAGGCAGTAGAACTGCACCTCGCGCGGGCTGTGGGTCAGGGCGAGGGCACAGATGACCGTACGGATGAGGGTGCTCTTGCCGCTGCGCGGTCCCCCGGCCACGCCCAGATGACCGCCGACCCCGTCGAGACGTACGACCAGAAGGTCCCGCAGTTGCTCGAAGGGCTTGTCGACGAAGCCGACCGGCGCGATCAGGCGCCCGCTGCCGGCCCATTCCGGGGCGCACAACCCGAGATCGGGGTCGGGCGTCAGCGTCGGCAGCAGCTGGTCCATCGTCGGCGAGACGCCCAGCGGCGGAAGCCACACCTGGTGGGCGGGCATGCCGCGGTCGACGAGCTGGCCGACGACCAGCGCGAGGACGGAGACCGCGTCGGCGGCGGGCTCGGGCTCGGGCGCCGCCTGCTCCTCGGGTTCCACCTCGGGCAGGGGGACGCGGTCGAGGACGTACGGCACGATCTGCCGTTCGATGACCTCCTGCCGGGCCCGCGGCCGTTCGGTGCGGTAGGCGCCCGAGACGTACGCGGCCTTGAATCGGACGAGCGTCGAGACGTCCGTACGGATGTAGCCGTTGCCCGGCTGGGGAGGAAGCTCGTAGGCGTCCGGCACCCCGATCACCGACCGCGACTCCATCGCCGAGAAGGTGCGCAGGCCGACCCGGTACGACAGGTGCGACTCGAGCTGCCCCATCCGGCCGTCGTCGAGGCGCTGACTGGCCAGCAGCAGGTGTACGCCCAGCGACCGGCCGAGCCGTCCGATCATCACGAACAGCTCGAGGAAGTCGCGGTGCGCGGCCAGCAGCTCGCTGAACTCGTCGACCACCACGAACAGCGTGGGCAGCGGGTCGAGCGGAGCGCCCTGGGCGCGGGCCCGCTCATACTCCAAGGTAGAGCTGTAACCGCCGGCCTGCCGCAGCAGTTCCTGCCGGCGTACCAGCTCGCCGTGCAGGGCGTCCTGCATGCGGCCGACCAGGCCGGACTCGTCGGCCAGGTTGGTGATGACGGCCGAGGTGTGCGGCAGCCGTTCGAGGCCGAGGAAGGTCGCGCCACCCTTGAAGTCGACCAGGATCAGGTTCAGCGTCTCCGGCGAGTGCGTCGAAGCCAGCCCGAGCACGAGCGTACGCAGCAGTTCGCTCTTGCCCGAACCGGTCGCCCCGATGAGCAGCCCGTGCGGGCCCATGCCGCCCAGCGCCGACTCCTTGAGGTCGAGCTCGACCGGCTCGCCCTCGGTGTCGACGCCGATCGGCACCCGCAGGCGCGCGGCCGTCGGGCGCGGCGCCCACAGCTCGTCCAGGTCCAGCTTCTCCGGATCGCCGATGCCGAGCAGGGTGGCCAGGTCGAAGTCGGCGGCCAGGTTGTCCTCGACGGTCTCGGTGTGCAGACCCAGCCGGTACGGCGAGAGTTGCAGCGCCAGCGCCCGCGCGGCGGCCGGGCCGAGGCGGTCGGGCGCGGCCATCCGGGTGCGGTTCTCGCCGCCCAGACGGTCCCGCCGGGTCATGTGCAGGCCGTCGTCGTCCAGGGCGAGCGTGAGGATCGTCTTCGCGGTCGACGGGCGGGCGTCGTCGAGGTCGAGCAGGGTGACGTTGCGATAGCCGGTGGTGGCCATCCGGCTCGAGGTACCCAGGTGCCCGCCGTCGCGGACGACCACGACGTACGGCTCCTCGCGCGTCGGCGTGGCGCCCGGCTCGAACCGCGGGCGGGCCGCGAAGTCCTCGCCCAGCAGGCGTTCGGCGCCCTCCGCGGTGTCGGTGACCAGCCGTACGTCGCCGGCCGCGTCCTGCTCGCCCGGCAGTTGCACGTGCGGCAGCCATTTCGCCCAGTCCCACCAGCCGGCGCCGGCCGGGTTCAGGCACAGGCAGATCCGAACCTCCTCGGGGGCGTGGAAGGCGACCAGCTGGGCGACGATCGCCCGGGCCAGGTCGCGGGTCTGCTCCGGGTTCTCACTGCCGATCCGCACCTGGGCGAAGCCGCGCAGGAACACCGCCACCGGCTGATCGGCCACTGTCGTGTAGGCCTTGATGAAGCGGCGCAACGACTTGGCCGAGAGGGGCTCGAGGTCCTCGACCGGTTTGGTCTGCAACGGGCTGATCCGGGTCGCCAGGTGTTGCACGCCGGTGCCGATGCGCACCTCGAGGAAGTCGGGGTGGGTCGGGCGCCGTTCCCACCGGCGCGAGGTCATCGCCAGCGACCACAGCGATCGAGGGTCGGGGTGCTTCCAGTCGGCCGCCTCCCGCTGGGCCTGAACGGTCTTGCGTACCCGCCGGCGGTGCTGGGCCAGATAACGCAGGTAGTCGCGACGGTCGCCGCCGATACGGTCCGTGCGGTCGGCACTGCCGAAGAAGATGTAGACGGCGGCCGTGGAGACGATCGCGACCATCATCACGCCGATCATGACCCAGGTCATCGCCCCCTTCGAAGGGCCGACGAACAGAAGGACCATGACCCCGGACATGAGCGCCATCGGCAGGGCCGTGACGGCCTGGCGGACCCCGTTGTTCTTGACCTCCGGGATCTCCGGTGGTTCCTGCAGCTGGATCTCGCCGCTGGGCATCGTCGGGCCGTTGCGCCGGGCCGGCCGCTGGAACAGCGTGGTCGACATAGGAATCCTCTCTGGCCGGCGAAAATCGCGCCGGGCCCCCACGAGATCAACGGCTGTGGACGGGCAGCCGTCAGATAGCCGGGGCACGGAATGAAGATCGGAGAAGGACGCGCGTTGCCACAGATATGACGGTGGTGTCGTCGGCGGATCTGTGCCGATTGGTGGTGGTCGGGCCCGAGCGCCGGGCTGAGATCGCCGTGCCCTCGCAGGTGGCGGTGGCCGACCTGCTTCCCGCGTTGCTGCCCCACCTCGGTGAGCGGCTGTCCGACGCGGGCCTGGCGCACGGCGGCTGGGTGCTGCAACGTCTGGGCGAGTCGCCGTTCGACGAGGAAGCCAGCGTCGAGTCCCTCGGCCTGACCGATGGAGCCGTGGTCCACCTGCGGCCCCGGGCCGACCAGATCCCCCCGGCCGACTTCGACGACCTCGCCGACGGGCTCGCCACCGGCCTGCGTGAGCGGGCCGGCGCGTGGCGGCCCGAGATGGCCCGATGGGCGGCCGCCGGCGGGTTCGGTGTGGTGGCCCTGGCCGGCGCCGCGATGCTGGCCGCGGACGGGCCCGTACTGCCCCGGGCGATCGCCGCCGGCGTGCTGGCCGTCCTCGCGCTGGCCGCCGCGTACGCCTTCACCGCGGCCTGGAAGGACCGCCTGTTCGCCACGATCGCGGCCTGCGCCGGGATCGGTGACGCCGCGGTGGCCGCGGCGCTCGCCCCGAGCATCCCGGCCGGCAGCTCCCCGCTGGTGCTCGGCCCCGCGCAGACCCTCGCCGCGGCGGCCGTCACGATTCCCGTCGCCGTGGTCGCCGCTCTGGTGTCCGGCGGCAACGGGCCCGTGTTCGCCGGCGTCGTGGCCGCCGCCGCGTCCGCCACCGCCGGTGCCGCCGCGGCCACCCTGGCCGGGCTCAGCGGCGAGCAGGGAGCCGCGATCACCGCCGTCCTCGCGGTCCTGCTGACCTTCGCCGTCCCCCGAGCCGCCCTGCGGCTGGCCCGGATCCGGATCGACCCGGTGCCGACCAAGGCCGAGGAGCTGCAGGAGAACATCGATCCGGAGCGCAGCACCGAGGTGCTGCGAATGGCCGCCGTGGCCGACCGGTACATGATCGGCCTCACCGCCGGTTTCGCCGCCACCGGGCTCGCCGCGACAGTGCTTCTCCCGGCCGGCGGCTGGGCCGGCCCGGCGCTGGCCGTCCTCGTCGCCCTCGCGCGGCTGCTGCTCGCCCGCGCGGTCACCAGCGCGTGGCAGCGGCTCCTGCTGAGCGCGCCGGCGCTGGTGGGCCTGTTGCTGGTCGCCACGAACGAGGCCGGCGATCTGCCCCTCCTGGGCCGGCTGGCCGTCCTGCTGGCCGGGGTGCCGGTGGCGGCCGCGGTGCTCGTCGCGGTCGCCCGGCACCTGCCCGATCGCCGGATGATGCCGATGTGGGGCCGCATGGGCGACGTCGTCCAGCTCATCAGCATCGTCGCCCTGCTGCCGCTGCTCGCCGCGGTCCTGGGACTGTACGGCGCGGCCCGCGCGATGGGGGGCTGACCATGCCGTCACGTCGCGATCAGGTGCAGGCCCAGTCGATCGTGCAGAACCGGATGGTGTGCGCGCTCGTCTCGGCCGACCCGGACGCCGCCGACAACCCGCACCGTCCGCTCGGCACCGGCACCATCGGGGGACTGCTGGTCGCCACTCTGATCATCGTCGGGTTCGCGGTTTACGGCTACCTCCGCCCCGGCGGCTCCACCAAGTGGCAGACCCCCGGCGCGCTCGTGGTCGAGAAGGAGACCGGCAGCCGCTACGTCTACGTGCAGGGCCGGTTGCGGCCGATCCTGAACTACGCCTCGGCCCGGCTGCTGCTCGGCGCCGAGGCCAAGACCGTCACCGTCTCGGCCAAGTCGCTGGCCACCGCGCCGCACGGTCAGCCGGTGGGCATCCCGGGCGCGCCGGACTCGCTGCCCACCGCGGCCGCCGGGTCGAGCGTGTGGTCCGTCTGTGCTCCGGTGGCGGTGAACCGGGTCGGCCGGCAGGACACGGCGACGACCCTGTCGATCACCTCGAAGCCGGCCGGCACGCCGCTTCCGGCCGGCCGGGCGGTGCTGGTCAGCGCCGGCGGCGAGCAGTACCTGATCCTGGACGGTCGCCGGCTGCGGCTCGGCGCGCCCTGGATCGCCCGGATCCTGGGCGCCGACCGGGCCGCCACCCCGGTGCCGGTCAACTGGCTGCGCATCGTCCCGGCCGGGCCCGATCTCGTCGCCCCGCCGCCCGGCCGTCGCGGCAGCGCGGGCCCGGTCATCGACGGTGTGCGGCGCAAGGTGGGAGACCTCTTTCTCGTACGGGGCACAGGGGACACGGTCCGTCACTACCAGCTCCGTTCGGACGGCCTGGCCGTGCTCAACCCGTTGCAGTACGCCCTGGCCCGCTTCGATCCGGCCGGCCTCCGCGGTGGCCGGCCCCCGGAACCGGTGGAGATGACCCCGGCCGCGCTCAACGCGGTGCGCTCCGCTCCGGCCGTTGCCACCGATCAGGTGCCGGCGGCTGTCCCGGTCCTCGCCGAGGAGCCACCCGACGGGACGGCATGGTGTGTGCGGCAGTCGATGGACGGCGCTCCGCCCGCGATGACGGTGGACCGCCCGGCTCCGCCCGTCGACGCGGTCGTCGACGGCTACCAGCTGTCCCGGACCGATCGCACCGCGAACGCCGTCTCGGTGTCGGCCGGTCAGGGTGGGCTCTTCGCCGCCGGGCGCTTCGGTCAGCCGGCCGGCCCGGGCTGGTTCGTCGTGACCGACGCCGGCGTCAAGTACCCGATGGCGGACGCCGCGACGGCGGAACGCCTCGGCTTCGCCGGCGGGCCGCGAACCGCCCCGCCGGAGCTGCTCGACCTGCTTCCCACCGGCCCGCGACTCGGCGCCGGTGCGGGATGACAAGACCAGCGGTCACCGGAGACCGCATTCGAGAAAGGACACATAGGTGACCTCTCCTATCAAGATCGTTGATGAGCAGAGCACCGTCGCGCTCATCAGTGCCTTCAAGAGGGCTGTGGACGAGGTGAACAGCGCGCACACCGCGGTGTCGGCCAGCCAGCTCAGCCTGGCCGGTGGATGGCAGGGCGCCGCCGCGAAGCAGTTCGACTCGGGCCTCAACGAATGGATCGCGGGCCTCAGCAAGATCGGCATCGCGCTCGGCAAGCTCGACGAGGGCATGGTCAATTTCTCCAAGCTGACCGCCGACACCGAGGACAACGCGGTCGCGTCCGCGGCCGCGGGCACGGTCGCCAGCTGGACCTGACCGACTCTCCGCCCCGCCCGAACTCAGCAGGAATGAGGCTCTGACATGCCCACATACTCGGTCGACACCGCCCTGACGATGGACGAGACGGTCAAGCTGAAGGCAATCACCGACAAGATCGAGTCCGCCGTCCTGGACCTCGCCAAAGCGGCCGGCATCTACCAGTCCAACAACGCCGGTGCGGCCATCGAGAGCTACTCCGAGGCTCAGCAGATGTGGAACAGCGGCATCGGCATGATGCGCGACGCCCTGAACGACAAGATCGGCGCGTTGAACAACATCACCGAGAACTACGTCAACACCGACAACAACGGACGGAACCTGTTCCTCCACTGATCTCCGGGCGGGGGGGGGGGGGGGGCCCCCCCCCCCCCCCCCCCCCCCCCCCCCGCGCCCCCCCCCCCCCCCCCCCCCCCCCCAACCCCCCCCCCACCCCCCCCCCCCCAACCCCCGGGGGGGGGGGGGGCCGCCCCCCCCGCCCCGCCACCCTCATGGACGAGAGGACTCGCACATGCCCGCGGGCAACAAGATCGTCATCGACCACGACTACATCGGCGGTTTCCGGGACCTCCTCAACAACCTGTGGCTGGGCATCCCGACGCTCCAGGCCGGCAACAACCCGAACAACGCCGGTAACCGCAGCGGTGTCCCCCTCAACGACCTGGTGGTCAAGGGCGGCGCCGACACCTTCCCCGAGGCCAAGAGCGCCGCCGACAAGATCAAGTCGACAGGTGCCGCACTGCACCAGAAGTTCGAGGCGATCGAGCTGAACCTCGGCAAGACCGTGCAGAACCTGACCTACATGATCGACCTCAGCACGGACGCCGAGATCCGCAACCTCAACGCGGCCGGGGCTGCCTCGCTGCTCAACGGCGGCACCGGATCCTCGCCGATCACCAGCGGCGGCACGCCCACCACTACCGGCGGCACGCCCACCACCACCGGCGGCACGCCCGCCACCACGGGCAGCACGCCGCCCGCGACTCCCGCGCCGTAAAGCTCGTCCGTCCCGCCCTGCCCCGATTAAGGAATCCTCGATGCCGCTCACGCCTCAGCCCCCGAACTGGGAGGCCGGACTCCAGACGGTCTTCGGCATCGAGGGACTGGACCACGGCGCGATCGTCGACCGGACCTGGATCAGCGGCACGGGCACCGAGTGGTGGGACGCCAACAAGAGCCCCTGGTACGACGATCCCCTCTTCGGCCGGCCCGGCCAGAACAACTTCACCCTGTACAAGAAGGCTTTCAATCCGAACGCCCAGGGCGACAAGTTCTACATCGTGAAGGGACGGGTCGACTGGTTCGAAGGCGACCCGTCATCACGGGCCGCCTTCGACAAGATGGTGATCGAGAGCCAGATGGTCGTCGAGAACCCGCAGAACAAGCTGGATCCGCAGTCGTACCGCAACGTCGCCTCCACGATGGACAACCTGACCACGTGGCTCGCCGCCACGCTGAGCACGCTGGAGACCCGTCGCAACGATCTCGGCGGCGACGGCAGTGGCTTCCAGGGCAGCGCCGGTCAGGCGTTCGGCGAATATCTGACCCGGTTGTCGTTGGAGTTCCAGCGCCTCGAGACCGACATGAACACCAAGAGCAGCTGGGCCGGGATGTTCCGGGACGCGGGCACCCGGGCCGAGGAATACATCAACGGCATCCGCGCCGCCTGGAACGCTTACAAGGGCCATCCCGGCCACGACCCGACGACGATGATCTTCAAGGTTCTGCAGCAGCTGGCCGACTACTGCGACCAGCTGAACCGGGGACGCGAGTTCGGCCACTCCCTGGAGGACACCTTCACGGTGCCGCTGTCCTTCGGCAACGTCGCCGGCCGGCCGTACGACATGATGAAGGACTTCCCGAGGCTCGACGCCGACCTGCACGCCGAATACGCGGCCGCGACCAAATTCCTCGAGGACAAGCTGGCCGAGGTGTTCCCGCCGCTGCGGGACAGCCTCGAGCGCATCAACCTCGACATGCACGGGCTGACGGAATTCGTTCCACCGCCTTCGAAGATCACCGGCGGTGGTACGGGCGGTGGCGGCGGCATCGACACCGGAACCGGTGGCGATGGCGGCGGTGGCGGCGGGGGCATGGACACCGGGAACGTCGGTGGCGGCGGCGGGGCCGGCGGCGGTGGGGCCGCCGGAGGCGGCAACTTCGGCGCGCTCAACACCGGGGGAGGTACGTCCGGTGGCGGCACCGGCGGTGGCTTCGGCGTCTCCAGCGGCGGCCTCGGCGCGGGCGGCGGGGGAGTCGGCGGCGGGTCCGGTGGCGGCTTCAGCGGGGGTGGTGGCTTCGGTGGGCCGGGTGGCTCCGACTTCACCGGCGGCTCCGGCGGCGGCGGTCTCGGCGGTGGCGCGAGCGGTGGTGGGTTCGGCGGCGGCATCATCGGCGGCGGATTCGGCGGCGTCATCGGTGGAGGTCTGGGTGGCAAGCCGGGGCGTGACGAGTCGCCGGACCGGCCCGGCGGCAGCCAGGCGTGGGACGATCTGGACGACTTCACCGGCGGCAGCGGCCCGGCCGGTGGCGGTTCGTTCGGGAGCATCGGCGGTGGGGCCGGAAGCAACGGCGCGCTGCCGATCGACCCGGGCAAGGTGGTCCCGGGCGGCGGCTTCGACGGCATAGGCGGGGGTGGATCCGGCTCCGGCCTCGGTGGCCTCGGCGGCGGCTCCGGTTCGAGTTCCGGCATTCCGGGTGCCACCGGAGCGGGCTTCGGTGGCCTGGGCGGCGGTGGCGGTTCCAGCTTCGACATCCCGGATGGCGCCGGGGCCGGCCTCGGTGGGCTGGATGGTTTGGGCGGGACAGGAGGCTTCGGCGGATTGGGCGGATCCGGTGGGCTGGGCGGATCCGGTGGGCTGGGCGGATCCGGTGGGCTGGGCGGATCCGGTGGGCTGGGCGGCGGCCCCGGTACAGGTGCCGGCTCCGGGTTCAGCACGTTCGACACCAACGGCGCGATGCCGGGGTCGGGGCTGGCGGTCGGGGATCTCGGCGAGACGCCGGCCGCGAATGCCGGCGGATACCCGCCTTACATGCCCCCGATGACGGGAACCGGCGATCAGGACGCGAAGGAACGGGAGCGCAAGACGTGGCTGGACGAGGACGAGGAAGTGTGGGGCGCGGCGGGCGTCAGTCCGGCGGTGATCGGACGCGACGAGGCCGAATCCGCGCCGGATCAGCCGAATCGGCCGTTCGGCCCGAGTCCCGCCGGCGCTCCGCGGCCGTCGCCCGCCGAGCGCCGGGTGCCCACCCGGGGGTGAGGCGCGCCATCGTCGTCGCGGGTGTCGTACCCGGTCCGGAAACCACGTCACGCAAAGGAATTCATCATGCCTGGGTCGCCTGATCCGTCCGACTGGGAGGGCGGGATCCGCACTGTCTTCGGGGCGGACGGACTCAACCGTCCAGGGATGGTCGGCGGGAGCTGGTTCGTCGGCACGGGCTTCGAGTGGATAGGCAACAACCGGGACCCGTGGTACGACGATCCTGCTTTCGGCACCCCCGGCGAGAACGACTTCACCATGTACCGCAAGTCGAGGTTGGTGAGCGGGGACAGCGAGGAAGCCAAGTTCTACATCGTCAAAGGACGGGTCAACTGGTTCGAGGGCGACCCGTCGCCTCGCGCGATCTTCGACAAGTTCGTCGTCGAGAGCCAGAACGGGGTGTTCAACACCGGCAACAAGCTCGATCCGCAGTCGTTTCGCAATGCCTCGGCCACGATGGAGGGCATCGGAGCCTGGATCGAGCGGACGGTGCAGGTTCTGAAGACACGCCGGGACGGGCTCGGTACCGACCAGAGTGGGTTCAAGGGGTCGTCCGCCCAGGCGTTCTCCGAGTTGATGTACAGGTTCTCGGCCGAGCTCTCCCGGCTTGAGCTGGACATGAACACCAAGCGTAAGTGGGCGACGATGCTGAAGGACGTCGCCGACCGGACCGACGATTTCCTCAACGGAACTCGTAACGCCTGGAACGCGTTCGCCGCTCATCCCGGTCATGATCCGACGAGCATGATCTTCAAGATCCTCCAGCAGTTGGCCGACCATTGCGACAACCTCAACCGCCAGATCGGTGAGCATTGGGACGCGCACGGCCCGACGTGGATCGTTCCGTTGTCGTTCGGCCGGATCGTGAACAAGAACTATGACGTGATGATCGACTTCCCGGTCATCGACCGGGATCTGCACGCCGAGTTCGCCGACGCGGTGTCGGGCCTGGACAACGAGATGCGCAGGCTTTTCGGTCCGCTCCGGGACGCCCTGTACGCGATCAGCGTCGACATCCTCGGCGTGACGCCGTTCGTCCCCCCGCCGTCGCAGATCACCACCGGTTCGGGCTCCGGTGGAGGCGGTGGGGCCAACCTCCCCGGCGGCGGTGGGATCACCACTCCTGGCGGCGGCGGGATCAAGACTCCGGGTGGTGCTGGAGGCAGCATCAAGACCTCCGGCGGCTCAGGTGGTGGGGGTGGGATCAACACTCCCAGCCTCGGCGGTGGCGGGGGTGGCATCAAGACCCCCGGCCTCGGCGGTGGAAGTTCCGGCGGTGGGCTGTCCGGCGGTGGGCTGTCTGGCGGTGGGCTGTCTGGCGGTGGGCTGTCTGGCGGTGGGCTGTCTGGTGGTGGAGGCTCCGGCGGCGGCCTGGACCTGGGCGACCTCGGCGGCTCCGGCTCGGCCGGCGGTGGGCTCGGCGGTTCCGGCGGCCTCGGTGGCGGCACGGGCAGTGGAAGCGGTGCCGGCAGTGTCGGCGGCGGGCTCGTCGGCGGCGGGTTGGGCGGCGGTCTTGGCGCCGGCTCCGGCGTCAAGCCGGGTAGCGGCGTCAAACCAGGCAGTGGCGTCAAGCCGGGCTCGGGCAGCGGTGTCGGCGGTGGCGCGGGTTCGGGTGGCAAGCCGGGTAGTGGTGTCACCCTTCCGGGCCGAGGTGGCGGGATCGTGCCCGACCTCGACGATTTCACCGGCGGTAAGCCGGGTGGAAACGGCGCGTCGGCGTTGGAACCGGGCAAGCTGCCGTCGGGTGGGTCCGGGTTCAGCACGTACGACCCGGCCGACGCCGGCGCGACGGGTAACTCGGGCTTTGCCTCCGGCGGCCTCGGCGGTCTGGCCGGCGGTCTGACGGCCGGAGGCGGAGCGGCCGGCGCGGCGGCGTTGGACGGTGCCGGATCTGGGCCGGGCGGATCAGGGCTGGCCGGATCTGGGCTGGCCGGATCAGGGCTGGCCGGATCCGGGCTGGGCGGGGCCTCCGCCGGCACGACCGGGACGTCCGGCAGCGCGGCCGGAGCCGATGCCAACGGCGCGGGCGGCTATCCGCCGTACATGCCGCCGATGAACGGCATGGGCGGCAACCAGCAGGAGAAGGAACGCGAACGTTCGACCTGGCTCGACGAGGAGGAAGAGGTCTGGGGCACCGACCTGGACCTCGCCCCGTCCGTCATCGGCCGGGACGACTGGGACAGCGCCTCCCCGGACGAGCCCTCGCTGCCGTCGCGCCCGCAGGCGCCCGGCTCGCCACAGACACGACCCGGCCAGCGCCGCACGAGCGCGCGCGGCTGAACCCGTACGGCCGAATCGATGATTGAAGGAACCGAGCGATGACCAGTCCCATGCACAACCGCCTCGAAGAGATGATGGCCGAGCTCGAGCGTCACAAGGCCGCCATCGGTGACCTTCAGGATGGCCTGGCCTCGGCCGAGACGAGCGTGACGTCGAAGAGCCGGGCGATCACGGTCACGGTCGACGGACAGGGTGAGCTGACCGGGATCAGGTTCGTCACCAACGCCTACCGGGCGATGGCCCCGGCCGAGCTGGCGTCGCTGATCATCGAGACGGTCCGGGAGGCGCGGGAGAAGTCGCGGGCCCACGCCGTGCAACTGTTCTCCCAGGTGATGCCGTCCGGTATCCCGATCATGGAAATGCTGAACGGCCCGGTCGACTTCGACTCCGCCATGGCGGACATCCAGCAGGCCTTCCGCGACGCCGAGTCGGACCGGCCGGGCCGGGCCGGGGACCAGCCGTGACCATCGCGACCGGCACGGCCGCCGTACGGGCCGGGCTGCACGGGTTGCTGCTGCGGGCGGCCGGGCGGTTCGCCGACGACCTGGTCGCCGAGTGCCGGGCCTGGCTCGCCGCGGGGGACGCGGCGGCGGTCTGTCAGACGATCGCCCACGCGGCCCTCACCGGGGCCGTCCCGCTCGCCCCGGCCGACGCCGACCTCGTCACAGCGGTTCTCGCCGATGCCGGCGAGGATGTCGCGCACCTGGCCGGCATCGAACGGTCGACCGCGGAGGAGACGCCGGCCTACGGGTTCGCGCCGGTGCCGCCGGACGTTCTCGCCGAGTACGCGGACGAGCTGCCGTACGCCCTGGATCTGACCGAGATCTACGACGGGCCCGGTGGCATCGACGCCATTGACAGCGCGGCCGCGGCGGCCTCGGCCCGGCACGGTGTGGAGGCGCTCTGGCGGTCCTGGCGCTTTCCGGCCGGTGACACCCCATGGCCACGGCCGAGGCGGCTGTACGCGGCCCGGGTCGCTCCTGGCGCCGACCCGGTGACGGTGGCGGCGGCGATCGAGCAGGCGCTCGGAGAAGACGTACTGGTCGAAGTCTTCTCCGAAGACGACCTGCCCTTGCCGGACTACCAGAGGACGGCCGTCTCGTTCGGCGCGCTGGTCTGGACCGCCACCGTGGCCCACGAGGTGCAGGTCGCCGCGCTCTTCGACGAGCTCGACGACGACGGCGTGGCGTACTTCTCGGCGGATCATCCCCGGCTCGACGGCGGGGAGCGGGACCGTGTGCTCGCCTATCTGCGGCAGGGCGTGCCGCTGATACACACGACGGAGTACGCCACCGACGTGGTCGAGCCGGGACGCGGCGACGCCGTGCCGGTCGCCTTCCACACCGACGGCGAATGGATCTGGGCCGAGGCGACCACCTATTTCCTGGCCGAACACGGCCTCGCGCCGGATCCCGACCTCCTCGACCACATCGCCGCCCGGGGTGCGCGTGTGCCCGCGGTGCCCGACGAGTCCGTCCATCGTGCGCTCTACCAGCTGTACCGGCGGGCTGCCGCGTCCGACGAGTTCGCGGCCTGAGAACCGATGGAACCGAACGTGGGTCATTGGCGGCTGGTCGGCGGCCGCCGCGGTCTGATGCTCCTGCCCGCTCGTCGTCCCCAGCCGTGGTTCACGCCGGAACCCCGACGGCCGGGGCCGCGGGAGGCCGCCAAGGCCGGACCGCCGGTGGGCCGGCCGACCCCGGCCGGCTGGTCCTTCGTCCCCTTCGCCGAGGGGGCGCCGGCACGCCCGCCGGTCATCGGGTTCTTCGTCGTGGACGTCGGCTGGGACCCGGGCGGGTTCGAGATCGAGGGACAACGGATCTCACCCGCTCTGTTCGCGGCGCATCTGGCCGCGCTGGCGACGGCCCGGCCGATCCTGTTGGCGCCGCATCGGCCCGAGGGCTCGCCGGCGGCCTCGCGGCGGATCCTGATCGAGCTGTGCCAGGCTCTCGGGCGGCCGGTGACCACGGCCGAGGGTACGGTACGGTTCGCCGCCGACGGCACCGCGTCGACCGACGGCGTCTTCCGGCGCTGGCATCCCGCGCCCCGCCCGGCCGAGGATGTCGGCTCGATCCTGCCCGGGCCCGCGTTCGCCTACACCGGCGATGCCAAGCCCCGGCCACCTCGGCCCGAGATCGCGACATCGCCGGGACCGGCCATTGTAGACAAGGGCTGGGCCGAACTGCTGCGCGTCAGTACCTGGACCGCGTCGTCCCAGGTGGTCGAGCCCCGTCGACCGGTGCCGCTCGCTCGGGACGCCGTCACCGCGGCCCCGGCTGGTACCGGAAAACCGTTGGCGCCGGCCGGTACCGGAAAACCGTTGGCGCCGGCCGGTACCGAACAACCGCTGGCGCCGGCCGGTACCGGAAAACCGTTGGCGTCCGCCGGTACCGGAAAACCGCTGGCGCCGGCCGCTAGCGGCAAACCGCTGGTTCCGGCCGCGCCGGCGGCCGTGCCGCCCAGGAGTGCGGAGCCGCCGACGGGGTTCGGGTCCGGCCTCTGGCTGCCGGACGCCGATTCGCCGGTGGACCTGGCCGCGGTGCGGGAGACGCTGGGCCGTTCGTACGACGCCCACGCCCGTGTCGTGACCCGGTTGCTCTCCGAGAACCCCGGCCTCCGGGCCGTCGCCGGTCCTTCGACGGCCGCGACGGCCGGGCTGGTCGCCGTCCGCTCGTATCTGCTCGACGAGCACGCCACCCTCAACGCCGCCCTGCGCGGCGAGACCGCGGTCGACGAGGCCGCCGCGGCCCGCGCGCTCCTGCTCGCCGTCACCGCGCAGCACGGCCTGGTGCGGCTGCCGTCGGTGTTCGGCCCGGTGTTCCGCAACCTGCCCGCCGACCCGGAGGTCACCGTGGCCTACCGCCCCGGTGAGGAGCTCGAGGAGCCCGGCTTCGTCGACGTCGACCTCGTTCCGGCGTCCGGCGAGGACGTCGCGATCGAGTTCGCGATCTGGTCCACCAGCGCCCATCGCGTGGGCGGCCTCGGCGCGGGGGAGTCGGCCGCACTCTTCCCGCCCGGCAGCCGCTTCTCGGTGCTGGCCGTGGACGAGCCGGCGGACCGCGCGGCGCCGGTACGGGTGCTGCTGCGCGATCTGGCGACCACCGGCCGCAACCGGGTCGGCCCGGAGAACGTGGACCGGGTCGTCACCCGTCTCCGCGAGGTTCGGCCGTCCGGCGTGATCCGGCCGGTCGGCCGGTCCGGCTTCCCGATCGGCGTCGACCGTCAGCAGCGGCGTTTCCGGCGCGGTGCGCCCGCCCACCCCCGGCCGTCCGGCTCCGGCACGGCCATCGCGGAAAGAATGGAACGAGCATGACCGATATCATGTTGTCGGTATCGCACACCGATCCCGGGTGCCTGCCGAGCATCTCGGCCGCGCTCGCCCACGCGGGCCCGGGCGCGACCGTCGTAGTCCAGCCGGGCGTCTACACCGAGCAGCTCCGCCTCGACCGCGACGTCACGCTGGTGGCCGAGGACGGCCGCGGCACGGTGACCATCGACGGCGGCTCCGGCGCGGCCGTCTTCGCCGCCGCGGGCACCGCCGTGCTGCGCGGCCTCACCATCACCGGCGGCAGCCCCGAGCTCCCGGCCGTCCAGGTGGGCGGTGGCGCGCTGACGCTGGCCGACTGCGACATCGACGGGCGGGGCGTCGTCGCCGTGCACGTGCCGTCGGGCCGGTTGAGCCTCTCCGGCGGCGTGGTGCGGAACCCGAGCGGGGCGGGCGCTCTGGTCGAGGGCGCCGGCGACCTTGCCCTCAGCCGTACGACTGTGCGGGACGTCGGGACCGTCGGTGTCGTCATCGCCGGCCCCGGCGTGGCCGTCGCCGACTGCGAGTTCGGCGGGATGACCGGCGCCGCTCTGCTCAGCCTCCGCGACGGCGGTGGCGTGGTCCGAGGATGCCTGGTGAACGGTGGCGACGGACCGGCGATCGTGGCCGAGGCGGAGAGCCGTACCCGCTTCGAACGGGTGACGGTGCGGGGCGGGAACACCGGCGCGGTGCTCAACGGCGGGTCTCCCGTACTCGAAGGGTGTGAGTTCGAGGGTTTGTCCGGGCACGGCGTGGAAGTGACCGGTTCGGCCGACCCGCTGGTGCAGGCCTGCGTCGTGAACCGCGCCGGCGGGCACGGCATCGTGGTCGCCGGGTCGGCGACGGGCCGCTACATCGAGTGCGAGATCTCCAACACCCAGGCCGTTCCCTTCGCGGCCACCGGCTCGTCGGCGCCGCAGATCACCGGAGGCCGGTTCACCGCCTCCACGACGTCGGCCGCGGTGTTCGAGGCGCAGGCCTCCGGAACCATGACCGGGACCGCGCTGACCGGCGGCCGCAACGGGCTGGTGGCCACCGGATCGGCCACCCCGGTTCTCAGTGGGGTACGCGTCTCCGGCTGCTCCGAGTCCGGCATCGACCTGCACGATCACTCCGTCGTCACGGTGCGGGACAGCCGGATCAGCGGTGCCGCCACCGCCGGCGTCCACATCGGACGCGATTCCCGGATGGAGGCCGGCGATCTGTCCGTCAGCGGCGGGCGGGACGGCATCGTGGTCGCCGACGGCGGGACGGCCGTCCTGGCCTCGGTCGAGGTCTCCGGTGCTCAGGGCGCCGGCCTGCTGATCGGGACGGGCGGCACCGTGCGCGCCCAGCGGGTACGGTCCCACGGCAACGTGATCGGAGTCCGCTGCGCCCCCGGGTCGGCCGGCAGCATCGAACAGTGCGAGGCCTTCGACAACACCCGCGAGAACATGAGCCGCGAGCAGGGCTCAACGGTGAACGTCGGCGGCGCCCCGGCCGCGGTTCCGGCCCCGTCGTCGCCGGCGGAGCCGGCCGAGGACCCGGTGGCCGCCCTGCTGACCGAGCTCGAGGCCCTGGTCGGCCTGGCCGGGGTCAAGCGCGAAGTGGCCACCCTGGTCGGCCTGCACCGCATCGGCCTGCGCCGCGCCGCGGCCGGGCTGCCCGCCCCGCCGATGTCCCGGCACATGGTCTTCGCCGGCGCTCCCGGCACCGGAAAGACCACCGTGGCCCGGCTCTACGGCAAGATTCTGGCCGGCCTCGGCGTCCTCAAGACCGGGCAGATCGTCGAGGTGGCGCGGGCCGACCTGGTGGCCGAGCACATCGGCGGCACGGCAGTGAAGACCACTGAACGCTTCGAGGCGGCGCTCGGCGGGGTGCTGTTCATCGACGAGGCGTACACCCTGATGCCGGTCGAGGGTGGCGGCCACGACTTCGGCCGGGAAGCCGTGGACACCTTGGTCAAGCTCATGGAGGACCATCGCGACGAGGTCGTGGTCATCGTGGCCGGCTACTCACCGCAGATGCGCGCGTTCCTCGGAGCCAACCCGGGTCTCGCCTCGCGGTTCGCCAAGACCATCGAGTTCGAGAGTTACTCGACGGCCGAGCTGGTGACGATCGTCGAGCGAATCTGCAGCAGCCACCACTACTCGCTGGAGTACGACACCCGCCTCGCGCTGACCGAGCTGTTCGGCGGCATGGTGCGCGACGAGAACTTCGGCAACGCCCGCGTGGCCCGGAAGGTGTTCGAGGAGATGGTGGGCCGGCAGGCGTTCCGGCTGGCCCAGAGCGACGACCCGTCCGGGGTCGAGCTCGCCCAGCTGATGCCGCAGGATCTCGGCGCCGACGCGCGGGACGGCGATGGCGAGGGCGAGCAGGCGAGGGTCGACGAGATGCTGGCCAAGCTGCAGCGGATGACCGGGCTGGAGGCGGTCAAGCGGGAGGTCACCGAGATGATCGACCTGCTGGCGGCCACCCGGGCCCGGGTCGCGGCCGGGCTTCCGGCCCCGTCGATGTCGCGGCACCTGGTCTTCTCCGGCCCGCCCGGCACCGGCAAGACCACGGTGGCCCGGCTGTACGGTGACCTGCTGACCGCTCTGGGCGTGCTCGCGGGAGGTCAATTCGTGGAAGTCGCCCGGGCCGACCTGGTCGGTGAGTACATCGGGCACACCGCGCATCGCACCCGGGAGGCGTTCGAGCGGGCGCGCGGCGGTGTGCTGTTCATCGACGAGGCGTACACCCTGGCCCCGCCCGGCGCCCAGAACGACTTCGGCCGCGAGGCGATCGACACGCTGGTCAAGCTGATGGAGGACCACCGCGACGAGGTCGTGGTGATCGCCGCCGGCTACGAGCAGGAGATCGAGACGTTCCTGGCCGCCAACGCCGGCCTGGCGTCCCGCTTCTCCCGGCGCATCCACTTCGAGAACTACACCCCCGACGAGCTGACCAGCATCTTCCAGCAACTGGCGATGACCAGCGGTTACGAATGCCCGGGGGCCACGCTGGGCGCGGTTCGGGAGAGGTTCGAGGGTGTACGGCGTACGGCCACCTTCGGCAACGGCCGGTACGCCCGGCAGGTCCTCGACGAGGCGGTGACCCGCCAGGCCGGCCGGATCCGGGCGCTGGGCCGGCCGACCGTCGACCAGTTGCGCACCCTGCTGGTCGAGGACGTTGTCGCGAAGGCCGGGGCGTGACCGCGCCCCATCTGCTCGAGCGGGCCGGTGTGACGGTCGTGCTCGGCGACTCACCCGCACCGCCCGACGAACTGCTGGCCGGGCTGCCCTCCGAGCCCGGCATCCGGCACGTCGTCGTCGCCGTCCACCCCGGGCCGACCGGCGAGGAGCTCGCGCGGCTCCTGGGCGGCCGCACCGACGGGATCCGGCTGCTTCTCTCGTTCTCGGGGGCCAACGGCATCGCCCGTACGCTGGCCGACAGCCTGGGCGTGACGGTCGTGGCGCCCACCGGGGCCGCCCTGATGCTGCCGGAGCGGCTGTTCGTCCAGGAGGGCGAGTGGGTCCGGTTCGAGCCCGGCCGGGAGCCGGTCGCTCAGGGCGCTCGCTTCCCGGCCCCGCGATGGCAACCGCTCCTGCGGCACGGATCCGGCTTCACCCCGATTCCCGCGGGCCTGTGGCTGCACCCGGCGAGCGAGCCGATGCCGGGTGAGCTGCTCACCGTTCCGGTCGTCGACGAGCGGGTCACCGTCGTGGTCGGTGCCGTGCCTTCGGAGCAGGCGCGTGCGGCCCTGCGTACGCTGCCGTGGACGCTGCGGCACGACATGATCCTCGAGGCGTACGGGCCGGACCCGCGCACCGTTCAGGAGATCGGCCGGCAGCTGACCGAGGGCTTCCTGCGCACCCGGAAAGCGACTGAGCCCTCGCCGGGCACACCGGTCGTGTCCGGCCCGCAGGCCGGCCAGGCGCTGCAGCGCCTGGCCGAGGCGTGGCGCCGCACACCCTCCTGAAGCTCCCGTCGTTCGGTGCGTCGTCCTCGATATAGCCGCGGTTCGTCAGTGGGGGTTGTTCGGTCGTGGGTATCGACGTCTCGGACGAGTACAACCGCTTCCAGTTCTGGTTGTCCGGCGAGCAGTTCCCGGCGGTCGACGAGACCATCCTTCGGCAGTTGGGGGAGGCGCTGAGGTCGCTCGGCCTCGAGATCGAGGGCTTGCAACCGGACTTCGTGGCTGTGGTCAACTCGCTTTCCAGCGCGATGCAGGGCGCGGCCGACCGCGCCTTCGTCGACGCGATGCGGGAGTACGTCGACAATCCCGGCTTCCTCCCGCTCGCCGGGCGCTACGTCTACCGGATGAGCGACGACTTCGACAACCTCGCCGTCGAGGTCGAGTACGCCAAGCTGATGATCATCGCGACTCTGGTCGAGCTGCTGATCACATTCATGATCGTTCTGGCGTTGCAGTGGCTGTTCCCGGGACTCATCTCGGGGTGGTTGCTGCGGCTGGTGATCGGGCGGTCCCGGGTCATCGCGTTCCTGCTGCGCCTGGGCATGCAGATCGCCATGGGGCAGGCCATGGGTGCGGGCGCGCAGGTGATCATGTCGCTGGCCGTGCAGGCCATCATGAAACGTAACGGCTCGATCGACGACATCGACTGGAAGAAGGTCTCGGACTCGGCGGCGATCGGCGCGCTGGGTGGCGCGCTCGGCGTCGGTGTCGGCCAGCTCTACAACATCCTCGGCCCGCAGTTCGGCAAGGTGTTCGCCAAGATCATCGGTAGGGACGGGCCGGGTAGGCCCGACCCCAAGCCGGAGATTCCGCCGGCGCCCGCCGTGCCGAGGTCGACCGTCGGCGACGAGGTGCCTCCCGTTGCTCCGCGATCTCCGGTCACCGATGCGCCTCCGGTCAACAGAGCTCCGGCGCCGCCGGAGCAGGAGGAGGGCTGGGTGGACAACGTGGTGGTCGAGGCCGGTACGGAGGTCCTGGTCGGACCCACATGGGCGGGTATCCAGGGAGAGGAAGTCACTGCGGAGTCGTTGTACGGAGGTGCGGCCTCCGGTGCGGTGTCAGGCTTGACGGAGCACGCCGGTCACGTGTCGGGCGACGCGTTGCGCCACCGCACGCACACCGGCAACCACGCCGGGCCGTCTTCGCCGGTGCCCGCACCCGACCGCGTCGGCGCTCCGGCGGCGGAGGCTGTGACCGAGGGCCACAACGAAGCCCCGTATGACGACCTGGCATTGCCCCGTTCCCCGGGCTCGTCCGCGACCCCGGCGCCTGCCGGTCCCGGCTATGACGGTGGGTCCGCGCCGGCCGTTGCGGACCATGACGCGACACCGGCGGCCGCGGACCCCGGCTTCGACGCCACGCCGGCGGCTGTGGGCCCCGGCTTCGACGCCACGCCGGCGCCGGTCGATGCCGTGGCCGGCGGAGTCGTCGACCAGCGGGAGGTGCCGACGGCGGCTGACGACCGGACGGCGGCGATCCCGGGCGGCGGGGCGGAGACCCGAGGCGACCCCGGCGTCCCGTCCCGGCCCGCGTCGCCGGTTCCCCCGGCCGCTTCGCCGGTTCCCCCGGCCGCTTCGCCGGTTCCCCCGGCCGCTTCGCCGGTTCCCCCGGCCGCTTCGCCGGTTCCCCCGGCCGCTTCGCCGGCCACCGGATCCGCTGCGCCCGCCCAGCAGTCGCGGAGCCCGGCCCCGCTCCTTGACGGCGCCGGCAGCGACCCGAAACCCGTGTCGCAGACCGTGCGCCTGAGCGACGAATTCCGGTCTTTGAACGACGGCGCCGGGCGGACGGTCGAGGCTTCCGTCCCGCCGGACGTCCCCGCGCCCGGCAGCGCGAGCGACCCCGCGCAGGCCTTCGGACCGGGCGACACCGCCCTCGCTCCCGACGGCACGACCCGGCCCACCGAGGCGGGTCCGATGTCAACCGGTCCGTCCGGCATGTCCTCTGCCGATGGGGTGAGCCACTGGGATGATCATGTGCCCGCGGTCGCCGGGCCTATGTCAGCTCCGGATTCGACCGGTCCTGCCGCCGTGCCCCAGAATCCGAACGCCGCGCAGCCGCCTCAGCGGAATGTCCTCGACCACGACAGGCCGCCGGGCGCCGCCGTCCCGAGTGGGCTGGCCCCAGCATCGATCGATTTCCAGTGGTGGGCCCCGCAGGGTGCGGGCGATGCCGTCTTCCACCAGCGGTACGGCTGGCTCGCGCAGGTGAACGACGGCGGTCAGGACCGCCACCAGACCGGCGAGCGGACCGTGAACTGTTTCCTGGCCGCGCTGGCGACGCACATGGCGGTCGAGACCCAGCTGAACGGGGAGATCCCGTCGTTCGTGGCGCCGGGTCTGGCGATCGAGGATCCGCAGTACAGCGGTGGCGGCGTCGACGCCGTAGAGGTCGTCGCCTACGCCAACGACACCCTCCCGGCGCCCGGGGGGACGACCGGCCCGAGGCGACTGGTCCGGGCCGAGTCGTACGACGTCATCGCCCGGGCGCTGCGGGCGGCCGGTCGCGGCGCACAGGGCCTGGTGATCGTCGGCGGCCCGGGCGGGCGGAACCATCTCGTCAACGTCGTGAACGACGGCGACGGCGTGTTGTTCCTGGACGGTCAGCGGGGTGGCCGGGCGGTCCTGCCGGCACATCGACCGCCGATCTTCATCCCGGTCGGCCCGGTCGAGGTGGCCCCACTGGGCGATCCGGTCGAACCGGGCGAGGTCGGCCGGGTCGGCGGCGAGTTCGACCCGGCCCTGACCCGTGAGCCGCCGGTTCCGCCGCGTACGCCGGTCGTCGGAGAGGCCCCCGCCGAACGCTCTTCACCGGACGACCCGCAGCCTCCAGCCGAAAGGGAATCGATGCCCATCAACGCCATCCCGGCGGAGTCACTACCGGCGTCCGTGCACCGCGTCGTTGACATGGCCGTTCGCGGCTTTGCTCTCAGCGAGTCGACCGGCGTCCCCCGGACACACGGTGTGCTTCAGAAACGGTTCGCGCTCGGCATTCAGATCAAGGGCGCCCGAGCCGGAACGCCGGGAGCGAAGCCCGGCCTGGAATGGCTGTTCGACGGTGGCCGGCCGGCCGGACCGGGATGGCAGACGGTGTCTTCCTGGGAGGAGATCGAGGAGGTCGCCGAGAACACCGGTGCGGGCAGCCTCACCTTCCTGGCGTCCGGCAATGACGACGTCGTGTTCGTCCATCACGGGCACGACGACGATCTGCGCGTGGTGACCGTGAACCGCGACGGCTCCCAGGTGTTCTCGTTCGACGACTACCGGACGGCCCATGAGCAGCCGTCCAAGCTGCTGCCGGTCGACCAGTGTGCCGACGTGCACGTGCGCCGGCGCGGCTGATCCCCGACTTTCCCAGCAACACCACGTACCGCCGAGGAGACACCCTTGACCAGCCCGCACAACGCCGGATCGACCGCCACCCCGCAACGCCCGAGTGGGTCCGTCACCAAGGACGGCGACCGGGCGACAGCTGTCTCGTTCGACGGCCGGGCGATCTCGGCGTCGTCGGCGGGCCGGTTTCGCGAGTGCGACCAAACGAAGACAAGGCTGGAGAACCAGCTCGTCGACGAGAACGGCAACCCCGGCCCGCTGCGGCACCTCGACGTCACGGCGCCCTGGGCGGGTGACCGCCGGACTTTCCCGGTGCGGGCCGACGACGCTGACAGCGGCGCGGTGCTGGCGCAGCGGCTGCTGGCGATGCCGGAGTTCGTGGCGGAACTGACCCGGGCGGGTGACCCGATTGATTCGATCACGCTGCTGACCTCCGGTTCGCAGGGCCGCGAGGTGCAGCGAGCATTGGCCGAAGCGGGCTTTCCGCTGCGGGTCTACGAACCGTCGACCGAGTTGTCGTCCGACGCGGGCCTGGTGATCCCTCGTGGTGGGCACTGGGTCGTGCACGGCGGGCTGACGCCGACGCACGAGTTCGCGATCAGCTACGAGCTGATCCGGGCCATGCAGAAGGATTTCCCGTACGCGGAGGGGCCGCAACCGCGCACCGGCGGTCCCGTGCCGCTGGACGACCGAGCGGAGACCGTACGCCTGCTGCGCGCGGCCAAGGCCGAAGGGCTGGCCGGCTCCGGGGAGACGCTGAACCTGGTGGCGGCGCAGCGGGCGTTGGCGCCGTCGGAGCATCCGGCCGTGCCGTGGACGGGTTTCCTGCGGTCGCTGAGAAACGACCTGGGAAGTGTCAAGTCGGTGGTCGACCTCTCCCTCGATCAGCGGACCGGCCGGTGGCGCGGCATTCCCGGCAGCGTCCGGCGGCGCTATGCCGCGACCGGCCGGCACCGGTTCGAGGACGGTTTCGGCAAGCGTGACGCCGACTTCAACCGTACCGGGATGTTGCTGGCCGACGATGCTGTCGCCAGGCCGGACCGTCCGGAGGGGCTCGCTGTTCACCTGGCCGAGGCCGCGGCCGACGCGCGGGCGCAGGGCCTGCCGGTGCCCGTCGCGGACACCGAGGTCACCGGCCTGCGGGACGACGTCGCCGACCATCTCCGGACGCTGGGCGTCGACCCTGGTGACGTGCTCCCCGCGATGTTCGACGGCGAGCTGGGCGACACCCCGGCGGCGGCCGTCGCCGACGACGCCACACCCGGGACGGTTGTCAGCGTCCCCCTCGGTGGTGGCGTCCACACCGTGCTCCGTAGCGTGCTGGGGGAGGACTCCCCGCCGCTGCGGTCGGCCTTCGATGTAGCCGCCCACTTCTTGCACGACCGTACGGGCGTAGAGGTCACCTATGCCGATGTGGTGCAGGCGGCCCAGGTGGACAGCCAGGTCGCCGGTCTGCTCGAGGTGGTCGCCCTGGTGCATGAGGCGGTCGCGGCCGCTGTCGATCCGGAGCATGTCGCGGTGGTCACGGCCCGTCTGCCGATCAGCGCGATCCTCGCCGAGACCGACCCGAACCTGCTCACGTTCCTGACTGGTCACCAGGGTTTGCTGCGTGAGGTCCTGGCTCGCCACGTCACCACGCCGGGTGACACGCCGGTGTGGGACACCCCGGTGCCGGCCGACGGGATGTCCACGACCGCCGGCGACATGCTGAGCAGGCTGCTGGGCCCGGCTGCGGGCCCGGCCGGCCCGGCGACGGCGGCGCCGGGTGCGGAGGTGATGGCGCAGCCGGTGCCGGGATCGTGGCATCTGCCGCGGTTCGAGCTGCAGCTGGTGGGTGAGGCGCGGCCCGAACTGGCCGAGACGGTGGCCGCGGCTGAAGGTGTGGCGGCGTTGCTGACCGTGATCGACAACATGCCGGAGGGTCCGGACCGGGTCGATGCGGTGTCCCGGGATCGGACGGATCCGGCCGCGGCCGGTGACATGCGGGACATGCTTGATCAGATCCGCACCGATCACGCGGCGCTGGAGGGCGCGACGCGGGACGCGTCGCGAGGGATGTTCCGCTGGGCGGTGCGGTTGTGGCTGGCGCCGGCGCTGGCGGCACTGCCGCGGGGAGCGGTCGGGGACAAGAGTGCTCAGCGGGTCGGTGAGGTGCTGAGCATGGCCGGGGTCGCCTCCGAGCCCCGCACCGACTGGTCCGCTCCGAAACTGGCGGACGAGTTCTCGGGCCGGTGGCAGCAGGTGATGGCCGAGAGCCTGTTCGAACTGCCGTCCGGCACGGTGTCGTTGGTGCAGGCGCAACGCACCGACGACCCCGAACACGTGTTGCTGGTGCAGCGCACCGAGCTGGGGTTGACGTTCGTGGAGGCGGTCGGCGGACGGGCCGGGGCCGAGACTCATCCGGCCGCCGACGAAGCCGAGGCGCTGGCCGTCGTGGACGGTGATCTGTGGGTGCTGGTCGGCGGCGACGGCCGGATCATCGGGCTGGAACCGGGAGTGGTGGCCGAGACCGACGTCCGTCCCGCCCCGGTTCCCGTCGCGCCGCCGGCGCCGACCAGTCATGTGGTCACCGGCCAAGGTCTGGTCGTGGTGAGCGTGAACGCCGGCGCCGATAATCTGCCCGAGATCATCGACTATCTGGACCGGGATGTCCCGGCGTTGCCGGGGTTCGTGGTCCTGGAGGGCATGTCCAGCGAGGATCCGCAGCTCGCAGTTTTCCAGGCGGTGGCCCGCGGGTTCGGCCTGGGCACGTTGGTCCCGGCCGAGCCGGCTCCGGTGGCGCGGACCGGGAAACATGTGATCTCGCCGTCGGGATGGCGGGTCTCGGGTCTGGATCGCGACGTCCGCGACGATCGTCGTGGCGCCCTCTCGTGGCCGGAGCTCGACGACCTCCGGACCGGCCGGCAGCCGCCGGCCGGGCTGACCCGCAACGAGGCCGCTCTGGTGGCCGAGGTGAACTGGCGGCTCAAGGACTTCGGGCCGGCCGCCACCCAGGAGATCCTCGACGCCCGGAAACTCCAGAATCCGCCGTTGTCGGAACACAAGGTGAGCCAGCTCGCCATGTGGGTCACCGATTTTCTCCGCAACAACGGCCACGTCGGCCGGCTGCCCGGCGGGTCCGCGCGGACCGATCGGACCCCACTTCGGCCCGTGCCCGGCAGCACCGCTGTCCGCACGGCGAACGGTGTCTTCGTCTACGCCCGCGACACGTCCTCCTCGGCGAGCCGGACGCCTGGTCCGGACGACGAGACGGTCGTGTTCGCGGCCCGGATGAGCCGTCGGCCGGACGCCATCACGATCATCGGGTATGCCGGTGAAGTCGATGGCCGGCACGGCGTACTCGACTCGACCGGCTTGGTGCTCCCCGACCAGATGGTCCGTGGTCTGGTCGACACGGTCCTCCGTGAGGGTGGCGATCCCTCCGTACTGATCCTTGATCTCTTCGGTTCTCCGGTCTCGGCCGTGGAATTGGCCCAGCATGCGCAACGCCACCTCAGCGCCGAGGAGTTGCTGGGGCGGCCCGGCCCCCGCGCCGTCGTCGTTCGTGCGCCTGCGGCGCTGGGCCCGGAAGTATGGCAGGTCGTCGACCGCCGGACCTTCGAACTGCGATCGGAGCCCGGTCTCGACCAGGCACTGGCGGCGGCCCGAAGCGATGGCCCACCTGCCTTCGACGCGATTCGGGAAGTTCGTGCGCGGGCCGCGGGACACCTGGCCGAGCCGGATGTGCCGTCGTCCGAGGTCTTCAGGGCGGCGACCGAATCGATCCAGGCCGAGAGGGCGTCGGCCGGCCGGACGGTCCCCGCGGAGGCAGTAGGGGGCTATGAGACCGTCGACGAACTGTTGATTCCGGTCCGTCCCGGTGCTACCGACGTCGAGATGATGGATGCCGCCCGGATGTGGCTGCGCCCTGGGACGTTCCGGGAGAACCCGGTCAGCGGCCGGGAATCGGCCGTCGTTTCCGTCCGGGTGAACGACGGTCTCCAGGCCTGGGTCCTGCGTCTTGCGCCCACCGGCGCCGACCCCGAGATGTCAGCATCGTTCATCAACCCGGTCAGCACCCGGAACTCCCGGCATCGGATCTGGGTCAACCGCCGGCATTCCTCCGCCGACCGTTCCAGCGATATCGTCCTGACCGCGGTCCCGCTGCCCGAGGAGGCCGACTCGAGCGTCCTCGACGAGCTCTCGATGACCTCGGTCGCTCGGCTCACCATGGAGCCGGGTCAGCTCATGAGCGGTCGTCTCATCGTCGAAGGCGAGCCCTTTTCCGCTGTGGGCTACGCACGCCGGCTTCCCTTCGTCGGGAACGATCAACGACCAGTCGTGGTCCTGACGTCAACCGAGCTCACCGGCAGTTCCCACGACCGGACATTCGTGCTGGAACTGGCGCGGCACGCCATGGTTTTCGTCAAGACGGCGGGTACCGGTCGATGGGCTCAGTTCGACGACGGCCGACAGCTCGATGCCGATGCCGATCCCGAAGGCCGGGGAATCGGCTGGGTCCTGCGGGAGAAGGCAGGCTTGGAAGTCGCCGGCTTCGCGCATCCATTGACCATGCTCGACCAGGGCCTGGATCTCGATCACGACAATGCGATGCTGGTCCGCCGGCTGTTGGCGATGGCGGGCCCGGGCGACGAAGCCGTCCTGAATGGGTATCTGCCGCTTCCGCAAAGCCTGCGTCACTCCAGCGCCGCCGCCTCATGGAAGTCCGTCTATCCGGCGGGCCTGATGCCCCTGTACCGGACCAGGCCGGGCGGTAGGCCCGCGATCCCGATCAGTGTTCCGGCCCGCTTCGCCGGCTGGGTCGGCGGCGACAGCTATCCGGGGGCCGTCGATCTGACGGCACTGGTCGAAGCCGGCGCCGTCAAGTCCTATGACGGCCGCATGATGTTTCCCGTCCCCTCGTCCGCCCATCTGGGTATCGAGCGGGTGCGGAGGTTTCTGGCCACGTCGGCGGAACAGGGCAACGCCGAGGACCGCGCCGGTCAACTGTTCTTCATGGTCACTCAGGCGACCGGAGTGTCTCCGCTGACGGACTGGGCGGCAGATTTCGGGGCCCGGTTCCGGACCGGCGCCGCCGGCGATCTCTCTCTGCTCATGGCCGGGGCGGCCACCCCGGTCCGGGCCGGGGAACGGATCTTCGTGGCCGTCGGCGGCGATGACCCGGCGGAGCCGATTCTGTTCCACCCGGACGGGAGCCGGGCCTCGCGGAATGTCATGGCCGGGGGCATCGAGCTCCTCCGTGATGGCCGGGGAGGGCTCGCGCAGGTCGACCTCGCCTCGCCCGACCGGTCGGTCGCCTTCGTCAGGCACTCGTCGCCGGCCACCGAGCGGCCGGCGATCGCGACCGAGGGCGCCACGGCCGGCCGGGGAAGGCGCCGCAGCGGCCTCACCGCGACGGAGCTCGAGGAGTGGACCAGGCCGGAACGTTCCGGTGAACCCCGGGTCGACGGCGCGCAGCCGAGCAAGCCCGAAGGAGGGTCGACGACCGGGCCGGCTCCGGACGATGACGTTCGCGATGCGGCGCCCGCACAGCCGCTCCGCCGGCGTGTCCGGCGAAATCGGGATCTGAGTGGGGCGGCGGAGCTGGAGGTGCAGAGAACCTGGGCTCCTCTCCCGACGGACGACAACGCCTTGATCGCCAGGGTTCTCGAACGACTCAACAGGCCGCCAGGCGCCGGACCTTCGCCTTACACGATCGTCAAGACCGCGGAGTTCTACCGCGCGGCCCGCGGGAGCCACGTACCGTTCCCGTTCGAAGATCTGGTCGACACGGTCGTCACCCGTTTCGAGACCGGCCGAACATTCAGGATGCTCGGCGGAATGGATCCGGATTCCGGCGGAACCCCGCAGAGGGCCGGTGAGTCGTCGAAGCCCCGTGGCGCGCGGACGCCGCGGCGGTTGCCGGCAGTGCCGGCGGTGCCGACGTTGGCGGGCTCGCCGGCGGGATTCGCCCCACCCGCCCGTAGCGGTACCGAACCCACCGACGTGCAGACCGTCGGAGCACCCCTCGATTTCGCTTCGTACACCGTTCCTCCCGATGCCCGTTGGGAACAGGCCCGTGCCGACGGAAGTCTCACGGCCGGGTCACATTTCGACGAACGCCGGTTCGAGTTTCAGGAGCGGCCGTTCCTCGAGCGGACGACGCGGGTTTCGATCGGCGGCAAGGAGGCCGAGCGGGTTTTCGGCGCCTTGGCGGCCGGCCTGGAACAGTTCCATGCCGGCAGGGAAATCCTGGTGGAAGGCCGTCTTCTGCGGTTGCGGGCCGAGAGGGTCGGACCGGACGGACAGCCTCACCGAACTGTCGATGTGGTCGGCCGGGGACAGCCGATGGACGCGTCCCATTGGTGGCCCGACACCGATCCCTCCAGCTACGTCCGGCAGTGGACCCGTGGCGGTGATCTACTGGCGGCACATGCTCTCCCGAGTCAGGAGGCGCAGCCCGAGGAACGCACCGTCACCGTGGCGTTGACCGATATCCGCCGCGTGCTGACCGGAGAGATGTCCGCGCTTTCCGACGATTCTCCGGCGGCGTCGCTGCTGCGGTCGGCCGACGGCTTCGGCCATCTCATCGCCGGCGACTTCGCCCGCGATGAGCTCGGTATCGATACGCAGGCGGTCGCCGCTACGGGGCTTCTCGACGTTCAGTCGTACGCGACCGTCCACGGCATCGCGAGTCTTTGGTTCCTGGACGCCTGGGCGAACAACCGGCGGAGGTACACCGACGTGCTGGTGGCCTCGGTGTCCTCCCTGACGGAGGTGGTGCGAGGGCTTGCTCAGCTCGAAGGCCAGCGTGACAACCCGTATCTCGCCGCCCGTGCCGGGCGATGGCTGGCGAGCCGGGACACGGCGATCAGGGGCACGCTCGCCCGGGTACTGACCGAGCAACTCGGCCGGCGGGCCACCGTTCTCTCCTCGATCACGGCCACGGACGACTCGGTCGTCCACCAGAGTGACCACGCTCCGCCACTGGTGGAACTGCAATTCCTGACCGGCGCCAGGTCGGCGCAGCCGGTGACCGACGACCGCCGGTCCGAGTTGCGCATGGCGTACGGCGCGCATGCCTCGTCGCTCGCCTGGGAGGTGCACTCGAAGGCGGTCGGCGGCGAGGCCGAGAGAATCGTGCGAACCATCGCGCAGAATGCCGCCACCCTCGCCGACCGGCTCACCCATTCCTTCACTGTCGCCGGGACAGTCGGTGAAGACCGCGGCGAGCCGTTCATCGAGACGGCCGAGAGCGGGTCGAGGCTCAGCGCCCGAGACCTGCTTGCCGCGGTCAAGCCGCAGCTCGGTGATGCGACACGAGCGCTGGTACTCACCGTCGCCGGCGATCCCGCGACCGGCGATGCTTTCGGCCGCGAACTCCAGCAGCTCATCGGTCAAGAACTGCTGGAAAGGAACGGCCGCCTGCACGGTGTCGTGCTGGGCGGCACCAGTCAAACGGAGGGCGTGACTTCCTGGCGAACCGTCACCGCTATTGGAGCGATCCGTCCGGCCGACGATCTGAGCACGGCCTTGGCCGCCGTGTTCGAGCGCGATCCGGCTCTCGGTTCCGGGCTCGCCGAGTTGCGCGCCCGTGTCGCGGGATTCGGCTTCGCGAAGACCTTGAGCAACCGCGCGCTGCTGGAGAAGATTCAGGCGTCGTCACTTCCCGGCTCGAACGGAGACCGTGCGGTCCGCGTACCGGCATCGGTTGTCTGGGTGCCGGTGACCGCCGGCTTCGGCGACATCACCAATGTGACGCGGATCTGGTTGAAACCGTGGTCGATCCGAGAGGTCGTCTCCCGCGCTGAGGCCCGGCCCAGTGTTCCGGTCCGGATCGGGCTCGGTCTACGGGCGGAGGTTCTCCACGTGCCCGGCAACCTCAAGCTGCCGGAGACTGCGGCATCCGTCGTCCAACCGGCCGTGGAGGCCAACACCCGGATCTGGGTGAATCGATACCGCGTCGCTGGAACCGGCGCCGAGGAACTGGTCGCGGTTTCGTTGCACAGGGACATCGCCGCCTGGAAGGACCTGGAGACCCTGCCTCCGGCGGACCTCGGCCGCTTGATCATCGAGCCTGGCAGTTTCGAGGGCGGACTTCTTGACGTCGGCGAGTCCGAGCTTCTCGACGCCCGGCAGTACGCCGACCGGCTGCCGAACAACGGCAAAGACCGGCCGATCGTGATCCTCCAGGACCGGGCCGGCGAGATGCGCGGGGATCGTGGGCGCTTCGTCGGGCAGCTGTCGCAGGTCGCGGATGTGTTCGTGTATCGGGGTGAGGCGAACCGGGCCTCCTGGGAGCTGGTCCGCAACGAGAAAGCGACTCATCGGGGAATCACCCCGGAGGATCTGTTCAAGCTCATCCGGCCCGAGTTGGCGGGAAGTCCCGCCGTCGACCTGCCGACCGCCTTTCAGAGCGTCGTCCAGGGCAGGGTTCGAGCCGGCGACAGCGCGGAGGCACAAGCCGTCCGGCGGGCGCTGGTCGGGAAGTCCCCGAACGGCGGCCAACTCACGAACGCCTACATCCGGATTCCGGTCGGCTGGCCCGAGCCGAGCCTGTTGGACCTGTTGAGGGCCCATCCGTCGGGTTTGATGGCTTTCCCGCTCGAGCCACCGGCGGTGAACCGGTCCACCCACTCTCTTCTGCGGATCAGGGTGCCGGATCAGTACTCGTTGAGATCCACCGTCGAGCAAGTGGGGTACGGCGTGGCCGACCTGACCGCGTTGGTCGATGCCGGCGCCCATCTCGCGGGCGGAGACGTCCGAATCCCGCTTCCGGCCACCGCATTGCGAGGGCTCAGCCAGGTGCACGCGACCCTCGAAGCGCTCGACTTCATGCGCCCGGTCACCGCGCCCGGCATGACGAACGAGACCCGGATCGGGCTGTTCTTCGCCCGCCTCACCGGGGTGATGCCGGGGCCGGACGACTTCCCCATGACCGCGTGGGCCGGCCGTTCCGGATGGCCCGCACAGCTCAGACCCGTAGGCGACGGCGCGCTGGCCGGCCACCTGCCGCATCTGGACGCGGGCGCGGTCACCCCGATCTACGCCGGAGACGACGCTCTGCTGATGGTCGGTACGGATGACCCAGCACGGCCGACGTTCCTGGACCCCGCCCAGGGCGGAGGCCCGGTCGAGCCGAATCGAGTGACTGAGGTCTCGCTGCTGGTCGACGATGCGGGGCGGCTCGTTCAGTACAACCTCAGTGACCAGCAACAGCCCTTCGTCACGGCGTTCGGTCCGGGCGAGGACCCGTCGGCGAATTCTGCTCCGGCGGTCGTGGACACGCTTGCCGTAACCGCACAGAGCGTCGACGCTGTGTTGCGCGGCCGGGGACAGGCGGTGCCGGCGTCGCTGGTCTCCATGCTCAGCCGGGCCGGAACTCGGGCGACGGCAAGGCGCCTGAGCGCCGCCGGCCGGCCCGCGACGGCTATCTTCGAGGCGCTCGCCGACGAAGTGGCCGCCGCTCCGCCCGTGGTTCCGGAGCAGGACGTGGCCGTTCGCGAAGCCCGCCTGCGCGATGGCGCCTTGGAAAGCCTCGGTTCGCGGGGGGCGCGGGACGCGAACGACGCTCGTCCGACCCGCGACGCTGTTCTGAAGGCCATCGGCACCGTTCAGGAAAGGAACGGCGGTGAATGGTTGTCGTTGCCGTTCATCGACGACCGCGCCATCAGAGCATTCACCGACGTGGTCGCCGGCCAACTCATCACTGACAGCGCAGCGGTGGCCGGCGAGCCGGCACCAGATCGGGATCGAGTGTGGGCCGACACCGAGGCGCGGCTTCTCGGCTTCGGCTTCACCGGAGCCGAGGCACGAGCCGAGCTCGGCCGATCGGCCGCCGGGGCGGGCTCTGACCAACGAGCCACGGCCCTCTTCGACGCCGCGATCGATCGCTTTACGCTGATGCGGCCGCTTGACACGCCCGAGGTGCGGCCGAGCGGGCGTCCCCTTCCGTCCATACCGGAAGGAGCGCCTGCGCCGACCGGCTCGGCAACGAGCCAGATCGAGCTGCAAGCGACGGTGGGGAACTGGTTCAGGGCCGCGGGGATCGAGGTCACGCCACAGCAGATCAGGGAGGCGATTCTCCTGACCCTCAGGCAGACCCCCGACCTGTACACGCGGCACAACCCGGTGGAGCTCGTCGTCACCGCCTTCCTCAACGACGGCATCGACGACCGGTGGGAGGGCTTCGCCGATACACGGGAGACCAGTCCGTTCTCTCACCACGTCGTGCAACTCGACGGTCGGAAAGGCGGCCGCCGGACCGTCGACGTCTTCGTCCTCAACAACGCCGATGACCCGGGGGCACTGGCCGATCGTTCGAACGCCCTGATCGCCCGGATCGGGGAGCTCCGGGGACAGGCCCGGCTGAACCCGGAGAACATCCTGGTCCTTCCACGCTCCGGTACCGGGTATCCGGGTCACCAGGGTCTGCTCGATGCGGCTTCCGGGTTTCATCTGGTCGGCCCGATGAGCATGGGAGATCCCGAAGTCGCCGTGCGGGAGGGGGACAACTCCGTCCGATCACGCATCGGCTGGCACGTGACGATGGCCGACGGACTCCAGGTCAACCACTGGGAGGCCACTGTCGTCCTCGACCAAGCGGGGATAGGCAAGCTGTTCACGAGCATGGCGACGGCCGCCGGCCTGTCAGTCCGGGGAAGGATCCCTGGTCCCGATCAGATCGTCTATCCGCGACCGCAGGCCGATCCCGAGCTCGAGACTGCCCGTGCCGGGGCTGACCCGTCGCCTCGGAGGTACGTCCGGGTCGTGCCCGAGCGACTCGACGAGGATCCCCGCCCTCCGGCCCAGCGGAGTCAGACCTTCGTCGCTGATTTCGACGTCCGCGAGTTCATCTTCAACGGAAAACCGGTCACCGAGGTGACTCAGAGGTTGTCGCTCACCGATGGCGGCTCGCCGGCGACCGATCGGGTGACGAACGTCTTCGCGGCTCTGCAGGTGGGGGTTCAGGCGTTCAACCGCCAGCCGGCCAACATGCTGCGGAACGGCAGCCAGCTGATCATGCGGGTCGAGCTGGCCGAGTCGAAGGCCGCGCACTGGCACGCCTCGATCGTCGAGGATTCCGCGGACATGGACCGGTACAACCTCCGGGCCGGTGCGAGCCCGCTCGATCTGCTGCACGAGGTCGCGCACGGCTTGCCACTGCCTGACCACGTCATGAAGTCCGGACGCCCCAACCTTATGGGCCAGTTCGACTCGGAGGCGATCGACGTGCCCCCGCTGACCGCGAGTCAGCTCGAGGCGGTCTCACAGAACCTCTTCGGCCTGCCCGGGGAGTCCGATGTCCGCTCCGGAGTGGGGGTGACAGCCGACAGCGGCGGGCCGATGCCCGAGTCGGTGGTGATGATGGGCGATCTGCTCGGGGTCGTGCAGCGGGAGGGCGACCTGGCGGGGACCCTGGCCGACAACCTGGCTCCGGACGGCCTGCGGCTCGCGCCGGCCGAGGGGGCCGACCGGACACCGGCCGGTGCGTGGATCAGGAAGCGGATATCCGATCCGAGCCTTCCAGGTGTACGGCAGATCAGGTCCGGAGCCGACCTTGACGGATTGTTCCGGCAATCCGGAGATCGCGGCGTCGTGCTCCTGTTCGGCGAGAAGGGCCAGCCGGAGGTCTACATGAGGGCCGGCGGCGAGGTCTGGCATTTCATCGCCGACAGCTCCGGCACCTACCGGCCGGAGAAATGGGGCGGCCCCGGCACCTTCATGGACGACCAGACCAGCGACAACTCCCCGCGTCACGCGATCGGCCTGAACAGTTGCGGCGATTTCGTCGGCTGACCGCGGTGAGGGTGGCGTTCGGCCCTTCGGATACGAGCGCCACAGTCCGTTTCCGCTGTTCCACCTAGCGCTCAGGAGACCGCTGTGACCGGCACCTTCGGATCGGATCCGACCACGTCACGTCCGACGGCGGGGGGTGAGGTGACACGCGAGCCGAGCGGCCGGGCCATCGGGTTGTCGTTCGACGGACGCCCGATCTCGCCGGATCTGGCGGGCCGGTTCCGCGAGTGCGATCAGACGAAGACGAGGTTGGAGAGCGGTCGCCGGCACCTCGACGTCACCGGCCCGTGGGCGGGTGACCGGCGAACGTTCCCGGTCCGGGCGGATGACCGCGACACCGGTGCCGAACTGGCGCGACGCCTGCTGAGCATGGAGGAGTTCACGAACGAACTGACGCGCGAGGGGGATCCGATTGACTCGATCACGCTGCTGACCTCGGGCAAGCAGGGCCGGGAACTGCAGGCGGCGCTGGCCGGAGCGGGTCATCCGGTTCGGGTCTACGAGGCGTCGACCACGCTGCGGTCGGAGGGGCCCCTCGCCATCACCGACGGTGGTCACTGGGACATCCACGGGAAACCGACGCCGACGCACGACTTCGCCCTGAGTTATGAGCTGATCCGGGCGCGCCAGAAGAGTTTCCCGTACGCGAAGGGTGATCCGCTTCCGGCCGGAGCTCCGGTGCCGTCGGAGAACCGTGCTGAGACCCTGCGCCTGCTCGACGAAGCGGCCACCGAGGGGTTGACGGCGTCGGGGAAGACGCTGGACCTGGTGACGTCGCAGAAGGCGTTGGCCGCGTCGGAGCGTCCGGGCGTGTTGTGGTCGGCCCTGATGCGGTTGCACCGTCCCGAGTTGGGTGGCGTCGAGTGGGTCGTCGATCTGCACCGCGACCCGGTCACTGGCGACTGGCGGACGATGCCTGGCCAGGTTCGCCGGCTCTACGGCGCGACCAGCCGGCATATCTTCGCCGGTGACATCGGGCGGCGGGGTGCGGACTTCAACCGTACGGGCTTGTTGCTGGTCGACGACGCTGTCACCGAGCCGATGAGGCCGGAAGGCCTCGCCGTCCATCTGGCGGAGAGCGCGGCCGACGCGGTCGCACAGGGCCTGACGGTGCCGTCCGCCGCCGTTCACCGTGACCTTCCCGGACTGCGGAATCAGGTGGCTGAGCACCTCGACGCGCTGGGCGTCGATGCCGGTGCCCTGCTCGGCGCCATGTTCGATGCCGAGCCGGCCGACCTCCCGGCGACGATCGCGATCGAGGAGGTCACCACCGGAACGGCCGTCAGCGTTCCCCTCGGCGCGGGCATCCATATCGTCCTGGAGAAAGTGCTGGGCGAGGATTCGCCGGCCGTGCGGTCGGCCTTCGCGGTCGCCGCGCATTTCCAGCGCGACCGCATCGGCGCCGACGTCGACGATGCCGATGTGGCCCAGGCCGCCGGCGTCGACAGTCAGGTCGCCGGCCTGCTCGGGTTGGTCGCGTTGGCGTACGAGGCGGTGGCGCGGGTACTTGATCCCGGCGCCCCCGTCACGATCGCCAACGCCCGGGACTCGGCGGCGGCCCTCATCGCGGTGGCCGATCCGAACGTGCTCAGCTTCACGTCCAGCCACGAGGGTCTCATCCGTGTGGTGCTGGCGGAAAGGCTCGGCCCGACGAGTGACGGTTCGCTGTGGGACAGGCCCGTCATGGTCGGCGATGCGCCGACGACCGCCAGGGCGATGCTCCACGGGTTGCTCGCGCCGGGCCGGGGCGCGCCCGGCCAAGCGGTCCCCGGGTCCTCGGCGGCCGAGCCGCCCGTCGGGTCATGGCATCTGCCGCAGGTCGGGTTGTGGCTGGCGGGTGAGGGCCGTCCCGGCATCGAGGAGACCGCCACCACCGCGCGCCTGGCCGCGGCGCTGCTCACCGCGATCGACACCACACCGGACGGTCCGGAGCGGGTAGAGGCGGTGTCGCGGGATCTGACCGATCCGGATGCGGTCGGCGATTTCCGGGACCTGCTGGACCAGCTCCGGGCACGTCACGCGGCGCTGGACGCGCTGGTCCGGGAGGCGTCGAAGGGGCTGTTCCGGCGGGCGGTGCAGAGGTGGCTGGCGCCGGCGCTGGCGGCGTTGCCACGCGGGGTGATACGCGACAACAGTGCCCAGCGGGTCGGTGAGGTCCTGAGCATGGCGCGGGTGGCGCGCCGGCCCCGTACGGATTGGACTGCCCCGGCGCTGGCGACGGAGTTCTCGGGCCGGTGGCGGCAGATCATGGTCGGGAGCCTGTTCGAGCTGCCGAACGGCACGGTGTCATTGGTGTGGGCGCAGCGCGCCGACGATCCTGAGCACCTGCTGCTGGTGCAGCGCTCCCAGTTCGGGCTGACGGTGGTCGAGACGGTCGGCGGGCGGGCCGGAGCCCGGATCTACCAGCCGTCGGACGAGGTTCAGGCGCTGGCGGTGATGGACGGTCCGGTGCGGGCTCTGGTCGGGGCCGGCGCCCGGATCCTCGGGCTGGAACCCGGTGCGGTGGTGGAGACCGATGTCCTCCCGGTCACGCCCTCGGGCTGGGCGCCCCCGGCGATCGAGCCGGTGACAGTCGAACGGGGCGTTGCCGTGGTCCGGGTGAACGCCGCGGTCGATGACGTGGCCGACCTGATCGACCGTTTGCGTGATGTGACGGCGACTTCCGGCTTCGTGGTGGTGGAGGGACTGCCCGGTGACGATCCGCGGCTGACGATCTTCCGAGCGGTGGCCCGGGGTTACGGTCTGGGGACGTTGACTTCCGCCGGGCCGGAACCGGTGGTACAGACCGGGGATCACCTGATCTCGCCGTCGGGGTGGCGGACGTCGGGTCTCGATCGTGAGGTCAGGGACGATCACCGGGGCGCTCTGTCCTGGGCACATCTGGATGCGCTGCACCGCGGTGCGCGGCCGCCGGCGGGATTGTCCGATGACGAGGCTGCTCTGGTGGCCGAGGTGAATTGGCGGCTCCGCGATCGCGGGCCGGTCACGACCCGGGAGATTCTGGACGCCCGGCGGCAGCACCCTCTGATCGCCGGAAGCCGGGTGACTCAGCTGGCGATCCGGATCAGCGACTATCTGCGCAGCAACCGTCAGGTCGGCAGGCTGGTCGGCGGGTCCGCCGCCGCGGCGCCTGCCGATGACGGTGTGCCGGTCGCGAGCCGATCAGGCCCGAGCGGGGCCTTCCGTGAGCCGGCATCGGAGAAGTTCGTCTCGGTAGCTCTGACCGAGCTTGCCCGATTGTTCGGGTCCGACCTCCTCTGGAAGTCGGCACGGGTCAATACCGAAGATGGTCTGCTGGCGCGAGAGTTCGCGTTGTCGTTCGGCAACGAGATGAAGGCCCTCTTCATCAGCTCCCTGTCCGGGATGCCGACGGCCCCCGCCCAGATGTACCAGCTGCGACGGATCGAATCCGCCGAGGTGGTTCAGGGGCTGGCCACGGCGGCCTTCCTCCTCGGAGCCTCGTCGGTGAGTGATGTTGTCGGACCGTTGCCGTTCTCGGTCCGGCCAGGGGTGTACGAGGCCGTCCTGGGGCTGGCGAGCCAGGCCGACGCTGACCGGCGCACGGCGCGTTTCCGTGCCGGCGAGGCGGGCCGGTTCCTGCTCGATCCCAAGCTCGATTTCTCTCGGCAACTCGCCTCCAGGCTCAACTCGTTGTTCACTCTCATCGACGAGTCCGCCGTCGCTGGACCCGAAGTGTTCGGCCCGGGATCGCCGGTCCCGAACCCGGTCGGCTCAGCCGATCGTGGTGCATCCCCCATCATCGATCTGCAACTGCTCGACGGTGATCGCGGGTTCGTGCCGCTGGCGCTGACGCACAGTGCTTGGTCGTCGGTCAATGCCGAGTTCGGACCGGACTCGCAGCTCGCCGTGGACCTCCACGGTCAGGCCCGGAGCATGGATCTGGGCGAATACGAGAAGGTCTTCGGCTCGTGGAGGGATTGGAGGCCATTCCTCGACGGCGCGGTCGAGTCACGCACGGTGCGGAGGACGCTGGTCGTTTCCGGGTTGAGCGGGGTGCGCGGGGGCCGGCCCTACATCGGAGCGGGTGAGCAGGGTCTCACCCCGGCGAGACTGCTTACCGGCGACCACCGGCGGGTCGTTCTCCGGCTGGCCGGCTCGGCCGGCTCCGGCAAGGCTTTCGCCCAGGAGCTGCAGTATCTCGCTGACAGCAACGCCTTGCGCGGCGAGCCGGCTCCTTGGGGGGTCGTACTCGTCCTGTTCGACGCGAACACCGGCCAGGACATCTTCCAGGTGGTCCATCGGCACGGTCAGGGCTTCGTTCGCGCGCTGGATCTGGACACCGCCTCCACCATCATCGAGGCTCGCGGCCGGTTGATCGATCCGGTGACCGAGCTGCGCGCCCGGATCAACGGGCACAGCCACCATCCTGAGCGGACCACGACCGAGATCTTCGAGGCGCTGGAACAGTCATTGCTCCCACCGGCGTCCGGCTACGAACAGGTCGCGCCCGGTCGCTTCGCCCAGGTCGAGAAGGACCCGGCCGATGCGTGGAGGTTCGAGCCACTCACGGCGCCCCATCACGGGCTCTTCGGTGAAAAAGTGTCCGCCGGGAAGGGGCCGAGCGGGCCGAGCGGGTCCTGGCCCGACGATCAGCGCCCGGGGGTCTCCGCGGAGACCGAACTGCGAGTGCCGATCCGTGACGGCGCCACCGCGGCCGAGGTGGTCGACGCCGTGCGATTGTGGTTACGGGCCGGGACGGTCCGCGAGGTGGTCGTCCCCGGGCCCGGCCGCCCCACGGTGGCGGTCCGTGTCGACCCGGGGCTGCGAGCTCAGATCGTCCACCTGCCCGCTGTCGCCGGGGCCCACGCGGTTCGCGCCTCCATCGTCCGGCCGGCGGCCGGCCGGCCCGGCGGGACCGGCGTGTGGGTCAACCGGTACAGGGCCGCAGCCGAGGTGGGACCGCCGCGACTGGTGGCCGTGCCTCTGGACCCTGACGTCGCCGATTGGAGTGTTCTGGACTCGCTGCCGGGCGACGTGATCGACCGGCTGATCATCGAACCGGGCCGGCACGTCGGTGCCGTGCTCACCGTTCACGGCGAGGATCTGTCCGCGCCGGTCTATCGGGAGCGGCTGCCGGACACCGGTGACGCTCATCCGATCGTGATCCTTCAGACGCCCTTCCCGGCTGAACGCCGTGACCTGCGATTCGTCGAGGACCTGGCCGAGAAGGCAACAGTCCTCGTCATCGACTACGACGGGACCGACAACGGACGGTGGCGGGTCTACCCGAACGGCGACCCACAGAGCACAACGCTTTCCCAGGACCTGTTCGGCCGGTTCCTGGCGGCGCAAAGCAACCGCTCCGGCCCCGATCTGGCCCAGGCGCTGCGGGAGTTGCAGTGGGGCCGGCCGCTCCGGCCGGACAGCGAGGCTGCCCTGCAGATCCGGCGATTCTCGGCGACCACCCCCGTTGCGGCGTCCTCCCACGTCGAGGGCTGGGTGTCGAGGCGTGCGGGCTCACCGAGATCCGGACGGGTCCACGAGCTCTTCGGCCATCACGCGGCCGGTCTGGTGCCATTGTGGTCGACGAATCCGGTGCCGGTTCCCCCGGGGCAGATCAGTATGCTCATGTCGGTTCCCGCCCGTTATGCCAGTCCCGACTGGCCGGGGACGGGGGATCGCGGCTCGTTCCGTGTTGTCGATCTGCACGCGATGGGCGACGTCGCTGTTCTGCTGAGGTCGGGCCAGGTGGTGGTTCCCGACCAGGCCGGACCGGACCTTCTCCGCGACGACGATCTCATCGGCACCCTCCGTTCACCGACGCCGGAGGCCGCGGCTCCCGAACGCACGTTGACCGTCCCGATGGTCGAACTGGCCGATCTGCTGGCGTCGCTTCACCGACCCGTCAGCGGCGGGGGAGCAGGTCGCTCGGCCCTCGCGTCGGCCGCGGCCGACTTCGCGAGTGTCGTCGTCGCCCGGCACGCCGAAGAGTTCACCGGGCGATCGGTGGAAGCGGGGCGTCCCGGCTTTCCCGAGTTCGAGGCGCGTCGTGTGCTGGCCGGGATGGCGAACCTGTATTTCCAGGAAACGGCGGCCCTGGCGTCGGGAAGTCTCGCACAGCTGGCATTGCGCTCGAAGGTGCCGCTTGCCCAGGTGGTGAGGAGCCTCGACCCGTACGCCGATCAGCTCGACGGTACAGAGGCTGCGTATCGGGCCGGTGGCGCCCGTCAGTTCCTGACCCGGTCCGATGGCTGGTTCGACAGCGCCCTGGCCGAGGCGGTCGGTGAATTCCTGGAACGCGGCGGGCCGATCGATCTCATCGAGCTGGGCATGAACCTCTCGGCACCGATCGGCATGCAGGAGGTGGTGGAGCATCAGGCGGATCCGCTGGCCGTCATCGAGGTGGAGCTCCTGGCCGGCCACGCCCGAGCCGTGCCGTTGGCACCGCGTGATCCGGCATGGCTGACGGCCGAAGCTCTGTACGGTGTCGACCATCGGTCCCATGCCGCTGAGTCGGCCCACCGCGATGCGCGGACCGAGGCGGCTCGCCGAGGACTTCGCATACAGATCCTCGGGTGGGCGAGTGCGTCGGCCGCCGGCTCCTGGAGGTCTCAGAAGTCCGTCTCGGTTTCGCTGAGCGAGCTTGCCACCCTGCTGGTTCGCGAGCACGGCTGGATCCCGGCCGAGGACCGGCCGGACCTGGCCGACCTTCTTCGGGCCGGCGCCGAGTTCGGACGGGAAGCTGCCGCCGCGTTCGCCGGGGTTCTCGTCGGTGCCAGGGTGGCGCCTGATCAGATCGGCGGGTCCGGATTACGGTACGTGGAGTCGGTGCGAGTCATCGGTTCGCTGGCCACGCTCATCTTCCTGGACGCGGCGTCCCAGGCGGCCGGCCGGCCCGACCTGCCGCACGTCCGGTCGGCGCTCCCGCTGTCAGTGGTGATCGCGCGGCTCGATCCAGCCGCCGGAGAGGGCTTCACGGGCGCAGCCCGCTGGCGCGCCGGCGGAGCGCGGTTGTACCTGCGCGATCACGCCGAAACCTTCCTGGGGATGCTGGCGGCGGCGCTCAGTCGCCGGGCAGATGTGACGGTGGACGTCACCGCCCTGTCCCGGGTCCTGCCGCGCCCCGGCCACCGGCCGATCCTCGCCCGGACAGCCCCGACCGGCGAAGACGCCCCGGCCGCGATCGAGGTGGTGCTGATCGGCGGGCAGCCCCAACCCGGCCCCCTCGATGCGGAGCACTCGGCCTGGGCGCGGATCAGCGCCGACTTCGGGCCGGAGGACGTGCGCGCCCGCGACCTTCACCGCGAGGCCCGCGACGAGACGTTTCAGCAGTCGATGGAGGCGTTGGCCACCGCCTGGACCAGCCTGGCCGAAGGCCCGGGACCGGACGATGTCCCGGATTGGGTCGCCGGCATCGGGCGGGACCTGCCGGAAGCATTCCCGACGGTCGCCGTTTCGCCGGCCGACCTGGACGTCCTCCTGGACCGGCCGGGCTGGATGGCGGCCGCGGAATCACCCGTCCACGTCTGGCTGGGTGCGGCCGCGTCCAGGTTCGGCGACCGGGTGGCGGCGCAACTGGCCGCCCGTCTGGTCGGTGACACGGTCCGTCCCATGGACCTTCCGGCCTTGGCGAACGTCGAGTCGGTTCAGGTGAGCGGGCGCCTGGCGCGGCTGGCGTTCCGCGTGGAAGCGGCGCGCCTGACCGGCATCGCCGACCTCCTGCCGGTACGCCCGGCGCGTTCACTGGCCGTACTGATAGCCAACCTTGATCCGGCGGCCGGAGACTTCTTCACCGGTGCCGCTCGGCTGCGTGCCGGCGGCGCTCGGATGTTTCTGCAGGACCCCCGGACTGGGTTCCGGGAGGAGCTCGCCGCAGCGCTCGCGGAGGCGTTGCCGGGCCGGTCGGTGGACCTGAACAGCATCGTCCCGACAACCACGGGCCTTTTCGATGACCCGGCCGCGCCGGATCAGCTGTCTGAATCGACCGCCATCGACGTACAGCTGCTCGACGGGAGGTCCCGATCGGGATTGTTGCCGGCAGAGGATGACGCCTGGTCGGCGGTCGCGCAGCGGTTCGGTCCGGCCGTGTCCGAGGTCGGTTGGTTCTTGCACATGACTGCTCGGACCGGGGTCGGCCGGCAAAGTCTGGAGCGTTTGGCCGAAACATGGCCCGCGGCGGCGGAGCTGTTGGAGCTCGGTGACAACGACGGAGGTAGATCCTGGGCCGAAGGGCAGGCGGCGGACCTCGACAGCGGCCCGTCATCGGTATTCATGTCATTGACCAACATCGACCTGTTGATGCGTGACACGACGTGGCTCACGGCCGAACCGAGTCCCGTCCAGCAATGGCTGGCGAGATCCGCTGACGATTTCGGTCAGAGGACAGCCAGGCACTTCGTCGGCGTACTCGCTGCGGTCGCCCCTGCCGACGCGGTGGACCTCTCGCATTTCTCGGACACGCCCTCGGTCCGCATGGTTCAAACGATCGCAACCCTGGCGTTCCGGCAGGAAGCGGCGCATGTGACCGGGCTGGCCGGATTGCTGCCGGTGCGCCCCGTGCGCCCGCTCTTCGAGGTGATCGCGGGGCTCGACCCGGGGGCCGGCGACGCGCTCCGGAAAGATGCCCGCTTCCGGGCCGGCGCCGTACGCATCTATCTCGAAGATCCAGAGACATCATTTCTCGTTGAGCTGGCTTTCGCGTTGTCGGCGGCGCTGCCCGGCCGGCTGGTTCGTCCCGGCGAACTGATCCTGGCTCGGACCTCCCTGACACCCGCCGGAACTCCACTGCGTCCCCTCGCCGTCGAGGTGCAGTTGCTCGACGGCGAGGGGAGTCCTCGTCCGGTCCTGCGCGAGTCCCCGGACTTCTTCCGGGTCCTCTCGGTCCTGCCATCGGGCCCGGCTGCCGATCCCCTTCACGAGACGGTCTCCAGCGTCGCGCATCTCCAGCGGTGGCGTTCCAGGATCAAGTACGTCGGCTTCGTCGCGCATATGCGGAGCCGCCACGTACCCGATGAGATCAGGGAGTCGATCACAGCCACGAGCGGGACGGCGAGCGTCGACGAGCCATCGTTCCCCATCCCTCTGAGCGAGCTCGATGATCTGCTCGGGGAACCGCTGATCCGGGCGGGCGCTGAGTTCGACGCGGTCCACGCGGTTCTCGAAGCCGCGCGGACCTTTGCCGCCGGGATCGCTCAGCGCTACGCGAGCGCCCTCGTCGGTGGAGTGGTCACGCCCGATGAGGCGTGGGTGTTCGACGTTCTCGAGTCGGTCAGGGTGGTGACCGGGGTTTCGATGCTGGCCTTCATCCAGGAGTTCTCCCGGGTGACCGGCTTTGTGCAGGTCCTGCGGTGGCGGTCGCTGCGGCCGTTGTCCGAGGTGATCGCCGAGCTGGATCCGGGCGCCGGTGAGGTGTTCGAAGGGCCGGCTCGTATCCGGGCCGGCGGCGCCCGCCTGTTCCTGCAGGACCCGGCGACCGAGTTCATGACGCGGTTGGCCTCCGCCATCTCGCGGATCGGCCCGCTCACGGAAACGCGGGACCTGTCGTTCGTCCTGCCGGCGACGGTGACCCCACCGGGCGCCACGGCGGCCGGATCAGCTCCGCTCGACGGTCCCGCTGTGATCCGTCTCCAGATGCTGGGTGGCGCCTACCCGATCCAGGTGATCGCGCAGGACGACCAGGTGTACACGTCGGTAGCGGCGATCTACGGCCCGGGCGGCCCGGCCAACGGCCGGATGCTCCACGACGAGGCGCGCGACGATGTCCAGCTCCAGGCTCTGCAGGAGCACCTGGACCTGCAACGGGAACTGTGGAGTACCCGGACCGGCACGATCACGATGAAGCGGCGTGGTGATTCCCTCGTCGTCAGCGCCTCCGTCGGTGGCGACACGACCTACCCTCTGATCGGCGTCCCCGCTCGGGAGACCGTCGAGACCGGAACACAGCCGGCTTCGCTGGACGCCGACGGCTTTCTCAACCACGTGATCTCTGAGTCGCGTCCGCCCGTCAAGGACGACCCGCCGACGGTCCTCGTTCTCCGGCTGGCGGGTGAAACCGCATTGATCGACTCCTTCGTGGCGGAGTTCCAGCATCATTTCGACCGGGCGATGCTGTTCGGCAGCACGACCTTCCGCGGCACAGTGCTGGCCAAACTGGGTGCCATCACACACCAGACGACCTGGCACGTGGTCGAACCGCTCCGGCGCGGCACGCGCGCGTCGGCGGATATGAATGAGGCGGTTCAGGTCGTGCTCGACCGCGATCCGATCTCGATCGATCTGCCGAGTGAGTTGCAGGCGCGGGTCGATCACCGGGCCATCGTGGGCATGTTGAGTTCCGCCGAGGTTTTCGAGCTCGCCGAACGGTCGGTGCGGCCTGCGCTGCCGCTCTACGAACGTGAGATCAGGCGGGGCGCCGATCGGCCGGAAGGACCGGAGATCAGGGCGGACCGTTTCGTCCGTGTCCCCGTTCCCCCGTTCGCGACTCCGGCCGACATCGTGGAGGCGGCCCGGTCCTGGCTGCAATTCCAGGTGGTGCGGCCGGTCGTTGAGCGCGACCCGGAACACCCCAGCGTCCTGATCGAGATCGGGCCCGGTCTGGAGGCTCGCACGGTGCGACGGCCGGGGGGCGCGTTCCGCGACGACTCCGGCCGGCCTGACCTGAACGGCCGGACCCCCACGATTCACGCGTCGATCGTCCGGCCCGTGCAGGAAGCCCAGAGGAAGGCATACCGGCTGTGGGTGAACCGTCAGGTCGCGTCCGAGGGCGCCGACGAGTTCCGGTACACCGCTGTGTCGCTGGCGCCTTTCGGAGCGGACTGGCATCTTCTGGACCAGTTCCCGGGCATCCTGATCGAGCGGATCAGCATCGAGCCGGGCGAGCACAGCGAGGGGCGCCTCGAGGTGGGCGGTGAGCGTCTCAGCGTCGTCGAATATCTGGAACGGCTGCCCGCTACCGCTGGGCCGCCGTTCGTGCTGTTGATCAAATCGCCGAAGAACGACGACAAGGGCTTCGTTCGCGATCTGTCGCAGTCGGCCACGGTGTTGCTCCAGGAGCGGGTCGGGGGGTACCGCGAGTGGTCGGTCTGGGAAGGCGGAGAACCGGTCGATGTCGTTCCGTTCGGCCACGGCGTTCTGGATGCCGTTCTGGAAAGGAGCTTCCTCGAGCCCGTTGACGCCGTCGAGGCGGTCGCCGATTACGTGAGCGGATATCTGGAACCGGCAGCCGGCAGCGACGCCGCCCGAGTGATCCGCCGGTTCGCCAACACGGAGAGCCTTGACACCCGTACCGAGGAAGCCGGCAGCCTCGACGCTGAGCGATCGACCGAAGGGTGGGTCGCGTGGCCCGAAGGCCGGGACCTCCGGGCCGCCACGGACCTGGTGGGGGTCTATCCGGCCGGCGTCGTCCCCGTGCGGCTCGGCGAACTGCCGCCCACGAGTCGCGAAGGCTTCGCGTACATTCCGCTGATCGTGCCTGGACGTCATGTCGGCGTGCCGGTGGCCGAAGGCGACGCCCTCTACGTCCTTGTCGACGCGTGGGAACTGATCCGGAACGAGGCTGTCATCGCCGGCGACGGCCACGTCACCACACCCGGGCTGCTGGATGCGGGTGACGTCGATGACCTGGTCACGAGCATCCTGGCCGAAGGGGGCGCGTCGACCGATGACCACAAGATGGCGGTGCTGCTCCAGGAGTTGGGCCGCATCTCGGCCCCGGACGGCGGCGCGTCGCTGGCAGAACTCGCTGGCTCTCTCGACAGCCGCTTCGCCGTGGCCTCTCCGGCGCATCTGTCGTCTCTGGCGGCCGGCGCGATCACCCCGATCCGGGTGGGGCGGAAGCTCTGGGTGGCCATCGGCACCGATGATCCGCGACATCCGATCGTTCGGGACCTGAACGGATCATGGGTGCAGACCGTCGATTCGGGCAGGTTCGAGCTGCTGCTGGACTCCGGCCTGGCCCTCGGGCAGGTCGATCTCCGCCGGCGGGCGGCCACCTCGGCCCGGGCATCGTCCGACCCGGAGGGACCGGTGATTCCCCCTTCGCCCACGATCGCGGAGTTGCCGTGGGGAGATGACCAACTGATCGACGAGGTCAATCGCCGCCGGCGGGGACAGTCGGAGGCGCCGTGGCCGCCCGGCGAGATCCTCGAGGCCCGCACGACAGTGCGGAGCGTCAATCCCCGCGTCGTGTCGCGCGATGAGATCGACGGCGTCATGACCGTCCTGCGAACCGGTGATGTAGCCCGTCTGCCCGGCGCCGGCCGGGCGCACTCTGTCGGCGAGGTGGCAACCAGCCAGACGGCCCCGGCCGATGAGGGCATCATCTCCGTCGCCCCCAGCGATCTGCCGGTGTTGCTGGCCGCGCGCCAGTCGACGATGCCCGGGCCGGTCACCTTTCACCGAGTTCAGCTCGCGGCGAGGGCCAAGCGTTTCGGCGCCAGGACAGCCGACAGGTTCGCCAAATCGGGGCCGGACCGGAACGGTTCGCAGAAAGCGGCAGTGCGCGGTTTGGCGACCCTGGCCTTCCTGCAGGCCGTGGCGTCGCTGACGGGCAGCTTCGAGCACGTGCCGTTGCGCTCGGTGCTGCCGCTGTCCGACGTCCTCGACGGACTGGTCAACGGCCCGGACGGGCCGATCCATGAGTTCCTGAACGGCCCGGGTTCGAGGTTCGACAGCGAGGTGGCGGCCGCGGTCGGCAAGTTCCTGCATCCCCGCCCGGTCACCGTTGGCATCTTGGCGAAAGCCCGGTCCATCACCGTACGTCCCTCAGCCTCGGGACATGACAGGGTGGTCACCGGCCTCATCGAGGTGGAGCTACTCAGCGGGCACGCTCAGCTCATGCCGCTGACCGGCCAGACCGTCGCCGGCCGGCGCCCGCTGCGGCCGCTGTTGCCCGCGGTGTCCGGCCGGTCTTTCCCCGGCGTGCGCTCCGTGGACGCGGCGCGCCGCCACGGCGGATCGGCCCTTCGGCGTACGTGGCCGCTCGACCTGGAGCTCTATCCCGGCCCTGAGCCTGATGGGGATCTCGACCGGGCCCGAGCCGGCGCGGAGCCCTTCGTCCCCGTCACCCCGGCACCGCGTTTCGAGGTGCGCCGGTTCGCCGTGAACGGTGAGTGGATCACCGAGATCACCACCCGGGTGCTGATCACCGATCCGTACGGCCTCACCGCCGATGGAGGCCACCGTGAGCTCACGGCTCTGCGGGCCGGTCTCGAGCGCTACAACGCCGACCCGGCCAACCGGCTGGATGGTGATCGGCTGCGTTTCCGGGTCGAGAAGGCCGCATCGGACCAGGACGCGCATGTGCCGGTGACGCTGGTCCCGAGGGATCAGGACATGGGGCAGGACCGTTGGTTGCCGAACATCCCACCAGCGGGGTACGCCGAGCAGTGGTTGCGTGGCCTCGGCCTGACGGGCGCCCTCGACACGGCGGCACTCAGCCCGGCCCAGCTCACCACACTGGCCGATCTGTTGAGTCGCCGCGAGCCGGTGTCCATGGAGGCCCGGGCGTTGGCCGATGACGTGAACCGGCAGCTTCACGGGGCCGGAAAGGCCGAACGCTTGCCGGCGGAGATCGCCGCCGTGATGGGGCCGGCGCTCGGTCCCGGCGGGAAGCGTTTCGTCGACCGTGACAAGGTCGACGCCATCTTCCGCTATCTGGTGGCGGGACACCGGGTCGGGCTGCGAGGAGGCGTCAGCCACGCCGACCACGTCAAGGTTGCCCTGACGGAGCTTCCCCGGTTGCTGCGGCAGGACGTCGTCTGGGCTTCGATACCGGGGGCCGGTGCGGTGCGTGCGGTCGCTCAGCGGTTCGGCGCCGAGATGAGAGCCCTCTTCGCCCGATCGATCTGGCCGACGGCGCCCGGGCCGGAGCACCGGGACCGCTTCCCGCGCTTCGAGTCGGCCGACCTCGTCGAGGGGTTCTCCCAATTCGCTGTGATGGCCGCGCTGTTCTCCGCCATGGGTGGTCCCGCGCCCCTCGAGCTCCGGCCGAGACCCGCCGAGATCCTCGGCCGACTGGTTCGACGCCCCGAGGAGGACTGGCTGACGGCGAGCTACCGCGCTCCCGCGGCCGGCCAGTTCCTGATGCGAGAGGCAGAGGCAAGGCTTGCCGGCGCATTGCACGAGATCATGGGCGCCGGGTTGATCGATCTCGGGTTCGACGCGCCGGGGCCTTCAACCGTGGCGGTCCAGTCCCCGGACAGCCCCGATGCGATCGAGATCCGGCTTCTCGACGATCACGGCCGGGTCCTTCCCCTGGACCGGGTCGATGTGGCCTGGTCGACGGTGGAGACGGACTTCGGCCCGCAGTCGGAGCTGGCTCAGCAGATTCACGGCGAGGCGCGCACTCCGGAAGGCCTGACCGAGATCGAGCGTGATGTCGAGGAGTGGGCGAGGTTCTGGCCAATCTTCGAGGGCGAGGTTCACCGGTATCCCGAAGGGGATGTCTCCAAGGTGCTGGGCCTGAGCCGTCTCGAGCAGGCGCGGCCGGTCATCGGCGGTCCATCGAGTGTTCTCACCGCAGATGAGCTGATAGGGGAGATCGGATCATCGGTCGTGGAACTCCATCTGACCGGCGACGCCGATACAAGCCGGGCGTTCGCACAGCGATTGCAGTCACTGGCCGAACGTGCCGTGATGACCGGCCGGCGGGCACCGGAGGGAATCTCTCTCGTTCTTTACGATCCGGATCTCGGGCAGGCGATGTTCCACGTTGTCGAGCGGTACGGCGACGGTCTGGTCGAGGTGGATTCGGCCGGCGACGCGGTAGCGATGATCAGACAACGACCTCCGTACCCGGACCCGATCGCCGAGTTGCGCGCCCGGATCGACGGGTACACCAGCCACCCGCAGATGCTGTCGGCCGATCTGTTCGACATGGGCAAAGATCTGCTTCTTACGGCGGCCGGCCGGCTGGGCCAGGCTGCCGGGCCAGTTCACTATGGCGTCGACGTGCTGAACGTCATGGTCGGTGGAGGTGCCGGCCGGGTGGAGGAGATCGAAGCTGCTCGGTCGTGGCTGACGCCAGGCGTGTTACGCGAGGTGCTTCCGCCGGTCCCGGGCCGAACAGTGGAGGTCGAGATCGGACCTCTGTTGCGAGCCGAAGTCATCAGTGTTCCGGCTACCGAGGACATGCCGGCGCTCAGCGCCTCGATGGTCCGTCCCGTCCCCGGCTTGGCGGTCGGCGGGGTGTGGGTCAACCGGTACGAGACTGGGGATGCCACGCGTTTACTGGCCGTGCCACTGCGTCAAGACCTGCTGGACTGGTCCTTCCTGGACGAACTGCATCCCGCCGTGATATCCGGCCTGATCATCGAGCCCGGCACACTTCGCAACGATGCGCTCGATGTCGATGGCAGATCTACTGATGCCATCTCTTATCGGGGCACTCTTCCGGATCCAGATCGGGATCGGCGCCCGATCGTCATACTTCAGCATCCCTCGCCTGGCGTCCTCCTCCTCTCGGCTTTCGTTCAGTCTTTGCGGCAGGTCGCCAACGTGGTGTTCAATCGCGTCGACGATTCTGGGGACAGAAGCTGGTTCTTCGTCAGAAAAAGAGAGATCTCGCGCATCGAATCACTCGGCGAGCTCCCCGGTATCCTCTCCGGTCCCTCACGGACGATCAGTCTTCGGGATGCGCTCGAAGCGCTGGAGACTGGTACGGCGCTCGACCGCTTCGTGAATATAGGGAAGCGGATTCGGCGGGCTCTGGACCCGTCTCGGTATTCCGCGGGCCCTTTGGTACACGGCTGGATGGTGGTCCCGGAATCGGCGCCTTCTTTCGGGCCTCTCGACGACGTGCTCGACCGTAAGGAGGCGGATCTGGTCAGACTGTGGCCGGCCGAGCCGGTGGCGGCTGGTCGAAAAGTGGTCCCGGTGACCGTTGAGGCCCGATACGTCGGCGAGCTGCCGTACGTCGATGCGGACGGTGGCGCATTGTGGGTGATCGACGCTCTCGCGCTCGTGGACGAGGGCGCCTACCTCTCCAGGACCGGTCACTTGACGCGCGGCTCGGAGCCCGCCGTCCAAGAGGATGCTGGTGCTGTCGGTGGGGGCGTCCACAAGATATCCGGGCTGACCCGTTTCGAGCACGGGCAGCCGGTCATCGGTGATCCTCTGAGACCTTTCACCCCGGAGGATCTGATCCCGCAGATCACCTCATCGGTCGTGGAGCTTGACCTGGCGGGGGATGCCGGTGCGGGCCGGGCGTTCGCGCAGCGGTTGCAATCACTGGCCGCTCGTGGCGTGATGAGCGGCCGGCTGGCGCTGGAGGGGACCGTACTCGTTCTCCACGATTCATATCTCGGACAGTCGACGTTCCATGTTGTCGAGCGGTACGGCGATGGCCTGGTCGAGGTGAGCTCGCCCGGTGCCGCGGTGGCAATGATCAGACAACGTCCTCCGTTCCCGGATCCGATCGTCGAGTTGCGCTCTCGGATCGCGAGGTACACCGCTGATCCGCACTTGCCGTCCGGCGACTTGTTCGACGTGGTGAAAGACCTTCTCCTGGCCGAAGTGGCAAGGCAAGTCCGGCCGCACGGCCCGATTCACCAGGATGTCAGCGTCCTGAACGTGATGGTCCGCCCGGGAGCAGGCCTCGTGGAGACGATCGACGCCGCCAGGTCATGGCTGACGCCCGGAGTGCTGCGGAACCTGGTGCCGGATCGACCGGGCTGGACGGTGCCGGTCGAGATCGGCGCCGGATTGCGGGCCGAGGTCCTCGATCTTTCGGCCATCCCCGAGATGCCGGCGGCCGGGGCCGTGATGGTGCGGCCGGTCGATGGTGTGGCGGCGAGGACGGCAGTGTGGGTGAACCGATCCCTCGGCAGCGAAGGCGAGCGTTGGAAAGCCGTGCCGCTGGATCGTACCGTCGTGGACTGGTCCTTCCTGGACGAGCTGCCCCCTGACGTGATCGGCCGCCTGCGTATCGAACCCGGTCAGCGCACGCCGCAGGCGCTCACAGTCGACGGAGAATCGATGACCGCCGTGGAGTATTCGACTTTGCTGCCGCCGCGGGCTCGTCGTTTTCGGCGGCCGATCGTCGTGCTGGTGCAGCCCGAACCGGCCGGCAACGTGACGCCGTTCGTCGAAGGATTGCTGGTGACGGCCAATGTGCTGACAAACCGGATTGACGAGTTCGGAAGAAGAAACTGGACCGTGTACAAAACTCACGGGCTCGGGATATCCGTCAGAACCCCGGCGGAGTTCGCCTCTGTCATGGCCGAGCCGAGCGCTCCGGACGTCCCTCTCCCCGAAGCGCTGGTTCACTTGAACCTGGGTGCGACAGTATTGGGGTTGGGTGGCTCGGCCGTGCGCGTTCGGCGAGCAGTGGCTGCACACCGGCTGTCAGACGATCCTCTTGTCCGAGGTCGGATACCGATCGCCTCCTCAGCGCCGTCCTCCGGACCTGTCGACGAGGTGTTCGGGCCCGACTCACGTGGCTTGCTCCCGTTGTGGCCGGCCGAGTCGCAGCCTCAGCGAAGATCGGTCCCGGTAAGTGTCGAAGCTCGATACGTCGGTGCTGTGCCGTCTGACGATGGATGGCTCCGGGTAGTCGACCTGCGCGCGCTCCTGAGTGATGGCGCCTACCTTTCCGAAGCTGGTCACTTGACACGCCGTCCGCAACCTAGCGCGCAGGAAAGCCGTGGTGCTGTCGAGCGGGTGCTACGCGAGAACAGTGCGGAACTCGGCCAGCGGCGTTTGATACGGGCCCTGGAGCGCCTTGCCGGCGAGGTCGAACCCGGCGGTGGCGACATCGTGGACTATGCCTCGGCGCGGGGGGCGGCGATCGTGTCCGGTGACCTCAACTCTCTGGCCGGCCTGGAAGAGGGGGCGATCACGCCGGTTCTGGTCGGGCCCGGGCTGGATGATTCGGTTGACGATTCTTTGCTGGTCATCGGGTCCGGCCGTCCGGACCAGCCGATACTGCTGACCTCAGACGGGCTCGCGGTTGACCCCGCGGCCGTCCGAGCTCGGGATCTGGCGTTCTTGACACATGGACGAGAGGCGCTGCTCCGCGTCCTTCCCCGTGGGTTCCGCCCGGCTCCGGCCGGCACGGACTTGTACGTTCGTCACGATGTCTGGACCGATCGGACCGGCGCACCGGTCCCCGTGTTCATCGTCAACGACGGTGTTGAACCAGATTTACTGATCAGGATGATCGAGACGGTCGCCAATGCGCCAGGAAGGTGGGATACGAAGGGGTTCGTTGTCCTTCCGGCCGAGGACGTCGCGGACCCGGGATTCCAGGCGGTGCGGGCGGCCGCTCGTGGTCTGCATCTGCTCTTCCCACGGGTTCCCGGGACATTTCGGCGGCTGGGGGATCGAGCCGCCCGGTCGGAGTCGGGTTGGCAGATGCAGACGCCAAACCTCATCACGGCCGCCCTCGCGGAACCCGTTCTTTCGCTCGATGAGGATGGCGTCCGGGCGTTGCTGGCATGGGCGCCGGCGGTTCCCGCGATGTCGATCCGCGGGCGTTTGCCAGGGGTGCGCCGGGTTGTCCATCCGGTGCCGAAGGTGGACCGGAAGTTCGAGGCGGCGCGGGCCGGTGCCAAGGCCGAGGTGGTCAGTCATACGCGGCAGGTCCCGCACGATCCGAATGTTTATGTCGCGCGTTTTGATGTGCGGCGTTTCACGGTGCGGAACAGGGCGGTGACCGAGGTGACCGTGCGGTTGTTGTTGACCGGCGAGGGGCCGCGGTCGCGGGTTTGGGTGAACAATGTCTTTGCCGACCTGCGGGTCGGCCTGGATGCTTTCAACCGGGCGGACGGCAACATTCTGCGGGATGGCAGCCGGCTCGTTCTGCGGGTGGAACGGGTCGAGCTGGAGGAGGATGCCACCTGGGTGGCCTCGGTGGTTCCCGATTCGGCGCCGATGAATCAGTTCAATCTGCGGGCGAATGGTGGCCCGGCCCAGGCATTGCATGAATTCTGGCATGCCCTGGGCATGCCGGATCATCGGGTGAAATCCGATCGCCCGAATGTTCTGGGTGATTTTGATCCGGACTCGCTGGATGTGGCCGCGCTCACGCCGACCCAGCTGGAGGCGTTTTCCCAACTGTTGTGGGGGCGGGCTTACGGGTCCGATGTCGACGTGTTGCCGGAATCGGTGGCGATGATGACCGCGGTGCTGGATGTCGGGAGCAGTGACGGTGATCTGCCGGCGGTGCTGGCGGACAACTTGGCGCCGGAGGGCTTGCGTTTGCATCCGGCGGAGGGCGCTGATCGGACGCCGGCGGGTGCGTGGGTTCGGAAGCGATTCAAGGATCAAGGGCTCGAGGGTGTACGGAAGATCGATTCCGGTGCCGACTTGGAGGGCTTGTTCCACCAGTCGGGGGATCGTGGTGTGGTGCTGTTGTTCGGTGAGCAGGGCCGGCCCGAGGTGTACATGAGGACCGACGGCGAGGTCTGGCACTTCACAGCGGACGCCTCCGGTGTGTACCGGCCAGAACGGTGGGGTGGCCCGGGCACGTTCGATGATCGTCCCGGACCGCGGCGGTATGCGATCGGATTCAACAGCTGCGGTGACTTCGTCCGCTGACCGCGGTGACGGTGGCGCCCGGGCCGGTCGGTCCGGGCGCCGGCTCGTCAGGGCCTGTCGCGCTGCGCCAGGGATTCGACGACGGCGGTGCACACGAAGAGCCAGGCGCGGCGGCTCTCGTCGGTCAGGCGGTCGTACTCGATGCGGCCGCCGGTGCGGATGTACGGGTCGTGGGGGACCACGACGACGTGGGCGACCCGCGCGCGGTAGGCCGTCACGATCTTGTCGAGCAGGGCCGGGTCGGTTCGCGGGTCGGCGCACGACACCACGGCGACCGCGTTGCGGGTCAGGTCGGCGTGGCCGTTGCGGTCGAGGTGGTCGAGCATCCACAGGCCGCTGTCGGCGACGTCGGGGGCGACCGTGGTCGGCACGATGACACAGTCGGCGCGCTTGATCGCGGCCTGCCAGTTCGGAGCCCGGACGTTGTTGCCGGTGTCGACCACGAGCGTGCGGTAGTAGCGGCTCAGCGCCTTCCACAAGCGTCCGAAGGCGGCGTCGTCGATCACGTCCATGCCGCCGGGCGCCTCGTCGGAGGCGAGCACGTCGAAGCGGGCGGTCTGCGGGCGCAGGAAACGGCTGAGGGTGCCGGCGCCGGCGTCGCCGGTCGAGAACTCGTCGGCGTGGTCGAGCAGGTCGACGACCGTACGCTGATGGTCGGTCGACTCGGCCCGCATGCCGAGGGTGCCCCGGGTCTCGTTGTTGTCCCAGGCCAGTGAATATCCGCCGCGGTAGAAGCCGAGCGTGGCCGCGGCGAGCAGCGCGGTGGGTGTCTTGCCGGCGCCGCCCTTCGGGTTGGCCACGACGATCGTCATGCTCCGGCCGAACGGGCGCAGCAGCCGTTTGCGGGCGGCGCGATGGGCGAGCTCGGACTGGCCGGCCGGCAGGCTCACATGGGCCAGGCGGTTGACCCGGCCCCGCCAGCCCCAGGCGGCCGGCGACGGCTTGGCCGCCGGCGCCAGCTCCGTGAGGGGAAGGGCCGCGGCCGCGGGAGTGGGCGGCGGCGAAGGCGCGGGAGCGGGTGGCGGCGAAGGGGCAGGAATGGGCGGCGGCGAAGGGGCAGGAGTGGGCGGCGGCGTAGACGCGGAAGTGGGCGGCGGCGAAGGCGCGGAAGTGGGCGGCGGCGAAGGCGCGGGGGTGGGCGTAGGCGTGGGTGGCCGCCGATCGCCGTCGGTGGCGTCACCTGGCGCTCGCCAGACAGCGGCGGATCCGCTCGTGGTCTCCATGACAGAACTCTTTTCAAATATCCGATGTGGACTGTGTGAAGAACTCGCCACCGTGCGCGTTGTCCCCGACAGAGAGGCTGATCGAGGAGGTTCGGTGGGGGAGATCATTGCGGCGGATCCGGACGCGCTGAAGAACCCGGCGCTCGACCACTACGTGGGCCGGGTCAACGCCATGGAGAATTCCTACCGCGGCCGGATCACCGAGATCGGGGACCCGCTGCGGCACAAAGCGCGCGGCGAGATCGACCGGAGCGCGACCAAGCTCGTCGAGAACACCGGGGCGTCGGTCGACGGGGTCCTCGCGGCCGTGCGCGCCCTGATCACAAAAGACCACAGCAGCGTCAAAGAGATGGCGGACGGGTTCGCGGCCAGCGAGGAGGACCGGGTCAACCTGGCCGGCGGCTCCGGTAGCAGCGGCAACTCGTCCAAGTGAGGCGCTCAACCGGTGACCGCCTCGCGCAGGAAGCGAAGGGCGTAGTGCATCCGCGACCGGACGGTGCCCTCCGGGACGCCGAGTCTGCGGGCCACCTCGTCGACCGGCCGGTTCTCGAAGAAGACCTCGTAGAGCACCTCGCGCTGCACCTCGCTCAGCCGGTCCACGGCGTCGCGGAGCGTGTGGCTCGCGACCACCATGAGGGTGGAGTCCTCCTCCGCGACGGTCGCCGCGATGTCGACCTCACCGATCTCGGCCGGCCTCACCTGCCGGCGGCGGAAATCGTCGACGAACAACCGGCGTACGACCGTGAAAAGCCAGCGGCGTGAGCCGGTCTCGTCGCGGGGCACGCTCTTGAGGCTTCGCCAGGCGCGCACGATGGCCTCCTGCACGAGGTCCTCGGCCATCGCGTGGTTGCCCGAGGTGAGGCTGAGGGCGTAGCGCGTGAGTACCGGCCGCTGTTCCGTGATGAGTTCTCTCAGGTGCCCCGGTGCGTCGCCGGGGGCCTCTTTCGGGCGGGCCACCTTGTCTCCCTGATCGTTCAGTGCTTTGCCTATCGGCGGGTCAGGCACCGAACCCTAGAAGCGGCGACCGGACAAAAACTTGATCAGAACGGACGCCGGCCGAGCGCGCGCGGTCCTCGTCAAGATTTCTTCCAGCGCGGTCCGTCACGCTGGTCCCGCCACGACCCCGGTCAGGGTGCGGCCGATCCCCCCGTACAACCGCGCCCTGACCGGCTCTTCTCGAAAGGACCGGCATGCGCACCAAACTGCTGTCGTACGCCGCTGCCGGCCTACTGGCGGCCGGTCTGACAGCCTGCTCCGACGCCGGCGATCCGCGCGACGGCGATGCCGGCGGCGGCGACGGCCCGGCCCGGGTGGGCGTCATCATGCCCGACCGGACCACCACACGCTGGGCCGCCGAGGACTCCAAATACCTGACGGCGGCGTTCGGTCAGGCTCGCATCCCGGTCGACATCCAGAACGCCGAGGGCGACCGTCAGCGGTTCGTCCAGATCGGCCGGGCGATGGTCGACAGCGGGGTGAAGGTGCTGATCATCGCGAACATCGACTCGGCCAGCGGCAAGGAGGTCCTCGACCTCGCCCGGAAGAAGAGCATCCCGACGATCGACTACGACCGGCTCACGCTGAACGGCGGCGCCGACTACTACGTGAGTTTTGACAACGTCAAGGTCGGCGAGCTTCAGGCGTACGGCCTCATCGAGTGCCTGAAGGTTCGAAAGGCCGTCAATCCGGTCGTCGCGCAACTGAACGGCTCGCGCTCCGACAACAACGCCAGCCTGTTCAAGACGGGATACGACGCCCCGCTGGACACCAGGTACGACGCCGTCCAGATGCGCAAGGGACCCGAGCAGTGGGTGCCCGGCTGGGACCCGGGCCAGGCCGCCGTGATCTTCGAGCAGATGATGGACCAGGCGCCCAACATCCGCGGAGTGCTCGCCGCCAACGACGGCATCGCCGGCTCGGTCATTACGGTGCTGCGCCAGCGCGACCTGAACGGCGTCGTGCCCGTCACCGGACAGGACGCCACCCTGGAGGGCCTGCGGAACATCCTCACCGGCGATCAGTGCATGACGGTCTACAAGGCGATCAAGCCGCAGGCGCTGAGCGCGGCCCGGCTGGCGACCGAGCTCTTCAACGGCGGCAAACCGATCATCCCCGACCGGCTGAAGGACCCCGAGTCCGGCGCGTACGTGCCGTTCGTCAAGCTCGAACCCCTCGCGATCACCGTCAAGAACATCAACAAGGTCGTGGTGGAGGACAAGTTCGTCGCGCGGAGCGCCCTCTGCCAGGGCAAATACGTGCCCTACTGCAAGAAGTACGGGGTGGGCCCGTAGGGTAGGCCGGATGACCGTGCCCGATGCCCAGGACGTGCTCCGGCTGCAAGTCCTGGGCCCGTTGCGGGTGACGCGCGGCGGCGGCGAGGTGGACGCCGGGCCGCGACAGCAGCGGTGCCTGCTCGGCGTCCTGCTCGCCCTGCACGACCGCCCGGTCAGCATGACCGAGTTGATCGCGCTGGTGTGGGGCGACGACGCTCCGGCGACCGCTTCCAACGTCATTCACAAGTACGTCGGTGCCCTGCGCCGCCTGCTGGAGCCCGGTCTGCCGGCCCGGGCGGCCGGATCGCGGCTGCGGCGCGACGGCCATGGTTACCGGTTGTCCGTCGGCCCAGGCGAGCTGGACCTCATCGAGTTCCGCGCGCTCGTGGCCGAGGCCCGCCGGGAGAACGACCTCGACCGGTACGTCCAGGCGCTTGCTCTCTGGCGCGGCCCGGCCGGCGGCGACCTGGCCGACAGCGCCGCCGCCACGGCAGTCTTCGCCGGGCTGCACGGCGAGTTCCTCGACGCGGTGTCGGCGGCCGCCTTCCTCGCGATCGAACGGGGCAAGCCCGACGTCGTCCTGCACCCGCTGCGCCGGGCGGCGTCGACAAACGAATTCAACGAGGCGGTGCACGCGAGCCTGATCGCGGTGCTGGCCGCCGCCGGACACCGTGCCGAGGCGCTGGGCACCTACCAGTCGATCCGTGCGCGGCTGCGCGACGATCTCGGCCTCGACCCGGGTCCGGATCTGCGGCGTGCGCAGCGGGGCGTGCTCGTCGAGGCCGAGGAGGAGGCCGACGCCGGGCCCCGGCCGCCGCTGGTCGGCCAGCCCGCGCAGTTGCCCCCCGATCTGGCGCTGTTCACCGGACGGGTGTCCGAGCTCGGCACCCTCCGGCGCCTGACGAGTGACGGGGCCGCCGGCGGACCGCTCGTCGTGGTGCTGGACGGCATGGCCGGGGTGGGCAAGTCGACCCTGGCCGTGCACTTCGCGCACAGCACGGCCGACCGGTTCCCCGACGGGCAGCTCTACCTCGACCTGCGCGGCCACCAGCTCGACGCCGAGAGTATGCCGCCCGGGGACGCCGTGGTCGCCCTGCTCCACGGGCTCTGCGTGGCCGACGCGGACATCCCGGCCTCGTTCGAGGCCCAGGTCGGCACCTACCGCAGTCTCACCGCCGGGAAACGGATCCTGGTGCTGCTCGACAACGTGCGCGGCGCCGAGCAGGTGCGGCCTCTGCTGCCCGCCTCGGCCGGCAGTCTGGTGCTGGTGACCAGCCGGCGTCCGCTGATCGCGCTGGCCGCGCTGCACGGGGCGCGACAGCTGCACGTCGACCCACCCGACCCGGCGTCCGCGCGCGAGCTGCTCCGCCGCCGGCTGGCCACGGCGCCGAACCGGATCGCCGCGAGGGACGACGCCGAGTCCGCGGCCCTGGAGGAGATCCTCGACAGCTGCGGGCGGCTGCCGCTGGCGCTGTCCATTCTCGCGGCGAGGCTCGGCGCCCGCCCCGGGCTCTCCCTGGCCACGGTGGCGGAGGAGCTGAGGAACAGTGAAAGCCGGCTGGACGCGTTCCCCGTGGGGGAGAGCGGCGACCCGCGCAACGCGTTCATCTGGTCCTACCGGCAGCTCTCAGCCGGCGCGGCCCGCATGTTCCGGCTCTTCTCGGTGCCGCTGGCCGACGGCGTCTCGGCCGGGGCGTGCGCCGCGCTGACCGGGGAGCCATTGGCGGCGGCGCGCGATCAGCTGGGGGAACTCACCGAGGCCGCGCTTGTGGTCGAGGACAACCAGGGCCGTTTCACGGCCCACGTTCTCATCAGGGCGTACGCGGCGGAGCTGTTCCGCGCCACGGAGACCGAAGCCGAACGACGGGAGGCGATCGGCCGAATGCTGCAGTACTACCTCTACAGCAGTCTCGAGGCCCGCGCCGTCCTCGGACCGGAAGACACCGACGAACCGGCGCCGGTCCTGCCGCCCCCGCGGCCGGGCGTCGTGCCGGAACGTCCAGCCACACCCGACCAGGCGCGGCAGTGGTTCGCCACCGAGCACCCGATCCTGCGCGAGGCGATCCGCTGGTCGGCCGACCTCGGCTACGGCATCGAGCCGTGGCATCTCGCCGCCGCCGTCGAGCCGTACCTCCGCATGCGTGGCTATCTCCACGACGGCCAGGACGTCGCGCGGACGGCACTGGCAGCCGCGCGCAAGCGAGGCGACCGAACCGGCGAGGAACGGATGCTCCGGAGCCTGGCCGGCGCCCACAGCGGCGAGCCCCGGCAGTAAGCCGTCGCCGGCTCGCGGTGCCGGCCCGCCAATGAGCCGTCGTCGCACCCATGCGGCGTCCGGACCGGCCGGATCTGTGCCGTCGTGTCAGTCTCTCCGCCGGGGCGTCGCCGAGCGGCGAACGGGCGGCCGGCTGGGCATCGGCTTCGGATCGTCCACGGCGCCGGGGCTGGAGAAGATCACCGGCGGCACCGGTGCGCCGGCGGAGGAAGTGGACGCGGCGTCGGGGTCTGGTTGGGCCATGCGTTTACTCTACATCGAACATTTGTTCTACGGGGGCCGGGTGGAAATCGAGGGCCATGACGCTGTTCGGGAGGTTGGCGCCCCTGTGCTAGCGTCGCCCGCTGGCTTGAAGATCAATCTCTGACGGCCGGCACCGCAGGTCACGTCGGGTCGGTCGCCTACCCGAAGCGGAGGTGCCTGTGTCCGACGAGCCCACCGCCGCGGTGCCTCCGGTCACATCCGGCGCTGCGGCCCCGCCGCCCGCCGCCGGCAAGAACCCGGAGGCTCCGGCCGTCAGCGCGCCGATCAGCCCCACCGCGGACGAGGCGACCACGGCACTGCCCGTCGCGGAGGGGCCGGGCGAGGAGGAGACCACGGCGCTGGTCCTGCCCGCAGCGGAAGCGGCCGCGGCGCCTGGCTCTGCGATGCCGGATGAGGAGACCGCGGCGATTGCGGCCTCTGCGGCGCCGGATGAGGAGACCGCGGCGATTGCGGGCTCCGCGGCGCCGGATGAGGAGACCGTGGCGCTGCCGGCCTCTGCGGCGGCCGACGAGAGGGCTCCGGGCTCCGATGAGACGACCGTGGTCCGATCCGCCGGCGCCGCCGCTGTAACGGAGCCTCGTCGTGAGGGCGAGGAAGCCACCGTGCCCGCCGTTGTCGTCCGTCCGCGAACTCCCCTGGACGATGCCGATGTGGCGCCGGCTCCGGTGAGCCTCGAGAACCCTGTGCCCCTGCCCCATCGCCCCGCCCTGACCCGGCGGCAACTGCTGATCGGTGTGTCCGGGGTGGCCGGTGCGGCTCTCGTGGGCGGTGCCGTCGCCATTCGGTCCGCGACCGGTGACTCCGGCGCCGCGCCGGCCACCTCGTCGCCCCCGAGCGTCGCCGTCACGCGGCCGCGGACTCCGGAGAGCACCGTCGTCAGCGTTTCCCCGGCGCCGGTCCAGCACCGCGCCATCTCCACCCTCGCGGAATATCGGCAGGCCACCGGTGCGGCCGCCTTCCCGGCTGACGCGATCGCGCTGACCATCGACGATGGTCCGCATCCGGTCTGGACGCCGAAGATTCTGCGGCTCCTGGACAAGTACGACGTGCCGGCCATGTTCTGCATGATCGGCAACCAGGTGCTGGGCCACGAGGCCGTCGCGCAGACCGTCACCCGGGCCGGGCATCAGCTGGCCAACCACACCTGGAGTCATCCCACGAAGCTGGCCGGCAAGCCGGGACCTCTCGTCCGGAAACAGATCGCCAAGGCCCAAGTGAAGATCAAGAACACCACGGGGTACGCCCCCAAACTGTTCCGTTCGCCCGGCGGCGACTGGTCGCCGCAGCTTCTTCGCGAGGTCGCCCAGGCCGGTCTGCTGCCCCTGGACTGGACCGTCGACCCGCGTGACTGGTCGCGGCCCGGCGTCAACAAGATCGAGCACACCATGCTGGCGGCCCGCCCGGGCCAGATCATCCTGTGCCATGACGGCGGCGGGGACCGCTCACAGACGTACAAGGCCCTCAGTGCCGTCCTTCCGGCCCTCAAAGCGCGCGGTCTCCGATTCGTGGCGCTCTAGCGCCCGGTCTTCCGGTCCGAGCATCATCCGCCGCGGATGGCGTGCCCGCGGTGGGCGTGCCGCACGATGGCCGCATGTCCAATCGGAGCAGTTACGCGACGGACGAGCCCGATGTGCCGAGGACGACCGCCTGGCTGGGCGTCATCGCCTACGGCGGGGTGATTCTCGTCCTGCTGGGCATGTTCCATCTGATCCAGGGCATCGTGGCCCTCGCCGACGACAGCTTCTACATCGCGCGCGAGGGCGACCTGGTGCTGGCCCTGAACTACACGGTGTGGGGCTGGCTGCACCTCGTGCTCGGGGTGCTCGCGCTGGCCGCCGGAGTCGGGATCTTCACGGGCGCCCTCTGGGCACGGGTGGCCGGCGTGGTGGTCGCCGCGGTCAGCGCCCTGGCCGCCATGGTGTTCATGCCGGCGTACCCGATCTGGGGCATCGTCGCGGTCATCTTCGACATCGTGATCATCTACGCGCTGGTGGCGCACGGTCAGGAGGTGCGCGCGGCCCGCGCGCGCTGAACGGGCGACCCGTACGGCGCTTATGCCGCCGATACAGCGCGTTCCGTTGAATGGGCGCATGAACCACACCACCACCCCGGCCGCGCCGCCCCGTGACAAGCGCGGGATCGTGCTGGCCGGCCTGATGATCCTCGGCCTGGCCGGCGTCGTGTACGCCCTGCGCCGGCTCTTTCTCATGGCCGCCCCGCGATGCCTGACCGGGCATTGGCACGGCTGCTACGACACGGAGAACGGCGTCGTGCTGATGACGCTGCTGGGGACGCCGGTGGCCGTCCTGGCCGCGTGGATGCTGGCGCGCGCCCGGCGGCCGGGCCCGTCGGCGTGGCGGATGTCGCTGGCCGAGGTGGGCATGGTCTACGGGACGGTGCCGCTCGTGTGGCTCACTTTGATGCCGGGGCCGGGCGCCGGCGTGGTCGACGGCCGGGTGAGCCTGGTCCCGTTGCGGGATCTGGCGACGATGGGGCCGCTCGGGGTCGGCGGCAATCTGCTGATCTTGGCGGCCCTGGGCTTCTTCGCCCCGATCCGCTTCGCGGCGCTGGGCACCGTGCCGCGGATCCTGGCGCTCGGCGCCGGTTGTTCGGCCCTGATCGAGATCGCCCAGTACGTTCTCCGGCTGGACCGGGTGTCATCGGTCGACGATGTGCTGGTCAACGCCGCGGGCGCGGTGCTGGCCGGGCTGGCGTCGCGGCATTGGTGGCGGGTCAGGGGTGAGCGCCGGGCCCGTCCGTCCGTACAGGTGACATAGATTCGGGATCGTGACTGATGCGGACGTGGCGCCCTGGGAGGAGTCGCCGGTGGAGAAGCTGGTGGAGAGCTCCCGGTCCGACGAGCGGATGCTGTTGCGGGCGCTGGTCGCCGCCGCCCGTCACCATGGCATCGCCCATGACGCCGGGCGGCGCTACAACATGGCCTACCGGCGGGCCGTGGAGGCCATCGAGATCGGCCGTAGGCTCGTGGCCGCCGATCCCACCGTCGAGGCGGATCTCGCCTCGGCGCTGGAGAGCGCGGCGGCCGCGCTCGCCACCGGGCCGGTGACCGCCGAGCAGGCCCGGCCGCTCATCGACGAGGCGGTGGAGATCCGCCGGCGGCATGAGGGGCTCGCGCTGGCCCGGTCGCTTCTCGTGCGGTCGGCCGTGCTCGACCTCCAACGGGAGGCCGACGGCGGGCCCGACATGGCGGAGGCGCTGGGTATGTTGCGCGAGCACGACGACCTTCTCGAGGTGGCGGCCGCGCTGACGATCGTGCTGCGGCTGAGCGCGCGGTTCGCGTTGAAGCCGGACGAGGCGAACACGATCCACCGGCTCTCCTCGTCCCCGCGGGGGCCGCGGACCGCCGACGATCTGGCCTCACTCCATGAGTCTCTGATGGCGTACCACCGGTACGCGGCGGCCGGCCTCGCGCGCGATCTGCTGTCCGGCCCCGCGATCCAGGCGGTCGCGCGCGACGATCTCGCCACGACCACCACGCTTCGGCGCGAGCTGGCCGAGGCGGCCCCCGGCGCCGCGCGGCGCCGGACCCTGGTGCGCCTGCTTCTCGACCGGTCCGTGGAGCTGCGGGAGCAGGGCCTGCTCGCCGAGTCGGTCGCCACCGCCCGGGAAGCGTTCGAAGCGGCCGTTCTCCCGCGGGATCGGCCCATCGCCGCGTCCGTGCTCTGCGAATCGCTGTGCGCGCTCCGGCAGGGTGACGAGGCTCTGGCCGTGGCCGACGACGTGGTCCGGGCCGCCGGGCAGAGCGGCGACCCGGTGGCGCCGGCCTTGGCGATCAGTTGCCGCGCGATGGTGCTGTCACACCTCGGGCGGCATGACGAGGCGATCGCGGCCGCCCGGCGTACGTGGCGAATGCTCCGAAAGCTGGCCCGGGCCGATCCTCGCCTCGGCGGCCACGCGATCGAGGCCCTGAAAGGTGTCGCGTTCGCCTATGAGTGCGCGGGGAAGCCGACCCGGGCCGGTTTCTACCGGACCTTGGCCTCGTAGGCGGCGATCACGTCCGGGTCGGGGTCCATGCCCAGGCCGGGGCCCTGGGGCACGTCGACCCGGCCGTGCCGCACGGTGAGCCGGTCGCCGTACACCTGGGCCTCGAGATCGAAATAACGCCACTCGATCATCGTGTCGGTGGTGCCCAGCGCGGCCGCCGCGTGGAGCCCGGCCAGCAGGCCGGGACCGTCGTAGAAGGTGTGCGGCATGACCGGGATGTTGCGCAGCGAGGCCAGCGTGAAGGCCTTGCCCAGCTCGGTCACGCCGCCCACCTTGGCCGGGCTCGGCTGGACGTAGTCGACCGCGCCCGCGTCGAGCAGACGGTCGAAGTCCATGAGCGTGCCCACGTTCTCGCCGGCCGCGATCGGCACCCCGGCCTGGCGCACCCGGGCCAGACCGCTGTGGTTCTCGGGCGGCCAGACCGGCTCCTCTAGCCATTTCAGCTGGAGAGGCAGCAGTTCCTTGGCGTACGTCAAGGCCTGCTCGACCGTCCAGGCACAGTTCACGTCGACCATCAGATCCACGGCCGGCCCGGCTTCCTCGCGAGCCGCGGTGATCACCGGGAGCAGCTTCTCGTGCAGCTTGACGCCGGTGAACCCGGCGCCGACCGCCCGCCGGACGGCGTCGCGGACCAGGTCGGCCCGCCCGTACGCGTCCATGCTCGCGTAACACGGCAGATCGGTCACCCGGGCGCCGCCCAGCAGCCGGTGGAGCGGGACGCCGGCCGACTTGCCGGCGATGTCCCACAGCGCGATGTCCACGGCGGACAGGGCGTGGGTCAGTGGGCCGCCCCGCCCGAAGACGTGCAGTTTCCGCTGCACGTCGAGCATGAGCGGGACGATCCCGGCCGGATCGCGGCCGAGGCACAGCGGCGCGATGACCTCGTCGATCGCCGTGCGCGTGACCGGGAGGCCGGTGAACCCGAAGGATTCGCCCCAGCCCTCGACACCCTCGTCGGTGGTCACCCGGACCAGCAGGGTGTCCACCGCGTGCAGGCCCTTCGGGCCCCAGGCGGAGGCCGCGGACTCGGCGCCGGGCTTGAACGGAATGCGGAGCGGAAAGGTCTTGATCTCAGCTATCGCCATGGTGATCACTCCTTTCGACGTACTCCAGGGAGATCGGGCCGATCGCGGTGACCTGCGTGATGTATTTACCGGATCTCGCCCAATGGAAATGGGACGTCCCGCCGGGCAGCACGATCACGGCGCCCGGCGGATAGGCCCGCAGTTTCTCCTCGTCGAAGACGTCACCCAGTCCGATGTAGAACACACCGGAGATGACCGTGTAGACCCGATCCTCGTGATGCCGGTGCGGCATCAGCTTCTCGCCGGCGGGCAGCTTGACCCGTACCACGAAGGGTTCTGAGCTCTTGATGTCGCCGACCACGACGGCGAGGCGGGCCGCCGGCGGGAAGCCGGCGAACGGCTGCCAGTCGACGTCCTGCGGCAGAATCGGCCGGAAGGCATCCTGACCGATATGGTGAGTGCCCATTCTGGTACCGCCTTTCTAGGCGTCCGATAAATGGATTCTCACCCCGCCGCGAGTGGCCGCACAACGAGAGGCGGCTCACGTCGCGGAGGTGGTTCACCGATGAGACCGAAGCCACTCACGAATGTCGGTGACGACCTGGCGGTCGGGCTCGCCGAATTGCGGGACGAATTTCGGGGTGATGTTCATGGTGTGCGCCATCCCCGGGTAAATGACGATCTTGTGGTCCTTGTTTCCGGCCGCGGCGACGGCGGCGTCGGCGGTCAGCGCGACCCGGGCCGGGGTCTGCAGATCGTTCTCGCCGTTGAGCAGCAGCGTCGGCCCGGTGAACTTGGGCAGGGCTTCGGTCACCGTCGGGAAGCGGGCGATGTCGGTGACGTAGTCGCGCAGGCCCTCCAGCCCGGGGACATCCGGGTAGTTGTCGATGCCGGTGGCCTTGCGCAGCACCGCTCCGGCCTCGGCGTCGATGGCGATCCGGCCGTCGCCGTCGGTGTCGGTGCTCGCCCGCACCTTGCGGCCGTCGAGCAGGACCGGGCGGATCTGGCCGGCGAGCTCGGCCGGCTGGCCGATCAGGCCGTCGGTGGCCTCGGTCGCCGTCAGCTCGCCGTCGGCGTCCACGTCGAACTCGTCGTGCATCTGCAGCAGGAGCCGGCCGAAGAGTTGCAGGGTAAGCAGTTCCTTGATGTCCTGACCGACGACGCCCATCGCGATGACACCGGCGGGCTTGGGGATGCCGTACGCCTTGGGGGTGGCGGCCAGGTTCGCGGCCACGTTCGTGCCCTCGCTGTGCCCCAGCAGGAAGATCTTCGACGCGTCGATCCGGGGTGACGCGGCCCCGAAGCGGATGGCCGCGGCGGCGTCACGCTGGATCTGCGCGTACGGGTTCTTCGGGTTCAGCTGGGCCGGATCGGTGCTCTCGACCGGGCCGACCCCGGTGACGCCCCGCTTGTTGAACCGCAGCGTGGCGAACCCCTCGCGGGACGCGCCCTGCGCCAACGGGACGAAGGTCGACCCCTTGCCGTCGGGCAGCGTCTGGTTCATGTCGTTGTGCCCGCTGCCGTGCAGCATGACGACCAGCGGCAGGCGGCCCTTGGCCCCCCGCGGATAGGTCAGCTCGGCCTCGGTCACCCATCCCCGCCCGAAGTCGATGCGGACCGGCTCGCGCACGACCCCGGCCCACCCCACCTGCTGTGCGGCGGCGGCGACGGTGGACGGCTCGGCGTGGGCGACTCCCACACCTCCGGCCAGGACGGCGGCGGCGGTCAGAGCGACGGTCAGACGGCGGTGCTTCCTCGTCGTTGTCATACGGAGAACGCTATTTTCGGACGGCCCCGACATCGATCCGGCTGACTACCCGATCTTCGGTACAGCAGGCTGTACCTCCGGCGGGTCAGTCCTGGCGGAAGACCGTGACCAGCACGCGGAGCACGAGGACGGCCGAGACGACCAGCAGGCCGTAGCCCAGCAGCGGGAACAGGGCGACGCCGGTGCTGATCCGCGGGCCGCCGTCGGTGCCGAGCAGGAGCGTGGCCATCAGGCCCGCGGTGGCGCCGATGACCGTGAGCAGCACCTGGTGGAGCAGGCCGGTGACCAGCCGCCGGTCCTGGTCGTCGGCGAACAGGCGTACGTTGAACCGCAGCCGTCCGTGCTCGACCGCGTCGCCGATCCGGTCGATGCGGCGGGGGAGCCCTCGCAGCATCGGCAGGAGGGCGCTCAGCTCCTGCTCGAAGGCGTCACGGAGGTTGTCCGGGGTGAGCGTGTCGGCGATCCGGCGACCGGCTGACGCCCGGGCCTGACCGACAAGATCGAATTGCGGGTGTACGAGGGAGAGCGTTCCCTCCAATGTGGTGACGGCCCGGAACACGGCCGCGACCGGCGCCGGCACGCCGAGGCCGTGCGCGGTGAAGGTGCTCAGCAGGGCGGTCACCGCCGTGACGCCGACCGTGCGGCCCGGGCCGGCGTAGCGGACGATGAGCGCGCCGACCACCCGCTGGAGCTCCCGCTCGTCCACCTCCTCGGGGCGGTCGAGCAGTTGCAGCAGCGCGTCCGTGACCGCCACCGAGTCGCCGCGGCCGACGGCCAGCAGCAGGCGGCCGATCGCGGTCCGGGTCACCGCGTCGATGCGGCCCACCGAGCCCAGGTCGAGCATGCTCAGCGCGCCGTCGGCGGTCAGCAGCAGGTTGCCCGGATGCAGGTCGACGTGGAAGAGGCCGTGGGTGAGGATCTGGTCGAGCATGCTGTCGAGCAGGCCGGCCGCGATCTCCGCCCGCCGGCCGGTGTCGAGGCCGTCGAGGACCGGGGCCGCCGCGCCCAGCGGTGTGCCGGGGCGGCGGTCCATCACCAGGACGCGTTCGGAGCCCAGACCGGGGTACGGGACCGGGACGCGCACCCCGCGCTCGGGCGATCCGGCCAGGGCCGCCGCCATGGCCAGCAGGTTGTCGCGCTCGACGGTGAAGTCGAGCTCCTCGCGCAGGGCGGCCGCGAAACCGTCGGCCAGGCCGCGTACGCCGAAGGACCGCCCCCAGGCCGTCCGTTCCTCCAGCATGTCGGCCAGGCGCAGCAGGATGTCCAGGTCGCGCTCGACGATCCGGGCGATGCCCGGCCGCTGCACCTTCACGACCACCTCGGTGCCGTCGGACAGCCGGGCCGCGTGGACCTGGGCCACCGACGCGGCGGCCATCGGCTCGGGGTCGATCTCGCGGAAGACCTCGCCGGCCGGCCGGCCCAGCTCGGCGGCGAGGACCGCCTCGATCTCGGGCCACGGCACCGGGGTGGCCCTGTCCTGCAACGCGGTCAGCTCGTCGACGACCTCGGCCGGCAGCAGGTCACGCCGGGTCGACAGCAGCTGCCCGATCTTGACGAAGGTCACGCCGCCCTCGTCGAGGGCGGCCCGCAGCGAACGGGCCAGCCGCCGCCGCGACGCCGCCGATGTGGGTCCCGACTGGGGCCGGCCGCGCAGGAAGCCGCCGAGGCCGTGCCGCAGCGCGATCCGGACGATCGTCGAGTAGCGCCGGGCGCGTTCGATCCGTCGCCGGGCGCTCCGGGCGGCCTCCACGGGCCCGGGCAGCGAACCGGTCGGCAGCAGCACCTCGAGGACGACCAGCGCCGCCATGGCGAGCAGGGCGGCGATGACGAGCGAGGACGCGGCCAGCAGGAAGGCCTCGCCACCGCTGACCGTGGCCGGATCGGGTGGCGCGAACGCCGACAGGATCGGCGCCGTCACGAGCATGGCCAGCACGGCCGCCAGCAGGACGCGAACCAGTCCGACCCGGACGCCGAGGAGCCGCCGGATGACCGCGGCGAAGGCCAGCACGGTCACGACGACGACGGGCACGATCAGCAATATCGACAGAGCTCGCTCCACGAGAACTGACGATAACGGCGACTCAGGCTGCGTAGGTGACCGCTCGCCAGGTCTCGGGTGGGGTGAGCGGTACCGGGGCCGGGCGTTCGGCGGTGGTGGTGAGGTCGATGCGGTGGCCCTGCTCGGCCGCGCGGAGCAGGGACGTCATGGCGTCGAGGATGTGCAGGGCGAGCGCGCCGCCGGCCCGGGGCGCCCCGGTGGTGATCATGTCGAGCAGGCCGATGCCACGGGCCGCGCCGAGGTAACCGGCCGACGGGCCGAGCGTGCGCCAGTCGCCGGCGCCCAGCTCGAAAAGGCGTACGTCGCCGTCGAAGTGGTTGGGATCGGGCACGGCGAGGGAGCCGGTCTCGCCGTGGACCTCGATCGGGGCGGCCGTGGTCCGCACCGCGTCGAAGCTGGTGGTGATGGTGGACAGGGCGCCGCCGGCGTGGTGCAGGACGCCGGTCACGTGGGTGTCGACCGCGACGCCGATCCGCTCGCCGGCCCGCGGGCCGGAGCCGATCACCCGGGTGTCGCGCAGGCGGGAGGCGGCGCCGGTGACCGCGACGATCGGGCCGAGAAGGTGGACGAGGGCGGAAAGGTAGTACGGGCCCATGTCGAGCAGCGGGCCGCCGCCGGGCGCGTAGTAGAAGCCGGGGTTGGGGTGCCAGCGCTCGTGGCCGGGCGTCGCCATCACCGCCACCGCCGACAGCGGGCGGCCGATCAGCCCGGCGTCGACGGCGGCCCTTGCGGTCTGCACGCCGGTGCCGAGCACGGTGTCGGGGGCGCAGCCCACCGCCACGCCGGCGGTGGCCGCCCGGTCGAGCACCGAGCGGGCGGCCGGCAGATCGGCGGCGAGCGGCTTCTCGCCGTACACCTGCTTGCGGTGACCGATGGCACCCAGCGCGACCGAGGCGTGCGCCGCGGGCGTGGTGAGGTTGAGAACCGTGTCGACGCGCTCGTCCCGCAGCAGCTGCCCGACTTCGAGGGCGTGGCACCCGTCGATGCCGTCGGCGACCGCCGCGGCCCGGGCGGTGTCGAGGTCGGCGACCGCGGCGATGGCCACGCCGGGATGGCCGGCCAGGGTGGAGAGGTACGCCCCGGAGATGTACCCGGTGCCTACGATGCCGACGCGGTGCGGGCGGCCCACAGCATCCCCCTCTCGACGATGGTCCGTACGTTCGGGTCTTGGAGGACGCCGACGCTGTGCCCCGGCGTGCTGACCACCACCCGGCCGTCGCCCCACTGCCGGGTCCAGACGGCCGGGGAGACGATCGGCCGCCGCCACGGATGCCATGGCCGCACCGGATGGGTGGTGGTGGCGAGCACGTCGTTCAGATCGTCGTGCAGCACCCAGTACTGCTCGGTGGTGAGCTCGAAGTCGTCGAGGCCGGCCGTGATCGGGTGTTCCCGGCCCAGCTGAGTCAGCTCGATCCGGTGGGGCAGGAAGTTGTCGGTCTCGTCGCCGCGGCGGGCGCCGGGCTCCTTGCCGGGATGGGTGGCGAACTGGCCGCCGACCAGTTGCAGATAGTCGGAGGAGGCGCGGAACGAGTCGGCGATGCCGCCGTGCCAGCCGGTGAACCCGGTGCCGGCCGCGACGGCCGCCCGCAGCCCGGCGACCTCGTCAGGCTCGATGGAGGACATGGTCACGCACTGCACGATCAGGTCGGCCCCGGCCATCACCGACCGGTCACTGTAGACGGCTGTCGAGTCGGAGACCCGGACCTCGAAGCCGCTCGACGCCAGGAAGGGCAGGAAGAGCTCGGTGGCCGCGACCGGCTGATGCCCCTCCCATCCGCCGCGAACCACCAGAGCTCTCATCCATCAACGATTATCAGATTCGGCGTAGTCGCGCATGGCCGCGGCCACCTCGTGCAGGAATCCGGTGGCCGCGGCCGCCTGCTCGGGACTGAGCCGGGCGGCGGCCTCGTCGATCCGCTCCAGCAGCGGGGTGAGAGCGGCCAGCACCTCCTCGTACGCGGTGGGGGTCGCGACCACGGTCTGCCGTCGCCGGTCGGACGGGTGGGGCACCCGGCGCGCGTGCCCGGCCGCGTCCAGCCGGTCGACGAGGGTGGTGGCCGAGGCCGAGCGGATGCCGAGACGCTGCCCGAGCTCGGTCGGCCCGAGCCCCTCGGGGCTGCTCATCAGGTGGTCGAGCGCGACGGCGTCGGTGATGCCGACCTCGAGCCGGCGGGCCAGGCTGTGCGAGGCCTCCCCGTTGGCCTGGAGCACCTCCCGGACCGCGCGGGCCAGGTCGCTGCGCAGCGGCTGTCGCGAGGTGGTCACGGCGACATCATACGGCTGAGAGGTAGCAAGATTTTCTAACTACACCTATAACGAGATTCATGACTGGTGAGATAATTGCCCGCGTGCAGCGAGAGGTCGACGACTTCCTGGCCGGGCAGGCGACGATCCTGGCCGACGTCCACGGGGACTGCGCTCCGCTCGTGGGCTATCTGACCGGCTTCATGAGCGGCGGCAAGCGGCTGCGGGCCGCCTTCTGCTACTGGGCCTGGCGGGCCGCGGGCGGCGCCGACGGGCCGGGCATCGTCCGCGCGTCCGCCGCGCTCGAGTTCTTCCAGGCGGCCGCGCTGATCCACGACGACGTCATGGACGCCTCCGAGACCCGGCGCGGCGCTCCGGCCATGCACCGCCGGTTCGCCGCCCTGCACCGCGGGCACGGCTGGCGCGGTGAGCCCGGCCGCTTCGGCGAGTCGGCCGCCGTCCTCGCCGGCGACCTGTGCCTGGTCTGGAGCGACGAGCTCTACACGGCCAGCGGACTGCACCCGCTGGCGCTGGCCCGGGGCCGGGCCGTCTTCAACAGCATGCGTACGCAGCTGATGGGCGGCCAATATCTCGACCTGCTGGAGCAGGCGATCGCCGGTGGCCGTGAACGGGGCGCCCTGGAACGGGCCCGCCGGGTCGTCCACTACAAGAGCGCCAAGTACACCGTCGAGCATCCGCTGTTGCTCGGCGCCCGGCTCGCCGGGGCCGGGGACGATCTGCTGGCCTGCCTCTCCGCTTTCGGCCTGCCCCTGGGCGAGGCGTTCCAGCTGCGCGACGACATCCTGGGCGTCTTCGGCGACCCGGCCCGCACCGGCAAGCCGGCCGGGGACGACCTGCGCGAGGGCAAGCGCACGGTCCTGGTCGCGCTGGCCCTGGAGCGGGCCGGCGCGCCGCAGAGGGCCCTCGTCGACGAGTTGCTCGGCTCGCCCGCCCTCGACGAGCGTGGCGTCGGCGCCCTGCGCGAGATCATCGTGGACACCGGCGCGCTGGGCGCCGTCGAGGACATGATCTCCGGCCTGCTGGAGCGCTCGCTGGCCGCCCTGACCGCCGCGCCGATCGACCGGGCGAGCCGGTCGGCGCTGGAGGGCCTGGCCCAGGCGGCCACCGACCGGGTGGCCTGACCGTGGACCGCCCTGTGCATGATCGAGCGCGTGACTCGTTCCGCCGTCGCGGCCTCCTCGCTTCTGCTCGCCGGTGCTCTGCTGAGCGGCTGCGGCGGGAAACCGGCCTCGCCCAGCCCGGCCGCGTCGCCCAGCCCGGCCGCGTCGCCCAGCCCGGCCGCGTCGCCCAGCCCGGCAGCGTCGCCCAGCCCGGCCGCCTCGATCTCGTCGCCGGCGAAGGTCGCCGGCAACCGGCGGTTCGGTGAGCTCGAGCGCCGGTTCAAGGCCCGATTGGGGGTGTACGCCGTCGACACGGGCAACGGGCGCACGGTCGCCCACCGCGCCGACGAGCGGTTCGCCCACGCCTCCACGTTCAAGGCCCTGCTGGCCGGGGTGCTGCTCCGGGATCTCACCGACGCCGATCTGGGGCGCGTGGTGACGTACACCCAGACGGATCTGCTGGAATGGGCGCCCGTGACCGAACGTCACGTGGCCGAGGGGATGACGGTCGAGGCCCTGATCGACGCGGCCGTGCGCCACAGCGACAACACGGCCGCCAATCTGCTGCTGCGCGAGGTGGGCGGCCCGGCCGGGCTGCAACGGGAACTGCGGAAGATCAACGACAGCGTGACGTACGTCAGCCGGACCGAACCGTCGCTGAACGAGGCCACGCCCGGTGACCAGCGGGACACCAGCACGCCGCGGGCGCTCGGCACCGGCCTGCGCCGGCTCGTGCTCGGCGACGAGCTGCCCGCACCCCGCCGGCAGAAGCTGGCCGGCCTGCTGATCGGCAACACGACCGGTGACACCTTCATCCGGGCCGGCGTGCCGGACGGCTGGACGGTCGGCGACAAGACCGGCAGCGGCGGCTACGGCACCCGTAACGACATCGCGGTCGTCTGGCCGCCCACCGGAAGCCCCCTGGTCATCGCCATCCAGTCGGATCGTGGCGTTCGCGGTGCGGCCTCGGACGATGCCTTGATCGCCGAGGCGGCGAAGGCGGTCGTGGCCGAGCTGCGCTGACCGTATCCGCCGTCACAATTTCAACATTTGGGATATATGCTTCCGCGGTTGAGGATACTTTTTGCGACCGGATCAACCGCTCGTCACAGAGGAAGCCGCAGCGTTGTCCCAGTCGCTCGTCGAGTCCGCGAACCCGATCACGATCGTCGCCGCGAGCCTCATGCTCTGCGCGCTGGCCGTGGTGGTGCTGCGCCGCAAGGTCAAGCCGGTCGTCGAGGCCGCCGGCCGCGACGTGCTGGCCCGGGTGGAACCGCACCTGCCCGAGGGCCTGCGCCGCGTGGCGGTCCGGTGGTACGAGCGGATCGACCCGGCCACGGTCCGTTCCATCCTGGTGGCGGCGATCGCCGCCGGCATCGCCTGGTCGCTGGCCTCCACCCTGCACGTGGTCGGCGCGGTCACCGCCTCGATCTCCGCGATCCTGTCGGTGCACCTCAGCGCGCACGCCTCGGTCCGGGACGGGACGAAACGCCTGATCGGCACGCTCGCGGGCGTCGGGGGAGCGGTGGGCGTGTGGGGCGTGTTCGGCCCGAGCCCGGTGTCGATCGCGGTGATCGCCGGGTGCGGGCTCATCGTCGGCCGGGTGCTGCGCCTGGGCGACGGCTCGGTCACCGTGCCCGCCACCTCGCTGGGTGTGCTGGTCGCGGGCAGCGCCGTGGCCGAGACCTTCGTCTGGGAGCGGGTCGGTGCGACCGCGCTCGGCATCGTGGTCGGCGCCATCCTGTCGCCGCTGGTCGGCGGGATGACGCCGCTGGAACGGGCCCACTGCAAGCTGGCCCACCTGTCCACCGAGATCGCGCGCCTGCTGGGCGACCTCGGCGCCGGCGCCGCCCGCGGATACGGCCGTGACCAGGCCGCGCAGTGGCTGGCCCGGTCCCGCGAGCTCGGCGAGACCCTCGGCGAGGCGGTCGACGCGGTCGAGGACCTGGACCGGCAGGCCCGCTGGTCGCTGACGACGCCGCTGACCGAGGTGGCGCCGGTGCACCACACGTTCCGCGTCCTCGAGCACGGGGTGCACCAGGTGAACTCGGTGGCCCGCACGATGTTCGACGCCGCCGCGACGCCGCACTGCCCGGGCGTGCCGGACGACATCGGCCCGCTGCTCACCGCCGCCTCGGAGGCGTTCGCCGCGCACGCCACCCTGGAGACGGACCCGGAGGCCGACACCACCCAGGACGCCGGCGACCTCGAGGACCTGCTCGACGATCTGCGCGAGGCGCGACGGCAGACGCTGCACAAGGTGCGCACGGGGATCGAGGACACCGGGGTGCTGGTGCTCACCGGCTCGATCATCACCGACATCGACCGGATGGCCGGGTCGCTGGAGCGGTCGGCGCCCGCCCTCGCCGTCGGCGAACGGGAGAAGGGCCCGGGCATCCCGGCGGTCTCCGAGGTCGTGCCCGTGGTGCGCAGCTTCTGGGAGAAGAAGGTCAGGTAGCGAAGCTGCCGGTGAACGGCCGGTTGTCGTTCTGTTGCGCGGTCCCGCCGGTGCGTTGACTGAGGTCACGTCAACGCATTGGAGGGGGAATGCAGCTCATCAGGAAAGGGGCCGTGATAGCCGGGCTCGTGGCGGTGGGGCTCGTCGCGCCGCCGGCCCACGCCGCTCCCGGCGGCGGGGACCACCGGCACGCGAGTGGCCTTCAGGTGCTCACGGGTGCGGTGCCGGGACCGCCTCCGCCGCTGCCCGAGAGCGTGGCCAAGGCGTGGAGCGACGCCTACGACCTGGCCATGAAACGGCCGGCCGACTTCGGATATCCGGCCGTCGACCGGGCGGCCGCGGGCGGCCCGAAGGTGCGCATCCGGGTCGCGACCGTGGCCGGTCAGCGGGCCGTCGCGGGCAAGGCCACGGAGAAGGCGCCGGCCACGTTCGCGCGGCTGGAGACGGTCAAGGACGAGGCGTTCGACCTCAAGGACTCGTCGATCCCGGGCGCGGACAGCATCTGGATGACCGAGCCGGACGCGATCAACAACCGGGTCATCGTGTCGGTCGAGCGGCTCAGCGACGAGCTCGCGGCCGCCCTGGCCGAGCGGTTCGGCACCACCGACCTCGCGGTGCGGATCCGGCCCCGGATCAAGGCATACGCGAACACCCGCGACAACGACACCAGCCCGTTCTACGGCGGGTCGAAGATCTACATTCCGGGCGGCGGCACCTGCACGACCGCCTTCCCGTGGGCGATCGCCGCTGGGGTGCACGGCATGCTCACCGCCGGCCACTGCGTCCGCAACGGCGGCACTGTCAGCACACCCGCGTACGACATGGGCACGGTGAACGCGGGCACGCGGGAGAACTGGAACGAGGTCGGTACCGTCAAGATCAACGGGTCGGCGTACTACCGGGGCGACATCGGTCTGATCGAGGTCAAGCCGGCGTATTCGGTGCAGCCGTACGTCTGGCGCAGCAACACGTCGTACACGACTGTCCGGTCGAAGTGGTCCCGTTGGGCCGCGCTGGGCGACGAGTACTGCGCGGCCGGCTTCGCGTCCGGCGAGATCTGCGGCTACTCGGTCCTCCTCACCGGCATCAACTTCGACTACTGGAACATGGGCGAGATCCGCAACGCCGTGCAAGGTCAGCGGTGGGGCAACTGCAACTCCGCGGGCGACTCCGGCGGGCCGGTCTACACGATCCGCTCCGACGGCACGGCCGTGCCGAAGGGCGTGCACAGCGGATCGACGATCAACGGGCCCTGCATCGAGTTCTTCACCGACATCTGGCACGCGTACAACGCCTTCCCGGGCGACGTCCGCTACGGCTAGCTCACAGGGCGGCCAGGGCCTCGCGGATGTCGTCGGCTTCGGGACTGCCCAGCACGGTGTAGCTGTCCAGCGCGTGGCGCAGGTGCGAGCGGGCCGGTTCGGGGCGGCCCAGGTCGCGCCATGACCGCCCCAGGCCCCGATGGGCCCGGGCCAGCTGGTCCGGTACGTCGGTCTCCACGGCGACGGTCAGGGCGGCGGTGTGCTGGGCGACGGCCTCGGCGGGACGGCCCGCGGCGCGGGCGGCCTCGCCGAGGCCGTTGAGCGCGGACGACTCGCCGTCCCGTTCACCGATCTCGCGGAACAGCTCCAGGGCGGACTCGTGAAAGGCGGAGGCGTCATGCGGACGGCCCAGACCGGTGTACGCCACGCCGATGCCATCCGTCGTCCACGCCTCACCGGAGCGGTGGCCGAGCGCGCGGAACAGCTCCAGCGCCCGCAGTTGATGCTCGGCGGCGGCGTCGAAGTTGCCCAGCTTCTCCTCGATCTCGCCGAGATTGGTCAGCGCGGCGGCCAGGCCGGTCCGGTCACCGGTGCGCTCGTGCAGCGCGAGCGCCTCCCGATGCCACCGGGCCGCGGCCGGGTAGTGCCCGAGCCGCGACTCGATCTCGCCCAGGTTGTTCACCGCCCGCGCCTCACCGACCAGGTCACCCGCCCGCCGGAAGGTCGCCCGGGCCCGCTCGTGGAAGACCAGGGCCTGCGGATATCGGCCGGAACGCTGCTCGACGGCACCGAGGTTGCCCAGCGTGCGGCCCAGCCCGACGGCGTCGCCGAGCCGTTCGAACAGCTCCAGCGCGGCGCCCAGGTCGGCCGCCGCCTCGCGGTGCCGGCACAAGCGGCTGTGCACGGTGCCCGTGCCGAGCAGCGCCGCCGCCTCCCCGGCCGGGTCGCCGGCCGCGCGGGCGTCGGCCCGCGCCTGCCCGTGCACGGCGAGCGCCTCCGGATAGTGACCGCCCAGCAGATAGCGGAACAGCGCCGTGGCCAGCGGAACCGAGTAGCGTGGCCCGCCGCGCGTGGCCACCGCCACGAGGCAGGACCGCTCGGCGTCGAGCCAGTCGCGGGCGGAGGCCGGATCGGTCAGATCGGGTACGGGCGACGGTGGGGGCGCGACCCGCGGAAGCCGGGCCGCCTCCTCCGGATAGAGCAGGTCGGCGGCGGCGACGGCGCACCCCAGATAGTGGTCGAACAGCCGTCGCCGGATCGCGCCGGGATCGTCGCCGGACTCGGTGGTGAGCCCGGAGGCGTACGCCCGCAACAGGTCGTGCATCGCCCAGCGGCCCTCGCCGGACGGCCCGACCAGATGGGCGCGGGTGAGTTCGCGCAGCGCGCGCCGGGCCGCCGGCGGGTCGAGCCCGGCCAGCGCGGCCGCCGCGTACGCGTCGAAGTCGGGACCCGGATGCAGGCCCAGCCGCCGGAAGGTCGTGGCCGCTTCGGGCGGCAGCGAGCGCAGCGACCAGGAGAACACGGCGGCCACGGCCGACCGCTGATCGCCGCCCGGATCCAGCAGGCCGAGCCGCTGCCGCTGGTCGGCCAGCTCGGTGACCAGCTCGGCCAGCGTGCTGCCGGGCCGCCCGGCGGCCAGTTCGGCGGCGACCCGCAGGGCCAGCGGCAGGCGGGCGCACTGCTCGATCAGCGTCGCCACGGCCCTCGGCTCATCGTCGACCCGCCGCCCGATCAGCCGGCGCAGCAGCGCGGTCGCGTCCGGGACGGGCAGAAGATCGAGATCGAGGCGGTACGCCCCGTCGCGCGCGACCAGTCCGGCCAGGCTGTCCCGGCTCGTGACCAGGGTGACGCAGTCACCGGCCCCGGGCAGCAGCGGGCGCACCTGCTCGACCGTGCCCGCGTTGTCGAGCAGCACCAGCATGCGCCGCTGGGACAGCTGGGTGCGATAGCGGGCGGCCTGCTCGTTCAGCCCGAGCGGAATCTCGGCCGGCGGCACGCCGAGAGCGGCCAGGAAATGGGCCAGCGCGTCACCGGGCTCGACCGGGCGGCCCGGATCGTAGCCGCGCAGGTCCACATAGAGCTGCCCGTCGGGAAAACGTTCCCGGGTGCGGTGACCCCACCGTACGGCCAGAGCGGTCTTGCCCACCCCGGCCGTGCCGGCCACCGCGCAGATGACGGTGGTGACCCCACCGCCCGGCACCAATTCGTCGAGCCGGGCGAGTTCGGCCGCCCGCCCGGTGAACCCGGTGACGTCGGCCGGGAGCTGAGCCGGAACCGGCCCCGGCGACGGTGTGACCGCGACGGCCGGTGCCGTCGTCGTCGCCGGGGCGCTCGCGGCCAGGAGGAACGTCTCGCGCTGGGCGCCCTGCAAGGAGAACGCGTCGGCGAGCAACCGCACGGAGGCGGCCCGGGGCGCACGGCGCCGGTCCGCCTCCATCTCGCGGATCGTGCGCACGCTGACGCCGGTGCGCGCGGCCAGTTCCTCCTGGGTGAGCCCCAGACGACGCCGGTGCTCCCCGACCAGGTGCCCGAACATGGCGCCAGTGTGTCAGCCACACACAACGATCACGGTAAATGTCCTTGATCTGGCAGCGGGGCACGCCGGCCGGGGAGCCGGGGCGCTAGAGCTAGAACCTGATCTCGCCCTGGTTGTAGACGCGGGGGAGGAAGTACGCGTTCTGGATCTCGGCGTTGGTGTTGTTGCCTCGCAGCTGTTCGGACCAGAGCATGAAGTACGTCCACCTGGGCTGGCTGTCGAGCAGGGCCGCCGTGGGCACCTTGCCCATCTCGGCGATCGCCATGGGCTTCGTGCCGGCGATCGACTGGATCTGCGCGTAGTCGCCGCTCGACGGGTAGTTCTTGTACCAGGCGTCGAGGCTGACCACGTCGACGTAGCCGCCGCCGGGGTAGTAGCTCGCCCAGCCGCCGGCCGGGTTGTCCTGCACGTTCCAGACCCAGATCAGGTTGGTCAGGCCCTGACTGTCGAAGTAGTCCTTCATCTGCTGGAAGAGCTTCAGCGAGCCGTTGGCGCCGGGGCGGTGGCCCCACCAGTTCCAGCTTTCGTTCATCTCGTGGAAGGGGCGCCACAGCACGGGCACGCCGGCGTCCTTGAGCTGCCGGAGATAGGGGACGACGGCGGCCATGCGGCTGCGCCAGGTGTTGCTCAGCGCGGTGCCGCCGGTGACGACCTGCTGGAACTGGGCGTCGCTGATGGTGGTCTTGACGCCGCCGTCGAAGTTGCAGGTGGCGCCGACCGTGGGGGAGCAGGCGTGCCAGGTCAGGGCGACCAGTGACCCGTTGGCCCACTCGGTCTTGGCCTGGTTGACGACGCTCTGCCGGTTGGCGATGTCGTTCGACGTGAACATCATGTCGCCGCCCCAGAGCCCGGGCCACTGACCGGTGATGTCGTGTACCTGCTGGGTGTACTGGCCGGGTGACGTGGCCGGCTCCTTGTTGTGCTGGCCGCTGACGACGTGGTTCCCGGTGATCGCCTTCAGGTAGTTGATCACGGTCGATCTGGGGGTGGCGGGGAAGGCGCCGGCCGGGCCGGCCGGCGTCATCGCGGCGGCGGCCACGAGCGCCGCCGTCAGCACGGCGGCGGGGATTCGGGGGACTTTCATGGGGAGTACGCCTCCTGGGGACGGGGATGCCGCGGGGGGATCGGCGGCAACCCATGTCTAGCGTCGAGGTTTCGCCCCTGTCAACCTTTACGTAACTAATTTAAGGAACGCGGTAAGGCTGCTACCAGCGCAGACGTAAAATTAATTAGTAATCTAATCTTGACAGCGCTGTAATGGCCGTCTCATGCTGGGCGCTCACCTCCCAGTGGACGGACATCAGCATGATCAATAGACGGCACCTCCTCGGTCTCGGCGCCGCCACCGCGCTCGCCCTCGTCACCGGCTGCACCGGCGGGGCCGGGGACGACGACACCGGCGCGGCCGGTGACTTCTCCGGCGACGTCAAGGGATCGATCACCGTTCTGACCAACCGGACCGACCTGGCCGACACCGTGCTGCCGGAGTACGCGAAGAAGTTCACCGCCAAATATCCCGGCACGACCGTGAAGTTCCAGGGCCTGACCAACTACGAGGGCGACGTCACCACCCAGCTCAGCGGCGGCGACTACGGCGATGTGCTGCTGATACCCAACAGCGTCGCCCGGCCCGAGTTCAGCCAGTTCTTCGAGCCGCTGGGCACGGTCGGCGAGCTGAGCAAGACGTACCGGTTCACCGACGAGAAGGCGTACGACGGACAGGTCTATGGCTTGTCCTTGGGTGGCATCGCCAAGGGGCTCGTCGTGAACAAGAAGGTGTGGGCCGACGCCGGCGTCACCGCGCCGCCCAAGACGCCGGAGGAGTTCATCGCCGGCCTCCGGGCCGTCAAGCAGAAGAGCGGCGTGGACCCGTACTACACGAACTACAAGGACGGCTGGCCGCTCAGCGAGTTCAACAACCAGCGCGGCGTGCTCAACCAGCCCGACATCAACGAGACGTTCCCCGCGGACGCGTCGCCCTGGCAGGACGGCAAGATTCAGTACGTCACGGACGGCCTGCTCTACGACATCGTCCACGACGGTCTCAGTGAGAAGGACCCGCTGACGACCAACTGGGAGAACTCCAAGCCGATGCTGGCCACCGGCAAGACGGCGGCCATGCTGCTCGGATCGTGGGCGGTGCCGCAGATGCAGGCCGCCGCCAAGGCCGCCGGCACGAACCCGGACGACATCGCGCTCTGGCCGTTCCCCTATCAGAAGGACGGCAGGTTCCACGCGCAGATCACCGGCGACTACTCGGCCGCGGTCAGCAAGAACTCCGGCAACAAGGCGACCGCCAAGGCCTTCCTCGACTGGTTCGTCAACGAGTCCGGCTTCGCGGCCGGCCAGCAGGCCATCCCGACCGCGATCAGCCAGCCCATGCCGAAGGTCATCAAGGACTTCGAGGACACCGGGGTCGAGCTGCTCAGCCTCCCGGCCGCGACCACGAACAGCGGCAAGGAGGACGAGATCATCAAGGAGTCCGAGATCGACCTGACCGGCAACATCTACCGGCAGAAGCTGGTCGACATCGCGCGCGGCGCGGCCAAGGGCGACAAGAACTCGTACTTCGCCGACCTGAACAAGCGGTGGGGCGCGGCCCAGTCCAAGGTGATGAAGTGACCCGTAGGCACAGCCCCTGGCTGTACCTGGCACCAGCGCTGATCCTGCTCATCACCTTCACGTACGTGCCGGTCGGCAACATGATCTGGTACAGCTTCCACAGCTGGGACGGTCTGAAACCGGCGATGGAACCGGTTGGTCTCGACAACTACGTCCGTGTCTTCACCGACGAGCAGTACTGGCGGGTCTTCCTGATCAGCCTCTACTACTTCGCGGCGTCGTTCGTACAGATCGCCATCGCCCTCTACTTCGCGGTGATCCTGTCGTTCAGCACCCGGTGGCGCAATCTGTGGAAGGGCGTCATCTTCTTTCCGTACCTTCTCAACGGCGTCGCCGTCGGCTTCGTCTTCCTCTACTTCTTCCAGCCGGGCGGCACGCTCGACACGCTTCTCGGCGGGCACACGCCGCTCTGGCTGGGAGATCCGGACGTCGCCAACTTCTCGCTCGCCGGCACCTCGGTGTGGCGGTTCACCGGGCTCACCTTCGTGCTGTTCCTCGGCGCCATCCAGAGCATTCCCGGGGAGATCTACGAGGCCGCGGAAATCGACGGCGCGAACCGCTGGCACCAGTTCCGGCACATCATCGCGCCCGGTATCAAGCGCATCATCAGCCTGTCGTTCATCCTGGCCATCTCGGGCAGCCTGTCGGCCTTCGAGATCCCGTTCATCATGACCGGCGGCGCCAACGGCACCACGACGTTCGTCATCCAGGCCTATCAGACCGCCTTCGGGTTCCGGAAGATCGGGCTCGCCTCGGCCATGGCGGTCGTGCTGCTGCTCATCGTCCTGCTCGTCACGGGGATCCAGCGCCGCATCGTCCCGGACGAGGAGGTCACCCTTTCATGAGCAAATTTGCCAAGTACGTCTCGTTGGTCGCGGCCGCGCTGGTCGTTCTCGTCCCGCTCGTGGTCGTGCTGTTCGCCTCGTTCAAGACGCACGCCGAATACGGCAGCACCGGCCCGCTCACCCCGCCTGAGAACTGGTTCAACTTCGACAACTTCGCGACGGCCTGGTCCAAAGGGCACATGCTGCGCGGATTCGTGAACACCGCGATCATCCTCGTGGTGTCGCTGACGGGCACGATCGCCGTGGGCACCCTGGCCGCGTACGCCATAAGCCGTTTCTCCTTCCCCTTCAAACGGCTCGTGCTGGGGCTGTTCCTGGTGGCGGCGCTGGTGCCCGGGGTCACCACCCAGGTCGCGACCTATCAGATCGTGAAGTCGATGGGCCTGGTCGACACGCTCGGCTCGGCCATCGTCCTGTTCCTGGGCACCGACATCGTGTCCATCTACATCTTCATCCAGTTCATCCAGTCCATTCCGAGGAGCCTCGACGAGGCCGCCGTGATCGACGGGGCGTCCCGGTTCACGGTCTATCGCCGGGTGATCCTGCCGCTGATGAAGCCGGCCATCGCCACCGTCGTGATCATCAAGGGGATCGCGGTCTACAACGAGTTCTACATCCCGTTCCTCTATCTGCGCTCACCCGAGCTGAACGTCATCTCGACGGCGCTGTTCCGCTTCAAGGGGCCGTACGGCGCGCAATGGGAGACGATCGCGGCCTGCACGATGATCGTCATCATTCCGACCGTCGTGGTCTTCCTGTTGTTGCAGCGCTTCATCTACAACGGCGTCACCGCCGGAGCGACCAAGTAGAAAGGACGTGCCGCACATGCTGCACGCACAGGACCTCGGCGGCGCGTGGGAACTGCGGGCCGACGCGGTGGATCCGCTTCCGGCCAGCGTTCCCGGATGCGTACACCTCGATCTGCTGAACGACGGCCGGATCCCGGACCCCTTCCTCGACGACAACGAGAACAAGGTGGCCTGGATCGGGCGCACGGATTGGCGGTACAGCCGGGACATCGGGTGGGACGGACCGGCGTACGACCGCATCGATCTGGTCTTCGAAGGCCTTGACACGGTCGCGTCGGTCGAGCTGGACGGTGTCGTTCTCGGGTCGTCCCGCAATATGCACCGGAGCTATCGGTACGACGTGACGGCGCGGCCCGAGGGCGAGCTCGTCGTGCGTTTCGAGTCGGCCTACACCGAAGCCGAGAGGGTGCGCGATCTGCTCGGGCCGCGCGCCAACGCGTACCCCGAACCGTTCAATTTCATCCGTAAGATGGCCTGTTCCTTCGGCTGGGACTGGGGGCCGACGCTGGTCACCGCGGGCATCTGGCGGCCGGTGCGGCTCGAAGGCTGGAACACGGCCCGGCTAGCCTCCGTCCGTCCACTAGCGACACACGACGGCGGAGGGCGGCTCGATCTGACCGTCGACGTCGAGCGCACACGTGAGCGTGATCTGCGGGTCCGCGTGTTGCTGTCCTCCGCGGAGATCGCCACGTTCGACCTGCGGGGCTCCTCGGCCCGCGCGGTCATCGACGTCGAGGTGGAACCGTGGAACCCGCGCGGCTACGGCGAAGCGGCGCTCTACGAGCTGACCGTCGAACTGCTCGACGGCGACGAGGTGCTCGACCGGTGGCAGCGGCGCACCGGCTTCCGGACGGTCGAGCTCGACCAGGCCGGCGGCGGATTCGTGTTCCACGTCAACGGATCGCCGGTGCAGATCAAGGGCGTCAACTGGATCCCGGACGACATCTTCCCGGCCCGGATGACCCGCGAACGCTACGAGCTCCGGCTGCGCGAGGCGGCCGACGCGGGCATCAACCTGATCCGGGTGTGGGGCGGCGGCATCTACGAGAGCCGCGACTTCTACGAGGTCTGCGACGAGCTCGGCCTGATGGTGTGGCAGGACTTCCTGTTCGCCTGCGCCGACTATCCCGAGGAGGAACCGCTGTATTCGGAGGTGGTGGCCGAGGCGCGGGAGAACGTGACCCGGCTGGCCCCGCACCCGAGTCTGATCACCTGGAGCGGCAACAACGAGAACCTGTGGCTGCACGAGCCGTCCGGCGACGTGACCTGGGGTGAGAGGTACTACCTGGAGACCCTGCCGGGCATCGTGGCCGAGCTCGACCCGAGCCGGCCGTACCAGGCGGGCAGCCCGTGGTCGGGCAGCTGGGAACACCTGCCGAACGATCCGGGGTACGGCACCTTCCACTCCTGGGAGGTCTGGAACCGGGAGGACTACCTGAACTACCGAGCCTCGGAGCCGCGGTTCGTGGCCGAGTTCGGCTGGCAGGCGCCCCCGGCGTGGACGACGCTGCGCGAGGCGGTCTCCGACGACCCGATGCGGCCGGACTCGCCCGGCGTGCTGCACCACCAGAAGGCCGAGGACGGCAACGGCAAGCTGGCCCGCGGCCTCGCCCCGCACTTCGGCGTTGGGAACAGCACCGAGGCCTGGCACTTCCTGACCCAGCTCAACCAGGTTCGGGCCGTACGTACGGGGGTCGAGCACTGGCGCACGTCGTGGCCGCACACCGGCGGCACGATCCTGTGGCAGCTCAACGACCTGTGGCCGGTCACGTCGTGGGCGGCGATCGACGGGGCGGGCCGGCACAAGCCGCTCTACTTCGCCATGAAGGAGATGTACGCCGAGCGCGCGCTCACCATCCAGCCCCGCGACGGCCGTCTGGTCGTGGCCGTCCTCAACGACCACCCGGCCGAGTGGACCGGAACCCTGCTCGTCGAACGGCAGGACACGAGCGGCACGGTCCTGGCCACCACGACCCGGCAGGTCACCGTGGGCGCGCGGTCGGTGACCCTGGTCCCGATCCCGGCCGGCGTGGCCGAGTTCGGCGACCCGGCGGCCGAGCTGCTGGTCGCCCGGGTGGGTGACACGAGGGCCCTGTGGTTCGGGGTCGAGGACCTGGACTTCAGCCACAACGACCCGGGCCTGACGGTGGACGTGGCGACGGTCCAGGGCGGACTCGACGTCCACGTGCGGGCGGACGGCCTGGCCCGGGACATCCTGCTCCAGCCCGACCGCGTGCACCCGACGGCCACGGTCGACCGGGGCTTCGTCACGTTGCTGCCCGGCGAATCGGTCGCGTTCCAGGTCCGCGCACCCGTCGACCTGGACCCCGGCTCGGTCAAAGCACCCTGGGTCCTGACGTCCCTGCCGGAGGTCCTGCGATGAATCTCAGGGCCCGAGCAACGCCAGAGGGACGACGGCGACATCGTCGCGGCGCCGGTACGCGTGCTCGCCGGCGTAGATGACGACGGAGTCGATCAAGTCTTCGCCGATCCGGCTGCGCAGCCAATGGAGGTGCTTGGTGTCGGCGTCCTCGACGCGGTCAGCCAGCTTGATCTCAATGCCCAGCACTCTCCCGTCGGCGTGCTGAACTATGAGATCCACTTCGTGGGTGTTGTTGCGGGTCCGCAAGTGGCTCACCCGGCCTTCGGCCGCCTCGGCGTAGGTGTGGACGCTGAGCGCCACGAGGTGCTCGAACAGAGCGCCCAGAATCGTGCCTTCGGACAGGTTGGTACTTCCTTGTTCGGCCCGTAACAGCGCAGGGGCGTCGAGCCCCAGCAAGCGCGCGGCCAACGCCGGGTCGGCCAGGTGATGCCTGGCCGATTGGCCGAGCCGATCAAGGTGGTTATGGCCGGGAATCCACGGTGGCAGATCGTCGAGCAGCCACAAGGAGGACAAAGCATCGCGGTAGGCGAGTGTGGTTTCCTTGGCCGGTTTGTTGGCTAACCCAGCGGTAGCCGCGTCGAGGATCTTCGAGTAGGTCGTTGTCGTGGATGTCGCGGCGGCATATGCGGCAAGCCAGGCTCGTAATACAGCCGGACGGCGGACCGGGTAGCCCTGCTCAGGGAATTCCCGCTCTACGACGTTGTCCAGATAGGCGTCCAACTCGGCCCGGCGGACACGCGGCGGCAGCCCCCGGATGGCGGGGAAACCTGACGCGGTGATCTCCTCGACGTAGTCGGTCAGCCGTAGCGCGGTGCTCCCGCCGACGTCGCGATTGCCGGCCAGGAGCGCGGAGAGGCTGACGCTGGACGTCTCGATGTCTCGTTCCGCCACGCTAAGCGGGCGCATCCGCATCGGGACGATCCGTCCTGCGCCCGAGTGGATCACCGCGCCGCGAGGCGCCGAACTGCCGGCGATGATGAAATGCCCAGGCGGTGAGCCGGAATCTACCGCGCGGCGAACCTGGTCCCATACCTCGGGGAAACGCTGCCACTCGTCCACCAGCACCGGCCCCGGCAGGCGAGACATCTCTCTAGTCTTCCACGTGCACTGAACTTAGTCTTCCAATTGCACGTCGAGCATTGCCCGGCGCCTGAAGCTTTCAGCGGGTGGTGGCGCGGGCCACGATGTGGGCGGCTGGGGCCTCGTACACCTCGGGGGGTGAGCCGGCCATCGCCTCCAGCAGGGCGCCCGCGGCCAGCTCGCCTATGCGGCCCACGTCGTGGCTCATCGCGGACAGGGCCGGGACGGCCAGCTGGCACTGGGCCGAATCGTCCCAGGCCACCACCGAGACGTCGCCGGGCACGGACAAGCCGTGCTCGGCCAGGGCGTCCAGGGCGGCCAGGGCCATCACGTCGTTGTCGCAGACGATCGCGGTCGGCTCGGCCGGGATGAGCTCGGCGACGGCGGCGCGGCCCGAGTCGTACGAATAATCGCCGACCGTGCCCACCAGCCGCACGCCCCGGGCCTCGGCCTCCGCCTCGGCGCCGGCCTGGCGCAGCTGGGTGTGCGCGAACGTCGTCGGGCCGCTGATGTGGCCGATCACCTCGTGGCCCCGCTCGGCCAGGAACCGGATCGCCTCGCGGGCGAACCCGGCGTCGTCGGTCCAGACCGTGGGCAGGCCGGAGGCGGTCGACGGGGCGCCCAGCACGACCGCCGTCAGGCCCAGCGCGCCGACCAGGCCGACCCGGTCGTCGTCGGGGGCGAGGTCGACCAGCACCACACCGTCGACCCTGCCCTCGGCGGCCCATCGGTCGTACGTCTCGGCCTCGGCCGCCCGGTCGGTGACGACCTTGACGAGGACCGAGACCCCGGCCGGCGTCAGCACGCGCTCCAGGCCCTCGATGAACTCGTGGTAATACGGCTCCTCGCCGAGGACGCGGCCCGCGCGCGCGAGCACCAGGCCGACCCGCCTCCGCGCCGGTGTCACCCTCCGGTTCCCGTTCATCACGCGCTACGGTACCGCCATGGCACGTCGAGAAGCGCCCGCGGGCGGCCCGGGCAGCCGTGCCCTGATCGTGGACGTGATCCGGTCGGCCGAGCGGATCAGCCGGGTCGAGCTGGCCGAGGTGACCGGCCTGACCCAGCCGTCGATCTCCAACATCGTGCGCGACCTGATCGCCGACGGCATCGTGCACGAGACCGGCTCGGCCGGCTCGCTGCGCGGCAAGCCCCGCAAGCTGCTCGCCATCAACCCGGCCGACCACTTCGGGGTCGGCTTCGAGCTGGGCACCGACTCGGTGACCTGCGTGGCCATCGACCTGACGGGCGGTGTGGTGGGCCGCGAGGCGGTGCCGCTCGAGCCGGGCGACCTGCCGGGCCAGCTGGCCGCCCGCTTCGACGACTTCATCGCCGGCCTCGACCTGCCCCGCCACCGGGTGGAGGGCCTGGCCGTGGTGGCGCCGGCCACCGGCCCCTTCACCGAGTGGGGCACGATCGCCGACCGGCTGTCCGAGCGGCTCAAGCTGCCGGTCCTGGTCGAGAACGACGCGGCGGCGGCCGCCCTGGGCGAGTTCTGGAGCCGCCGGGTCTCCCGCGAGCAGTCGTTCGGCTGCGTCTACCTCTCCACGGGCATCGGCGCCGGCATGGTCTTCGGTGGCGCGCTGTTCCGCGGCGCCAGCTTCGACGCGGGCGAGCTGGGACACCTTTCGATCGCGTACGACGGAAGGCCGTGCCCGTGCGGAAACCAGGGCTGCGTGGAGAGGTACGCCTCGATGACCGCGACCGTCGACACGGCCCGCGCCCACCCCGCCCTGTCGGCCCGCCTGAGCCTGGACGGCACGGTCTCGTCGGCGTACGACGCCATCGCCCGGGCCGCGGTCAGCGGCGACCCGGACGCGCATGAGGTGATCGAGGAGGCGGCCGGCTATCTCAGCGTCGCCGTGACGTCGATGGTGAACCTGCTCGACCTGGGCCGCATCGTCCTGACCGGCCCCGGCGTGGCCGTGGCCGGCTCCATCTACGCCCGCCGCCTGCGCACCCACCTGGCCCGCACGGCCCACGCCCGTGGCCGCCACGAGGTCCAGGTCGAGCTCTCCGCCCAGCCCCGCAACGCCGCCGGCATCGGCGCTGCCGCCCTGGTCGTCCAGGCGTCGATCGCCCCGGGCCACACGCCGGGCATGCGCGGCTCATAACAGCAGGGGAAACAGCACCCCGGTGGCGGCGGCCCCGACCGCGGCGCCCGCGACCACCTGGCCCGGGGTGTGCTCCTTCAGCCGGACCCGCGCCCAGCCGACCGCGGCGACGAGGAGCCAGGCGGGTGACACGGCGGGACCGTAGATGACGGTGAGCGCGGCGATGGCCCCGGCCGCGATCAGCGCGTGCAGCGAGATGCCCCACCGCGCGAGAACGGTGATCGGCACGGCGACAAGCAGGGCGGCCACCATCGAGGCGATCAGGGCGAGCAGCTCCCTCGGCGCTCCGACCAGGGCCAGGGCAGCGGTTCCGAGCGCCGTGGAGAGCAGGATGACCAGCAGCGGCACGCGGCGCTGGGAGTGCACCACAGTGATCAATCGGGCCAGGCGCTGAGACGAGGGCGATGTGCGGGACATGTCCGACCTTGGTGCCGATGCGGGGGGAAAGGGCAGCATAGACGGACGTTCAGCGTGAGGTCAGTCTCGCTTCCTAGCGTGACTCGAAATCTCTTCGAAAGGAGGCCTGGCGATGGCGACCCGCGTCAATCGGCAGACCGTCGATCTGTCGTCCTATCCCGATCTGGCCGTGGTCTATCTGGGGATGCGCGTGAACCGGCTCTACGGGCTGCGCACCCTGATGGGCTACGGGCCGCAGATCGGGAAGTCGGCCGACGACACGCGCTCCGAACCGCACCGGCTCTGGTGGCGGAACTTCCTGCGGGACAGCGGCGGCACCGGCTTCTGGCACGAGACGTATCTGCTGCGCGGCGGCATGGAGGCGGTGTACGACGACATTCCGCAGCACCGGGGCTTCGCCGCCTTCGCCCCCGTTCATCCGGCGCGCGGCGCCATGTTCGGCTCGGCGGCCCGGGTCGGGCGGCCCCACGATGACACCACGCCGGTCGTCGCCGAGGATGATTTGTACGGCTGAGCGCATTCAGTCGCTGGTCAGTGCGCGGCCATACCTTCCGGCCCATGACTACTGACAGTCCAACAATTGTCCTGGTGCACGGCGCCTTCGCCGACGGCAGTGGGTTCACCGAGATCGCCCGGCGGCTCATCGCCGACGGCTATCCGGTGGTGGCGGCGGCGAATCCGCTACGAGGGCTCACCTCCGACGCCGCACAACTGAAAGCGCTGCTGGCGAGCATCGACGGGCCGATCGTGCTCGTCGGCCACTCGTACGGCGGGGCCGTGATCTCGACCGCGGCGACCGGCGACGAGCGGGTGAAGGCGCTGGTCTATCTGGCGGCGTTCGTGCCCGAGGTGGGCGAGAGCGCGCAGTCGCTGGTGGAGAAGTTCCCCGGCAGCACGGTGGACGAGTCGCTCAAGCCGGTGCCGCTGGGCGACGGCCAGGTCGACCTGTACATCGACCCGCGCGTCTTCCACCCGAATTTCGCCGCGGATCTGCCCGCGCGGGACGCCGCGATGTACGCCGTCACCCAGCGCCCGGCCGCCGGGGCCGCGCTGGGTGAGCCCGCCTCGGCTCCGCAGGCCTGGCACACCATCCGGAGCTACAACCTGATCAGCGGATCCGACAAGATCATCCCGGCCGCGGCGCAGGAGTTCATGGCCGAGCGTTCGGGGGCCACCGCTCAGGTGGTCGTGGGCGCCTCCCACATGGTCTTCGTCTCGCATCCGGACGAGACCGTGGCCCTCATCGAGACCGCGGCCCGGGAGTCGATGTGACGGCGAAGCAGAGCGACACCGCCATCCGATGGGGCCTCTGGTCGCACATCACCTGGTACGTCCTGGCCAACGTCGGCCAGGTCTTCACCTGGTACTACGCCACGCCCGGCAAGTTCTTCTGGCCCCTGTGGTCCATCGTGGGCTGGGGGATCGGGTTGCTCATCCACGTCTGGGCGGCACAGCGGACCCTGCGTCTGCGCGCGGCGAGCTGACCGCCTCGGCGCGGGCGCTCCGATCCAGGGTGTAGCGCCGCTGCAACAGGATCGCGACGGTCATGAGCGCGGCCGGTACGAGCGTGAAGCCGTACCGGACCGCGTTCAGGGCGGCGGGGGACTGCGCGACCTCCTCGCCGGCGCCCGTCGCCACGAAGCCACCGACGGCCAGCAGGGCCGAGAAGACGTACGGCCCGATCGCCCCTCCGGTCGCCTCGGCCGTCGTCCACACGCCGGTGTAGCTGCCGGCGCTGGCCGCGCCGCCGGGGCCGGCCGCGGCGATCACGTCGGGCACCATCGACAGCGGCATCAGCTGCATGGCGGCGAACGCGACGCCCAGCACGGCCACCGCGCCGATGACCACCGGCAGCCCGGCCCCGGCGCCCAGGGCCAGCACCACCGAACCGGCCACGAACGCGGCCTGCGCCGCGAGCAGGCCGCGCTGCTTGCCGAACCGGCGGGCCACCAGCACCCACAACGGCGTGGTCAGCACGGCCGGCGCCATGAACGCGCCGACGAGCAGCGAGGTGGAGCCGGGGCGGCCCAGCTCGTACTTGGCGAAGTACGGCATCGCGGCCAGCACCATGTTCATCGTGATGGCCACGGTCAGGTAGGACGCGGTCAGCGCCCGGAAATGCCGGTCCCGCAGCGCCACCAGCAGCCCGCCGCGATGACCGGGCTCGGCCGGGACGCCCGGCGCGGCCCGGTTGAGGCGGGCCACCCCGCCGATGCCGGCCAGCATCGCCGCCAGCATGACGGCCCCGAACACCAGCGACATCCGGGCGTAGCCGTCGCCGTCCGCGAGCAGCGGCGCGACCACCCCGGCGACCAGCACGCCGACCGTGATGACCACGTTGCGGTAGCCCATCAGGCGGGTCCGCTCGTGATAGCTGATCCCGAGGTCGGCCGGCGTGGCCAGGTACGAGACCTGATAGCAGGCGTAGAGCAGGTTGCCGGCGACGAACACCACGCCGACCCAGACGGCGGCGGCGGTGCCGCGCAGACCCGCGGGCACCGCGAACAGCGCCACGAAGGTGACCACGACCAGGCAGCCGACGGCCATCAGGCGCAGCCGGTGGCCGTTGCGGGCGCGATCGGAGTCGGAGAGCCGCCCCACCCACGGGTGCAGGACGACGTCGATGATGTTCGGCAGGAGCAGGGTCAGGCCCGCGACGAGCGGCGGCACGGCCAGGATGTCGGTCAGGAAGTAGAGCAGGAAGATGCCGGGCACGGTGACCCAGACGCCCATACCGATCGAGCCGGCGGCGAACGGCACCAGGGCCCGCAGTGGAAGCCGGGAAGCTGTCATCTGAAGGCCACCGCCAATCGCCGTACGGCCTCCCGCAGCTCCGCGGGGGTGCGGTCGCTGTAGGAGAAACGCAGATGCCGCGCGGCCGAACGCTGGTCCGGGCCGGCCGCGAAGAACTCGCCCTGCTGGTAGACGACGCCGTTGGCGGCCGCCCGCCGGAACAGGCCGGCGGGGTCGATGCTGTCGTCGGTCAGCCGTGGCCAGAGGAACAGGCCACCCTCGGGCGCCCGGATGTCGAGAGCGTCCGGCAGGTGCTCGCGCAGGGCGTCGACCAGGACGCCGGCGCGCTGCCGGTACAAGGTGGTGGCGTCCCGGACGACCTGGTCGTACAGGCCGGCCGTGACGAAACGCTCGACGATCGCCTGGGTCACCGACGAGGTGTGTACGTCCAGGCGGTTCCGCAGCCGGATCACCGGGTCGACGAGGTGCTCGGGCAGCACCATCCACCCCACCCGCCAGCCCGGTCCGAGGGTCTTGGTGAAGGTGTTGACGTGGATCACCCGGTCCGAGGCGTTGAAGGCCGCAACGTCAAGATCTTCACCGGCGAAACGCAGTTCCCTGTACGGGTTGTCGGCGATCACATAGAAGCCGTACCGCTCCGCGAGCTCGACCAGGGCCCGGCGCTTCTCCGCGGACAGGCTGACCTGGGCCGGGTTGTGGAAGTCGGGAACCGTGTAGGCGGCCGCGATCCGGTCGCCGGCCTTGAGCCGCGCGGCGAGGTGCTCGACGTCGAAGCCGTCGGCGACCACCGGCACCGGCAGCAGCCGCGTCGTGGCGATCTCCAGCGCCCACAGGAAACCGGGGAAGACCGGATCGTCCACGGCGACCGTGGCGCCGCGCTCGACGACGGTCAGCACGGCCAGGGTGAGCCCGTGCATGCCGCCGTTGGTCACCACCACCCGGGCCGGGTCGACGCCCTCGCGCCGGGCGATCCAGTCGCGCAGCGCCGGGAAACCGTGTGCCGGCGAGTATTGGAGGGCGGCCGAATCCTTCCACACGTCCGCCGACACCTGGGCGAAGGCTTCGGCCGGCAGGGCTTCGAGAGCGGGGACGCCGCCGAGCAGCCGGATCGCGCCGGGCGGCGGAGCGAAACTGGCCCGCACGAAGCCCTTCGGCGCGTTCAGCCCCCGCGAGAGGGCGGTCAGGTCGGTCATGCGTCGGCTCCCAACTCCGCGAGAAAGCGTTCGGCGCGCCGGGCGAACAGGAAGGACCCGCTTGCGGCGGACCGCGACCGGGCCCGCTCGGCGGCAGCCCGGACCGCGGCCACCGGCTCACCGCGCGTCTGAAGCAGGCGTGCCCTGATCAGCAGGAGCAGCCCCTCGGCGTACCGCTGGCCGTGGTCCCAGACGGCCTGGTCGGCCCGGTCGAGGGCCCGGGCCGCGTCGTCCGGCCGCCCGGTCGCCAGCCACATCTCGGCGATCAGCCCGTACTGATAGGCGATGCCCCACTGCGGAGGGTCGAGCAGGCTGGCGGCGAGGAGTCGTTCGGCGTCGGCCGCGGCCTGGCTGTCCCCGGTGAGGGCGCGCGCCCAGCACCAGTACTGCTGGATGTAGTGCTCCAGCTGGGATCCGAGCCGTTCGAGCCCGGCCGCGAACCATCGTTCCCCGGCGGCGAGGGCCCGGACCGGGTCGCCGTCCATCGAAGCGATCATGGCCGTGTAGTAGACCCACACCGAGGCCGCGTACGGATCGTTCGGCGTGTCCCAGGTGTCGACGAAGGCCAGCGCCGCCGGGACGTCGCCGTGCAGCGCGGTCATCACCGCCCGCCACCCCGGCCCCTCCCCGGGGATGCGGCCGTCCCGGCGCATCGGTGTGGTCACCTCGGGCCCGGCCGGATCGTCACCGGTCAGGATCCGGTACGCCTCGCCGACGTTGCCGATGTCCCACTGGTGCAGGCCCCACGTGCTGCGGCCGTAGCGCCGGACGGCCGGATCGGACGACGACTCGGCCAGCTCGTGCATGCGCTCGGCCAGCCGTCCCCGGTCCTTGTCGAGCGCGGTGAAGGCGCCCATCACCCGGATGAAGAGGAAGTCGGCCGCCTCGGCGTCCCGGCCGAGGGTGCGGGCCAGATATTCGGCCCGGTCGAGCAGGCCGAACATGGAGGCGTCGTACTCGGCGTGGCGCCGGACGACGATGGCGAGCAGGGTGAGCGCGGACAGCTCCAGCTCCATGAGCCCGGCGGCCCGGGTGATCTGGACGGCCGACCGCAGCTGCCGGTTGGCCGATTCGAAGGCCAGCTTGTACGCCGCCCGGCGCCCGGCGCGGATCAGCGCCTGAGCGGTGCGGGCCGGCTCAGCCAGCGGGCCCGCGCTCCACAGGTGATAGGCGAAGCGTTCGGCGACGTCCTCGTCGTCGGCGTGGATCCGTTCGAGCGCGTCCGCGACGGCCAGGTGCAGACCGATGATCTGCTGCCGGGTCGTGGTCTCGGACACCGACTCGCGGACCAGGTCGTGCGCGAAGCGCAGCGAGGACGGGTCCTCCGGTCCCGGATCGAGCAGTCCGAGCGCCTGCAACGGTTCGAGGCTGCGCAGGCAGTCGGCGATGCCCACGCCGGCCGCGCTGGAGAGCAGCCGCAGGTCGACGTCGCGGCCGATGACCGCGGCCACGTGCAGCAGTTCCCGGGCCCGGTCGTCGAGGCCGGCCATCCGGTCGCGCACGACGTCGCGGACGGTGGCCGGCACGGGCACCTCACCGTCGCCGGCCTCGCTGAGGAGCCGGGACAACTCCCGGACGAAGAACGGATTTCCGCCCGTACGGTCGTGGATCGCCCGGGCCACGGCCTCGCCTGGATCGTGGCCCGACTCGGTGCGCACCAGGGCGGTCACGTCGCTCAGGCCGAGCGGGCCGAGCCGGATCCGGCGGTGGCCGGGCTGCCGTCCGGCCGCGGCCAGCACCCGGGCCAGGTCGGAGCCGACGACGGGGGCCCGGTTGCGCAGCGCGCCGACGATCGCGGCGCCGGCCGGGAGCCGGCCCACCAGATGGGCGAACAACCGCAGCGAGGCCATGTCGGCCCACTGGAGGTCGTCGAGGATCAGCAGCACCGGCCGCTGCCCGGCGGCCTGCCCGACCAGGTCGACCACCTGCTCGAACAGCCGGAACTGGGCGTTGCCGTCGGGCAGCGTCCGTTCCGTGCCGGTGCCCGGCCCGAGGAGCAGGCCGAGCTCGCCGGCCAGCCACTTCTCCCGGGCCGGGGCGGGCAGATCGTCGACGACCGCGCCGAGCGCCTGCTCCCACGGCCACATCGACGGCGTGCCGTCGCCCTCGAGGCACGCGCCCCAGACGACGAGCGCGTCGTGCCCGGCGGCCAGCGCGGCCGCCTCCTCGAGCAGACGGGTCTTTCCGGCGCCCGGCTCGCCCTCGACGATGGTGATCGCCGTGCCGCCGGCGGCGGCGCTGTCGACGGCACGCCGCAGCACGGCCACCTCGCCGGCGCGGCCGACCAGACCGGTGAGGCGCGGGACCGGGCCGGGCTCGGCCGGCGGCGAGGGCTGGGCCAGTACCTGGGGCTGGGCCAGCACCTGGCGCTGAGCCTCGGCCAGGGCCGGGCCGGGGTCGATGCCGAGCTCGTCGGCGAGGCGCTCGCGGACCGCGCGGTACACCGCCAGCGCCTCGGCCTGACGCCCGGCCGCGCCCAGGACCCGGACGAGAGCGGCCTGCACCGGCTCGTGGAACGGGGCCATCGACGCGGCCAGGTGCAGTGGGGCGGTCACGCTCTCGGGCCGGCCGAGGGCCACGGCCAGCTCGGCCGCGGCCGAGCACGCGTCGTAGAACTCGTTGTCGAGCGCGGTGAACAGGGCGGCCGGCCCGGTCCGGTCGGCGATGCCGGCGCCGGCCGGTCCACGCCACAGAGCGAGGGCCTCGGCGTAGTCGTCGAGCGCGGCCGGGCTGCGGCCACCGGCCCGGGCGGCGTCGACGAGCCGGCGGAAGGCGACCAGGTCGAGCACCTCGGGATCGGCCGTGAACAGGTAGGAGTTGCCGCGCCGGTGCAGGAAGGCGCCGTTCTCGCGGGCCGGCACGGCCGGCTCGAGCAGGCGCCGCAACGCGCCGACGTACTTCTGAATGACGTTGAGAGCGCTCGGCGGCACCTCATCGCCCCACATCAGGTCGATGAGCTCGCTCGTGCTGATCGGCCGTCCGGCCTCGGCCAGCAACAGGGCCAGCAGGTAGGCCTGCTGCGGCGGCCCGGCGTCGAGCTCGGCCCCGTCACGCCACACGCGCAACGGGCCCAGGAGCTGTAGCCACAGCGGCGGAGGGGTGGGACCTGGCACAGCAGCGGAATCTACCTGACCAGCACGTCCGCGCGGTTACGCGAAGCCGGGACGTTCAGTCTTCGTCAAGTCCCCGTTCCTAGCTTTCGCCGCATGACGGAAGAGCACTACGACGTCGTCGTCATCGGGTCGGGCGTCGGCGGGTTGGCCGCGGCCCGGGCGATCGCGGAGTTCGGCGGCAAGCGGGTCCTGATCCTGGAACAGCACTATCTGCCCGGCGGCATGACGCACGAGTTCTCCCGGGAGGGCCGATTCCTGTTCGGCACCGGGCTGCATTACATGAGCGCGGACGCCGGTCCGTTCCTCGACTATCTCACCGACGGGCGGGTGCAGCTGACCGCGCTTCCCGAGGCGTACGACGTACTCCATTTCCCGGATTTTGATTTTCCGGTCCCGGCGTCGGGGGAGAAGTTCCGCGCGAGCCTCAAGGCGGAGTTTCCCGGCGAGGCCGCGGCGATAGACCGATTCTTCCGTACGATGCGGTGGGCGCTGGCCGGGCTCATCACCCGCAACGTCTTCTCGTCGTTCCCGGCGCCGGTGCGGGCGATGGGGTTCCCGGTCATCCGGCGGATGTTCCCCTCGACGTACCGCTCGCTGTGGGACCAGGTCTGCCGTTCCTTCACCGATCCACGGCTGCGCGCGATCGTCGCCGCGCGCTGGGGCCTGTACGGGCAGCCGCCGTCGTCGAGCGCGTTCGGCTATCACGCCTCGGTGCCGCTGACCTTCTTCCTCGAGGGCACCTCGCATCCGGTCGGCGGGCCCAAGGAGATCGGTGACATCGCCCTGGAGGGCCTGGCCCGGCACGGCGTCGAGGTGCGCCTCAACCAGGAGGTCCGGAGCATCGAGGTCGAGCGCGGCCGGGTGTCCGGTGTGGAGGTGGCCGAACGCGCCACCGGCCGCCGCTACCGGGTGCGGGCCGGGACGGTCGTCTCGGCGGGTGGGGTACGGAACACGTACGCGCTGCTCGGCCCGCAGTCCCGGCCCGAATGGAACCGGGAGCTGGAGAGCCTGTCCGGGGAACCGTCGGCGCTGATGCTGTTCCTCGGGCTCGACCGGTCGCCGGCCGCGTTCGGCGCCGGTGGCGAGAATCACTGGTTCATGCCCGGACTGGACGACCAGACCGGCACTCTTTACGTCTCGTTCGCGTCACTGAACAACCCGGCGGCCCGCTTCCACACCATCGAGGTGCTGGAGCTGGTCGACCCGGCGGTCGTGGAGCGGTGGCGCGGCACCACCGAGGGGAAGCGGCCCGAGAGCTACGAGGCGTTCAAGGCCGAGGCGGCCCGCCGGCTGATCGACCGGCTGGACGTCCAATGGCCCGGCATCAAGGACGCCATTGTGTACGCCGAAGCGGCCACCCCGCTGACGTACGAGAACTATCAGCACAGCGTCCGCGGCTCCTTCTACGGGCTGCCGGCGACGCCGGCCCGGCTGCGGTCGGGGCTGGCCGGATGCCGTACGCCGGTGAAGGGCCTGTTCGTGGCCGGGCAGGACGCCTGGGGCCCCGGGGTGAACGCGGCCCTGGCCGGCGGCATCATGGCCGCCAACGCGGTGCTGCGCCCGTCGCGGCTGTCGACGATGTGGCGCACGATCCGGGGGCCGCGGCCGGAGCGCACCGGGCCGTGGCGGGGATTCCTGCGGGTGGCCGGCGTCGAGGAGCTGACCGCGGCCGTACGGAGGATCCGGCTCGAACCGCTCGGCGGCGGCGCCCTGCCGTTCACCTTCGAGGCCGGCCAGTACCTGAAGATCGACCTGCCGGTCGGTGTGGAGCCGATCGAACGGTCGTACTCGATCGCCAGCGGTCCCGGCACGACCGGCCACCTGGAGATCGGGGTGAAGCGGGAGCCGCTCGGCCTCGGGTCGGTGTTCCTGCACGACGAGCTGACCGGCGGCCTGGCGCTGCGGGTGTCCGGCCCGTACGGCGAGTTCACCTGGGCCGACCGGGACGGCCCGCTGCTGCTGATCGCCGGCGGCATCGGGATCACGCCGCTGATCAGCGTGCTCACGGCGGCCGCGGACGACGGCCATTCCGGCCCGATCACCCTGCTGCTGGGGTGCCGGAGCCGGGCCGAGGTGCCGTTCGCGCGGGAGCTGAAGGAGCTCGAGGCCCGGCTGCCGGGCCTGCGCACGGAGCTGTTCCTCACCGAGGCCGGCGGGCGCGGCCGCATCGACGTCGAGGCGCTGCGCCCGCACGTCGCCGGAGTGCGACGTGTCCATCTGTGCGGGCCGGCGCCGATGATGCGCGACGTGCTGGGTGCCCTGGCCGACCTCGGTGTGCCCCGGGAAGTCGTACACACCGAAGCCTTTGCCTCCGAGCGCGGCCGGCAGACCCGTCAGGAACGGGCGCACGCCGTCGCGCTCGCCGCGGGGACCTCGGCGTACACGATCCGGATCGGGGACGCCTCGTTCCCCTGCCGGCCCGGACAGACCCTGCTCGCCGCGGCCAACGCCGCCGCGGTGCCGCTCCCGCAGGACTGCGACGAGGGCGTCTGCGGCACCTGCCGGGTGCGGATCCTCTCCGGCTCGTACGAGACCGACGACCGCGGCATGTTCTCGGCCGCGGAACTGGACCAGGGCTGGCGGCTCGCCTGCCAGACCCTGCCCACCGAGGACCTGGCGGTCAGCCAGTGAACTACGTGTCGTTCTTCACCGAGTTCGTCCGCGATCCCCTGACGGTCGGCGCGGTGGCCCCGAGCAGCACCGCGCTGGCCCAGGTGGCGACGGCGGTGGTGCCCAGCACCGGCTCGCCCGTCGTCGTCGAGCTGGGACCGGGCACGGGGGCGTTCACCGGCGCCGTCCAGCACCGCCTGGCCGGCCGGGGCCGGCATCTGGCGATCGAGGTCAACCCCCGGTTCGCCGAACGGCTGGCGGAACGGTACCCGCACGTCGAGGTGGTCAACGCCGACGCGACGGCGCTCGCCGAAGTGCTGGAGAACCGGGGGATCGGGCCCATCGACGTCGTCGTCAGCGGCCTCCCGTGGGCGGCGTTCGCCGAGGGGCAGCAGCGCGACGTGCTCTCCGCGGTGGTCGCCGCCATGGCGCCGGACGCCGTCCTCACCACCTTCGCGTATGTCCACGCCCGATGGGCGCCACCGGCGCGGCGCCTGCTGCGCTCGCTGGAGTCCCGCTTCGACGAGGTCGTCATCGGCCGCACCGTGTGGGCGAACGTGCCACCGGCGCTGGTCTACCACTGCCGCCGCCCGAACCTACCCCTACCGATGGAGTTGACATGCTGAAATCTCTCCTGGCCGTCGCCGCGTCGAGCCTCATCGCGCTGACCGGCGCCGCGGCCCACGCCGGCGGGCACGCCGCCCGCAAGCCGACGGTCGTGCTGGTGCACGGCGCGTTCGCCGACAGCAGCGGCTTCGCCGCGGTGACCCGGCGGCTGCTCGCGGACGGCTACCCGGTGGTCGCCGCGGCCAACCCGCTGCGCGGGCTCACCTCCGACGCGGCGGCGGTGAAGGCGCTGCTGGCGAGCATCGACGGGCCGATCGTGCTGGTCGGGCACTCGTACGGCGGCGCGGTCATCTCCACGGCCGCCACCGGCGACCCGGACGTGCGGGCGCTGGTCTATCTGGCCGCGTTCGTGCCCGAGGCCGGCGAATCGGCCGAGGCCCTGGCCAACCGGTTCCCGGGCAGCACCGTGGGCCAGTCGCTCAAGCCGGTCCCGCTGCCCGGCGGCCAGGTCGACCTCTACATCAACCCGGCGCTCTACCACGCCAACTTCGCGGCCGACGTGCCCGCGCGCGACGCCGCCGTCTACGCGATCACGCAGCGCCCGGCCACCGGCACGGCGCTGGGCGAGCCCACCGCGGGCACGCCGGCCTGGCACACCATCCCGTCCTACAACCTGATCGCCGGCGCCGACCGGATCATCCCGCCCGCCGCCCAGCGCTTCATGGCCGAACGGTCGAACGCGAAGACCCAGGTCGTCCGGGGCGCCTCACATCTGGTGTTCGTCTCGCAGCCCGGCACGACCACGGCCTTCATCGAGAAGGCGGCCCGGGAGACGGCCCGCTGATCCGCTCCGGTCCGGCCCCGGCCCGCGGCGGCCGGGGCCGGACCGGCTTCAGTCCCGGGCGAGCGCGGCATGGACCGAGGAGACGGCGCTGGCGCCCTCGCCCACCGCGGTGGCCACCCGTTTGATTGAGCTGGAGCGCATGTCGCCGACGGCGAACACCCGGGGCGCGCTGGTGCCGAACGGCAACTGGCCGTCGGTGAGGATGAAGCCCTTGTCGTCCCGGGCCACGCCGGTCATCCAATCGGAGACCGGTTCGGCGCCGATGAAGCAGAACAACGCGCGGCAGTCGAGCCGGTCCCGGGCGCCATCGGACCGTTCGACGACGATGGACGTCAGTTCGCCGTCGCCGTCGAGGCCGCGCACGGCGGCGCCCGTGTGCGGCCGGATCGCCGGGTGTTTGCGGATCCGGTCGGTCAGATAGGACGACATGCGCGCACCCAGGTCGCCGGAGCGGACGATCAGGTCCACCGACGCGCCCCGGGCGGCCAGGGACAGCGCCGCCTGCCCGGCCGAGTTGGCGCCCCCGACGACGGTGACCGGCCGGCCCGCACAGTCACGGACGTCCAGTTCGGAGGCGGCGTACCGAATGCGCCCGCCCTTCTCGAAGCGGTCCCAATGCGCGATGTCGAGGCGCCGGTACTGCGCCCCGGTCGCCGCGATCACCGAGCGGGTCTCGATGCGCGAGCCGTCGGCCAGCAGCACCACCGGGCGGCGTTCGTCGGACAGGTCGAGGCCGGCCGCCGCGCACGGCGAGAAGATCCGGACGCCGAACTTGAGCGCCTGCACCATCGCGAGCCGGGTCAGATGCTCCCCGCTGACGCCCTGCGGGAAGCCGAGGTAGTTCTCGATCCGGGCGCTCTTGGCGGCCTGCCCGCCGATGCCCGCCGCGTCCAGCAGCACGGTCGTGAGGCCTTCGGACGCCGCGTACACGGCCGCGGCCAGCCCGGCCGGCCCGCCGCCGACCACGACGAGGTCGGCCGGTCGCCCGCCGGTGCGGTAGGTGAGGCCGAGCGCCTCGGCCAGCGTCCCGGGGGTCGCGCCGCGCAGGACTCGGCCGGTGACCGTCGCGGCGGGCAGGTCCGCGTCGCCGATCCCGGCCCGGCGCATCAACGTGTGGCCCGGCGCCGATCCCGCGTCGAGAAAGGCGTGCGGCAGCAGCAGCTGGGTGACGTACGTGCGCAGGTCCCGCGCGGCCGGGTCGCCGGGATGCCCGACGATTTCCAGGGCGTTGCCGGCCGAGGCGCGGATCGTGTCGCGGCGGGCCCGGAACGCGGCGATCAGGACGTCGGCGATGTCGACCTCCTCGGCCAGGACTCGCCGCAGCGCCGTCGCGGTGATCCGCACGACCGTGCCGGCGGTGACGACGCGGGCGGTCAGGTAGACGTGCTGCCCGGTGAGCAGGCTCAACTCGCCGAGGAAGTCGCCCGGCCGGCCCTGGTAGATCCGGCGTTCCGGTTCCAGCGCGGTCGCCTCCCGGACGATGTCCACCGTCGCCGAGCGGAGCAGGAAGAGGTCGTACGTGTCGTCGCCGGCCGTGTAGAGCGCGTGGCCCGCCTCGGCGTGCTTGTCGGTGCCGGCCGCGGCGAGCCGCCGGAACTGTTCGTCGTCGAGCCTCACCGCGGTTCGCCCCGGCGGGCGATCGTGGTCAGGAAGAGCGCCAGGCCCGCCGTGGTCAGCAGGAAGCCCGCCCAGACCGTGGACAAAGGGCCCCATCCGGCGTTCAGTGTGATGGCCCCGCCGATCGCGCCGAGGGAGTTGGCCAAGTTCAGGGCGGCCAGGTTGAGCGCGCCCATCAGCGCCGGCGCGTCGGGGGCGAAGCCGGTGAGCCGCACCTGGATGGCCGGGATGGCGTACATCATGGTGGCGCCGACACCGAACAGGCAGGGCAGCAGGACCGTCAGGCTGCTCCCGGCGACGCCGATCAGCACGAGCAGCACGAGGACCGCGCCGTATCCCTGGATCAGCGCCCGGTCCGGATGACGGTCGGCCGTGCGCCCGCCCAGGTAGTTGCCGGCCGCCATGCCCAGGCCGAAGACGGCCAGCGCGATCGGGATCAGCGAGGCGTCCCGCCGTACGGCGTCGGTGATGAACGGGCCGATGAAGGTGTACACCGCGAAGATGCTGGAGATGCCGAGCGCCGCCACCGCCACCATCAGCCAGACGTTCACCCGGCGCAGCGCGCCGAGCTCGTTCGCGATCGAGCCGCCGTGCAGGGCGCTGGTACGGGGCAGCCAGGCCACCAGCGCGACCCCGGCCGCCAGGCCGAGGCCGGCGACGGTCCAGTACATGGCCCGCCAGCCGGCCTCCTGGCCGATGAAGGTGCCCAGCGGGGAGCCGATGATGGTGGCCACGGTGAGCCCGCCCATCACGGTCGCGAAGGCTTTGCCGCCACGGCCGGGCCCATAGACGTACGCCGCCACGACCGCACCCGCCCCGAAGAAGGCGCCCTGCACACTCCCGGCCAGGAACCGGAAGAGGACGAGCAGTTCGATGGTCGGCGCGACCGCCGACAGCCCGTTCCCGGCCAGGAACAACACGATCAGGCCGAGCAGCAGGGAACGCCGGTTGACCCGGGCCGCGAGCAGGGTGATCGCCGGTGAGCCGATCACCACCCCGAACGCGTACGCGGTGATGGCGTACGTCGCCACCGGGACCGACACGTCGAGGTCGGCCGAGAACAACTGGATGATGCCGTTGCTGCCGAACTCGCCGGTGCCGATCGCGAAGGTGCCCAGGGCGAGCGCGACCAGCGTCAGCCGGGGACGGCGGATCGGAGCGGCCGCGTCGTGGCGGCTCTCCTCGGCGGCGCATTGGCTTTCGAAAGCTTGTTGATGCATGGGCCGGATGCTGGTGGCGGCGGCTTGACGTGACCTTTATTCATGAACATCGATGAGATGGGACACGTGGTAGTGGGCGATCTGCCAGCTCTCGCCGGCGCGGCGGACGACGATCGTGAGGTTGAGGGGGAGCGGCGGCCGGGTCCCGGGGGCGAAGGTGAACTCGACGGCCACCCAGCCCAGCACCACGTCGCCGGCGAGCCGGCGGGCCTGCATGATGTCGTAGGTGACGGCCATGCCCAGCGGCTGGCTCGCGTAGTAGGTCTCCACTCCGGGCCGGCCCACGGTGTACGGGTGCAGGCCCTGGAAGACGGCGTCGTCGGTGAAGAGGGCGGCCACCCGGTCCGGGAGGTGCCGGCCGATGGCGTCCCGCCAGGCGTCGAGGACCTCGCGGAGCACGGTCCCGCTCATCGTCCACCCGCGCTCTGGCCGCCGTCGACGTGCAGGATCTCGCCCGTCACGAAATGCGCGTTCTCCAGGTAGAGGATGGCGTCGGTGACGTCGCCGATCTCGCCCATGCGGCCGAGCGGGTGCAGTCCGGCCAGGGTGTCGTACGTCTCGGGCGGATGCATCCCGGTCTTGATGACGCCCAGGGACACCGCGTTGAAGCGGAGGCCACGGGAGGCGTACTCGATGGCAAGGGCTTTGGTCGCGGAATTGAGACCGCCCTTGGTCAGCGGGGTGAGGGCCGCCGGCTCGTCGCTGTGTGAATGGTCGGTGAGGGTCGTGGTGATGGTGACGACGTGCCCGCCGCCCCGCTCGAGCATCGCGGCCACGGCGTGCTGGGTGATCGTGACGAAGCCGCGCAGGTTCACGCCGACCACCAGGTCGATGTCCTCGGCCGTGTAGTCGGTGAACGGCTTGGCGACGAAGACACCGGCGTTGTTGACCAGCGTGTCGACGCGCCCGAACTCGGTTCGCGCGGCTTCTATCACCCGGGCGCCGACCTCGGGATCGGCGATGTCGCCCGGCACGGCCAGCACCCCCGGGTCGTCGGGCGCGGTGATGCCCCGCGAATTGGCCACGACCCGATAGCCCAGTTTCCGGTACGCGGCGACCGTGGCGGCGCCGATCCCCTGGGAGGCCCCGGTCACCACTGCGACCTTCGACATGACTTCTCCTCGCATCCGGCGTAGTGAGAATTCGACTATCGACGGCGCGCGGGGCCGTAGGGACCGGTCAAACACCCTGGCCGGGTGGCGTTGCGGGGATTCCAGGGGTTGGGCATGATCTCAGCCATGTCGTTGAGTCGCCGCCATGTCCTGGGTGCCGGAGCCGCCGCGCTCAGCGCCGCCGTCGCCGGGTGTGGGCGCGACAAGAACGACTGGGTCAAAGGACAGGACAGCGGTGGTACGGGTGGTGGAGCCGCCGCCGCGGCAGCCGCTCCTGCGTATGTGGCGCCGCTCACGGGCGTACTCAACAAGTATTTGAAGCCGACCACGGCGAACCCGAAGCACCCGACCTATGCCGGGGCCACGCTGGTCGTGATGGTGAACAACGCGACCACGGCGACCATCGCCGTCGGGCACGCGCTGCGGTACGGCGCCGGGCCGGTCGAGCTTCCCGCGGCCAAGCGGGTCGCGATGCGGGCCGACTCCATCTTCGACTTGGCCTCGCTGACCAAGGTGTACGTCGCGATCGCCCTGCTCCAGCAGGTAGACAGGGGCAAGGTCGACCTGAACGCGCCGGTCGCCCGCTACCTGCCGGGGTTCACCGGGACGAACAAGGCCAAGGTGACCGTACGGATGCTGCTCGCGCACACGAGCGGTCTGCCCGTCGGCGTCACCGGGGTCAAGGGCCTGACGCCGGCCGCCCAGCGGGCCAAGGTGCTGGCCACGCCGCTGGTCAGCGGCGCCGTTCCGGGCCGGACGTTCCGCTACTCGAGCGCCGGGCTGATGGTGGCCGGTCAGATCGTCGAGAAGGTCACCGGCACCACCCTCGACGTCGCCATCCGGAACGGCATCACGACGCCCATGGGCCTGCGCTACATGGGGTTCAACCCGCGCAAGTGGCTCTCGGCGTCCGAGCAGGCGGCCCGGCTGGCCGCCACCGACGCCCGCACGGCGCGCGGCCTGCTCCGCGGTGTCGTGCACGACGACATCGCCGCCCAGATGGGCGGGGTGATCGGCAGCGCCGGGCTGTTCGGCACGGCCCGCGACGTCGCCCTGACCGGTCAGATGCTGCTGGCCGGTGGCGTCTACGGCGGCAAGCGCCTGCTGTCGGCGGCCATCGTCAAGCAGATGCTCACCAACCAGAACGCCGGCCTGGCCGCGGTCGACCCGGAGCGGCCCGGCCGCCCGTCCGACCACGGCCTCGGTGTGGTTCTGCGCCAGCCGTGGTTCATGGGCTCGCTGTCCTCGCCCACCACGTTCGGGCACACCGGCTTCACCGGCACCTCGCTGCTGGTCGACCCGCGGCGCAAGCTGGTGGTGTCGCTGATGACCAACCGGGCCCATCCGAACTGGAGCTGGGCGAACCCCGACCCGATGCGGGCCGAGGTCGCCACAACGCTCGGGAAGTATCTCTAGCCGTACGTGATGTCGCTGCGGTTGACCTTGCAGTTGGCGTCGTTCCAGCCCTCGCCGAGGTACTTCGGCTCGCTGCCCTTGGCCACGCCCTGGTATTTGCCGCAGACCGTGGCGCTGGAGCTGTTGCGCAGGGTGACCCGGGTGATGGTGGCGGTGTCGCCCCAGTTGCTGTTGATGCCGGCGACCATGTCGATGTCGTTCAGCAGCACGTTGTCGATCTTCACGTGGCGCTGGTACGAGCTGGTGCAGTTGCCGCAGCCGCGGTAGAGCTTGCCCGAGCCGCTCAGGTAGAAGCCGGAGATGCTCACCGTGCCGTTGCCGTTGTGCTGGAACGTCTTGTCGCTGCCGGACCGCGCGCCGCCGCCGATGACGTAGCTGGTGCCGCCGCCGGTCCCCTTGAAGGTGGCGGCGTCCTCGCCGATGTCGTTCCACCACACGTTGCGGATGGTGCAGGTGCCCTCGCAGTGCACGCCGTCGCCGGCCGGCGAGCCGAGGATGACGTTCTGGAGCGTGCCGCCATTGGCGATCTTGAACATCGGGTCCTGGGACTCGTTCTGCGAGCCGTCACCGATGCAGCAGTACGTCTTCATGCCGCCGTCGAAGGTGCCCGAGACGTTCACCGTGCTGGAGATGCTGACCGAGCCCGCTGACGACGGCCACGAGCCGGTCGGCGTGCCCGGGTTGGTGGGCGGGGTGGTGGTCGGCGGCGTGGTGGTGGGCGGGGTGGTCGGAGTCGTGCCGCCGCCACTGCCGTACGTCTCGAACTCGGCGATCCGCGGTGCGGCGGAGGCGCTGGTGATGTCGAGGGTCAGCTTCTTCAGCGACGTCGAGGCGAAGGAGATCGTCCCCGGCGTGCCGCTGCCGCTGGTCAGGACGGCGCCGGTGTCGGCGTTGAGCACCCGCCAGGCGCTGATCGTGCCGCCGCCGGAGGCGTGCCGGATGACCGCGGAGGAAACGGTGGTGGCGCTGCTCCACTTGACCGAGACGTAGCCGGTCGAGCCGTTGGGCGACCAGTAGGTGCCGGTGTTGCCGTCCTTGACGTTGCCGTAGCTGGTGCCACTGGCCTTGCTGGAGCCGTCGGCGCCGGCACCCAAACTGAGGTTGTCGGCGGCCGCGGCCGGCGAGGCGCCCAGCGCCGTCATGACCGCGGCGGTCGTGATCGCGGTGGCGCCCACGGCCGCGACCCGGAGTGCTCGTTTCATCCTTGTCTCGCTTTCGTCGTCTCGAGTGCGTCGCGCCACCGCCCACGTAGGAAAGCGCTTGCCTGCCGACGATAGATATGTGTCGATGATTAACACAAGGAGTTGCAGGATTTGCAGTGACGGTCACGCTCCGTCGAGCACGACGCCTCCGAGAAGCCGGCCCAGGGAAGCCGTGATCCCTGATGAATGCGTCTTGATCGAAGAAATGGCGCCTCTTCACGACCACGCCCTACCCCGGAGCGCCGGCCGCGCCGATCGCGTGGGACTGTGCCAGGAGTGGTGTTTCCGGCCCGACACGCCGGGCTGAAGACCTGGCGGGATGGGCACCGTGAGTGATGACATCGAACGTCATGAGTCCACGGAAGAAGACCGAGGGCGACGGGCGGCAGCTGTCGCCTGAGCAGGCCGCCGCGGCGGCGATGGTGGCCGAGGCCAAGGCCCGCGGACTGGAACTGACCGGCCCGAACGGCTTGTTGAAGCTGTTCACCAAGAATGTTCTCGAGACCGCGTTGAACGAGGAGATGACCGAGCACCTCGGCCACGAGAAGAACCAGGCGGAGTCGGACCGCGAGTCGACGAATGTGCGTAACGGCGGCCGGGGTAAGACGGTGATCTCGGACGCGGCGGGCGAGGTCCGTATTGACGTGCCACGGGATCGGGATGCGACGTTCGAGCCGCAGATCGTGAAGAAACGGCAACGCCGGCTGATCGAGGTCGACGAAATCGTCCTGTCGTTGTATGCGAAAGGAATGACGACCGGGGAGATCTCCGCGCATTTCGCGGAAATCTACGGGGCGTCGGTGTCGAAAGAAACCATCTCCCGGATCACCGACAAAGTCGTCGCGGAGATGACCGAATGGTCGACCCGGCCACTCGACAGCGGGCCGCGTCTACGCGGCCATCGGCGTCACCGTGGACGGCCGCAAGGACGTCCTGGGCCTGTGGGCCGGTTCCGGCGGCGAGGGCGCCAAGTTCTGGATGAGCGTGCTGATCGACCTGAAGAACCGCGGCGTGCGGGACGTGTTCTTCGTCGTCTGCGACGGTCTGAAGGGTCTACCGGACATCAAGCCTATCTACACCGCCGTCAACGCCGACGCGGCACTGGCCGCCCTGGACAACCTCGAAGAGAAATGGGGTGGCAAGTACCGGGCGATGATCCGGCTATGGCGTAACGCGTGGAACGAGTTCATTCCGTTCCTCGACTACGACATCGAAATCCGCCGAGTGATCTGCTCGACCAATGCCATCGCGTTGAACGCCCGCTACCGTCGCGCTCGTGGGCATTTTCCAAGTGAGCAGGCCGCTCTGAGATGCCTGTACCTTGTGACCCGCAGCCTGGACCCGACCGGGGCCGGCCGCGCCCGATGGACGATGCGCTGGAAGCCCGTGCTGAACGCCTTCGCCGTCACCTTCGGTGACCGCTGGCCGGCCGCCGAGACCTACTGACCAAGTGCCGGAAACACCGATCACGGTGCGGACCCGATCGCGTAGCGGAAGGTCATCGGAATCTCGATGGGGCCGGCCTCGGTGGTTCCCGCGAGAGCGACAGGTTGGAGCGACATCGCCCACACGCCGGCGTTCGCGGCCGAAGGTGACCATCGACCGCGAGACTCCCAGGCGGGCGGCAGCGAGGTGACGGCTCTCAGTGTCGCAGTCGTCGGTGGTGTCCCACGGCTGAAGGCCGGTGCTGGAGACTTGCGGGTTGCCCACCGGCGTGGCCGACCCGGGACTGTCGGCTCCAGTGACCGACTTGTCAGGGACCGGGTGCGCGGACGGTGGCATGAGAATTCTTATCTCGTGGGCCGGAAATTCGTTGGCATGATCCTTTGCTTACTCTCGATCTTCGGGGTGCGAGACAATGGTTTATGGCGCAGCTGGGGTTCTTTTCGAGGTATGAGATTGCTGCTATGCGGGATTGGTCGGGCGTGCCCAGTCATTCACCGGACATGGTGGAGTTTCGAAGTGAGCATGCGAAGCGGCGGCGGTGGGGACTCAGGCGGCGTCATGCGTTGAAGTTGTGTCGGTCGCATGGTTGTTCGCGGGTGTGCGGGGAGTTGGGCTTGCATGATCCGATCGAGCGGATACCGCCGTTGATCTGGGATGACGAGGTCACGTGTACGCGGCGGCCGGGTCCGGGCAGTTCCGTTGACCAGGCGATATCCGCCGATCAGCCGCAGGTGGCACCTGCGGGGCGCGCGGACGTGCCGGTAGAGGCCGAGGCAGCCGCGCCGCCCGATCCGGCGGTCCAGGCTGAGGTGGTGGCGCAGGTCGAGCCGATGGTTCTGGCTGAGCCGGTAGCGGGAGCGGAGGCGGGGGTTCAGGCTGAGGTCACGGTCATCACGCGGTTCGAGTCGCGCGGTCCCAGTGTGTCTTCGTGCTTTGTAGGCGGTTCCGCGAAGAGGGGCGCTCGAGAAACCGCTGAGATTATTCGCTTCGGTCACGAAGGGAACCATGGACGGCGCATTTCGTCGGCGAAATCTCGCGCGCGTCTACCGGCGTACTTGTGCGTTGTTTATCGGTCGCGGCCCTGGGGGTCGCGCTGCCATGATGCTCGGGTGAGCAGCAGGCTGCGGGCCATTGCCCGTGAAAGCGTGGCGATCGCGGAGCGCGGTGGCTATGCCGGGGTGAGTCTCGGCGATCAGGTGAGCCGGTCGGTGGCCGGCACCCGGCTCTACGGGCCGGATGAGGTGATCGCCGTGCCGCCGCCGGTGGCCGGTGTGCCGGTGATCGAGGTGACGAACGAGTCGACGCTGGCGGCTACCCGCCGGCTCGGCGGCGACCTTGCCTGCCTGGTCTTCGCGTCGGCGCGTAACCCTGGTGGCGGTTTCCTCAACGGGGCCAAGGCTCAGGAAGAGAGCGTGGCCCGCAGTTCGGCGCTCTACCCGACGCTGCTCGCGGCCGGTGACTTCTACGCTCATCACCGGGCCCGTCCCGAGTTGACCTACAGCGACCGGGTGATCTACTCGCCGGCTGTGCCGGTCTTCCGGGACGATCACGGCGACCTGCTTCCGGACGCTTATCCGGTTTCGTTCCTGACCGCCGCGGCTCCTAACCGGGCGGCGATCGCGCGTAGCCAGCCCGAGCGGCTGCCCGAAGTCCCGGCGATCCTGGCCCGCCGGGCCCGGCGCGTGTTGCGGGTGGCCGCCGCCAACGGGCACCGCCGGCTGGTGCTGGGGGCCTGGGGCTGCGGTGTGTTCGGCAATGATCCGGTCGAGGTGGCGGCCGCTTTCGCCGGGGCGCTGGAGGCGGGTCCGTGGTTCGAGCACGTTACTTTCGCCGTCCTCGACCGCGGGCGCGACGCCCCGGCGTACGCCGCCTTTGAAAGGCTGTTTCTTCACGGTGTATCGGGCGTGGGTGGCGAACGGTGAGCTGTGGACCTTGACCACCTCGAGGTCGATGTCCCGGTCGAATCCTCGCCTCCCTTCGCCGCCTCGGTGGCCTGGCTCAGCGCCTCGTCGAGGCCGGCGGCGAACCAGCCGGCCGCGTCGTACATGCCCCGGCCGACGACCCCGGCGCCGATCGTCGAGACCATCTCCTCGTAGAACTGCTTGTCGGTGCCGTGCATGGCGAAGTCGTGGCCACCCTCGTACGTCCACGGGCCGAGTAGTGCAGCCGCTCACCACCCCGGCCCGTCGCCGGGGCCCGTGACGTAGCCGTCGACCGACGTGGTGATGGACGCGAGCCCGGAGCCCGAACTCATCGCTCCCCAAGAGAAACGCCGGCCATCCCCAGGGGTTGGCCGGCGTTTCGCGAGGAAGGGGTCAGGCGCGAGCCCACTTCTGGTTGGCGGTGCCGCCGCAGTCCCACAGCTGGAGCTGGGCGCCGTTGTTCGGGTTGACGTCCTTGATGTCGACGCAGCGGTTGGCCGAGACGTTCACCAGGTCGCCCGCGGCCGACAGGGTGAACCGCTGCACCGGGTTGCCGTTGCAGGTGACGAGCTGGATCGGGGTGCCGTTGGCCAGGGCGCCGCCGGCCGGATCCATGCACTTGCCCATCGCCCGCATGGTGCCGTCGCCGTTGGCCGCCCACTGCTGGGCGGCGGAGCCGTTGCAGTCCCACATCTGCAGGCGGGCCCCGTCGGCCGGGTTGGCGTTCGGGATGTCGACGCAGCGGCCGTTCAGGTTGGACTTGAGCGCCTGGCCGCCACCGCTCGGCGGCGGCGTGGTGGTCGACGTGCTGACGTGCACGTAGTCGATCAGCATCTTGCTCTCGTTGGGCAGCCCGGCCGGGTTGCCCTGGCCGAAGTTACCGCCGATGGCCAGGTTGAGGATGATGAAGAACGGGTGGTCGAACACCCAGTTCACGTTGCCCTTGGCGGCGCGCAGCGAGTCGGGGGTGGCCCGGAAGAACTCCCGGCCGTCGACGGTCCACACGATCAGGTTGGGCGACCAGTCCACCGCGTACGTGTGGAAGGCCTGGTACCACGGCGAGCCGGCGACCAGGGTGCCGCCGAACGAGCTGCCGCCGGAGTATCCGGGGCCGTGGAGCGTGCCGAACAGCCGGTTGGGGTCCCGGCCGACGACCTCCATGATGTCGATCTCGCCGTCGGTGGGCCAGTTGCCGCCGCCGAGCATCCAGAAGGCGGGCCAGAGGCCGGAGCCGTTGGGGACCTGGATGCGGGCCTCGACGTGCCCGTACTGCTGGGTGAACTTGCCGGCCGTCTGGATGCGGCCGGAGGTGAACTGGCAGGTGCCGTTCCAGCAGTCGTTGTGCCCGCCGCTGCCCTTGCGGGCGGTGATGACCAGGTGGCCCTGGCCGTCCATGGCGACGTTGCTGGTGCCGCTGGTGTAGTACTGGAGCTCCTGGTTGCCCCAGCCGTTGCCGCCCACGTCGAAGTTCCACTTCGACGTGTCGACGCCGGATCCGGCCGCGCCGTTGAAGTCCTCGTTCCAGACCACGGCCGCCTCGGCCGTGTCGCTCCTGGAGCCGACGGCCAGGCCGCCGCTCAGGGCCACCACGACGGCAGCCGCCGCGATGAAAAACCGTGACTTACGCATTGGGGATTCCTCGGGGGAGAGGGGGTTAATGTGTAACAGTCTTAAAAATTGCCCCCGAGCAGTCAAGCGGACAGCTAGGTTCCGGGACTTCCGGGCACGATGGTTGTCAGCTTGCGCTGTGTCCATCCGACCCAGAAGTCACCGAGGTCGTTGGCCAGCCAGTGTGGGGCCGCGCTCACCGGATCCCACAGGAAAACCCCTGAGTTCCCATCCCGGGGTACGCAGATGCGAGCCCCCGTGCCGTCGTCACCGATCGCGACGAGCTCCCGCCGTCCCGGCTCCGCGTCGGCCCATTCCCGCTCGTTGCGCGGGGTCAGCTCGGCCAGCGGCCACAGGAAGAACCGCTGTCCGTCCTGTTCGAGCACACCGTCGCTGACCTCGTACAGCTTCCGCAGATCGAGGGTGAGGCTCGCGCACGCGTCCAACTCTTCGGCGGGAACACCCGGCTGCGCCAGGTAGCCGTCGGTCGCACGAACCAGATCGCGCCAATCAACGAGGACCATTCCCGGATAATTCCACCCAAAATGCCAACGACCGGTTACCGCCCCGCATCAGAAAGTCACGGATCAGTCTCAGAGGCGGCGGAGCAGGCCGACCAGCAGGACGGCGCAGCCGGCCAGGCAGAGGACGGTCCGGGCGTGGTTGGCCGGGTTCCAGCCGGCCAGATAGCTGGACCAGGCGATCGTTTCCGCGTTGAGGCGGTTGTTCAGGGGCACGTTGACCACGATCGTGACGCCCAGGGCTCCGGCGAACGTCAGGATCGCGCCGGCCAGCAGCCAGCCGGAGCCGGGCTGCGACCACGTGCCCAGTGCCCGCGCGGCCACCGCGACACACAGTGCCGACACGCCGAACAACGCGATCATGAGCGGCGCCCGCTGGGCGGTCACGTTGAGCGAGCGCATGGCGGCCGCGCCCGCCTGGTCCGGCAGCCTCCGCAGGCCGCTCATCACGAACGCCGAGAACGCGAAGAAGACACCGGCCATCAGGCCGGACCCGACAACGGTGGCCGCGGCGAGAACATCCCAGAAGCGAGTCATGCGTCCATGTCACCGCGGTTCGGCGCCGCGATCCATGCCGTCACCGCTCAGCTCCATACGCGAGCGTCCCGGTGGGAGCCGTCAGGGAATCAGACCTTCTCGACCCGGAAGGTGCCGACGAGGGTCTGCAGGTCGCTGGACATGCGGGCGAGCTCCTCGGCGGCGCGCTGGGACTCGGTGACGCTCTCCGTGGTGAGCCGGGCGGCGGTGGTCAGGGTGTCGACGCCGGTGCTGATCTCGCCGACGCCGCTCGCGGCCTCGCTGACGCCGCGGTTCATCTCGCCCGTGGTGGCTGTCTGCTCCTCGACGGCCGCCGCGATCGTGGTCTGATAGTCGCTGATCCGGGCGATGATCTCGCCGATGTCACCGATCGCGGTGATGGCGATGCCGGTGTCGGCCTGGATCGCGGTGACCCGGCTGCTGATGTCCTCGGTGGCGCGGGCCGTCTCCTGGGCCAGGTCCTTGACCTCGGAGGCGACCACCGCGAAGCCCTTGCCCGCGTCGCCGGCCCGGGCCGCCTCGATGGTGGCGTTCAGCGCGAGCAGGTTCGTCTGTTCGGCGATCGCCGTGATCAGTTTGACGACGTTGCCGATCTCCGTGGACGACTCTCCCAGCTTCGACACCGTGGTGTTCGTGCTCTGCGCCATGCTGACCGCCTGGCCGGCCACTTCCGCGGCCTGGTTCGCGTTCTGGGCGATCTCGCGGATGGACGCGCCCATCTCCTCGGAGCCGGCCGCGACCGTATCCACGTTGCGGCGGATCTGCTCAGTGGCGGCCGAGACCGCGATGGCCTGGCTGCTGGCCTCCTCGGCGCTGCCGGCGATCTGATTGCTGGTGGCCGAGAGCTCCTCGGCGGCGGCGGCGAGCGAGGTGGAGGCCGAGCCGAGGGACTGCACGGTGGTACGCATGCTCTCGGTGGCCCGGTTCAGTGACGTGGCCATGGCGCCGACCTCGTCGCGGGACCGGCTCGTCACGGTGGCGGTCAGGTCGCGGTCGGCCATGCGGGCGAGGCTGGCGTTGACTTCGCCGAGCGGGCCGGTGATGCGCCGTACGGTCATCCATCCCAGCGCGCCCGCTACCAGGAAGCCGATCACCAGACTGCCGAGCATGACGGTGCGGTTGGTGCGATAGGTGCTGTTCGCGGCCTGGGCGGAGTCCCGGGCGCTGTCCGCCTCGAACGCCGTCAAGGTGTCGAAGGCGCCGTTGATCTGATCGACCAGCGGGGCCGCCTCGGTGTCGTAGGCCTTCGCGAAGGCGGCGTTGTCGCTGTTGGTGGCGGCCGGGATCAGGGAACTGTCGCGCACCTTGTCCAGCGCGGGTAGTGCGGAATCCAGCTCGTCCACGGGTTGCTGTTGTGCCGGATCCAGTCCGAGCGCCCGGTACTCGTCGAGGCCGGCGACGACCAGGTCGGCCGCGGTCAGTGCTTCCTGGCGGTAGCGCTCGGTTGTCGCGGCCGTGCCGGCGATGTTCATCAGCGCCACCCCGAAGATCTCGTCGTCGAACGAGCCCTGCGCGTTCGCCAGCGCCCCCGACGGCTTCAGGTTCTCCTCGTAGATGGTGGTGGCGTTCGCGTTCGCGGTGCTCATCCCGGACACGCCGAGCGCGGCGACCGCCCCACCGGCCAGCAGGGCGACCAGCAGAGCCAGCGTGATCTTCACACCGACCCGCAGATCGTCGAACCACCGCGCCAGCGGCGCGCCGCCCACCACCGGCACCGCCATGCCCACTGTTGCCACCGGGCTCCTCCTACCGCCGTTTCGGTCGACATTCCCCTTGTCGGCGGTTTCGCGAAGTTGCTGAGCGGCTCGATCCGGGGGCTCAGCGCGGGTCGACGCGGACGGCACGGACCGAGCGCCGCCGTATCGCACGGAGGGCGTTCTCGGCACTCCGTTCCGGCAATAGCTCCGCTCGCTCTGCTCGACCCCGTGGCGCGGGAGTGGAGGTCCGCGCCACGGGGTCGTCCCGGTGCGCACCTTGCCGCTGTGTGCTCGGCGCTCCCGTCTGCCGCGACGCCCGCTCGGCCGGGCTACGAGCGCACCCCCGTCGTTGACGCGCCGGCTACGCCGAAGGACACGATCCGATTTCAAGTCGAGGAATTGATCATCGTAAGTGGATAGGGTCTCGCCAACGGTGACCAGCCCGTCACCGCGTTTGCCCGTACCCACAGGACGAGGTGAATACGATGCGTGCATCGGGGATGCAGGCGCGCAGGCTCCGGACGGTCATCGCCGTCGCGGCCGTCGCCGCGCTGACGATAGGCGCGGCCGGCTGCGCGGAGAGCGAGCGCGGCGGCGGCGACGAGGACAAGGCCGCCGCCGGGGGGACCTTCATCTTCGCGGGGGCCGGTGATCCGAAGAACTTCGATCCGATCTTCAACGACGACGGGGAGTCGTTCCGGCCGATCCGGCAGATCTACGACACGCTCGTCACGCACAAGCCGGGCACGGCCGAGCTGACCGGCGGCCTGGCCGAGAGCTGGGAGAACGACCCGACCGGCAAGGTGTGGACGTTCAAGCTGCGCCAAGGGGTCAAGTTCCACGACGGCTCGGCCCTCGACGCCACGGCCGTCTGCGCGAACTTCGACCGCTGGTACAACATGAAGGGCGAGGCCGCCCAGTCCCAGATGATCTACTACGCCGACGTGTTCGGCGGGTTCGCCGGCAGCCCCGACGCCGTCTACGACAACTGCAAGGCGCAGGACGCCAATACCGCTGTCGTCACGATGAAGAAGTACAAGGGCGCCTTCCCGGGCGCGTTCGCGCTGACCGCCTTCTCGATCGCCAGCCCGACCGCCATGAAGCAGTACGACGCCGACAAGGTGACCCAGAACGGCGACTCGTTCGCCTACAGCGCCTTCGCCAACGAGCACCCGACCGGCACCGGCGCGTTCACCTACGGCGGCTGGAACAAGGCGACCGGTGAGATCACTCTGAACAAGAACCCCGACTACTGGGGCGACAAGGCCAAGGTCGACAAGATGATCATCAAGGTCATCAAGGACGAGAACACCCGCAAGCAGGAGCTGCGCGCCGGCACCGTCCAGGCCATCGACTTCCCGGCCCCGGCCGACCGCAAGGCGCTGGCCGACGAGGGCTACAAGGTGCTCAACCGGCCCGCCTTCAACATCCTCTACCTGGGCATCAACCAGAAGAACCCCAAGCTCAAAGACTTGCGGGTACGCCAGGCGATCGCCTACGCCCTGAACCGCGCTCAATTGGTGCAGACCAAGGGGCCGGGCGGCGCCGCGGTGGCCGACGAGTTCCTGCCGAACACGGTGCTCGGCTACGCGCCGGACGTGCAGAAGTACGACTACAACCTGGACAAGGCCAAGCAACTGCTGTCCGAGGCCGGCGCGACCGGGCTGACCCTGAACTTCTACTACCCCACTGAGGTCTCCCGGCCATACATGCCCAATCCTCAAGAGATCTTCACGGTCCTGGCCAACGACCTCCAGGCCGCCGGCATCAAGGTCAACGGTGTGCCGCGGCCGTGGAACGGTGGCTTCAAGGACGACGTGCAGCAGTTCGGCAAGCAGGACCTGCACATTCTCGGCTGGACCGGCGACTACAACGACCCGGGCAACTTCGTCGGCACGTTCTTCGGCCGGGAGAAGGAAGAGTTCGGCGACGGCGCCATGACCGAGATGTTCACCGCCATCGGCAAGGCCGACGCCACCGTCGACCAGGCCGCCAAGAAGACCGCGTGGGAGCAGGTCAACCGCGACATCGCCAGCAAGTGGCTGCCGGCCGTCCCGATCTGGCACGCCCCGCCCGCCCTGGCCACCGCGAAGAACGTCGAAGGCCTGGTGCCGAGTCCGCTCACCGCCGAGGAGTTCAACACCGTCTCGATCACCAAGTAGGCCGCGCGGCCCGGACCGGCAACGGTCCGGGCCGTCCGACGCGAATCGGAAAACGATGCTCAGAGTCGTCTCGCGCCGCTTGGTGCAGCTCGTCATCACCCTGACCGCCCTCATGACCCTCGTCTTCTTCTGGCTGCGCAGCCTTCCGGGTGGTCCGGTCGACGCGCTGCTGGGCGAGCGCGCCACGCCCGAGACCCGGGCGCGGCTGATCGAGGCCCTCGGCTACGACGAGCCGATCTGGGTCCAGTACGGCCATTTCCTCAAGAACGTGGTGACCGGCAACTTCGGCAACTCCATCCGCACCGGCGAGCCGGTGATGGACGTGATCAGCCGGTCCTTCCCGGCCACCGCCGAGCTGGCCATCGCGGCCATCATCATCGCCGTCGGCCTGGGCGTCCCGCTCGGCTATGTCGCGGCCCGGCACCGCGGGCGGCTGCTCGACAACTCCACCATCATCCTCACCCTGATCGGCATCTCGATCCCGATCTTCTTCCTGGGCTACCTGCTCAAGGGCTGGCTGACTCAGGGCGTGCACATCTTCCCGCCGTCCGGCCGCATCACCACCGGCATGGACAACACCGACGTGACCGGCTTCTTCGTCCTCGACGGGCTGCTGACCCGGGAGTTCGACGCCTCGGCGGACGCGCTCTGGCATCTGGTGCTGCCCGCCCTGACGCTGGCCACGATCCCGCTGGCCATCATCATCCGCATCACGAGAGCGAGCGTGTTGGACGTCCTGGACGCGGACTACATCCGTACGGCCGAAGCCAAAGGTCTGAGAAACCCGACCGTGCGCAAGCGTCATGTGCTGCGCAACGCGCTGCTGCCGGTGGTCACCATCATCGGACTGCAGACCGGCGCCCTGCTGGCCGGCGCGGTGCTCACCGAGAAGGTCTACAACTGGGGCGGGCTGGGCACGCTCATCACCGACTCGATCAGCGGCAGCCGCGACTACCCCGTGCTCCAGGCCCTCATCCTGCTCGCCGCGGTCGTGTTCATCGTGGTCAACCTGGTGGTCGACCTCTCGTACGCGATCATCGACCCCCGGGTGCGTGTGCGATGAACAAGCTGGCCGAGCACAAACGCCAGAGGATCGACGAGCTGACCGCGCGCACGGCCGAGGCGGGCGGGGTCAGCCTGTTCCGCGACGCCGGCCGCCGGCTGCTGCGCAACCCGACCGCCATCGTCGGCGCCACCATCATCCTGCTCTTCCTGGTCATCGCGATCTTCGCGCCGCTGGTGGCGCCGCACGACCCGGTCCAGCGGTTCCCCGAGCTGACCAAGGACCTGACCGTCGACAACATCCCGGGCGCCACGGCCGGACATCCGCTCGGCAGTGATCCGCTGGGCCGCGACTTCGCCTCCCGGATGATCTACGGCGCCCGGCAGACGATGTTCGTGGGCGTCCTGGCCACGATGATCGGCCTGCTGTTCGGGGTGCTGCTGGGCGCGATCGCGGGCGCCGCCGGCGGCTGGATCGACGTGCTGATCATGCGGTTCACCGACGTCATGCTGGCCCTGCCCAGCCTGCTGCTGGCCATCACGCTGGTCGCCCTGGCCCGCGAGTCCACCCAGTGGACGGTGATCATCGCGGTGGCGATCGTGAACGTGCCCATCTTCGCCCGGCTGCTCCGCGGGTCGATGCTGGCCCAGCGGGAGAGCGATCACGTGCTGGCCGCCCGCGCGCTGGGCGTGAAGAAACGGGACATCGTCACCCGGCACATGCTGCCGAACTCGCTCACCGCGGTCATCGTGCAGGCCACGCTCACGTTCGCGGTGGCCATCCTCGACGCCGCCGCGCTGTCGTTCCTCGGCCTGGGCGACCCCGACATCAACCGGGCCGAGTGGGGGCTGATGCTGGGCGTGGACGGTGTCCGCTATTTCGAGGTACGCCCGGAGCTGGCGTACTTCCCGGCCCTGGCGATCATTCTCGTGGCCCTCGGCTTCACGCTGCTCGGTGAGGGCATGCGTGAGGCGCTCGACCCGAAGAACCGGCGGTGATCGGCATGCCCCTGCTCGACGTTCGTGATCTGTCGGTGGTCTTCCAGCGTGACAACAAGCCGTTCACCGCGGTGGACGGCGTCAGCTTCACGGTCGAGCCGGGCCAGGCGGTCGGCCTGGTCGGCGAGTCCGGCTGCGGCAAGTCGGTGACCAGCCTGGCCATCATGGGCCTGCTGCCCCGGCGCGGCAACAAGGTCACCGGCGAGGTCCTCTTCGAAGACACCGACCTGCTGAAGCTGCGCCCTCAGGAGCTGCGGGACCGGCGCGGCCGGGACATCGGCATGATCTTCCAGGATCCGCTGTCCTCGCTGAACCCGGTGATCCCTCTCGGACTTCAGGTGGCCGAGGTGCTGGAACGCCACCAGGGCAAGAAACGGCAGGAGGCGCTGCGCGAGGCTCGCAAGCTCCTCGACGCGGTCGGCATCCCCGACCCGACCCGGCGGCTCAAGGAGTTCCCGCACCAGCTCTCCGGCGGCATGCGGCAGCGGGCGCTGATCGCCATCGCGCTGGCCTGCAAGCCGCGGCTGCTGATCGCCGACGAGCCGACCACGGCGCTGGACGTGACCATCCAGGCGCAGATCCTCACCCTGCTCAAGGAGCTGGTCGAGGGTTCCGGCACGGCCCTGATCATGATCACCCACGATCTGGGTGTGGTGGCCGGGCTCTGCGACACGGTGAACGTGCTGTACGCGGGCAAGGTGGTCGAGCGGGCGGCCCGGCACGATCTCTTCGGGGCGCCGCGACATCCGTACACCCATGGTCTTCTGCAGTCGGTTCCCCGCCTCGACGTCGAGCGCGGCGGGCGGCTGCACCAGATCCGGGGCTCGGTGAGCGACAACATCCCGTGGTCGGAGGGCTGCGCCTTCGCTCCGCGCTGCGACCGGGTGGTCGACCCCTGCGTCGGCGAGACGGTGCCCCTCGAGCCGACCTTCCGCGGCGGCGCGCTGCGATGCACGAACCCCGTACCGCAGGAGGTGCCGGTGTGAGCTCCCTGGTCGAGATCGACGACCTCAAGGTCCACTTTCCGATCAAAAGCGGACTGCTGCTCAACCGTACGGTCGGATGGGTCTATGCCGTCGACGGCGTCACCCTGAAGATCGAGCGAGGCGAGACGTACGGCCTGGTCGGCGAGTCCGGCTGCGGCAAATCCACACTGGGCCGCGGCCTGCTCCGCCTCGTCGAACCGACGAACGGGAAAATCACCTTCGACGGTACGGACGTCCGGGCGCTCGAGGGCGAGCAGATGCGCCGGTTCCGGCGGCGCATGCAGATGGTCTTCCAGGACCCGATGTCGAGCCTCGACCCGCGCCAGTCGGTGGAGTCCCTGCTCGTCGAGGGCCTCAAGGCGCACGGACTGCACAAGGACAAGGCCGGCATGCGTACGAGGCTGCGCTCCACCCTCGACTCGGTGGGCCTGCCGGCGTCGGCGCTGAACAAATATCCGCACGAGTTCTCCGGCGGCCAGCGGCAGCGCATCGGCATCGCCCGCGCGCTGGTCCTCGGCCCGGAACTGATCGTGGCCGACGAGCCGGTGTCCGCCCTCGACGTGTCGATCCAGGCCCAGGTCGTCAACCTGCTGGGCGACCTGCAGGAGTCGCTCGGCCTGACCTATCTGGTCATCGCCCACGACCTGGCCGTCGTCCGGCACATCTCGGACACGATCGGCGTGATGTACCTGGGCGCCCTGGTCGAGGAGGCGGACGGCGACCAGTTGTACGGGCGCCCCCTGCACCCGTACACCCGGGCCTTGCTCTCGGCCGTGCCCATCCCTGACCCGTACGTGGAGGACCAGCGCGAGCGCATCCTGCTCGCCGGCGACCTGCCGTCCCCGGCCAACCCGCCCAGCGGATGCCGCTTCCGCACCCGCTGCCCCTGGTCACAGACGCGTTGCGCCGCGGAGCGACCGGAATTGCGGGTGTTCGACGACTCGGGCCAGCGGGTAGCCTGCCATTTCGCCGAGGAGATCCGCACCGGCGCCCTGAAGCCCCACGAGGTCCGGGCCGAGATCGTCCGCCCGGACGCCGAGGCGGCCCCGGGCGTCGGCCCGGAGCTGATCCCGACCCGAACGGACGTGCCCGCCCCATGACGATGCTCGACACCGCCCGCCCCGCCCGGTCCGGCCCGGCGGCCCTCGCGAGGTTCGGCCGCCGGGCGTTCGTCGTGGCGGCCTTCGCGGCCGTGCTCGGCGGCCTGAGCGGCATCGCGCTCGGCTCCTGGCTGTCGTGGCGCGACGTGCCGTCGAAGACACCGGGCGAGGCCACGGCGATCAGCCTGGCCCGAACGGTGCTGCCCGGCCCGTTCGAGGAGCGGGTGGAATATTACGGGCGCAGCACGTTCTGGAACCCGTACAGCAAGAACACCCTGTGGGGCGGCACCGGGGTCAGGGCGGGCCGGGCCGGCGTGAACGGCACCGTGCCCCCGGGCACGAGCTTCGAGCAGACGACCGCGGCCGTCGACCAGCGGATGCGCGCCCAGGGCTGGAACGACGTCGCCGTCGTCTCCACGTCGTCAGCGTCGTCGTCGGCACCGTCCTCGGCCGAGGTGACCGGCACCCGCGACGGCTACCTGGCCGCCGTGCAGATCACCGACGCCGCCTACCCGTCGGCCCTGCGACTGGAACTGATGTGGGCCGAGCCGCCCGGCCACGTGCGCGACACCATCATCGGAGGCGTGGCCGGCGCCGTGCTGGGCGTGCTGCTGGGCTTGTTCACGTCGAGGCGGATGCGCCGGTACGGCCCGCGCCGGCAGCGGGTGTACGTGTGGCTCTGCGCGACCACGCTGGCGTTGTTGACCCCGGCCTGCCTGGGCAACATCCCGACCGCGACCGGTTCCCTGCTGGCGAACACGGACCGCAACGGCGCGGGCCCATCGGTGTTCTGGGGCGGCTTCGTGATCCGGGGCGCCGAGCCCTTGGCCATCCTGTCCGTGCTCCCGATCCTGGCCATCCTCGTCGCTTGCTTCTGGCCACGACCCGAGCCGTCCGAGCCGCCCGAGTCGTAGAAGACGGCGGGCGCGGCTGATCGGTGCTGCATCAACCACCCGAACGTCCGCTCGACCACCCACCGCGCGGAAGGACATGAAAACCCTTCTCCGCACGGCGTGGCGCCCGCTCGACGTCGATGCCCAGGCCCGCGCCGTGACCGCAGAAGATCGTGGATGCGCGCGGTGGTTCCGTCTTTCTCCCACTCCCGCGCCATGCCGGTCCGCGCCACATACAAAGATCGCATTGACGATCTCCCGCAGGTCATGCACCGGCGGCCGGATCCCCGGACCACCTCGCGCCTGGCGCCACTGCACCGGAACGGGCTTGATCAACGCCCACCTGACCTCACGCTCGGCGCTTCGTGGTTTCCACCGGTTCATCCGGATCCGGAGTTCCTGCCCCTGAGAACGAAGACGAACTCCTCGGGATCGGGGGTCAGTGCTTCCCGCGCATGGTCGCGCTGGAAGCCGGATTTCTGAAGCACGCGGATCGAGCCGGCGTTGTGGACGGCCACGTGAGCGAAGAGCGGCCGCTCCGGCACTTCGTGCACGAACTGGGCCAGTGCTCGGGTCGCGACGGCACGCCCCCAGTGCTCACGCCCGATCCAGTAACCGACCAGCCGCCGGCCGTCGGCCCGCCAACTGCTGATGGCGCCGGCGACGACGCCGTCGGCCAGAACCGTCCGCGCGACAACAGCATCGTCGAGAAGTATTTTCGCCCAGTGGGCGTCGAACCGCTCCCGGTCACGTGAGGGGAACGCGGCCATCGCGGCCGCCCCCGGATCCGCCTGATGCTCATAGAACACATCAAGATCGTCGACTTCGACCGCCCTGAGGCTCACTCGATTCTCGACGGGCAGGTGGAAGCAGCGGTCCGGGTGGACCGGGGCCAGGCCGAACCCGAGGGAGTGGTGGAGGTGGTAGCCGTCCGGTGAGGGGAAGACGACGGCCTCGACGGCGCCCCGGGCGATCGCGGCGGCCAGCCGGACCCGGGTGAGCGCGGTCCCGATTCCCTGGCGGCGCCGGCCCTCGACTACGCAGCTGTGTACCAGCAGGACCGCGTCGCCGAACTGGAATGACGTGGCGGCGCCAACGGGGAGGCCCTCGTGGGTGGCGGTCCAGTGGCGGACCGGATGGGCGGGGCCGAAGCCGAGGCGGGCGGCGACCTCGACGCGCTGGTCGAGTTCGGCCGGATCCGGCCACCAGCCGTCATCGGCGTACACACGCTGGTTCCGGCGCAGCTCCTCGATGTCGGCCACCTCCCCGATCCACGGGCTCGCGACGCCGCTGTCGAAAGACGTCACGAGGCGGCCCATGTTGTGCCCGGAGCGCTCCGGTACCAGCCCTCGCTCGATCAGCCGGGCGGTCAACGACGGTGACGGCGGGCCGGTGACGAGCACCGAGGCGGGCACCGCCCTCTCGCGCAGCCAGCCGAGCAACCCGTCCAGGTCGCCGGGGCGGACTGAGGAGGTGATGACAGCGCCGTTCTCCGTGTTGGAGTCCAGCCCGGTCGACACCGCGAATCCGTCCCCGGCCCTGATCTGCGCGAAGCCGGCGCCGGCCAGGCCGCGCAGCCACGCCACCTGCGCCCGCAGCGCCAACGCGGAGATGTCCACGAGCGCAGGCTATCGCTCAGTCGAACTCTTCGATGTACTCCTCGGCCGGGCCCAGGGACGCCGCCTCCCGCAGCTCCAGGGTGGGGCCGAGGTGGTCCAGTTCGAGCACGGTCACCGTGTTCCGCCCGGCCCGCAGCAGCGGGGACGGGCAGTAGAGGGTCTCCTGCGGGCCGATCTCCCAGTGGCGGCCCAGCAGGAAGCCGTTGATCCAGACCAGGCCGTGGCCCGATCCGGGCAGGGCCAGGAAGGTGTCGGCCGGGGCGGAGAGCTCGAAGGACGCCGTCGCGAAGCCCGTGGCCGACGCGCCGGTGGCGGCCGTGGCCAGTTCCAGGTGGGCCGATGTCCAGTCGGGCAGCGCGATCGGGGTGCTCTCCCAGCCGTACACGATGCGGCGGTCGATCAGCACCGGCCCCAGCACGCCCTTGTGGCCGCCCAGGCCGGGGCCGTAGTTCACCCGGCCCAGGTTCTCCACCAGGATCTCCAGGCGGACCGTGGCGCCGGTGCCCGTCAGCGGCAGCGTGGGGCTCAGCGGCGTCACCACGCCGAGCACGACCCCGTCGGCCAGGACCACGGCACGGTCGCGCGCGTCGGTCACGGTGAGTTTGTGGTCGCCCTTCGGGATTGACGGGTACGCCGTCAGGAGCACCATCCCCGCGTCGAGCCCGAGCTGTTCGAACGAGAGAGGCCGCGGCCCCCCGGTGGCCGGGGCCGGCACCGCCCGCAGGCCGTCGATCAGCCCGGCCCGGGGCGTCAGCGGCACCGTGAGCGGCGGCAGGACGGGGCGCGGCGAGGGCAGCGGGCCGTGGCCGCCGAGCACCGCGCGCATGGCGTGGAACTTCGGGGTCAGGGTGCCGTCCTCGGCGATCGGGGCGTCCGAGTCGTAGCTGGTGATCGTGGGCTGGAACCGGCCGTCCTCCTCGTTGGCGCCCGCCCACAGGCCGAAGTTCGTGCCGCCGTGTGCCATGTAGAGGCTGACGCTGCCCCCGTCGGCGACGATCCCCTCCAGGGTGCGCACGGCGCTCGGCACCCCGCGCACGTGGTGCTTCTCGCCCCAGTGGTCGAACCAGCCGTTCCAGTACTCGGCCACCACGAACGGCTCGTCGGGACGGCGGGACGCGAGCAGCGCGCGGGCCGCCTCGGGCTTCGAGCCGAGGGTGGCCGCGGTGAGGGTGCCGGGCAGGGCGCCGCCGTCGAGCATCAGGTCGGTCGGGCCGTCGGCGGTGAACATGAGCTCGGTGACGCCGCGCGACGCCAGGGCCGTGTGGTTCCAGCGGACGTACTCGTGGTCGTCGGCGTAGCTGCCGTACTCGTTCTCGATCTGCACCGCGACGATCGGGCCGCCGTGGCCGGCCTGGAGGGCGGCCAGGCGGGGGACGAGCTCGTCGAACCACTCGGCCACCGGGCCCGTGAAGCCCGGGTCGGCGCTGCGCAGGGCCACGTCGCGGGCGGTGAGCCAGCTCGGCAGGCCGCCGTTGGACCATTCCGCGCAGATGTACGGCCCGGGCCGCACGATCACGTCGAGGCCCTCGTCGCCGGCGAGGGTGATGAACCGTTCGATGTCGCGCCACCCGTCGAAGCGGGGCGCGGCCGCGGTGGGCTGGTGGAAGTTCCAGGCCACGTACGTGTCGACGGTGTTGAGGCCGAGCGCGGCCAGCCGCCGCAGCCGGTCCGTCCACAGCTCCGGGTGCACCCGGAAGTAGTGCAGGGCGCCGGAGAGGATCCGGTGCTCCCGGCCGTGCCGCAGCAGGCGGCGGTGGCGCCAGGTGAGGGCGGCGGTGCTCGGCGGTGCCGGGGCGATCTCCGGCGCGGGGGACTCGATCACGATGTGAGGCTATGTTATGGATGCTATGGATAACAACGGGGCCACCGAAGGAGCACCATGAGGCAGCCGAGCATGGCCGACGTGGCCCGGACCGCGGGGGTGTCGGCGCAGACCGTGTCGCGCGCGCTGCGGGACTCGCCCAACGTGAACGCCGAGACCCGGCGCCGGGTGCTGGCGGCGGTCGACGAGCTCGGCTATCGCTTCAACAACGCCGCCCGGGTGTTGTCCTCGGGGCGCAGCCACACCCTCGGGCTCGTGTTGTTGCAGGCCGGCGGCTACTACTCACGGTCGGCGGTGACCGCCGGCGTGGAGGCGGCGGCGGGCCGGGCCGGATACGCGGTGAGCATCGCGACCATCGCCGAGCTCGACACCGCGCTCATGGAGCGGTCCCTGACCAAGCTGGCCGACCAGGGTGTCGACGGCATCGTCATCGCCGTCCCGCTGATCTCGGTGACCCAGAAGATGGAGGACATCACCCGCGACATCCCGACCGTGACGCTCGACGGATCGCGCACCGAGGGCGCCCGCGTCCTGGGCATAGACCAGCGGGAGGCGGGCCGGGTGGCCACCCGGCACCTGCTCGACCTGGGGCATCGCCAGGTGTGGCACGTGGCCGGGCCGGACGAGTGGATCGAGGCCCGGCAGCGCCGCCAGGGCTGGCAGGGGTGCCTGGCCGAGGCCGGCATCGAGGCGCCGCCGCCGCTCGAGGGGGACTGGTCGCCCGAGTCGGGCTATCGCCAGGGGCAGATCCTGGCCATGATCCCGGGCGTCACGGCGATCTTCGCGGCCAGCGACGAGATGGCGTTCGGGCTGATCAAGGCGCTGCGGGAGCGTGGCCGGTCGGTGCCGGAGGACGTGTCGATCGTGAGTGTCGACGACATCGCGCTGGCCGAGTACTGCCACCCGCCGCTGACCAGCGTGCGGCAGGACTTCTACCATTCCGGCGAGGCCGCGGTCGCGCTGCTGCTGAACTCGGGCGAACCGAAGGTGCCCGCGGTGACACTGTCCGTGCGCGCGTCGACCGCCGCGCCCAGTTGACGTCATCATTGCGAATTTGTGAACGACTCTTGATTCCTGATGTTATCGATGCCACCGTAACAACGTCCGGCGGCAACCATGGCCGGGGCACGAGCTGCGGCTCCACGGGAAGGACCCCCATAACATGAGAAAAACCCTGGCTTGGGCGGGAGCCGCCATCGCCGCGCTCGGCCTGCTCGCCGGTTGCGGTGGCGGCGGCGACGACGCCTCCGACAGCAAGGTTCTGAAGGTCGCCGCGCTCGAGGGCGGCTACGGCAAGGACATGTACACCGAGGTCATCAACGCCTACAAGGCGAGCCACCCCGGCCTCGACATCCAGCTGCAGATCTCGAAGAGCATCGAGGACGAGATCAGCCCCAACATGAAGGCCGGGAAGTTCCCCGACGTCGTCGTGCTGGGGCAGGGCCGCAAGGCCGGCCTCACCGAGACCCTGATCAAGGACAAGGGCCTCGAGGACCTCAGCGGCGTGCGTGACCAGGTCAAGGACCGCCTGACCGACGGCATCGTGGGCAACCTGAACACGAACCCGTACGGCGACGACAAGACCTATCTGATGCCGATGTACTACGCGCCGACCGGCCTGGTCTACAACAAGGCCCTGTTCGAGCAGAAGAAGTGGACCGTCCCGGCCACCTGGGACGAGATGTGGGCGCTGGGCGACAAGGCCAAGGCCGAGAAGATCTCGCTGTTCACCTATCCGACCGCGGGCTACCTCGACTCGTACTTCTTCGCCCTGCTGGCCGACGTCGGCGGCGAGCAGTTCTACACCGACGTGATGACCTACAAGCAGGGCGTCTGGCAGACCCCGCAGGCCAAGCAGGTCCTCGACATCACGACCAAGCTTCTCTCGTACGCCGCCCCGACCACCGTGGGCTACGCCAACGAGCAGGACTTCACCAAGAACCAGCAGTCGATCCTCGACAACAAGGCGCTGTTCATGCCGAACGGCACCTGGATCGTGGGCGAGATGAAGGACGCGCCCCGGGCCAAGGGCTTCGCGTGGGGCCTGACCCCGCTGCCCAAGGTGACCGGCGACAAGCAGTACCTGACCACCTCGGTCGAGTCGGTGTGGGTGCCCAGCGCGGCCGAGAACAAGGACGCGGCCAAGGAGTTCGTCGCCTACCTCTACTCCGACGAGGCCGCGAAGATCTTCGCCAGGTCCAGCGCCATCCAGCCCGTCAAGGGCATCGCCGACACCCTGACCGGCGACAACGCGACGTTCTACAAGCTGTACGAGCAGCCGGGCGTCGCCGCGCTGGTCGGCGGCTTCGCCAGCACCGCCCCGGTCGAGGGAGTGGACATCAAAGCCACCCTGTTCGACACCGCGAACAGCATCATCAGCGGCGACAAGACCGAGGCACAGTGGCAGACGGCCCTGAACGACGCCAGCGAGAAGCTGCGCCAGGCGGGCTCCTGACGCGGTGACCACACTCTCGCCACCCTCCACCGGAGCCGGGGAAGAAGTGACCACCCCGGCTCCGGCCCGGCCGAGGAAGCGTGGCCACGGCAAGTTCGTGGCCGCCTGCCTGCTGCCGGCGCTGATCCTGTTCGCGGTCTTCATGATCTGGCCGACCGTGAACGTGTTCCGGATGTCGCTCTACCAGTGGAGCGGCTTCTCCCCGAACATGCGCTTCGTGGGGCTGGACAACTTCACCAAGCTCCTCGACGACCCGCAGTTCATCCGGGCCTTCCAGAACACGGTCGCGCTGCTGGTCGTGGTCACCATCGTGACGATGGGCAGCGGCCTGTTCCTGGCGGCCATCATGACGCGGCAGAAGCTGCGCGGCCGCAACCTGTACCGGTTCGTGCTCTACATCCCCAACGTGCTCTCGGTCGTGGTCATCGCCGCCATCTTCTCGGCGCTCTACGACCAGCAGAACGGCCTGATCAACGGCACGCTGCGGCTGCTGTCGCTGGACGGGCTGCAACAGGTGTGGCTGGGCAACCAGAAGGTCGTCATCTGGTCGGTCGCCATCGCCATGGTCTGGCAGTCGCTCGGCTACTACATGGTCCTCTACATGTCGAGCATGGCCAGCATCCCCGAGGAGCTGTACGAGGCCTCGTCGCTCGACGGCGCCACCGCGGCCAAGCAGTTCTTCACCATCACGATGCCGCTGATCTGGCAGAACCTGCGGACCACGCTGACCTTCTTCATCATGAGCGCGGTCAACCTGAGCTTCGTGCTGGTCCGGGCCATGACCGGCGGCGGTCCCGACGGCGCCTCCGAGGTGCTGCTCAGCTACATGTACAAGCAGGCCTACACGAACTCGTCGTACGGCTACGGCATGGCCATCGGCGTCGTCATCTTCGCCTTCTCCTTCCTCGTGTCGCTGCTGGTCAGCCGGGCCACCAAGCGCGAACCGCTCCAGTTCTGAGGACCGACTCATGCGTACGATCCTGGCCCGCCGCGGCCTCACCAACCTGCTCGTCGGCATCCTGGCCCTGCTCATCGCGATCCCGGTCGGCTGGGTGCTGTTCGCGTCGGTCAAGACGAAGGGCGAGTTCTACGGCAGCCCGTGGACGCTGCCCGAGGGCCTGCACTGGCAGAACTACGTGGACGCCTTCGTCGACGCCAAGATCGGGCAGTACTTCCTGCTGTCCCTGGTGGTGACGGTCCTCGGGCTGGTCCTCGTGCTGGCCGTGAGCGTTCCGGCGGCGTACGTCATCGCCCGTTATGAGTTCCGGGGTAAGAGCCTGGTCGAGGTGGCGCTGCTGGCCGGCCTGTTCGTCAACGTCAACTACATCGTCGTCCCGATCTTCCTGATGCTGGTCGACTGGGACCGGGCGCTCGTCGACGTCCTGCCGGACGGCTTCTTCATCGACAACCCGGCCGTGCTGTCGCTGGTCTACGCGGCCACGTCCATCCCGTTCACGATCTACCTGCTGACCGCGTACTTCCGGTCCATCCCGGCCGACTACGAGGAGGCGGCCTCGCTCGACGGCGCGTCCCGCTTCGCGGTGATGACCCGGATCATGCTGCCGATGGCCCGGCCCGCGGTCACCACGGTGATCCTGTTCAACTTCCTCGCCTACTGGAACGACTTCATCATCTCGCTGACGCTGCTGCCCGGCGACAACAAGACCGTGCAGGTGGGCCTGCTCAACCTGTTCACCGCGCAGAAGGCGGCGGCCGACTACGGGCGCCTCTACGCCGGCATGGTCATCGTGATCGTCCCCGTCCTCATCGTGTACGCCCTGGTCCAGCGCCGCCTCATCGAGGGCATGGCGGCCGGCGGCGTGAAGGGTTGATCGTGAACATCCTGCTCGTCACCCTGCGGATCGTCGTCGCCCTGGCCTGCGTCGTCGCCGTGATCGTGGTCCGTCCCTCGGTCGGCTGGGGCAGCCTCGCCGTCATGCTCGGCGCCCTTCTCGTCCTGCTGGCGCTCCTGGCGTCGTACAACCGGAGGTTCCGATGAACGGCGTTGCCCTCGCGGCCGTACGCCCCAGTGCCCGTCAGCTCGCCTGGCAGCGCATGGAGTTCTACGGCTTCGTCCACTTCGGCATGAACACCATGACGAATCGCGAGTGGGGCGAGGGTCACGACGATCCGGCCCTGTTCGACCCGTCTCTCCTGGACCCCGATCAGTGGGTACGCTCGTTGGCCGCGGCCGGCATGACCGGCGTCATCCTGACCGCGAAGCACCACGACGGCTTCTGCCTCTGGCCCAGCGACGCCACCAAGTACTCGGTCGCCGCCTCGCCCTGCTCCCGCGACATCGTGGAGGAGACCGCGCGGGCCGCGCGCCGCCACGGGCTCAAGTTCGGCGTCTACCTGTCGCCGTGGGACCGCACCGAGGCCTCGTACGGCACCGGCGCCGGCTACGACGACTTCTACGTGGCCCAGCTGACCGAGCTGCTCACCCGTTACGGCCCGGTCTTCTCGGTGTGGTTCGACGGCGCCAACGGCGAGGGGCCCAACGGCAAGCGCCAGGAGTACGACTGGGAGCGTTATTACGCGGTCATCCGGTCGTTGCAGCCGGACGCGGTCATCAACGTGTGCGGTCCGGACGTGCGCTGGTGCGGCAACGAGGCGGGGGAGACCCGCCCGGACGAGTGGAGTGTCGTGCCGCGCGCGTTGCGGGATGCCGAGCGGATCGCGTCACGCTCGCAGCAGGCCGACTTACCGTCCTTCGCCAAGCTCGTGCGCAGCGATGACCAAGATCTGGGCAGCCGCGACGCGTTGAAAGGCCAGGAGGATCTGGTCTGGTATCCGGCCGAGGTGAACACGTCGATCCGCCCCGGCTGGTTCCACCACCCGGCCGAGGACGGCGAGGTGAAGAGCGCGGACGAGCTGTTCGCCAACTACCTGCGCGCGGTCGGCGGCAACTCCTGCTTCCTGCTGAACGTCCCGCCGGCCCGCGACGGCCTGGTCTCGCCGGTCGACGTGGCCGTGCTGGCCGCGCTGGGCGCGAAGATCGCCGCGTTCAAGGAGCGCCGCATCGAGGCGTCCGCGACCGTCACCTCCGGCACGCCGGGCCGGGTGGATTCGGAATGGCCGGGCTTCGGCCGTACGCCGTGGGAACCGGCCGCCGCCGACGAACGCCCCGCCGTCACGCTCGACCTCGGCGCGCCCCGGACCGTCGAGGCGGCGGTGATCGGCGAGGACATCAGCCGCGGCCAGCGCGTCGAGCACGTGATCGTCAGCGGCCGCTCGGCCGGGACCTGGACCACCCTCGGAACGGCCAACGCGGTCGGCTACCAGCGGATCCTGACGTTCCCGCCGATCGCGGTGGACGCGGTGCGCTTCGAGATCGCGGCATGGCGGGACACCCCGGTCATCGCCCGGGTCGCGGTGATCGAATCATGAGACGTCTCCTCCTGTGGGGCGGGGCGGCCGTGGTGGTGCTCGGGGCGATCGTCTTCTTCCTGATTCCCCGCACCGATCAGGTCGCCGACGTGGCCGGCCATCCGGTGACACGCGACGAACTCTCCTTTCACATGGCGCGGCTCGCGCCCGCGGTGCTGAACGAGAACGGTGACACGGCCACGCTGCGACAGCGGGCGCTCGATGAGATCAAGCACGACAAGACGCTGCTGATCCTGGCGAAGGAGCAGGGGCTGATCGACTCCGTCGACCACGACGACTTCCTCGCCTCGGTGGACTCCGAGAACAACTCCCGCGCCGGTGCGGACACGGTCTACGGGCTGAAGAGCTTCTCGCCGGAGGAGTACTACACGCACCGGCTGACCGATCTGACCACCGCACTCCGGAAGAAGCTCAGCGCCACCGGCGGCCCGCTGGCCGTGACGGACGCCGAGGCGCGCAAGGCCTTCGACGCCGACCCGTCGGCGTGGAGCGCGAACGCGACTGTCTACAAGTATTCGACGCTGATCCTCCCGTCCTCGGCCGCCCGGATCGCACCCACCGGCTCGCTGCGGGCCCTGTCCAAGGTGGCCGGTGCGCGCTTCGCGACCGCCACCTACGACGGCAGCGCGACCACCAGCCTCAACGGTCACGACCAGGAGGTCGCCGCCGTGCTCGGCACGCTGTCACCGGGGCAGATCTCGGCCCCGGTGGCCGGCGCCGGGCAGATCACCTACTACCAGCTCGACAGCGAGACCGTCGACAAGGACGCCGCCTTCACCGCGTACTCCTCGCGGATCCGGCAGTCGCTGATCGGCGAGAAGTTCACCCAGTACCTCCAGCGCCGCGTGGACGGCACCGACATGGATGTCGATCGCTCGGCGGTGGATGCCGTCAACCCCGAGGAAGTGCAATGAGATCTGGTTCCCGGTTGCGGGTGGTGGCGGCGGCTCTGGCCGCCGGACTGCTCGTGGCGCCCCTGCTCTCCGGCTCCCCGGCCGAAGCCGCCCCCGCGGCGGAAAAGACATGGCCCGGCAACTCGCCCAACAGGACCGGCGGGCGCGACTTCTACATCGACTCGGTCAAGGGCAGCGACAAGGCGTCCGGCCGGTCGGACAAGGCGGCCTGGAAGACCCTCGCCAAGGTCAACGCCACCACCTTCGGCCCCGGCGACCGCATCCTGCTCAAGGCCGGCTCGGTGTGGCAGGACCAGCAGCTGTGGCCCAAGGGCTCGGGCACGTCGAGAAAACCGATCACCATCACGGCGTACGGCAGCAGGAAAGCTCCTCGCCCCTATATCGCGACGAACGGCAAGGTGCCCAGCCCGTTCAACGCGGACGGCACCAAGAATCCGGCCACCGTGGGCCTGACCGGCGCGATCGTGCTCCGCAACCAGCAGGGCTTCGACATCAGCGATATCGCGCTGTCGAACGACGACGACTTCGCCACCGACATCACCACCGGCACGTACGTCCGCGACGGCATCATGGTGTCGATCAACGCCGACCTGCTCCCGGCCGGCGCCGACAACATCATGGACTACTTCCGGATCCACGACATGTACGTCCACAACACGGACGGCCCCAGCTCGTGGCAGAAGATCCACTACGGCGCGGTCAACTTCCAGGTGTTCGGCTCGAAGAGCTACAAGGCGTACGCGCCCGGCGGCTGGTACTTCAAGGACGTCCGCATCGAGGACAACACCTTCGAGAACGTGGAGCTGCACGCCGTGCAGTTCGCCTTCAACTGGTTCAACGCCGACGGCGTGGACGCGGGCCAGTACGACGAGGCCGGCAAGTTCCACGAGGGCTGGGAGCAGCTGTGGGTCCGCACCCGTGACCTCTACAGCCGCGACGTCTACATCGGCCACAACTACGCCGAGAGCATCGGGCAGGGCGCGTTCCAGCTCGCCAACACCAAGAACATGGTCGTCGAGTACAACGAGGTGAACGGCTTCCTCGAACGCTACGACGCGGTCAGCTGCGGGCTCTACCTGTGGGCCGGCGCCGACTCGGTGATGCGGTTCAACGAGGTGTACGGCGGTCCCGACAACGAGTACGACGGCACCCCGTGGGACCTGGAGTACACCAACTTCAACGTCACCTACGAGTACAACTACTCGCACGACAACGCCGCCGGCTGGATGGCGTACATGGGCAACAGCTCGAACTCGGTGGCCCGCTACAACCTGTCGGTCGACGACAACGGCGTGCTCGTGAAGAACATGCTGTCGACGAACTACTCACCGACGTACTTCGTCAACAACACCTTCGTGTACGACGGCGCCGACCTCGACTACGTGCACGACGAGACGTTCCTGAGCCGCGTGTACTTCCTCAACAACATCTTCTACAACTACTCGGCGTCGACGCCGACGCCGTGGTACCGCCGCACGGGCGCCCTGCGGCAGGCGGTCTTCGCGAACAACGACTACTACGAGGCCTCGGGCACGCACTCCACGCAGGAACCGGCCGACCCGGCCGGCCTGCGCGCCGACCCGCGCTTCGTGGGCGACCCCGGCCGTCGCGTCGTGTCGGACATCCGGAAGGCGGCGGCCCAGTACGCGCTCCGCAAGGACTCCCCGTTGATCGACGCCGGGCGCTACAACATCCACCTCGGTTCGTCGGACATCCTCGGCTCGCAGATCTACTACGGCGAGGCCCCCGACATCGGCACGGTCGAGTCGAAGACCGGCCGGAAGGTCTCCCACCCGGTCGACACCAACCCGATCGAGGACGAGATCGACAACAAGGTCAGCCTCGCACAGGGCAAGCCGGTCACGGCCAGTTCCACCCACCCCGGCGCGAACGGCACGCTGACCGCGAACAAGCTGACCGACGGTGACCTGAGCACCCGCTGGGCCGCCGCCGACGACGCGAAATATCCGATCACGCTCGACATCGACCTCGGCGCGGACACCACGTTCACCCAGGTCTACCTGGACGAGTACACCGACGCGGGCACCAACCCGAGGGTGCAGACCTTCGACCTGCAGCGCTGGGACGCCGCCACCGGCGCCTGGGTCACCTTCGCCACCGGAAAGGACGGCATCGGCCACGACCGCACGGTGACCGGCTTCGCCCCGGTGACGACCAGCAAGGTCCGGGTGGCGCTGACCTCGCAGATCGCCACCGAGATCTACACGCCGTCACTGACTGAGATTGCCCTGTACGCCTGACGGGCTCGTCGAGGGGCTCTCGCCGCTTACCGCGGCGGGGGCCCCTTGGCGCTTCCACAGCGACTCGAGGGCCCACGGCCCGGCGCCGAGGACGGCGATGGCCAGGAACGCCCAGGCGTAGAGGGCGGGGGAGACGCCGCCGTTCTCGATGGGCAGCAGGCCCTGCGGCTGGTGGACGGTGAAGTAGGCGTAGGCCATGGATCCGGACGCCAGCACGGCCGCCGGGCGGGTGAAGACGCCGGCCAGCACCAGCACGCCGCAGACGAGCTGGATCATTCCGGCCCACCATCCGGGCCACTGGCCGAGTGGCAGCGCGTCGCCCGAGCCCTTGTTGCCGCCGAAGAGTCCGAGGACCGTGCTGGCCCCGTGCAACGCGAACAGCAGCCCCACGACGATGCGGAACAGCGACCAGACCGGCCCGGCGAATTTCTGCGTCTCCATGCGTACTCCCTTGTCGGCGCAAGCAATCGATCGACACAAGCTAATGGGTTGTGCGACTGCTTTGCACCATTGGATGGAGTACGGCCATATTGCACGCTTATGACGCGCCCTGATCACACGGCGTGTCTCAGAGGGAACTCAGAGTCTGTGGAATTCGTCACCTCGGGCCTTTTTCCCGGTGGGGGGAACATCCGGCGGAAGATGAACGCGTCGGCCGTGGGGCCGCCGCCCCGGAGGCGGCCGAGCCGGGAGATGCCCTGGCGCATGGTGGGGATCGTGCCGGCCGGGATCCACCACAGCACGAGCGCGGCCTCGGTGCCGTTCGGGTGGAACCACTCGCGGCGGCGGCGCAGATAATCCAGGTGTTCGGACTGGTAGGCGTACGCCCGCAGGTGTTCCGGGGTTTGCCAGACCGACAGCGTGTAGATGCGGCTCGGGTCGTCGGGCCGGGCGATCGTGCCGTCGCCGTTCTCGCCCTCGAGGCGCCAGACGAAGCCGGCCGAGCGGTCGGCGAGCTGGTTCATCAGGGTGAGCCCCTCGGCGAACTCGGCCATCGAGGGGTCGGTCAGTGGGGCGCGGAGCCGGGCGGTGTTGATCTGAGCCAGGTGGAAGGCGTCCATGACCCCAGCTCACCAGCTGGCCTGTCTAAAGTCAACGTGATTACTTTTTAGAGAGCGTCACGCAGCACCGGCCGGGGGCGGCGTCCATCCGGGCGGTCCACTCGCCGTCCAGCCCCGCCCCGGTCAGCAGTCCGTCGACCATGGCCAGGTTCATCCCGCAGATCAGAGGCGGAAACTGCTCGGCCAGCCGGTGGAACGGGCAGTTGCGCAGCACCAGGTGCTCCTCTTCGGCTTCCGGCGCGTAGCCGTGCTCGGTCAGCAGCTGGGTGACATCCTCGCGGGCCGGCCCTTCCTCGCCGTGGCGCCGGGCGACGTCGTACAAAATCTCCTCGGCCCCGGCCTGCTCCAGCGCCTCGGCGAGCAACTCGGCGGCGGCGCGATAGGCCCGCGGCGGCACGCTCACCGCGTGCTCCGCCGCGGCGAGCCGGTAAAGCTTGGCCGGACGGCCGGCGCCGGGCCCGGTCCGGCCCGAGCGCCGGGCGTACGACACCTCGAGAAGCCCCGCCGCCACGAGCTTGTCCAGATGGAACGCGGCCAGGGTGCGCCCCGCCCCGAGCGCCTGGGCGACCTCGTCCCGCCCGACCGCCCCGCCACCGGCGGCGGCGACCGCGTCGTACGCCCGCCGCCGCACCGGATCGGCGAGGCTGGCCACGGCGTCGAGATCGCGCAGGTCCTCCGGAGTAGTCACACCCCAACCCTATTACCAACGCCGGTTGGCGCTAGAACCCGGCGGGGTTCAGCACCATTCGCCCTCGAAGCAGGGCTCCTCGACGAACTGGGCCGAGGAGGCCTTGTCGTTGCGGACGTTGGCGCCGTTGAGGTTGCTCCAGGCGCCGGGCGAGACGTACTGCGACCGGCCCGAGTAGTTGTTGTTCTCGTAGACCTGAAGCCACTGACTGGTGTTGTTGTGCACCGACGATGCCTTGTCGTTGAGGTTCACGCCGTTGTGAAACTTGTGGTCCGAGAAGACCCGCACGCCGCCGCCGTTCTGAGCCAGCCCGGCCAGCGTGGCCGGCGACCCCTCACGGTTGTAGTTCTCGTAGAAGCACACCTGCCGAGCCGGGCACTGATAGGCCGCCGACGCGGGCGAGAACACCGCGAAAAGAGATCCGGTCACGGCAATGGCGATTCCCGCCGCCGCGGTCGTCGCGCGCCTGTTGAACGGGTTCACAGTTCCTCCTGAATTGCTGGAAAATGATTTCCCTGAGGAAGCTAACCGGCGCTTCTGTAAGGACTGTTCACGACCGAGTCACGGGATCAAGAACCTGTTCAGAGGCTGAGTCTCATGTCGGGTGTCTGCTGTTCGCTTGGCGACCGGCCACACCACAGCCAATCTGCGTAGATGGCCGCATCGCAGATCGTGCCAAGCGTGCTGGAGCAGCGTCTCATCGACGCGGTCGAGCAGGGAATCGTGCTGGACCTCGCCGGCGATGACCCGGTTGATGAGACCGTGATGCAGTCATGGGACAGCCCGGACCGCACCATCCGTGCGGAGGTCATTCGAGACATCGTGCTGGGCCGGTTCGCCGCCGAACCCGATCCGCGCGGGCTACGCCTGCGCGGTGTCCTTGTCGCCGGCCGTATCGATTTGCAGAACGTCACACGCGATTTCCGCGTCGAGCTAGTGGAATGCTTCCTGCCCGGCGGATTGCTGTTGCGCGACACTTGCCTGCCCACCCTGGTCTTGAGCGGATCGTGGATCGCGCCGCCACCCGGCTCGAGCAGCCCAGCGATCGATGCTCTTCGACTTACCGCCAAGGCGATGGTTCTGGCCTGGGTAAGGGTCACCAGCGTCAGCGATCGCGGATCAATTGACCTGAGCGGCGCCAATCTCGGGCTACTGACCTGCACCGGGGCACGGCTGGAAAACACCGTCGGACCCGCCCTGCACGCCGATCTCCTGAGGGTCGATCAGGGCATGGTCCTGCGCGACGGGTTCACTGCCATCGGCACCAGCAACGACAGCACAATTCAACTGCGCGGCGCCCATCTCGGCCACCTGGACTGCAGCGGAGCATGGCTGGAGAACGCCGCCGGGCCTGCCCTGCACGCCGACGGCCTGCAGGTGGACCAAGACCTGTTCCTTCGCGGCGGATTCACCGCGATCGGTACCAGCGATCTCGGAACCGTCCAACTGCGCGGTGCCCGCCTCGGGCTATTGGACTGCAGCGGGGCGCGGTTGGAGAACACTGCCGGGGCTGCCCTGGTCGCCGATCTCTTGCAGGTTGATCGGAGCGTGTTCCTGCGCGACGGGTTCACCGCCACCGGTGCCGGCGATCAGGGCGTCATCCAACTGGGCGGCGCCCGCATCGGCGGCACACTGTGGCTCGATACAGGTAACACCCGTTCGGCAGGCCCCCGGCATGAGACGTTGGTCGACCTCGACGGCACCACCTACACCGGAATGCCGAAACCAGGGTCACTGGAGCGGTGGCTGAGGCTGCTACGCGAGCACACCCCCGCCTACGCCGCCCAGCCGTACCAGCAACTAGCCGCCGCCGACCGCGCCGCCGGCCACGACCACGAAGTCCGCGGCATCCTCATGGCCCAGCGCCGCGACCAGATTCACCGCGGCGCCATCACCGGTTCCGACCGTACCTGGGCCCGAATCACCGGCCTCACCCTCGGCTTCGGCTACCAACCCTGGCGTGCGCTCCTTCTGCTGCTCGTTGTGCTTCTGATCTCCGTGACCGCCGCCCTCTTCGCCGGCCACCACGGTGGACTCGCACACACCGGCCGCACGGCCACCGACGGCACCGCCTGCAGCGCCCTCGAACTCATCGGCGTGGGCCTCGACTTGGGCACCCCTCTCCTCAAGACCGGCGCCCGCGACCAATGCGCTCCCACCCCCACGACCGTCGGACGGGCCCTTACCGCCGCCGGCTGGCTCCTGCAAGCCCTCGCCTGGGCCTTCGCCGCCCTCTTCATCGCCGGTTTCACCGGCGTTGTCCGTAAAACCTGACCCGCGGCGACCACCCGGCAGGCTGCCAGTAACGCCGCTTCCCTTTTGTCGGGGTGGCGACGACGCCGTCACGCGACGCCTACGACTCAATACTGTCGGAGGCGATCGCAGAAGGTGAGTCGGATGAACGTCTTCGCGTTGAGCGTCAACCGGGGTGCGGGGCCCGGGTCGTACAGCGTTCAGGTGGACACCACCGCCGCCGGCGAGTCCTCGGCGGACTTCACCATGGATGTGGAGGCGATGCTCGCTCGGCGCGAGCCGATCCAAGCGGCGTTGCTGGCCTCGGCGGCCGCGACACGGGGGTCGGTGACGCCGTTGGAGAGGCCGGTCCGGGAGCTGGGGACGGCGTTGTTCGAGGCGTTGTTCTCCTCCCCTCGTGTGTCGGGCCGCTACCAGGCCAGCCTCGCGATGGCCAGAGACCGGGGCGAGTCGTTGCGGGTGCTCCTGCGGATCAACGCACCGGAGCTGGCGGCGTTGCCATGGGAGGCGATGTACGACACGGAGGCCGGCGGCTACGTCTCCCGCAGCGAGCCGCTGGTCCGGCGGGTGCCGGTCGCGGCCGCCCTGACGCCGCTGGCGGTGACCGCGCCGATGCGCATCCTGGGGATCGTCTCGGCGCCACGCGGGCTGGCCGCTCTCGACGTCGAAGCGGAGCAGCAGCGGCTGGCGGCAGCGTTACGGGCTCCGATCGCCGCCGGCGTCGTAGAGCTGACGTGGGCGCCGGCGGCGACCTGGGAGACGGTGCACGAGCTGCTGCTCAGCGAGCGATGGCACGTGGTGCACTTCATCGGCCACGGCGACTTCGACACCGACAAGGCCGAGGGGATCCTCGCGCTGGTCGGCGACCGGGGACGTGCTCACCGGGTCTCGGCCGACCGCTTCGCCGACCTGCTGCGCGAGGCCCGCCCCATGCCGCGGCTGGTCGTGCTGAACTCGTGCGCCTCGGCGACGTCCGGTGCGGACGATCTGTTCTCCGGCACCGCCGCCGCCCTGGTCCGCAGCGGCGTCCGCGCGGTGGCCGCCATGCAGTTCTCCATCACCGACCGCGCCGCTATCGCGTTCTCGCACGCTTTTTACGCGGCCTTGGCCCACGGCCGCGGCGTCGACGACGCCGTGCACAGCGGCCGGGTCGGCATCCTCGGCACCGGCGGGCAGACCCTCGAGTGGCTCACCCCCGTGCTGTACCTACGCGGCGACGACGCGCAACTGTTCACCGTCACCCGCCGCCCCGGCACCACCGCAAACCCGCCGGTCGGCACTGCTGAACCGGCACACCCGGCTCCCGAAAAACCGGCGTCGGTCACGGCTCGTCACGCCCGGCCACCGAGACCGGACGACCATCAAGAGGCCGCGGTGTCACGCGATCGTGCGCCCCAGCCACTTGTTCCAGGACGTCACCTGCGAACCATCACGACAACTCCACAGGTCAGCCGGTGGACAAAGAATCTCGGCACCTCGGTCTGCACGGTGGTGTTCAGCCCGGATGGGCGGCTGCTGGCCAGCGCGAGTGCCCACAACACCGTGCGGCTGTGGAACCCGGACACCGGCCAACTCGCCGGCGCACCCCTCGGCGGCCACACCAGCTGGGTGATCGCGGTGGCGTTCAGTCCGGACGGGCGCCTGCTGGCCAGCGCTGGCGAGGACAACACGGTGCGGCTATGGAGCCTGGACATCGGCGAACTCGCCCACGCACCCCTCAGCGGCCACACCAACTGGGTGACCGCGGTGGCGTTCAGTCCGAACGGGCGCCTGCTGGCCAGCGCCAGCGTCGACAAGACGGTGCGGTTGTGGAGTCCGGACACCGGCCAACCGGTCGGCGCACCCCTCACCGGCCACACCAACCGGGTGAGGGCGGTGGCGTTCAGTCCGGACGGACGGCTGCTGGCCACCGCCAGCGACGACAAGACGGTGCGGTTGTGGAGTCCGGACACCGGCCAACCGGTCGGCGCACCCCTCACCGGCCACACCAACCGGGTGAGGGCGGTGGCGTTCAGTCCGGACGGACGGCTGCTGGCCACCGCCGGCAACGACGAGACGGTGCGGCTCTGCGATTCGGACACCGGCCAACTCGTCGGCGCACCCCTCATCGGCCACACCAACTGGGTGAGCGCGGTGGCGTTCAGTCCCAACGGGCGCCTGCTGGCCAGCGCCGGTGCCGACAAGACGGTTCGGTTGTGGAACCCGGACACCGGCCAACCCGTCGGCGCACCCCTCACTGGCCACGCCACGTGGGTGGTGTCGGTGGCGTTCAGTCCCGACGGGCGCCTGCTGGCCAGCGCGAGCGACGACCGCACCATCCGGATCTGGGGTGGTGACGAGCAGCCATAGTCGCGCGGCACGCTTTGATCAACTGCGGGTTAGGCTCGATGTATGCCGGGAGGGAGCGTCAACGCCGAGCTGCATGGTCGTCGGCGGGAGCGCGATGTTCTCGGAGGGCTGCTGCGTGACGTGCGGGGTGGGCGCAGCCGGTCGCTCGTGTTGCGCGGGGAGGCCGGCAGCGGAAAGACCGCTCTGCTCGATCATCTTGTGGAGCAGGCGCCCTTTGCCCGGGTGTTGCGGGCCTCCGGGGTCGAGTCGGAGTCGGAGATCGCCTACTCGGGGCTGCAGCAACTGTGCGCGCCCCTGCTCGGTGATCTGGAACGGCTTCCGGCGCCTCAGCGGGAGGCTCTCTCCACCGCCTTCGGGCTCAGCAGCGGTCATGCCCCGGACCAGTTGCTTGTGGGGCTGGCCGTGCTCGGGCTCTTCGCCGAGGCCGCGGCTGAGCGGCCGCTGGTCGGTGTCATCGATGACGTGCAGTGGGTCGATGTCATGTCTGCCGTCATTCTCAGCTTTGTTGCCCGGCGTCTCGACACCGAAGCCGTGGCTCTTGTCTTCGCCGCCCGCACCACTGATGACGGGCTTGCTCTCGGTGGGCTGCCCGAACTGCTCATCGAAGGGCTGCCCGACGCTGAAGCGCGCGACCTGCTCGACTCCGCCCTGACCGGGCCGGTGGATCCGGGCGTACGGGACCGGATCGTCGCCGAGGCCCGCGGCAACCCGCTGGCCCTGATCGAGCTTCCGCGCAACATGTCGCCGGCCGAGCTGGCCTTCGGGTTCGGCGGCTATCACCCGATGCCCCTGGCCAGCCGGCTCGAGGAAGGCTTCCAGCGGCGGATCGCCTCGCTGCCCGCCGACACCCGCACCGTGCTGCTCGCCGCCGCCGTCGAACCGGTCGGGGACGCGCCTCTGCTGTGGCGTGCCCTGGAACGGCTCGGGGTCGGCCGTGACGCCGCCGAGCCGGCCCAGGCCGAACGGCTCATCGACCTCGACACCCGTGTGCGGTTCCGGCATCCGCTGGTGCGCTCGGCCGCCTGGCGGTGCGGGGAGCTCGCCGAACTGCGGGCCGTGCACGCCGCCCTGGCCGACGCCACCGATCCGGAGCGCGACCCCGACCGCCGCGCCTGGCATCACGCCCACGCCGCCGCCGGGCCCGACGACCAGGTCGCGGCCGAGCTCGAACGGTCGGCCGACCGTGCCCTGGCCCGGGGTGGCCCCTCGGCCGCGGCCGCCTTCCTGGAACGCGCGGCCGAGCTCACCCTCGACGGCGCCCGCCGCAGCGCCCTGCTCGTGGCGGCCGCCTCGGCCCGGCTCGACGCCGGGGCGTACGCGCGGGTGCCGGAACTGCTCGGCGCGGCCGAGCTGGGGCCGATCGACCCGCTTCAGCAGGCCCGCGTCGAGCGGCTCCGGGCCCAGGTCACGTTCATGCTCACGCCGGGACGGGCGGCCGGGCCGCCGCTGCTGACCGCCGCCCATCGGCTGGAGCCGCTCGACCCGGCCGCCGCCCGTGACGCCTTCCTCAGCGCGATCGGCGCCGCCATCTACGCGGGCCGCTTCGGCGGCGACGACCTGCGGGTCGCGGCCAACGCCGCCCGCGCCCGACTGGCCGCTCCCGTCGACGGCGGCTCGAACGCCGACGGCGGCTCGAACGCCGACGGCGGCTCGAACGCCGACAGCGGCCCGAACGCCGACAGCGGCCCGAACGCCGACAGCGGCCCGAACGCCGACGGCGGCCCGAACGCCGACAGCGACCGGCAAAACGCTGCCCAGTCGTTTCCCGACCTGCTCCTGGCCGCACTCGTCTCCTGGGTGCTGGACGATCGGGCGACCTCCAGGCCACTGATGGAACGGGCCCTCGACGCCCTCAACCCGGCCGAGCACATCGGCCTGCTGTGGCTGATCCAGCCCATGGTGCACGAGCTGTTCCGCATGGACCTCGCCTATCAGCTCAGCGCCGAAGCCGTCGCCCAGGCCCGGCGCACCGGTGTGCTCCGGCTTCTGCCCGCCGCCCTCACCCTGCGCTCCGGCAGCCTGCTCTACGCCGGCCGGTTCGCTGACGCCGCGAACCTGCTCGACGAGGGCGACGCCATGACCCGGGCCACCGCCGCCCCGCTGCAACAGTCGTCAGGTTTGGCCCTGGCCGCCTACCGTGGGCGGGAACGGCCGGCCCTGCGGCTCATCGAGGCGAAGCTCCGGGACGCGTCCGCCCGCCGCGACGGGCGGCTGCACACCCTGGCCCATCATGTGAAGGCCGCCCTCTACAACGGGCTCGGCGAGCATCGTCTCGCTCTCGAAGCGGCGCGGGAGGCCGCGGCGTACACCGACCTGGGTCTTCCGCATTTTCCCTTGCGCGAGATGGCCGAGGCGGCGGCGCGGCTGGGCGACCACGAGGTCGCGGCCGAGGCGCGGGACCGTCTCGCCGAGCGGACGGCCACCCTGCGTACGCGATGGGCGTGGGGAACTCAGGCGATCGCCGACGCGCTCGCCACCCCCGGCGCCGCCGCCGAGGACAGTTACCGCCAGGCCATCGCGCACCTGTCGGTCACCGAGACGACCACAGAGGCGTTCAGGGCCCGATTGCTGTACGGCGAGTGGCTGCGCCGTGCGAACCGCAACCCGGAGGCCCGCACCGAGCTGCGGGCCGCCCACCAGGCGTTCGCCGCCATGGGGGCCGAGGCCTTCGCCGACCGGGCCCGGCGGGAGCTGGCCCTGACCGGCGAGAACGTCCGGAAGCCGGTGGCCGACGCCCGCAAGGACCTGACCGCGCAGGAGACGGCGATCATCCGCCTGGCCGTGGCCGGGCGCACCAACCCGGAGATCGGCGCCGCGCTGTTCCTCAGTTCCCGCACCGTCGAATGGCACATGCGCAAGATCTTCACCAAGCTGGGCGTGAGCTCGCGCCGGGAGCTGGCCGCTACGTGGCCCGACGGGCCGGAACCGGCGCCGGCTCCTTGACCGCCTCCAGCCTCAGCAGCGTGGTCAGGCGGCGCGCGCCGACCCGGGTCAGGGAGCGGAGCACCTGCTGCAACTCGCGGGCGTCGGCGGCGGCGATGTGCAGCAGCACGTCCTCGGGCCCGGTCACCGCGTCGGCGCGCAGCACGGCCGGGATGCCGGCCAGGGCCTCGGCGAAGCGGGCGTCGCCCTCGTCGGAGTGCTCGGTGAGGGCGACGAGCACGAACGCCTCGACCCGGGCGCCCGCTTTCTCGGGATCGACCAGGGCCCGTACGCCGGTGATGACGCCCTCGGCGCGCAAGCGCTGAACACGCCGGAGCGTGGCCGCCGGCGAGAGCTGGAGCCGGCGGGCCAGCTCGATGTTGGGCAGATCGCCCTCGTGTTGCAGCAGATCGAGGATCGCGCAATCTTTCTCGTCCAGAGCGGTCATGTCCTTACTATAGTTGTGCGAGATGGGCCATTTACCTCCCGGAAGTTGCTGACCGAGGGTGGGCTCGCCACCGTGGCGTACATGGGAAGAAAAGAATTGGCCCTTGTCGCGGTGACCGCGGTGTGGGGTGGCACCTTCCTCACGGTGCAGAAAGGGCTCGCGGTCGCCGGGCCGTGGTCGTTCGTCGGCCTGCGCTTCGGCGTCGCCGCGCTCGCGCTGGCCGCGCTGGCCCCGCACGCCCTGCGCCGGCTGACCCGGCGCGAACTGGCGGTGGGCTCCGTCGTCGGTGTGGCGCTGGCCGGCGGGTACGGGCTGCAGACCGTGGGCCTTCAGACGATTCCGAGCTCGACGTCGGCTTTTCTCACCGCGCTGTACGTCCCGCTGGTGCCCCTGGGCCTGTGGGCGATGACCCGCCGTACGCCCGCGGCCGGCGCCTGGGCCGGCATCGGTTGCGCCTTCGCCGGCCTGCTGTTGCTCACCGGCGCCACCACCGCCGGCCTGAGCCTGGGCACGGGCGAGGTGGTCACTCTGCTCGGCACGGTGGCGATCGCCGCCGAGATCCTGCTCATCGGCCGCTTCGCCGGCGGCGTCGACGCCCGCCGGGTCACCGTCGTGCAGCTCGCGGTGTGTGCCGTCATCTGTTTCGCCGTACGGCCGGTCGTGGGCGAGCCGCTGCCCGCGCCCTCGTGGACCCTGGCCGCCATCGCCGGTGGCCTCGGCGTGGCCAGCGCGCTCATCCAGGTCACGATGAACTGGGCCCAGCGCTCGGTCTCGCCCACCCGGGCCACGGTCATCTACGCCGGCGAGCCGGTCTGGGCCGCCCTGATCGGCCGCCTGGCCGGTGAGCGCCTGACCACGGGCGCGCTGGCCGGAGGTGTGCTCATCGTGGTGGCCGTCATCGTGTCGGAGCTGCCGATACGCGGAACAAGCTCCCGCCCGAAGGCGCTGGAACCTCAGTGATCGACTCTCAGTTTCAGGTCTCGCTGCTCGACCGATCCCGTACGCGCGCCGGCGAACCCGGCGCGCGGGCGCTCGCGGGGACGGTGGCCCGGGCGGTGAGCGCCGAACGGCTCGGGTACGGACGGTTCTGGGTGGCCGAGCATCACGGGGTGCCCGGGATCGCCGGGTCGGCCCCGGCGGTTCTGCTGGCCGCCGTGGCCGGGGCGACGGCGACGATCCGGATCGGCTCGGCCGGGGTGATGTTGCCGCATCACCAGCCGCTCGTGGTGGCCGAGCAGTTCGCGACGCTGTCGGCCTTCGCGCCGGGGCGGGTCGATCTGGGGCTGGGGCGGTCGCCCGGGTTCACCCCGCCCGTGCGGCGGGCGCTCCGGCAGGCCGAGCGGGACTTCGCCGCCGATCTGGAGGAGCTGCGCGGGTTCCTCGACGGGACGTCGGAGGTCGGGCTGCATCCGCGGCCGCACGGGGAGGTGCCGATGTACGTCCTGGCCACCGGCAGCGGGCTGGAGATCGCGGCGGCGCTCGGGCTGCCGGTGATCGTGGGTGGTCCGCTTCTTCACGATCCGCTTCTTCACGACGGGAAGGGCGCGCTGGACCGCTATCGCCGCGAATTCCGGCCCTCGCCCCGGCAGGCGGAGCCGTGGGTGGCGGTCAGCCTCGACGTGCTGGTCGCTGACACCGCCGCCGAGGCGGCCGATCTGCTTCTTCCGGAGGCGTGGGCGATGGCGCAGAGCCGTACGACCGGCGTGTTCCCGCCCCTCGAACCGGTTGCCGTCGCCAAAGCCGCCGACCGCACCCCGCGCCAGCGGCAATATCTCGAGCAGACCGTCGCCGCGGCCATCGCCGGCACGGCCGGGCAGGTCGAAAGCCGGCTGGGCGAGCTGTTCGACCGTACGGGCGCGGCCGAGCTGGTCGCCGCCGGCAGCACGTACGACCGGGACGCCCTGGCCGCCTCGGACGCGGCGCTGGCCGCGCTGTTTCAGAGCGCCTGAACGGCGCGGATGATGGTTCCGGGTGCGGTGATCGAGGTCCAGTCGGCGCGCACGTCGGCCAGGCGGACCAGGCCGGCGCGGTCGGCGACCACGACCGTGGCGAACGGCAGGACGGCGCGGCCGGTGCCGAGCGTCCGTTCGGCGCCTCAGCTGGCGAAGCCGATGTTGAGCGCGTCGATGAGGGTGTGCCGAGGATCGGACGCGACCAGGTAGCTGAGGTCGTGCCGTCTCTTGACGGCTGCGAGCCGGTCCGGCGCCTGCGGGCTGACCGCCACGAGGTGCGCGTCCAGCGCGGCCAGGGCCGGGGCGAGCGTGTACTGGTAGAGCCGCAGGGCGGCGTCGCACTCGGGTGAGCTCGCGTGCCGGAAGAAGGCCAGCACGACCGGCCCGGTGTGCCGCAGCCGGTCGAGATGGATCGGCCCGAGGTCGACCTCGACCAGCGGGATGTCGGGCAGGCGGTCGCCGCGGGCGACCATCCGGCTGCGGATCGCGCTGTTCTCGAGTTGCAGCCGGAAGGTCTCGTCGTCGTCGCGGAGGCTCGGGCGCTCGGTGATCGGAAACATGCGACCTACAATACCTACCGGTTTTATAGAATATGTTGCGACGATGTGGCCATGAGCCATTTGCAAAAAGCGCCCTAGTCGGGTGTTCAGTTTCGCGCGGCTGCGACAGTTGTCGATTGACTGATGCGGGGGAGCATGAGCGAGTTCTATGTCGATCCGGCCGGGCTCACCGGTCTCTACAACCAGTACGCGCGGGCGTCCGGGGATGCCGTCGACGTGCTTGATTACACCAAGCGGCACTGTGATCTGCCGATGGTCTCCGAGGGCTTTCTGATGATGGTCATCGGGCCCCACAAAGAGGTGTACGAGGAGCTGACCGCTGCCCTGGCGCGGCTCGACTCGCTGACCCGTGGGGCCGGGTCTCAAGTGAACGCGGCGCAGAACGACTACGCGCGGGCCGATCAGGGTGCGGCCGCGCGGGTGGACGCCTCCTATCCGGGGGCGAAGGACGTGGCGTACGTCGGAGAAATGCTTGGCCGGCAGCGGCCCGACGCGCACGCCGCTTTCGCCGATGTCGGGGAGCCCACGGCGCGGCTGACCAATCCGGAGTACGCGGTCGGGATCGAGATGTGGTCGATCAATCCGCTGGCCGATCTGGTCAGCCCGGCGGCGTGGCTTCGGCAGATCAGCATCTGGCTGTTCAGCTTCGACCCGCTCGAAGGGTGGGCCAAGGACGTCGGCGGGGACTGGAAGGCGTACACGCACTGTGCCATGGCGATGGGCCACATCGGGGCCGCCTCGCGTGATCTGGGCGCCAACCTTCTCGCCGGGGCCCAGGACGTGCCCAGTGTCTGGCGTGGGCGGGCGGCCGAGGCCGAGCAGGAGTTCCAGTTGCAGCTGGGGCTCGCGGCGGCCGCGCTCAACGACGCCTGCGGGCAGTACAAACAGCTCTACCTTCAGGCCGCCGAGGCGGTGAAGAAACTGGTCGACGTGGTCGCGGGGCTGATCACCGATCTGATCGACCTGCTCATCATCATCAACGCGGCCTCGGCCGTGGGCACCGCGCTGATCGAGACCGGGATCGGCGCGCTGGCCGGGTACAGCGTCGCCGCCTACTACACGTGGCAGGCGTACGACCTGTACAAGCACATCTCGGACTTCTACGGCAAGACCGAGGACATGATCAAGCTGATCGCCGGTTCGATCGGCGCGGTGAAGGCCGACATCGCCGTGAAGGACCTGCCGTCCGTCGCCCCGTACCATCACCCCGCCGGCTACTGAGGAGGATCCTATGAGCGGCGGCATCGCCGACGAGCCCCTGGCCCGCGCGGTCCTGCGCCACCTGGCCGACACCCGGGGCAGGGACGACGCGATGGGCTCCCTCGCCCGTACCGTGCTGTCCGGCGAGGCCGGCCTGCGCGAGGCCGCGAACAATCCGTGGCACGCGCAGGGTCTGGCCGCCGCCTTCGCCAAGTCGCAGCGGGACCTGACCGCCGAGGATCGTGCCCGGTACGAGCGCGAGGCCCGCCGGCTGGCCGATGGTGGGGAAGAGCGCCGATGAGCCCGATGATGCGATGGCGCCTGGCCATCCCGTTCATCCTCGTCTCGGCGCTCTTCCTGTTCGGCACCGTGCTCGGCGCGTGGGCCTACTGGTCACGGTGGACCACGGCCGAGCGGCTCATCACCGTCTTCCTCGGTGTCATGTTCGCGGCCAACCTCGCCATCAGCGTCTCCATCGGCACCGATCGCAAGATCACCGACACACCCTGGCTCCGGATGGGCACAGTGGCGTTGTTCTTCCTTCTGGCGTGCGGCGTCACCGTCGTACGCCGCAATCTTTAGAACCGGCGTACGACGTAGTTCGCGCTGAAGATCTTGCGCTTGCTGATGCGCGAGCCGCTGTGGGGCGAGTCGTACATGTAGCCGTTGCCGGCGTAGATGGCGGCGTGGTAGCCGTACGACCCCCGGCGCGAGATGAGCAGATCACCGGGCTGCTTGGCGCTCTTGCTGACCCCACGGCCGTACCGCTGCTGCGAATCGGCCTTGTGCGGCAGCTTGACGCCGATCGACTTGCGGTAGACGTACATCGTGTAGCCGGAGCAGTCGAACCGGTTGGGGCCGGCGGCGCCGTACAGATAGAGCTTGCCGACGTGTTTCCGCGCCTCGGCCAGGATCCGCCCGGCCTTGTTCGGCGCCGGCTTGATCACGGTGACCTTGAAGGCGCGGCCGGTGTGACCGGCGAAAACCCCATTGCCGGTGTACGCCGTACGGAAGTGCCCGGTCACCCTCGGCGCTGAGGTGAAGCTGACCGTGCCCTTGCTGTTCAGTTTCCGTACGGCCCAGGTGGCCCACTTGCCGCCGCGAAGCGCCTGGAGCCGTACCGAGCCGGAGGTGACGGCGGCGCCGTTGGCCGGGTTGCGGTAGGTGACCGTGATCTTCACCGTCCGGCCCAGCTTCAGCGATCTGGGCGTGAACGTGGTGCGGACCGAGACTTTCTTCTTGGCCGCCGCCTCGACCCGCACCGCGGTGCTCGTGCTCGCGGTGGCGCCGGACGGCGCGATCAGCAGGCCGACGGCCAGGGACAGGGCGATGGTGCCGGCGCCGGCAGACATGCGGCACCGGCCCGAACTTCGTTCGTGCACGGGAGAGAGTCCTTCCGGCACGCCTGCGAGGTTAGCTGTCGGGTTCGGGCGGGAAGGTTGCCCGGCCGCCAGGGGCGGCTTCACCCCGAGGCCCACGGGGAGTGGGCCGATGGTGGATCCCCCGTCCCTGCCCCGGATGCCTTCGCGGTGGTCCTGCTTGCTCGCGGTCGCGGCGATCGGCCCGGGCAGGGCTCGGCGTGAACCGATCGTCACGAGCCGGCGTGGTGGCCGGCACCATCTTGCTACACCGGATTTTCATTCTGTCCAGCGAGCGGCCGAATCACTCGCAGTAGTTGGCACGCTGGCCGGCGTCCTTTTTGCGGGGTCATTCAGAATTTCAGAAACATTCTGTATTCGTACGACTACTCTCCGTTTATTTAGCAATGTGAATTAGGGCACACAATTTCATCGGGCATTGACCTGTTGCCGAACCTCCCGAACTCGGCGAAATGGCAAAGGAGCGGGCATTGCCCACCCCGGCCGCGCGGGCCGGGGTGGGCGGTGGGGACCTGCTAAGCCGTGCAGGTGATGAACGGTGTGCTGGTGGGGCCGGAGGCGATGAATCCGAACTCGGCGGTGGCGCCCGGGGCGAGGGAGCCGTTCCAGGCGGCGTTGCGGACGGTCGCCAGTGAGCCGTTCATCGAGAGGTTGCCACTCCAGACCTGGCTGATCGACTGGCCGGAGGCCAGGGTCCAGGAGACCGACCAGCTGGTGACCGCGCTGCCGCCGGCCTTGACGGTGACCTTGCCCTGGAAGCCGCCCTGCCAGGAGCTCGTCGTCACGTAGGTCGCGCCGCACGCGCCGGCCGGCGGGGGAGTGGTCGGGGGCGCCGTGGTGGGAGGGGTCGTGGTGGGAGGGGTCGTGGTCGGAGGGGTCGTCGGCGGGGTGGTCGGCGGGGTGGTGGGGCCGGTGGTCGGCGGGAGCGGTGCTCCGGTGGCCAGGCTGGCGGCCAGGTCGGGCTGGAACGATCCAGCCGCGTACCGGCAGCCGTCGGCCTCGCCCGGGGGCTTCACCCACAGGAAGGCGTCGATGTTCGCGTCGCCGGTGTCGAGCGTGGGGTAGCGGCCGATCCGGCGGTCGGTGTTGTCGTCGCCGCACCAGTCGCCGGCCGCGCCGCCGTTGCGGCTCGTGTCGATGACCTGGCGCTTGCCGGAGATGCCGCGGCCGGACAGCGCGCTCAGGACCGAGCGGCCGAACGCGGTCTCGTTCGCGGTGGACTGGAAGTTCGAGACGTTGGTGTAGAAACCGTCGCCGTCGGCCACGCCCGCGTTGGCCAGCCGGGCCGCCTGGTCGGCGGCGGTGTTCCACGCCGAGTGGCCGCCGTCCAGATAGACCTTGGCGCCGGCCGCCTTCAGGGTGCGGGTCGCGGTGGCCAGCGCCTGGTTGCGGGCGGTGAGCTCGCTCGCGCTGAGGCAGGTCTGCAGGGCGATCGAGTCGGGCTCGAGCATGATCAGCGTGGTCCGCCCGGCCAGGCCGGCGGCGATGTTGGTGATCCACGTCTGGTACTGGGTCAGATCGGGCGCGCCGCCGGCGCTGGCGCCGCCGCAGTCGCGGTTCGGGATCCCGTACAGGGTCAGCGCCGGTACCTGGCCGGCGGCGGAGGCCGCGCCGACGTACGAGGAAACCTCGGCCTGAACGGTGTTGACGTTGAAGTTGGACAGCCAGCGCGTGGCCGGCTGGCCGGCGATGCGGGAGCTGATCAGGGCCGTACGGGAATCGTTGGGGTTGGCGGCGACCCAGCGCGCGACGGCGGTGTCGGGATCGCGGTAGAGGGCGCCGGACAGGGTTCCGGCGCTGGCGGTGCCGGCGCTGATGCCGACGGCGGCCGCGGCGGTGGCACACGCGACCGCCGCGGCGGCGAAGGTCGATCGGGGGATACGCACGGTGGCTTCCTTCCGGGGAGTTTGGGAGCGCTCCCGAACGGTAACCCGACGATCGAAGCTTCTCAATGCGGGGCTAGAAAGTCCTGCTCCGCTGGTTGATGCCGAGCGGGCCGTACGGGTAGTCGTTCGGCCGCGGATCGCTCGCCTCGTCGAGGGCCGCGGCCTCCTCGGCGGTGAGGTGCAGCCCGGCCGCGCGAAGATTGGCCTCCAGCTGGTCGAGGGTGCGGGCGCCCAGAATGGTCGACGTGACGGCGGGACGATCGGTCACCCAGGCCAGCGCCACCTCGGCCATCGAGACACCACGGTCCTCGGCGATCCGCTGCACGGCCTCGACCACGTCCCAGGTGCGGGCGACATTGCGGCGGTCGTACGCCTCCATGCCCCGCTCCGGGTTGTCACCGAGACGGGTGGCGCCGGTCGGGCGCTGATCGCGCTGGTACTTCCCGGTCAGCCAGCCACCACCGAGCGGACTCCAGGGCAGCAGGCCGATGCCGGCGTCGAGCGAGGCCGGGACGACCTCGTACTCGATCTCGCGCACCAGCAGGTTGTACTGGGGCTGCAGGGTGACCGGGCCGACCAGGCCGAGCTCGCGGGCCAGGGCGACCACCTTGGTGAGCTGCCAGCCGGTGAAGTTGGAGAAGCCGTAGTAGCGGATCTTCCCGGCCCGGACGAACCCGTCGAGGGCCCGGAGCGTCTCCTCGAGCGGAGTCATCGGATCCCACGAATGGGCCTGATAGAGGTCGACGGCCTCGACCCCGAGCCGGGTCAGGGAGGCGTCGAGGGCCCGGGTGAGGTGCCGGGCGGACAGCCCGGCGCCGTTGGGGTCGTCGGCCATGGGGAAGCGGCCCTTGGTGGCGAGAACGACGGCCTCGGTGACATCGGCCGGCCGGGAGGCCAGCCAGCGCCCGATGATCCGCTCCGACTCACCGGCCGAGTAGACGTCCGCGGTGTCGACGAAGGTGCCGCCGGCCTCGGTGAAGAGGTCGAGCTGGGCGTGCGACACCTTTTCGTCGGATTCGTTACCGAAGGTCATCGTTCCCAGGCAGAGCGACGAGACGGCGCATCCGCTGCGCCCAAGCGTGCGATATTCCATGCTCATGCAAGTACCTTGCCCGGCGAACCTCAAACGGTCACTTCTTGCCGGGCTTCGCGTGGGGCTTCTTCTTGGGCGCGGGTGCGGCGGCCTTCTTCGGCGCCTTCGCCTTCGGCTGCGGCTTGGCCTTGCTGTCAGCCTTCGGGGCGGCAGCGATGGAGATCGTACGGATGGTGGCCCGGCCCGGAGCGGCAACCGGCCGTTCGGACCCGGGCCGGTTGGCCGTGTCGGTGGCCTTCTCGGTGGCCGTCCCGTGCGTCTTTTCGGTGGCCGGTCCGTGCGCCTTTTCGGTGGCTTTCTCGGTGGCTTTCTCGGCGGCAGGCGAGGTTGCCGATGCGGCCGGCGCGCCTGCGGCCTGGGCCGGCTGCTCCGGACCGCTGTCCGCCCACCAGGCGCCGCCTGCCGTGAGCAATCCGGCGACCACGCCGGCGGCGATGAGTCCCTTCCGGCTGCGCCGGCGCGCGAGAGCCGTGGGCTTTCTGCTGGCGGCAACCGTTGGCTGGCGGTGGGCGGGATCCGTGGGCTGACTACCGGCGGCTGCCGTGGGCTGGCTGATGGCGGCAACCGTCGGCCGGCGGCGGGCGCGAGCGGCGGCCAGCTGCATCGTCGGGCCGGCCGCGCCGCGCAGCAGCGTTGCCGACGGCAGGCCGGCGAGTTCGCCGAGCACCTCCGAGACCTCGATCGAACTGGGGCGGTCGGCGGCGTTCTTCGTCAGGCAGCGCGCGACCAGCCGGCGTACCTCGGAAGGAAGACCGGCGATCGGCGGCAGCGGGTCCGGTTTCGCGTAGACGTGCGCCCGCACCATCTGGGTCACCGTCGAGGCGTCCCAGGGCATCCGGCCGGCCAGGGCCAGATGGAGCAGCAGGCCGAGGGCGTACACGTCGGTGGCCGGACGGACCGGCCCGCCCGCGATGCGCTCCGGCGCGAGGTAGGCGGGCGTGCCCAGCACCTGGCCGTCCTGGCCGTCGAGCACGCCGACCGTGGCCGAGATGCCGAAGTCGACCAGCTTCACGCCGCTGCCGGTGACCATGATGTTCGCCGGCTTCACGTCGCGGTGCACGATGCCGTCGGCGTGCGCCGCGGCCAGCGCGGCCGCCACCTGAGCGCCGATCAGCACGGCGACCTGCCACGGGAGCCGCCCGCCGGTGAGCATGTCGGCCAGGGTCCGGCCGTCCACCAGCTCCATCACGACGAACGACAGGGTGTGCCCGGAGTCGGCGAACTCGCCGTAGTCGTAGACCGCGACCACGTTCACATGACGCAGCCGCGCCACCGCCCGCGCCTCGTCCCGGATCCGCCGGCGCAGCTCGGGATCGCCGGCGAGCGAGGGCGACAGCACCTTCACCGCCACCTCACGGCCCAGCACCTCGTCGTCGGCCCGCCACACGACAGCCATGCCGCCGCGGCCGAGCTGCTCGCCGAGCCGGTACCGCCCCGCGATGAGTTGTCCGCTCTCCACGGGCCGTCTCCGTTCCCCCGGGCGCCGGCCTGAAACTCGTAAATACGTTTGCCGGCCCTCGGCGAGGGCCCTACCTTGGTCCTCAGCACCGACAGTCCTCAGTACCGGCGCCAATGATTCGCTCAGGAGCTTCCGATGATTCGCAGTTATCTCGCCCCCGAACCGCGGCATCCGCTGCCGGCGGTGGCTGACTGCGTCCTCGAGGAGCAGTTCGGCCGGCTCGCGCCATCGGGAGGCGTCGTCTGACGCCCGGCTTCAAAAGCCGCCTCCCGATTCGGGGAAGGCGGCCTTTTTGTTTTTGATGGACCCGTGGAGCAGTGGAACGCTCGTCGCCCTCTCAAGGCGGAGACGCCGGTTCGATCCCGGTCGGGTCTACGAATCACATGTCCTCGTAGCCCAATGGCAGAGGCACGACGTCGAGGGCGTCGTCAGTGCGCGTTCGAATCGCGCCGAGGACACGAACGGGATGTGGCCCAGGTGGTAGGGCGCCGGTCTTGGGAACCGGAAGCCGGGAGTTCGAGTCTCCCCATCCCGACTGTGGCCGTAGCGCAGAGGCAGGCGCGCCGGTTTGTGGAGCCGGAACACGCGGGTTCGAATCCCGCCGGTCACCTCGTGGGAGCGCCGACGCTGGAGAGTCGGGCCCGCCTGTAAAGCGGGTGCAATGCTGAGCGGGTTCGAATCCCGCCTCCCGCACATCTCACGGCGCCGGCGTGCCATAGCGTTCGGCTATGACTGACAGGCCGCCGTTTCCGCCCTTCAACCGTGAGACCGCCGCGCAGAAGGTGCAAGCCGCCGAGGACGCCTGGAACACCCGGGACCCGCACAAGGTGTCGCTGGCGTACACCGAGGACTCGGTGTGGCGTAACCGCGACACCTTCCTCACCGGTCGCGATGAGATCGTGCAATTCCTGACCGGCAAGTGGCAGCGCGAACTCGACTACGTGCTGCGCAAAAGCCTCTGGGCGTTCACCGACGACCACATCGCGGTCCGGTTCCAGTACGAATGGCACGACGACACCGGCCAGTGGTGGCGCAGCTACGGCAACGAACTGTGGGAGTTCGACCGGTCCGGCCTGATGCGCCGCCGCGAGGCCAGCATCAACGACGTGGCCATCGAACAGTCCGACCGCCGCCTCTTCGGCCCGAGACCGCGCTCGGAATGGGGCGAGGAGCTACCCCTGCGTTAGAGGGCGCGGAGTTCGTCCAGCCACTCGGTGGCGAGCAGGTTGCCCGCATGAGGTTCGCCGTGCAGGAGCTGTTCGGGCCGGCCGCTGTCGCCGACCGCCCGGCGTAAACGGTCCAGCGTGCCGGCGAGGAAGGTCCGGTCCTCGCCGGTCAGCTTCGGCGTCCGGTCGTGGTCGGCCACGAGCGTCTGTGCCTCGGATATCCGGTGATGTCCACCTCGCGCTGGGCGCTCTGATGCGCCGCCGGCCCCACCCGGGCGAGCACGTCGCAGGGCTGGAGGCGCAGGGTGAGCTTGTTCGAGTTGTGCAGGATGGTGGCGTCGTGGGAGGTCAGGCCGAGCGATGCGGCACTCGACATGGCCGCCTGGGTTGCCCGCTGGACCTCGTACGCCTGCATCGGAGCACCGTAACCCGGCGGTCAGGCCGACGGCTGTGGAGGGATCGCGGGCACTGACGCCGAGACGGCTGTGCCGTTGCCGGGCTCGGACTCGATGATCAGGCGGCCGGCCAGGCGCTGGATCCGCCGGCGCATGCCGGTCAGGCCGAAGCCGCCGTTCAGGGAGTCGTGGAGGCGTTCGGCCTTTGTGTCGAAGCCGGACCCGTCATCTCGTACGTCCAATGTCACCTGGTTTTCCATGTAGGACAGCGTCAAGGTGACCTCGGTGGCTCGCGCGTGCTTGGCGACGTTCGTCAGGGACTCCTGGGCGGTGCGCAGCAGCGCCACCTCGATGTCGGGGTGGAGGGGACGGGCGTCGCCGGTGGTGGTCAGGGCGGCGTCGATCTGGTGGGCCTGCGACCAGCGGCGGGCCAGATCCTCGATGGCGTCGGGGAGGCGGGTCTCGGCCAGCATCGACGGCTCCATCGCGTGGACGGTCCGGCGGGCCTCCGTGAGGCTCTCCCGGGCCAGGGTGAGGGCGTTCGTCATGTGCCGGCGGTCCATGGTGTTCTCGGCCGCCTGGAGCTGGGTGATGATGCCGGCCAGACCCTGGGCCAGGGTGTCGTGGATCTCGCCGGCCATCCGCTGCCGCTCGTCCAGCACCCCGGCCTCGCGCGCGTGGACCAGCAGCTGGGCGTGCAGCTCGGCGTTCTCCTGGAGCGCCTGCTTCAACCTCTCGTTGCGCTGATGGGCCAGATCGGCGAAGAAGAAGAAAGCGCTTGCGAGTACGACACTGAGCACGCTCACGGCGAGCCATTCCCACCAGGCGCCTTCGGCCACGCCGGCGGCTCCGCCCAGATAGGCCACCGCCGAGATGGCGGCCGTGGCGGCGACGCCGGCGTAGCGCGCGCGGCCACTCAGATAGACGAAAGCCTGTGGGTAGCCGATGAAGGCGAACAGGCCGAAGAAGGGCGCGAACGCCACCAGGCCGGCCGTGAGGGCCATCAGCACCGCGTAGTAGAAGCCCGCCCGCGGGCGGAGCAGCCAGAGCGCGACGGCGGCCGAGAGCCCGAGCACCACGGGAAGGTGCTCGGGCCGCTGGAGCAGCGTGAGGAGGAGGCTGATCGCCAGCAGGACGTACGGGAGAAGGGTGAAGACCGCGATCTCCCGGCGTTCCCAGCGGTCGGCGCTCACGGCCCCAGCATGACAGGTCGTCTCAGGCGACGATCCGCAGCGGATTCTCCAGGATCGCGCCCTCACCCCGGGCCGCGATGCGCGAGGCGTTCCGGGTGTCAGCCGCTCACGAGCACGCCTTCTTCGCCGCGCCCCGGTGAGGGAACGGCGCGGCGGTGAGGGCCGCCGCGCCGTACCCCGGGATCAGCTTGTTCGGCAGGTGACCGTGGGCCAGGTCCAGTTGCCGTTGGCCATGATGGTCACGCCGAAGTTGTTGCCGTTGCCGTTCGGGGTGGCCGTTACGGTGCCGGTGGTGCCGCTGACCGAGGCGTTCCAGCTGTTCTGGATGCTCTGGCCGCCGTTGAGGGCGAGCCCGACGGACCAGTTGCTGGCGTTGCTGACCGCGACGTTGAGGTTGAAGCGGTCACCGAACTGCTGGCCGGCCGAGAGAACCGCGGTGCAGTTGCTGCCGCCGCCCGGGGGCGGGGTGGTCGGGGTGGTGCCGCCGCCGCTGCCCTCGCGGACGGTGATGTCGGAGCTGCCGCTGCTCTGGTAGCCCTCGGTGGCCATGATCTGGTAGGCCCAGCTGGAACCGAGGTTCAGGCCGGCGCGGGCCCACGCGTCGAAGTGGTTGGCCGTGGTGATGGTGCCGGAGCTGCGCTTCTGCTGCCGGACGCTCCAGTACTGGTAGAACGTGGCGGTGCCGTCGATGGACGGCTGGTTGACCCGCTGGCTGCGCAGGATGTCGTACGTGCCGCCGTCGGTGGTGACCGTGCCCAGCCGGGTCGCGCCGCTGCTGGGGTTGTAGCTGCCGAAGTTCTCGACGATGTAGTACTCGATGAGCGGGTTGCGCGTCCAGCCGTACAGGGCCAGATAGGTGTTGTTGTTGCCCGGGTTGTAGGTGCCCGAGTAGCTGACGGTCCGGCGCGTGCCGGTGGCCCAGCCCTTGCCGCCGACCCAGTTGTTCGTCGAGTTGTTCCAGCTGCTGGAGTACCGGCCGTCGGCGCGCAACGTCATGCTCGCGTTGCCGCTGTCCTTCCAGAACGAGAAGTAGTAGCCGTTGTGCGTGCCGGTGGTGTTCGAGCTGACGGTCCGGTCGGCTTCGGCGTGCGCGACGCCGGCCACCATCACGCCGGTGACGGTCAGGGCCAGGGCACAGGCGGCGCCGACGAGAAGCCGGAGCCGGCCGCGGCGGGGGAGAGGTGCGGTCATGTGGGTGCGTCCTCCTCGTGAGGGGGCTGCCGGGGAACAGCCCCACGGACATCGAAGTGCGTCTCTGCGAGAGCGTGGCCCGTCGACCGCTCCTTGTCAACAACTTCCGGAAACTCAGCGGAAATATCGAACTCGATCTCCGAAGAGTGTTACCAGGTAGAGCGACATCTCCGATCTTTGTATTGGTGCCGTCCAGATGGATTCGAGTGGAGCACGTCCGAAACTTACGAGATTTCGGTACGGCTACTCTCCGTTAGAATTGGGTCACGATACTCACTGGTCACATCGTTCCCTCTTCCGGCTCGTCCGCAATGGACGATCATCCGATACGCCGCAGCTCACAGCCGTACGGGCGATCTTCGATGGAAGCTGGCACCGTGACGCACCCCCACATCGATGGTCTCCACGGAGAGTAGTGATCAGGGGCCCATCGAGGAGGGCCGGGAATCGGGCGGGAGAACCGGTGGAGCACATCAGCGGAGAGCTGCTCAGCGCAGTCGTGGCGGTCGTCGGCGGGCTCGGCCTCAGCGGCCTGGTACGCGCCTGGATCCGCCACCGCACAAGACTTCAGGTGGAGCGCGAACGGTCGGCGCGGGCCGTCGCCCGCGCCACGGGGCTGGCCCGGATCGCCAAGCGGCACGGGATGGTCCTGATCGACGAGCGGGACCAGGACGGTCACCGCGTGGTGCGGATGAGCGGCTCCCGGGAGGACGCGGCGTGAGCATGCTGCACTCGCGGGCCGGCGACGACGCCGCCACCGCCGCCAAGCTCCGCCGGGCGGCGCTCGACGCGACGTTCACCGGCTTCGTCCACAAGCACCACCTGGACGTCGAGAAGTTCCTGCGGCGTCTCGAGGCCGACGGCGGGATGGTCGAGGACGTGAGCCAGGAGACCCTCATGGCGGTCCGGGCCAAATGGGAGGACGTGCAGGACTACGAGAGCCCGCTGGCCTGGACCCTGGCCGTCGCCCGCAACATCCTGCGCGATCACCAGAAGAGGCGGGGCCGGCGGCGGGTCCTCTTCTTCGACGACGTGAGCATGCCCGACATCCCGGCCCCGATCGACCCGCGGGAGGCCGACGACCTGCTCGCCGGGTGGATCCAGCTGCTTCCGGCCCGGATGGGCGAGGTGATCAGCATGTCGCTGGCCGGCCTGCCGGACCGGGCCATCGCGCTGACCCTCGGCATCTCGCACAACACGGTCCGCGAGTCCAAGGGCGAGGCCCGCAAGAAGCTCCAGCAGCTCGCGGAGGCGGACGGATTCGTCACCCCGGCCGGGCGGAGGCGCCGATGAACCTCGACGACATCTTCGAGCTCGCGGCGGCCCGCACGCCGTCGTCTCTCGACCGGGCCCGGGCCCGCCGCGCCGCCGAGCGGGTGCTGCGCGATCACGGAGCGGCCACCGCCGCGGGCCGCAACGTGCTCGGCGACCTGGACGTGGAGGACGTGCTGGCCCCGGACGCGGACGAGGCCACCCGGATCACCCGGGCCGCGCAGTCGGCCAAGACCGGCTGGGTGAAATGGACCGTGGCGACCGGCGAGCTGACGTGGTCGGACGAGATGTCGCGGCTGTTCGGCTATCCGGCCGTGACCACGCGCGTGAAGGTCGACACCCTCATCCGGGGCGTGCATCCGGAGGACTTCACCCGGGTCAACGGCCTGGTCGAGCAGGGCTGGCGGCAGCGGATCCCGCAGGAGTTCACCTTCCGCGTGCTGCGCGCGGACGGTGCCATGCGCTACGCCGGCTGCCTGGTCGAGCTGCTCAGCGACGACGGCCGGACACCGACCGGCATCGTGGCCACCGTCCGCGACATCACCCGCCAGGAACTCGAACGGCAGGAGATCGACCGGCGCCGCCGCCGGCGCGAGAGCGAGGCCACCGACCTGCCCGGCCGCGACCCGGTGAGCACCATGCCCGGCCGCGACCGGTTCACCGACGAGCTCGACCGGCTGGCCCGCGGTGGGCGGGGCACGCTGCTCGTGGTGGCCGTCGAGCCTGACCGGGAGCTGACCGAGGCCCAGGGCGAACAGGTGACCCGGACCGTGGCCGGCATCCTCGACGAGATCGTCGACTGCGGCGACGTCTGCGGCGCCCTCGGCTCCGGCGAGTTCGGCCTCCTGCTGGGCGACGCCGGGCACGCCCACGCGGTGGCCGAGACGCTCCTGGGCTGCCTGCATCAGCGATTGACGCTGACCACATCGACCGGTGTACGGCTGCGCGCGTGGGCCGCTCTGGTGCCGTTCACCCACGCCGACCGGGTCAGCGGACAGGACCTGCTCCTCGACGCGAGCTGGGCCTGGCGGGAGGGGCGGCGCGGACGCGACACGCTGACCGAACTGCCCGGCCCCCGCGACGCGGCGACCAGGGAGTCGGCGACCCGGCGGGAGATCGCGGCGGTGGTCGCCGCCGATCGCCTGCGCCTGTACGCCCAGCCCATCCTCGACCTGGCCCTCAACGAGATCACCCGGCACGAGATCCTGGTCCGGGTCCTCGACGAGAACGGCCGCCCGCAACCACCGGCGGCGTTCCTGGCCGTGGCCGAGCGCCTGAACGAGATCGAAGCCGTGGACCTGTGGGTCGTCGAGCGCAGCCTGGCGCTGATCGGGCAGGGACCGCAGACGTCACACCACCAGATCAACCTCTCGGGCCGAACGCTGTCCCGGCCCGGCCTGGCCGAGTTCGTGATCGGCGCCTTCGGCCGGTACGGCGTCGACCCGCGAACGATCACCTTCGAGATCACCGAATCGGCGGCGGTCGACAACCTGGCCGCCGCGGCCGAGTTCGCGGCCGGGGTGCGCAGCCGGGGGTGCGGGCTGGCCCTGGACGACTTCGGAACCGGGCACTCATCGCTGCTGCTGCTCAAATACCTGCCGATCGACCTGGTCAAAATCGACGGCGACTTCGTGACCGGCCTGCGCGGCTCAGCGTTCGACCGCATAGTCGTCCAGCACGTGGTGCACATGTGCCGCGAGCTGGGCGTGCGAACGGCGGCGGAATTCGCCGAGGACGCCGCCACAGTGGACCTGCTCCGCGACATGGGTCTGGACTTCGCCCAGGGGTACGCCATAGCCCGCCCGATGCCCATGGCAAAGGCAACGGCCGAGCCCTCAGCGCCACCGGCCACAGCGGAACGGGCAACCGGCTGAGCCGCAAGAGAGGTGGGCGGTGTTAAGCGGCCGCCGTCTTCACCGCCTTCGCCTCTGTCGGCTGGGAACGCAGCATTCTCAACGCCGCCCGGGAGAGGGAGGGCGGCGAGAAGGGGCCGCCAACTTCACCGCCTCCGCCGCCGTCGGTCGGGAACGCAGCATTCTCAACGCCGCCCGGGAGAGGGAGGGCGGCGAGAAGGGGCCGCCAACTTCACGGCCTCCGCCGCCGTCGGCTGGAACGCAACATCCTCAACGCCGCCAGCGAGAGGGAGGGCGGTGAGAGGAAGCCGCGAGAAAGGCGGGCGGTGAGAAGGGGCCGCCATTTCACCGCCTCCGCCGCCGTCGGCTGGGAACGCAACATCCACGCCGCCCGGGAGAAGGAGGGCGACGAGAAGGGGTCGCGGGATAAAGGGCGACGAGAAGGGGTCGCGGGATGGAGGGCGACGAGAACGGGGCGCGAGGAGGGCGGTGAGAAAGAGAGCCGCGAGAAGGACGGCGGCGAGGAGGGCCGCGAGAAGGACGGCGGCGAGGAGGGCCGCGAGAAGGACGGCGGCGAGGAGGGCGGCGAGGAGGAAGGCGGCGCGTGAGAGGGCCGCGTGAACGAGGCCGCCAGGACGCGAGCGCTGCGGGATTCACGTCGGCAACGTGGCCGCCCGTGTCCGTCCACGTGCGACTGGGGCGGGTCGGGTCGGGGCCCCGCTGCAGCATGCATTCTGGGCTGGGTGCGCCATTCTCTAGAGGATTAGTTCGTTCAGTTGGCCGGGCATTCCGAATCGCCATACCCGGTGCCGCGAAGCCGTTCTTGAGCGGTTGATCGGTAATGTGCGTCTTGCGCCGATCTTGGCGTGAAACCACGACTTGGGGTCAATCGGATGCGACAAACTCTCGCGAATGCTCCGGCATTGGCGTCCTATTCTTCATCGTCCGTCACCGACGCGGAGTTCATGCTTCCGCTGGTGAATGAGGAAAGCCGGGTCCGAACCATATTGGCGTCCGTTTCCGACGTCATTTCCCGTCTGCCCGTGGCCGGTTCCATCGCCGTCATCGACGGCGGCTCCAGCGATCGGACCGTCGAAGTCGTCGACGAGTTCGCGCTTCGCTCGCCCGTGCCGGTCCGGGTTGTCGGCAGCTCCCGGCCGGGCTGGACCGCGGGCGTTCTCCGCGGTGTCGCCACGAGCTCGGCCCGCCGCGTCGGCGTCGGCGACACGCATGTTCTCGGCGCCCGGGCGAGCGTTCTCCTCTCGCACGCCCTCCGCGTTCTCGGCGGCGGCGCGCACGTCGTCACCGTCGGCGGGAACGGCCGGCACGTCACGCTCATGGACCGCGATGTGGCCGCCCTCATCGTCGGGGACGCGATGCCCGACGGGCCCGGATCCCTGCCTGTGGCACGGGATACGGCCGACTATGCCGGGTTGCGCATGTCGGCGTACAGCGTCGTCTCGAACCGGCGCGGCCTCCGCGACGACAACACGGACGTGCTGCCGGTGCCGGCATGAGCCGGCGGCGCTACCGCTCCCACGAGGGCGAGCACGTGGTGTGGCTGAACTTCAAGGATTCGTCGCATCCGCGGGCCGGGGGAGCCGAGGTCTTCATGCACTCCGTGGCCCGGCGGCTGGCGGATGAGGGGCAGCGGGTCACCGTCCTCGCGGCCCGCCACACGGGCGCGCCGCGGGCCCAGACCGCGGACGGCGTGACGGTGCGGCGGATGGGTAACGCGTACACCGTCTACGTCCTCGCCTGGCTCTGGGTCTTCCGGCACCGCAATGGCATCGACGCCATTGTCGACACCTGTAACGGAATTCCTTTCTTCTCGCCATTGGCAGTAGGGCGGCGAGTGCCGGTTCTAGTGCTGATTCATCACGTGCATCAGACGATGTTCGCTCAAAATCTGCCCTTTCCGGCAGCCTGGATAGGCCGTTGGGTGGAAAGGGTGGGAAATCGGCTCGTCTACGGGCGCCGGACCATTGCCGTGGTGTCGCCGTCGTCGCGAGCCGAGGTGCGCGGCGCGCTCGGGCTCGTCGGGCCCATCTACATCGCCAACAACGGTCAGGAGCCGCTTTCCGCGCCCGGCGCCGAGCGCAGCGGCACCCCGCGCATCGTCGTGGTCGGGCGGCTGGCCCCGCACAAGCGCTGGGAGCTGCTGATCCGCGCGATGCCGCGGGTGGCGGCGACGGTGCCGGACGTCGAGCTGCACATCGTCGGCGACGGGCCGTGCCGGGCCGAGCTGGAGGCGCTGATCGGGCCCGGCGACCGGGTGTGGCTGCACGGCCGGCTGCCGCAGGCCGAGCGGGACGAACTGCTCGCCACGGCCTGGGTGACCGTCTGCACGTCCGAGCTCGAAGGGTGGGGCCTGTCGGTCACCGAGGCGATGAGCCTGGGCGTTCCGGCGGTGGTGCTGGCCGCGCCCGGCCTGCGGGACTCGGTGCGCCACCGGGTCACCGGCTGGGTCGTCCCGCATCCCGGTCAGCTGCCGGGGCAGCTCGCGGCGGCGCTGATCGAGCTCGAGAACCCGGTGGTGGCCGGACAGTGGGCCGAGCGGTGCCGGTTGTGGGCCGCCCGTTTCGACTGGGACGCCACCACCGACCGGATCGCCAGCCTGCTGATCCACGAGGACTGCCGGCGGGTGCAGGCCGACCGCCGCGCGATCTGCGACCTGTCCACCGTGGCCGACCTGCCGCTCAGCCAGGCCGCCCGGATCGACTACCGCGCGCTGCGCAGCGTCGACCAGATCGACTGGGACGAGCCCGGCGACGGCGACCCCCGGGTCCGGCTCCTGCTGGCCGGCCTCGACGAACGGGACACGCTCGGGCTGCTGGGCCGCTACGGGCTGGACGTGAGGAGCATCGGGGCCCGCGTGGCCCGCCCGGCCGACCTCGTCGGCTGGAAGCGCACCGGTGGCCCCCGCGCACACGACCTGCGGAAATACTTCGAAGGAGCGTCATGAAGGTAGTGATTCTCGGCGGCAGCAGCTCGCTCGGGCTCGGCGTCGGCGGGAACTCGTACGCCGTCCGCGCTTCGAAGCTGCTCGACGCCGACGTCGAGATCCTCCAACTGTCCAAATCGGCGCAGACCGTGGCCGAGGTGCATCGCGGCACCGTGGAGCAGATCCGCCGGTTCCGGCCGGACGTCGTCATCCTGTCGTTCGGCGCGGCCGAGGGGCACGTCCACCCGAGCCGCCTCCTCCAGGCGCTGCTCGACCGCTTCGGCCCGCGCAGCTGGCGCGGCCCGGCCGGGATGGAGCCCCGCCCGTACTACTCGCGCAGCCCGTACAAGCGATGGCGGCAGCGGTTCGTCTCCGGTTCGAAGATCGCCGTCAAGCGGGCCATCATCGCGGTCACCGGCGGCTATCACCGTCTCGGGTCCGACGACTTCGACCACCGGCTGCGCGACCTGCTCGACGACCTCGGCCCGGCCACCAAGGTGCTGGTCGGCCTGTGGGGCGTCGACGACCACATGTTCCCCCGCTCGAACGCGGTCCTCAGCCATCACGACGCGCTGCTGCGGCGGATCGCCCATGACCGCGACGACCTCGTCTACGTGCAGACCCGCGACGCGGTCCGCTACTGGGACGACTTCCTCCAGGACCACGCCCACCTGAACGACCACGGCCACGACGTCGTCGCCCAGTTGATCTCAGAGAACGTCACCGAGAAAGCAGGCACCGGTGCTTGAAACGACACTGCTCGACGTGCACCGGCCGGCCGAGCCGGGGTACTGGCGCCGGTGGCGCCCGTGGATCTACGCCGGCGCCGTGCTGGCCGCCGCCGTCGCGCTGTTCACCAACGTCCGCGGGGCCCGCGACTTCGACCTCGACGAGGTGATGTACGCCCTGGCCGGCCAGAACATCGCCGAGCACGGTTCCATTTCGTGGGGGGCGCAGCTCACCGCCGTACACCCGCCCCTGCATTTCCTGCTCCTCGGCCTCTGGGACACCTCGTCCGGTGAGTCCCTGATCGAGGCGATGTTCCACGCCCGGACGATGGGCGCGCTGGTCACGTTGCTGACGGTCGTCGTGGTCGGGCTGCTGGCCCGGCGCTTCACGGCGAACCCGCTGCTGGTGGCGGCCGCGATGATCATTTTTGCGGCGGACGCGTTCGTGCTGCGCTTCGGGCGTACGGCACTGATCGAGCCGACCGCCGTGCTCGCCCAGGTCGTTGTGGTCTATCTGGCCCTCCGCATGCGGCGTGCCTCGTCGCCGACGTACATCGTCGTTCTCGGGTGTGTGTCGGGTCTGGCCCTGCTGGTCAAGGAGCCGTTGCTGTTCGCGCTGCTCGTGCCGCTCGGCGTGGCGCTGCTCCAGCGCGACTGGGCCTTCCTGCGGCGTTCGGCCGGCTCCCTGCTGATGGCGGCGGCCGTCTACGCCGTCTTCCCGATCTGGGCCACCGTCAACGGCGCCGGGTCGTGGTGGCTGGCCGAGCACAACATCAGCGCCGAGCGGTTCTTCGGGCTCAAGCAGCTCAGCGGCCTCAACCGTACGGGCGTCTCGTCGTTCTCGGTCTTCGCCGACAGCTTCCTCGGCTACGCCGCCGGCTATCTGATCTTCGCTTGCGGCGCCGCGGGGTTGCTCTTTCTGGTGGTACGCCGAGGCCTGCGCCCGGACGAGCCGACCGCCTGGCTGATGTCGTTCGGCGCCCTCAGCTACGGCTTCCTGGCCTACTGCGTGCTGCTCGGGCAGGCCAACGAGCAGCTCACCGTCTATACGGTCGTCCCCGCTGTCCTGCTGACGGTTCTCGCCTGGAACGGTCGGGCCGCCGTCGCCGTGTGTGCGGTCGCCGTCGCGGTCAGCGCCCTCGGCTGGGTGACGAACGTGGCCCTGGCCCGCGACGACGCCACCACCCGGATGGGCACGCGGATCACCGCCCAGCTGCCGTGCGTGGCGGTGAACGCCACCGGCAACGCCGAGCGCTGGATCCCGGTGCTGCCGCGCAACCACGTCACCGCCTTCCGCGACGGCCCGGCCGCCGTCCGCTCCGGCGTCCAGGCGTTCCTGCTGTCGGGTAAGGACAGCCGCCTGCGGTACGGCAACAGCTCGCCCGAGCTGGCCGGTTGGGTCAAGGGCAACGGCCGCCAGTTGTACGCCTACAGCAGCCGCCGCTACGAGACGATCGAGCTCTGGGTCGTCGGCTCGGGGATGACCGCGCTGTCCGAGTGCGCCAACCCGCCCCGCACGGTGGCCGCCAATGCCTCCAGCCAGGGCTTCCTCGCGCTGCTGTTCGCCGCGCTGGCGCTGGCCGCCTTCGCGGTCGTCGGCTGGCACCGCTGGGTCCGGCGGAGCATCTGATGACCGAGACGCTGCGCGGCTCCGGAGTCCGGGGCCGCGGCGGCGGCGCGGGGTGGCTGCTCATCGCGACCACCTCGGCCGGCGCCGTCAACTACGGGTACGCGCTGGCCATGACCCACGGCCTGGCCCCGGCCGAGTTCGCGGCCTTCGCCGCCGGCCAGGCCCTGCTGCTGGTCCGCACCACCATCTCCAGCGCGGCCGTCTCCTGGGTGCTGGCCCGGGAGGTCGGCCGGGCCGGCGGCGACCTCGAACGGCAGGCCGTGGTCACCTCGTTCGCCTTCTGGTCGAACATCGTGCTCGGCGTCGCCCTCACCGTCCTGCTGGTCGCCGGCGTGATGCTGTTCGGATCGGCCGGTGACGCGGTGATTCTGGCCGCGGCCTCGCTGATCCTCTCGATCGGCTCGACCGGCATGGGATATCTCCAGGGCACCGGCCGCATCACGGCGATCGCGGGCCTGCTCACCCTCGAGGCGGTCGTCAAGGCGGTCACCGGCGCCGGTCTCGTCTTCGGCGCGCACTGGCAGTCGGCGGGCGCTCTGGGCGGGTTCGCCGCCGGCAGCCTGGTGCTGCTGGTCCCGGTGCTGGCCTCCCGTCGGCTGCTGCGCCGGCCCACCTGGGGCCCGGCCCAGACCGACCTTCTCCGAGCGGCCGTACGCCAGGTCCGGCTGCAGGCCAACGTCGCCGTCACCGCGGCCGCCGACTCGGTGATCGTGGCCGTGCTGGGGCTGGGCAGCGCGGCGGCGCCCTATCAGGCGGCCTCCGCGCTCGGCCGGGTGCCCCTGTTCGTGTCGAACGCGGTGTCCACCGCCACCTTCGCCGCGCTGAGCCGGGACGGCTCGGCCCGGCGCAAGGCCGACGCGATCCGGACGTATCTGCTCGTGGCCGCGGTCATGGCGGCCGTGCTGATGACGCTTCCGCCGCCGATCCGGCGGCTGCTGCTGCCCGACACTTTCGCGGCGGTCGACCGCTGGCTGCCGTACGCGGCCGTGCTCGGCCTGGCCGTCGGCCTGCTCAACCTGGTGGTCACCGTCCTGCAGGCCGACGACTCCCGGGGACGCGCGGTCCGGACCCTGACCGGCACGACCGTGGCCTACCTGGCCGTGGTCGGCCTGTCCGGTGTGGCGTACGGGGTGGCCGGGGTGGCGGTCAGCGCCACCGTGGGCGCCCTGACCGTCGTGCTGCTGCCGCTGCTGGTCCTGCCGGCCCTGCGGCCCGCGGTGCGGCTGCTGCTCACCAGCCGCCGATCGGCCCGCGACGCCGGCGTGCTGGCTCTGGCGACGACGGCCCTGGCCGTCGTCGACGACCCGGTCGCGTGGGTGGGTGTCGCGGCGGTGTCCGGCGCGGTCGCGCTCGCCATGGCGTTTCCCGAGTTCACTCCGCGGAGGTGGCGATGAGACTGCGCATCGGGGTCGACGGGCGGGTCCTCGACGACCGCTACCACGGCATCGGCCGGGTCATGTACGGGCTGTGCGGCGAGCTGGCCCGCCTGGAGGGTGTGGAACTGGTGGTGTTCACCGGCCGCACGCGATCCGAGCGTTTCGACGTCGACCGGCTGGCCGAGCGGCCGAACGTCACCCTGCACCCGGTCGGCCTGCCGCCGGTCGACGTGCGGCAACTGTGGCGGTGGCGCGGCGTGCTGCGCCGCCGCCCGGTCGACGTGATGTTCTTCCCGTACCACCTGGGCGCGACGCCGTTCGCCGGCGTGCCCAGCCTGGCCATGGTGCACGACTGCATCTTCGAGGCCGATCCCCGGTTCGCGCCGTCGCGGTCCGTCCTGCTGTCCTACCGGCTGCTCACCACGCTGATCACCCGGACGACCACGGCGCTGACGGTCAGCCGTGCCTCGGCCGACCAGATCGCCGAACGCTACCGGCGGACGGCCCACGTGATCCCGAACGGCGTCGACCTGCCACCCCCGCCGTCGTGCGGGCTGGCCACCGAATACGGCATCGAGCCCGGCTACGTGCTGCACGTCGGCGCGCAGCGGCCGCACAAGAACGCGGTGGTGCTGGTGGAGGCGATCGCGAAGGTGCCGGCAGCCCGCCTGGTGCTGATCGGCTCGCCCGACCCGCGCTTCCCCGACGAGGTCGGCCCGGCCATCGACCGCCTGGGCGTCGCCGACCGGGTGCTGCGGCTGCCGTTCGTCCCCGAGGAGCTGCTGGGCGCGGTGTACGCCGACGCCGCCCTGCTCGCCTATCCGTCACTGGCCGAGGGATTCGGGCTGCCGGTGCTGGAGGCCATGACGGCCGGGACGCCGGTGGTGGCCAGCGACGTGCCGGTGCTGCGCGAGGTCGGCGGGGCCGCGGCCACGTACGTGCCGCCGCGGGACAGCGCGGCGTGGGCGTCGGCGATCGCACGGCTGCTGGCCGATCCGGCGCTGCGGGAATCGCTCGCGGCCCGCGGGGCCGCCCACGCGGCCGGGTTCACGTGGGCGGCGGCCGCCGAACGGCTGCTGGAGGCCTGCGTTCAGGCCGTACGGAGGTAGCTCGCGTTGCTGACGATGTCGGCCGCGCCCAGCCGCACGATGTAGAGCGCGGCGAGGTTGTTGGCGCGGGCGATGCCCATGACCGTGGGCAGCTGCGACGGCAGGCAGACGTGGGTGGTCTCGGCCATGGCGCGCAGGCCCTTGGCGCGCGCGAGGCCGGCCAGATAGGCCACGGTGTTGGCGTTCTCGGCCCACGTCCCGTAGACGGCGACCTTCTTGTCCTTCAGCGCGCCGATCTGCCGCGTGGCGTCGTACCCCCGCTGCACCTCGCCGTTGATCTCGGCGCTGGAGGTGCCGGCCAGGTTGGTGGCGACGGCCTTGCCGAAGTCGCCGGCCCGCATGCCGTACGACGGGTACAGCATGGCGACCGTCCCGGCCCAGCCGGCCTGGCGCAGGGCGGTGATCTGCCAGTTCTGGTAGCTCGCGAGCGCGTCGAGGTACCAGTTCAGGAACTTGGCGGCCTGGCCGTTGGGGCTGGGCCGGCCGGGCTTCCACCCGGGCACGGGATTGGCGCGCGCGGCGTTGACGTCGAACGCGAAGTAGAGGTTGCGCTGCTTCTCGCTGCTCGGGTAGGTGAGCTCACCCCAGTGACCGCCACCGGCCCGTACGAGCGAGAAGTTCGAACCCAGCTGCTGGAAGACTTTGGTGAGATAGCGGACGGCGAGCGGCCGGTATCCGCTGCCGAAGATCAGGTTGGGCTCGTTGCCGCCGGTGTAGGTGACGCCGAACTGGTCGACGTAGCGCGCACCGGGCCGCTGGAGCAGCCAGGCCGGGGCGCTCTGGATGCCGGTGTTGAGCGAGATGGTGTAGCCCATCGCCCGGAGCTTGGCCGCCCGCGCGGCGATGGAGCCGAGATAGGCCGTGTCGAACTGGCCGGGCGCCGGCTCGGCCTGCGACCAGTTCATCTCGACCAGCGCGTCCCCGGCGCCACCGGAGGTCCGCATGCTCCGCATGTCGGCGTCGGAGTAGTTGCCGATGATCCCGAGGGAGGCGGTGCCCGCTCCCGCTCCCGTTTCCGCTGACGCCACGCCACCGTTCCCCACGAAGACGGAAACGATCGACAGGACAGCGGCCAGCGTCACGGATAGCTTTTTCACCCCTTCCGCATCGGCCCGCCCGCCCGGCTGAGTCGCGCCCGCAACCGAGCGCTCCGCAACCGCACCGCCCGAGCACCCGGCGTCCCGTCAGAGGGACGCCACGTCGGTGCGCCGGCGGTCGGACTTGAACGGCAGGGCGGTGACGACGGCCCGGATCGGGCGCTGGGTGGCTCCGACCGTGAGGGAGAGGGCGCGGCCGGTGGAGACGCCGACCGGGCGGCCGCCGGACAGGATCTGGTCGAATGCCGGGCCGTTCAGGCGGGGGAGTTCCATCTGCTCCACGCCGTCGAAGACGCCGGCGGCCACGGCGGCCACGTCCTCCGGGTTCAGCGCAGGCCGGCCAGGACACGGCTCGAGGACGAGGCGATCAAGGCGGGGCGTTGGGGGTGAGGATCGCCGAGGGCAGGTAGTCGAGGCCGTTCGTGGCTATGCCGGCCTCGATGTGCTGGACCGACTGCGCGTCTTTCAGGTCTTCGCCGGTGACCTTTTCCAGGACGGCCTGGGATTCGGCGGCCCACCCGGAGTATTCCTGCGGCAGCAGCAGCTGGGCGAACGGGGCGAAGGCGCCCTTGGCGTTGGCCGGGTCCTGAGCCTCGAAGGCGGGGCTGAAGCGGGCGCTCATCGGCGGTACTCCGTGCGGGCGTGCTCGTTGTACGGGGCCGGCTGCACGGTGGCGCGGATGCGGGGGAGGTTCGGGGTGCCGTGGTCGCCCCAGACGACGCTGACCTCGGTGCCGGGGGTGGCGTGCTCGGGGGCGACCAGCGAGAGCGCGAGGACCGCGTTGTACGGGTGCAGCGAAGCCGTGTGGTAGGTCGTGCCGATCAGGCCCTTCTCCGTCTCGATGCGCTGGCGGGCGTAGCTGAGGATGAAATCGTCGCCCAGCACGCGGTGGACGTCGTCGTTGTCGAAGACGAGGGTGACCTTCGTGTACCGGACGTTGTCCTTCGCCTTGGCCAGCGCGTCGCGGCCTAGGAAGTCATGGTCGAGGTGGACGAGGCGGCCGTACCCCAGCTCGTACGGAGTGACGTAGTAGTCCTCGATGTTCTCCGAGTAGAAGCTGCCGTGCAGCGGGCGCTGGCCCTCGATGCCGAACAGCGGGAGCCACTTGCGATATTCGGCCAGCGTGGGATCGGTGTAGATGGCGGGTGTGGGCGAGGGGATCCAGCCGCTCTCGACCGACGCCGTCGTGTAGGCCAGCGCGCCCACCCGCACGATGCCCAGGGGCTCGCCCGCTTTCAGAAGAGCTTCCTTGACGTACGACCCGTCGGCCCAGTCGCCGATGAACTCGTACCCGGCCTGCCCGGCCATGCCGTGCCGCAGGGCGCGGAACGTGCGCCCGCCGAGGGTGACCGGCGTCCAGTGGAAGAACTTGGTGGGCGGCAGCGGGCCGCCGAAGACGTCCTCGACCAGCTGCTGGGCGAGGGGGCCCTGCACCTGGAAGCGGAACAGCTTCGGGTCACCGGACTTCCGGAACGCCGACGACGGGTCGGTGGAGAAGGACACGTCGTAGCCGCCCTGCTCGCCGTGCCACTGCACCCAGTGCTGCGAGGCCGGCACGCCGCTGAGCGTGTACTTCTGCTCGCCCTCGCGGGCCAGGATGCCGTCGGTGACGATGAGGCCGTCGCGGTTGACCGGGACGATCTGCTTGGCCTGCCCGATCGCGAACTTCTCGTAGTTGTTGGCGCTGACCGCGGCCAGCAGCCGGGTCGCGTCGGGGCCCTCGATGAACAGGTCGTACATGTGGTGGGACAGGTCGGAGAGCGCCACCCCCTCGTGCCAGGCCGTCTGCTCCTGGCGCCAGCCCGCGTACTCGGGCTCCACGACCTCCGGCGTCCAGGGCTTGGCGCCCGGCCTCCACAGCAGACCTACCGGCGAGCCGGCCTTGTCGATGCCGTCCTGAAGATTCACGGTGCCTCCACTAAAACGAGCTAGTACGGAAACGCTACAAGCGTGTTACGGACAGGGACAGATGCGCGCTGTGCAAGCTCAGCTTGCGGCGAGGAACTCCTGCCGCGAGAGCGCGTCGTCGCGCAGGGAGCCGAGCATGGCCGAGGTGACGGTGGTGGGCGCCGGACGCCCGGTTCGGGGCATGGTCACCACTGGGCCGCCCGCAAGGTGTTGACCATCAGCATGGCGATCGTCATCGGGCCGACGCCGCCGGGTACCGGGGTGACCCGCGCGGCCAGGCCGTCGAGCTCGGCGGTCCGGACATCGCCGGCCAGCCCGCTGGCGGTGCGATGGATGCCGACGTCGATGACCGTGGCGCCGGGACTGACGTGTTCGGCGCCGATGAGGCCCCGCACGCCGGCCGCGACGACGAGGATGCCGGCCTGGCGGGTGACCGTGGGCAGATCGGGGGTGCGGCTGTGGGCGATGGTGACGGTGGCGTCGTGCTGGAGCAGCATCTCGGCCATCGGGCGCCCGACCAGAGTGGACCGGCCGACGACCACGGCATGGGCGCCCCGCATCGGCACGCCGGACGATTCGAGCAGCTCGATGACGCCGGACGGGGTGCACGGCCGCAGGCCCCGCTCGCCGCGGGCCAGCAGGCCCGCGCTGTGGGTGGTGAGCCCGTCGACGTCCTTGGCGGCGGGGATGCGGTCGATCAGCGCGGCCGCGTCGAGCCCGGCCGGCAGCGGCAGCTGGAGCAGGATGCCGTGGCAGGCCGGGTCGGCCGCGAGGTCATCGATGACGGCGGCGACCTGTGCCTCGGACGCGTCGCCGGGCAGCGCGCGGTGCAGGTCGCGCATGCCGGCCTCGCGGATGGCGCGGCGCTTGCCGGCCACGTAGACGGCGCTGGCCGGGTCGTCGCCGACCAGGATCGTGGCCAGTCCGGGTGCGAACGGCATGGTGGAGACCTCGGCCGCGACGCCGGCCCGGATCCGGGCGGCCACCGCCCTGCCGTCGATGTAAGTGGTCATTTCCGGAACCTCAGGGGAAGACGATGGTGTGGTTGCCCTGGCGGATGACGCGGTCCTCGGCGTGCCAGAGCACGGCCCGGGAGAGGACGTCGCGTTCCACGTCGGCGCCGCGGCGCTGCAGGTCGGCGACCGTGTCGGCGTGGTTCACGCGGACCACGTCCTGCTCGATGATCGGGCCCTCGTCGAGGTCCTCGGTGACGTAGTGGGCGGTGGCGCCGACGAGTTTGACGCCGCGGTGCTTGGCCTTGGCGTACGGGCCGGCGCCGATGAACGCGGGCAGGAACGAGTGGTGGATGTTGATGATGGGCACGCCCACCCGCTCGATGAAGTCGCCGGACAGGATCTGCATGTAGCGGGCCAGCACCACGAAGTCCACGTTGCCGGCCAGCAGCTTCAGGTGCTGGGCCTCGGCCGCGCTCTTGTCCGGGCCGGCCGGTGACGGCACGTGGAAGAACGGGATGCCGAAGGAGCGCACCTCGTCGGCGGTGTCGGTGTGGTTCGAGATCACCATCGACACGGTCACCGGCAGCTCGCCGCGGCGGTGCCGCCAGAGCAGGTCGAGCAGGCAGTGGTCCTGCTTCGAGGCGAAGATGGCGACCCGCTTGGGTACGGACATGTCCCGTACGGTGAAGGAAAGGTCCAGCCCTTGATTTTGCAGGTCCTGCGCGATGTCGGGCAGGGCGGCCTTGAGATTGCCGGCGGTGAAGACGGCCCGTTGGAAGAAGGCGCCGCCGTGCGGGTCGTCGGAGTACTGGTCGAGCGCGACGATGTTCGCGTCGTGCTTGCTGAGCACGGCGCCGATGGCGGCGACGATGCCGGTCCGGTCCTGGCCGTGCACGATCAGCGAGGCCTGTGTTTCCACGCTCAGTGCTCCTTCGCGAAGTCTCGGATCCACTCCGCCGTGGCCCGCAGACCGCCGAAGGTGTAGAAGTGCAGCTTGATCTCGCCGTGCGTTCCGGGGTGGTAGTCGGTGGCGAGGGCCCGCAGGAACCGGTCGGGGCCGGCCGTGCCCATCAGATTGGTGATCGACAGCCCGTACTTCCTGGCGATGGAGGCGCTGGTGCCGACGCCGAACCGGGCCGCGTACCGCAACAGCCGCCGCACACCGGCCGGCCCCGGCACGCCGATCCGGACCGGTGCGTCGATGCCGCGCTCCCGGACGGCGGCGATCCAGTCGAGGACCGGATCGACGTCGAAGCCGAACTGGGTGATGATGTCGCCGTCCAGCGAGCGCTTGCGCAGGGCGGCGCTCTTGTCGGCCAGGGCATTCCACAAGATGTCGTACGGGATGTCGGGGTGCCCTTCGGGATAACCGGCGATGCTGGCCCGCCGCACCCCGTATTCCTCCAGGACGCCCGACTCGATGATCGAGAGCGAGTCGGGGTAGGGGCCGTGCGGATCGGCGGGGTCGCCGCCGACCACGAAGACCTCGTCGCTCACCCCGGCCGCCCGCAGCGCGGCGAGGAAGTCCTCGAGCATCTGCCGCGAGGCGAGGCGACGGGCCGAGACATGGGGTACGGGGATGAAGCCGGCCGCTTCGACCGCTTGCGCCGCCGCCAGCCGTACGGCCAGGTCCTCGTGACCGAGGAAGGTCACATTGATCCGGGTGCCCGGCGGGATGACGCCCCGGGCATCGGCCAGATCGCCGATGTCCTTGCCGGTCATCTCGAGGGAGAAGTCGTCCAGGAGCATGAGCCTCCCTTCGTTGAACTAAATCGAGCTAGTTGAGGTTACGAGAAGATTTCGCCCGGCCGCAAGGGGGTGATCACGCTTGTCGGAAACCCGGCCGGACGGTAGGTCCAGGCGGCGACGGGACAGTCCGAGGACGCCGTACGCCGTCGCCTCGACCGCCTGCGCGACAGCGGAGCACTCTATTTCGACGTGCGGTACGCGCCGGACGCGTCGGCCACGACATGGCCGCGATGCGGTGGCCCCGGGCGCGCTGCACGCGGTCGGGACGGCACTGGCCGCCCACCCGGAGGTCGGCTTCGCGCGAGCTGAACCGGCGCGGCCGGCGTCGCGGATCGTGCGAAAACGGCCAACCGTTTTGTCCAGGTATCAGACTGAAATCGTCCACCCATTCGTAGGAGCGGGCGGCCTGGATGAGTGCAATTTGCTGACAGTCCGAGCTTGTTGCCGGAGTTTTGCAACTGCGCAAGCATGGCGACATCGCAAGGGCATTCGGACAGGAGGTCAATGATCGTGAAATGGAAAACGGCTCTACGCCGGGCCGCGGTGATCACGGCGGCGATGGCGGCCACTCTGGTGTCGGCGGCCGGCGTCTCGCATGCGGCTTCGGTCGCGGAGAATCAGCCGCAGTACGTGAAGACGTTCGCGGACAAGTGTTTCACCGTGACCAACCAGAGCGGCGCCAACGGCGCCCGGATCGTCCAGTACCAGTGCGAGAACGATTTCGCCCAGCGGTTCACCTTCGTGCCGTCCGGGATCGGATCCACGTTCTACATTAAGACGTTCGCCGACAAGTGCCTGACCGTGACCAACCAGAGCGGGGCCAACGGCGCCGCCATCGTGCAATACCAGTGTGAGAACGACTTCGCCCAGCGGTTCAGCGTCGTGCCGTCCGGCATCGGGTCGACGGTCTATCTCAAGACCTTCGCCGACAAGTGTTTCACCGTGACCAACCAGAGCGGCGCCAATGGCGCCCGGATCGTCCAGTACCAGTGCGAGAACGATTTCGCTCAGCGGTTCAGCATCGTGTGATCAATGGCCCGCCGTCAGCCGTTGTGCGGGCGGCGGGCCACCGCGAGCAGATGCGTCGACGGCCACGGGATCGGGGCGCCGTCCAGGTCGCTGATCGACGCGACCGGGGCGATCCGATTGTCGATGACCCAGTCGTTGCGGATCGGGGCCGAAGCCGGGTCGATGGTGAAGCCGACCTCGGTGAGCAGGGCCGTCCAGTCGGCGAAGCTCAGTCCGCAGAACTGTTCCCTGGTCTCGGAGAGCCAATTGTCGGTGTAGTCCTTGCGGGTCAGGAAATCCATGGCCGGGGCCAGCTCGATCCGCACGGTCTCGTCGTCCACGGCCTCGAAGGAGAACGGAAAAGCGAAATCGGCCGCGAATTGGTCGAGGCGGGCGCGGGTCGAGAGGCTTTCCATGTACGTCTTGGAAGGCTCCGTGGAGACGGAAACGGGATTGTCGCCGTCGTCGCGGGTGAGGCGCAGAAGCACCTGACGATGCGGATCGTCCGGGCCGCAGACATCGCTGTTGATCCAGACGCCGCCGGGCGCGGTGTGCTCGAAGATGCGGCGGGCGAATTCCAGGACCGAGGCCCGGCGTTGCCCGTACGACCAGATCTCATGGGTCAAAGCGAATGTGAGAGTCGTGTCGACGGAACGCTCGTCGAAGATGGCGCCGCCCAGAACGTTGCGCTGATAGAAGTAGACGTTGGCGTTGCGGAAGACGCCCTGGTCCTTCTTGTGCAGGCATTCCTGGTAAAGATGGCGGGCGATCTCGACGCCGATCAGGTCGCTCTCGCGCAGGCTGGGCTCGCGGTCGGCCAGCTCCAGCAGAGAGCCGGCGCCGCAGCCGATGTCGACGATGCGGCCGGGCTCGACGTACTGCCGCACCGCCGACCATTTGCGCTCGGCGGCCACGGCGAAGGCCTCGACATAGGTGCGGTAGTCGCGGGTCGCGGTGAGACCGCCCTCGTCGCCGATGATCGGGTCGTTGATGACCGTGCGGACCGTGTCGACCAGCCGGTACCGCTCGAAGACGTCGATCGTCGCCGGGTGCGCCAGTTCGCGCCAGGTCTCGTCGCCCCGGCTGAGCCGCAGGAGCACGTCCCAGGGCCGTTCCGGCTGAGGATCGGCGGAGGCCTCGACCCAGGCGATCGGGAAGCCGAGAAGCTCGTACAGCTTGGCCACGTCGGGCGTGGAGCAGGCCACGAGGGTGTCCTCGGGCGTGAGTTCGAGCCCGGTGGCGACCGTGATCGTCTTCAGCGTGACCTCGGCGAACGCGTCGGTGGGAGCGGCGTCGAAGATCGGCACGACAACCGATCGGAGCCCGGCCTCCACGCTGAAGCGCTCGATGGCGGCCTCGCGGCGGTGGTACGGCACGGGGTTGCGCTTGGTGTTCTCGTGGTTGGCCGAGGTCACCGCCCAGATAACGGTCGAGCCGTCCTCGGCGAGCTGCCGCAGATAGCCGGCCTGGAAGCGGGTCAGCAGATGGTGCCGCCCGGGAAAGAGAACAAAGCGTGCCACCGTGCTGATCTTACCCCGCGCCGGTTCCCCCGCCCCCACGCTGCCGGTCGTTCCAGGCGCGGGCGGCGTCGATGAGCTCCATCAGGCTCAGACCGAACGGCGTCAGGCCGTACTCGACGTGCGGCGGATTCGCCTCGTGGTCGTGCCGGGTCACGAGGCCGTCGCGCTGCATCGCGCGCAGCGTCTCGGCCAGCACCTTCGAGGTGATCGTGGGCAGCTGTCGCCGCAGCTCGCCGAAGCGGAGCGGGCCGCCGGAGAGGAGGACGACGAGCATGCCCGTCCACTTGCCGCCGATCTGGAACGGGAACGCCGACGACGGGCAAACCGGATCGATGCGGTCCACGAGGGCTCCATCGGTTTCGTTGCGGTAACCGGTGGGTCCGAAGATACCTTCGCCCCCATGACCCCTGCTCCTGTTGTGGTGCTCGGTGCGGCCGGCCGGGCCGGCCGTGCCGTCGTCGACGAAGCCGGCCGTCGCGGCGTCCCGGTAGTTCCGGTGGTGCGCGATCCGCGCCGTCATGAAGGGCGGACGGTGGCCGGGAACGCGCTCGACGCCGACTCGGTGACCAGGACCGCGGCCGGTGCTTCCGCGATCGTCTGCGCGGTCACGCCGTTCACCGCGCCACCGCCGACGTTCGACGGGTTCGACGCCGCGTTCTACGAACATGTCGTCGACGCGATGTGCACCGCCTCGGCCCGGACGACGGCGAGCCGGATCGTCATGGTCGGGCTGTTCGCCACACTGCGAACCTCGGACGGGCGGCGGGTGCTCGACGATCCCGCGCTGTTCCCCGAGGGGCTGCGGCCCTTCGCCGTCGCGCACGCCCGCGCGATCACCCGGCTGGGGGAGCACCACGCCGACGTCGACTGGCTCGTTCTGACCCCGCCGCCCGGGCTGTCGCTCGACGCCGCGGTGACCGGGACCTACCGGCTCGGCGACGACATTGTCACCGAGCCGGGGTGGAGCATTCCTCTGTCGTACGCCGATCTCGCCGTGGCCGTCCTCGACCAGATCAGCGCGCCGACCCGCCGGCGGGAGCCGGCCGCCGTGACTGGAGCTGCCACGGAAGCCCTCGTTTCGTAGCCGTCAGACCTCTCAGCGCCGGGGCTTGAACTCGCGGGCCAGGACGTAGCGGGTCACCTGTTCGCCCAGTTCGACGCCCTGGACATCGGCGCTCCGGAAGTGGACGCCGCCCCAGATGCGTGCCTCGATGACCTCGGCTGTGGCCTGGGAGAAGCTGGTGAAGTGGCGGGTGGTTCCCGAGTCGGCGCTGTAGGCGCTGAACGCTATGTCGTCGCGGCCGAAGAACCTTCGCAGCGCCATCATGATGGCGCCGGTCGTGCACGCGTGGCCGGATGTGAAGTCGGGGAACGGCGGGGTGATCAGCAGCGGCGTCCACGCCGGGTCGGGGCTGGTGGCCGGGTTGCCGTCGGTGCCGGCCAGCTGGACCGCGGTGACCGGGCGCCAGAAGTTCCACGCGCGTTTCTGGGTGAAGCAGGCGATCGTGACGTCGGCCCGGGTCACGTCGGACATGGCGTACATCCGCGCGGTCTGCAGTGGACTCAAGTGCTGGGTCTCCGCCAGCTGCGCCTTGATCTGCCACTCGGTCTGGCGGCGGTCGTGCCACCAGATGGCCGACTCGGTCTGGTCCTGGGTGCGGACCGTGCTGGCCGCCGAGCCGACGGCCTTGACCTCGTTGAGGTCGCGAGCGTATTCGGCGCTGCCCAGCGCGGGCGGGCCGGCCGTGCGGAAGTCGGCGGCGCTGCGGATCACGAACGGCCGGACGTCGGGGATGTGCGCGCCGTCCTGGGCGAAGCCGGGCGGGGTGGGCCGCCACTGGCCCGGCGCGGTGCCGACGTTCCAGGTGGCCGTGCGGTCGGAGCCGTCGCCGCGGCGGGCGGCGATCATCGCGGCCGCCGCCTCCTCACCGAGCGCGATGCCGCCCCGCTTGGCCCGCCCGTCGCGGATCGTGGCCAGCGATTCGCCGTACCGCGCGCGCAACGTCGCCGCCTGCCCAGGGAAGAGCGAGAGCAGCACACGATAGGCGGCGGTGGCCACGGCCGCGTCGAGCGAGTGACCGTGCCGCCCGCGCACGGAGAGAAGGTAAGGCTCGTACGGGCTGCCGGCGGCGGCGTTGGCCGCGTCGTAGACGGCGCCCTGGACCATGGCGAAAGTCCGGCCATTGATGTACGGAGGCTGGCCGGCGACCTCGTAGGCGGCGGTTTCCGAGTGGGCGGCCCAGGTGACGACCATGTTGGGGTCCGGTTCCGGTCTCCCGGCGGCGACGGTCGAAGTGCTGAGGACGAGCGCGGCCACGACGATGGCGCGTCGGATCATGATTGAACACCCCCGTAGGCAGAACCTCAGCCTGCCCACGGCCGCCCACCCGAAGCAAGGCATCGACATGCGCCTATGTCTCTGGTTTCGGCTTCTACCGCCTTATGCGCCTTTGCGCATTACATTGCCGCGATGCGGCGCAGCGCGTCCCCGCCCGCCAGTTCGCGCCGGTCGGCGGGATGGACGATGTAGTACGCCACGGCCTTCAGCAGCAGGGCCGGGTCGGCGGCGAGCCAGCGGCCGCTGATCGTGTCGAACGGCGACAGCGCCTGCGGCCCCGGCGTGGAACGGCCCAGATAGTTGCGGGTGACCGTGCCGGAGGAGCCGATCGTGCGGATGAACACGACCGGCGCGTGGGCCCAGAGCGCGGCCACGTCGACGACCGCCTCCCACGGCACGAAATGGGTGAAGGTGAGCCCCCGGTGGTGGATGCCGTCGGGGCCGACCACCACCTCGCCCGGCGCGAGCTTGACGAACACCGCGAGGAAGACGGCGAGCAGAACCGCCCCGGCGGCCAGGACGGCGGCGACGATGTACCCCTGCGCGCCGCCCCGCAGGGCGGAGACCACGCACATGGCGGCCAGCGCCACGGTCGTGAGGGCGAGGAAGGCGCCGAGCAGATAGGTGGGCGTGGTGCCGTACCGGAAAACCAAGCCTTTGACCTCTTGCTGTACGCCTGTGGTGTCGCTCCGCCGGCGGCCGCCTCGCCACGAGTGGAGGCTGAGCGCGGTCAGATGGCCGAAGTAGACGGCGATGGCCGCGAAGACGACGGCGCTGCCCGTGTCACCGCCGGCCGCCAGCGAGACGGCCGCGGCGGCGATGCCGAGCGTGAGCAGGCCCATGAACACCGTGCCGAACAGCAGCAGGCTCGAGCGGCGCCGGCCGGCCCACTCGTCCGGCCAGGTGGATGCGTACGGAAGAGTCTCCATCAGAAGATAGCGTCCCATGCCTTCTTGGCGCCGTCGCCGATCGCGTCACCGGCGGCCGAAATGCCGTTTTCGATGCCGTCCTTGACGCCCTGCGGCAGTCCGTCGTAGACGAAGTCGAGCGTGCCGCTGGCGACCAGCCCGACGGCCAGGCCGCCGACCGCGCCGACCACCGTGCCCACGACCGGGACCGGGATGGCCGTGCCGATCACCGCACCGGCCGCCATGGCGGCGACCGCGCCGCCGACACCGGAGATGACCGCCTTGCCGACCGGCTTGCCCTGGTGGATGTCGTAGCCGATGCCGGCCGCGGTGATGCCCAGCCCGATGATCGGGATCTTGCTCGCGATCCGGGCCCCGGCCTTCGGCGCGCGCCGGGCCAGCTCGTCGGCCTCGAGGAACTTCTTCCAGGAGGCGTTGTTCAGATAGCGCGACTGGGCGGTGCCGCCGGGCGTCTTCAGATAATGCTCGGCCAGCCGCTTCGAGTCGTCGAGCAGGGCGACCGACTGCGCCTTGAGAATGCTGCGGTGCTTGGCCACCAGGCCACCGAGCGCGGCGCCGTTGACCACGTCGCCGGCCTGCAGGAACGCCTTGCCGTAGAGGTCGTCCCACATGTTGCGGGCGATGCTCTTGGCCGCGTTGTTGGCCGTCCAGTAACCGTCGGCCTGCTTCTGGGCCAGCACGTAGGCGTCGACCTTGGCCTGGTGTGCCCGCAACGCCGTGTCGTCGGTGGGCGCGCCGGACAGGACCGGCCCGTCACCGGGCGGCTGGATCTGGTCGTCGACGACCGTGAGACCGGCCGCCGAGGCCATCTGCCGGGTGCGGGCCATGCCCAGCTGCGCGTCCTCCAGCTCGTCGGCGTAGACGACGAGCGAGTTGGCCGCGGTCTCGATGTCGGTGCGCAGCGAGTCGGCCTTCTGGCTGCCACTGTCCATGCGCGCCTGGAACGCCGGGCCGGCGTCACCGTTCCACCCACGGGCCGCGTCCGCGCGGGCCGAGTGCATCTCGGTGACGGTGCTGTCGACCCCGCCGGCCAGCCGGCCCTTGAGCCACTGTGAGGAGGCCCGGATCCCCTCCGGGTCGCCCTCGATACGCGTGTCGATCGCCATCAGAAGAGCCCGCCCACCGCCGAATCGGTGCCGATGTAGCCGGCGCGGGACTGCTCCACCCGATCACCGGCCTCCTTGAGCCCGACCACCAGGTTGCCGCAGACGTCGGTGAGATGCCCGACCAGAGCCGCGATGTCCGGCGACAGATCACCGGCCGCGGGCGTCGGCGGCACGCTCCCGCCGATCTCGTCGAGCGACTCGCCGGCCCGGCGCAGGCGCCCGGCGAGCGCCTGGAGGGTGGCCAGGTCGGCCCGGGTCTCGTCACCCATCAGGACACCTCCGCGTGCCGCCGCTGCTCGGGCGGGATCTCGAGATCGAAGAGGATCAGCTCGAACCCGGTGGCCACCCGGACCTGCTCGAGGTTCTCGGTCGGCATGACGGTCCAGGGTTGCTCGGCCCCGCAGCAGTCCACAAGGCGATCGAGGGCGGTGTACGCCAGAAGAGCGAGCCGCCCGTCCCGGGTCTGCCGCAGATCGACGTTGAGTTCCGAGTCCCCCGCCCTGAGCGGCGCACACGGCACATAGACGAAGGGCGGCACGATCACGGGCCGAGCCGGCTCAGCCGCCACGTCCTGGTCAGGCGGCCAATCGTTAGCTCCCGATGGTGTCGTCGGCATGCGCAGCAGTCTAAGCACGCACGCCAACCCGCACAGACCACTGACCCGGCGCCCGGACGTCATCGAGGCGCGCATCCGGTCGGGCGAGCTGCTGCCCGACCGCCCGATTCCGTCCGAGAACCAGATGGTGCAGGAGTTCGGTGTAGCGCGCGGAACGGCGCGCAAAGCCCTCGAACTGCTGCGCGAGCGCGGCCTCGTCGTCACGGTGGTGGGCCGGGGAACGTTCGTCGCCCGCCAAACGCAATGAGCCGACCGGCGTGGATCTGTCAGGAGGCGATGTCCGCGAGTGTCAGTCGTCGGTTTCAGTAGACGACTTCGCCGGAGTCGGGCTGCCTCACGACCACAGCGTGCACCCAATGGGGTGCCCCGTTGGAATCGGCCTGCCGCGCGCATGGGCACCGCCAGAACTCGCCAGCATCACCCTCGATCGGGGGCCAGAACCGGAACTCCAAGGATTGCGGCAGGGGAAGCGCCGCCTCTCCGATGAAGATGTCCTGAGGGATGCCGCCGGGTACGACCAGGTCCACGTTCAGCGGGCTACGCGCCCCACCTGAAGTCAAGGCATCGGCTTTGACCCGGTAGGTCCGGGGCAGCGTGCACCGGTAGAAGATGTTGACCTTCTGCGTGCGGTTGTTCCGGATCCGGACGAATTCGCCGGACGGCTCGGGGCGGAGCTCGCGATGATCACGCTGGAGCTCGGCCTCGGTGAGCCGGCTGCTGGCCTCGGCCGAGACTTTGGCGTGATCGGCGGACTCGCCCGCGTATTCGGCTGAGCGCCGCGAGGTGATGGCGGCGTCTTCAGCGGCGGTGGCGCTGCGCTCGCCGGCGGCCATAGCGGGGGAGCATACGGGGCCGGGTCAGGCGGCCCAGAACACTGTGCACTGGTTGTTCTGGGCCGCGAGCGTGAAGAACTCCACCAACTCGTCGTATGCCTCGGCCAGGGTGTTGCGGATGGCCTTGGCTGTCTCGTCGTCGACCGGGTGGAAGTCCGCCTCGGTCGGGGTGAACGGCTCGAGCAGGGGTGGCTCCGGGAGCTGGAACCACCCCTCGGCGTCGAGCAGCGGGCGCAGATGGGGTTCGAGGTCGGTGAAGGGTGTCCTCGACAACCGCGCCGCGACCTCCGCCACCTGGGCGGGGGTCAGGGCGCGGGAGTCGCCGTCGCGGCCGAAAGCGTGTGCCTCGTCCGGGAAGAGGGCGCCGCCGCTGATCGGGTTCAGCGGGAATCCCGCTTTGTCCATCAGCCTGGCCAGTCTCTCCCAGGCCCGGTCCAGGTCGACGCCGTCGGGGAGGCGGTCGACCCGGTCCCAGGCCTTCTCCGGGTCGGCCCGGATCTCCTCCAGCACTGCCGGGGAGACTCGCCGGAACTCGCCCAGAACACTCATCACTCTCTCCGCATCACGCCGTGTTGTAGGGATTCTGCGCCACGTTGACGTTGTAGCAGGACACCGGGTTGAAGGTGAAGTCGCACATGAACTGGTCCATCTCCAGGGGGTCGTCCGAGGAGAGGGCCTTGCCGAACTTGAACGCCGCGTACAGGTCGCCGACGACGCTGAGCGCGCCCAGCGCCGCGCCTCCGCCGCGGGCCACCCGGCCGCCGCGGTTGCCCTCGACCTCGGCCGTGGTCGTGCGCGGCTTGTTGCCGCCCAGGCCCGCGCCCTTCAGCGCCTTCCAATGCGTGTCGCTGTAGAGCTCGCCCGAGTCCCAGCCCGTGTTCGGGTTGACGATCCGGACGTTCGGGTTGTCCTTCAGCCGGGCGTGCATGTCGGCCGCCTGAGTGTCGCTCTCGGCCACGAACACGACGTTCTGGGTCTGCATCTTCGGCTTCTTGCCGTCGACGACCTCGGTCGACATCTTGTTGCGGGCCGTGTTGGCGTGCGCGTCGTTGCGGTCCGGCTTGCCCTCGGTGAAGTCGTACGAGTCGACGCTGACCATCTTGCCGTTGAGCCAGGACACCTTGATCGCGTCGGCGGTGGTGCCCTTGACGGTCTTGGCGCCGCCGCCCAGGTCGACCGTGCCCTTGCCGGTGATCGGGTTGTTCTCGTCCTGGAGGAAGAACATCGAGCCGTTGCCGGTGCTGGCGTCGTACAGCTCGCCCGCCGTCTTCAGGTGCCGGTTCAGGTACGACACCGTGCCCTGGTCCTTGCTGACGTTGGAACCCTTGAGCAGCCGGTGCGGCACGTTGTTCTGGTCGACGATGGTGGTCGGGTTGGGCTGGGTCAGCGGCTTGTACGAGCTGGCCGGCGGGGCGCCCCGCTCGTCCATCGGCAGCATCTTGCCGCTGGGGTCGGCGTTGGTGACCGGATTGTCGCCGGCGTACGTGTAGCCGCCGAGCTGGTTGGGGTCGGAGGTCTCCAGCACCGGGTCGGGGCTGATGAACCGGCCCAGCGCCGGGTCGTACTTGCGGGCGCCGAGGTCCGTATATCCGGCGGCATTGCTCTTCGGCGCGGCCAGATAGCCGCGGCTGGGATCGGGCCAGGTCAGCGTGTTGGCGCTGATCCGGGTTTCGCCGTACGGCTTGTACTGCTGCCGGGTCACCTGCTGGGTGGTGGTGTCCATGGCCAGCGTGGCCGTGCCGTGCGCGTCGTTGAACAGGTAGTGGGCGCCGCCGCCGGGCAGCGAGGAACGGACCGCCACCGGGGCGCCGGTGCCGCCGTGCGCGTAGCTGCGGACCGCGCCGAGGACGGCCGGGGTGGCGGCCGCGGTGTCGACGACGACCTGGGTGTCGCCGGCGAACAGCGTGGTGCGTCCCGGCTCGCGCCGGATCAGCTGGTTGCCGTCGGCGTCGTACAGATATTTGGTGGTCCCGGCGCCCGCACCGGTGGTGGCGACCTCGGCCAGGTGGCCTTCGTCGTCCCACTTGAGGCTCTGCCCGGTGCCGTTGGCGTTGGCGCGGGTCAGCAGGTTGCCGGCCACGTCGTAGACGAGTGTCGCGGCGGCGGCGCCGGTGGTCGCGGTCAGCGTGTGCGGCTGGGCGCCGGTCCGGTTGCAGCCGGTCGTGCAGCCGTTCTGATAGCCGGTGGTGACATCGCTGCCGCCGCTGGTCGAGTGCTCGACCGACTGCTTGCGGTTGCCGATGACGTCGTATTCGAAGCTCTGCCAGTAGGAGCCGGGCCCGGTGGCCACCGTGCCGGCCGCGGGCTTGGCCGTCGTGGCGGCCGGGCAGGCGCCGGCGGCGGTCCAGGCGTCGACGAGGCGGGTCAGCCCGTCGTAGCGGTAGCACTGCGTGTCGGTGACCGTGTTGCCCGACTCGGACTGCTCGTCGGTGATCGACAGCGGGTTGCCGGCGTCGTCGTACGTGTAGGTGAGCCGGTCGATCAGCGGCCCGATGCCCTCGGTGCGGTAGACCGAGCGCTGGGAGAGCCGCAGCGTGGTCTCGTCGTACGAGTACAGCACCTGCGCCTCGTTGCTGGAGGCGCCCATGGTGACCCGCGACGGCGTGCCGAAGTCGGTGTAGACCGTGCCCGAGACGTAGAGGTCGACGCCCGAGGTGGTGGTGGCGGCGCCGAGGGTGCTGTATCCGTACGTGATGGTCTCGCCGGGCAGGTTGCCGACGGCCGGGTCCTCCTGCTGGGCCAGCAGCTCGACGTTCGGGGTGTAGCGGTATTTGGTGGTGTACGAGACCGGCAGCGGCTTCTCGACGCTGGGCAGGGTGACCGTCTGGCCCAGCGGCTTGCCCATGGCCGAATAACCGGTCACCGCCACGGTGTAGGCGCCGGTCACGCCGGAGACGTACCGGCTGGACGAGGTCAGCTTGCCGATCTTCAGGGTGTCGTACGTCCACGAGGCGTACTTGAAATTGCTCTTGGTCTTGTCGACTGCGGTCAGCTTGCGGCCGAGCAGGTCGTAGGTGAAGGTCAGCTGGATGCCGCGGGCGTCCTTGGTCGCGGTGATGTTGCCCGCGTCGTCGTACGAGGTGAAGGCCGTGCCGGTGTCCGGGTCGGTCCGCGAGATCTGCCGGCCCAGCTGGTCGTACTCGAAGGTCCAGACCGACTGGTCCGGGCCGGTGACGGTGGCCTGCTGGCCGGCCGCGGTGTATCCGTAGCGGATCGACTGCGAGGCGCCGCCGGCCGCGGTGAACCCGTCCGAGAGGTTGCCGGACAGGGTCGGCGCGACGGTGTACTGGGCCAGCGAGGTGGTCTGGCCGCGGGCATCGGTCGTGCTGGTGGTGGCCACGGTGCCGGCCGGCGGCACCACGGTGGTCCTGTCACCGGTGTACGCGGTGCGGCTGCGGGTGACCTGCACGCCGTTGTGCTCGGTGGTGACCTGGGTGGCGCGGCCCATGCCGTCGTGGTCGGTCACCGTGGTCGACGGGATCGACACCTGCGACACCCGGTCGGAGATGAGCGTGTCGACCGGGTTGCCCGCGGTGGCGTACGCGTTGTTGGTGATGACCGACCAGCCGTGCGAGTCGTACTGGGTGTCGGTGACCGTGGTGCTGCCGTTCTCGCCGCTCACCTGCTTCTCCAGCGGGCGCAGCAGGGCGTCGCTGAGAACCTTGGTGACCGAGTACGTGCCGTCGTCGAGCAGCGTGTTCGTGGTGACCACGGACGGGCCGGTGCGCTTGAGGTCGTACTTGTAGGTGATGCTCGCCGCCGCACCGGCCAGCTTGCTGCGGTTGGGCAGCCACACGGCGGTGAGCCGGCCCAGGCCGTCGTAGGTGAGCGAGTTGCGGGAGTTGTCGGCGGCCAGCTTCTCGGTGGCCACCTGGCGGGCCGGGTCGAGGGTCAGCGTCTCGCGCTGACAGTTCACGGTGGACGCGGTGACCGTGGCGCAGCTCGCGCCGGACGTCACCTGGGTGGTGGTGACGACGCTGGTGGGCAGCGCGCCGGTGGCCGGGGAGACCGTGCGATAGGTGGTCTTGGACAGGCCTGTCGACTTGGGCAGGTGGGTGGTGCTCGTGACCCGGCCGTAGGAGTCGAAGGTCTGCGCGGTGTCGTCGAGGAAGGCGCCGGAGGCGTCCGACGCCTTCTGGACCAGGGTGGCGTTGCCGATCGCGGGCCTGGCCGGGCTGCTCTGGCCGTCGCCGTTGTAGGCGAAGGGATTGCCGTCGTACGAGGTGCGCTCGTCCGAGATCAGCGTCCCGGACGGGGTGGCGCCGGCCGACGGGCAGTCCTGCGCCCGCACGATCGTCTCGGCCGGCACGACCATGGCGGCGTTCTTGCCGTCGAGGTAGCGGGTGAAGGTGCACTTGGGCACGTTGCCGGCGGCGCCGGCCTCACCGCGGTCGGCCACCTGGACCGGCATGCCGGTGGTGCTCTGGCCCAGCGTGGTGTTGTAGAAGGTGGCGACCTCGGTCTTGCGCCAGCCGTAGGAGACGGCCTGGCGGGTGAGGACCTTGGCGGTGCGCACCATCTGCGCGTTCAGGGCCGGCAGGCCCGTACGGGCCCGCGTCGCCGTCGGGCCGATGCTCGTCGGCACGGTGATGGTGGCCTGGTCGATGGTGCCGCCGGCGCCGGTGTAGACGTCGGTCTCGAAGACCCGTCCGGCGTACACGTCCTTGTCCTCGACCGTGACCGAGCCGTCCTGGCTGGTCAGCGCGGGCGCGTCGCGGGTCTTGCCGCCGGGCAGCGTGTCGCCGTCCATGCCGAGGAAGTAGTACGTCCTGGTCAGCGTCTTGCGGTCGTACACGGGCTTGCCGTCGGTGTAGTGGAAGACGGACGGGTCGCCGGTGGTGACGTGGACCTCGGGATAGCCGCGGAACTGGCCCCAGGTGCGGTACTTGGCCTTGACGACCTCGTTGTCGTCGTAGTGCCAGCCCGGCTTGCCCTTGTAGGCGTACTCGGTGATGAGCTTGGGCTGCGAGCCGTCCTGATAGTGGTTGCCGGCGCTGTCGTACGTGATCACCGAGGTGACCGGGTGGGTGTAGAACCAGTCCATCAGCGGCGCCGGCTGGGCCTCGGGCGTCCAGTAGACCGGGAAGCAGCCGGTGGAGTTGGTCGAGGCGTACTGCTTGGCCTTGGTGTCGTTGGTGTCCGAGAGGTCGCTGGCCGGCACGTCGGAGCAGTCCGGGGTGCTGTAGTCGACGACCGTCTCGGCGCCGGACTCGGAGATGATGGTCCGGATCCGGTTGTAGTACATCTTCGGCAGGCCGGGCAGGGTGCCGACCCGGTTCGCGAGCTGGATCGGATAGAAGGTGATCGGGCTGGTCGACGCGTCGGCCGAGGCGCCGCCGAGCCGGTCGAGGCCGGTGTGCTGGATCGACTCGAGCCACAGGGTCGGCGCGTGGTCGCCGCCGTCCGGGAAGGACTGGACGAAGTCGTAGCGGTCGACCGGCTTGGTCGCCCCGCCCACCTGGACCTGGGTGACGATCGAGGTGAGCCGGCGCCGCGACCAGAAGCTCGGTGCGTGGTTGGTGCAGTCCTTGCCGTCGGTGCAGTTGAGGTCGACCGGCACGTCCGGCCAGTACTCGGGGTGCGAGACGGTGAACTGGCTGTCGGCGCAGGTGTTGCCGGCCGGCAGCCCGGCGATGCAGCGCTCGGCGGTGGTGAAGACGATCTGGGCGGGCGCGGTGGCCGAGTAGACGGTCGACGCGGTCATGCCGTAGTCGATGCGCCGCAGGGTGCCGCCGCGGACGTACGACACCGCCTTGTTCTTCATGGCCGGGCCGTAGTAACCGATCTCCTGGTCGTAGTAGTACGCCGTGGCGTTGTTGTGTGTGTCGACGACGTAGTCCAGGTTGAACCGGTACCCGAGCGTGCAGGCGGTCTCGGCGAAGTCTCCGTCCGGGCAGTCGGCGACCGCCGAGTGCGCCCGGTAGACCGGCATCGTGTACGCCGACTTGGTCTCGTCCTTGCCCGCGGCCCAGCCCGGGAGGCGGTTGAGGCCGAAGTAGTACTGGACGCCGTTCTCGGTGACCCGGAAGTGCTCGCCGTTCTTGGTGCCGTTGGTGGCGCCGGTGAGCTTCTCGACCTTCGTGGTGGCGTCGTCGTTGGCCGGCCGCAGCACCTTGGTGTCGTCGTCGTAGACGAGCGGGGTCGAGGCGCCGTTCAGCGACATCGTCAGGCGCTGGCCGCCCCAGCAGACGTCGGCGTCGTGCTCCGGGGCGCCGGAGTCCTTGACGTCCTTGCACGGCTCGTAGCTGCGCTCGATGAAGCTCTCACCGGAGCTCCAGCCGTCGCCGAGCCATGAGGACTGGTTGTTGGTGCCCAGCGTGCGGGTGTCCTGCGAGGCCGAGTTGTAGGTGAGCGAGATGCCCGGTGCGGCGCCGGCGATGGGCGGCGGCACCGCGATCGGATAGCTGTAGCTGAAGGCGCCGGTGTTCCCGGTGACCGACCAGGAGCCGCCGGGGGAAAGGCTGGTGGCGCTGTAGTCGCCGGAGGTGCCCGCGGCGTCGGCGGTGGCGGCCAGCACGGTCGCCCCGGTGGCGGCCAGGCTCACCTTCGCCGCGAGCGGGGTGCCGGCCCCGGTCGCCACCGGTGTCTGGGTCTGGCACTTCTCCAGCTCGGGTGTGGTCAGCGCGCAGGCGGGCAGGCGGACCAGGCGCAGCCGGGAGGCGTAGTCGCCGCCGTAGGCGTTGCGGAACGTGGAGGGATCGACGGAGACGTCGACCGGGCCGGCCTTGCCCGCGCTGCTGACGGTGAAGAGCATGCCCCGGACGCCGGCCTTCTGGGCGACATCCTGTCCGATCGTGTTCACCTGGACCTGCGCCGGCGCGGACAGCCGTACGTTTTTGGCCCCCGCGCCCGGCAGCTTCGCGTTCGCGGCCGGGTTGAACTTGGCGTACGTCGGGCGGGCCTTGACCTCGGGGCGGGTCTTGCTCGCGCCGAGGGCGACCCGCGGCGGCCCCGATGGCGCCGGTATGCCCGGCTTGGCGACGGCCGGCTCACCGGCCACCAGCGTGGTCAACGCCGGTGCCATCACCACCATGACAGTGGCGGCAATGAAACGCCTCAGACCGATTTTGGACAGCATGCAGCAGCCCTTCCCCCGTGGAAGCCCGTCGATCGATCTTGATGACGGCGTGCACATAGTACGAATGCGGTGACCCCGCACAACATCCTCGTGATCTACGTCACTCGATATCGATACATGCAACTCTTTCTCACTGCCCGTGATCACAATGTGCGCCACGCGATTCATGATCGCGATTTCCTCATGAAGGGTCTCTCAGGAACCATGTCGTCACGTTCGACGCGATGGGGCCGTCTGGTAGTGGTACCGGCGGTCTCCGCGTTGCTCATCACGGGGACCGTCGGGACTGCCGTCCCGGCGGAGGCGGCACCTCCGGCACCTCAGCCCACGCCCACCCGTCCACCCAGCCCCTCCGTCCCGCCCACCACCCAGGACACCGATCCCGGACCAGCCTCCGAGGCACCCCCGCCGGCCGCGGCCAAGGCGATCGCCGACGCCTTCGCCGAGGCGCGAAAGAGCGGCCGCACCACGCCGATCCCGGCGCTGACCGACGAGTACACGACCACCGGCGCCATGCCCGACGGCACACTCGCCACCACGTACTCGGTCACCCCCGAGCGGGTGCAGCGCGACGGCAGGTGGACCGCCATCGACACCACCCTGACCGAGCGGCCGGACGGCACCTTCGCCCCCAAGGTCGCGGCGGCCGATGTCGCCTTCGGCGGTGGCGGCGACGCCACCCTGGTCTCGCTCAAGCAGGGCGCGAACACGCTCAAGTTCACCTGGGGCAGCGCCCTGCCGCGCCCGGTGATCACCGGCGACACCGCCACCTATCCGAACGTCCTGGCCGGCGTCGACCTCCAGGTCACCGCGAACGCCACCGGCTACTCGTCGATCTTCGTGGTGAAGACCCCCGAGGCCGCCGCCAACCCGAAGGTCCAGCAGCTCGACCTCGGGCTCACCGGCACCCGCGTCAAGGTCGCGGCGACCCGGGACGGCGGCGCCGAGGCGACCGACACCGCCACCGGGCGCACCGTCTTCCAGGCCAACACCGCGATGATGTGGGACAGCACCCCGGCCACCGGCGCGCCCGCCGAGAAGGCCGCGCTGAGCAAGGCGCTGACCAGCCCGCAGGCCGCGCACGAGGCGGCGTCGGTGATGGGCCGTAACCGCGCCAAGATCAAGGTGGGGTTCGGCAAAGGCAAGCAGTCGCTGACCCTCGACAAGTCCCTGCTGACCGCCAAGACCACCAAATATCCGGTCTTCGTCGACCCCGACTGGGGCGTCAAGTACTACGGCAGCCAGTCGTCCTGGGCCCGCATCTCCAGCAACGGCTGGAACGTCTACAACTCGACGTCGACCACGGGCTCCAACAGCGCCCGCATCGGCCTCGACGACTGGGCCGGCGGAGGCGGCGAGAAGGCCCGCACGTACTACAAGATGAACATCTCGGGCATCAAGGGCGCCACGGTCAAGTACGCCTATCTGTACGTCACCCACCGGTGGTCGGCCTCCTGCTCGAAGACCAACGCCGCGGTGTACGCCACCGGCGCGCCGGCCGGCTTCAGCTCCTCCACCCTGTACTGGGGCAAGGAGCCGTCCCGCGGCGCCCTGCTCAACACGCAGGCCGGCCAGGAGCTGAAGTGCGGCACGTCGAGCCCGTCGGCCTCGCCCGGCTCGTTCCCGTTCGACGTCTCGGGCAACGTCGCGACGCTGGCCAAGTCCAAGAAGGACTACGCGTACTTCCTGGTCGAGGCCAAAGACATGAACGACCGGATGTCGTGGAAGCAGCTCGGCTACAAGGGCGGGGCCAAGCTGACCGTCCACTACAGCTATCCGCCCACGCTCAACGCCAACGACGGCAAGCAGCACGTCTTCCCGTCGATCACCGACGGCGGCAAGGTCATCACGACCTCGCGCCAGCCCACGCTGTCCTGGCGGGCCACCAACCGCTTCCCCAACGGGTACGAGCGGAACCTGATGGTCGACTACCACGTCGAGCAGAAGGGCACGGGCAAACTGATCGCGTACGGCTACGGGCCGGGCTCCACGACGTACAACAAGAACGGCTCCGACTGGCGGGTGAACGTCGCCCTGCCCGACGGTGAGTATCAATGGCGGGTCACCGCCAAGAACCAGGACGGCCTCTGGGCGCCGGCCTGGGGCCCGTACATGTACTTCACGGTCGACGCGACGGCGCCCAACCCGCCCACCATCAAGTCGTCGCAGTTCCCGCCCAACCAGGTCGGCGGCAGCTTCACCGACAAGGGTGTGTTCGCGTTCGGCAACGACCGCAAGAACAACGTCACCGGATATCTGTTCAGCTTCGACGGTGACCTCAACAACGTCATGTACGCCAACAACAAGGGCACCCAGTGGACGGCCGGGACGACGATCACCCCGGGCACGATCTACTTCGCCAAGGCCGACAACAAGGACGGCACCGGCACGGTCGTGAACAACGGCAGCGCCGCGCCGGTCTTCGCGCCGCGGACGGCGGGCGCGCACAAACTCGTGGCCAAGGCGGTCGACGCGGCCGGATCGACCTCCGGGCAGACGACCTATCAGTTCAACGCCGGCACTTCAACACCGGTTTATGTGTACGGCGACAAGATGGTGACCGGATATACGGCCACCAACTCCGACGGCACGACCACCGCCGTGCCGAAGGCCACCACGACCAGCGCCGGCGGCGTCATGATCACGCAGCCGAGCTACGCCGGGTACTACTTCGCCGACGGCTATCAGGGCATGCTGGCCAACAACAACACGGCCGGCACCAAGGTGGCCTCCGGTGACAGCGCCACGTTCTCGTTCGCGGTGCCGCAGATCGGCATCTGGGAGATCGGCGCCAACCTGATGGCGGCCAGCGACTACGGCAGCTATTCGCTCACCCTCGACCAGGGCCGGTCCACCCAGGCCACGCTCATCTCGCCGTTCGACGCGTACACCACGCCCAACGGCACCGTCTACCGCAGTTTCGGCACCCCGAAGGACGCCAACGGCGCCCCGATCGTGCTGGACAAGGGCCTGCACACGCTCACCCTGAAGGTGACCGGCAAGAACGCCGCCTCCGGCGGATATCAGGCCGGCATCGACGTGCTGCGGCTCGGGCTGACCGTCACCTGCCCGATCAACGACACCCGGTCCTGCCTCAACAACAAGGCCATCAGCACCTGGACGCCGGGCGGCACTCCCGCCGTCACCGACGCCGACGCCGACGGCTTCGGCTACAGCCTGAACGCGGGCAACCTGCGCGACGTCGGCTGGGCGCCCGGCGCGACCGTCAACGTGCACGGCGCCGCGGTCAAGCTCCCGGCGACGTGGGGCGACGGCAAGAACGACAACATGCTGGCGGCCGGGCAGGTGGTCACCGTTCCCGGCAGCGGCGTGGTGAACAAGGGCAACGCCGTGGTCTTCCTCGGCTTCGCCGTCAACGGCGACGTCAAGAGCGCCACCGGCCGCGTCACCTACGCCAAGGACAGCGGCTGCAACGTCGCCTCGCAGGCGTACACGATCGACTGGGTGGTCGACTGGGCGTACGTCCCGGCCGGCAACACGGTGGTCAACCTTCCGTGGCGCAACAAGACCGCGGACGGCACGGCGTACAGCGGCGTCACCCCGAGCATCATGGCGTTCAGCGTCCCGCTGGTCTGCCCCGGCGCCGCCGTCTCCAGCGTCTCGCTGCCGCTGCTGTCGAACACCGTCGAGGGGCACCCCAACGCCCTGCACATCCTCGGCCTCGGCATCCGGCCCGCCTCGGTCACGGCCGACGGCGGCCGCTGGACCGGCAGCTGGTCGGCCGCGCAGGACACCGGCGCGGTGAAGAACGGCTCGCTCAGCGCGCAGACCGTGCGCGTGCCGGCCCGGCTCAGCATCGGCGCCGGCGGCGACACGCCGCGGGTCCGGGTGCGGGTCGCCAACAGCCAGGGCAAGACCCCGGTCACCTTCGACGCGGCCTCGATCGCGCTGCAGGACCCCGGATCCGGCGGTGCCACCGCGGCCTCGGCCCCGGTGCGCCTGACCTTCAACGGGGCCGCCGGCGCCACCCTGCCGGCCGGCGCCGACCTGCTCAGCGACCCGGTCGCCCTGCCCGCCGGCGACCAGTCCACGGTGCTGGTCAGCCTCAAGGTCAAGGGCAACCTGAGCGCCGTGCCGGGTCACCTCGACGGCCGCACCCCGGTCTACGTCAGCGCCTCCGACGGCGCCGACCACACCGGCGACACCGACGGGGCCGCCTTCACCGTCTCGGCCATGACCGGCATCCCGCTCGTGGCCGGCGTCGACGTCAGCACTCCGGCCTCCGCTCCGGCGGGCTCGGTCGTGCTCTACGGCGACGACGAGTTCAGCCAGGTCAGCGACCCGCTGGCCACGGCGCTGTCCACCGACGAGTACGGCAACCGCTATCCGATCCGGGCCGGCGTGCTCGACCAGGGCACCAGCAAGGCCCAGCTGCCGCGGGTGGCCAACACCCTCTATCCGCAGAACTCGTACGGCCTGGTCGACCGCGAGATCCTCAACCAGACGAACGCGCGGATCGTCCTGCTCGCGGGCGGCGGCAGCGACCTGCTCGCCTGCACCGACACCGCGGCCGCGTGCTCCAGCGCGGTGATCACCAAGCTGAACACCCTCTCCGGGCAGCTGCAGCAGTATCGGGCCGACGACGCCCTGGACTACGCGGTCGGGCTGCCGACCAGCAGCCGCACCCTGAAGGTGTACGTCGCCACGGTCCCCGCCTTCGCCGGCACACACACCGCGGCCCAGGAGACCGCGCGCCAGCTCGTCAACACCCACATCCTCGGCTCGGGCGGACCGGCCAACATGCAGGGATATGCGGACGGGGTCATCGACTTCGCCGCCGCCGTCTCCCCGGCCGGCACCGTCGGCGCCGAATATCTCACCGGCGGCGCGCCCAACGCCCTCTACTACCAGGCGCTCGCCCAGCAGTACGTCCTCGACGCCGACAGCGTCGACGCCATCGCCGGCGACGGCACGGTCACCGGCGGCGACGACACGTTCCCGATCGGCGAGTGGAAGCTCGGCGAGGGCACCGGCACGACGGCGGCCGACACCGGCACCGGCACCGGAGACCCGGCCAGTCCCGTCTATCACGACGCGGCCCTGACCAACGTGACCTGGTCGGCCGGCCGCAAGGCGGACGCCAAGGCCGGCGCCTTCAACGGCACCAGCAGCTACGCCGACACGAACCTGCCGTTCAACACGGCGAAGAGCTTCACCGTGTCGGCCTGGGTCCGGCTGACCGACAAGTCGGCCAACCGGACGTTCTTCGCCCGCTCCGGCACCAATTACGCCTCGTTGTACGTCCAGTACGACAAGGCGGCCGACGGCTGGCGGGCCCAGATGCCCTCGGCCACCTCCGGCGACTCGATCACCTACTTCGACGCGGTCTCCGACGAGGGGCTGAGCCCGAAGGTGGGTGTGTGGACGCACATCGCGGCGGTCTACGACGCCTCGGTCAACGGGCTTCAGCTGTTCGTCGACGGCGAGGCGCAGGGCCGCGCCGACGAGGTGACCCCGTTCAACGAGCCTGACAAGACGGCCTGGATCGGCCGCAGCGGCGCCACGTGGTTCGCCGGCGACATCGCCGACGTGCGGGTGTGGCAGCGGGCCCTGGGCGAGGCCGAGGTCGCGGGCGAGGCCGAGCCCCGGTCGGCCATGGTGAACTGGCAGTTCGAGGACCAGAGCCTGCCGACGACGGCAACCGACTCGTCCGGCCTGGACCCGGACGCGCCGGGCGCCTTCACGGGCGGCGTCACCTGGAAGGCCGACGGGCACCCGCTGCCGGCCGGCTCGGACGAGGGCATCGACGTCGACCGCGGCGCGATCACGCTGAGCGGCACCGACTCGGCGGTGAGCACCCGGGCCCGGCTGCGCACCGACCAGTCGTTCACGGTGGCCGCCTGGGCCCGCCTGACCAACGACACCAAGTTCTCGACGGTGGTCGGCCAGGCGGGCGCGCACGCCAGCGGCATGCAGCTCAACTTCAGCGGCACCTGCAAGTGCTGGCGTTTCGTGCTGCCGCTGACCGACGTCAACACCAGCCCGGCGTCGACGATCGCGGCCGACACCAAGCCGGTGGCGCTGAACACCTGGACACACCTGGCCGGCGTCTACGACGCGTCGACCGGCACGGCCAAGCTCTACGTGAACGGCGCCGAGGTGGCCAGCGTGGCCGTGCCGGCACCGACGTGGAACTCGAGCGGCCAGTTCGTGGTGGGCCGCGCCTGGTGGAACGACGCCTGGCGCGACTACTTCACCGGCGACGTCGACGACGTCGTCGCCTATCAGGAGGCACTGACCCCGGAGAACATCACGAACCTGATGGCCAAGGAGACCCCACAGGCCTGATCCGGTCGGGCGCGGGCGCGTGACCCCGGCGACAAGAGTCGAATGACTCGTGCTCGCCGGGGTCGTCGCGTCGATCATCGACTGGTGGAAACGCTCGACACCCAGCTCGCCGCCAACCGGGTCCCGCACCCGACGCTCAACGGCGTTCTCCAGGTGTGGGATTCGAGCTTTCCGGGGTGTACGACCGCGCCCGCACCCCACTAGACGGTGTGCCCCGCGTCTGGTGGGTCGGCCCGGACGGCACCCCGGGGACGGCCGACGGGCTGATCGCGCTTGGCGCGAAGCAACTGGCCCCGCTGCCGATCATGGCGGTCGAGGCAGAACGGGTCGCCGAGGCGCCCGCGCCGGTGGAGGTCACGGTGGCCGGCGACGTGGCGGAGTTCGTGGCCACCGCGGTGACAACGGCAGAGCGGCGGAGGTGGTGGCGCTCGTTTGGCGCGTCGCCGATGACCGCCGCTCAGCCCAAGCTGACCGTACGGCCTTCCGCAGATGACGCCGTCCGTGTAATGGTCAAGAAGGCTCACCTCCAGAACGCGGCCCTCCCTGTCGGCGTCCCCGACGAGAACGGTCTCTTTCCGCCCGCGCTTCTGCCCGAGACGTTCCCGGCGGTCGTGGACGCGAATGCGCTGCGCGACGACCTGCTACGGGTGGCCGGCGGCCGGGGGCGGACTCTGATGCTGAAGGCCGCCAACAGCGGCGTTCTCCGGCTTTTCTGCGCGCCGCACGTCTTGGACGAGGTCGACGAACACCTTGCTGAGTGGTCAGCACGGAAACGTCTCGATCCCGTCATTGTCCGTGGCGTCTGGGAAAGCGACGTTGCGCCTCTGCTGCGCTGCGTCGACGTTCCCGATGGACTCGCGGCCATCGCTGAGCAGAAACGCTTGGACTACCTCGGCCTCCCGCCCGAGACCAGCAGGTACTGCGACCCGGATGACGTTCCGACGGCCAGGCTGGCGTTGTTGCTGAACGCGCCGTTGCTGAGCAAAGACAAGGCACCGTTGCGCGCGGTTTACGGCGAGCCGTTCGACCATGTCGCGCACGCTCAGTGGCTGGACCAACTCTCCGCCGTCGGTGACCTGGGACCGCTCGGACGCTTGGCTGGAGCGATCAACTCGCTTCTCGGAATCGCTGCTTCTGGGGCCTTCCAGGGAGTCGCAGCGGCGGCTCGACGAGTGCCTTTGCCTTGGCTATTGGTCGGTGCGGTGGCCGCGGCCGGCGCGTTCCGCTACTTCGTCGCGCCCGAGACTCGGCAGCGAGTGCAGGTCGCGCTGGGCGCTGGCCTCGCGTCCGTCGGGGAGACCGTGATGGAGGTCGTCAACGCGCGGGAGGCAGCAAGAGGCCAGTTCGAGTCACTGCTACCGGTCCAGCCCGGCTGGAATGAGGTCGCCAACTGCCGCGGTACCGAGGCCGCGCTGACCCGAGCCAGCCTGCACCGCCTTGCTCGCAACCCGCAGAGCGACCTGAGCGCGGCTGAGCTCGCTGCGGCGCTCCGGCTGACCGACGGGTTCCCCCGAGGTGAGGCCAAGGTGCGGGCAACGCTACGGCGTGAAGGCGCGTTCAGTGAGCCCTACCGCGGCCGATTTCAGGTGGGCGCTCCGGCCCTCCAGATCGTCAGTGATAAACGATGAATCTTGTGTCCGCGCCAGCAGAGACTTCGGGGCGATAGTCGAGGAGCCAACGTCCTGCCTGGCGACGCCTCCACGGACTGACCATGCCCGGCGGAACGCAGGCATAGATTCTCCTCCACGGAGTCGTCGAGACCTCTAATGCTGAGGGCCGCCATTGGCTCCTCGTCGCCGGCTGACGCTGCGGCGGTCAGTCCGGATCACCTACTGGATTGCGACCGACAAAAGGATCATCCTGTTGACGGTCTTCCACAAGACGCGCATGCGAGACGAGCGGGAGATCGACCGGGCGCGCCGGGCGTGGCGCGGTGTATCGACGAGGCGCACGAGGCCGTGGACGAGGAGGCAGGGTCATGAGCGACAGTGGTGGCTGGGCCGCGATGCGTGAACGGCGGATGGCCGAGCCGGGTGCCGCGGAGGCGTACGACGCTGTGCGCTTGGCCTTTGAACTGGGTCGTTCTGTTCGAGAACTTCGTGAGCGCCGAGGCTGGAGCCAAACGCAGTGAGCCTCGGCGAACTGTCAATGCGGCTGCGGCGGCACTTCTGCGCGGGTGTCTTCGCTCAGTAAAACCGAGCTCGATGCCTTGGTCGCCGAGGCGGTCGTGGACTGCTACGACGAGCATGAGCAGCTCAGTGGCCTGTTCGCCATGATTGAGGGCGATCTGGCGGTGCCGTTCGAGACCGAGGTGTTCGGCGTGCCGGTGGTGGGCGGGGTCGTCGCGGGGGCGGATCACGTAGTCGAGTTTCGTCAACAACTACAAGTGGGGCGACGACCCGTACCCGTGTGATCCTCGATCTTCGCAGTGAGGACGAGGACGGCGACGAATGATGAAGAGCCGGAGCCTCCGATCCCGGCCGGGCTGGCGAAGCTGAGCGGGCCGTTGCGGGCCTTGGCCGATTTCCTTCGCCTGGATCCCGGTCTGCTGGATCCGGCGGCAGTGGCGAGCCGGCCGCTGGTCGAGCAGAAGCCGTCGGCCGCCGAGTTGCGCCGCTGGGTGGCGGGTCTGCCTGTGGCGGAGGATAAGGACGAGGTGCTGCTGCGGGTACTTCGCGGCGATGCCGAGATGCTGCGATCGGAGTTGCTGAGGCGGTTTCAGGGTGTGGCGCAGGAGCCGCCTGCCGGAGAGAGCCGGACCGCCGGGGACCTGCTCGCTGCCGCTGAGGAACGTTGGGCCGCACGGCAGCAGCAGAAGCGGGAGCGAGAGGCGGCCGAGCGTCAGAGTCGTGAGGAAGCGGCCGTTGCGGCCCGCGAGCAGCGTCTGGACAAGCTGGCAAGAAACCCGGTCCGAGCCTGGGATCAGGTGGACGAGTTGATCGCGACGAAGCGCCCGAAGGACTACGACACGGCGGTCACTTCACTTTTGAACTTCAGGCAATGGCGGCACGGGAGGGCAAGATCTTCGAGTTCGCGGAGCGGATGACGCGGCTGTGGGAGCGTCATGCGCGTAAGCCGAGTCTGATCGACCGTTTCGACCGGGCCCGGCCGGACTGATCCAGCACCGGAGCAGCTCGCCGCGATGGCCACACCGGGGCCGTCACGATGGCGTCGCCGGTGCGGGAGAAGCTGGCGTTCTACGCCAACGTGCTCCGGCGTGCCGTACCGCGAATCCGCGATGATGCACGCGAGCCCCTTGGCCCCGCTGCTGGACTGCCCTTCCAGGTACTCGGCATCGGCGCGGGCGGGCCGGACGACCTGCCCCGGCTGACGGCCGCGCTCGACCGGCTCGTCAACGCCCTGCACCCTTGGCGGTACGAGCACCAGATGCCCAACTTCATGACCGCCTGCGGAGCCGGGCCGCGCGAGGTGTACGGGCCCGAGCTCTACGACCGCGTCCTCGCCGTGAAGCAAGAGTACGACCCGGACGACCTGTTCCGCGTCAACGTCAACGTCAACTTCGGCTAGGCCGGGCGGTGGGAAATCGCGGCATGCGCCAGACGGCTACCCAGAGGTAACACCGTTGAGTAGCGTGACGGCGAGCCAGGTCAGGGGGGTTTAGCCGTGACGGCAGCGCAGCCAGCACAGACCCATGTCTCGGAGAAGCAGGCCCGGCAGGTGGCCGAGGCCGCTCGCGAGACCGAGTGGCGCAAGCCCAGCTTCGGCAAGGAACTGTTTCTGGGGCGGTTGCGGCTCGATCTGATCGATCTGTGGCCCGGCGCGGCGCCGGCTCCCGAGTTTCTCGGGCGGCTCGAAGGATATCTGCGGGACGAGGTGGACGGGGCCCGCATCGAGCGCGAGGATCGCATCCCGGACGAGGTGTTCCACGGTCTGGCCGAGCTTGGCGCGTTCGGTATGAAGATCGACGAGACGTACGGCGGCCTCGGACTCTCGAATTTGCACTATTGCAAGGCGCTGACGTTGATCGGATCGGTCAGCCCGGCGGCCGGCGCCCTGCTGTCGGCGCATCAGTCGATCGGGGTGCCGCAGCCGCTGAAGATCTTCGGCACCGCCGAGCAGAAGGCCGAGTTCCTGCCCCGTCTGGCCGCCGGGGAGGTGTCCGCCTTCCTGCTCACCGAGCCCGACGTCGGCTCCGACCCGGCCCGGCTGGCCACCGTGGCCGAGCCGGTCGAGGGGGGATATCGGCTCAACGGGGTGAAGCTGTGGGCCACCAACGGCACCGTCGCCACCCTGCTCGTCGTCATGGCGCGGGTGCCGGGCAAGGGCATCACCGCCTTCGTCGTCGAAGGTGACTCCCCGGGCATCACCGTCGAGCGGCGCAACTCGTTCCTCGGCCTGCGCGGGCTCGAGAACAGCCTGACCCGTTTCCACGACGTCTTCGTGCCCGAGGGCAACGTCGTCGGCGGTCCGGGCAAGGGCCTGCGGATCGCGCTGACGACGCTCAACACCGGACGGCTGTCGCTGCCCGCGATGTGCGTCGGCGCCAGCAAGCGCGCGCTGACGATCGCCCGCGAATGGTCGGCCCAGCGGGTGCAGTGGGGACATCCGGTCGGCCGGCACGAGGCGGTGGCCGGCAAGCTCGCCTTCATCGCCGCCACCACGTACGCGATGGAGTCGATGCTCGACCTGAGCTGTGTGATCGCCGACGACGACCGTAACGACATCCGGATCGAGGCGGCGCTGGTCAAGCTGTACGCCAGCGAGATGGCGTGGCGGATCGCCGACGAGATGATTCAGATCCGGGGCGGCCGGGGCTACGAGACGGCCGACTCGCTGGCCGCCCGCGGCGAGCGCGCCGCCGAGGCCGAGCAGCTCCTGCGCGACCTGCGGATCAACCGCATCTTCGAAGGCTCGACCGAGATCATGCATCTGCTGATCGCCCGCGAGGCGGTCGACGCGCATCTCGCGGTGGCGGGCGACATCATCGACCCGGAGGCCGATCTCGGCCGCAAGGCCCGGGCCGGAGTACGGGCCGGAGCGTTCTACGCACGGTGGCTGCCGACCCTCGCGGTCGGGCGTGGGCAGGCCCCTTCGGCGTACGCCGAGTTCGGCCCCCTGGCCGGCCACATGCGCTACGCCGAGCGGGCCTCCCGCAAGCTGGCCCGGTCCACGTTCTACGCCATGTCGCGCTGGCAGGGGAAGCTGGAACGCAAACAGGGCTTCCTGGGCCGGATCGTCGACATCGGGGCCGAGCTGTTCGCGATGTCGGCGGCCTGCGTCCGGGCCCGGGCCGAGCGGGAGCGGCGGCCCGAGGGAGCCGAGCTGGCCGACCTGTTCTGCCGTCAGGCCCGCCTGCGGACCGAGGCGCTGTTCACGGCGCTGTGGGAGAACAACGACAGCGTCGACGTACGGGCGGCGAAGCGCCTTGTCCAGGGCCGCTACGGCCTGCTGGAGGAGGGCGTCATCGCCCCGCGCCGCGACGAGAACCCCTGGGTCGCGGCCTGGGAGGCCGGCCCGTCGACGGCGGAGGACGTCCGCCGGCGCATCCCGCCGAAGCCCGACCCGGACCATCACCGATAGGTCGGCGTCGTCCGCTCGCTGATGTGGCACCGCCGGCACGTGTGGACCTGCGGCGCGTTGAACTCGGTGCCGGCGTAGAGCCACGGGCCCCAGTCGTGCTCGGGCCACGAATCGGCCTTGCCGCACCGCAGGCAGTGGCGGACCCGGTCGCAGCCGCCGGCGGGGGCGAACCCGCCCCAGTCGTGGCGGCCCCGCTCCTCGGACGCGGCCCGGCCGCGCCGTGAGAGCCGATCGGCCCTGATGTGGAGCGGCCCGCCGCCGTACTGTGTGGGGAATTGAAGCTTGTCGAAGGAGAGCGCCGTGAAGACCTGGACCGTCGACGATGTGATGACCCGGGCGGTCGTGTCGGTGAAGACGACCGACTCCTACCGGGACGTGGTCGATCTGCTGATCGGGAAGAGGCTGAGCGCGGTCCCGGTGATCGACGACTCGCTGCACGTGGCCGGCGTGGTCTCCGAGGCCGATCTGCTGCGCAAGGTCGAGTTCGCGGGGGAGGAGGAGCCCCGCATGTTCGAGGGCCGCCGTCGCCGGGGCGAGCGGCGCAAGGCCTTGGCGAGCTCGGTGGCCGAGCTGATGAGCGCGCCGGCGGTGGTGACGACCAGCGGCACGTCGATCGCCTCGGCGGCCCGGCTGATGGACCAGGAGAAGGTCAAGCGGCTCCCGGTCACCGACGACCTCGGGCGCCTGATCGGCATCGTGTCCCGGGCCGACCTGCTCAAGGCGCATCTCCGCCCGGACGACGAGATCCTCGCCGACGTGGAGTCGGGAGTCCTCCAGCCGTACGTGGACGACGAGGGCACGATGGTGACGGCAACCGTCGTCGACGGAGTGGTGACCCTGTCCGGGCGGGTGCAGAGATATACGTCGGCCCAGATCGCCGAGCGCCTGACCCGGCAGGTGGCGGGCGTGGTCGAGGTGCGGTGCGCCCTGGACCACGACTACGACGACCGCCAGTTCCTCGACGTCCGCAAGGGCACAGTGGCCGGCTGAAGGTCGGCGGCGAGTCCCGCCGCCCATGTGCGGGCCCGCTCCAACTCGCCGGAGGCGAGCGGGCGCAGACGCCGATGGGCCTTGTGTGCGGCCGTGCCGGAGGGCCTCACCGTCAGCCGTCCATCAGGGCGCGCAGGTTCATCGTGTCGGCGTCCGTCCAGCCCGGTGGTGGGGCCAGGGCCACCCAGCCGTCCACGACGCCGGAGCCGTAGACGTGGCCGTGCCCGGCGGGCACGCCGTTGGCCGAGAACTGGTCGACGGCGGTCTGCCAGAACGTCACGCCCGGATACCAGTGCATGTCGGGGGAGACGTCGGGGCCGCGCCGGCCCTGCAGCCAGTCCGGTTCGCGGATGAGCAGCCTCGGGTGGAACCACACCACCGGATCGGACGAGTTCTGCAGGTAGACCACCTTGGCCGGGCGGGACGTGCGCAGGTCGGCCGGGTCGCGGCTGAACTCGATGCCGGTTCCGGTCAGCACCGGATCCCAGGCGGGGCTGCCGGGGTCGCGGGCCGGCAGCAGCCGGTTGCGGATCGGGTTGGCGAACGGCGGCCCCACCAGCAGCACCCCGTCGGCGCCGGCGGTCAGGCCGGCCGCGTCCGGGAACGCCTTCTCGGTGCCGAACGAGCCCAGGCTCTCGCCGAACAGCAGCAGCTTGGGCCGGGTGGCGACGGGCAGGGAGGACCATTTTTCCCGTACGGCGCCGATCAGCGCCCGTGACGACTCGGCCACCTTCGAACGGTCGACCAGGAACGAGATCCAGCTCGGCAGGTACGAGTACTGCATCGAGACGAGCGCGGTGTCGCCGTTGTACAGATATTCCAGGGAGTCGGTGACCGCGGAGTCCACCCAGCCGGTGCCGGTCGGCGTGATCACCGCGATCACGGCGCGGTCGAATGCTTTCGTGCGCTCCATCTCCCGTACCACCAATCGGGCCCTTTCCTCCGGGGTTCCGGCCGACTCCAGTCCCGCGTAGAGCCGGATCGGGTCGACCGCGCGCCGGCCGGTGAACGCGCTGATATCGGCCGTGTTCGGACCGGTGCCGATGAACTCACGGCCCTGCATGCCCAGGTCCGGCCACCGTACGTAGGACGACGCGCTGCCCGACCGCTGCGGCGCCCACGGTTCCCGCGCGTTCGGCCCGGTGCGCCCGTTGGCCAGCGAGGCCGTCTGGTCGGCGACGGTGAGCAGCTGGGTGCCGAGGAAGCCGCGCACGACGCCGGTCACCACATAAGCGACGATCAGGACCCCGATGCCGTACGCGACGGGCTTGGGCACCCATCGCCCCGCGAACCGGGCGAGCCGCCGCGTGGCCAGCCGCAGGCTCCGCGCGAGCAGCAGCAGGATCGTGAAGGTCAGCGCGCTCACCGCGACGATGCGGATGAGGTCGTACGTCTCCAGCCGCGGCATCACCAGGCGCTCGCGCAGCTCCTGCTGCCACCGTGTGCCCAGAGCGAGGAAGACCAGCCCGATCAGCGGCCCGCACACAGCCATGACCAGCCAGAACATCCGGACCGCGCGCGGGCGGGCCCGGTGCGGGATCCGCCGCGCCAGGGCGCCGGCGGCGGCGCCCGGACCGTAGCCGAGCACCGCGGTCAGCCCGCTCACCACACCCTGGAACAGCCAGGGCCGCGGCAGCAGCGACGGCGTCAGGGCGGCGCAGAAGAACACGAGCGCGAAGACGGTCCCCGTCGGGCTCAGCGGAGCCCGCACGACCCGGCCGGTCATGGTCGTGGCTCGATCCTCACCGCTCCGGCCGACGTCTTGACCTGGATGTGGTGCGGCGACGTGGGGTCTTCCCGCACGGAGACGTCGCGGGCGCCCATGCTGACGGCGGCCTCGACCGCGTAGGCGGTGGTGTCCGGCACCCGCACGGTGACGGCGCCGGCGTCCGACGTGACCCGGGCCAGGCCGGGAGCTTCGGCGAACTCGAGCGACACCGCCCCGGCCCTGGTCTCGACCGTCACCTGGCCGGCGCCGAGGGCGGTGGCCTCGACGGCGGCCGCCTGGGACCGGACCCGCAGGTTGCCGGTCAGCCCGTCGATCTTCACCGCGCCCGCCTGGGAGCTGATGTCGGCCGACACGGCGGCCGGCATCACGACGTGGAACTTCACGTCGCACCGGACGTCGTCGCCGCCGCATCCGGACTCGGTCAGGCGCAGGGTCTGCCCGTCGACGGTGTTGGCGGTGGTGGGCCGGCGGTCGGACCAGCGGTGTTCCTCGCGGACGGACACCGGCCCGTCAGCGGTCTCGATCGTGACCGTCGCGGCCCGGGCGTCCACCACGAGCGCGGTGATCGGTGTGTCTGTCTTGTACGTTTTCTCGCCGGTCTCGGAGGGCCCGGCGCAGGCCGCGGCCACTGCCACGAGGACCGCGAGCGGAACGAAGCGGCGCATGACGTTCACCTCCTCCAAGCCACGGTCGCAGCGGGAAGGCGCGCGGGTAAGGCGGTTTTCTGGTGTATCCCGGGGGCGTAGCGTCAACCGGGTGCGGACGCTCCGCCCGACGACCACTGTGCTCGCCACGCTCGGCTCGGTGTTGCTGGCCGCGTGGGCGGGCGTCGTCGCGCTCGGGGTGAGCGAGGGGATTCCCCGCGCGCACGTGGCCGTCATCGGCTGGATCTCGGCCGGATACGCGTTCAGCGGGCTGGTCGCGTGGCGCTGCCGGCCGGACAACCGGTTCGGGCCGCTGATGATCATCACCGGCGTGACCAGCATGGTCGGCGCTCTGAGCTGGTCGAGCGACCGGATCGCGCACACGGTCGGGCAGGCCGTGGACGTGCTTCCGCTGGTGCTGATCGTGCACGTCTTCCTGTCGTTCCCGTCCGGCCGGCTGCGGGGGCGGCCCGAGCGGCTGCTGCTGGGCGCGGGCTACCTGGCGGCGGTCGGCGGCCAGCTCGCCGCCATGCTGCTCGGCGTGCTCGAACCGCACGTTCTGACCGTTGTCGAGCGGCGCACGCTGGGTACCGTCGTCTATCAGACAGAGCTGCTGGTGGTCAGCGCGGTCGCGCTGGGCGGGGTGGTGCTGCTGGTCATGCGCCGCGGGCATCCGCTCCGGCGATCGCTGTCGCTGCTCATCGACTCGTTCACCGTCGGCCTCACGATGATCGCGGTGCTGCTGATCGTCGGTGTCCTCGGTGGACCGGTGTTCCCCGTGGTCCAGCGGATCTGCCTGCTGCTGGTCGGCGTCGCGCCGGTCGCCTTCGTGGCCGGGCTGTTGCAGGCCCGGCTCGCCCGCAGCTCGGTCGGCGATCTGGTCGTCGAGCTGCGGGCCGGCCCGGCCGACCTGCGCGGCCCGCTCGCCCGGGCGCTGCGCGACCCGTCGCTGGTGCTCGCCTACTGGCTGCCGCAGTTCGGGGTCTGGGGCGACCAGGACGGCCGGCCGCTGCGCCTGCCCGACGACACGACCCGGGTCACGATGATCGACGACGACGGCCGGCCGATGGCGGCGCTGGTGCACGACGCGGCCCTGCGCGACGAGCCGGCCCTGCTCGAGGCGGTCAGCGCGGCGGCCGCTATCGCGCTGCGGGCCGGCCGGTTGCAGGCGCAGCTGCGGGCCAACGTCGAGGAACTGCGCGGCTCGCGGGCCCGGGTGCTCGAGGCGGGCCAGCGGGAACGCCAGCGGCTGGAACGCGACCTGCACGACGGCGCCCAGCAGCGGCTGGTGGCGCTGTCGCTGAACCTCGGCGTGCTGCGGACCCGCCTCGACGGCGACCCGGAGGCGGGCGCGCTGCTCGACCTGGCCCGTACCGAGATCGCCGTCTCGCTGGAGGAGCTGCGCCACCTGGCCCGCGGCCTGCACCCGGCCGTGGTCAGCGCGCACGGGCTGGCGGTCGCGCTGGAGTCGCTCGCGGCCCGGGCGCCGGTGCCGGTGCGGCTCACCGTCGACCTGCCGGGCCGGGTCGACGAGGCGGTCGAGGTCGCGGCCTACTACGTGGTCTGCGAGAGCCTGACCAACATCGGCAAGCACGCGGCGGCGTCGTGCGCGGCCGTCCTGGTCACCCCGTTGAACGGCTCGATCATCATCGAGGTCGTCGACGACGGGCGCGGCGGCGCCGACACCGGGCGGGGTACCGGCCTGCGCGGCCTGGCCGATCGGGTGGAGGCCCTGGGCGGCCGGCTGCGCGTGTGCGCCGCGGCCGGCGGCGGCACCCGGGTGCGGGCGGAGCTGCCGTGCCGGTAGGAACCCCGCGCGTCGGCATCGCGGAGGACAGCGTCCTGCTCCGCGAGGGGATCAGCTCGCTCCTGGCCGGCGCCGGATTCGACGTCGTGGCCCGGTGCGGCGACGCGGTCCAGCTGCGGGCCGCGGTCCGGGCCAGCGTGCCCGACGTCATCATCGTCGACATCCGGCTGCCGCCCACGCACACCGACGAGGGCCTGCGGGCGGCGATCGAGCTGCGGGCCGCCCATCCGGGCCTGGCCGTCCTCGTGCTGTCCCAGTACGTCGAGGTCGGCCTGGCCATGAGTCTGCTGGCCGACTCGGCCGACGGAGTGGGCTATCTGCTGAAGGACCGGATCAGCGACGTCCCCGAGTTCCTGGCGGCGGTGCGCCGGGTCGCGGCCGGTGGCTCGGCCGTCGACCCGATCATCGTCTCCACGTTGCTGTCGCGCCGCCGCCGCGACGACCCGCTCGCGGCGCTGACGCCCCGCGAGCGGGAGGTGCTCACCCTGATGGCCGAGGGCAACTCCAACCAGGGCATCGCCGACCGCCTGGTGATCACGCTGCGGGCGGTGGAGAAATACGTGTCCAGCATCTTCGGCAAGCTCGGGCTCCCGGCCACCGGCAGCGAGAGCCGCCGCGTCCTGGCCGTCCTGCTGTTCCTGCGGCGTTAGCGACTTTTCCCGCGGCGTCAGCGGCAGACGAAGCCCGGGGCCGGCGTGATCCGGTCGATCAGGTAGCGGTCGATGACCGCGCGGGCGCAGGGATCGTGCATGGACGACGTGTGCCCGTCGCCGATCCGGGTCAGCAGCACGCTGCCGCGCACCTGGGATCGGAGCTGATGAGCCCATTTGTACGGCGTGGAGGCGTCATGGGTGGCGTTCACCAGCAGGATCGGCGGCACGCCACGGACGTCCAGCCGCCGCGGCGGGTTCGTCGCCGGCACCGGATATCCGGTGCAGCGCAACAGCGTCCAGGACTGCGACGCGCCCTGCAGGTGCGGGGCGATCTTCCTGGCCTTGGCCGCCAGCCGCCGGTACTGCTCGTAGGTGCTGATCTCGGACGGGTTGTCCATGCAGGCCGGGCCGGTGGCCTGCGCGCTCTGCGGGCCCTCGGGCGCCGGGATCGCGAAGCCCTCGGCGTTGCCGGCGAGGGTGTCGCTGATCGCCTGCCCGAGCTGGAGCCAGGCCGAGACGGGGCGGAAGAAGTTCGGCTCCTTGAAGATCAGATATTCCTGGGCGCGCAGGCGGATGTCCTCACCGGTGACCGGGTGGTCGGCGCCGGCCACCGGCACCGGGCTGTGATCGGCGGCGGCCACGATCCGGTCGAACAGCGCGCCGACGTCACGCCCGTGCAGGGCGCAGGCGGCCGTTGCCGTGCACCATTTCGCGAACCGGTTGAACGAGTCCTCGACCGTGGCGGCCTCGTCCAGCAGCATGCGCTCGGTGCCCATGCTGTGGTCGAGGACGGCGTCGAAGACCATCGCGCGCACCCGCTGCGGGAACAGGTTCGCGTACTGCACGCCGATCTGGGTGCCGTAGGACAGGCCGAGCCAATTGAACTGCCGTTCGCCGAGCGCGGCCCGGACCGCCTCGTGGTCGCGGGCCACCGAGACCGTGTCGACGTGACTGATCAGCGGCCCGGTCGCGTCGGCGCAGCTCTGCCCGAAGACCCGGTTGGCCGCGACGAACTGCTGCCACTGGGCGGCGCTGCGGGGGAAGAGCGTCAGGCCCGGCGGGTACGGGTCACCGCCGCACAGGACCGGGGTGCTGCCGGCGATGCCGCGCGGGTCCACGCCGACCAGATCGAAGTGCTCGGCCAGCGCCGGCGAGAAGATGAGGTCCCCGTACAGGGCCAGAATAGTCCCGGGCCCGCCCGGGCCACCCGGGTTGAGGAACAGGGTGCCGACCCGCTTCGCGGGATCGTCGACCGGGTTGCGGGCGACGGCCAGGGTGATCTTCGGGCCGTACGGCCGGGCCCAGTCCAGCGGCACCCGCAGCGTTCCGCATTGAACGTCGGGACGCTCGGCGCAGGGTTTCCAGTCGGTGATGCCCGGCGGCGCCGCCGCGGCCGGCAGGGCGATGCCGGCCGCGGCGAGGACGCCGGTGCACAGTGCGCTGATGACGCGACGGATCCTCATGCGCGCCAGTCTGTGCACAGCACCGGGCTGATCGCCATCAATCCACCAGAAACCCGAACCCCTAATTGGGCGCCCTCAACAGGATCCGGACCCTTCCGGTGGGAGCGGGGATCACCTCGGCGGTCACGCCGAAGACGCCGGCGATCGTCTGCGCGGTGAGCACGCCGGCCGGGGTTCCGGCGGCCACGACGCGGCCGGCGGCCAGCAGGACGATCCGGTCGCAGTACTGGCCGGCCAGGTCGAGGTCGTGCAGGGCGGCGACCACGGTGATCGGTGCGCGGGCCAGGTCGTCCAGCAGGGCGAAGCGGTGCCTGATGTCCAGGTGGTTGGTCGGCTCGTCGAGCAGCAGCACCTCCGGCTCCTGGAGAAGGGCGCGGGCGATGGCCACCCGCTGGCGTTCGCCGCCGGACAGCGTTGTCCAGCGGCGACCCGCCCAGCCGCTCAGGCCGGCGCGGCCGAGGGCGTCCGCGATCCGGCGCTCGTCGTCGGCGCCCGGGGGCGCCAGCAGCGGGCGGTGGGGGATGCGGCCCAGCTGGAGCACATCGGCCACGGTCATGTCGGCGTCGTCCGGTGTGTGCTGGGTGACCACGGCGACGCGGCGGGCCACCTCCCGGCGCGGCATCGTGGCCCGGTCGGCGCCGTCGAGCAGGACCCGGCCGCCGTCGGGGCGGTCGAGCCCGGCCAGCACCCGCAGCAGCGTCGACTTGCCGGAGCCGTTGGGTCCCAGCAGCCCGACCATGCTGCCCGGCGGCGCGTCGAGCGTGACCGCGCGGAGCAGGGCCACCTCCCGGATATGCCGGTCGATGTCGTGCGCCTCGATCCTCACGACGGGCCTCCGGAATGGCGGGGAGGGAGCAGGGTTTCGGGCGTCATGACGGGCCTCCGGAATGGCGGGGAGGGAGCAGGGTTTCGGGCGTCATGACGGGCCTCCGGAATGGCGGCGAGGGAGCAGGGTTTCGGGCGTCATGACGGGCCTCCCGAACGGCGGCGCAGGAGCAGGGCGAACGCCGGCACGCCGAGCAGGGCGGTGACGACGCCGACCGGCAGCTCCTGCGGGGCGAACAGGGTCCGGGCCGCCGTGTCGGCCCAGATCAGCAGGATCGCGCCGGACACGGCGCAGGCCGGCAGCAGCAGGCGGTGCCGGGAGCCGGTGATCCGGCGCACCGCGTGCGGCACGGTCAGGCCGACGAACCCGATGGCGCCGCTCGCCGCGACCAGCACCGCCGCCAGCAGCGCGGTCACCGCGAACAGGACCGCGCGCACCCGGGCCGGCGAGAAGCCCAGCGTCTGGGCCACGTCGGAGCCGAACGCGAAGGCGTCCAGCGCCGGCGCCGCGGCCCAGCAGGCCAGCACCGCCATGCCGCCTACCGCCGCCGTGACCGCGACCGACGGCCACGACGCCGCGGTGAGCGAGCCCAGAAGCCAGAACATGATGCTGCGGGTGCTGTCCGGGTTGGCCTGCCCGACCACGACGAGGCTGGTCAGCGCCGAGAACAACTGCGCCGTGGCCACCCCGGCCAGCAGGATCCGGGCCGGCTCGGTCCAGCGGCGGCCGGCCAGCAGCACAGCCACCGCGAACGCGGCCAGGCCACCGGCGAAGGCGCCGGCCGACAGCGCCACCGTTCCCGCGCCCAGCCCCAGCACGAGCACGCCGACCGCCCCGGTCGACGCTCCGGCCGAGATGCCCAGCAGATAGGGGTCGGCCAGCGCGTTGCGGGTCAGCGCCTGCAGCACCGCCCCGCACACGGCCAGCCCGGCGCCGACGATCCCGGCCAGCAGGACCCGCGGCGTGCGCAGGTCCCACACGATGCTGTCCTCCAGCGGCGGCAGCCCGCGCACCGGCAGCCCGGCGTGCGCGGCCAGCGTCCGCAGCACCTCGCCCGCGCTCAGGTCGGCCACGCCGATGGTCACCGAAACGACCACGCTGAGCAGCAGCAGCCCGGCCGCCACCGGCAGCACCAGGAGCCGGCGGGTCACCGTCGCGCGTAGACGACGTAGTCGTCCAGGTACTGCCACACGGTTCCGGCCTCGCCGAAGCCGGCCGCCCGCAGGGCGGCGAGGTGGAACTCCAGCGGGGCGAGGGGCTGCGGCGGGCGGTCGGCGAACCGCTCCTCCCGTACGGGCACGAGCGCGGCCAGGCCCGGTTCGCGCGCCGCCTCGGCGTACCAGGCGTCGTAGCCGAGCGCCCCGGCCGCGAACGCGGCCCGCTGGGTGTCCTCGTCGTGCCGGGCCGACAGGTCGCGCAGGGCCGGCGACCGGTCGTCGAAGCGCAGGTGGTCGGCGTTGAGCAGGATGCCGCCCGGTGGCAGCAGGCCGGCCACGGCCCGGTAGACGCCGAGCAACTGGTCGGGGGAGAGCCAGTGCAGCGCGGTCGAGGTGAGCACCGCGTCGAAGCCGTCGAACCGCCCGGCCCAGTCCGGGGTGATCAGGTCGACGTCGACCACCCGCACCCGGTCGCCGAACTCCTCCAGGGCGCCGGCGGCCACACTCAGCAGGATCGGGTCGTAGTCGACCGCCGTGACCCGGGCGCCGGGGAACGCCTCGAGGACGCGGCGCGAGATCGCACCCGGACCACAGGCCAGGTCGAGCACCCGCGGCTGATCGCCGTGCTGCCGCAGGACGTCGAGCATGACCTGGAACCGGTTCTCGCGATGGGCCACGTACGCCGACTGCTGCTCGTCCCAGAGCTGAAGGAGCCGCTTCATCGGCCCAGCTCCTTCAGGCCCGCGCCGACCGCCTCGACGGCCGAGACGCTGCGCACCGACGGGTCCATCGACGATCCGGGCACGGTGATGAACCGTCCGGCCTTGACCGCGCTGAGCTTGGCCGTGACCGGGTTGGACCTCAGGTAGTCGATCTTCGACTGGGCGCTGTCGCCGTCGCCGCCGCGGGTGAGGTCGGCCAGCACGATCACGTCCGGGTCGCGGGCGGCGATCTGTTCCCAGCTGCCGGCGGGCCAGGTCTGCTGGGCGTCGCCGTAGACGTTCTCCGCGCCGAGCTGCTCGGTGATGGCGGCCGGGACGCCGCCCGGCCCGGCCACGTTGGGTGTGCTGGTGCCGGAGTAGTACCAGAGCAGCGAGGTCCCGTCGTGCTTGGTCTTCATCGCCGCCTCGAGCCGGGTCCGCTCGCCGGCGACCAGGTCGCGGCCGCGCTCGGGCACGCCGAACAGTGTGGCCACCTCCTCGATCTCGCCGAAGAGGCCGTCGAAGGCGAAGGCGGCGGGGTCCTTCTCGCAGGCGAACCGGGACAGGTAGGCCGGAACGTCGAGCTTGGCCAGGTCCTGGCGCGGACCGGCGGCCTCACCGGCGTACGCCGAAGTGAATGTCGAATAGACGAAATCGGGCCGCGCCTCGAGCACCTTCTCGCGCGACGGATAGAGCTTGGCCAGGACCGGAACGCTGTCGTAGGCGGTCTTCAGCGACGGCAGCACCGGGTCGGTCTGATAGCTCGTGCCGGCCATCCGGTCCGACAGGCCGAGGCTGAGCAGGATCTCGGTGGCGTTCTGCTCCATGGCGATCGCCCGCCGCGGCGGGGACTTGACCGCCACCGTGGCGCCGCAGTTGGTGATCGACACGGCCGACCCGGACGGCGCGGACGGCGTCGCCCCAGCGTCGGCGCACCCGGCCAACAGGCCCACCGCCGCCGTAAGTGAAATGAAAACGGTTTTCATGAGCGGCAACGTACTGTGATCGACTTCCGGCCGTCAAATAGACGAGGCCCGCTCCCCGGCGGGGGAGCGGGCCTGCGGAAAAGCGGCGATCAGCAGGTGGGCTCGCCCGACTGGGCGGGGAGGCTGACCGCGTTCCAGGCGGCCTTGACCGCGTTGAACTGGGTGCAGCTGCCCGGGTAGAGGTTCTTGGCGGCCTGGAGCGTCCAGACGCGGTACTTGGCGTACGAGGAGCTCGAGGTCTTCAGCAGCATCGCGTTGTACATGATCTTCATCGCGGTCTGGATGCCGACGCCGGTCACCGTGGAGCCGTTGCAGGTCGAGCTGGCCGGCTGGCCGTTGCCGCCGCTGCCCTGGGCCAGCAGGTAGAACCAGTGGTTGCCGGGACCGGCCGCCGCGTGCACCTCGGAGCCCGGCGTGCTGCTCGAGTAGCAGTTGCTGTCACCGGCGAGCGAGGGGTTGTACATGTACCGGATCGGGCCGCTGCCGACCAGGTTGACCTCCTCGCCGACCTGGTAGTCGAACGGGTCGTTGGCGTTCGCGGCGTACGCCTCGGTGGCCGCGCCGATGGTGTCGGCCACGAACTCCTGGGTGCCGCCCTTCGAGATGCCGCCCGGGGTCTTGTCGTCGATGCCGTGGCCCAGCTCGTGGCCGACCACGTCGAGCGACGAGATCCACTTACCGGCGGTGTTCTTGCCGATCTGGATCTGCGTGCCGTCGTAGTAGGCGTTCTGCTGGTTCAGGCCGACCCGGATCGGCCAGGCGCCGCCGGAGCCGTTCTGGGCGTTGCGGCCCAGCCACGACGACAGCATCGCGGTCTGCTTCTGCGCCACGTAGAGCGCGTCCACGCAGCCGGTCTCCTTGCTGGTGCCGTTGCCGTTGCCCCACACGTTGTCGGATCCGCTGAACGTGGTCCGGGTCGAGGCGTCCTGGCAGCTCAGGTTGGTGACCGTCGGGTCCTTGAGCGAGTACGTCGAGCCGGACTGGGTGGTGTTCAGCGACACCGACCCGTTGATCCAGCCGGTGCCCGTGCCGGTGGCCTCGGTGACGTGCTCCTCGGTGGACAGCACCTTGCCGGTCGCCGCGTCCACGTCCACCGTGAGGCGGCTGACGCCCTCGGCGCTCGTGCCGTTGACCGTGGTCTCGTACGCCAGCCGGGCCGTCCGCCCCTCGGGGGCCACGATCACCAGCCGGGTCGCCTCGACGCCGCTCACGGTCTTGAGCTGCGCCTTCGCGGTGGCGACGGCCGCGGCTCCGGAAACCGTGGGAACGGTCGACAGCTCACCGATCGGGCTGCTCTGCGCGACCGACGTGTACCGGGTCTGGCCGGCGTTGTCGGTGACGACGACGAAGTCGCCACCCTTGACCGGGAAACCCTTGTAATTGCGGTCGTACGCCGCGTACGTGAGACCCTGCGACTTGTAGACCTGACTGCGGTGGAAGGTGTCGTGCCCGCTCGCCCGCAGGGCGGCCGGGCGCGCGGCGACCACCGCGTCGGCCTGCGCGACCGCGTCGACGGACGGGGTGGGCGCCTGCGCGGCGGCCGGTCCGGACACCGCGACCAGCGCGGAGGCCGCCGCGGTGCCGGCGGCCAGCGCGAGGACCAGAGGTTTTCTTGCCATCGTGCGTGACTCCTCAGTTGGGGGACGGGAGTCACGCTATCTACGACTATCTATCCCCGAATCAGGGAAAACCCTTGCAGAAGGCGATCCACCTCCTCCTCGGTGTTGTAGTGGTAGAGGCTCACGCGGACGGCGCCCTCGGTCCCGGCGAAGTATTCGTACGCGTAGTAGTCGCCGTACGAGACGCAGAGGCCCTGGGCGCCGAGGGCGTGGGCGACCTCGGCCGGCGTCCGGCCGGCCACCCGGAACGAAACGGTGGGGCAGCGGTCGGCCGGCGCCGGCAGCACGGTGATCCCGTCGATCGCGGCCAGCCCGGACAGCAGCCGGTCGAGCAGCCGCGTCTCGTGCTCGGCGGCCGCGGTCATGCTCGCCAGCAGGCGGGTCCGGCGGTCGCCCTCGGCGCCGGTCAGCCCGGCCAGGTGGTCGACGGCCGCGGTGATGCCGGCCAGCAACTCGAAGCTCAGCGTGCCGTACTCGAAACGGCCGGGAACGCCGGCCGGGGAGGGGACCAGCTTCGCCGGGTGCAGCGGCTCCCACACCGCCGGGTCGGCCACCACCGCCGCGTAGTGCGGGCCCGACCACTTGTAGGCGCTGGTCACGTAGAAGTCGGCACCCAGGGCGGCCACGTCGGTCGGCCGGTGCGCGGTGGCGTGCACGCCGTCGACGAAGACCAGGGCGCCGGCCGCGTGGGCGAGGTCGGCGATCTCGCGCACGGCCGGGACCGTGCCGACGGCGTTGCTGGCCGCGGTCACCGCGACCAGGCGGGTCCGGGGGCCGACCAGCTCGCGGTACTGGGCCACGCCGAGTTCGCCGGTGACCGGGTCGACCTCGGCCCACCGGATGGTCGCGCCGGTCTGCACCCAGGGCCGGATGTTCGCGTCGTGGTCGAGCCGCGACAGCACCACCTCGTCGCCCGGCCCCCAGCCCTGCGCGAGCGTGCGGGCCACCAGATAGGTCAGCGCGGTCGCGCTCGGCCCGAAGACCACGCCCTCCGGGTCGCCGCCGACCAGGTCGGCCACCGCCGACCGGGCGGCGGCGACGATCTCGCCGGAGCGGCGGGCGGGCTCGTGGGCGGTGCCGCGGTTGGACACCGCCGTTCGCATCGCGTCGGTGATCGCGTCGATCACCGCGGCGGCCGGCTGGGTGCCGCCGGCGCCGTCGAGCTGGGCGAAGCCTTCGGCCAGGGCGGGATAGCCGGACCGGACACGGGAGACGTCGAAGATCATGGACCGATCAGATCACGAGGCCTACCGTGGAGCCCATGACCCTGCCTCTCGGCCTCGAAGCGTGGCTCGCCCTCGATCCGGCCGGCCGATCCGCCCGGCGCGCCGAGGCGCTCGAGCACGCGGAAACGACAAAACAGACCCATGGCGCGTACGTCACCACGCTGCACCACGACCCGGCGGGCGGCGGCGAGCTGGCCGGCGTCCCGTTCGCCGTCAAGGACAACATCGACGTGGCCGGCGTACCCACCACGGCCGGCAGCCCCCTGCTGGCCGACGGCGTGGCCGAGGTCGACGCCGGGGTGGTCAGCGCCCTGCGCGCGGCCGGCGCGGTGGTGATCGGCAAGACCAACATGCACGAGCTGGCCCTCGGCATCACCAGCAACAACACCGCGTACGGGCCGGTGCGCAACCCGCACGACCCCGACCGGGTGGCCGGCGGCTCCAGCGGTGGCAGCGCGGTCACGGTGGCCCTGGGCACGGTCCCGTTCAGCCTCGGCACCGACACCGGCGCCTCGGTCACCCTGCCGTCGTCGTTCTGCGGCGTCGTCGGGTTCCGCCCGTCGACCGGCCGCTACCCGGGCGACGGCGTCGTGATGATCTCGCACACCCGCGACACCGTCGGCGTGCACGCCCGCACGGTCGGCGACGTGCGCCGGGTCGACCGGGTCATCACCGGCTCGCGTGCCGCGGCCGACCTGTCCGGCCTGGCCGGGGTCCGGTTCGGCGTGCTGCGCGGCCGCTTCGACGACATCGATCCGCGGGCCGGGGCCGTGCTGTCGGCCGCCCTGGACACGCTGGCCGCGGCCGGGGCCGAGCTGGTCGACGTCGATCTGTTGGACGATCTGGCCGTCGCCGGCGAGGCCGGCCTGCCGATCGTGCTCTTTGAAACCGTACGGCTCCTGCGCAGTCGTACCCCCAGATCTTTTGACTCTGTCGCCTCTCCCGATGTCAAAGGGATCATGCAGATCATGGTCGACGAGCCCGTCCCGGCCGCCGTCTACGAGCGGCACCGGGCCCAGCGCTGGCGGCTGCGCCAGGCGTACGCGGAGATCTTCCAGAGCGTGGACGCCCTGATCGCGCCGACCACGCACGTGCTGCCGCCGCTGGTCGGCGAGGACGTCACCTTCGAGCACAACGGCCGTCACGTGCCCACGTTCGCCACCACGATCCGCAATGCCGCGCCGGGCACGGTGGCCGGCGTGCCCATGCTGTCGCTGCCCGCGGGCCGCACCGAGGACGGGCTGCCGGTCGGGCTCACCCTCGAGGGCCCGGTATTCGAAGACCCGGCGCTGCTGGCGGTGGGCGAAGGGGTGGAGCGGGCGCTGCTCTGACCACGGCCCAGACCACCTTGCCGTTGTGCAGCGCCGAAGCGCCCCACACGTAGCTGCGGGCGATGACGACGGGCAGCCGGTCCTTTGCCTGGCGCAGCGGGGGCAGCGTCGGCTCCCGATCGCGCAGGGCCAGGTAGAGGCTGCTGCTGCGGCGGCAGATGGTGAACAGCATGGCCGTGCCGGCGAACGCGAGCGAGTCCTCGACCAGGTCGCGCGCCACGTCCTGCGCGATCTCGGCCATCTCCGGAACGTTCCAGGCGCGCTCGGCGAGCGCGATCAGATCGTGGACGGAAGTCAGCGCGTCCAGATGCGGTGACATCCAGCGCAGCTGAAGACGGTCGGTCAGGAGCGGCGCACTGGCAACCGCGGTGCGTGCCTGGTCGACGGTCACGAACAGCGACAGGAACCGGCCGCAGCCGAGCTGGCGGAGCCGTTTCACCAGCCGCCGGGTCGGCGGGGCGCAGAGCGCCACCTGGGCCGGCGGATGCAGGGTCAGCGCGGCCTGGCTGGCGGCGATCCAGGTGGGAGCGCTGGCGCCGTCGAGGTCGCTCATCTCGCGGACGTCGATGATGATCGCCGACGGGTGCTCGGCCAGGCCTTTGCACAGCGCCTCGTGCACGTCGACCGCGGTGCGGCGGGTCCACTGGCCGCGCACCGTCAGCTCGACTGTCGCATTGTCCACGGCGTGGCTGAGCGTGAGCGTCACGCCGCCCAGTCTTGAAACGTTGCTTGTCCGGGGTCAACCATCGGCACGCCTAATCACGCGCTTGGGGGATACCCGATGCATCCGACATTCTGCAGGTCACGAACCTGATCATCCACTACGGTCGATGGCATGCGCTTACGACGAGGCCTGGCCGCATTGACGTCCGCCGTGCTGGCCGCCACCGCGCTCAGCACGCCCGCCGCGGCCGGCGGCGGTGGGCTGCCGGGGCGCCATTCGCTGCGCGCGCCGGTCACCGACGAGAACTTCTACTTCGTCATGGCCGACCGCTTCGACAACGGCAGCGGCGCCAACGACCAGGGCGGCCTCGGCGCCGACCCGCTCGTCTCGGGCTTCGACCCCACCCGCAAGGGCTTCTACAACGGCGGCGACCTGGCCGGCCTGCTGCGGCGCCTCGACTACATCCAGGGCCTGGGCACCACGTCGATCTGGCTCACGCCCAGCTTCAAGAACAAGGCGGTGCAGCTGGAGGACGGCCCGTCGGCCGGCTACCACGGCTACTGGATCACCGACTTCACCCAGATCGACCCCCACCTGGGCACCAACGCCGAGCTGAAGGCGCTGATCGACGCCGCGCACCAGCGGGGCATGAAGGTCTACTTCGACATCATCACCAACCACACGGCCGACGTCATCGGCTACGAGTCGGGCGCGCGTCAGGCGTACGTCTCCAAAGATGTCTCGCCCTATCGCGACGCTGCCGGGCGCCCCTTCGACGACCGTGACTACGCCGGGAAGGCGACGTTCCCGGCGCTCGATGCCGCGACCTCGTTCCCGTACACGCCGGTCCTCGATCCCGGGGAGCAGAACCTCAAGGTCCCGGCCTGGCTGAACGACGTCACGCTCTACCACAACCGCGGCGACACCACGTTCACCGGCGAGAACTCGCTCTACGGCGACTTCTTCGGCCTCGACGACCTGTTCACCGAGCACCCGCGCGTGGTCAAGGGCATGACCGACGTGTACAAGACGTGGATCGCCGACTTCGGCGTCGACGGCTTCCGCATTGACACCATGAAGCACGTCAACGACGAGTTCTGGCAGAAGTTCGGCCCCGAGGTGCTGTCGTTCGCCCGCCAACACGGCAAGCCCGAGTTCTTCATGTTCGGCGAGGTCTTCGACACCTCCCGCAGCTTCACGTCGCAGTTCACCACCCGCGACCGCATGCAGGCGGTGCTCGACTTCCCGTTCCAGGACGCGGCCCGCAACTTCGCCTCCCGCGGCCTGCCGGCGGCCGCGCTGGGCGAGTTCTTCGCCGCCGACGACTGGTACACCGACGCCGACTCGAACGTCTACCAGCTGCCGACCTTCCTCGGTAACCACGACATGGGCCGGATAGGTTCGTTCGTGCAGGCCGACAACCCCGGCGCCGGCGACGCCGAGTGGGTGGCCCGCGACCGGCTGGCCCACGAGCTGATGTACCTCTCCCGCGGCAACCCGGTCGTCTACTACGGCGACGAGCAGGGCTTCACGGGCCCCGGCGGCGACCAGGACGCCCGGCAGACCCTGTTCGCCAGCCGGGTCCCCGAATATCTGGACGACGACCTGCTGGGCACCACGGCCACCCACGCGCAGGACAACTTCGTCACGGCCCACCCGCTCTACAAGGGCATAGCCGACCTGGCCGCCCTGACCCGCAAGCACCCCACGCTGCGCGACGGCGCCCATCAGCACCGCTACGCCGACTCGTCCGCCGGCGTCTACGCCTTCTCCCGCACCGGCAAGCGCGAATATGTGGTCGCGCTGAACAACAGCGAGCAGCCCCGCACCGCCGCCATTCCGACTTACCTGTCAAAGACCAAATTCGATTTGGTGTACGGGGTTGGCCCCGCCACCGTGCGATCGGCCACCGACCGCTCCCTGACCGTGACCGTGCCGCCACTGTCCACGGTCGTCTACGCCTCGTCCGGCCGCATCCCGCCGTCCTCGGCGGCCCCCGCGGTGTCGCTCGGCCGGCCCACCCCGTCGGCCACGCCCAGCCGCATGCGGGTGCCGGCCACCGTCGCCGGCTCATCGTTCGCCGAGGTCACCTTCTACGCGAGGACCACCGGCGGCTGGCAGCCCATCGGCACCGACGACAACGCCCCCTACCAGGTCTTCCACGACGTGTCGGGCCTGAGCGCCGGCACGCAGGTCGAATACCGGGCGGTGGTCCTGGACAACGCCGGCCACAGCCGGGCCAGTTCTTCCCGCGCGGCCCGGGTCCCGGCCCCGTCGCTGACCATCGAGGCTCCCGCCGAGTCCGCGAACGTCCGGGGCACGGTAGAGGTGCGAGCGGTAGCCGACCCGGAACGCGCCACTCACGTGGTCCGCTTCGAGCGCAGCGTGGCCGGCGCCGCCTGGACCACGATCGGCCGCGACGACTCGTCCCCGGCCTACACGGTCTTCGACAACCTGACGCCGCTGAACCTGGCCGCAGGAACGCAGATCCGCTACCGGGCGGTGCTCAGCGACCCATACGCGGTGAGCCCGGTCCGCACGGTCCGCTACGCCGGCCCGCCACTGACCACGGCCACGCTGCATTACTACCGCCCGGCCGGCGACTACGCGGGTTGGGGTCTGCACATGTGGGGCGACGCGGTGGACCCGGCCGTGCTGGCCCAGATCGCGTGGGACAAGCCGTGGCCGGCAGCCCGCGTGGAGAACGGATGGGCTACGTACGACATCCCGCTGCGAGACGACACAAAGCCGATCAACTTCATCATGCACCTGCCGAACGGCGACACAGTCCCGACAACGCGAGAGCCGGGCGGCGATCGAGCCTTCACCCCGATCGACAATCCGCAGGTATGGCTCAAACAGGGCGACCCGACCGTCTACACCACATCCCCACCCGTTTGACCGATACGGGTTTACTTATGGTGACGACACCCTTGACAAGGCGTTGAAGGGGCGGGCCGGGAGGTAGAACGTGGATCCTGAGGTGGCGGCGGTGACGGCGGCCGTGGTGCCGTACGTGTCGGCGGCGGTGGGCGCGTACGGGGCCGCCGTGCTTGAGCGGGTTCAGGACGCGGCGGCCGACTCGACGGTCGGGTTGGGTGGCCGGTTGCTGCAGCGCTTCCTGAATCATGGTGGCTCGACCGCCGGGGTGCAGGGCGCGGTGGCTGAGCTGGCCGAGGACGTCTCGGATGAGGATCGGGTGGCGGCGTTGCGGGTGCAGGTCCGTAAGGCGCTCGCGGCTGATCCTGAGTTGGCGGCTGAGGTGCGGGGTTTGCTGGCGGAGGCGGGGGTGTCGGTGTCGGTGACGGCGTCCGGGGATCGGTCGATTGCCGCGCAGACGATCAGTGGTGTGGCTGTCACGGGTGACGGCGCTCAGATCACGCGATGACGGATTCACCTTCCGGACGGCCGGGTGCGTCAGGTCTGCGTTCGCTGGCGGCGCAGACGATCAGCGGGGTGGCGGTCACCGGTGACGGCGCCCAGGTCGATGCCCGTCGGATCGAGGTGCGACGCCCGTCGGCGGCGCCCGACATCGCCGGCCGGTTGACAAATCTGCCCAGGCCGCCGGTGCGGTTGTTCGTGGGCCGGGAACAGGCTTTGGCGGCGTTGGATGAGGTGATGGCCGCCGGCCGTGGAGTCATCGCGCAGGCGGTGCACGGGCTCGGCGGGGTCGGTAAGAGCGAGATGGCGTTGCAGTACGCGCACCGGCACCGAGATCGCTACCAGGTGCGGTGGTGGGTCAGCTGCGACAACCCGGACACGATCACGACGAGTTTGGCTGAGCTGACCACCCGGGTGAACGCGGACTTGATGGTGACGGCGACGCCGTTGGAGGCGGCGGCGTGGGCGGTCGGCTGGTTGCAGAACCAGTCGGGCTGGCTGTTGATCCTGGACAACGTGGAGGAACTCGCCGACGTCGAACAGCTGTTGGGGCAGTTGGACACCGGCCATGTACTGATCACGACACGCCGAGATCTGGCCTGGGAACAGTTGATCGACGGCTGCTTACGGCTGGATCTGCTGGACCGGGAGGCGGCGGTGCGGCTGTTGTTGGAGCGCAGCGGCCAGACGGATCGGCCGACGGCAGCGGAGTTGGCCGAAGAGCTGGGATATCTCCCATTGGCGTTGCAGCAGGCGGCCGGGTACCTGCAACAGACCCGTACGCCGATCGCGACGTATCTCGACTGGCTGCGGTCGCAGCCGGAGCAGGTGCTGAACGCGATCGCGGTGGGTGCTCGCGCGGAACGGGCGGTGGCGCAGGTCTGGTTGGTCACCTTGGACCGCCTTCAGCAGCGGTGGCCGACGGCGACCGAACTGCTCCGACTGTTGGCGTGCTTCGCACCGGACGACGTGCCGAGGGCTTACCTGGTCGACGAACCACGCGACGAGCACACGGTGGACCAGGCGTTGGCCGTTCTGGCGTCCTACAACTTGATCACGTTGACGGATCAATCCGTCAGCATGCACCGGCTCCTGCAGTGGGTCGTTCGGGAACAGGCCAAGCTGGTCGACGCTGCTTCCGGCCCGGACGAGGAGAAGAGCGGGCAGCCGTGGCGACAGACTCTCGACCGGGCGATCGCCGTGCTTCGCGCGGCGGCCCCGGGCGGCAATCCCGCTCAAGCGGTCGAGACCTGGCCCGACTGGAGCCTGGTGGCGCCCCATATCGACGCGGTGGCTCGTGCCCTGCCCGATGAGCTCACCGACGCCAATTTCGCGAGTCTGATCGGCCAGCTGGGCTTCTTTTACTTCACCCAGGGTCGTCACACCGCCGCGTTGGAGGTCGAGCGCCGTGCTCTCGCCATCACCGAGGCGGCAGTACCGGAGGGGCATCCGGACATTGCTCTCCGGCTGGACAACCTCGCGGGCACCTTGGTGGCGCTGGGCAGGATGGGCGAGGCGCTGCCATTGCAGCGGCGGGCGTTGCAGATCTGTGAGGCCGCCCTGCCGGACGGGCATCCGGACATCGCTCTCCGACTGGACAACCTCGCACACACGCTGGGGTCGCTGGGCAGGACGGCCGAGGCACTGCCACTGCGGCAGCGGGCGTTGCAGATCAGCGAGGCCGCCCTGCCGGACGGGCATCCGGACCTCGCAATCCGGCTGAACAACCTCGGGTTCACGCTGGGAGCTTTGGGGCGGCCGGGCGAGGCGCTGCCACTGCAGCAGCGAGCGCTGCAGATCAGTGAGGCCGCGCTACCAGACGGACACCCAGACATCGGGCTCCGGCTGAACAACCTCGCGTACACGCTGGGAGCTTTGGGCCGACCGGGCGAGGCGCTACCACTGCGGCTGCGCGCATTGCAGATCAGTGAGGCCGCGTTACCGGAGGGCCACCCGTCCATCGCAGTTCAGCTGAACAACCTCGCGCACACGCTGGGGGAGCTTGGCCGGGCGGGTGAAGCGCTGCCGCTGCGGCAACGAGCGCTGCAGATCAGCGAGGCCGCGTTGCCCGACGGGCACCCGTCTATCGCGCTCCGGCTGGACAACCTCGCGTACACGCTGGTGGATCTGGATCGGGCCGGCGAGGCGTTGCCGCTGCGGCAACGGGCGTTGCAGATCAGCGAGGCCGCCCTGCCGGAAGGGCATCCGGACATCGCTCTCCGGCTGGACAACCTCGCCGGCACTCTGGGGGAGTTGGGCAGGACGGGCGAAGCGTTGCCGCTGAGGCAGCGGGCGTTGCAGATCAGCGAGTCCGCGTTACCGGACGGACACCCGGATATCGCCATCCGGCTGAACAACCTCGCGTACACGCTGGTGGATCTGGGTCGAGCGGGCGAGGCGCTGCCAATGCAGCAGCGGGCGTTGCAGATCAGCGAGGCCGCCCTGCCGGACGGGCATCCGGACATCGTGCTTCGGCTGGACAACCTCGCGTCCACGCTGGAAGAACTGGGCCGGACCGACGAGGCTCTGGCACTGCGGCAGCGGGCGGCCGCAATACGCAAGGGCTCGGCAGGTCAGGAATGACGGCGTTACCACGACATCGCTGTTCTATCAGCGCCTGAATCCAGCTTTCTTTATGGCTTGACGGCGACGCCGCAGAACTGGTTGACGTCGATGTTGCCTGTGCCGTCGTCGGGGCGCCAGCGGTTACACGGGACGATGCCCGGCTCCAGCAGGTGGAGGCCGTCGAAGAACTGGGCTATCTGGGTGGCGCTTCGGTACTTGATTTTCGGGGTGCCGCGGTCGTTCCAGAACTCCACGATGCGGTTCGCTTCGTCGGTGTTGATGTCGTCGCAACCGTGGGCTATCACCAAGTGGCTGCCCGGCGGGACGGCGTCGATCAGCGTCTGGACCACGGCCCTGGCCTCGTCGTCGTCTCTTAGGAAGTGCAGGATTCCCAGCAAGGTCACCGCTACCGGGCGGGTGAAGTCGAGCGTCTCGGCGGCGGAACGGAGGATTGCTGAAGGGTCGTTCAAGTCGGCCTGGAGGTATGTCGTCACGCCCTCCGGGGTGCTTGTCAGCAGCTTCTGGGCGTGGACCAGGACCAGCGGGTCGTTGTCCACGTAGACGACACGAGTGTCGGGGGCTGACGCCTGGGCCACCTCGTGTGTGTTGTTCGCTGTGGGCAGGCCCGAGCCGATGTCCAGGATCTGGCGGATTCCCGCTTCGGCCACCAGGTGGCGTACGGAACGGCGCAGGAATTTTCGGTCTTCCTGGGCCAGGGTGACTATGGAGGGCAGGATCGCTGCGATCGCGTCGCCGGCCTCTCGGTCCACGGGGAAGTTGTCGGTTCCTCCGAGCCAGTAGTTCCACAACCTGGCCGAGTGCGGTGTGCTCGAATCGGTCACTTGCTCATGGTAAGTAGGGTCGCCGGGTGGACGACACCTCGAAAACCCGGCGCGCCGCATTTAATTACGTCGATCTCATGGAGCGGCGTGACTGGGCGGGGCTGAGCGGGCTTCTCGCCGAGGATGTCGTGTACGAGATGCCGCAGACGCGTGAGCGTATTCGTGGGCGGGCCGCCTTCGTGAGCTTCAACGCCGACTACCCCGGTGACTGGCATCTGCGGGTGCGGCGCGTCGTCGCCGATGAGCGGACCGCGGCCCTGTGGCTCGATGTGCGGGTCGGTGCCGAGCAGGTGGACGCCTGTGTGTGGCTCGAGACGTCCGAGGACGGGCTGATCAGCCGGATCGTCGACTACTGGCCGGAGGCCTACGATCCGCCGGCGGGGCGGGGACATCTGGTGGAGCGCTGGTAGCGAGGATCGCCGTCAGCCTTTCCACGTCGGGGTAGCGGGCCGTCCTCATCAGACTCACCGCCTCGGCGCGGACCCGGTCGGCGGCCTCCGTGTCGCCCCGGTCGCGGTGGCAGGTGTACAGGCCGATGAGAGGATTCATTCGGAGGTACGTCTCCTCGCCGTAGACGGTGAGGGCGGTGTCGAACGCCTCCACGGCTTCGGTCAGGTCGCCGGCGTGGTGCAGCAGCAGGCCCAGTTCCGTCCACGTCTCGGCGGCGTCGGCCGTGTTGCCGTGCCGGGCGTTGATCTCGATGGCGGAGCGGAAGCAGGCGACGGCCCGGGAGCGGCCTTCCGGCTCGTGGTAGTGGTGCCAGCCGACCGTGCGCAGGATGTCCGACTCGCCGATCTCCTGCATGCGGCCGTCCAGCTTGCGGTAGTTCTCGCGGGCCTCCAGCGCGTACGGGTAGGCGGCGGCCGCCTGCTCCGGTGTCGGCACGCGATGCACGCCGGTGATGGAGATGGCCAGGCTGAGCAGGCCGTGGCCGAGGCGCTGGGGATCGCCGAGCTTGCGGGCCACCTCGGTCGAGCGCTCCAGCGCGGGGCGGGCCGCCTCGGGGCGGTTCATCCGCAGGTGGCCCCGGCCGATCATGTAGCTCAGGTAGCTGATCCACCAGAGGTCGCCGTCGCGGTCGGCGCGGGCCACACCCCGCTCGGCCAGGGCGATCGAATCCTCCACATAGAAGTGGACGTCCTGCTGGAAAGAGGCGAACGCCCACGCGAACGGGCCGGGGTGGTGATCGGCCAGGGCCATCGCGTTGCGGTACTCGCTCTCCATCCAGGCCAGCGCGCCGGCCTGGTCGCCCTCGGCGAATTCCACCGGCCGCGCGCCGGCCGGGATGTCGTCGAGGATCCGGTGGCGGAACGGGTAGAAGGCCTTGGCCGCGTTGGCCGCCGAATAGAGGTGGTGGTCGGCCAGGCGGCGCAGGACGGTCTCGGCGTCGGCGCGGCCGACCAGTTCGGTGGCGTACTGCCGGAGAAGGTCGTGGTAGACGAAGCGGTCGGGCCGATGTTCGGTCAGCAGATGCGCGTCGCACAACGACCGGAGAAGGCGGCGAGTGGTGGTCCGGTCCTCGCCCGTCACCGCGACGGCCGCGGCGAGCGCCACGTCGGGACCGGGATGCAGTGCCAGATGGCGGAAGACGGTGGCGACCGGGGCTGGGAGATGACGGTACGACCAGGAGAAGACGGCTCGCGGATCGTGGTCGAGGCCGGGCCAGGCGAAGGCGTCGAGGCCTCGCTCGCCGGCCAGCTCGGCGGCGACGACGTCCAGCGGGAAGGTGGCCGCGCGGGCGCAGACCACGGCCAGGGCCAGGGGCAGGCCGCCGCAGCGGGCGATGACCGCGTCGCGGGCGGCCGGGTCGGCGTCGGCCACCGAAGGGTGCAGGCGGGCGCGCAGATAGTCGCGCGCCTCGTCGTCGCTGAAGGCGTCCAGCCGTACCGCCCGGGCTCCCTCGGCCATCAGCAGGCCGGTGAGGCGGCCTCGGCCGGTCACCACCACGGCGCAGCCGGGGGAGCCGGGCAGGAGGGGTCGCACCTGTTCGGCGTCGCGGGCATTGTCGAGCACCAGCAGCATGCGGCGGCCGGCCAGGACGCTGCGATAGAGGGCCACCCGTTCGGTCTGACCCGGCGGCACCCGGTGGTCGGGGACGCCGAGGGCGCCGAGGAAACCGGCCAGCACCTCGCCGGGGTCAATGGGGGAGTCCTCGGGGCCGAAGCCGCGCAGATCGGCGTAGAGCTGGCCGTCCCCGTAGCGGGCGGCGACGTCGTGGGCCCACCGCAGGGCCAGGGTGGTCTTGCCGACGCCGCCGGCCCCGGTGATGAGGGCCAGGACCGTGCCGTCGCCGTGGTCGGCGTGTGCGGTCAGCTCCCGCAACTGGGCCGCGCGGCCCTCGAAGGAGGCGCTCGGCCACGGCAACTGTGCGGGCGGGACGGGCGCGTCCTGGGCGCCGGTGAGGGCCTCCGAGCGGATGGCCCGCTCCAGGGCGACCATCGCCGGCTCCGGGTCGAGACCGAGCTCCTCGGCCAGGTAGGAACCGTGACGCTCCAGCGCTTCGAGGGCGTCCGCGGGGCGGCCGTCCGCCCACAGACCCCGCGCCAGCAGGCGCCAGCCCTCGCCCCGCAACGGCTGGTCGGCGGTCAGCGCCGTCGCCCTCGACACCGCCTCCGGGATCCGGTCCAGTTTCAGGAGGAGCTCGACCGCCTTCTCCCGGGCCGACCAGCGCAGGTCCTCGAGCCGGGCCACCTCCGGGCGGGCCCAGGCCTCGTCGGCGAACTGCGCGTAGGGCCTTCCCCGCCACGCGGCCAGGCGTTCGTCCAGCGCGGCGAGCGCCCGCGCCGGCGGCAGCGTGGGCACGCGGGCCAGGTCGCGTTCCAGGGCCCACGCGTCGACCGCGTCGTCGTCCAGCTTCAGCGCGTATCCGGCGCCCTCGCTCACCAGGATCGTGGCGGCGGCCCGTGGGCGCCGGTCCGGTTCCAGCCGGCGGCGCAGCCGGGAGACGTACGCCTGCAGGGAATTTGTTCCGCTCGGCGGAGGCTCGCCGTCCCACAGCCGGTCGATCAGACGGTCCGGCGAGACCGTGCGGCCCCGGGCCGCCACCAGCATGCCGAGGACGGCCAGCTGCCGATCGGCGCCGGACACGACCGTGTCACCGGTGACGACCTCCACCGGGCCCAGCACCCGGACCTCGACCATCGGGCGACGGTAACAACATCAAGTCGGCTCAAGTGTCGGGCAAGTGCCTCTGCGCATCCTCTGAGGCCGGAATCACGGCTACGGAGGAGAGACACAGTGATGCAGGACGCGACGGACCTGGTGGAGATGCTGCGGCGCCATGCGGACCAGCGCGGGAACAGGATCGCCGTCCGGCTCGCCGGGGGTGGCGGGCTGACCTACGCGCAGGTCGACCGGCGGGCGCGGGCGGTGGCGGCGAAGCTGCGCGAGTCCACCTCGGCCGGTGACCGGGTCGGCCTGCTGTTCCCGCCCGGACCGGACTTCCTGCCGGCGCTGTTCGGCTGCTGGTACGCCGGGGTGGTCGCGGTGCCGTTGGCGAGCCCGGACGCCGCCGCCCCGGCCGTGACCCTGACCCCCGGCGATGTGATCGGGGAGGTGGACGAGCATGAGAGTGCGCGGCATGAGGTGGCCGTCGTGCAGCACACCTCCGGCTCCACCGGCACGCCCAAGGCCGTACTGGTCAGCCACCGCAACTACACGGCCAACATGCGGATGCTCACCGAGTTCACCCGGTCGATCGCCCCCGACGTCTACGACTTCCGGACCGTCTCCTGGCTGCCGCACTTCCACGACATGGGCCTGGCCCTGCTGCTCTTCACGGTCTGGCACGGCGGCACCACCACGCTCATCCCGCCGATGGCGTTCCTGCGCGATCCCGGCCTGTGGCTGCGCACGATCGACGAGACCCGCGGCAATCTCACGGCCGCACCCAATTTCGCTTTCGACCTTTGTGTACGCCGGGTGTCCGCCCCCGACGCCGCCGAGCTGGACCTGTCCTCGATGGCGATCATGCTGAACGGCGCCGAGCCCGTCCGGGCCGGAACCCTGCGCCGCTTCACCACCCACTTCGCGTCGGCCGGTTTCCGGCCGGAGTCGTTCGCACCCGCCTACGGCCTGGCCGAGGGCACCGTCTTCGTTTCCGGGCTGCGCAAGGGAGGCCCGCCGCGCACGGTCGCCTTCGATCGCCGCTCCCTGCAGGACGGCGTCGCCCGGGCGGGCGACGGTCAAACCCTGGTCAGTTGCGGTGGGCGTCCCGAGGGTTTGACCGTACGCATCGTCGACCCGACCCTGCACACCGAATGCGCACCGGGCCGGATCGGCGAGATCTGGGTGCACGGCCCCAGCATCGGCCTCGGCTACCAGGGCCACGACGCCTTCGACGCCCGGCTGGCCGGGCCGGACTACCGGCCGTACCTCCGCACCGGCGATCTAGGTTTCCTGTGGGAGGGCGAGCTGTTCGTGGTCGGGCGCTACGCCGACCTCATCATCCTCAACGGCCGTCTGTTGCCGCCGGAGGACCTCGAATACACCATCGAGCGCAGCCATCGAGCCCTGGAGGGCCGCCGCTGCGCGGTCTTCGCGATCGGCGAGGACGAGAACAGACTGGCCGCGGCGGTCGAGGTCCGCCCGGACCAGCCGGTCGACGAAGCACGCCGGCGCGACATCGAGACCGCGATCCGCACGGCCGTAGCCCTGGAACACGACGTCGAGCTGACCGAGGTACTGATCGTCGCGACCGGCACCCTCCCGGTGACGACAAGCGGCAAGGCCCGCCGCGCCAAATGCCGCGAGCTGCTGCTGGCCGGCGCCCTGCCGACCCTGTAGGACCTCTGACCACCATGCGGGCCGGCGGCGACTGGACCGACGTGTGGCTGGACGACAAACGTGCGTCGGACTGGTCCACGTCGTGGCAGCTCCGCCCGACCGACGACAGGGCGGCCTTCGTCATCGAGAACGCCCATTCGTCTCATGCGCTGGACCCGGGCTGGAAGGCGGAAGTTCCCGATGCCCTCTCGACGCCCGACGACCAGCCCGCCGTGGCGCTGCTGCGCCGCTACTTCGGTGACCCGCTGACGGGCGGCGGAGCCGCGGTGGGTGCGGCCTTCGACGACTGGGACAGCACGGGGGCCCGGATCGCGGATGCTGACCGGTTCACCGCCGACGACCTGGTGGCGGTCACGCTTCTGTCGGTGCGGGTGCAGCCGGGCGCGGCGGTCGTGCTCCTGCGCGACCGTGCCGCCGAGTTCGGCGGGCTGCTCACGGAACTCGGTCCTGACCGCGACCTCGTCGACGAGGAGGAGCCGCTCACCGGCGACGGCTGGGCGGGCTGGCGGCTGCAGAAGGCGCTGCGTGACATTCCGGGCATCGATACGACCATCGCGACGAAGCTGATCGCCCGCAAGCGCCCGCGGTTGCGTCCCATCTGGGACAGGGTCGTTGCGAAGGTGACCGGAACCCAGAAGCACCAGTGGGAGCCCGTCCGCCTGACCCTGCGCGAACAGCGTCGCGCGCTGAACGACCGGCTGGTTCACCTCCACGGCACGGCGGGGCTGCCGGAGGCCGTGACGCCGCTGCGCGTGCTGGATGTGATCGCCTGGCGTGAGGGGAAGGACCGAGGTTTCTGAAATGACGTCGGGCCGGCGGTGGGAAGCCGCCGGCCCGATGGTCATGACGTCAGCGGTCTCGCAGCTGCTCGCCGTCCGGAACGGTCGTGGGGCCGGTCACGTGGGCCTCGCCCTCGACGACCACGTTCGCGCCGAAGGTGACGTCGCCGTCCACCTGGAGGCGGGTGGCCCGGCGCAGTGACGGCGGGCCGGACGGGAAGCGCTGCTCGAAGCCGGGCACCAGGCGGAAGAACTCGGGGTCGAGGGTGGCGACCGGCCCGGAGCCCTCGTATGTGGGCCGCATCTGGCCGTCTGTGGTCAGCTCGTAGGCGTCCGAGCGGACCACCAGCAGGTCGTTGGTGGTCTTGACCGGGGCGAAGCGGGTGCGGGGAACCAGCACCGGGCGGGCCCCGGCGATCGAGCCGATGGCGGCGCCCATCGCGGTCTCGAGCTGGACCACGGGCGTACTCGAAGGGTCCTTGGGGTCGACGGTCTTGTTGTTGACGATGAGCGGGAGCACGGGCGCGCCCGGATCGTCCTGCTGCAGGCGGCGCAGCGCCTCGAGGTCGATCCACAGGTTGTTGGTGTTGTAGAAGCGCCACCGCTCGACGTCGGTGAAGGAGGTGTCGCCGTCGGGGACCTGCGCCGTCTCCCGGAGTACGACCCGGTCGCCGCGCAGGGCGAGATGGCCGCCCTTGCGGTCGGCCGGGGTGCCCCGGACGACCTCCATCGCGAACGGGATCTGCTCGGACTCGATCCAGGCGGCCAGGCGTACGTCGACGGTGGCGCCCAGGTTGTCGGAGTTCGACACGAAGCACCAGCGCAGGCCGGCGTCGAGCAGCTCGTCGAGCTTGCCGGAGGCGGTCAGCGCCGTGTACAGGTCGCCGTGCCCGGGCGGGCACCACTCCAGCTCGGGGTCGGCCGGCCACTCGACCGGGAAGTGGTCGTCGGCGCGCAGCTTCGGCTCGCGGCCCTGGAGGAAGTCGCTGACGTCGCCGTACCGCTCGAGCGCGGTCAGCGACGGGCCGCGGGTGGCGGCCGAGTTCATCAGGAGCAGCGGCAGGCGGGCCCCGTACCGCTCCCGGACGGCCGTGACCTGGGTGGCGATCACGTCGAGGAAGCTGGCGCCGGGCTTGACCTCGAGCAGCGATTTCGGGCCGGTCAGGCCCATGCTGGTGCCGAGCCCGCCGTTGAGCTTGACCACGACCAGCCGGTCGAGGATCTCGCGGGCCCGCTCGGCCGGCGGCTCGGGCAGCTCCTCGAGGCCGGTCACCTCGCCGAGCGGCTCCAGCTCGTCGCCGGGCAGCAGCCCGGCCCGGGGCTGGGCCAACTGGTCGAGGCGGCGGCGCAGGGCGGCCAGTTCGGCCGGGTGGGCGCCGTCCTTCTCCGCCTTGGCCAGCGTCGCCTGGACATAACCGGGCGCGTCCATGTCTGTTCCTCCGTGGTGCGGGAAGCCTCTGCCTCACCCAGTATCGACGGTCAGGTCAGGCGCCACACCGCGACGGGGTGATTGGGGTCCGGCCCGTAGGTCAGGCGGCCCGGTTCCACGGCGGTGAAGGCCACGGTCCGCTCGGTCGCGCCCTCGTCGAATCCGGTGGAGCACCGCCCGACGGCGAGCCCGGCCGAGCCGTCCGGGCCGACGAGAGCGAAGTCGGCGGGCGTCAGATCCTCCGCGCCGCGCGTACCCTCCACGGTCAGGGCGACCGTCAGGAGCGGCCCGGACGTGCACGCGCCGGCGCCGGCCGTGACCTTGCCGGGCGTCACCCGAACCTCCGTGGCCGTGTTGCGCAGGGTGACGGTCTGGCCGGGGGCGAGATCGAGCGCGTTCGGCTCGTCGGCGCGAAGCGGGCTGTCGCCGTCGAGCATCTGCGCGAACTGCTGCACGGCGGCGTCCCGCTCGGCGGTGCTGGGCTCCTGCTTCTTGTCGAAGTAGATGACACCGGCCACGACCGTGAAGGCCACTACGACGGCGATTCCCCGCAGGAGAGCCAGTGGGCGCACGGGCTCGTGATCGGCCTCCGCGCGACGTTCCATTTCCGCATCCCAGTCTTCCACGGCGCGCATTGTAGACATGCGAAAAGTCATTGATGACTTACGATGCGTCGATGTCCGGAACTTTGAAGCGAAGGCTCGCCCTGGCCGTCGTGGCCGGGGTCGGCGCCACCCTGATCGTGTCGGTCGCACCGGCCGAGGCGGGCGGCGTGCCGCACATCCGAGGCGGGGAGACCGTGCCGGTCTACTCCTACGAGAACGCCGTCCGGGAGAGCGTCTGGGTGCAGACGCCGCTGGACAACGACGAGGACGGGGTCCCCGACAAGGTCGCCGTCGACATCGTGCGGCCCCGCGAGACGGCCGACCGGCGCCTGAAGGTGCCGGTCATCCTCGAGGGCTCGCCCTACTACTCCTGCTGCGGGCGCGGCAACGAGAGCGAGCGCAAGCAGTACGACGCGAGCGGCACCATCGTGAAACAGCCGCTCTACTACGACAACTACTTCGTGCCGCGCGGCTACGCCTTCGTCGCCGCCGACCTGGCCGGCACCGGCCGCTCCACCGGGTGCATGGACGTCGGCGGCCGCGAAGAGGTGCTCAGCGCCAAGGCCGTGGTCGACTGGCTGAACGGGCGGGCCAAGGCGACGTACGCCGACGGGACCCCGGCCGTCGCGACCGGCTGGACCAACGGCCGGACCGGCATGATCGGCAAGTCCTGGGACGGGTCGGTGGCCAACGGCGTGGCCGCGACCGGCGTCGAGGGCCTGGAGACGATCGTGCCGATCTCGGCCATCTCCAGCTGGTACGACTACCAGCGCTACAACGGCGTGCTGCGGGTCGAGGACTATCCCGAATACCTTTTCTCGTACGTCAACGGGCGCCCCGAAGAAGCCTGCGCGGCCAACCTCAAGCGGCTCGACGAGGGCAGCGACGACGCGACGGGTGACTACAACGCGTACTGGTCCGAGCGGAACTTCCGGCCGGACGCGCGCAGGGTGCACGCCAGCGTGTTCATCGCGCACGGGCTGAACGACACCAACGTGACGACCGATCAGTTCGCTCAGTGGTGGGCCCGTCTCGACGTACCCAAGAAGATGTGGCTCTCCCAGGCCGGTCACGTGGACCCCTTCGACCTGCGGCGCGCCGACTGGGTCGACACCCTGCACCGGTGGTTCGACCGCTATCTGCAGGGCCTGCGCAACGGGATCGACCGGGAGCCGGCGGTGTCGATCGAGACGACGCCCGGCAATTGGGTGAGCGAGCGGACCTGGCCGGCCGCCCGCGTGACGTCGCAGAGAATCACCCTGGGCAACGGCGACGGGACGACGGGCACGCTGGGTGGTGGGCCCGGGCGAGCCGTCCGTACGTGGACGGACGCTCCCGACCTCGATGAAGCCACCGCCGTCGCGAGCCCGAACACCGCGCTGCCGGGCCGGGTCGCCTTCCTGTCCGCCCCGCTGACCCAGGAGGTACGCGTCTCCGGCACCCCGTCGGTGACGTTGCGCGTGCGGGTCGACAAGCCGACGACCGAGCTGACCGCCCGGCTCGTCGACTACGGCACCGCCACCCGCGTCAACTATCTGGGCCGGGGCGAGGGCATCACCACGCTGCCCACCGAGTCGTGCTGGGGCGCCGCGACCGCGGCCGACGACGCCTGTTACCGCGACACCGCGCCCAGCCTGATCACGGCCGACCACGCGATCCTGACGCGGGGCTGGAAGGACGCGGCCCACCACGTGTCGCTGCGGTTCACCACGCCGCTGCGCCCGGACCGCTGGTACACGGTGACCGTGCCGATGCAGGCCACCGACCAGCGCCTGCCCGCCGGCCACGTGCTGGGCCTGATCCTCCAGGCCAGCGACAACGAATATTCGACCCCGCAGTCGACCGGCGCCACCATCGAACTCGATCTGCGCGGCAGCTCCCTGACCCTGCCGCTGGTGGGCCGCCTGCCCAAGCCGGGCGCCACCGCCCCGGCCGTGTCGACGGCGCCCGTGCCCCGCACGTTCGCCCCGCCGCGATTCGATCCATTGGTTCCCTGATTTCGGATTTCTGGTGCGGTCACTGTTGGGGCGCTGTTTCCCAACAGTGACCGCTGCCGCAGTTTCCCGTCATACCTCCCGGGTATGCTGCTGCCACGGAGCTGATCACCCGTCACCACGCTGCTGCGGCGCGGAGCGACATCGGCGCCGGGTCGGCCATGGGGAGGTCGCAGTGCCATTGCTCGCGGGGAGATATCGGCTGGGGGAAGCCCTCGGCCAGGGCGGCAGTTCGGTGGTGCACTACGGCTTCGACACGACCCTGAAGCGTCCGGTCGCCATCAAGATCTTCGACGAGTCCGCGACCGACGTCCTGCGGGAGGCCCGCACGGCGGCCGGGCTCAGCCACCCGAACATCGCCCAGGTCTACGACTACGGCGAGGTCGTCGACGGCAGCGACCGTACGCCCTATCTGGTGATGGAGTTCGTCGACGGCGAGACCCTGTCCGACCGCATCGCCCGCACGGGCGCCCTGCGCTGGCGCCAGGCGGCCGAGATCGGCAAGGAGACCGCGTCCGCGCTGGCCGCCGCCCACGCCCAGGAACTGGTCCACCGCGACGTCAACCCGCGCAACATCATGCTCACCTCCGAGGGCGTGAAGGTCCTCGATTTCGGCATCGCCATCGCGGCCGGCCACAACAGCATCGACATCAGCGGCGCCCTGTGGGGCAGCCCGTCCCACCTGGCCCCCGAGCAGCTGCGCGGCGAGCCGAGCTACCCGTCGGCCGACGTGTACGCGCTGGGCCTGCTCCTGTTCGAGTGCCTCACGGGCGACCGCGCCTGGCCCGGCGCCAGCCTGGTCGAGGTGCTGGCCACCCGTCACGGCCGTCCCGCTCCGCGCCTGCCCCGCATCTCCGGCCTGCCCCGGGACATCATCCGGCTCTACGAGGCCTGCACGGCCGAGGATCCTTCGGCGCGCCCCACGGCCCTCGAGATCGCCGAGATCTTCCGTGGTTTCGCCCCGACCCCGCTGACCCGCCCGGCCAGCCACATCCCGCCGATCCGTTCGGCGGCCCACACGGCGCCGCTCACGGTGGTGACGTCACCGTCCCGCGCACCGCGCCGCTCTCCCCGCCGCGTCATGGTCGTCGCCTCGGCCGCGGCCGCCGCCGTGGTCCTGAGCATCGTCGGCGTCCAGCTGGTCAACGGCACCGGCACTCCCGGCGGCCGCACGGCCGAGGCCGCCGTCGAGGGCACCCCGGCACCGACCACCACGTCGCCCACCGCGAAGCCCACCCCGTCCTCCTCACCGACCGCCGAGCCGACGGAGGAGACAACAACGACCAGGTCCGGCGTACGCCGGAAGAACACCACCCACACGAAGGCCCCAGCAGCCAAGCCGACAACCAAGGCGACGAAACCGTCGGCCACGCCGTCGGCCTCCCCGAGCAGCCCGCCGAAGACCTCGAAGCCCCCGGCCGAGCCGACCCCGTCGGACACCCCCGACGAGACCACGCCTCCGGCCGAGCCGACCGACGACCCGACGGACCCGACCACCGCGCCGACCACCGAGGACACGACACCCCCGACCACGAAGCCGGCCGAGCCGGTCGACAGCAAAACGGAGGCGTAGGCCGCCCCGCTGAACCCCGTGATGGCGGCCCGCAGCCCGATTGTCGAATTCGGTGTCCGAGTGTTGGTCAATCCGCCCACATCTCGCGGTTTCCGCATTCCGCCGTGATCTCGGCCGTTTCCTGGGCCGCGACGAGGAAATCGCCGGCCGACGGCGAGGTGTTCGATGCAGATATCGCGACGCACACCTGATCGAGGGCCAGATCGGAGACGGGGACATAAACGATTTCCGGATGTGAATAGAAAACGGTGGCCGAACGGGCCAGGAACGAGATGCCCCGGCCGGCCGCGACATGCTCGAGCGTCTCGTCCACCCCGCGCACCAGATATCCGGCGTTGGGATGCGGGCGCCGGGTCGGCTGCGTGCCCAAATCGCCCGGCCAGACCAGCGGCTCGCCGGCCACATCGGCCTCGGTGATCTGCTCCTTGCCGGCCAGGCGGTGGCCGGCGGGCAGCACGGCCACCCGCGGCTCGGCGTACAGCGAGGTGACGCGCAGGCCGGCCTCGTCGATGGGCAGCCGCACATAGGCGACGTCGACGCGGCCGTCGAGCAGCATCGCGGCCTGGTCGTCCCTTTCGATCCGCTGCATGTCGACGACCACGTCCGGATGCCGGGCCTCGAACACCCGGGCGGCCGGGATGACCGGGATGCCGGCCCGGAAACCGACCACCAGCCGCCTGCTGCCGCGGGCGGCCACGGCCACCCGGCGGCGGACCGCGTCGGCCGAGGCCAGCAGCGGGCCGGCGTCGTCCAGCAGCTGCCGGCCGGCGTCGGTCAGCGCCACGCCGTGACGGTTGCGGGCGAACAGCGAGGCGCCGAGGTCGTGCTCCAGGGCCCGGATCTGCCGGCTGAGCGCCGGCTGCGCGATGTGCAGCTCGTCGGCGGCCCGGCCGAAATGCAACCGGTCGGCCACGGCGACGAAGTAGCGCAGCTTGCGCAGGTCCAGATCCATGGCGCCTCCCGGCTGGTGATGCCTCCAAGTTATCACCACGGTCGAAAGAGGTCTTGGACGCCGATTTCTTCCGGTGGCAATCTCGATTCATGGGAAAGCTCGATAACAAGGTCGCGGTCATCACCGGTGGATCCACCGGAATGGCATTGGCCGGCGCGAAATTGTTCGCCGAAGAAGGAGCGCACGTCTTCATTCAGGCCCGCCGGCAGGAGGCGCTGGACGACGCCGTCAAACTGATCGGCCGCAACGTCACCGCCGTCCAGGGCGACGCGTCGGACCTGGACGACCTGGACCGCCTGTACGACACCGTCAAGCGCGAGAAGGGCTCGATCGACGTGCTGTGGGCCAGCGCCGGGATGGGCGAGCCGGCCGTCCTCGGCGAGATCACCGAGGAGCAGTTCCACCGCGCCTTCTGGCTCAACGCGCGCGGCACCCTGTTCACCGTGCAGAAGGCGCTGCCGCTGATCAACGACAACGGCTCGATCCTGATGACCGGGTCCAACGCCTCCCTCGGCGCCTTCCCGGGCTGGAGCCTCTACGCGGGCAGCAAAGCCGTCCAGCAGGCCTGGGCCCGGGTCTGGCTCAACGAACTGCGCGACCGCAAGATCCGGGTCAACGTCCTGACCCCGGGCCAGGTCGCCACCGCCAAGCAGGAGGAACTGTTCGACGAGGCGACCAAGGCCGCCTTCGAAGCCCTCATCCCGCGCGGGGAGATGGGCCGCCCCGAGGAGATCGCCACCATCGCCCTCTTCCTCGCCTCCAACGACTCCAGCTACGTCAACGGCCTCGAACTGGTCGCCGACGGCGGCACCACGGCCATCTGAGCCACACAACGGGAGCACAAACCTCATGAACAGAATCACCCTCATCGGTACGGGCAACATGGCCCGCGCCATCGGCACGCTCGCGATCGCGGGCGGCAACTCCGTCGAGGTCATGGGACGCGATCAGTCCAAGGCGGCTGCCCTGGCCGAGGCTCTGGGCGGCGGCGCGACGACGGGGGAGTGGGGCGCCGTCCCGGCCGGGGACATCGTCATCGCCGCCCTGTTGGCCGACGGCGTCGTTCCGGTCGTCGCCGGGTACGGGGACGCCCTCGCGGGCAAGGTCATCGTCGACATCAGCAACCCCTTCAACGCCACGTTCGACGGGCTGGCCCACGGCGAGGAGACCTCGATCGCGCGGGAGGTGGCCAAGGTGGCCCCGGCCGGCGCCCGTGTGGTGAAGGCGTTCAACACCATCTTCCGTAACGTCCTGGAGGAGGGCCGGCCCGACGTCTTCCTCGCCGGTGACGACGCGCAGGCCAAGAGGGCGGTGGCCACCTTCGTCGAAAGCCTCGGGCTGCGCCCGCTGGACGCCGGCGGCCTGAGGATGGCGCACTGGCTGGAAGGGATGGGTCTGGTCACGGTGAGCCTCGCCGGCAATGGTGTGGGCCACTGGGACTTCGCCGTCGGCGTCCACGAATTCGCCGGCTGAGTCCCCGGGAATCGGACTGACGTCATTTCCGCTCCCAGCGAACGGTGGAAGATCCTCGGAAGTTCGGAGGTTGAGCCCCGCATACTCAACTTTTCGGAGGTGCCGGGTGGTTAGCAAGCGACTTCCCGTGTTGTTCCTGGACGACATCGTTCTGCTGCCGGGCATGGTTGTGCCGGTCGAGCTGGACGAGCCGGCTCAGGCCGCCGTGGACGCGGCCCGCACCTCGGCCGGGTCCGAGCTGCTCATCGCTCCGCGGCTCGAGGACCGGTACGCCTCGCATGGTGTGGTGGCCACTGTTCAGCAGGTCGGCAAGGCCCGCGGTGGGACGCCCGCCGCTGTTCTGCGCACCGGGGTGCGTGCCCGCATCGGCGGCGGCGTGACCGGGCCCGGCGCGGCCCTATGGGTCGAGGTCGAGCCGGTCACGGCCGGTGTGCCCAGCGAGAATGCCCGTGAGCTCGCGGCGGCGTACAAGAAACTGGTCGTCTCGGTTCTTCAGCGCCGTGAGGCGTGGCAGGTCATCGACTCGGTCAGCGCCATCGACGACCCGGGCGATCTGGCCGACACCGCCGGCTGGGCGCCCTATCTGACCAACGACCGCAAGCGTGAGCTGCTGGAGACCCCCGACGTGGAGGCCCGGCTGCGGCTTCTGATCGAGTGGACCGGCGACTTCCTGGCCGAGTCCGAGGTCAGCGACAAGATCGAGCACGATGTGCGCGAGAACGTCGAGAAGCGCAACCGCGAATATCTGCTCCGCGAGCAGCTCAAGGCCATCCGCAAGGAGCTCGGCGAGGACGAGGCCGAGGGCAACGACGACTACCGCGCCCGGGTCGAGGCGGCCGATCTGCCCGATTCCGTTCGTGAGGCCGCGCTGCGCGAGGTCGGCAAGCTGGAGCGGGCCGGCGACCAGAACCCGGAGGCGGGCTGGATCCGCACCTGGCTCGACACCGTGCTCGACCTGCCCTGGAACGTCCGCACCGACGACAACACCGACCTGGCCGCGGCCCGCGCCGTCCTCGACGCCGACCACCACGGCCTGGACGAGGTCAAGGACCGCATCGTCGAATACCTGGGCGTCCGCGCCCGTCGCGAGTCCCGTGGCCTGACCACCGTCGGCGGTCGCGGATCCGGCGCGGTGATCCTGCTGGCCGGCCCGCCCGGAGTCGGCAAGACCTCCCTGGGTGAGTCGGTCGCCCGTACTCTCAACCGGAAGTTCGTCCGGGTCGCCCTGGGCGGCGTCCGCGACGAGGCCGAAATTCGAGGACATCGGCGTACGTACGTCGGCGCGCTGCCCGGGCGCATCGTGCGGGCCATCCGCGAGTCCGGCTCGATGAACCCGGTCGTCCTGCTCGACGAGGTCGACAAGGTCGGCAGCGACTATCGCGGCGACCCGGCGGCGGCCCTGCTCGAGGTGCTCGACCCGGCGCAGAACCACACGTTCCGCGACCACTACCTCGATCTGGACCTCGACCTGTCCGATGTGCTGTTCATCGCCACCGCGAACGTGCTCGACACGATCCCGCAGGCGCTGTTCGACCGGATGGAGCTCATCTCGATCGACGGCTACACCGAGAGCGACAAGGTCGCCATCGCCCGCGACTTCCTGGTGCCGCGGCAGCTTTCACGGGCCGCGCTGAACGAAGGCGAGGTCACGGTCACCGAGGACGCGCTGCGCGAGATCGCCGCGAATTACACCCGAGAGGCGGGCGTACGCTCCTTCGAGCGCCTGCTCGCGAAGGCGTTCCGCAAGGCCGCGCTGGGCGAGCTGCCCGTCACGGTGGACGCGGCCGACCTCAAGGAGCTGATCGGCCGGCCCCGGTTCACCCCGGAGTCGTCCGAGCGGACGGCCGTCCCGGGCGTCTCGACCGGCCTGGCCGTGACCGGGATGGGCGGTGACGTGCTCTACATCGAGGCGTCGCTGCTGCCCGGCGACAAGGGCGGGCTGTCGGTCACCGGCCAGCTCGGCGACGTGATGAAGGAGTCGGCGCAGATCGCGCTCTCCTACGTGCGGGCGCACGCCGAGGAGCTCGGCATCTCGCCCGAGCAGCTCGACCACCCGATCCACCTGCACGTGCCCGCGGGCGCGGTGCCCAAGGACGGGCCGTCGGCCGGCGTCACGATGACCACGGCGCTGGTCTCGCTGCTGCTCGGCCGCAACGTGCGGGCCGAGGTCGGCATGACCGGCGAGGTCTCGCTGACCGGCCGGGTGCTGCCGATCGGCGGCGTGAAGCAGAAGCTGCTCGCCGCGCAGCGGGCCGGCCTGACCGAGGTCTACCTGCCCCAGCGCAACGAGCCCGACCTGGACGAGGTGCCGGCCGACGTGCTGGAGGCGCTGACCGTGCACATCGTCGCCGACGTCCGCGAGATCCTGGCCACGGCCCTGGAGCCGGTCTCGGCCGGCCTGGTCGCCGCGGCCTGACGGATAAGGCCCGTCGTCACCCTGACCGGGTGACGACGGGCCTTCACGCCTCCGGCGGTTCCTTCAGCCTGCCCGGGCGCGGATCACCCGCTCGTCAGCGTCGATCCAGGCGTGCACGACGCCGTCCAGCGGCCGGGGCTGCCGGTCCCCGGCGACGAATTGGATGCGGTCGCGCCCGATCCTGTCCGCCTCCAGTTCGGCGATCGTCCGCCCCACGGCGTCGCGCACCAGGTTCTCGGCCTCACGGCGCAGCCGGTAGCGAGCAAGGGCGACGTGCCGGAGTCCGAGGTCGTCGATCAGGGACGGATGCTCGCGGTTCTTCTCGATGACCCAGCCGGCTCGCCACATGCCGTACGAGGTGCCCCACCAATCGACAGTGCCCGGGGTCTCCCGGCCGGGCCGCTCGTACGGATTGGTGTCCCGGGCGGCGCCGATCCGAAAGGCGTCCCGCCCGTCGCAGAACTCGCAGTCCTCGTCGGCGTTGTGCATCAGGCGTTCCCGCCCGGTGAGAGCGAGATGAGGCCGGCGGGTCCGGTGCCATTTCCAGGTATCGACTGACTCCTGCGCGTCTTCCCGGGACTCGTAGGGCCGGGGCTCGCCGAACTCCATGGGCTGCCCCATGCTGGCGTACACCGCCGGGCTGTAGATCGGCTTGACCCGGTAGTTCACGAGGTATTCGGTGTCCATCACCAGCCGGATGAGGCGCCGTCCTCCGGTGTTGCGGCGGGTGCCGACGACGTATCTCTGCTCGCCCCCGTCGGCCCCGACCGCCAGCACCCAGACCCGCGCGCCCGGCACGAAATGGCGTGTTCCCGGCCGCTTACGGCCCGACTGGCGAACGAGGATCTCACGGCTGACGTTGGCCACGACTCCCCACGCCAACGGCTCACCGGAGATCATTAATCAATTACACCAGCGACGGGACTGTGCCAGAGTCACCCGGTGCCCGTTGCCAGCGTTTCCCCGGACGTACGGATCGCCTACGAGACCTTCGGCCACCCGCACGACCCGGCGGTGCTGCTCGTCATGGGCTTCGGGGCGCAGATGATCGCCTGGCACGAGGATCTGTGCCGGATGCTCGCCGACCGCGGGCGTTACGTGATCCGCTACGACAACCGCGACTGCGGCCTGTCCACCAAATGGGACGATCACCCGGTCGACCTGACGGCGTTCATCTCAGCGGTCAGCAGCGGCGACATCGCGATCGCCCCTCCCTACACGCTCTCGGACATGGCCGGCGACGGCCTGGGCCTGCTCACCGCGCTGGGAGTCGACCGCGCGCACGTCGTCGGCGCCTCGATGGGCGGCATGATCGCCCAGCGGATGGCCATCGAACACCCGTCCCGGATCCGCACGCTGACCTCGATGATGTCCTCGACCGGCGAACCCGGGGTCGGCCAGTCCACGCCAGAGGCCCAAAAGGTCCTGTTCACCCCGAAGCCGGCCGACCGCGAAGGCTACGTGGCGGCCGCCGACCGGGAGCTGGTGTGGGCATCACGCCGATACGGGGACGCCGCGACACTCCGGGAGCTGGCGGCGGCCAGTTATGACCGCTCGTACTATCCGGCCGGCATCGCACGTCAGCTGGCCGCCATGATCCTGGACGGCTCGCGAGCCGCGGAGCTGGCCAAGTCGCAGGTGCCGACCCTGGTCATCCATGGCCTGGACGACACCCTGATCGACCCGAGCGGCGGCCGGCGGACGGCCGAGCTCATCCCCGGCGCCAAGCTCATGCTGGTCCCCGACATGGGCCACGACCGCCCGCGACCGCTATGGGGCGACCTGGTGACCGCCATCACCGACTGGACGCACTAGCGTGACCTTCACCGTCAAGTCCCAGGAGGAGCCGATCTGGTGGCGGCCAACCGGGCCGCCCGGGTCTACATCGGCATGATCGCGGCACCGGCCTCACGGACGCGCACGTCTGTGGGCCAAGGACAAGCTGAACCTGGCCGCGGCTCGCGTGCCCTAGGCGGCCTGTTCCTGGCTGCACCACCAGCTGGTGCGGCCGCCTACCTTGCTCATGGACATGGGGGCGCCGTCGCGGGGGCAATGGCCGCCGGCGACGCGGAACGGGATCAGCTTCAAGGTGTGGACGCCGCCGTCTCTGATCGCTGCCCGTACGGCCTGGCGGGTGGCCCGCAGGAGGCGGTCGATGTCGTCCGGGGTCAGGCGGTCGACGCGGCGGCCCGGGTTCAGGCGGGCCGACCACAGGATCTGGTCGGCCAGCAGGTTTCCGATGCCGGCTATGGCGTCCTGGTCGAGCAGGCGGGCCTTGACCGGGGCCGTGCCGAAGGCCAGCGCGGCGCGGAACTGGGCCGGTGTCACCGTGGCCGCGTCGGGGCCCAGGGCCTCCACCGGCGGGTCCAGGCGGACCCGGCCCAGGCGACGCGGGTCGACCAGCATGAGGCGGCCGCCGTCGGCGAAGAACAGGGCGAAACGGGACCAGCGGTAGTCGCCCGGTAGGCGGCGGCCCTCCCAGTAGTCGCCGCCGTCGATCTCGCCGCCGTCCGGGTCGGCGATCACGATCTTGCCGGACATGCCCAGGTGGATGCCCAGTTCCGGACCGTCGTCGCCGGTGTCGCACCACATGCTCTTGCCGCGCCGGTGTGCCCGTACGAGCTCACGCCCGATCAAAGCGTCTTTGATCTGGCCCGGCGCGTGAGGGCGGCAGACGTACGAGTCGGAGTCGTCGACGTCGATGATCTTGCGGCCGAGGCCGGATCGTTCGATGACCGCGCGGGCCGACTCGACCTCGGGCAGTTCCGGCATCACTCGTCCCCGTTCAGTTCAGTCTCTCGGTGCTGTCCCGGGGATACCCGAGTTCGGCGGCGCCACGCAAGGTGATGCGGTTGTCCCGGTGGCGGGCCGGCGTGGAATGGCTCACGAAGCTCGCCGTGCTCACCGTGTTCCCGTCGAAGGTGACGTTGCTCAGGTCGCCGTCGAGGATCGGCGGATCCTGCGGGCCGGCGCTCGTGATGGTGTTGCCGGTGACGGCGATCTGGGCGGCGGCGACGGCGAAGGTGCCCTCGGTGTGCAGCACCAGTCCGCCGTGCGAGTCGCGGAACGTGTTGTCGCGCACCGTGATGCCGCGGGCCGACGAGTCGGGCCGGTCGCCGCCGATCTCCAGTACGCCCTGGATGTCCGAGCCGGTGTTGTCGTGCACGTCGAGGCCGTCGGCGTAGTTCCAGACCTCGGCGAAGCCGCCGTCGTACCCGTAGTCATTGCTGGGGGCCCGGCAGGCCGTACAACTGCTGTGGCCGATCTCGACGTCGCCGGCCTGGACCGCGAACCCGATCGCGCCGTAGTCGTCGTCACCGCCCGGAGTGTCGAGCACCATGTGCAGATCGTGGACCGTCACCCGGTCGGCCCTGGCGCCGCGGGCCTTGAGCAGGACGCCGACGCCGGCGTGGTCGATTTCGCTTGACCGTACGGCGCCACCGGCGCCCCGGATCTCGACGGCGTTGGACGCGGCGTTCGTGACGCGGATGTTCTCGACGATCTGCTTCGCGCCGGAGAGCAGCACCACACTGCCGGCGCCGGCCGCCGCGCCGTCGATGACCGGGAGCGGGCCCGTGCCGTACGCGGTCAGCCTGGTCCCGTCGCCACGCAGCTCGATCGTCGCCGGCCAGGTGCAGCCCCGGGCCAGCTCGATCACCGAGCCCGCGCCGAGAGCCCGGGAGGTGGCGGCCCGGACGCTGCGCAGCGGTTTCGCGAGCGTTCCCTTGTTGCCGTCGTCACCCTTTTCGCAATCGACGTGGATGCCGCCGACGCTCGCGGGCGCGGTGCCGGTGGGGGAGAGGCCGACCGCGACCAGGGCGCCGCCCAGCGCGATCGACGTGGCGGTCAGCGCCAGCGGGAGGCGGCGGCTGCTGGGCATTGAGCCACCCTATCCGACCTGCGGCTTTGTCATATCGACCATGATCGTCGGACGGGCTGGCACACGACGGTCATTGCCGAAGGCGGGTTTCGCCGCTTACCGTCATCGATAGACGCCTCGCCGAGACGAGCGTCTGTCCCCCTCGGCCACGGCCGGCCGCCGCGCCTCTCCACCGCGCGCCGCTGTGAGTCAGACCCCCGCCGCCGGCGACGCCATCGCGCCGCAGGGCCTCCACGCAAAGGCTCGGTTCCGCATGCTTACCCTCCGCTTCCGTGCCGCCGTTCTGGCCGCCGTCCTGCTCGGCGCCCTGCTGCCGGCGCTGCCCGCCCACGCCGACTCCGCGCCCACCCTCGCCGGCCGGATGGCCGCGGTGCGGGCCGCGAACACGATCAACTACTACCCGTCGAACGCCGGGTGGACGTACATGTGGACCAATTTCGATCTCGTACGTATACACGCCGACCTCAACAAGGCGGCGGCGCTCGGCGCGGACAGCGTGCGGGCCATCGTCTTCCCGCAGACTTTCGGCTTTCCGGTGCCCTCCCCGACGTACACCAATGAATTGAGCACTTTTGTCGACCTGGCCGAAGCCAACGACCTCGACGTCAAGCTGACCCTGTTCGACTGGTGGTCCGGATATGCGGACGTCGCGGGCAGCATCACCTGGGCGCAGACGCTGCTGGCGCCGTACGCGAACGACCCCCGGGTGATCGCCGTCGAGCTGAAGAACGAGATCCCGCCGAACGACGCCACCGCCATGAACTGGGCCCGCCAGCTGATCCCGGCGATCCGCGCGACCGCACCGACCATGCCGATCACCCTGACCGTCGACGGGGCCAGCGGCGCCACCGGAATGGGCACCCTCAAGACGCAGCTGGCCACCACGCCGCTGGACTACTACGACTTCCACTTCTACGGCGCCTCGGAACGGTCCCTGGCCGAGATCCGCCGGGCACAGACCGCGGTCGCCCCGGACGACGTGGTGATCGGCGAGACCGGCCTGAGCACCCTGTCCGCCTCCGAGGGGGAACAGGGCGCCTATCTGGCCCGGGTCTTCCGCGCGGCCGGCGAGGCGGGCATCGGCTCGGTCGCGCCGTGGACGCTCAACGACTTCGCCCAGGGCGCCATCCCGGCCAACTCCTCGGTGTCGACCCAGCCCGCGCAGTACAAGTTCGGCCTGCACCGCACCGACGGCACCCCGAAGTTCGGCGCCTCGGTGGCCGACGCGGCCTGGACGACCGGATCCACCCCGAACAGCATCCTCAACCTGGGCTTCGAGGGGGCCGCCGCCGAATCGCCGTGGCGGCAGTACCTGCCACAGGCCGGCGCCGCCGTGATCACGACCGAGTCGGCGCGCACAGGCACGAAGTCGGCCAAGTTCTCCGGCACGACCCGCTCCGGCAGCAACCTGCCCTCGCTGCTCACCTCGCCCATCACCCCGGTGCAGGCCGGGCTGGCGTGGCACGCCGAGGCGTACGCCCGGGGGGTCAACGCCGCCGGCATCACCGAGATCGCGCTCAGCTGGTTCGACATCAACGGCACGTGGATCGGCCAGAACACCTCGAACCGCCTGCCGACCGGCACCACCAGCTGGACGAAGCTCTCGGTGGACACGGTCGCGCCGGCCGGAGCGGCCAGTGTGCAGCTGCATCTGAAGTCCGGCGACAACACCGGAACGGTCTACTACGACGACGTCGCGATCTCCTGACATGACACGGCCGCCCCCGGGGAAGGGAGCGGCCGCGTCTCGCCGGGGGTCGGCGAGTCTCAGAGCCCGCTGAGCAGGGCCAGCAGGAAGTTCAGGATCGCGGCCAGCTGGCCGGCGGTGGGCGTGCCGTCGAGCAGGCCGACGATCGCGCAGAGCAGGTTGCCGAGCAGGTTCCCGGCGCCGGACACCGCGTTGATGACCAGGTGCACCTGGTTGAGGTCGACCGTCAGGCCGAGCAGGTCGAGGTGCAGCGGGCCGAGCGTGAGGTCCAGGATCCGGCAGGTGGCCTGGGCGACGAAGGCGGGCGCGGTGACCGCCTGCTCGACGGTGCCGACGGCGGCCCCGGCCGAGTCGGTGAGCGTGCCGGTCAGGGTGCCGGTGGCCACGAGGTCGCCGTCCTGGGCGGCGAACTTGGTGGGCGTGAAGCTGCCGGCGAAGGTGCCGGTCCCGCCCGCGGCGTCCGTGAAGGTGCCGGTGATCGGGGCGCTGGGAACGGCGGTGGTGGTGGCGGGCGGCGCGGCGGAGGCCGGGTTGGCCCCCACCGCGGTCAGGCCCAGCGCCGCGATCAAGGTGACGGCGACGATCGAGAGCCTCTTCCGGAGTGTCATGGTTCCTCCTGGCGATTCGCTGTGGACACCGATAAGCCTCGATGCCGGGCGGGGCCGGTCCCAGTGACCGCTGCCATCGGGATCGCTGACAAAAGTCACGTTTGCAGCCAGCCGGAGCTCTCGGCCAGGCGGACGGCCTCGAGCCGGTTCCGGGCGCCGGTCTTCCGCAGGATCACCGAGATGTGGTTACGGACGGTGCCGGCGGCCAGATGGAGCCGGGCTGCGACCTCCCGCGACGGCACACCCGAGGCGGCGACGCTGAGAACGTCCAGCTCCCGGGCGGAAAGAGGGCTGCGAGGGGCGGCGACCATGGCAACGGCCAGGCCGGCGTCGATGACACGCTCGCCCCGGGCCGCCCGCCGGATGTCACGCACCAGCTCACAGGGCGCGGCCTGGGTGCCGACGACCCCGCGGACGTGCGCGTCGAGCGCCCGGTTGAGCGGCCCCGAGGCGTCCGGCCCGGCCAGAACGAGCACGGCACAGCGCGGCTGCGCGGAGCTGAGGAGCCCGAGAAGCCGCAGCCCGTCACCGGCCAGCAGCCCGACATTGACAACGGTGACATCGGGCCGCACGGCGCGGGCCATACGGGGCGCCTCGGCAAGCCCGCCGAGCTCGGCGACAACAACAAAATCGTCTTCAAGGGAAAGGGTGGCGGAAAGGGCGCCACGCAGCAGATTCATGGGTTCGGCAAGCAGAATGCGAATCACAAAGGCCTCCCAGCCAGAAATCGAATCGGGGTGAATTGCCGGCGTCGGTGACGACGCTGGCCCGATTCGGATCTAGCTGGGAGGACCGCAATATTTGGTGGTACGCCCGCAGGTGCGCACAGAAGCGCCAAGGGCCTGAACGGCAGCCGGAACATCGGGCCACCAGGAGGACGGCAGGGTGCCCAGGGAAGGCGCCGCCCCACCGGCGGAGTCCCGCACCGAGGGACCACCACCGGCACGATCACCCGGCTGCCCGGGCGAGGTGGAGGTGCCGCTCAGCCGCTCTTGCTTGTCACCGGCGGGCACAGGATCGCCGAAGTCACATGGAACGCCCCGAGCTGCCAGCCCATCGCCGCCACCACCACCACCGCTGCCGTTGCTGACGCCCCCGTTGCTGACGCCCCCGACGCCGCTCCCGCTGCTGCCGCCGACGCCGACGCCGACGCCGACGCCGCTGCTGCCGCCGACGCCGCTGCCGCCGACGCCGCTGCCGCCGACGCCGCTGCCGCCGACGCCGCTGCTGCCGCTGCCGCTGCTGGTGAGCGCCGGCCACTGCAGATCGACAAAATCCGAAATTTCCGGCATGGAGGGAGACGTGGGGGCGGCAAGGACCGTCAGCGGGAACGGCTCAGCCGAAGCTGCCCGGCGAAGTAACGGCACCGGCAGCGGTGGGGCGCCCGGTCCGAGCAGCGAGGGGAACTCGACGGCGCTCGGGCTGAGCTTTCCTGTCGCCGCCGAGAGCTTCCCCAGGTCGAGGAGTTCCGCGGGTGCGGGGAGTTCGGCGGTCGCCGGGCGGAGGAGCTCGACAGTCCTGGAGAGATAGGCGTTCGCCAGACCGAGAAGATCTGTCGGCGTGTGGAGCCCGGCGGTCGCGGGGGAGAGGAGTTCGGCGGGTGCGGGGAGTTCGGCGGTCGCGGGGGAGAGGAGTTCGGCGGGTGCGGGGAGTTCGGCGGTCGCCGGTTCGAGGAGTTCGGCGGCTGTGGGGAGGTTGGCGGCTGCTGGCTTGAGGAGTTCCGTGGGCGCGCGGAGGTGGGCGATCTCCGGGTCCCGGATGCCGGGGAGGTCGGCGGTCTCCACGGGGAGGAGGTCTGTAGGGCTGGGCAGACCGGCGGGGTGTGTGTTGAGGACGGCGGCGGCGTCCGGAGTCGGAACATCCTTCTGCTGGGGAAGGCCGGCGGCGCTGATGGGATCTGCCCGAAGGTTGGTGGCTGCTTCGCTGAGCGGGTTCGCGGGGGTGGGGCGGTTGGGCGCCTTTTCTCGCGCGTTGATCTGTGAGGTCGTGGCCTTGTGGGCGGCTGCCTTCGGGGCCGGGGCCACCGCCCGCTTCACGGCCTTGGGGATCGGACCCGACAGCTTCTCGACGGTCCGAGCTGTGGCCTTCTTGCTTCTCGGGTCGGTCGCGGTCCTACGCTCCGCGGCTTTCGGGGTCGCGTTCTTGCGGTCCACGGCCGTCGGGGTGGCGTTCTTCCGCTCCGTGGCTTTCGAGGTGGTGGTCTTGTGCTCCGTGGCTTTCCGTACGGTGGTCTTGCGCTCCGTGGCTTTCCGTACGGTGATCTTGTGCTCCGTGGCTTTCCGTACGGCGGCCTTGGGGTCCGTGGTTTTCTGGGCGGCGGCGGCCTTGGGGTCCGTGGCTTTCTGGGCGGTGTCCTTGCGGGTGGTTGCTTTTCGGGCGATGTCTGAGGTCTTCGAAGGAACGACTGCGGGCCGCCCGGGGGGAAATTTCCGGACTTTTTCGGCGTGGGCTGTCGGCTGCGCGGTGGGCAGTGGGGGCGTGAGCTCGTCGGCGTGGGCGGCCCGGTCGAAGACTGTCAAGGCCAGGAAAGCGGCTATGGCCAGGCCGAACATGAGCAGGAGACGGGTCGCTCGATGGGGTGCCACGGCCCGCCTCCTCTCCAACGCCATTGCTAGCTATCGATGGTTGCTACCCGTTTGCCGGGGGCTGACACCACGGGGCGGAAGACCAACTTGTCGTTCTCGCAGTCGACCTTGATGGTCTGGCCGGGGCGCAGCTCGTTGAACAGGATCTGCTCGGAGAGTGTGTCCTCCAGGTCGCGCTGGATCGTGCGGCGCAGCGGGCGGGCGCCCAGCACCGGGTCGAAGCCCTTCTTCGCCAGGTGCCTCTTCGCGTTGTCGGTCAGCTCCAAGCCCATGTCCTTGTTCCTGAGCTGGGTCTCGATGCGGGCGGTGAAGATGTCGACGATCTCGAGGATCTCGTTCTGGCGCAGTTGGTGGAAGACGATCGTGTCGTCGATACGGTTGAGGAACTCCGGGCGGAAGTGCTGCTTCAGCTCCCCGATGACCCGGTCCTTCGAATGCTCGGCCTCCCCGGTCCGGAAGCCCACCGACGCCGTGTTTCGGGTGCCCAGGTTGGTGGTCAGGATGATGACCGTGTTCTTGAAGTCCACTGTCCGGCCCTGGCCGTCGGTCAGGTGACCGTCCTCCAAGATTTGCAACAGGGTGTTGAAGACGTCCGGGTGGGCCTTCTCGATCTCGTCGAACAGCACCACCGAGAACGGCTTGCGCCGCACCTTCTCGGTCAGCTGGCCACCCTCGTCGTAGCCCACGTAGCCGGGAGGGGCACCCACCAGGCGCGACATCGTGGACCGGTCGTAGAACTCCGACATGTCCAGCTGGATCAGCGCGTCCTCCGAGCCGAACAGGAACGACGCCAACGTACGGCCCAGCTCCGTCTTTCCCACGCCCGATGGGCCGGCGAAGATGAACGAACCCGACGGCCTCCTCGGGTCTTTCAGGCCGGCGCGCGTGCGGCGGATGGCCCTGGAGACCGTCGTGACCGCGTCCTCCTGGCCGATGACGCGCTTGTGGAGCTCTTCTTCCATGTTGAGCAGCCGGGAGGTCTCCTCCTCGGTCAGCCTGTGGACCGGGATGCCGGTCCAGTCGCCCAGCACCTCGGCGATCTGCTCGTCGCCGACCTCGGCCAAGTGGCGGAGGTGCGTGCGCGCGCCGGCCTCGTCGATCAGGTCGATCGCCTTGTCCGGCAGGAAACGGTCGGAGATGTACCGGTAGGCCAGCGTCGCCGCGGCGACCAGGGCGGTGTCGGTGATGCTGACGCGGTGATGGGCCTCGTACGAATCCCGCAAGCCTTTGAGAATTTCGATGGTCTCGGCCAGGGTGGGCTCGCTCACCGGAATCGGCTGGAGCCGGCGTTCGAGTGCCTTGTCCTTCTCGATGAATTTGCGGTACTCGTCCGAGGTCGTCGCCCCGATCAGCTGGAAGTCGCCGCGGGCCAGCATCGGCTTGAGGATGCTGGCGGCGTCGATCGCGCCCTCAGCCGCGCCCGCACCCACCAGGGTGTGGATCTCGTCGATGAACAGGATGATGTCGCCGCGGGCGCCGACCTCCTTGACCACCTTCTTCAGGCGCTCCTCGAAGTCGCCGCGGTAGCGCGAACCGGCGACCATGGACGCCATGTCCAGGGTGTAGATCTGCTTGTCCTTCAGCGTCTCGGGCACCGCGCCCCGGACGATGGACCGGGCCAGACCCTCCACGGCGGCCGTCTTGCCGACGCCGGGCTCGCCGGTCAGCACCGGGTTGTTCTTCATCCGGCGGGACAGCACCTGCATGACCCGCTCGATCTCCCGCTCGCGGCCGATCACCGGATCGAGGCGGCCCTCCCGCGCCCGCTGCGTCAGGTTCGTACCGTATTGCTCGAGGATCACGGACTTCGCGGAGGGAGGCTCCGAAGCGACGTCGACGCCCAGCCGGACCAGCACCTGCCGGGCGACGCCGTCGCGCTCGCGGAGAAGGCCGATCAGGAGATGCTCGGGGCCGATGTGGCCGTGGCCGAGCTGAAGGGACAGCTCCAGCACCTTCTTGGCCTGCGGCGTGAACGGGATGTGCTCGCCCGGCGTGCTGGTGCCGCGGCCGATGATCTCCTCGACCTGATGCCGGGCGCTCTCCAAGGAGATGCCGAGCGCCGTGGAGTCCTCGTGGACGAGGCCGAGCAGGAGATGCTCGGTTCCGATGTAGTCGTGGTCGAGCGCGCGGGCCTCTTCCTGAGCCAGGACGACCACTCGCCGCGCACGGTCGGTGAACTGCTCGAACATGCCACTCACGTCCTCGTGGCGAAGCCCCACGCACCCCGCCCGACGAAGAAGTGGGCAGCCGGGAATCGCGTGCGCTGAGTCGGAGCCTCTTGGCGTCTGGCGCGTGGCCCGCGTGGGGGACCTCGCATACGCTCGTGCCTGCGCGGTGCGTTCCCAACGCTACAACGGGAGGAACACCATGAGTCAAACCCGGAGCCGGCGATCCGTGCCCGACCGAGCCCGCAAGCGTGCGATCCGGGCGCTGGCGGCCGAGCTCGGCGTGGCGTATTCCGTGGCAGCGCGGGTGACGGACGAGCATCGGGCCCTGATGTTCGCTGCTCGCGAACGCCGCACCTTTACGGCGAGGGTCCGCGACGCCCGGCAGGCCGCCGAGCTTCCGCTGGGCCGGGCCGCGCATCTGGTCACGCGGTTCCCGACGCTGCGCGCCACCGGCGGGATCGGCCCGCTGTACAGCGGCGAGGGCCGGGAGACGGCCATCGCCATGCTGTACGCGGTGGTCGAGCACGAGTCGCCGGATCTGCGGCCGCCGAAGGACGAGCTGGACTGGGCGGCCGGGCTCGGCGAGGACGCCGGTGTGGACATCGCCTGCGCGGCGATGGACCGGGCGGCCCGGCTCCTGCTCGACGGCGACCGGTGGCGGCTCTGGGTCCGGATCGAGGCCGCGCTGAGCGCTTTCGAGACCCATTCGGATCGGCGTTTACGCGACGCGGCGATCACGCTCGGACGAGAGCTCCGCTCCACCAGCCTGCGCGGCTCGCTCGACGGCGCCGGGCAGACCCTCGACGCGCTCCTGGTCGAGCCGTACGGCGGCCTCGCCCCGGGGGCACGGGTCCCGGGGAGAGGCACTGTCGTCGGCGTCGTCTGGGAGCAGTCGGGCCCGCCCGGCGACTACGTGACTACTGCTTGATCCACTCGAGGATGTCGGCGTCGAGCTTGTCCTGGTAGTCACCCTGGATGCCGTGCGGCGCGCCCTCGTACACCTTGAGCGTGCCGTCCTTCACCAGCTTGATCGACTTCAGGGCGGCGTCGCCGATCGGCACGATCTGGTCGTCGTCGCCCTGCGCGATGAGGATCGGCACGGTCAGCGCCTTCAGGTCCTCGGTGAAGTCGGTCTCCGAGAAGGCCTTCACGCAGTCGTACGCCGCGGCGAGGTTGACCAGCATGCCCTGGCGCCAGAAGTCGTCCTTGTCGCCCTGCGAGACGGCCCGGCCGTGGTTGGCGCCGAAGAAGCTCTCCGACAGGTCCTTCCAGAACTGCGACCGGTCCTTGAGGACACCGGCCCGGATGCCGTCGAACACGTCGATCGGCAGACCGTCCGGGTTGGCCTCGGTCCGCACCATGAGCGGCGGCACGGCCCCCGCGGTGATCACCTTGGCCACCCGGCCCTGGTCCTGGCCGTACTGCGCGGCGTAGCGGACGACCTCGCCGCCACCGGTCGAGTGCCCGACCAGGATCACGTCGCGCAGATCGAGGGCTTCGATCACGGCGGCCAGATCACGGGCGTACGTGTCCATGTCGTTGCCCGTGTAGGTCTTCTCCGACCGGCCGTGCCCGCGCCGGTCGTGCGCGATGGTCCGATATCCGGCGTCGGCGAACCGCTTCAGCTCGACCTGCCAGGCGTCCGAGCTCAGCGGCCAGCCGTGGCTGAGCACGATGGGCTGCCCGGTGCCCTGCTCGGTGTAGTAGATCTCGACTCCGTCGGGGGTGGTGATGAACGGCATCGCGGGGGCTTCCTTCTCGAGTAGCGATGTGCTGCGGATGCGATGTGGTTGCCCGCCGAAGCATCGGCCGGAACCGGTTCTTACCGCTGCTCACACTTCCCGCGAAAGACGTTTTGCCTGCTCAACGGTAGGGCTGTCCCCCAGTGGCGATGGGGGACAGCCCTACCCGCCGCCGCTGAAGCGACGCCGGTAGTCGGCCGGGCTCACGCCGACGTGCCGCTTGAACAGGGCCCGCATGTTGGCCCCGCTGCCCAGCCCCGAACGCCGGGCCACCGCCTCGAGGCCGTGGGCGCCCTGTTCGATCAGGCGGCAGGCCAGGGCGACGCGTTCGGCGGTGAGCCAGGCCAGCGGCGTGGTGCCGAGCTCGGCGCGGAACCGGCGGTGCAGCCCGCCGGCGCTCATCCCGCCCCGCCGGGCGAGCTCGGTGACGGTGATCGGCTCGTCGAGGCGCTGCTGGGCCCAGGCCATGATCGGCGCGAGGGACTGATCGGTGGCCGCCGGCATCGGCCGCTCGACGAACTGGCGCTGCCCGCCGTCGCGGTAGGCGGCGAAGACGAGCCGCCGGCTGACATGGTTGGCGATCTCCGCCCCGTGGTCGCGCCGGACGATGTGCAGCCCGAGATCGAGCGCGGCGGCGCTGCCGGCCGAGGTGAGCAGGTCACCGTCGTCGACAAAAAGGACATCGGGTTCCAGCTGTACGCCGGGGAACCGCACCCGGAACTCCTCAGCCAAGGTCCAGTGGACCGTTGCCCGGCGCCCATCGAGAAGACCGGCCTCGGCCAGGGTGAAGGCGCCGGTGCACAGGCCGACGAGGCGGGCGCCCCGCTCGTGGGCCCGGCGCAGGGCGGCGAGCAGCGCCGGCCGGGACGGCGTCTCGACGTACGGCCGGTTCGGCACGATGACAGTGTCGGCCCGCTCGATCTCGTCGAGCCGCCCGACCGCGCCGATGCTGAACAGAGCGTCCCGCATGGGCGTCGCCTTCCGAGGGGCGGCCACCCGTAGCTCGTACAGCGGGAAACCGATCTCAGGCCGCAGCGGACCGCCGAAGATCTCACACGCACAGCCGACCTCGAAGGGGTTGGACTGCTCGTCGACGACGAGGACGACCCGGTGTGAGGATCCTTGCGGCATTGGTCATTCCTACCACTGCCCGGAGGCGGCGCCGGACCGGATGATCGGGGCCATGCTCACGAAACACGCGGTGGCCGGCGAGGCGGCGGCCCTGACCGAGTTCTGGTCCCAGAAGGTGCTGGCCACGGCCAACGGCAACCTGCTGAAGGTGGCGAAGGGAACGCGCTCGACGACCTGGCACGCCCACGACGACCAGGACGAGACCTTCCTGCTGCTCACCGGCGAGATGACAATCCAACTGCGCGACGGCGACGTGCCCCTGCTCCCCGGCGACCTGCTGGTCATCCCGCGCGGCATCGACCATTGCCCCCGGGTCGACAGCGACGAGGCCCACTTCCTGTTGATCGGCCCCGACGTGACGTCCACCCCGGCCGGCGGCAAACCGGCCTGGAGCGGGGGCTCCTAGCGGAGCCTGGCTCAGCTGTCCGGCAACGTCGCACAAGGTGTCCATCGACGTGTGACGCGACTTTCTACCGTCGGCTGATGGCAAACGCAAAGCAGCTCTCCTACGGCATAGTCATGGCCATCGTCGGCATGAGCGCGAAGAGGCGGGACCGGTCCGCCCAGACTCAGCCGGCCACACTCTGACCGCCCGTCGTCAGAGCCACCTCGTCAGGTTGAGCATGTTGCCGTCGGGGTCCAGGACGTGGGCCACCCGCTGGCCCCATGGCATGTCGTTGGGCTGGCCGGGGACTGTGCCGCCGGCCGACTCGACCGTGGGGAGCAGGGCGTCCACATCCGTGACGTCGGCGCTCAGGATGATGCGCACCGGGGCGCCGATCGTGGTGTTGGGCTCCTGGACCAGGCCCAGCGTGGACTCGCCGATCCGCAGCTCCACGTAGAACTCCGGGCCCTCCTCGGGGACGCGGAGGGTCTGCTTCGCGCCGAGCACCTTCTCGTAGAAGGCGCGCAGCCGGGGCAGGTCGGGGGTGCTCGCGATGGGCTGGATCGAAGTCATGTGCGGTAGACCGCGCGGCCTCCCGGAACTCATCGGCCGCCTGGAAGTGCGACTGCCCCAGGAGGTCAGCGCGGTCCGGTGATGCCCTCCGGGCGGACGTGGATGATGTGTATCGGCTCGGTGTCCGGGCCCAGGCGGACGAAGTTGTGTTCCGACCAGTTCCAGTGCTCGCCGGTGATCAGGTCGTGGGCGACGAACGCGTCGGTCCAGTTCAGGCCCAGTTCGGGCATGCGCAGGTGGATCCACGTGTCGCGGGTGACGTCCGGTTCCAGGTTGGCCACCACGACGATCACGTCGTCGCGGTCGTAGACCCGGCGGGACTTCGAGAAAACCAGCACGTGGTCGTCGTCGGCGTCGTGCCAGCGCAGGTTGCGCAGGCGGTGCAGGGCCGGGTGGGCGCGGCGGATCTCGTTTATCAGCTTCAGGTACGGGGCGCCGTTGGGGGCGGCCCAGTCGCGGTTCTTGTACTCGTACTTCTCGTTGTCGATCTGCTCCTCGGCCCCGGGACGCGGGACGCGTTCCATGAGTTCGTAGCCGGCGTAGATGCCGTACGAGGGGGAGAGCGTCGCCGCCAGCGCCGCCCGCATCATCCACGTCTCGGGCCCGCCGCGCTGCATGAACGGCGTGAGGATGTCGTGCGTGGTCGGCCAGAAGTTGGGCCGCATGTAGGCGGCGGCCGGCCCGGCCAGCTCGGTGCAGTACTCCTCGATCTCCGGCTTGGTGTGCCGCCAGGCGTAGTACGTGTACGACTGCTGGAAGCCGACCTTGGCCAGGGTGTGCATCATCGGCGGCCGGGTGAACGCCTCGGCCAGCCAGATGACGTCCGGGTCGGTGTCGGCGATCAGCCGCTCCCACAGCCACAGCGGCTTGGTGTGCGGGTTGTCGACCCGGAAGATCGTGACGCCGTGGTCGAGCCAGACCCGGACCACCCGCAGGATCTCCTCGTACAGGCCCTCGGGGTCGTTGTCGAAGTTCAGCGGATAGATGTCCTGATATTTCTTCGGCGGGTTCTCGGCGTACGCGATGGAGCCGTCGGCCCGCGTGGTGAACCATTCGGGATGCTCGGCGACCCACGGGTGGTCGGGCGCGCAGTTCAGGGCCAGATCGAGGGCGACCTCGAGGCCGAGCTCGCGGGCCCGGGCCACAAAAGCATCAAAATCATCAAAAGACCCGAGGTCCGGGTGTACGGCGTCATGCCCACCCTCGGAGCTGCCGATGGCGTACGGCGAACCGGGATCCGAAGGCTCGGCGTGCAGCGAGTTGTTGCGCCCCTTGCGGTTGACCCGGCCGATCGGGTGGACCGGGGTCAGGTAGACCACGTCGAAGCCCATGTCGGCCACGGCGTCGAGGCGCCGGGCGGCGGTGGCGAAGGTGCCGCTGACCCAGCGGCCGGTCTCCTCGTCGAAGTGGGCGCCCTCGGAGCGGGGGAACAGCTCGTACCAGGCGCCGTAGAGGGCCCGGTCCCGCTCGACCAGCCAGGGCAGATCGGCCGACGGGGTGACGAAGTCGCGCAGAGGCCGGGCCTGCAACTCGTTCCGTACGGCCTCGGACACGCCGGCGCTCAACCGCCCGGCCGGCGAGCGCGCGGTGTCGCGCAGGGCGGCGACGGCCTCGGCCAGCGGCGTGCACTGCTCCTTGGCCCGGGGCACCTCGGCGATGGCCCGCTCGAGGACCCGGGCGCCCTCCTCGAGCATCAGCTCGACGTCGACTCCCGCCTCGACCTTGATCACGGCGTCGTGGTGCCACGTGCCGTACGGATCGGACCAGCCCTCGACCCGGAAAGCCCACCGCCCGGCCCGGTCGGCGCTGACGGTGGCCGACCACGCGTCCAGTCCCGCGTTGACCCGCGCCATCGGCACGGAGTGTTCCTGCCCTTGAGGGTCGGTGAGCACGACGGTGGCGTTGACCGCGTCGTGCCCTTCACGGAACACAGTGGCCGTGACCTCGAACTCCTCGCCGGTCACCGATTTGGCCGGCCGCGTGCCGTGTTCGACGACCGGCCCGGCACCGACCACCGGGATGCGCCCGATTGAGCTCGTCATACCGATCGACGCTAACGGAAGCGGCGGTCTTCTGCCGGGTTCGTGCCACGTTGTCGATCGTTCATGTTTGCCCCGGAGCCCATTGGCAACTGTGGATCAACCTCAACCGAACGGGGAAGATCTTGATTATGAGGTACGCGGCCACGGCCGTCCTGTCCACCACAGCCCTCGCCGTCCTGGTCCCTGGAGTGGCGCACGCCGCGCCCACGACCGTGACCAAGGACGGCGCCTCGATCACCTTCCAGCGCGTAGCGGCCCCCGCGACGCCGCGGTCCGGCACCGGGCCGACCACCTCCGACTTCGACGGCGACGGCCTCGACGACATCGCCGCCACCGCCCGCGGCGGCGTGGTGGTGCGCTACTCGTCCGGCGCCTACCGCGACTACCTGGGCACCAAAGCGGCCGCCCTCACGAGCGGCGATTTCAACAACGACGGCTACGACGACCTCGTCGTCGGCGTTCCCACCGAGGCCGACGGCACGAACCGTACGGCGGCCGGTGGGCTCTGGATCCTTCCCGGCTCGGCCGGCGGCTTGAGCGTGGCCGGCATCCGCCACCTCAACCAGAGCAGCCCCGGCGTGCCCGAGACGGCCGAGGCCGGCGACGAGTTCGCGGGCGCCCTGGCGGCCGGCGACATCAACGGTGACGGCCGGGCCGACCTGGCCGTCGGATTGCCCGGCGAAACCGTCGGCACGGCCACCGACGCCGGCGGCCTCATCATGTTCCTGAGCGACGCCAACGGCGTCAGCACGACCGGCGCGCGCTGGCTCGACCAGTCCGACCCGTACATGCCGGGCGCCCCGAACGCGTTCGACCGGTTCGGCGGCGTGCTGGCCATCGGCCACTACAACCACGACGGGTACGGGGACCTGGCCATCGGCAGCCCCGGCGAGAGGGCGGGCGGCACCGGCGCCAGCCTCGGCATGGTCAACCTCATCCTCGGCGTCCCCACCGGGCTCAACGTGATCGGCGTCTTCGCGGTCGGCGGCGGCGACTTCACCAAGGTGGCCCCGAGCGTGCAGCCGGTGCGGCTCGGCTTCGGCGGGCTGGCGTTCGCCGACGCCGACGGTGACGGTGCGGACGAGTTGTTCGCCGGCACGCCCGACGCGGCGGTCGGCGGGAAGGCCGGAGCCGGCATGGTCGCGGTCTTCCAGGGCAACAACGACGGCTTCTTCGTCACCGCGTCGTCGGTGCTGACCCGCGCCTCGGCGGGCGTGCCGGGCGACCCGGTGGCGGGCGACGCCTTCGGGTCGGCGGTGGCGGCCGGCGACATCACCGGCGACGGCTTCGGCGACCTGCTGGTCGGCGTGCCCGGTCAGGACGTGGTCGACGCTCCGGCGGCCCCGCCCGGCACGGTCCGCGACGCGGGCGTGGTCAGTCCGTTCCGCGGTTCGGCGTCCGGCCTGGTCTCGCGCGGCGCCGACATCTCGCAGGGCTACGAGTACGTCGACGGCGTCTCGCAGGCGGGTGACCGCTTCGGTCACGACCTGCGGGTGCTGAACCTCGACGGCGGCGAGGGTCTGGACGCCGTCGTCTCGGCGCCGGGGGAGCGCGGCGCCACCCAGGGCGACACCGCGGGCACGATCTACGAGTGTCTCGGCGGCGATCCCAACTTCATGTACGGGTCGGCCCGCACCTCCGGCGACGACGTCGCCCAGTCCGGTTTCAACACCAACATTTACGGCTACATCCTTTGACAGCCCGAGTGGGGGCCGCTCGCACACGGCGGCCCCCACTCGATGCCGGTCGGTCGCCGCACGTCCATCTGGCATCGATATCTTTCACTGCATGAGACGTATCGCGGCCGCCGGCCTCCTCGTCCTCGTCCTCGCCCTCCTCGCCGCGCCCGCACCGGCGTTCGCGGCCGACGCGTCGTACCGCACGCTCGGCGCGGCCAGCAATCCCGACTGGATGGCGCCGCTGGCCGACGCCACCAGCCTGGCCGCGCTCTCCCTGCCCGGCACGCACGAGACCATGTCGATCCACGGCGGCATCCTGACCCAGACCCAGGAGAACTACGGCGACAGCGGCGGCACGCTGGCCCGGCAGTTGACCGCCGGCATCCGGATGATCGACATCCGGGCCCGGGTCAACACCGGCAACACCTTCACCATCCACCACGGCGCGGTCTACCAGAACGCCAACTTCGACGACGTCCTGACGGCGCTGGCCGCCTTCCTCGCCGCCCACCCGCGCGAGTCCGTGGTCCTGCGGCTCAAGCAGGAGTGCACCGGCGAGCTCGGCTCCTGCACTGATGTGGCCGGGCAGCGCGGCTTCGCCGACATCTTCGACTCGTACGTCTCCCGCAATCAGAATTTGTTCTGGGCGCCCTCGGTGAGCCGGTCGGCCGGAGCGGCCACCCCCACCCTCGGCGAGATTCGCGGCCGGGTCGTGCTGGCGGTCGTGAACGGGCCCCGCGGCGGGCCGGTCGAGCGCTACGGGCTGGCCCAGTTCGCCGGCTGGGACGACGGCTCCTCCACCTACGTGCAGGACGAGTACACCGTGCCCAACGTCGGCGCCATCGCCACCAAACGCGACCAGGTGCGCCGCTTCCTCGACGCCACCCGCGCCGCCGATCCGGCGCTCATGTACGTCAACTTCGGCAGCGGGTCCAGCATCTTCGCGCAGCCGCAGCAGGTGGCCGGGGGAGCGTTCGGCGTGCAGGGCGTGAACCCGTTCCTGCTGGGCTATCTCAACCAGACCCCGGCGGCGCGTACGGGCATGCTGATGCTCGATTTCCCCGGCAGCGGCCTGATCGACAAGGTGGTCGCGCTCAACCGCGGGTGAACCTCTCGGACACCTCCCAGACCCGCCGGGCCTCGTCCTCGCTCCGCAGCGGCGCGTAGAGGGCCTGCTCGGCGGGCGGTCCCGACAAATGCTGGAAGCCGCTGGGGCCGTACATCAAACCGCCTTTGGCCTTTGGTGAAGTGGCCGCGTAGAAGGCGGGAAGGGCGGCGCTTTCGGGCGTGCCGAACAGGATGCCGCGGCGGCCCAGCGTCCGGATCAGCCGCCCGCCCAGGGTCGGTCGCGGCCGTCCGACCTCGGGCCGCGCCTGGAGCAGGCTGGTGGCGGCGACGCCCGGATGCGCGAGGTTGCTGGTGACGCCCCAGTCGCCGGCCCGGCTCCGGCGATCCAGTTCCATGGCGAAAAGGCCGAAGGCGATCTTCGATTGACGGTACGCCCGCATGCCGTTGTACGAGTTCTCCCAGTTCAGGTCGTCCCAGTTGAGGGCGCCCGACGCGGCGGCCACGCTGATCTGCGAGGTGACCCGGGCGTGTCCGGCCCGCAGCAGCGGCAGCAGATGGGTGACCAGGGCGAAGTGCCCGAGATGGTTGGTGCCGAACTGGAGCTCGAACCCGTCGGCCGTGACCTGCCGTTCGGGCGGCGTCATCACCCCGGCGTTGGTGATCAGCAGGTGGATCGGGCGGCCCTCTCCGTTCAGCTCGGCGCCCAGCGCCGCCACCGATTTCAGCGACGACAGGTCGAGCTCCCGCAGGGACAGCACGGCCGTCGGGTGCTGCTGCCTGATGCTCGCGATCGCCGCCTCACCCTTGCCCGGGTTCCGCACCGGCAGGACGACCTCGGCCCCGGCCGCCGCGAGGCGCGCCGCCAGGCTCAGGCCGATACCGTCGCTCGCGCCGGTCACCAGGGCGAGTTTTCCGGTCAGGTCGGGTACGGCCATGGTGTGACTCCCTGTCACTCGACGTCGTGGTGATGTCGAGGTTGCCGGGACCCCACGCGCTTATCCACGGCCTGACGATCCCAGGCTGCGGCCGCCCGGCGGCGGTAGAACTGACATGTGATCGATCGAGCCGGGCTTGCCGAGTTCCTCCGCCTCCGCCGCGAGTCGTTGCAGCCGCAGGACGTGGGCCTGCCCCGCGGCCGGCGCCGCCGCACGGCCGGCCTGCGCCGCGAGGAGGTGGCCGTCCTGTGCCACATCTCCACCGACTACTACAGCCGCCTCGAACGCGAGCGGGGCCCGCACCCGTCCGAGCAGATGATCGCCTCGATCGCCCAGGGCCTGCACCTGACCCTCGACGAGCGCGACCACCTGTTCCGCCTGGCCGGCCATCACCCGCCCACCCGGGGAACGGCCGGCGAGCACATCAGCCCCGGCGTGCTGCGCGTCCTCGACCGCCTCACCGACACCCCGGCCGAGGTGGTCACCGAGCTCGGCGAGACCCTGCGCCAGACCCCGCTCGGCGTGGCCCTGACCGGCGACGCCAGCCGCTACACGGGCCCCGCCCGCAGCATCGGCTACCGCTGGTTCACCGATCCGGGCTTCCGCCGCCTCTACCATCCCGACGACCACGAGCTGCACGCCCGCGTCTTCGCCTCCGGTCTGCGCCGGGTCGTCACGCTGCGCGGCCCACAGTCGTACGCCGCCCATCTCCAAAGCCTTCTGCTGGAGAGCAGTGAGGAGTTCCGCGCGGTCTGGAACGACCACGAGATCGGCGTCGGCTACAGCCACACCAAGCGCTTCGTGCACCCCGAGGTGGGCGACCTGGAGCTGACCTGCCAGTCCCTGCTCGACCCGGACCAGTCGCACGCCCTGCTCGTCTACACGGCCGCTCCCGGCACCGAGAGCTACGAGAAGCTCCAACTTCTGTCGGTGATCGGCGCGCAGCCTCTCGGCTAAGGTCTGTCCCATAGCCAGGGTGGAGCGCACAGCGTCGGGCGCCGGCATGATGCGGGCGCTGGAGGCGCACGCCCGGCCGCCCCTGTTCGACGACCCGTGGGCCGGCCCCTTCCTGACCGGCTGGCCGGCCGTGATCGTCCGTCACCGCGTGCTGCGACACGTGTTCCTGCGCCTGCTGGAGCGCTTCGGCCCCGGCTTCTACGGCGCGGTCGTGTGCCGCACGAGGGCCATCGACGAGGCGTACCGCGAAGCGCTCGCGGGCGGCATCACCCAGGTGGTGATCCTCGGCGCGGGCATGGACTCGCGTCCCTACCGGATGGCCGCGCCCCGCGTGTGGGAGCTCGACCTGCCGGCCGTGCAGGAGGCGAAGAAGTCGGTGGTGCGGCGCCGGATGGGCCGCCTGCCCGGCCACGTGACGTACGCCCCGATCGACCTGGCCACCCAGCGCCCCGACGGCGTGGCCGAGATCGACCCTGGACAGCCGGCCCTGCTGCTCTGCGAGGCGGTCACCATGTATCTGCCGCCGCCGGCCGTCGAGACCATCCTTTCGTACGCCGGCAGCCTGCCACCGGGCAGCCGGTTCGTGCTGACCTACATGCCGCGGTCGGTCGCCGAGGACCCGCGGCATGCCGCCTGGGCCCGGCGGCTGAGCTGGCGGAGCGCCTTCGCCCCCGACGAGCTGGTCCGCCATCTGGCCGGCCACGGTCTGCGGGTCCTGGCCGACCTGGGCGCGGAGGACTATCAGGAGCGTTTCCTGCGGCCGATCGGGCGTTCCCTGCCGGTCTTCGCCGGGGAACGGGTCGTGGTCGCCGCTCAGGCCAGATGCTCTTGATAGCGCTGCGCGATCGCGGCGGCCCGGTCGTGCAGCGCGGCGCGCAAGGCGGGCGGGCTGAGCGCCTCGGCGTCCGGGCCGAGCTGCCACAGCGCCCACACGGCGTGCCGCAGATCCTGGAAGCTCACCTCGAGCCGCGCCCAGCCGTCATCCCCGGCTTCCTCGGCGCGGACGGCCACCGCCGCCCCGAGCAGTTCCTCACGCCGCCCCGGCCGCACCCGGACCGCGACGGCGAGGTGATCGCCGGACAGAAACTGTTCGCAGCGCTCCCGCCAGACCCGATCGAGGTCCACCCGGTCCGCCCGCCGCGCCGGTTCGGAAAGCTCCTCGGCCGCCAGCACCCGCGACAGCCGATAGGTCCGGTCGGCCCCCGCGCGGACGGCGAGCAGATATCCCCGCCCGCGCACGTTCACCAGACCGATCGGATCGACCGTGCGCCACCGCGGTTCCTGCCCCGCGGCCGCGTAGTGGAGGCGCAGCCGGCGCCCGGCGAGAACCGCGCCCCTGACCTGAATCATCGCCGCACCGGACAGCTCTTCGGCGGCCACACGGCGCGACAACAGATCCGTCTCCGGCTCGACGAGCAGACGCTGCGCGGCCACATGGCGATCCTCCGGCAGCGCGTCGGCCACTTTGCGCATCGCCGAGGCGAGCGCCGCCCCGAGCCCGAAGGCGGGCCCGCCCGCCAGCAACGCCAGAGCCTCGTCGTGGTTCAGCCCGGTGAGCTCCCCCCGAAACCCCGGCAGCAGCTCGAACCCACCGTGCCGCCCCCGCTCGGCAAAAACCGGCACCCCAGCCGTGGACAGCGCCTCGATGTCACGCAGCACGGTCCGGGTGGACACTTCCAGCTCGCGGGCGAGCGTCTCCGCCGTCATCCGGCCGCGACGGCGCAACAGCAACACCAGCGAAACCCTCTTCTGCTCAGGCCAGACCGCCACCGACCCCGACGGCAGGCCCCAGCACGAGGGCGACATGGCCGCCCAGCTGGCCTTGACCTTGGACAACCTGGAAGCCGTACTGACCAAGGCCGGCATGTCTCTGGCCAACCTGGTCCGCTTGACCGTCTACACCACCGACGTGGACCAGCTGCTCTCCCACTACAACGTGCTCACCCGAAGACTCGCCGCCGCCGGAGCAACCCCACCCACCACGATGCTCGGGGTGACCCGCCTGGCCATCCCCACCCAGCTGATCGAACTGGAGGCCACAGCCGCAGCCTGAGTTCTTTTGCCGGCCGCCACCCGGGCCGGCCAGATCACATTCATTCAGCCGCTGAGCAGCAGGACGACGCCCAGCACGGTCAGTCCGCTGCTCTCGGCCAATACCAACCAGGCGGGCCTGCCAGTCGCATCACGGGCCTCTCCCTCGCGACGCAGCAGGGTCACGCCGCGCCACAGGCCGAGTCCTCCGAACAGCAGAGAGCCCCAGCCGGCAAGCGTTGGCACCCAGTCAGGCATAGTGGCACATCCCTCGCTGTGGTGTCACTGCGCCGATCAACAGCCAGGTCTCACCGTAGTTCACCGCAACCCTTCCCCGACTACCCCGTAGAGGCGCGCACCACCAGCCCGCACGGCGACCGCACCACACCATGGGACGGCCGCCCGTCCAGGGCCGCGAACAGATGCCGTACAGCCATCTCACCCAGCGACTGAAGCCTCAGGTCCACCGTGGTCAGCGGCGGCCGGCAATCGGCCGCGAACTCCGTCCAGTTGTCGTAGCCCACCAGCGCCACGTCGTCCGGGACCCGGCGGCCCCGTTCGCTCAAAGCCTGGGCCACCCCCGCCGCGATCTGATCGTTGCCGCAGAACACCGCATCCGTTCGCGGATGTGAAGCCAGCAGCTGGTGAGCGGCCCGCCGGCCCCAGCGCTGCGACCACTCGCCGTAGAAGGGCTCGTCCCCGCTCAACGGCAACTCGTTCTCCTCCAGGACCTCACGCAGGCCCGCCGCCCTCTTGCGGGCCGCCCTGTAGTGCCGCGGCCCCGTGATGTGCGCTATCCGGCGCCGCCCCAACCCGATCAGGTGTTCCGCCGCGAGCCTGGCCCCTCCGCCGTCGTCGGCGATGACCGAGACGTCGTCCGGATGACCCGATTCGCCGTACGCGTACACGACCGGCACCGGCAGGTCGCGCGGCAGCGACGGGCGCACGTCGTTGTCGTGGCCGACCACGATCAGGCCGTCGACCTGGCGGGCCAGCAGCGTCGTCACGTAGTGCCGCCGGCGGGCGTCGTCGCCCCGCGCGTCGCACAGCAGCACCGACATGCGCTCGCCGGCCAGCGCGTTCTCGGCGCCGAGCAGGATCGGGATGGAGAAGCGGCCGCCCAGCTCGTCGGTGAGCAGCCCGATCGCCCTGGTCCGGTTCGGCGCACGGAACGACAGTTCGGCCGCCGCGGCCAGGACCCGCTGCCTCGTCGCCTCGGCGACCTGGGCCCGGGAATTGAGCGCCTTCGACGCGGTGGCTATCGAACAACCGGCTCGGCGGGCCACGTCGGCCAGGGTCACCGCTTCGGATCTTCGCCGCCCCATGCGCTGCCTTTCGGTCGCCGTCAGCTGTGGTGGCGGCGACGCTACCAGCAGGATCGCGCCTTTTGGAGTAACACAGTGGACATCTTGCCGAAAACGTTTTCGTAGGGGAGTCTCACTTCATCGTGGGACAGCGGCATAGACACACCTGGATCTATGGGAGGTTCCGTGAGACTCGTACGAACACTGATCGCTGCCCTCCTGGCGGTAGTCATGGTGCCCGCCGGAGCCGCGATGGCGGCCCCCGCGACCTGGAGCCCGCCGGCCAACCTGGTCACTCCGCTCAACCAGGTCTGGCAGCACCAGGAGCAGACCTACAACAACGGCAACCTCTACGGGTTCCGTAACTACGGCTGGGACCAGGTCATGGCCAACCGCGGCTACATCAACTACTGCGTACGGTGGGATTCCTCCGCCACCGTGACCGCCGCCCAGCGCGACCAGGTCCACGCCGCCCTCGCCCGTCAGCACAAGAAGTGGATGGACGAGCTCGTCGGGCACAACGCCTGGCCGTACGCCGAAGTGCCCGTCCGGGTCGTCGGCTGGGCCGTTCGTAACCGCTCGCAGCTGCAGTGGTCCGACTCGTCGGTGGACATCTACGTCAACGACATCCGGGAGAACGCGCCGCAGTGCTCGGTGCCGTGCGGCCGCTTCTTCAACCAGAGCGGGAACTACCCGAACTGCCCCGGCGGCTACGCCCGCCACTACGACCAGTCGCTGTGGCTGACCGACGGCTTCGGCGGTGGCGCGGGCGGCGACTGGGGTCAGCGCATCGGCCGCGAGTACTTCATGGGCAACCTCAACGCGGCCAACATCCACATCCTGCTGCACGAGCTCGGCCACACGTGGGGCCTGGACGACTTCTACGACTGGAGCCCGACCGGTGTCGGCGGCTTCCTCATGAAGGCCGGCAGCGCCGCTCAGATCACCGAGTTCGACGCCTGGATGTTCCGGGACTGGTGGCGGCATCTCAAGAGCCGCTACGGCTACTGACAAAGGAGGCCCATGTCCGCCAGAAGATGGGCCGCCGCACTGTGTGGGGTGATCACGGCGGTCGCCGCCGTGGCCACCCCGGTGCGGGCGGCCAATCCCGTCATCACGAGCATCTACACCGCCGATCCGGCGCCGCTCGTGGTCGGTAACACCCTGTACGTCTACGCCGGTCGCGACGAGGCGCCGGCCGGAACCGATAACTTCGTCATGCGCGAGTGGCACGTGCTCACCTCGACCGACGCGCAGAACTTCACCGACCAGGGCGCCAAGGCGAACATCGGCACGTTCCCGTGGGCCGGCGCCGACGCCTGGGCCGGCGAGGTCGAGCCACGCAACGGCAAGTACTACTGGTACACATCGGTGAACGGCAACGGCGCGGGCTGGATGAACATCGGCGTCGCGGTCGGCGACAGCCCGCTCGGCCCGTTCACCGACGCCAAGGGCGGCCCGCTGATCAGCGACAGCACGGCCAACTCGTCGGGGCTGAACATCGACCCCACGGTCTTCGTGGACGACGACGGCCAGGCCTACATGTACTGGGGCGGCTATTGGGCGCCGCGCGCGGTCAAGCTGGCCGCCAACATGATCGACACGGTCGGTTCGGTCGTCACCCCGCAGGGGCTCACCAATTACTGGGAGGCCCCGTGGATGTTCAAACGCAACGGCATTTATTACATGATGTACGCCGCCAACGACACCAACGGCTGCGTGACGAACTCGAACTACGCGTGCCAGCGGTACGCGACCGCGACGAACCCGATGGGACCGTGGACACACCGCGGAATCGTGCTCGGGCAGGTCTCCTCGACCACCAACCACGCCGGCATCGCCGAGCTGAACGGCCAGTCGTATCTGGTCTACCACACCGCCGACGCGCCCGGCGGCGGCAATTTCCGGCGCTCGGTGGCGATCGACAAGCTCAATTTCAACGCTGACGGCACCATTCAGCGGGTCATTCCCACCAGAGGCACGTCGGCGACGGTCACCACGTCGTACGTCTCACCCTGGGAGAGTTTGAGCGCGGTGAACAACGGTGGCACTCCCGCCAATTCGGCCGACCGCTCCAACCTCGCCTACGGGAACTGGCCCCAGCAGGGCACGCAATGGGTCGAGTACACCTGGCCGACCGCCCAGTCGATCAACCGCAGCTCGGTCTATTGGTTCGACGACAACCAGGGCATCGATCTGCCCGCCTCGTGCCAGCTCCAGTACTGGAACGGCAGCGCCTACGTCGCGGTGCCGGGCGCGTGTGGCGTCGCCGGTAATACCGAGAACCAAATGGCGTTCAGCACCATCAGCACGACCCGGCTCCGGCTGAGCTTCACGTCCCGGACCGGTTACTCCACAGGCATTCTCGAGTGGAAGGCGTTCTCGGCATGATGCGCCGCCTCATCGCGTACAGCATGGGCCTGGTACTTGTCTCGACGTGTCTGGCGACCCCGGCGCAAGCCGCACAGACCATCGGCTATCCCACCTTCAGCGGAACCGCGTCGATTCCCGCCCCGCCCGTGGGCTATTCGACCGGCGACACCATGCGGGCCATCTACGACGCCGAGGCGTCCGGCACCGATTTCTGGATGGACCGGCTGCTCGCCCGCACCGGCAACGACCCGGCCGGCGCCTGGCTGATGAGCCGCGGCCGTGCCGCGTTCATGTATACGCACAATCCGTCGGTCATCGGCTTCGGCGGCAACGCGGCCTACTGGGACAACATCAGCAGCCAGAACGCGTACGCCATCACGGCCTCGCCCGGCACTTTCACCGAGCAGCCGGCCCAGCGGCGGCAGACGCCCAGCCATTGGCGCAGCGTGCACACCGGCAGCGGCTCGGTCCGGCTCGACGTCACCAAATTCATCACCGCCAACAATGTGCTGGTGACCAACGTGGCCGTGGTCAACACCGGAACCGCCTCGGCGACCGTGAATCTGAACGCGACCTCGCCCTACGCGACCACGGTCAGCGGCGCCGAGCTGACCGGCACCCGGGCCGTGAAGAACAACCTCACCACGCTCTACCCGCGGTTCTCGGGTGACGGTTTCACCGCCTCCGGCGGTGCGCTGACCAGGTCGGTCACGGTCGCCGCGGGACAGACGGCCACGGTGAAGGTGCAACTCGGCTTCGTCGCCAACGAGATCACCCAGTCCCGCACGGAATACGACGCGTACCGGGCCCGGACGGCGGCCGACGCCTTCGGCACCCACGTGCGTGAGTACAACAAATGGTGGGCCGACAACGTCCCGTACATCGACGTGCCCGACGCCGCCATCAAGAAGAACATCTACTACCGCTGGTGGCTGATGCGCTTCAACCACCTCGACGCCGACATCCCCGGTCAGGACTTTCAGTTCCCGCAGTCGATCGAAGGCGTCACCGGATATAACAACGCCATCGCGCTGACCCAGCCGATGCACATCGACGACCTGAAGTATCTGCGCGGCGCCGAGTATTCGTACGGTCCCTACCTGGCCGTCGGCCAGTACTCGGCCAACGGCCGCTTCGTCGACAACCCCGGCGATCCGGAGAACTGGTCGAACTCGTACACCCAGTACATCGCCGAGGCCGCCTGGCGCGCCTATCAGATCCACGGCGGGCAGCCGGCCATGCTGCGCAACTTCGCCCGCTACGCCGAGGGCGACGCCAAGGGCCAGCTCGCCACCTACGACACCAACAACAACGGCGTCATCGAGTACGACTGGGGCGCGATGACCGGAAACGACGCCGACGCCGTGTCGTTCCATTGGCGGGCCGGCAACCTCGACCGGGCCGAGACCGCGTATGTGTGGACCGCGGCCAACGCCGCCCGGCAGGCGTACTCGCTGCTCGGCAACACCGCGAAGGCCACCGAGATGCAGACCCTGGCCGACCGCATCCAGAACGGCGTCGTCAGCACGCTCTGGAACCCGTCACGGCAGTTGCTCGAGCACAAGCACGTCGCGACCAACACCCATGTGCCCTGGAAGGAAATCAACAACTATTACCCGTACGCCGTGGGCCTGATGCCGAACACCGCGCAGTACCGCGAGGCGCTGCGCCTGTTCGCCGACCCGGCCGAATATCCGGTCTTCCCGTTCTACACGGCGAACCAGAAGGACAAGGCGGCCTCGGCCACCGGCAGCAACAACTTCTCGACCATCAACTCGACCGTGCAGTTCCGGCTGTACTCGTCGGTGCTGCGCAATTACCCGAACTCGTGGATGACCACCGAGGACTACAAGAAGCTGCTCTACTGGAACGCCTGGGCGCAGTACATCGGCGGCAACACCGCCTATCCCGACGCCAACGAGTTCTGGGCCGACTGGAACGGCAGCGCCATCACCTATCGCTCCTGGATCCACCACAACATCCTCGGCAGCAGCAACTGGACGATCATCGAGGACGTGGCCGGCCTGCGGCCCCGCAACGACGCCCAGATCGAGGTCTCGCCGATCAACATCGGGTGGTCGCATTTCGCGGTCAACAACCTGCGCTACCGCAACGCCGACCTGTCGATCGTCTGGGACGACCCGGCCGACGGCATCACCCGCTATCCCGGTGTGCCTCAAGGCTATTCGCTCTATCTGAACGGCACCCGGGTCGCCACGGTCAACCAGCTCACCCCGTTCGTCTACAACCCGGCGACCGGCGCGGTCAGTGTCCCGGCCGCCTACAGCGCGGCCTTCCCGTCGCTGCAGGCGCCGCAGAACGTGGTGCAGAGCGGCTCCCGCGTGGTCGACATCTTCGCCAAGGCCGGCGTCGACCTCACCTCCACCACGGCCAACCTGGCCGCCGGGGCGACCGCGTCGGCCTCGTACACCACCTCGGGCACCAGCGCGGCGGCCGCGATCGACGACCTGCCGACCAACTCGCCGCTCTGGGGCAGTTACGGCAGCACCAACGCCACCGACTGGTACGAGGTCAACTTCGGCGCCGCGCGGACGGTCGACGAGGCGCGGCTCTACTTCCGCCACGACCGGGCCGCCAACCGCTACCGCCCGCCCACGTCCTACACGGTCCAGTACTGGAACGGCACGGCCTGGGTGGCCGCGGCCTCGCAGGTGAAGTCGCCCGGCACTCCACAGGCCAACTACAACAAGGTCAACTTCACCCCGGTGAGTACGTCTCGTCTGCGCGTCCTGTTCACCCAACCCTCGGGCACGGCGAAGACGGGCCTGACCGAGCTGAAGCTGTACCAGCGCGGCGTGGTGGTGCCACCATCGGGCAACCTGGCCACGGCGGCCACGCCCACCGCCTCGTACACCTCGTCCTGGGAAAGCATTGCCGCCATCAACGACGGCATCGACCCACCGTCGTCGAACGACACGGTGAACCCGCGCTGGGGCACCTGGCCCAACCAGGGCGAGCAGTGGGCCGAACTGACCTGGCCGACGGCGCAGACGTTGCGCTCGGCCCAGGTCTACTTCTTCGACGACGGCCAGGGCATCGACCTGCCCGCGTCGTGGAAGCTGCAGTACTGGACCGGCTCGGCCTACGCCGACGTCCCGTCACCCGGCGCCTATCCGGTGGCGGCGAACCAGTACAACCAGGTGACCTTCGGCCAGGTCAGCACGACGCGCTTGCGGGTCGCCCTGACCAGCGGCACGGCCTCGGTCGGCCTCCTGGAGGTGAAGGCCTTCAGCTGAGCGCCTCCACGCCACCACGGCCCGGCGGCGAGGACAGCCGGGCCGTGGCGGCCTGCTCGGCCTTCGACAACCCGCGTCGTGGGTGAGATAGGTTGAGAACAGGTGTGCCGGGAAGCCTGGTCGGCGATGTCATCGCCGTGCTCGCTTCCCGAAGGAGTTCCTGTGACCGCACCACCGTCTCGCCCGCCCCGCCACCTGTTCGGCCGGGGCAGTTGGCCGGAGGTCAGCCGCATCGGCGACGTGCTGCGCACCGAGACCGTCGGCGGGGCGCTGCTGCTCGGCGCCGCGGTCCTGGCTCTGGTCTGGGCGAACTCGCCGTGGTCGTCGGGATATCAGAGCCTGATCGCGATCAAGATCGGCCCGCACGCTCTTCATCTCGATCTCACGTTGGCGCAGTGGGCCTCGGACGGGCTGCTCGCGATCTTCTTCTTCGTGGCCGGGCTCGAGCTGAAACGCGAGTTCGTCGCCGGTGACCTGCGTGACCCGCGGCGCGCGTTGCTGCCGGTCGTCGCGGCGGTCGGTGGCATGGCCGCGCCTGCGTTGATCTACACGGCGATCAACGCGACTGCCTCGGGTGGCGCGTTGTCCGGGTGGGCCGTGCCGACCGCCACCGACATCGCCTTCGCCCTGGCCGTGCTGGCGGTCATCTCCACGCATCTACCGGCCGCGCTGCGGACCTTCCTGCTCACCCTCGCGGTGGTCGACGACCTCCTCGCCATCCTGGTCATCGCGGTGTTCTACACCAGTTCCCTGCATCTGCTGCCACTGGCCGCCGCGGTGGTGCCGCTGGGGCTGTTCGCGGTGCTGGTGCAGCGACGGGTCCGGTCCTGGTGGCTGCTGCTGCCGCTGGCCGCGGTGACGTGGGCGCTGGTGCACGCCTCCGGTGTCCACGCCACGGTCGCCGGGGTGCTGCTCGGCTTCATGGTTCCGGTGATCCGCCGTAGCCCCGGCGAGGGGCCCGGACTGGCCGAGCACTTCGAGCATCGCTGGCGGCCGTTGTCGGCCGGCTTCGCGGTGCCGGTCTTCGCGTTCTTCGCCGCCGGTGTGTCGGTGGCCGGGGCGGGTGGGCTCGGAGAGACGCTGCGCGATCCGGTCACGATCGGCATCGTGCTGGGTCTGGTGGCCGGAAAGTGTGCCGGGGTGCTCGGATCGACGTGGCTGGTGCAACGGTTCACCCGCGCCACCCTGGGCGACGGTCTGAGTTGGTGGGACGTCTTCGGTCTGGCGCTGCTGGCGGGGGTCGGGTTCACGGTGTCGCTGCTGATCGGCGAGCTCGCGTTCGGCGTCGGCAGCGAGAAGGACGAGCACGCCCGCATCGGCATTCTCGCCGGGTCGCTGATCTCGGCTCTGCTGGCCATGGTGGTGCTGCGGATCCGCAATCGTCACTACCGGCAGTTGTGCGCGGCCGAGGCACGTGACACCGACGCCGACGGCATCCCCGACTTCTGGGACCCCGACACCGCCAAACGGTGACGCTCACCGGGCCTTCCCGCCGGAGGGCGCCGTGCATACGGTGAGGGCAGGTCTGACGGTCTGACGAAACGGTACGGGCGCCTGCTCGCTCTTGACCAGCTCACCCCTCGAGGTCGCCGCGGGTGAGGTGTTCGGGTTTCTCGGCCCGAACGGCGCCGGCAAGTCCACCACGATCCGCCTGCTGCTGGGCCTGGCCCGGCCGACGGCGGGCCGGGCGTGGGTTTTCGGTGTGGACGCGGCCGATGTCGCCCGCGCGCACAGGCGGCTGGCCTACGTTCCAGCCGACGTCGCGTTGTGGCCGCAGCTCACCGGCACCGAGATCCCGCACCTGCAGGCGTCCACCGGTCCGGGCGTGGACACCGGGTACCAGGCGGAGCTGGTCGAGCGGTTCGCGATCCTCGCCCTGCCGGTCGGCGGCTTCACCGCGGTCCGGATGGGCGCGTTCATCGCCGCCGAGACCGACCGGAAGCTGGCCCTGCTCGCGAGCCGGCCGGTCACCCGGATCCGGCTGATCGGCGCCGAGACCGGCGCCACGGCCGTAGCCGCGACGGTTCTGCTCACCGGCGCCGGCCTGCTCACCGGCGGCGGGTGTCACCGCGATGGGCGGGGAACTGGCCGTGGGCGCGGCACTGCGCGGCGTGTGGAACGTGCTGCCGATCTCGTGCTGCTCAGTCTCGGCGCGGCGGTCTTCGCGGTCGGCTGGACGCCGCGCTGGACGGGACTGTTCGGCTGCCTGCCCGGCGTCGGCGGGTTCCTGTTGCTGGTCATCGCCGAAAGCGTTGCCGCACCGCACCGGATACGGGACATCTCCCCGTTCGCTCACCTGGCGCCGGTGCCGCTCACCGGCCCGGACACGACGGCGTCGGCTGTCATGATCGCGATGGCGGCCCTGCTGATCGCCGCCGCGACATGCGCGCATGAGGAACGACGACGACGGCGCGTTTATTCGTCGGACATTATGGGCCGTCTATGAGGCATCTTTTCGGCTTATTTGCCGGGCGGCCGCCGTCAAATCATCGACAGAAGAGTGAAGCGCTTGACCGGATCTTCGCGGCCGACGTATCAAGAGGGGCGGCAGCGAAAAGGGGGAATGGTCATGCGCTCAAGCGCTCGTAAATGGATGATACCTGTCGTCGCTCCCGTCCTCGTGGTCGCGCTCGGTGTTCCGGCGGAGGCCGAGCCCCGGGCGGTGCCGGGGGCGGCGGTGATCGAATGGAATGGCATTGCCGGGACGGCCGCGATGGGGGCCTGTCTGGCTCCTACGAATAATCCGCTTCACGAATCGCGCATGTACGCGATGGTCCACATCGCCATTCATGACGCGCTGAACGCCATCGACCTTCGGTCCCGGCCCTATGCTTTCCACGGCCGTGCTCCGGGCGCCTCGCCGACGGCCGCCGTGGCCGCCGCGGCGCGGGGCGTTCTCGTGCCGCTTCTGCGGGAGCTTCCGGCGCCGTTCGCCGACTGCGTCGTCACGGCCAAGGTCGTTGAGGGGGTCGAGGCGAAGTATGCGGCCGCCCTTCGCGCCGTTCCGGACGGCTCGGCCAAGACGCGCGGCGTCGTGGTGGGAAGTGCCGCCGCCGCGAAGATCCGGGCCGTGCGGGCCGGCGACGGCTCGGACACCAACCTGTTCGACCAGGCCTATCCGCAGGGCACCCGGCCCGGTGAGTACCGGTTCACGCCCGGCTCCGACTTCGCCTTCGCTCCCGGCTGGGCCGCGGTCACCCCGTTCACCCTGCGCACGGCCGCGCAGTTCCGCCCCGGGCCGCCGTACGCGGTGAGCTCGAAGCCGTACGCCAGGGACTTCGCCGAGGTCAAGCGCCTCGGTGGGGACGGTGTCACCACGCCCAGCGCCCGCACCGCCGACCAGACGCAGGTGGCCCGGTTCTGGGTGGAGAGCTCGCCGCTGATGTGGAACCGGATCGCGCGGCAGGCCGCCGAAGGCCGGAGCCTGGACCTGTGGCAGAACGCCCGCCTGTTCGGCCTGCTCAACATGGCGCTCGCCGACGGGTACGTCGCCACCTTCGACACCAAGTACAGGGCGTACAACTTCTGGCGCCCGGTCACCGCGATCCGCGCCGCGGCCACCGACGGCAACCCGGCGACCTCGGCCGATCCCACCTGGACGCCGCTGGTGGTCACCCCGCCGATCCCGGACTACGACTCCGGGCACAGCGTCGAGGGCGGCGTGGCGGCGCGGGTGCTCCAGCGCTTCTTCGGCACCGACCGGGCCCGCTTCACGGTGTGCAGCTACACCCTGCCGTCCGGGCAGACGTGCGCCGACCCGTCGCCCGTGCTGCGGCGGTTCACGTCGTTCAGCCAGGCCGAGGCCGAGAACGGGGTCTCGCGGATCCTGGTCGGCTTCCACTTCCGCAAGGCGGTACGTGAGGGGATCGCGCACGGCGAGAAGGTCGGCGACTGGGCCGTGAACCGGCATCTCCAGCGTCTTCCCCGAGGTCACTAGAAAGTCATAGGCTTCGATCAAAGACGGGAGGGGTCATGAGGCTTCTGGTCAGGTTCGCGGTGGTACTGCTCGTCGTGGCCGGGTTCGCCAGCCCGGCGGCGGCGTCATCGGGCGGTCATTCCCGGTTCAGCGCGCTGGTCTTCTCGAAGACCGCGGCGTTCCGGCACGACTCGATCCCGGCCGGGGTGGCCGCGATCAAACAGCTGGGGGCCCGCAACCACTTCCGGGTCGACGCCACCGAGGACGCGGCCGCGTTCACCGACCGCAACCTGGCCCGCTACGACGTCGTGGTGTGGCTGAGCACCACCGGCGACGTGCTGAACGACGCCCAGCAGGCCGCCTTCGAGCGCTACATCCGGCACGGGGGCGGCTACGCGGGCATCCACGCCGCCTCCGACACCGAATACGACTGGGCCTGGTACGGCGGTCTGGTCGGCGCCTACTTCCGGGACCACCCGGGCGGCGTCAACGAGCAGTTCCAGACCGCCACACTGCACGTGCACGGCAAGGACACGGCCGCCACCAAGCCCTTGCCGCGCCGCTGGGTGCGCGAGGAGGAGTGGTACAACTTCCGGACCAACCCCCGCGACACCGTACGGGTCCTGACCGAGGTCGACGAGCGCACGTACGACCCCCGCGGCTACAGCGAGCCCGAGGGCTCACCCGGCATGGGCCGGCACCACCCCATCTCGTGGTGTCAGCCGTACGACGGCGGCCGCGCCTTCTACACCGCCATGGGCCACAAGGCCGAGTACTACAGCGACCCGCTCCTGCTGGCCCACATCCTCGGCGGCCTGAAGATGGCCGCGGGCGTGGCCCGCTTCAACTGCGGCCACGAGGACTGACGTAAGGGTCGCCCCGCAGATAGCGGGTGACCATGTCGACGAGTTCGGACTCGATGGTGTCGACGGTCATCGCCTGCGGGGCGGCCATCAGCCGGTGGGTGTTGATCTCCACGGTGAAGGAGATCAGCTCGGCCGCCGCGTCCAGGTCGCTCACCTGGACGTCGGGGTGGCGGGCGAACAGGTCGCGGATCTGGGCGACGCGGGAGCGGCCGTGGCGGTCGATGGTGTCCAGCAGTTCCTGGGACATGGGCGCTTCCTCGATCATGACGCGCAGCAGCTGTGGGTCGTCGCTGTGGTTGTCGATCGCGTCGCGGACCAGTGCGCGCACCGTCTCCCGGAGGCTGCCGGGGGACAGGTCCAGTTGGTCGGCCTGGGTCCAGGTGCCGCGGTCGATGTGCCGTACGAGAAGGTCGGCCAGGATGGCCTCTTTGTTGGGGAAGTACTGGTAGAGCGAGCCGATCGAGACGCGGGCGCGCTCGGCGATCCGGTTGGTGGTGCCGGCGGCGTAGCCGTGCTCGGCGAAAACGTGAGCAGCGGCGGCCAGGATGCGCTCGCGGGTGAGCTCGGCGCGGACCTGGCGGGGCTTGCGACGTGGCTGAACGCGGCGGTCGGCCGACGGCATCGGAGGTCCTCCTGCATGCGGGAAAAGCGAGTAGCCAAAGAGTTGAGCTATTGCTCAGAATATAGCTATGAGCTGGGAAAACAAGCTGACAACGGTGGGCGAGGTCGAGGCCGCGGTCGGGCGGCCGGCGTCGGTGATCATGCTCAAGCAGATCGGCGACCTGGACGAGGGCTGCCGGGCCGTCCTCGCGCGGTGCCCGATCGCGGCCTTCGGCTACCGGGACGGCGACGGGGTCAGCCGGACCACGTTCATCGGCGGGACGCCGGGATTCGTCCGGGTCCACTCCCCGAAGCGGATCTCGTTCGCCGCGGCGGAGGGTGAGGCGCCGGCCGCCGGTCCGGTCTCGTTCTTCTTCCTGCTGCCGGGCGTCGGCGAGGTCCTGCGGGTCAACGGCACAGTGACGGCGGTCAGGGGCGCCCGGACGACGGTCACGGTCGAGCAGGCGTACGTGCATTGCGCTCAGGCCGTTCTCCGGTCACGGCTGTGGCAGCCGCCCGCTCCGGGGCCGGTGGCGGCCGAGGCGCCGGAGGCCGGGCCGCTGAGCCGGCCGGGCGTCGCCGGTTTTCTGGCCGCGGCGCCGTTTCTCGCGTTGTCCTCATGGGACGGCGACGGGGGTAGCGACACGAGCCCGCGCGGGGACTGGCCGGCGGTGGCGCGGATCCTCGACGGGCGCGCGCTTGTCGTGCCGGACCGCAAGGGCAACAAGCGCGCGGACACACTGCACAACCTGATGCGTGACGACCGCCTTTCGCTGGCCGCGCTCGTCCCCGGGCGCGAAGGCGTGCTGCACGTGCGCGGGCGTGGGGTGGTCACCGCCGATCCGGCGCTGCTGGAGACTCTGGCCCTGCGGGGCCGGGCGCCGCATCTGGCCCTGGTCATCGACGTCGAGCACGCCGAGCTCACCGGCAACGGCGCCGTCGCGGCCTCGCGGATGTGGAGTCCCGGCGCGCGCCTCGGCCGGGAGTCGGCGCCGGACATGATGGCGATGGGCAGCCGGCATCTCGGGCGCTCGAACGCGCTGGTCAAGGCGGTCGCGGCCGTTCCCGGGGTGTCCCGGCTGATGCGGGCGGTGATGGACCGGGCCTATCGGTCCGGTCTGGGCCGGGAGGGGTACGACGTCACGCCCGGACCGCCGAGCCGGGAGGTCCGCGTCGTGAAGGTGCGCCGGGAGACGCCGGGCGCGGTCACTCTCGTCCTTCAGGGCGGCCGGGACACCTTCGCGTTCCGTCCCGGGCAGTACTTCACGCTCACCGCCGACATCGACGGGCGGCCGGTGCGGCGGGCCTACTCGGCGTCGTCGGCGCCCGGGTCGCGGCGGCTCGAGGTCACCGTGAAACGGGTCGAGGGCGGGCGCTTCTCCACCTTCGTCCACGAACGGCTGCGGGCCGGGGACCGCCTGGCCGTGCGCGGTCCGTCGGGGTCGTTCCACCCCGAGCCGGAGCCGCCCGAGCAGATCGTGCTCATCGCGGCCGGCAGCGGCGTGACCCCGATGATGAGCATGATCCGCGCTCGGGCGGCCGGCCGCATCGCGCTGCTCTACAGCAGCCGCGGCGAGGACGAGGTCATCTTCGCCCGTGACCTGGACCGGCTGGCGAAAAGGCATCCCGGCCGGCTGTCGGTCACCCACGTGCTGACCGGCCGCGCCGGCCGGCTCGATCAGGACGGTATCCGGAGCTGGCTCACCGGCCTGGCCCCTTCCGCCGGCGCTCACTACTACATCTGCGGCCCCGAGCCGCTGATGGACGCCGCCCGGGGCGCGCTGGCCGCTATGGCGATCCCGGACGCGCGGGTGCACCACGAGCGCTATGTCAGCGGCGCCGACGCCGGCGTCATCACCACCGAGCCTCAGCCGATGACCGTCTCCGGCGTGGGCACGGCGGTGGTCGAACCCGGACAGACCCTGCTGGACGCCGCCCTCGCCGCCGGCCTCCCCATGCCGTACTCCTGCACTGTCGGCAATTGCGGTGACTGCCGGGTCCGCCTGCGCTCCGGGGAGGTCGCGCAGAGCGAGCCGAACTGCCTCACCCCACCGGAGAAGGCGGACGGTTACGTGCTGACCTGCGTCGGCCGCCCGCTGTCCGGCGTGACCCTCGACCTCTGACGGGCGTTCAGGGGAAGGCGTGCGCGCGGCCGCCGATCACGGCGGCCGCGGCCGCGATCAGCAGGGCCAGGACGGTCCAGGTGATCGACGCGGTGATGACGGCGCCGATGAACAGGCTGGGTGAGCTGCCGAAGGCCAGGCCCCAGGCCGCCGCGGCGGCGTACACGAGCACCGGCGTGCCGGTGGACACGGCCAGCACGAGCACGCTCGCCGCGGGCAGCACCGTGCTGCCCGCCGTCAGCAGGCGCGAGCTGACCGTCCACTTCGAGTCGTTCGCGCTGCCAGGCGACGACGACCAGTCGCTGACCCTCTCCAGCGCGGAGCCGGGTTCGCCTTCCGAAGAGGCGCTCCGGATGCTGGCGTCCGCCTATTCTCCGAAGTCCGCTTAATCGACTCTTGCACTTCTTCAATCGATATAGAAGCATGTCTGTGTACTCGTTCACAGTCCATGCCGTGGCGGCGGCTCGATTCGCGAATAGCCTGGTCGGAGGCCTGTTCGCAAACGTACGGCGCGTACTCCCTGGTATTTATTCGCGCTCCCGAAGAAATTGCCCCCTCAGCAGACCAGGGACACATCAGTGTGGAATTCTCCCTACGGGGCGATGGCGTTCCGCCCGGACGCCGGCCGCCTCGCCATCAGCGCGCCCAGCGGCGAGCTGACGCTGTGGAACACTGCCGATCCCGCGCGTCCTAAGGCGGCCGGGCGGCTCCGGCAGGGCCGGGGCATCGTGGCGGCCGCGTGGAACCCGGCAGTCACCGACATGCTCGCGACGACGTCGTCCGACGGCTCGGGCGCCGTGTGGTGGCTGCGCGACGACCGCCCGCCGGAGTTGTTCGCCAGCTGGGCCGCCCTGCCGGAACGGCCCCGGCACGTCGGCTGGGTGGCCGGCGGCGCGTGGGTCTTCAGCATGACCGCCAACGGCGGCACCTCGGTGTGGGACGTCCGCAGCGGCGCCTGCGTCGGGCGGGTCAACGTGAGCGGCGGCCGAAGGGTCCTCGCCGCCCACTACCGCGGTGAGGAGGTCGTCGTCATCACCGACAGCGGGTGGGCGCGGCTCTGGCATCCCCGGCGGCAACCGGGGGAGTGGATCCGGCTCACGGCCCGGCCGGTCAGCGCCTGCACCTGGTCGACGTCGTTGCTGGTGCTGGCCGGGACCGACGGGCGGCTCGACTGCTTCGACGCCGACTTCCAGCAGGTGGACGCCGTGCCCGGGGCGCGGGAGGAGGTTCGCGCGCTGGCCTGCTCGGACGACGGCCGCCTGTTCGTCTCGTTCGGTGAGGACCGGGCCGTCGCGGTCGGCCGCGACGGCTCCGCCCGATGGAAGATCCCCCTGGAGCCGGCCGCCGCCGGCCGGTCGGTCCAGATCGCCGGTGACCTCATCGCGGTCAGCGGGCGGCCGTTGCGGCCGACGCTGCTGGCCCTGGCCACCGGCGAAGCGCACTAGGGTCAGGCGCGCCGGCGGGCGCGGGCGGCCAGGACGAGGCCGGCGATGGAGAGCAGAGCCGCGATGGTTTCGGCCACCGCCGAGCCGACCTTGCCGGGCTCGTTCCAGGTGTTCTCGTAGAGGTTGGGCACCGGGCCGAGGGCGCCCACGTTGACGTACGTGTAAAGCGTCACCGCGATCGCGGCGCTGCCCGCGACCACCAGCGACACGATCCAGGTGGTCACGCTCGGCCGGAGGAGCAGGGCCAGGGCGACCAGGATGGCGACGATGGCCTGGATCTCGAAGAGCGTGCCCTCGCTCATCACGGACGTACGGAACTGGTCGTACCGGCCGGCGTCGTGCAGGTGCACGAAGGCGTCGACGCCGAGCAACGCGGCGGTCAGCACGCTGAGCACCCGTTGCGCCACTGAGACATCGCGCCAGGCCACGTGCGGGTGAGCGGGCAGGACATGATCGGTCATGGGACCGGTTCCCTTCTTCAGGACTCTGTCACCGCCCACGCTCGTCCGCCCGCGCCGCGCCGGCATCACCGCCAGCCTGCAAACAGCGCTACCGGCCAGCCGGTATCACTTCGGATAGGGCGCGGCGAGGGTGAAGGGTGTCCGGGCCAGCTCCAGGAACGGCGCGGGAAAACCGGGGCCCTCGGTGTAGTACCGCGCCCGGGTGCGGCCGACCGGGACGAGCAGCCCGGCGGTGGCCAGGTCGCGCAGATCGCGCTGGGCCTGCTGAAGGGTGAGTCCCTCGGCCTGTTCGTAGCGCGTACGGCGGACCCGGCCCCCGATCGCGACGTCGTGCAGCGCGGAGACGACCCGCTCGTCCAGTCCGGCCTTGCCGACGAAGCCGGCGAGCAGGTCCCACACGGCGGCCGACCGCTCCATCCGGTGGTGAACCAGCTGCGCCTGCTGGTGGTAGGCGGTCAGATTGAACCGGATCCACCCGGAGACGTCCTGGTCAGGCCGGTAGGTGGCGCCGCGGCTCTGCAACTCCTCGTAGTACTTCCACGTGTTGCCCGGGCGCCCCAGCCACGCCTCGATCGAAGAGAACTCCGGGGCGAGTACGCCTTCGCGCGCGATCAGCAGGGTCTGCAGCGAGCGGGACATCCGGCCGTTGCCGTCGGCCCACGGATGGATCGACACCAGGTGCAGGTGGGCCATGGCCGCCCGGACCAGCGGGTGGGTGCCGTCGTCCGTATTGAGCCAGGAGACCAGCTCGGCCATGAGCTCGGGAACGTCGGCCGCGGGCGGCGCGGTGTAGGCGGCGATGCTGGGATCACTCGGATCGGTGACGTAGACCTGCCCGGCGCGCCATTGCCCGGCCCGCTTGTTGGGCGTGTGGCGGTGCCCCTGCAACATCCAGTGCAGCGCGTTCAGCAGGCCTTTGCCGTATGCGAAGTCGGCGACGTCGTGCAGGGTCTGCACGTAGGTCATCATCCGCTGGTAGGCGAGCGTCTCCTCGCGGTTCTCCTCGGAGACGTCGACGTCGCGCTCACCCGCCATCAGGTCCTGGACGTCCTGCGTGCTGACCCGGAAGCCCTCGATCGAGTTCGAGGCGGCGATGGCATCGGCCGTCAGGAACTTCCGGAGCCCGGAGGTCCACGTGCCGGGCCGCCCCTGTATCTGGTGCCGCAGCCGGCCGCGCATCTTCTCGATCTCGGCGAGAACTGCCTGGTCGGCCGAGGTCAGGGAAGGCGTGGGGTACAGCATGACCTGATAATAGGATGACGCAATCATTGCGTCAAAGGAGAATGGCCGGCATGGATGAGGTCGAAGTCGTCATCGCCCATTCCGAGCGGGTGACCCTGCGCGTCGGCGACGTGTTTCTCAAGGTGGACGGCGATCAGGCGCGCATCGACGCCGAGGCCGAGGCGATGGTGCTCGCGCCGGTTCCGACGCCGGAGGTGTTGTGGCGGCGGCCGAACGTGCTCGCGATCGCCGCTGTGCGAGGAGCAACCCTGGGGCGCCTCGGCGGAGCCTCGGCCGGGTCGCCGGCCGCGTGGGCCGCGGTGGGCGCCACCATCCGGAAGCTGCACGACGCGCCGCTGCCGGAGCGGACCGGGCAGGCCGGGCGGAGCATCGCCACGCTGACAGCGTTGCTCGACGAGGAGTGTGGACTGCTGGTGGCGAACGCCGTGCTGCCCGCCGATCTCGTAGCCCGCAACCGTGCGATCGCCGAGGGCGCTCTTCGGCCCTGGACTCCGGCCTTCACCCACGGCGACCTGCATCTCGCGCACGTCTTTGTCGAAGGCGACGAGGTCACGGGGATCATCGACTGGTCCGAGGCGGGCCAGGGCGACGCCCTCTACGACCTCGCCACCTTCACTCTGGGAAACGAGGAGCGCCTCGCTGATGTCATCGCCGGCTACGGCGCCGATGTCGACCTTGACGTGGTCCGGGCGTGGTGGTCGTTGCGAAGTCTGCTCGCGGTTCGCTGGCTGGCCGAGCACGGCTTCGACCCGTTCGCGCCGGGCTGCGAGGTCGACGTGCTGAGATCCAGGATGTAGCGCCGGCCGTCACTCGGCCCGGAGGGGCTTCGCCTGGATCTGGTCGGCCGGTGCGGTCGGTGCGAGCTCGGCCCGCAACGGCTTGGCGTTCAGCGCGGCCGCGGCGGCGCCAATGGCGCCGGCGGTCAGCGCCAGGGCGCCGGCCACGGCAAATGCGCTGAGGGCGCGATGGAAGGTCCGTTTTCTCATGGCAGTCCCCCGTTCGATCGGACGTGCCGGGGACCTTAGCGCCGGGGCCGCTTGATCGGGGGTCACTGTCCTCGATCTGTCGCCGGGAAGCGGAGGGCGCGGGCGGCGCCGTGCATGTCGTGGGGGAGGTCGGCGTACGCCCATTGGTGTGACCGGGTGTGCAGGCACGCCGCCTCGACGTCGCCGGACTCGAGGACGGCCAGCAGCTCGGCGTGCTCGTCGGCCACGTGGTGCAGGTCGGGGTTGGTCACGACCAGGGTGATGGCCGTGCGGGCCTCGATCTGCAGGCCCTCCCAGGCCCGCTCGAGCAGGAAGTTGCTGCTGGCCAGGACGACCCGGCGATGGAAGCGGGCGCTGGCCTGGCCGATGCCGCGCACGTCGGCCGCGGTGGCCCGGCGGTACATCTCGTCGACGTCGCCGCGCATCTCCTCGAGGGGCAGCTTGCCGTTCAGCATGGCCAGGCGGGTCGCCGCCTCTTCCAGGGCGGCGCGGACGACGTACGCCTCCCGGATGGTCTGCTCGACGAAGGGGAGCACATGCCGGCCGCGCCGGGGCCGGCTCTCGACCAGCCCCAGGCCCTCGAGCTCGCGCAGGGCCTCACGCACGGGGGCCTGGCTGGTGCCGAAGTCGGCCGCGATCTTGGTCTCGATCAGGCGCTCACCGGACTTGATCCGGCCCGACACGATCAGCTCGACCAGGCCGTCCCGGATGCCCTCGCTCAACGTCGGCCTCGACGGCAACTCGCCCTCCTCAAGGTCACGCGTCTCTTGACCAGCATAGTAAGTCATCGTTACGTTGGATTATCGATATCGATAAAAGGATCTCGCATGTTGACTGAGGTTCATGTCCCCGAGGACGTGCCCGCGGCTGTGAGTCTTGTCGCGGCGGGCGCGACGATCATCGGCGGCGGCACGAGCTTGATGCCGCGGCTCAACGACTACGCATCACCGCCGACCGAGCTGGTGAGCCTGCGCCGGGCGGGCCTGGCCGGTGTCCACTTCGACGGCGGCACGGTGACCATCGGCGCGATGACGACGCTGTCGCAGATCGAGCACGATCCGCGGCTCGCCATCCTGAACCCGGTCGTGCGCTCGATCGCCTCGGTGCCGGTGCGCACGCTGGCCACCGTCGGCGGCAACCTGTTCGCCCGCCAGCCGCACGGCGATCTGGCCGTCGCCTTGGTGGCCCTGAACGCGCGCGTCGCGCTGGCCGGGCAAAACCAGGCCGCGTCCACCGTGGAAGACCTGGCTGCAGGCGTCGCGCCGGCAGGGAAAGCGGCTGGGGGAGCGGACACCCTCGTCACCGCCGTCACCTTCGACCTGCCCGAAGGCGGCGCCTTCAAATACCTCAAGGCGGCCCGCCGCCGCTACAACTCGGCGTCGCTGGTGACCGTCGCGGCGACGATCGACGAGCAAGCCGGCTCGGTGCGGATCGCGCTCGGAGGCGTCGGTGACCGAGTGGTCCGGGCCCACGCGGCCGAGGCGGCCCTCAACGGCCGGCCGCTCACCGAGGAGACGGTGCACGCCGCCGCCGAGGCGGAGCTCGCCCATCTCACGCCGGCCGACGACGCGTACGCCTCGGCCTGGTATCGCAAGCGTGTCTTCCCTGTCCACCTGCGCCGAGCGCTGCTCGGCCGCTGAGGAGAACGAGGCAGCCGGTGAAGATCGTCAATCTCAAGGTCAACGGTGTCGGCAAGGCCTTCATGGCCAGGCCGGAGACGACGCTGCTGCTGGCCCTGCGCGAGCAGCTCGGGCTGACCGGCGCCAAGCGCGGCTGCGCACAGGGCGCCTGCGGCTCGTGCACGGTCCTGCTCGACGGCGAGCCCGTGGTGTCCTGCCTGGTGCCCGCGCTGACCGTCGACGGGGCCGACGTGGCCACGGTCGAAGGCCTGGCCGACGGCACCAAGCTCAGCCACGTCCAGCAGGCCTTCCTCGACGGGTTCGCGACCCAGTGCGGGTTCTGCACCCCCGGGATGATCATGTCGGCCGAGGCGCTGCTCGACCGGAACCCCCACCCGACGCGGGACGAGGTGGCCGAGGCGATCAGCGGGAACGTGTGCCGGTGCACCGGCTACGAGCCGATCATCAGCGCCGTCCTCGACGCGGCCGAGCGGGCGAGGCTCTGATGCCGCGGGTCAACCCGATCGACGCCGAATACTTCAAGGACGAGCGCCCGGCCGCGGACTTCAAGGTCATCGGCAAGACGGTGCAGCGCTCCGACGCGCTCGGGCACGTCACCGGGCGTACCGAATTCTTCGAGGACCGGACCTTCCCCGACCTCGCCCATGTCAAGATCCATCGCTCGGCGCACCACCACGCGCTGATCGACAGCGTCGACATCTCCGAGGCGCTCCAGGTCCCCGGCGTGCTGCGGGTCATCACCCACGCCGACGTGCCCTCGAACTGGTACGTCGTGCTGCGGCTGATCGGCATCGAGCCCAACGACGAGCCGGTCCTGGCCGAGGACCGGGTCCTCTACAAGGGCGAGCCGATCGTGGCCGTGGTGGCCGACTCCGAGGCGGCCGCGCTCGAGGGCGCCCGCCGGGTGAAGGTGACCTACACCGAGCTGCCGGCGGTCCTCGACGTCGAGGAGGCCCTCGCGGAGGGCGCGCCGGTCATCAAGCAGGCGGGCACGAACTATTTCGTGTACGAGGGGCATCACGCGCGCCGGTTGCGTTTCGGCGACGTCGAGCAGGGCTTCGCCCAGGCCGATCACGTCTTCGAATGGCGGTACAGTTCGGCGCCGATCGAGCACGCGCCGACCGAGACCACCGGCTGCATCGTCGTGCCGCAGAGCAGCGGGCGGCTGCTCATTCACAGCAACACCCAGGCCGCGTTCTTCACCCTCGACAACACCGCGCTCATTCTCGACCGGCCGTTCACCGATCTGCAGGTCAAGGGCGGCACCGTCGGCGGCGGATTCGGCGGCAAGGTCGACGTCATGGTGGAACCGCTGGCCTGCATCGCGGCCACGCTCACCAACCGGCCGGTCAAATTCGTCTACACGCGCGAGGAGGAGATGCAGGTTTCGTCGCCGCGGGCGGCCGAGCGCATCTACATCAAGGACGGCGTCATGAACGACGGCCGTATCGTCGCGCGCAAGGTGATGCTGTACGTCGACGCCGGCGCCTATTCACGCCATTCGCCGTACGGAACCACCAAGGCGTGCGCCCACCTGCCGGGCCCGTACACGATTCCGAACGTCTACGCCGACTGCCACTGCGTCTACACCAATCGCACGCCGTCGAGCGCGATGCGCGGCTTCGGCGTCACCATCGCCGATTTCGCGCTCGAGTCGCAGATGGACCGGCTGGCCCGCGCCCTCGACATCGACCCGCTGCGATTCCGGCTCATCAACGCCTATCGCGACGGCGACATGAAGGCGCACCGCAAGGTGGCTGAGGGAACCGCCCTCATCGAGGTCATCCAGCGGGCGGCGGCGCTGGTCGGTCACGAGCTTCCCGACGAGTTCCGGGCCTTGTCCTCCGCAACCCCGAGAGGAGCAGATCAATGACGCTTCGGTACGGGCGGGGGTACGCCTCCGTCAACTACCCCACCGGCATGAACCTCGGCGGCGATCCGTCCCAGGCGCTGATTCACGCGACCACCATGGGCGGTTTCGTGGTGAGCCTGTCCTCGGTCGACCTCGGGCAGGGGCTCAAGACCGTCGTCGCCCAGTGCGCGGCCGAGACCCTCGGCATGCCGATGGAGAACATCATCATCGACACCGCCGACACCGACACCGGCCCGCACTGCATGGGCACCTTCGCCAGCCGCGGCACCCACCGGGTCGGCAACGCGGTCATCATGGCCGCCCGCGAGGCCCGCGACGTGATGTTGCAGGTGGCGGGGGACGAGCTCGAGGTCGACGCGGGCGACCTGGAGACCGACGGCACCGGCTTCGTCCGGCTCAAGGGCAGCCCCGAGACGAAGATCCACATCTCCGACGTGGCGCTGGCCGCCCACTTCAAGCAGGGCCGGACGATCTCCGGGCGGGGCATCTTCCTCAAGGAACGCAACTATCCGGTGCCCGAGACCGGCGAGATGGACCCGGACTCGTGCCAGGCCCACGCGTGCAGCGTGGCCGAGGTCGAGGTGGACGACGAGACCGGCGTGGTCACCGTGCTGAGCCTGCACAACGCGTACGAGATCGGCCGTGCCCTCAACCCGGCGATGGCCACCCAGCAGGTCGAGGGCGGCGCCTGGATGGGCGTCTCGCATGCCATCTTCGAGTCGACCGAGCCCTATTACCCGGCGTCGCGCGACCACGGTCCGGTCGACTTCACCGAATATCTGATGCCCGGGCCGGGCGAGATTCCGGTGCAGACGAGCGTGATCCTGGAACGGCCGGCGTCGAACGGTCCGTTCGGTGCGAAGGGCATCGGCGAGATGACGGCCAACGCGCCGATCCCGGCCATCGCGAACGCCATTTTCGACGCCTGCGGTGTACGGCTGACCACGATGCCGTTCACCCCGGAGTCGATCCTGCGCGGGCTCGACGCGCTGCGCGCATGACGCCGGATCGGGACGCCCTCAGCCGGCAACTTCAGGAGCGTAAATATTTCGCGGACGAGGGGCTGCTCACCGCCGTACGGCTGGCAATCGGTCTGGGAAAGCCTTTGCTTCTGGAGGGGGAGCCCGGGGTCGGAAAGACGCAGATCTCGCACGTGCTGGCCGGTGCGCTGGGGCGTGAGCTGATCCGGTTGCAGTGCTACGAGGGCATCGACGTGTCGCAGGTGCTCTACGAATGGGACTATCCGAAACAGCTGTTGAGCCTGCGCGCGGCCGAAGTTCAGGGCACACCGGTCGCCGATCTGTACGGGAGCGAGTTCCTTCTCGAACGCCCCCTTCTGCGGGCGCTGCGCAGTCGTTCGGGCGCCGTGCTCCTTCTCGACGAGATCGACCGGGCCGACAGCGAGTTCGAGGCGTTCCTCCTGGAGTTCCTCGACGGTTTCCAGATCACCATTCCGGAGATCGGGACGGTCACCGCCGCCGTGCCGCCGCTGGTCGTGCTCACCTCCAATCGCACGCGCGAATTGCACGACGCCCTCAAAAGGCGCTGCCTCTATCACTGGATCCCCTTTCCGGATCCGGAACGCGAGCGCACGATCGTCGAGGCCCAGGCGCCCGGGCTCAGCGCGCGGGCGGCGGCGCGGCTGGTCCGCTCGGTCAACGTCATCCGGTCGCTGGGCCCGCTGAAGCGGCCCGGCATCGCCGAATCCATCGCGTGGGCGCAGGGATCGCTGGCGCTCACGGCCGAGGGCGCGTCGCCGGTCGAGGCCCTGCGCGCGTCGCTCGGGCTGGTGCTGAAGAACGAGGAGGACGTCGCCCTGATCACGGCGCACGCGGGCGAGGTCTTCACCGATGACGCCCGTTGACGTCCTGTTCGCCTTCCTCCGCGAGTTGCGGGCGCGAGGGCTCGCCGTCCCGGTCGACAAGCAGCGGGACTTCTTCGCCGCCGTCGAGCTGATGCCGTCGCAGTTCTACTGGGCCGGCGCCACCACGCTCGTGACCTCCGAGGCCGAGATGCGCATCTACGACGAGGTCTTCTTCTCCTCGGCGTCGGTCACGATGGCGTCCCCCGACGCCGGGGAGGAACCGACCGGTGTCCCGGGCGCCCGCGAGACCGGCGACCTCGTTCTCGAACAGGGCGGTAGCGAAGGGCTCGCGGCCGGGCGGATCAGTCCCGAATCGACCGTCCGCTTCCCCGCCACGTCACCGAGCGCTCTCGAGCTCCTCCACGAGATCCGCCACTCGCTGCCACGGGCCGTGCCCACCACGCGATCGCGGCGAAGCCGTCCCGGCGGCCGCCGCCAGCGCGTCGACCTGCGCTCCACCTACCACGACGCCCGGCACACGTACGGCGAGGTGATGCGGCTGCACTGGCGGCACCGGCCACCCCAGGAGCGCCGGGTGCTGCTGCTGGTCGACGTGTCCGGATCGATGAAGCAGTACAGCGCCGACTACCTCCGGTTCGCGCACACGGTCGTCGCCACCTGCGCCCGCGTGGAGGTCTTCACCTTCGGCACGCGGCTGACCCGGGTCACCTCGGCGCTGCGGGTCCCGTCCCTGGACGCCGCGCTCGACACGCTGGCCGAGGTCGTGCTGGACGCCGAGGGCGGCACCCAGATCGGCGAGAGCCTGCAAACGTTCCTCGGCAACGCGCACTACGTGACCATGGCGCGGGGCGCCCTCGTGCTGGTCCTCTCCGACGGGCTCGAACGGGGCGACTGCGCGGCCATGACCGACGCCACCCGCCGCCTGTCCCGGCTCGCCCACCGGCTGAGCTGGTGGTCGCCGCTGGCCTGCGACCCCGCCTATCGGCCGCTGACCCGGGCCATGGCCGCGGTGCGGGCCGACCTCGACTCGCTCACCGGGGTCCGTGACCTCGGGACCGCGCTCACCGCCGTACGAGAAGGGTTTGCCCATGTACACGGGTGACATCGTCGACGCCCACCACCACGTCTGGCGCCAGGCCGACATGCCGTGGCTCTCGGGACCGATGGTCCCGAGGATCTTCGGGCCGTACGAGCCGATCCGGCGCGACTATCTCATCGAGGAGTACCGCAACGACGCGATCTCGGCCGGCATCGGCGCCTCGGTCTACGTCCAGCCGAACTGGCCGATGGACAAGGTCGTCGACGAGATCCGCTGGATCGCCGGCGTGCACGAGCGGTCGGGCTGGCCGATGGCCGTCGTCGGCTGCGCCGACCTGTTCGCCGAGAACGCGGTCGAGGTCATGCGTACGCAGCAGGCGATCAGCCCGCTCGTCGTCGGCACCCGCCTCCAGCTGCACTGGCACGAGCGTCCCGAGTTCCGCTTCGCGTCCGGCCCCGGCCGTATGAAGGACCCGATCTTCCGCTCGAACATCGCGGCCCTGGCGGACCTGGGCTGGCTGTTCGAGCTCCAGGTCTTCGCGGGGCAGATGCACGACGCGGCCGCGCTGGTCGCCGAGAACCCGGACGTGACGTTCGTGCTCGTGCACGCCGGGATGCTGACGGACCACACGGACCCGGCGGTGGTGGCCGAATGGCGGGCCGGCCTGGCGTCACTGGCCGCGCTGCCCAACGTCGTGGTCAAGCTGACCGGTCAGGGCACCTTCGTTCACCGCGTCGACCCGTCGCTGCTCCGGCTCGTCACCGACGAGGTGCTCACGCTCTTCGGGTCGGAGCGCGCGATGTTCGGCACGAATCTGCCCGTCGAAACCCTCTGGACCACCGCTGCTGCGCTGACCGGCGCGTGGAAGCAAGCCTTGGAAACGCGCACCGACGACGAGCAGGCGGACGTCTTCTCCCGTACGGCCCGCCGGGTCTACGGCCTCCCCGAAAGGAAAGAACCATGAGCCACTTCATTCTCACGTACGGCTACAACGACACCCCGGCACGGTCAGAACGCCGCCCGGAGCACCTGGAACACCTGGCCAAGCTCCAGGCCTCGGGCGCGCTCCTGCTGGCCGGGCCGCTGGCCGACCTCAGCGGCGGCATCATCGTCCTGGTCGCCGACGACATCGAGGCCGCGCAGGCCCTGGTCGACCAGGACCCGTACACCCGGCACGGGGTGACGAAGGACCGCGAGCTGAAGGAATGGAAGATCACGGTCGGCCTGCCCTGACAGATCACACCTGATTAGCAACCGAAGTGCTCAGGTCCTGCCACCTCCGGCCGATCCGGATGCACATGATCGCTTCGGTTGCCACCACCGCTGAGCTGCCCGCCGTCGGCACGTCGACCTACCTCGCCCTGGGCGAGGGAGCGAACGTCCGCTCCCGCCTCGTCGCGGTCGACGGCGACACCTTCACGGTCACCGCCCCGCTCGAGGTGGCCGGTCAGGCCGCGGAGTTCGACGTCTTCTGGGCGTCACCGAGCACCCGGATCGTGCTGCCGAGCCGCCTGGTCGCCGTCTCCGACGATGCGCCGTACTGCTGGATCCTGACCCCGACCGGCCCGGCCCGCCACAGCAACCGCCGCGAGTTCGTCCGCGGCGGAGGCGGCGCGGCCGTACGCCTGACCGCCGACGACCACGAGATGCAGGCCGCCCTGCTGGACATCAGCGAGGGCGGCCTGCGCTGCTGGATCGACGAGCCGGCCCCACTGACCCCGGGCGACCACCTGCGGGCGGCGATGAACCTGCCGGGCGGGAACGGCCTGGCCCTGGACGGCACGATCCTGACGGTCCGGGAGGCCCCACACGGCGACCCGGGCCAGCACATCGTCGTCACGTTCACGACGGAGGAGCAGGCCGCCCAGACAATCCGCTCCTACGTCATGACGTGGGAAATCAACGAACGTCGCCGCCAGGCGAGTGTGGCCTCCCTACGTAGCACCTCGTAGCACATGTCGCTAAGCTGTCCTCATGGCTGATCCGAGGCGCCACGAGATCACTCAACGCGAGCTTCGCAACGACTCCGGCGCCATCATGCGTGGGGTTGAACGAGGCGAGTCCTACACGATCACGCGGAACGGGACTCCGATCGGCCGCCTGATCCCGCTCCGGCGGCGCACCTACGTGCCTCGCGAGCAGGTGATGGCAACGTTCGCGACCGCCGCGGTCGTCGATCCCGACCGGCTACGCGCTGACCTGGACGCCGCCGTCGAACAAGACCCGTTCGATCGTGACTGGTGATGTCACGCGCGGCCTGATCGACACGAACATCGTGGTTCATCTGGCCTCGCTCTACCCTGCTCTACTGCCCGACGAGATGGTCGTCAGTGCTGTCACTCTGGCCGAGTTGTCGGCTGGTCCGCACCACACCGATGACCCCGTCGAACGGGCCAGGCGGACCAGCGTCCTTCAGCACACGGAGGCGACCTTCGACCCGCTGCCCTTCGACGCCGGGGCAGCCCGGACCTATGGCCTGGTGTGTGCGGCCGTCCTGGCTGCTGGGCGGACGCCCCGTCGGCGTGTCGCGGATCTGATGATCGCCTCCATCGCGGCCGCCAACCGGCTTGCGCTCTACACCACCAACCCGGCCGACTTCGTGGGACTCGATCGGCTGGTCACGGTGGTGGCCGTGCCGCGGCCGACCGACCACTAATCCGGCCGTGGACCCCTCTGACTTATCCGCTGTTCCGCATCTGCAGGCGAAATCTTCCGCATTCTGCGAGGTCTGGATTCCGTATCTTGCGGGTTCGGTTCCAGGGATTTCCCGGGCGCGGTGGGGTGGTGGCGCGGCTGACCCTCGAAAGACATTCCTCCAGATCTAAGGAGCAGCGATGTCTTTTCCCGAGGGATCTCTCCTCATCGGTGACGGGCCCGAGGTCTACTACGTTCAGAACGACACCCGGCGCTGGGTTCCCGACCCCCTCACCCTGCAAGCCGTGGATCCGCGTAGCTGGGGGGCGGTACAGCGGGTGCCGCAGGCCGACCTTCTGGTCCTGCCGGTCGGGGTGCCCCTGCCCGCCCTGAACGACGGCAGCCTCTCCATCTGCCCGGGTGGGCCCGCCTATTTCGCCCGGGGTGGGCAGTTCCACCTCGTGCCCGACGCCGCTACTCTCGCCTCTCTGCCCCGGGACCGGGTCGCCTCCACCCTGGCCGAGGACTTCGTGCTGCTCAAGGGTGCCGTCGGCGAACCTCTTCCCAGCGTCACCGACACCAGCGCCAACGCCGCCGCCATCGACGCCTACATTCGTACGCTGGCCCCGCTGCCCTACGAACCCGACTCGGACACTCCCGGGCCCCTCGTCAAGCGGCCCGGCGTCACCGAGGTTGACGGTGTCGACGTCGAAGTCACCGAGCAGCGGGTACGGATGAGCCGGCAGGTCTCCGACTTCGTCGAGATCAGCCCCATCTCCGATGTCATGTACGCCGGGTCGGCCGTCGCCGGTGTCTCGGTGCCGGGTGGGGCTCTGGCCCCTATCGCGCTGACCCGCGGGCCGGGGCAGATCACCGTCACCACCGATCTGACGCTTCCCGCCGTACGGTCCCAGTCGAAGCGGCTCGAGCGGCCCGACCTGCCCAGCTATGTCGACGCGCTCAACGAGCTTCTCGATGAGCTCCGGCCGACCGACAGCGCGGCCGCCATGTCGTACCGGCTGGAGAAGATCAACACGCTGGAGCAGGGCATGGTCAGCTTCGGGCTGAACCTGAAGGGGTCGGGCTGGAACGTCGACGCCAAGGCCTCGCTGAACGGCAACCTGACCCGCAGCACCGTGTTCGGCATGTTCTCGCAGGCCTACTACCAGGTGGCGTTCACCCCGGAGGGCTCGCCGCCGCAGTTCTTCGCCGACGACGTCACGCTCGACGAGGTCAGGACGTACGCCGGGCCGGACAACCCGCCGTGCTATCTGTCCTCGGTCACCTACGGGCGGATGGTGCTCCTGCTGGTCGACGGCGAGGCGAGCAGCCTGGAGATCAAGGCCGCCCTGTCCGGGGCCTGGACGGCCGCCGTCAGCGGGTCGGCCAGCCTGTCCGCCGAATACAAGAACACGCTGTCCCGCAGCTCGGTCCGGGCCGTCGTGGTCGGCGGGTCGTCCGGCGCGGCCGGCGACATCATCGAGAACCCGGCCGAGAACCTGCTCGGGTGGGTCAAGAAGCAGCTGAGGATCACGGCCGATCTGCCGGTCACCCCGATCCAGTACACGGTGCGCTACATGGCCGCGCCGCACCACCTGGTGAAGATCAGCCGCACCACCGACCCCGTGCGCATCGTCGACGCCAACGTCTACGGCGGGCGCGAAGCCGCGTGGTCGGGCTCGGTGGGCGAGGGGCCGGGACGTGGGCCGGTCGGCACCGGCCTGCGGATGAACCGCGGCGACGACGTCACGGTGACGGCCACCGGCTCCATCTGGGCCGGGTGGGTCTTCATCGGGCGTAACGGCCCCGAAGGCCTCGACGGCCCGCCCAAGCCGTGGTACCCGCTGCCCGACGGTGACGGCGTCCGCGGCTCCATGCTGATCGGCGGGTTCGACAACACCAACTGGTTCCCGGTCGGCGGCGGACGGCGCTTCACCGTCCCGGCCGAGCGCGAGGACGGCGAACTCTGGTTCCGCCTCAACGACGACAACATGACCAACGGCAACGGTCAGTTCGACATCAACGTGAGCCTGCGCCGCCGGATGCCCGTCATCAACGCCGCGAGCTGAAAGCTCAGGTCCGGGGCACGGCTTCCGACATAGCAGCCGTGCCAAAAAGCAGGTCCACGATCCTCGGCGCGGTGCTGTTCGTCTTCAGCGCCGGCTGGTTCCTGATCGGGCTGGGCCACGTGTGGGCCCACCCGGTCGTGGGCTGGCTGGCCCTGCCGATCTCGGCCGGGCTGGCCGCGCGGGCCTGCCTGCGGGTGGGGCGGCGGAGCGATCTGACCGCACCCGCCCGCACCTTCTGGCGGCGGATCGGGCTGGCCTGCGCGGTGCTCACGGCCGGCATCGTCAGCAACGCCGTCGACGCCACCACCGGGCCGGGCGCGCCCTCCCGCTCCGTCAGCCCGCTCACCTCCGTACTGCTGCTCGGGCTTCTGTTCTTCGCTCTCGGCGCGATGTCGCGGCTCACTTCCTGGCACCGCACCCGCCCGGAGTGGTTCCGTTTCGGCCTCGACGCCACCATCGTGCTGATCACCGTGGGCGTGCTGTTCTGGCACTACTCGCTGCGCCACATGTGGGCCGAAAGGCCCGGGTCGGTGCTGCCTTTCGTCGCCGTCATCACGCTCGTGCTCATCTCGGCGCTCGCCATGATCAAGCTGTCGTTCGCCGGCTCCGGGCACCTCGACCGGGTGTCGCTGGGCATCATCACCGTCGGTGTGGCGCTCGCCGCGGCCAGCGGCAGCCTGTCGCCGTATCTGCGGGACCGTCCCTATCTGTCCGGGAGCATGCTCGCCGCCGCCGTCGTGACGCTGACCGCCCAGCTCGCGGCCGAGCGCCAGCGCCGCGCCCCGGCGCCCGGCCCGGCCGACCGGAAATCGGCCCGCCGCTTCACCGTGCTGCCCTACGCGGCCCTCGCGGCGATCGACGTCAGCCTGCTCGCCACCGCCGCCACGACCAAGGGCGAGCTCCTGCTGCTGGTGGTCTGCACGGTCGTGCTGGGCGCTCTCGTGGCGTCCCGGCAGCTGTCGGCCCTGCGGGAGAACAACCGGCTGCTCGACACGGTCGACGCCCACCTGAGCCAGCTGCGTGACTATCAGGAGAAGCTCGACCACGAGGTGACGCACGACCCGCTGACCGGCATGCCGAACCGGACGCTGTTCACCTCGGCCCTCGCCACGGACGGCCCGTTCCACGTGGCGCTGCTGGACATCGACGACTTCAAGGTGATCAACGACCGGCTCGGCCACAGCACCGGCGACCAGATGCTGCGGACCATCGGGGCCCGGCTGTCGGCCGCGATCGGGCCGGGTGACGTCGCGGCCCGGCTCGGTGGCGACGAGTTCACCGTGCTGCTGACCGGCCGCACCGGCGAAGAGGCCGAAAAACTACTGACGGAACTGCTTGATGTCGTACGTCAATCCCTGGTCGTCGGCCGTTTCGAAATGACCCCGCGGGTCAGCATGGGCGCGACGGCCGCCGTGGACGGCGACACTCCGGAGGAGCTGCTGCGCCGCGCCGACGTGGCGATGTACGCGGCCAAGAGCCTGGGCGGCGACCGCTGGACCTGGTTCGACCCGTTCATGGACCAGATGGAGGCCGAGGAGGCACTGCTCGGCGCCCAGCTCCAGCAGGCGATCGCCCAGAACGAGCTGTTCATGCTCTACCAGCCGATCGTCGAGCTGCCGCACGGCCGGTTCGCCGGCGTCGAGGCGCTGGTGCGCTGGCGGCACCCCGAGCACGGGCTGATCTCGCCCGGCGTCTTCATCCCGCTGGCCGAGCGGAGCGGCTCCATCGTCGAGGTCGGCCGCTGGGTGCTGGAACAGGTGGTGCGGCAGGCGGCGGCCTGGCAACGGGAGTACGGCGAGCACGCGCCGGCCAAGGTGAGCGTCAACATCTCGGCCCGCCAGCTGCGGGAGCCGGGTTTCGCCGAGGAGATGGCGGCCCTGCTGGCCCGCGAGGGCGTGGACCCGGCCGGGCTGGTGGCCGAGGTGACCGAGACGGCGGTGCTCGGCACCGGGGCCGCGCTGGACGCCGTGAAGGCGCTCAACGCCCTCGGGCTGCGGGTGGCGCTGGACGACTTCGGCACCGGGGCGTCGTCGCTGAGCCTGCTGGTCGACTGCCCCGTACAGATCCTCAAGGTCGACAAATCGTTCGTCGACGGCGTGACGACGGCCAGTCCGCAGGCCGTGATCGTGGACAACCTCATCCGGATCACCGAGGGCCTGCGGATCGAGGCCGTCGCCGAGGGCGTCGAGACCGCCGAGCAGGCGGCCCGCCTGCACCAGCTCGGCTATCAGCTGGCCCAGGGCTTCCACTTCGCCCGGCCGATGCCCGGCGAGGACGTGGCCCTGCTCTTCGGGACGGCCGCCGTCAGCCGGTCTGCTTCATAGCGCCCACCAGGGCCCGGCTGAGGATCGCGGAGGAGTAGGTGACCGTACCGGCCTTGATGCCCTCCGGATCGTCGGTGGTGCGGACCATGCGCGTACCCAGATAGGTGTAGTCGCTCTTGTCGAAGATCAGCTCCTGGCGCAGGCCGCTCTCGTCGACCCGGGCCAGGGCGACGCCGTGCCGGCCGGCCGCGTCGACGGCGTCGTCGACCACCAGCACGCCGGGGATCTTCGCGGCGGCCCGGTAGAGCGCGGGATAGAGAGCGGCCGGCGGGTAGCTCTCGCCGAGAAGGTCGCTGATCGTGGTGAAGGCCTCGCTGTCGGGGCCGTTGCCCATTCCCTTGGTCTGAGCCAGCCCTTGTGGCCGTCGAGCGACTGCCAGGTCTGCCGATCGGAGACGGTCGCGACCGGGGTGCCGTCGGCCAGGTGCACGTCGGTGCTCCTGCTGCTGATGTAGACCCAGTCGCCGGCCGGGGCCGGCTTCTTGTCGCGGGTGGCGGCGACCAGCACCATCTTGTCGACGAGCTGGTCGAGGCCGCGAGGGCTGCCGGCCTGGGCGTCGGCGAACTGGGCCGGTTCGGTCACGGCGGCGGCCGGCGGCGTCTGCTCGCCCTGGCCGGCCACGACGACGCCGGCGACGCCGGCCGCGATCAGGACCAGCGCCGCGAGGGCGAAGGCCGGGCGCCGAAGGAACGGCCGCCGCGTCTCTGTCTCTTGGTCGATAAGGGTCATCAGGCGCTCCCTGTGGAACTCGTGACGTCCGGGCGGCAGGTCCCGCGAGGGCGGGGCCGGTACGGTCGGGTGCTCGCTCATCGGTGTCCTTCCGGGTTCCGGGTCGTGGTGAGGTGGTCGCTGTTATCTGTCGCCCCGCCGGGGAGTTCCCGCCGAAGTTTTTCCCGGGCCCGCGACAACCGGGAGCGCACCGTGCCGACCGGGATGCCGAGCGCCGCGGCCGTCGACGCGTAGTCCAGGCCCTCCCACACGCAGAGCGTGAAGACCTCGCGATCGGCCCGGGGCAGGGCGGCCAGCGCGGTCATGGCCGCCGCCAGCAGCCGCGCGTCGTCGATCCGGCTGTCGGCGGTGCCCGCGTGATCGGGAACGGCCAGCGCCCAGTCGGCCGTCAGCCGGTAGCCGTGGTTGTAGACCGCCCGCGCGAACTGATCGAACAGCTCGCCGAACGCCTCACGATCACCGGCCCGGATCCGGGCACGCAGATCTGTCGTCATACGGGTCACCTGTCCGTCCGCCCACCTCGGGTTCCGTCCCCAGCCGATCTTTCTCCGCTGAGCTACATTGCCGGGCAGGATGACTCTGATCGACCTCGGCGACGCCACCGGGGCCGCCCCGCCGGCGGCCGCCCCGGTCGATCTGGGCCGGCTGGGCCGGCTGGCGATGGCCGGGCTCTCCGTGGCCGGTCTGCTGGCGATGTCCGCGTCGGCGCCGCCCGTGCCGTCGCCGGTGCGCACCCTCTGGTCGACGGCGTTCCGGCCCAGTGAGACCCTGGCGGCCGACGGCCCCACGGTCTACGTGCACCGCGACGACGACGGTTCGACGGTGACCGCCTACGACCTGGCCAGCGGCCGCCTCCGATGGTCCGCCCCGGCCGGCGCCGGGCCCGCCGACGGCGGCGTGATCCCGGCCGGTGATGTGCTGCTCATACCGACCTCGTTGTCCCCGGCCGGGCCGGGCCCCGGCGTGATCGTGCTCGACAAGGCGAGTGGCGAGGAGCTCTGGCGGTCGTACGGCGACGCCCAGCCCTCGGTTGCCACCGGCGAGGTGTTGCTCGCCGAGACCGGTCAGAACGGCATCACCACGGCCCTGCGCCTGGTCGGGCTGCGCGACGGGCACGAAGTCTGGAAACAGCCGATCGCGCCGGCCGAGCAGTGGACCACCCTCACCGAGAACGGCCGGCCGTCGTCGATCGTCGCGGTGACCGCCCAGGGTGACGCCACCGTCTACCGCTACGCGGACGGCACGATCCTGCACCGCGACCGGATCCCCTGGAACGGGGTGTACTCGGCCGCCCTCGTCCCGGCCGGCCCCCACCTGATCGTGGTGCGGACCGCCTCGGCCCAGACCGTGGCCACCGTCTACCGCCCGGGCGACCTGCGCCCGCTGTGGCGCACCGGCGAGCTGATCGGTTCGGTCGACGGCTGCGGCCCGCTGATCTGCGCGGCCGGCGTCCGCGGGGTGACCGCCTACGACGCCGCCACCGGCCGGGTGATCTGGCGGCGCGACGACATGAACTACTCCTGGGACGCCGGCCAGGGGCGCCTGCTGCTCTCGGCGGCCGACGTCACCACGACGGTGCTGGCCGACACGGCCACGGGCCGGACGGTGGGCCGGCCGTTCGGTGAGGGGACGTCGTTGCTGAGCGGTGGGTCCGGCTCGATGCTCATGCTGCGCGCGGGCGCGACACCGGACGGCCGGACCGGGGTGGCCCGGCTCGACCTGGCCACCGGGCGGGAAACCGTGCTCGGCGCCGTCGGCCTGCCCACCGCCGAGGACTGCCGGGAGACGCCCGGCTACCTGCTCTGCACCGGCGCGAACACTTTGACGGTCACGGCCGTCGGCTTACCCTCACCAGAGGAGGTAGGCGACTGATGGTCATCTATCAATTCCATTGTGTACGCCATGGCGCGGCCGACGTCGAGGCGCCGCTCGGCGAGGCGCCGGAGACACACCCGTGCCCGGAGTGCGGCGACGACTGCCGGCGGGTCTGGTCGGCGGCTCTTCTCGGGCGGCGCGTCCAGGCGCCGTACAAACGCGAAATTGACCGAATCGAGCGAACAAGGGCGGAACCCACTGTCGTCAACCGGTTGCCGTAGGAGGCTCGCATGCCGGAACTCGTGTTTCCTCTCGACTCGACAAAAAGGTTCACCGATCAGGCGCTGGTCGGGCACAACCGGTGGCATCCCGAAGTGCCCGCCGCCGTCCGGGTCAGGCCGGGCGTCAGCTTCCGGGTCCACTGCCGCGAATGGTTCGACGGCGCCATCCACAACGACGACTCGGCCGACGACATCAGGGACGCCCCATTGTCGACGGTCCATGTGCTGAGCGGCCCGATAGCGGTCGAGGGGGCCGAGCCGGGCGACCTTCTGATGGTCGACATCCTCGACGTGGGCCCGATCCCGCAGGAGGATTCGGGCCCGCTGGCCGGCCAGGGCTGGGGTTACACCGGAATCTTCGCCACGCAGAACGGCGGCGGTTTCCTGACCGAGCAGTTCCCCGACGCGTACAAGGTGATCTGGGATTTCGCCGGCCAGACGGCGACCTCGCGCCACATTCCGCACGTCTCGTTCACCGGCATCGTGCATCCGGGCTTGATGGGTACGGCTCCATCGGCCGGCCTGCTCGAGAAATGGAACCAGCGCGAGGGCGCCCTGATAGCGACCGACCCGAACCGAGTGCCGCCGCTGGCCCTGCCGCCCGAACCGAACGACGCCGTGCTGGGCAGCCTCCCGAGCAGCGAATACGCCCGGGTGGCGGCGGAGGCGGCGCGCACGGCGCCGCCCCGGGAGAACGGCGGCAACCAGGACATCAAGAATTTCTCCAAGGGCACCCGGGTCTTCTATCCGGTCTTCGTCCCCGGCGCGAACCTCTCGGTCGGCGACCTGCATTTCTCCCAGGGCGACGGCGAGATAACGTTCTGCGGCGCCATCGAGATGGGCGGCTTCATCGATCTGAGGGTCGAAGTGCTGAAGAACGGCATGACGACGTACGGCGTCACGGAGAACGCGATTTTCATGCCGGGAAATGTGGAACCGAGGTACAGCGAGTGGCTGGCCTTCTCCGGCACATCGGTCACGCTGGACGGCGAGCAGCGCTACCTGGACTCCCACCTGTCCTACCAGAGGGCGTGCCTGCACGCGATCGACTACCTGACCACGTTCGGCTACACGCCGGAGCAGGCCTACATGATCCTGGGCGCCGCCCCCATCGAAGGCCGCCTCTCCGGCGTGGTGGACATCCCGAACGCGTGCGCCACGGTCTACTTGCCCACAGCGATCTTCGACTTCGACATCCGCCCGTCAGCAAACGGCCCGACCCGCATCAACCCGGGCCCGGGCGTGCCCCGCTCGTCGTTCCAGTCCTAGATCCGGCAGCCCCCAGCAGCGAGCCGCCCTATCGTGGCCGCACATCACGGGGAAGGGGAACCACCATGACCATGCCGTCACTGCTACTGCGAGCGGCCATCGTGGCCGCGGTCATCGCGCTGGTAGCGCTCTACCTCCTGGCCGACCCGGCCGCCGATCCCGCACAGGCCACGAAGATCTACGTCGGCTGACACCACCCGCCGGGAGGTGCCCTCACTTCCCGGCGGGCACCCGCCGTGCTCTGCCGTCGTCGCCGCGCATCTGGGTTCCAGAGTCGATGCCGGTGCAGGCCTTGGCCTGAGTGGGGCTCAGGTTGAACGAGCCGGTCTGCTCGAGGGTGTCACCCGTCGTCGCGTCGGTGACCACGATCGTGGAGTCCACGGCCGGGTCGGCGGTCAGCGTGACGACGTTCATGGCGACGCGCACTTTGTGCCCCGAGGCGAACCGGAAGACGGACGCCTTCGACCGGCCGTCGAGCTGCTGCTTCACCACGATGAAGGGGGAGTTCGCCTTCCGCAGGCTCTCCTTGCGCAGCTGCTTGATCTCGTACAGCCCGGCCCACGCCGCGATGCCGGCCGAACAAATTCACGACGGCCACTATCACACCGCCGACCACTCTCTATCCGCTGAGCAGGGGTGCCCGACCCCGATCAACCGACCCGATCTGCCTGATCCTGACCACGAGGGCGTAGCCGATGAGCGGATGTCCGGACGTCGTGGGGGATGACATGATCAACGACGATGAGCAGTGACGAAGGCTCGATCCTCGATGAGGCGCGTCAGCACCATCGGGAGCAGGTGAACGCTGTGCTTCGTCGCCCCGGCATGTACGGCCGTGAGGAGATGGCGGAGCAGTTGCTGCTGGGGGCGATGGCCGCCGTGGACGGCAGCTCGACGCGATGGAAAGCAGAGTTTGACGGGCTCCGCGAACGCCGTGCCTTCACCGCCACCGGAGTGCAGGGCGCCTACCGCACCGTGCTGCCGGCAGAATCGTTGCGTGACGCCACGGCATCGCTCTATGCCGGCATCGCCCTCCGATGCGGCTGGCTCGACCTGGATCGCGCTTTGCCGGCGGCGGAGTACCAACGGCAGGCTGCCGGCATCGACGAGTGGGTCACCGAGGATCGGACGCTTTCCCAGACCCTCGACGAGTTCGGCTCGCCGTCGCTGTGGATCGGCGGCACCAATCCTTTCTGGCCCAAGACGCTCTGCTACGCGACAGCGAATGCGGACGACGAACTGATCTGTATTCACCTCTGGAACACCTTGGCGGAAACCGGCGCCGATGGACCGCGGGGCATACTTCCGGAACCGGTGGTTCTCGCCGTTCGCCATCGACCGGGCGACTTTCCCCGTTCGTTCTCGTTCACCCCGGACGGGTTGCGTCGCCGGCCCGCCGCTGACCAGCAGAGTCCGCCGGGATCACCTGGGCGGCCGATCACGCTCCGATGTGGATGAACGGGGCCCAGAAGAACGGATGGTCGATGCCCGGCACCTCCGGCTCGTCGACGTCGGGGCCTATGTGGCGTGTCCGGGTCGAGGGTGGGCCGTCGTCGCGGCCGGCCTCCTGCTCCAACGATCGGTAGAGGTCGTTCGCCTCCGGCTCGGTCATCGCCCTTGTCTCGCGCTGCGCCCGAGCCAGCGCCACGGCGGTCGGCGAACCGTTGAGCAAGTGGCGATGCAGGGCGACCATCGTCAAACAGGCGATCCGGTCGTGCACCGGCCACAGCGACACGATCAGCTCCCGTACCCCGGCTCCCAGGAAGGCCCTTGTCAGGCCCACCACGTCGCCCGCTGAGCCCACCCGGCCCCGTCCGCTGTCGCAAGCGCTCAGCACGGCCAGGTCGATCGTTGTGCCCAGGCCCATCAGGTCGGGCACTGTCAGGCTGTCGGGGCCGGCCAAGGCCAGCTCCGCGCTGTACGGCGCGCCCTCGGCCAGCGAGCCGTGTGTGGCCAGGTGCACCATTCGCGCCGTGACCATGCGGTCCAGCACCGCCTTGCCTGTCGCCTCCTCGGCCCGCAGCACCTCCTGGGCCCGCAGGCGGGCTATCGTCACCGCCTCCACCTCGGCGCCGGGCAGCCTCATCAGGTCGCGGTCGGGGGCGTATGCCGGGTTTCCCACGATCAGCGCGCCGGGAGTGCCGAGCGGCGGTGGGGCGGTCGGCAGCAGTGACGATGAGGGCAGGTACGACACGTCGTGGTCGGTGGTCAGCAGGTCGCCGCCGAACGGCAGGACATGCACGGGCAGGACCGAGAGGCCGCCGTACGGCACCACGACCACCCGGCCGTGGTCGGCCAGCTCCGCCGCGAACGGGCCGAGCAGCAGCTCGGACAGTGGCCGCCCGAGTTCTTGGCGGAGGGCCGGGGGAGTGGTGCGGTCCTCGATCGCGCTGTGGAACCGGCGGACCGCCGCCGTCAGCTGTGGGGTCGGTGCCTCCCGCTGGACCACGCGGGCCGTTTGTGCCGTGACCGCCCAGCAGGTCAGCACGTCGTCGAAGGCGTGGCACTCGATCAGCAGCGTGCCCGGCTGGAGACGGGACTGGATCTCGGCCAGCGATGGCGTCTCGGGCAGGACGCGGCGGTGCCGCAGCTCGGGGGCCACGGTGATCATCTGGACTTCGGCCCGGTCGAGTTCCCGTTCGGCCGTCACCATCTCGTTGCGGGTCACCGCCGGCTCGCCCTCCTTGCGGGACCGGGCCAGGCGTTCGACCGTACGCCCGAAGGCCGCCCCCGCGCGCTGCCACTCGCGGACCGCCGACGCCACCTCCTCGCCGGGCGTGCCGGCCGGTTCCAGGAGGTCGAGCAGGGAGGCGCCCCGGCAGCGGCCGGCGAGCCGGAAACTCTCGGCCGTCCGGTCGGCCGCGGCGTGCGCCCGCACCCCGGTGGCGTAGAGGCCCGCCACCGTGTTGTCGTCGGTCGCCATCACCCGCAGGACGTCCCGGGACAGCAACCCCAGGTGATTCTCGAACTGGGCGATGGCGGTGACCGCCAGCTCGGCCGCCTCCTCGGCCCGGCCGACTCCGAGCAGCGCCTCCGCGTGCCGCGCGGCCGGCTCCCACGGCCGTTCGAGCGCCGCCAGGTCCTGGGGCGGGGTCCGCTCGATGATCTGCAGGGCCTGCTCGTAGCGGTGCAGGCGGATCAGGAAGTTGGCCGCGATGTCGGGTGGGAAACCGTCGAGGAAGGGCTCGAGGACGGCCGCGGCCTCGTCCCGGCGGTGCATCGTGCCCAGCACCACGGCCTGGAGCAGCGGGCTGCCGAGTCGTTCGGCCTCGGCCAGCGCGGCCGCGAAGTGGTCGTCGGCGACGGGCAGGTCGCCGCCGAGCCGGGCGATCACGCCCCGGTAGAGCGGCACCAGCACGGCCGCCTCGGCGATGGTGTCGCGCACGGGCGCGAGCACCTCGCCGGCCGGCTCCGGAAGGTCGGCCGGCGTGCGGGTGAGCAGCCACTCCAGCTGGTCGCGGATCTCGGTCATGGCCGCCGGGTCGCCGGCCGCGTTCGCGTCGCGGTTGGCCCGCAACAGGCGCTCGGCCAGCCGGGCCCAGTCGAGCACGCTGAGCTCGCCGGTGGCCGCGGCCCGGGCCTCGGCCACCACCAGCATCGTCCAGACCAGGGCGGCCGGGCGGTAGTTGGCGCCCACGTAGAGCTCGCCGCGCTCCCGGTCGAACGCGGCCGACTCGGCGGCCGCGCCGACGCGCCCGCCGATCGCCTCGGCCACGGCCAGGGCGCGCTGGCCCCGCAGCACGTCCTCGGCGCGCCAGCGGCCGGCCTTGGCGTACGCCAGGCGGCACAGCCCGCGGGCGAACGACGAGCTGCCCACGGTGGTGGCCCAGTCGACGACCCGGCTCGCGACCCGGTCGGCGTCGACCTGGCCGCCGTCGCGGATGGTGGCCAGCGCGTGCTGCACCAGGATCAGCGCGCGCAGCGCGCCGTCACCGGCCGCCTCGGCCAGCTCGCCGGCCGAGTCCAGAAGGGACACGGCCCGGCCCGCGTCGCCCGCGGCCAGGGCGAGCCGGGCCCGGCGGAGCGCGACGGCGGCGGCGCCCCGGCGCGAGCCGGCCGCGGCGTACAGCTGCTCGGCGGCGGCGTAGCGCTCCTCCGCCGCCGCCGGGTCGAGCAGGGGCGCCGGCTGGCCGGCGGTGCGCGGTTCGAGGTCCTCGTCGAGCAGCTCCGGATGCCGGGAAGGGTGGGCCGCCCAGTCGCCCTCGGCCAGCAGGCAGGCGGCCTCGCCGGCCTGGTCGCCCGCGATCTGATAGGCCGTGCGGGCCAGGTCGAGCGGGCCGCCGGTCTGGCCCAGGAGGCTGGCCATGGCGTAGGCGGCCGGGGCGATGGCCTCCGGCTCGCCGGTCTCCTGCACCCGCATGAGCACGTCGTAGGCCTCGGTCACCATCTGCGGGCCGAGGCCGCCGCCGTCCCGGGCGATGCTGCGTCGGCCCGGCAGCTGGGCCGCCACGTGGACGAACAGATAGGCGGCGAGGTCACTGGCCGGCGTGGCCTCGGCCGCCTCGGCCGGCACGACCAGGTGGGAGAAGTCGACGTCGTCGAGGCCGGCCGCGCCGGCGCCGCCCGGGAACCAGTTCAGGTCCTGCACACGGGCCAGATGCCACAACGCGCCGGCCACCGGGCCCGGCTCGGCCGCCTCGAGCAGCGCGAGCGCCCGCTTGGGCTCGCCCGCGCTGATCGCGGCGGCGGCGAGCACGAGCAGGTCGCCCGAGGCCTCGAAGGGTGCCAGGTCACGCCAGTCCTCGCGCAGAACCAGTCGCAGCAGCATCGCGGCCTCCTAGAGTTCAGTCCTCGCGGGGGATGAGCCCGGCGCGATAGGCCATCGCGGCGGCCTCGCCCCGGCTGGTCACGCCGAGTTTGGTCAGGATGTTGGACACGTGCACGCTCGCCGTCTTCTCGGCGATGAACAGCTGCCGGGCGATCCGCCGGTTGCTCGAGCCCTTGCCGAGCTCTTGCAGCACCTGGAGCTCGCGCCGGGTGAGACGGAACGGGATCGGCTCGGGCTCGGCGTCGTGCGCGACCTCCTCGGCCGGCTCGATCCGGGCCCGCCGGGCCAGGGCGTCGAGCTCACCGAGCAGGCAGGCGGCGCCGAGCGCCGACGCGATGCGGTGCCCGGCGCGCAGCGCTCCGGTGGCCGCCGCGCGGTCGGGGGCGGCGGTGGCGAGCAGCGCGTCGGCCCGGCGCCAGTGGCCGTAGGCGGCGGGGTAGGGGCGGTCGAGCGCTTCCCAGCCCTCGGCGACGCGGGCCCACTCGGCGGGGTCGTCGGCGCCCTCGGACCGCAGCCGCTCGGCCTGGCAGCCCAGGGCCAGCAGCGGCACGTCGGGCAGCAGCGGTCCGTCGCCGCCGTCCGGCGCGAGTTTCGCCGCCCGCACGGCCAGGTCGCCGGCCGCCTCCCGCACCTCCGAGGCGTCCCGGCCGAGCGCGGCCAGCCGTTGCGCCTCGTCCGCCTCGGCCCGCAACCCCAGGCCGTACAGCCGCAATTGCTGAAGTTGATCCTCCGAGTCCCGGACCGCGCGCAGGCCGTCGGCGACCGCCCGCCGGGCCCCGCGGTGGTCGCGCCGCCAGATCGCGATCTCGGCCAGGCAGGTGTGGATGTCGGTGCTGTACTCCGATTCGTCGAGGCGACGGGCCGAGCCGATCAGATGCTCGGCGCGGTCGAAGCGGCCCCGGGCGATCTCCAGGCCGGCCAGCAGCAGCCGCAGGTAGAGCGTCGAGCGCGTCGGCAGGTCGTGGTCGAGGGCCTCGACGGCCGTCCGCTCGGCCTCGTCCCACCGGCCCAGCTCGGCCTGCAACGTGGCCGCGTTGGAGACCAGCACCCCGCCGGCCGTCCACTCCAGACCGAGGCGGCGGACGTGGGTTATGCCGTGCCGGGCGACCTCGAGGGCGTCGGCCCGGCGGCCGACGTTGGCCAGCACGAAGGTCAGGTTCACGTACGCCCGGTGCAGGTCGTCGAGGTGCCCGCCGGCCCGCGCGATCTCGACCGCCCGCCGGATGGCCGCCACCCCGCCGTCCGGGTCGCCGGTCATGGTCAACCCGATGCCCATCGGGTTGAGGGCCTGGCCCTCCTCGGCCTCGGCCCCGACCGAGCGGGCCATCGCGACGGCCTCGGCCCCCAGGCGCCCGCCCAGCGCGTACCGCCCGTTGCGCAGGTGGGTGGTGGCCAGGTCGGCGTGGACGCGGGCCCGCAACGGGGTGGGCGGGCCGTCGGCGAGCAGCGCGTCGGCCTCGGCGTACGCCCGCAGCGTGCCCTCGCTGTCGCCGGTCTCCCAGCGGTAGCGGCCCAGCCGCTCGAGCAGGGCGGCCCGGCCGGCCCGGTCGTCGCCGGGAAGCTCGCCGAGCGCGGCTTCGGCCCGGGACAGAGCTCGGGCCAGATCGCCCGCCCAGCGGGCCGCGTCCGCGGCCCGGCGCAGCACCTCGGCGTGCGCCGCCCCGCCGACCGCCTCGGCGTCGCCGACCTCGTCCCACAGCTGGAGTGCGCGCTCGTAGAGCCGGTCGCTCTCGGCGAAGGCGCAGGCGGTGGCCGCCTCGGCCGCGGCCCGCAGCGCGGTGGTGAAGGCCTGCTCGCGGTCGCCGGCCTGGAACCAGTGGTGGGCCAGCTCGCCGGCCGCCGCGTGCTCGCGGCTCAGCGCGGTGGCGATCGCCGCGTGCAGGCGCATCCGCTCACCGGCCAGCAGATCGCCGTAGACGGCCTCGCGGACGAGGGCGTGCCGGAACGCGTACGAGTACGGCTGCGGGCCCTCGGTCAGCAGCTGCCGCGTGGTGCACTCGCGCAGCGCGGTCAGCAGCGAGCGCTCGGGCAGATCGCAGGCGGTGGCCAGCAGCCGGTGGCCGACGTAGCGCCCGGCGGCCGCGGCCGCCCGCAGCACCTCCTGCGCCTCGGCGCTCAGCGGCTCGACACGGGTCAGCACCATGTCGCTGAGCGAGGACGGCAGCCGGTCGCCGGGCTCGGTGGCGGCGGCGCCGGAAACCACCATTTCCTCCAGGAAGAAGGCGTTTCCCTCGGCCAGGGAAATGGTGCGTTCCAGCTGTACGGAAGTCAGGGATCCGACACTTCGGCCGGCCACGAATTGCACCGACTCGTCGTGATCGAATGGCTGGAGGCGTACATGATCGACGCGTCGGGACCGCTCGAATTCCACGATCAACGGTCGCAGGGGATGGCGCGGTTCGAGATCATTGCTGCGATAGGTGATCAATAGCAGGAGACGCTCGTCGGTGAGCATGCGGACCAGGAAGGCGAGCAGGTCGAGGGTCGAGCGGTCGGCCCAGTGCAGGTCTTCGCAGATGAGCACCACCGGGCGCTCCTCACCCAGCCGGCGCAGCAGGCCGAGGACCCCCTCGAACATGTGGACCCGCGCGTCGGCGCCGCCGGCGGCGCCCTGCTCCGGCTCGCCCAGGAACGGCGCCATCCGCGCCAGCGACGGCCAGGCCGGGCCGGCCAGCCGGCGTACCTCCTGCTCCCCGACGTCGCGGACCAGGGATCGCAGGGCCTCGACCACCGGGACGTACGGCAGATCGCCCGAGGAGAGATCGACGCAGGCGCCGGTCATGACCCGGGCGCCGGAACCCTCGGCGTCATCGGCGAAAGCACGCAGCAGCGCCGTCTTGCCGACACCGGCCTCGCCGCCCAGCAGCACCGTGGAGGGACGGCCGGCGGCCGCGGCGGACAGGGCGGCGTCGAGCCGGGCCCGCTCGCTCCGACGGCCCACGAGATCGTCACGTGAGGTCATCGGACCTCCCATTAACAGCGCCTTTGCCGGAGGCGAGCATATCGCCTTCCGGTGATCTAAGGCGTTCGTGGCCGCGCACTCGGGAATTCTCCCGATGTGGCGAACGGCGTCGTTCTGCGAATGTGTTCTACGGTCCCTCGAAATCGATCAGGAGGAAGATCTCATGGCCGTGATCCGCGTCAACGGGTGCGACGAGCCGGTACGGGTCGCCGTCGACCCCGACGATCTGGTCGACCGGCTCAACAGCGCCGCCGAGCTCGGCACCACGTACATCGTCCTGCCCGTCATCATCAAGGAGGATCAGGTGATCGGGCAGTACGTCATCAGGCCCCAGGCCGTCTCGACCATCCTCATCATCGAGGACGGCCGGAGCGTCCACATGGACAGTCCTGAGCCGGTTCAGGGCGGGGGCGACATCCCGGGATAGGTCAGGTGGTCGCAGTCCGCCCGCAGCGCCACCGGCGCCGGTGATCTCCCGCCGGGCAGCCGGGTGGCGCTGTCCTCGCTGACCAGCAGGTCGTTGGGGGCGCGCAGGAACGCGAGGGCGGCGATGTCGCTGATCCCGGGCAGGCCCAGGCGGTCGAGCAGCCGGCCGACGGCGGTGCTGCCGTCGTCCTGCTTGTCCAGCGCGGTGGCCGGTGTGGACGAGACGCCGGCCACCGCCCGGTAGGGGAGGCCCGGGTCGGGGCTCGCGGCCAGCTCCCGCAGCAGCTCCGAGTCGGGCCGCAGCTGGTGGCCCGCCTTCGGATCGCCCCGGCGGGCCAGCGCCAGCAGGGCCGGCAGAGCCCCGGGCGGCCAGGCCGTCGTGGTGAGCCGGTTGAGGCCGAGCGCCAGGGCGACCGTGGCCCATTCCGGCAGGCGGGGCCAGGAGACGCCGGCGTTCGGGGTGCCGAGCAGGGTCAGGCTGGTCACCACCCGGGCGCCACCGGCCCGCTCGATGAACCAGCGGGCGATCAGGCCACCGACCGAGTGGGCGACCACGTGCAGCGTGCGGCCGTGGCCCGGTTCGAGCCCGGCGTCGGCCAGCGCGGCGGCCAGGGCGGTGGCGCAGGCCTGCACCTCGACGTCGGGGCACGCGTGGTCGAAGGTCAGCAGCAGTTCGCCCGCGCCGTCGGCGGGCAGGTCGCGGGAGTCGCCGGTCAGCCCGGGCACGAAGAGGCGGATCGACGGGGCCGCGGCGGCCAGCGTGCGAATTCGGGCGGGATCCCGCTCGTACGTCACCACGCCGTCCGGCCCGCGCGCGGCCACCGCGAGCCCGCCCAGCGGCGCGGCGGTTCCGGGGTGGGGCGCGCTCAACCGCCGGAAGTAGACCCGGATGACGCCGTCCGGCCCCGCTTCGGGCAGCCGGACGAGCCGTACCTCGACCCCCGCGTCCACCGGCCGGGCGTCGCCCAGAGGCAGGAACAGGCCGATCGGCAGCAGCTCCTCGCCCTCGGCCAGTGGAACGCCGGCGCGCAGCACGAGCGGGGCGTCCGGGGTGACGGCCCGATGGTCGAAGCCCGCCGGAACGGCCAGCTCCAGGACGCTCGGTCCGGCCATGCCGCTGTCCGTGACCAGGAACTCGACCACATGGGCGCCGGGGCTGTCGCGCAGCAGCGGCGGCAACGCCGGGCCGCGTACGCCGCGCGCGGCCACGTCCTCGGTCGTGAGCCGGGCGGCCACCCCGGTCAGGGCGTCGTGCCCGGACAGGACCACCGCCGGCGCCAGCTCGGCCTCGTCGCCGGCCGGTGGCACCGGCACCGCCTCGCGCGGGCGTACCACCGTCACCTTGATCTCGCCGGCCGCCCAGTCGGCGATCGGCTCCCGCGCCTCCGGCTCGAAATGGCGCAGCTGCACCCGGCGCAGGAGCCGGTCGAGCGTGCTCAGCGGCGGGTCGAGCGCCCGGTTGATAACCGCCCGCTCCAGCTGGGCCAGATCGGACTGGTCGAGGACCGTCATGTCGGCGTCGCCGGTGCTCACCACCAGCTTCACGATGTGGTCGAGGGTCACCACACCGAGCCGGGCGAACTCGTCCGGCACACTCACCCGCAGGGGCAGGTCGTCGTTGGCCCACGCGCGTTCGCCCGGCGCCAGCCGGACCCGTCCGGACGGATAAAGACCCGAGACGATGGAGTACGTCTCCGGCATGACCAGCACGCTGCAGTAGAGCGCCCGGTCGCCGGTGTTCTCCACCGAGATCTTGATGCGCGGCGGCCGCCACGCGCCGTCCCGGAACTGGTAGGCCAGCCGCAGCTCCCCGTCGACCGGCAGCTCCGGCGGATCGCCGCCGAGCGCCGCGATCTCGTCGCTCCAGTCGTGGATCCGGAGCCGGATGTTGTTCGCGGCCAGGGCGCTGCGGTTGCCCAGATCGGCCACCCGGCGCCAGCGTGAGATGTGCTCCAGCGACTCCACCGCCGTGCCGGCGCCGGTGAGGCGGGGCGCGACCGGCTGTCCTTCGGGCAGGCGTCGGATCTCGTAGCCGTCGCCGGTGGCGGTGAGCCCGTACTCGGCCTCGTCGCCCACCGCCTCCCGCACGAACAGCGACGGGCCCAGGACGTCCCGCGCGGCCTGCAGCGCCGCGGCGTCACCGTCGAGGACCACCGGCATCCGGACCAGCGGCGACGTCGTCACCACGGCCGTCCACACCTTGCCGCGGTCGGGCTGACCGGCGGCGGCCAGTTTCAGATCGACCGCGCTGAGGCCGGGCTGAACCCGGCGCACGACCGCTCGTCCGCTGGCCGCGGCGAGGTCCCGCATCTCGTCGTCCGGCGTGCCGGGCGGGAAGAGGGCGAACGTGGTGGTCTCGGCGCCGTCCGGGGCCGGGATGCCGTGCACCGCGCCCGCGTCCACCACCCAGCCGAAGTCGTCGTTCCAGGTGACCGCGAAATGCGGCGTGCGGCGACCGGCCCCGCCCAGGAAGACCCGGTCGAAGTCGGCCACCCGGACCGCCTCCAGCTGCGGGTTCTGATAGCGCACCCGGGTGCGGACCAGGGCGGCCGTACGGGTGAAGACCTCCCGGTACGTCAGATCCCGCGCCGCCTCGGACAGCGTCTTGGCCAGGTAGTAGGAGAAGACGCCGCACTTGCGGGCGTTGACCCAGATCTCCTTGGCCTCCTCGTCGGACCGGCAGGCCGCGAGCAGCAGGTGGCGTCCCGGGGTCCAGCCCGAGTGGTCGCCGGCGGCCGCGCCGAGCTTGACGATCTCGTCGGCGCCGACGATGAACTGGTCGAGCGGGCGGGGCCGCTCGTCGACCGGCGCCCGGCGCACGCCGGGGCCGGGCTCCCGGGTCCCGTTGGCCGAGTGGCAGGCGTCGAGGACGACCACGACCGAGGCCCCGGTCTGCGCGACCTCGTGGATGAGCTTGGCCAGCTCCTTGTCGGCGAGATCGCGTACCCCCGGGGTCCGGCTGTCGTGACAGACCAGGGTCTCGATCAGCATGTCCTGCTCGATCCGGGCGAACTCGGGCGGGGCCACGCCCTGCGAGCCGTGTCCGGAGAAGGCGAACAACGCGATGTCGTCCGGCCCGGCCTGCCCGAGGTGGGCGCGGAAGGCGGCGATGACCTCGGCCCGGGTCGCCTCGGCGTCGCGCAGCGTCCGCAGGACCAGCTCGATCCCGCCCGGCGGCGCCCCGCTCGACTGGAGGACAGCGGCCAGGCGGTCGACGTCGTTCACACAGCCGCCGAGCGTGGGCGCGTCGTTGGACAGGTAGTGGTCGATGCCGACCAGCAGAGCGAACAGCTTTCCGGCCATCTCGTCCTCCTCGGGCTCATCCTGACCCGCGCCGCGCCGGGCTGGAAACACCGTCACCCGGCCGGGCCGAGCCCCGCGCCCGGGAAATCCCCAGGTGGAGGGCCTAAGGCCGCCGGTACGGCGATATACGGCAACTGCCTGATGTGGCAAACCGGTGGGTGCCGGAGCGTCGTTGTCAGTCCTTGCCCGGGCGGCCTGCGAACCCACGCCCGCCCGGGCATCGGAGACTTCGACGGAGGCTCAGGATGCCGACTTCAGGGGGCGGGCACCCGCCCGATCGACTGATGAGCGCGCTGGAGAACATCGCGGCCACGGCCCGGGACGGCGCCGGCCATCAGGCGGCGGCCCGCGCCCTGGAACTGGCGGCCGACCTCACGGCCGACGACGGGCTGCGGGCGCGGTGGCTGCGCCGGGCCGCCGTCGACGCCCACCTCTCCGGCGACGAGCCATCAGCCCGCAAATTGCTCACCGCCGCCGACCGCATCGAGCCGGGTGCCGACCGCACCGAGCCGGGTGCCGACGGCATCGAGCCGGGTGCCGACGGCATCGAGCCGGGTGCCGACGCTGGCGGGCCGCACGCTGATGGCGACGTCGGGCCGTGCGACGGTGGCGCCGATCCGCGCGTGCCCACGGCTTACGCGTACGCGATGGCCGGTCGCACCGGGATCGCCCGGGTCGCGATTCAGAGCCTGCTCGGCGAACTCCGTGCGCGGGGCTCGGTGCGGCACCTTCCGGCGGCGCTGGCCGTCGCCGCCTTCGTGGAACTGCAGGAAGGCCGTCTCGAGGCCACGCTTCGGCTCGGCGGCGAGGCGCTGCTCCTCTCCGGGCTGGCCGGGGACGCCCTGGCGGGCCGGCGGGCCCGGCAGGTCGTGGCGACGGTGCGTGCGATCCGAGGCGAAGCTCTGCCGCACATCTCGGATTTATCGGATATAGGGGCGGGCCGGTGCTCGGCCATCGTGGCTCGTCATCGACGGGACTGGTCCGCGTGGAGCGCCGACCTGCTGGAAGCCCACGTTCGTACGGGCTGGCGGCCCTCCGGCGAACAGACCGCCGAGCTGATCGGCCGGGCCCGTGCCGCCACCGACCCCCTGCCGGCCGCGGTGGCGGCCCGGAGCGTGGCCCTGGTCGCGGCCGAGGACGGCTACGCCGCGTGGTTCGAGACCGCGCTGCGCCACCACGCCGCGATCCGGTGCCCGTTCGAGCTCGGCCGCACCCGCCTGGCGTACGGCGAACGCCTCCGCCGTTCCGGACTGCGGGTCCGCGCCCGGGCCCAGCTCCGGGCCGCCGCCGGCCTCTTCGACGGCCTCGCCGCCGCTCCGTGGTCGGCCCGGGCCCGGGCCGAGCTTTCGGCCACCGCCGCCGAACCCGGCCGCGACGCCGGCCACGGCCTCACCCCGCAGGAGTCGCATGTGGCCCGGGCGGTCGCCACCGGCCAGACCAACCGCGAGGTGGCGGCCGCCCTGTTCCTCAGCAGCAAGACGGTCGAGTTCCACCTCGGGAACATCTACCGCAAGCTCGGGGTGCGCAACCGGACCCAGCTCGCCCAGCGTTACCGCCGGGCGAGCTGAGGGTTCTCAGTAGCTGTAGACGGCGCAGTGGTTGAAGCCGTACGGCAGGAACCAGCAGTGCCACGCCCGCAGGAAGGTCGCCTCGTCGACCACGGCCGACCCGGCCGCGGCGGCCATGTGCACCCGGCCGTCCGCGATCCGGTAGACCACCGGCCAGTGCGCGGTCCACCAGGAGCCGCCGAGGGCGCCCACGTCGACCAGCACCGGCACGGGCAGGCGCTGCGAGACGTACGCCTTGAGCGTGGCCCACTGGTCCTGCCAGCCGGCCGAGGCGAAACCGGAGTAGCCGACCGACGCGGTCAGCCCGTAGCTCTGCAACGCGTCCCGGATGCGGCCGCCGCTGCTGCCCAGGCCGAACACCACGTCCGGCCCGAAACCGCCGGCGATCACCGCGTCGATGGCCTGCCCGTCGTCCCAGTGACCGTTGGCCCCGCGGGGGAGTTGGTAGGGGTCGCGGCCGTGATAGTCGGCGATCGTCGCGATCGCGGCCTGGCCGCACGTGTTCCAGTCGACCCCCGAGCGGTAGTTCCGATAGGCGAACAGGGTGGTCAGCTGGTCGGCCCGGGCGGCGGCGCCGTCACCGGGCGGCGGGATCGCCCCGATGGCGGCCTGGGCCGGGGCCAGATCGGCGGTCCACTGCCGGAAATCGGCCTCGAAGGGATCGACGGCGGTGGTCTGAACATCGGTCATGATGGTGCCCTTTCCGGTGGTGTGACAACGAACCGCGACGAGGTGTCACCGCGGCAGAACACGGTCCATGGCGCCGGGGCAGAAGGTGAAGGCCGCTTCCATGGCGATGGTGACGAAGAAATTGGCCTTGGCCGCGCGCACCCGCTTCGCGATCCAGCCGGAGAGGCCGTCGTTGAGAACGCCGCAGATGGCGCTGAAGGTGGCTTGCATGGCGCTTGAGCGCTCGGGCGGGGCGGCCACCGGCCGTACGGCCGAAGAAGGGGAATTGCCGGTCGTGAAAGCGACGAACTGGCCGCTGGTCCAGTCGAGTTCGGCCGGGTCGTAACGGCAGGTGCGCTGGATCAGGCTCAGCGTCTGGTTGAGCGCGGGGAGGGCCCGCAGATCGGCGCCGGGAATGGTGGCGAACATGCGCCCGACCGAATGGCTGACGCCGACGTGACACCAGTCGTCGAGGAACTGCTCGATCGCCGAGGGGGTGACGCCCCAGACCGGATTGACGGCGTCGAGCTGGTGGGCCACCGATTTGATGCAGCAGGCCAGGCTGGGCAGGTCGGATTCGAGCTCGCTGAATTGCGCCGTGCTCAGCACCGAGGTGTCGGCCGAGCCGCCGCGCTGCGCGTCCGCCACAAAGGCATTGACCCAGTTGGTGTCGGCCGGCTCGCTACCCGAAGTCGCCGAAGAGGAGAACGGGGAACAGCCGGCCAGGCCCACCGTGAGGGCGAGAACGAGAAGGAATATTCGAAGGGATCGCACCGGGGCCGCCTTTCGTCCGAATCGACTGCCAGCATGCGGGCGGCCCTTTCGGCGCAGCGACGGGAGAATCCCTAGGTGTTCCCGGCGAGGATGGACGACATGAAGATCGAGATGTTGGGCCCGGACCCCGGCGCCGCGACTGCTGAGCGGCTCGCGTGGATCGTCAACGAGGCGTACGCCGAAGGGGAGAAAGGGCTCTGGCGCGAGGGCGCCCTGCGGACCTCGGCGGCGGAGATGGCCGGGCTCGCCGGGAAGCTCGCGGTGGCGCGGCGGGGAGATCAAATTCTGGGTTCCGTACGGGTTCAGCTGCTCACGCCCGGCGTCGGCCAACTCGGGATGCTGGCGGCGGATCCCGGTGAGCGCGGCAACGGCGTCGGGCGGAAGCTGGTGCGGTTCGCCGAGGAGTGGGCGCGGGCGGCGGGAGCCTCGGTGATGCGGCTGGAGCTGCTCGTGCCGCTCGACGGGGAACATCCGGTCAAGGAGTTCCTGCGCGGGTGGTACACCCGGATCGGCTACCGGCAGGTCGGCACCGAGTCGCTGGCCGACGACCATCCCGAGCTGTCGCCGCTGCTGGCCGTGCCCTGCCATCTGCTGGTCTTCCACAAGCAGCTGTGATGAGTTCCCGAGCCCGTGGCCGTCATACCTACGACTGGACGTGATGAGGCGGAAGGATGACGTGATGAGTACGCAGACGCGGCTGGACGATCTGAGCGAGCCGGCCTTCACCGGGCTGGCCGAGCGGCACCGGCGGGAGCTGCACGTGCACTGCTACCGGATGCTCGGCTCGTACGAGGACGCCGAGGACACCGTGCAGGAGACGTTCCTGCGGGCCTGGCGGCGGCGGGCGACCTTCGAGGGCCGGTCGACGTTCCGGGCCTGGCTCTACCGGATCGCCACCAACGCCTGCCTCGACCTGCTGGCCAAGGTCCGCCCCGCGCCGGCCAGCGGCGGCGAGGTGCTGTGGTTGCAGCCCTATCCGGACCGGCTGCTCGACGAGCTGCCCGCCGCCGCCGCGGACGCGCCCGAGGCGCTGGCCGTGGCGCGGGAGACGATCGAGCTGGCGTACCTGATCGCCGTCCAGCATCTGGCGCCGCGCCCGCGGGCCGTTCTGATCCTGCGCGACGTTCTCGGCTGGCCGGCCAAGGACGTCGCCGACCTTCTAGGCGACTCGGTGAACTCGGTGAACAGCGCGCTGCAACGGGCCCGGGCCGGCATGCGGGAGCATCTGCCGGCCGAACGGCAGGACTGGACCGGCGGCGAGGACAACCCCGAGACGCTTGATCTCGTACGTCGATACACCGAGGCCAGCGTGACCGCCAACATCCCGGTGCTCGCCTCGATGGTGCGCGACGACATCCGCAGCGCGATGCCACCCACGCCGGGCCTGTACGTCGGCCGCGACACGGTGGTGAAGTACTGGATCGAGAGCGGCTACGAGGGGATGACGGGCCTGCGCGCCGTGCCCACCTCGGCCAACCGGCAGCCGGCGATCGCCTACTACCACTGGCGCGAGGCGGAGGGCGTGTACCGGCCGCTGACGATGGACATCCTGCGCGTCACCGGCGGGGCCATCACCGAGATCTACACGTTCCACGCCGACCGGTTCCCCCGGTTCGGGCTCCCCGAGAGCCTGCCCGCCGACGGAACGGAGTGACGACGATGGTGTACGTCGCCACACTGGCCGCGATGCTGGCCACCACACTCGCCGCGGCGCTGGCCCGCGCGGCCGGGGTCGACTTCGAGGTGCCGGACGGCGGCGAGACGATCCCGCTGGCCGGCATCGCCGTCGTGACCGGCGTGTTCTCGCTCGTGGGGGTCGCCATCGCGTGGGCCCTGCGCCGGTGGAGCGCCCGCCCCGCCGAGCGTTTCCTGTGGACGGCCGGGCTGCTGACGGCGATCTCGCTGATCCCGCCGTTCCTGGTGGGCGCGAACGCCGCCACGGTCGCCACCCTGGCCGGTCTCCATCTGGTGGCGGCGGCGGTGATGATTCCGGCCTTGACCGTACGCCTGGTCAGGAGAACCCCAGCGCGGCCAGTACCGGCGGGCTGAGCTCGACCGGGTTGTCGGCGGTGGGAACGAGCCGGCCCGGCCCGACGGTGTAGTAGCCCTGGGTCGTGTTGACGAGATTCCACGAGCCGGCGTCGCGGGCCTGGAGCAGCAGAACGTACTCGCCGCCGTCGCGGATGCCGTCGGCCTGCTCCGGCCCGGCCGCCGAGAAGACGATCCGGATCGACGAGCCCGTCCTGACGGGGCCCGCGGCCACCGCGCTCACCGCGACGGTGGCCACGGTCTCGCCGTCGGTATCCCGGGTCGCGGTGACGGTGGCGCGGACGATGGCTTCGGCGCTCTCCTCGAGCTCGGCCGTGGTGGCGTAGAAGGGCTGATCCGCTGTGGACGACTCCTGGCGTGTGGCCGCTTCCCGGAGGACCACCACGCCCACCGCGCCGGCGGCCACGACGGCGATCACCGCAGCCGTTGCCCAGACCAGGGCCCGGGGCCGGCGCGCCGGCCCCGGCGCCGGGGTCCGGGCGCCCAGCAGCTCGGCCAGGCGGGCCTCGGCCCGCGCGTCGTCCCCGGGGCGGGCGCCGGGCACCGGGTTGGCCTCCCGCATCAGCCGCCTAACGTCGCGCATGACCGACCTCCGCTCCGTAGGACCTCTTGAACGCCTGCCGGGCCCGATGCAGGCGCACCCAGACGGCCGATGGGGACAGTCCGGTGAGCGCGGCGATCTCGCCCGCGCTCAGGTCGTCCCAGTACCGGTGGACCAGGACGTCACGATGGGTTTCCGGCAGCCGTTCGAGCACGTCGGCGACCAGATCGGCGGTCCGCTCGTCACCCCGCGGACCGTCGGCCGCCACCTTGCGATAGGCGGAGTCGCCCCGCCGTACCCACCGATGGTGATTGCTCAGCACATGCCGCGCCGTCACGAAAAGCCAGGCCGGCGAGAGCACCGCGCCGCCAGTGGTCTTGTCCCAGGCGATACGGAAGACCTCAGCGGTCAGATCCTCCGCCTCGGCGTCATCGCCGACCCGGCGCGCGACGAACCGAAGCACCCGCCCATGGCTGGCCCGGTACAGCTCGGTGAACCTCTGCTCAGGTGGCGCGTAGCCCATCCGTCCCTCCTCGACCGTTTCATGTCGGCCGGAGCCCCGATCCTTACCGCCCTGGCAAACTTTCGACCGCCGGGCACACTACGGACATGGACATCCTTTTCGCGATCGCGGCGGCCGCGACGATCGCCGTAATCGTCGTGGCTCTGGTGATCGGCGTGCGCCGGGGCTTCGACGACGGCTATCGCCGGGGCATCGGCCCCACCCGCCGCCGCGGCCGCGGAGGCAAATGGCTGGGCGACTCGCACCGATCCTCCGACGAGGGCAGCGTGACCGGCGGCGACTGACTGAAATACATAATCGCGGCCATGGAATCTCTGACGTGGGACGGCATCACGCGCGCCGAGTCGCTGGGCGAGGGGGCAGCGCGGCGGCGCCATGATCTGGCGGACCGGGCGCGTGCCTATGACTGGCCGGGTGTCTTCGCCCTATTGGCGGAATTCTCCGCGGAGGCATTGGTGAACACGTGGCGGCCGGGTGGCCGGTCCTGGTTCGCTCCGCTGCACCAGGCCGCGCACGGTGGCGCGCCGGTGGAGGTGGCCGAGCGGCTGGCCGGTCTCGGCGGGTGGCGACTGCTGCGAACCGCGGACGGTGAGGTGGCGGCCGACATCGCCCGGCGTCGTGGCCACGGCCATCTGGCGAGTGCGCTGGAGCCTCGTCCCGTGTTCGACATCGGCGGCGACGAGCTCACCGCGATCCAGAACGGATTCCACGAGGTGATCCGCGGCCGGGCGGCGGATCTGGTGGACCGTGAGGGGTTGCGGCTGCCGGAGATCGGTGTGCTGCTGGAGTCGGTTCCGGGTACGACGTGCTGGTTCTCGGTGCCGGGCATGACCGGCGGTTTCGCGTACCACCTCGAACAGCGCGACGGCGCCTGGGCGCTGGTGACGGAGAGCTGGAGCCGGGTGGTAGGCGGCTCGGGTCAGCGCCACGAGGTAACCGCCGGCGGCTCCCGCCTGGTCGACGAGGGATTCGTGTAGCCGCGCGGCGCCGGTCGAGCGGCAGCGGCGCACAATGTCAGCCGTGGACGATCTCACGGACTTCCTGTGGCAGATGGAGATCCTCGTGAGGGAGGAGGCGCCCCTCTACGAGATCCCGCGAGGCTCGATTGACGACCCGGCCGGATCAGCACGGCAACACGGTCCTTGGCCCGCGTCGGCGTGCGCGGCCGTCCTTGAGCTCTGGTACCGGACCGGGTGGATCGGCCTCTACTTCCGGGATCCGCCTTCCGGCTGGAACGTCGTCCCGGCGGAGTGGCGAAGCCGCCTGTCCGACGATGAGGACCTGGCCGCCCAGGATGCGTGTGCCCTTCTCGAACAGCCGGATCGCTGGATCCTCGAACACGTCATCGAGACGGCTCGAACGGGACTGGGCCTCCCGCTACAGCCAACCGGCTCGGCGGAGCAGGCGGTAGAGAAGGCTTGAGCTGAGCAGCATGATCAGCATCAAGGTGGGGTAGCCGTAGCGCCACTGGAGCTCGGGCATGTGGGTGAAGTTCATGCCGTAGACGCCGGCTATCGCTGTCGGCAGTGCGGCTATGGCGGCCCACGAGGCGATTTTGCGCATGTCGTTGTTCTGGTCGACCGTCAGCTGGGTCAGGCGGGCCTGCAGCAAGGCGTTGAGCACGTCGTCGAAGGCCATCACCTGCTCCACGGCCGCCGTGTGGTGGTCGGACACGTCGCTGAAGTAGCGGCGGATCTCCTTCGGCAGGTCGGTGAACTGTTTGCCGGCCAGGGCCGCCAACGGCCGCTGCAACGGGAGTACTGCCGACTTGAACTTCATCAGCTGGCGTTTGAGCTGGTAGATCTGCTCGACCGTGACGGGAGTGCGCGCGTCGAACACCGCCGCCTCGGTCAGGTCGATGTCGGTCTGCACCGCCGCCGCGATGTCGACGTAGCCGTCGACCAGCCGGTCCAGGATGGCGTGCACGACCGCCCACGGGCCGCCCTCGGCCAGCGCTCGCGGGTCGGCGCTCAGGTCGGCCCGCAGCGAGCTGAGCTCCATGACCCGGCCCTGCCGGACCGTGATGACGAAGTGCGGACCCACGAACAGCCGTACGAAGCCCGTGCTGACGATCTCGCTGGTGGCCGTGATCCGTTCGTGTTCCACGTATTGAGCGGCCCGGACGACGAGGAACAGCACATCCTCGTACCGCTCGATCTTGACCCTCTGCTCCCGGTGCAGGATGTCCTCGACCGCCAGGGGGTGGAGCCCGAACACCTCGGCCACCCGGGTGAGCGCGGCCTCGGTCGGCTCGTGCAGGCCGAGCCAGACGAACGCGCCGTCCCGCTCCCGTGCCCTCTCGTAGAGTTGCGCCAGGTCGGCCGCCGAGCCCGGGTTTTCGACGGCCACACCGTCGACGAACAGGCTGCAACCGACGATCGCCGTGTGGTCGGCCCGTCCTCGGGCCGCCGGTCGCGGCGGTTGCCAATGCCGGGCCTCCACGACGCCGAGCCTACTGCGATTTCGCGAGCAGGTCGTCCCGCACCTGGCGGCGCAGCACCTTGCCGATCTGGCTGCGCGGCAGCTCGTCCACGACCTCGATCCGGCGCGGCGCCTTGTAACCGGCCAGCCGCTCGCGTGCCCACTTCAGCATGGCGTCCGGGTCCACGGTCGCGCCTTCGGCGGCGACGACAACGGCGACGACCTCTTCCCCCGTACGCTCCGACGGCAGCCCGACGACGGCCACATCCGCCACGCCGGGATGGTCGCGGACCACGTCCTCGACCTCCGACGGATAGACGTTGAAGCCGCCCGTGATGATCAGCTCCTTGACCCGGTCGACGATCGACAGGAAGCCGTCGTCGCTCATCACGGCCACGTCGCCGGTGCGGATCCACCCGCCCGGCAGCAGGACCGCCTCGGTCTCCTCGGGCAGGTTCCAATAGCCCGAGAAGACCTGCGGGCCCTTCAGCAGCAGCTCGCCCGGCTCACCGGGCGGCATGTCGCGCGCCGGGTCGTCCCGGTCGGCGATCCGGACGTACGTCGACGGGTACGGGACACCGATCGAGCCCGCCCGTCTCCGCTCGGACATCGGGTTGCCCACCGTGATCGGTGAGGTCTCCGTCATGCCGTACCCCTCGATCAAAAGCCCTCCGGTCAGCGCCTCCCAAGCCCGGACGGTCGCGGCCGGCAGCGGCATGGCCCCGCTGAAGGAGAACTTGATCGAGCTCAGGTCGGCGCCGCGTTCCCGCGCGGCCGCGCCCAGCCGGTCGTACATCGGCGGAACGCCCGGGAAGAACGTCGGCGGCCGCCGCTTCACGGCGTCGAGCACCATGCCAGCGTCGAAGCGCGGCAACAGGACGATCGTCGCCGCGATCCGCACGGCCGTGGTCAGGCACAGGGTCAGGCCGTACGCGTGGAAGAGCGGCAGAACCGCGTAGAAAGTCTCCCCGCCGTCGCGCAGGCCGGGCACCCAGACACGGCTCTGCTCGGCGTTGGCCACCAGGTTCCGGTGGCTGAGGACGGCGCCCTTGGGGGTGCCGCTGGTGCCGCCGGTGTATTGCAGCAGGGCGGTGTCGTCGACGCCGGGCCCGGGAATCGACGGGTCGATCGGCGGCGCCTCGGCGATCATCGTCTCCCACAGCAGGGTGCCGCCCGGCAGCGTCCCGCGCATCTCGTCCCGCATCCTGCGCGCGGCCGGGAGGGGCAGTTTGAGCGCGAGCCTCTTGATCAACGGCAGCGCCGCGGTCAGGTCGACGCCGATGATGGTGGTGATCGAGGTGCGTTCGGCGGTGGCGGCCACCGTGGCCGCGACCTTCTCCCAGCAGATGGCGACGGTGGCGCCGTGGTCGGCGAGCTGGTGGGCCAGCTCGTCGGCGGTGTAGAGCGGGTTGTGCTCGACGACGACCGCGCCGAGGCGCAGCACCGCGTAGAAGGCGACCACGTGCTGCGGGCAGTTGGGCAGGATCAGCGCCACCCGGTCCCCGGGACCGACCCCCGACTGCCGCAGCGCCTCGGCGGCCCGGGCGACCTGGTCGCCGAGCTGGGCGTACGTGGTGGTGGCGCCGAGGAAGTCGAGGGCGATCCGGTCCGGGAAGCGCTCGACGGCCCCGTCCAGGTTCGCGGTCAGCGCCCGCTGGGGCTCGGCGATGTCGGCCGGCACGCCTTCCGGATAGGCCGCCAGCCAGGGCCGCTCGTCCACCATCGGGTCTCCAAACCTACGGTTGCGTAACCTCATCGAGGCTACCCCTCGGCCCCATGCAAGATCATCTGCCCCGCGACCTTGACACTCGTCGATGGACGGCGTGAAGTGTTACCGGGAGGTAACGCCATGCTCGGTCACGCCGCTCTCGCCCTCGCCCTGCTGGTGCCCCTGGCGCCCTCGCCCGGGGCGCCGGCTGCCGCCTGCACCGCGCCGGCGCCGAGCACGACCCAACCCGGCTACCTCGTGGCCGACCCCGACTGCGACCTCGACGGCTCGCCGTTCACCGCCCTGCCCGGAGCCCGGGTGCGCACCGGGGTCACCGGCGGCGCCGCCTATCGCATCGAGGTGCCGCGCAAGTGGAACGGCGGGCTCGTCGTCTGGGCCCACGGCTACCGCGGAACCGGCACGACGGTGTACGTCAACGATCCCGACCTGCGCGAGCACTACGTGTCCCGCGGCTACGCGTGGGCCGCCTCCAGCTACGCCACCAACGGCTACGACGTGGGCCAGGGCGTACGCGACTCGGTCGCCCTGATCGACGTGTTCCGCAGGGCCACGGGCAACCGTCCCCGGCAGGTCATCATGTCCGGGGCGTCGATGGGCGGCCACATCACCGCGGTGGCGATCGAGGAACATCCGCGCGCCTTCGCCGGCGCCATGCCGTACTGCGGGGTCCTGGGCGACACCGCCCTCTACGACTACTTCCTCGACGCGAACGTCACGGCGGCCGCCCTCACCGGCGCCGACATCGAGTTCCCGCTCCAGCCGGGTGCCGACTACCAGCAGGTGTGGCGCTCACAAGTGGGCCAGATCGTGCCGAAGCTCGGCCTCCCCACGGGATCCACGCCGGCCGGTCGCGCCTGGTCGGCCGTCCTGGAACGTCGCAGCGGCGGGGACAGACCTGGCTTCGACGGCGCGTTCGCGTACTGGAACTCCGCCTCCTCCCTGCCCCCGCTGGCCGACCTGCCGTTCCTCTTCGGTCTCTATCCGGGCTTGCAGGGCGGCACGGGAGGAATCGCTCCCGGCAACGTCACCGACAACCGGCGCACCTTCTACCGGAGCACCGACCGCCTGTGGCCCACCGCCGAGGAGTTGCGCCTCAACCGCGACGTGCTGCGGGTACGCCGCACCGCGACCGCCGACCCCGGCCTGGCCGGCATTCCCCGGGTCGACGGAAACCCCCGGGTCCCGGTCCTTTCCCTGCACGACATAGGCGACCTTTTCGTCCCGTTCTCGATGGAGCAGGTGTACGCCTCCCGAGCGGCCCGCAACGGCAAATCAAAGCTCTTCGTCTCCCGCGCCATCCGGGGCGTGGGCCATTGCGACTTCACCGTTCCCGAGCTGACCGAGGGCTTCGACGACCTGACCACGTGGCTCCGCACAGGCCACCGCCCCGCAGGCGACGCCATCCTCGACCGCCGGGCGGTAGCCGCCCCGACGTTCGGCTGCCGCTGGACCCGGGGAACCCACCCCGGCTTCACAGCTCCGCCCTGCCCTTAGGACGCGCGCCCGCCGCCCACGACCTGCTCACCTCCCGGCCACCGCACCCCTCGGCGGAGCGATCGAGCCGACGTCGTCGCGTCGCCGGCTGGGCAATGCGGGACCGCGGCCGCACTCGACCACGCCGCCGATCGGCCGCGCCTCGGCGGCCCAACCGAGCTGATCGCCGCGTGGTGGGGTCACGCGCCGACCGGCGCGAAGGTGCTGGCCTCGTCGACACGCCGAGAAAATCTATGATGTGGTGACTAGATTTTCTTGGCAACCTCGGTTAGTGTTCCTGGTGTTGAACGAAGAGATCGTGGAAGACGCCGACGAAATGACCGAGCGTCAAGCAGGGCCCGGACCCATGTCGTGGGCTCGCTCGGCATAAGCGGCAACGCCGCACGAGTAACAGCTCGTCGCACGTGTGGGGGCCATGGGATTCGCGTGGGGCTCCGGCACCGGCGGGCAGCACGACAGCAACACGCACGACAGATCGGGAAACAGAGGAAAGGGAGGGCTGAACACCGTTGGATCGCCCGCTTCCAGGACGCAGTACGGCCCTGGGCGGTCACCGCAGTTTCCATCGAACGAGAGGTGGTCTCCGGTCACGCATTTGCGATCCTCGCACCCCAGTGGTGCGCATACGAGAATTCGGCGAACCTGCCGGTAGATGGTGTTTGAACCCGTAACCCTGGGCCCCGGCGTAACGCCGGGGCCCTCGTCATGGATCAGAGGTGTTTATGGCCCAACCCGACGACATGTTCGGCGACGAGGATTACCCCGCCTATACGATGGGCCGCGCCGCGGAGATCACCGGCGCCTCGCAGGACTTCCTGCGCCGCCTCGGCGAGGCGAAACTGATCACCCCGTTGCGGTCGGCCGGTGGCCACCGCCGTTACTCCCGCTACCAGCTGCGCCTGGCCGTGCGGGCCCGGGAGATGGTCGAGCAGGGCACCGCCCTCGAGGCCGCCTGCCGCATCATCATCCTCGAGGATCAGCTCGAGGAGGCGCTCAGGCAGAACGACCAGTACCGGCGCCAGCAGGAGGCCGGCGCCTGAACCGCTCGCTCAGCCCAGGTTCTTGAGCTGAGCCTCGACCCGCTCGCGGCGCTGCACCAGCACGTCGATGACGGCCTCGGTCTCGTTGATGCCGGTCAGCTCGGTCGCGATGTCCTCCGGCTCCTGAAAGCCCTCGGAGTTGTCGCCGTCCTCACCGCGCCGCGACTGCGCGTCGCCGGCCACCCGCCGCAGCTCGGCCAGCTCGGCGTCGATGTCCTTGAGTTCCTGCCGCAGCTGCTCGGGCGTCGCTTGATCAGTCATGCCCGCCATCATACGAACGGCCCCGAGCCCCCCGCCCACCGGCGGATCGCCCCAGCTCGGGGAAAGGCGAGCCCCGAGGCCCCACCACGCCGAGGGTCATCCGTATTGCCATGATTCATGGTGGTTGGCGGGAGGCGAATGTCTTCCGCGTCACGACGACGCGCGGTCCGCGCCTTCACGGCCACCTCGTGCTCCGGCGAGGCGGCCGAACTCAGAGGCGGGCCGGCCGAAACCCGGGGCGCGTCGGCGCTCATGCCACCTTCAGTTCCTGGGCGGCGACGAAGACCCCGCGGCGCCGGAATGCGGCCGGGGCGTGGACCACCGCTTCGACTCTCGCGGAACGCGTGACGAAGGGAAACCAGAAGCGGCGCAACGCGCGTGACTCGGCCCAGGGCGGGGGAGCGTGCCCGTCCTGGGCGGCCAGCGCGGCCAGGAAAACGTCCCAGTGCTCGTCGCCGGTGCCGGAGGGCTCCCGCACGCTACGACGGTGGCAGCAGCGCGTCAGCTGAAGACTGAGGCTGCCCACTCGGGGTGGTCGATGAACGGGTTTCGGTTGTGCTGGTACGTGGTGTAGATGATCTGGTTGCGGTTGCGCTCGGCGGCGTCCGGCGGGTCCTGCGTGTTCCACTGGAGCAGGGCCGAGAGCTTGCCCAGGCGCGGGGCGCTGCCGCCGCTCGTGGCGTTGTCGACCTCCAGGTCGGGCCACGAGTCGTCGCCCTCGTAGCGGACGGCCATGTAGAAGATCATGCGGGCCACGTCGCCCTTGACGGCGTTGCGGGGTTCCCACGAGTCGGCGTCCGTGTAGTTGCCGGGGGCTCCCGTGGCCGCGCTTCCGCCCGTGTCGAAGTCTTTGTTGTCGCGCAGCGCGTTGACCGCCACGTCCTCGGGGCGCAAGTGGTGCAGGTCGGTTCCGGGGCCGGTGGCCGTGCCGAAGTCGCCGTGTGACTTGGCCCAGACGTGTTCCCGGTTCCAGTTGCCGGCGTTGCCGCCGTTCAGGGTCTTGGCGCGGCTGGTCCCGGAGTAGAGCAGGATCACGTTGGCCGAGTTCGCCGGGTCCTGGTCGGTGACTTTCAGGGCGTTCCAGACCGCGTCGTACGACAGCTTGGTCATCCCGCTGGAGATGATGCTGTGCAGGGACGACTTCAGCGCCTCGCCCGTCTTGCCGGCCGCGGCCGCGTAGTAGGAGTCGGCTGGGGGAGTGGTCGGCGGCGTGGTCGGGGAGGCCGTCATCGCGGTCGGCGACTTCAGGCCGGGGTGGGAGAAGTACGCGGTCAGCGTCCCGGTGACGGTGATGGCGGTCCGCATCAGGCCGGGGTTGGTGCGCAGGCCGAAGGCGCTTCGGTACGAGGTGGTGATCTGGACGTACAGCATGTTGGCGGTGTTGGTCTCGCCGCTGCTGTCGGCCAGGGCGAGCGCCGTGTCGCCGGTGAAGCCGCTCGTCCGTACGGTCGACGTGGCCGTCGGCTCGCCGACGATGTAGCCGCGGACCGTCCCGGTGCCGCTCTGGCCGCTGATCGCCTGGGCGACGGTCAGGGTGGCGGCCGACATCGCGGCCGGCGCCCAGAGCAGGGTGATTCCCAGGGCCAGCAGGGCCGTCACGACGCGTGCCGTCCTGAACATGGGCGCTCCGATCAGCAGCTGATATCGATGCCGATCAGCATATGGAGCGATCGGCGCCGGGCGGCCATATCAGCTTCGCCATAATCCGGATATGACCGTAATTCGGGCAAAAAGACTAGCCGATCGACCGTGACCAGCGGGTTCTCCGAGGATCATGCTTCGGGTAAGAGGCAAAGGAGTCGGATCATGTTGCTCCAGGGAACGAAAGCGACCGAGCGGCCGCAGCGCACCACCGGCGTCATCGTCACTCCGGTCGAGCCGGAGAAGGCCGAGTCGACAGCCGGGCCAGAGCTGGAAAAGGTCGAAGCCCGCGTCTATCCGCCGCTCACCTGGCCCAAGCCCACCGTCGGCCAGGTGCTCGCCGAGGGGCTCGGCGGGATGAGCAAGGCCGTGCTGATCATGCTGGTCTTCGGCGCCGTGCTCATCGGCACGGCCATGGGTGTCGCCCTCGTGCTGTCGGGCATCGTGCACGGGCTGGGCTTCAACCCCTCGGGCGGTTACTAGGCCCGGAGACCACCGCCGACAGGGTGCGCATGGCCTCGTACAACCTGGCCTTGACCTCGGCCTGAGGCAGGCCCAGCGCCTCCGCCGCCTCGCGTGGCGTGCGGCGGCGGAAGTACGTCGCGACGAGGATCTCCCGGTGGGGCTCCGGGAGATCCCGCAACAGCGACTCCATGGGGGGCCGCCGGGTCGCGTCGGCCTTGGTGGTCGGCATGACCGGTACTCTGCTCAACCCCGGCGGCCGACTCCAGTGCGCAGATGCGGCGTAGTGGTCCCGTCACCCGCCGCAGGTACGCCGGTATTTGAGCTCGGGGACGAAACGCGACCACTCGGCCGCGTTCAGGCCCCGCCCGGTGGTCGCGCAGGCGTACTGGGCCGGGTCGGCGCGCAGGCCGTTGAGCTTGGCGTAGCCCCACAGCGTGACCGTCGCCGGCTCGCGGGCGGACTGGCTGGTCACCGCCAGCGTGCGGCCGTCGCCCCCGAACGTCACCTCCCGCACCTCGGCCCCCTTGCTGGTGCGGACCGTGGCCAGCCGGATCGGCGCGGCCGGCACGGCGGTGTCCCACAGGGTCGCCGTATATCCGGCGTCGCCGGTGGCCAGGGTGCGCCCGTCGGGGCTGAAGGCCACCGAACGCACCCACCGGCCCTGGCTGGGCAGGGAGGCGAGCCGCTGCGGGCGTGACCGGTCGGCGACGTCCCACAGCAGCGTCGTGCGGTCGAAGCCGCCGCTGGCCAGGGTGCGGCCGTCGGGGGCGAAGGCGATCGACTCGACCGCGTCGCTGTGCCCGGTCAGCGTGGCCAGCCGGGCCGGCGCGGCGCGGGTGGTCAGGTTCCACAGCGTGACCGCCGGGTCCTCGTCGCCGCCGGTGGCCAGGGCGCGCCCGTCGGGGCTGAAGGCCACGGCCGTGCCGAAGCTGCCGGTGAGCCGGGCCCGCAGCACCGGGCGGGCCCGGTTGGAGACATCCCACAGCATCATCGAGGTGGAGTCGGCGACCACGGCCAGGGTGCGACCGTCGGGGCTGAAGGCCATCGCGTTCGTGCCCCGCACCTCACCCGGCAGGGTGGCGAGCGTCGTGGTGCCCACCCGCAGCGTCCCGCTCTCGGCGGTGACGGTCGCGACCGTGCGGCGGTCGGGCCCGAAGGCCACCGACCGGACCGCCTCGTCGCGCAGGGTCCGGTCGGCGCCGCGGACCGGGCGGCTCGGATTGGCCGTGTTCCACGTGCTGGCCGTGCCGTTCGAGCCGGCCGCGACCAGCGAGCGCCCGTCCGGGCCGAAGACCGTCGCCTCGGCGTTGCCGCCCGGTACGGCCAGGGTGGCCAGCGAGCTGGGCTGGCCGGACGGCGTCACCTTCCACAGGGTGGTCGTGGCCGAGCCGTCGGCGGTGACCAGCGTGCCGGCGCCCGGGGCGAGCGACAGCGTCGTGATCGGGCCGTGCGCCTTCACCGTGGCGATGGCGCCGGGGCTGCGGGTGGCCGACTCGTCGTACAGCGCCGCCGTGCCGTTCTGGTCGCCGGCGGCCAGCAGGCGGCCGTCGGGGCTGTAGACGAGCGAGGTGACCTGGCCGGACAGGCCGGTCCGGGTGTCGAACGGGTCGTCGTCCTCGTCCGGCATGTCCGGGAAGTCCGGGGGAGGGCCACCGTCGGCCGGATCGTCGGCCGGATCGTCCTCCCCGCCCGGCGGGACCCCCTGGACGGTCGCCCTCGGGGTCCGGTTCGTCATGTTCCACAGCGCCACCGAACCCTCGCTGAGGCCGACGGCCAATGTGGATCCGTCCGGGCTGAACGCCATCGGCGACGCGCCGAAGCTGAGGAATCCGGGCAGGCTGTCCGGCGCGGCCGGGTCGCTCAGGTCGAAGACCGGCACGGACCGCGCCTTGTCCACGATCAGCAGGCGCCCGTTCGGGCTGAGCGCCAGGTGCAGCACCGGATAGGAGTCCTGGCCGGTCGGCTCGGACAGCAGCGCGGGCTTGGCCGGGTCGGTGGTGTCCCAGACGGCCGTGCCGCCGGCGTTGTCGCCCGTGATCACGACGTCGCCGCCGAACGCCAGGGCGGTGACCGCACGGCCGGTCGGCAGCGTGGCCCGCCGCACCGGCTTCGATCGCTTGGTGACGTCCCACAGGACCGCCCGGCCCTGCGCGTTCAGCACGGCCAGGGTGCGCCCGTCCGGGCTGAGGCTCAGGACCCGGCCGGTCGCGGTTCCCGGCAGCGTGGCGACGCGGGCCGGTTTGCGCGGGTCGGTCACGTTCCACAGCGTCACCCGGCCGTCGTTGCCGAGAGAAACCAAAATCCCGTCCGGTCCGTACGCCGAGACCACCGACCCGCCGATCGCGCCCGCGTACGTGGTCGACGTGACGAGGCCGGTCAGCTGCCGGCGGGTCGCCGTGTCGGGGTTGAGCCGCTGGGCCGCCGCGCCCAGCATCAGGGCCGTCCGCGGATCGTCGACGATCGTCGTGGTGGCCTGGTTCATCAGCCGCCGGCTGACCGCGATGCGCTGCTGCTCCGCGGCCTTGGCCTGCTGCGCCTTGGCCTCGGTGGCCGCCTGCCGGGCCAGCCGCTGCTGCTCGGCCGCGATCGTCGCCTGCCGCTGGGCTTCCTCCTTGAGCCCTCGCGCCTCCAACTGGAGCTGCTGGGCCAGCTCGGACGCCTGGGCCGCCAGCCGCTGCTGCTGCTCGGTGCGGACCGCGGCCTGGTCGGCCAGCTGCCGCTGGCGCCGGGCCAGGGCGGCCGCCTCGTCGGCCAGCGCCTGCTGCTCCTCGGCCATCCGCTCGGACGCCTCGGCGGCCGCGCTGGCGCGGGCCGCCCGGCTCTGCTGCTCCTGGGCCAGGCCCTGCTGGCGCCGGGCCTCGGCCGCCGACCGCTCGGCCAGGGTGCGCTGGTCGCCGGCCAGCTGCTGCTGCCGCAGCGACTCGGCCGCCGCCGCCCGCGCCCGCTCGCCGTTGCGCACCGCCGACAGCCCGGTGACCGAGGCCAGCACGGCCAGCACGACCAGGGTCACCGCGGCCCCGGAGAGCAGCCGCCGGGCCCGGCGGTGCTGGCGTACGTCCTCGCCCTCCAGCTCGTCCTTGCTCACGCCGTGCATCGGGGCGGCGAGCTGGGCGATCGCGTCGCGGAAGCGGGAGTGCCGCAGGCTCAGGTGCTCGTTGCCGCGGGCCCACCGCAGGTCGAGGAAGAACGGCTCCTCGCTGAAGACGCCCCGCAGCGCCGGCGGCACCGCGGTCGAGCCCTCGGTGAAGTCGCCGCGCGCCTCGTCCCACTCCCATTCGCCGTCGGTGACCACCGGCAGGATCCGGTCGGCCGACTTGGTGGCGATCCAGTGCTCGATCTCCTTGTTCACCCACGGCGACTGGGCCGCCTCGGGCGAGGCCATCAGCAGGAAGTGCTGCGAGCCGTCGAGGGCGGTCTGGATGGAGGACCACAGGCCGGGCGTCACCGCCAGGCCGGTCTGGTCCCGGAAGATCCACAGCGCGCGCCGCCGATGCCAGGGCTTGGCCAGCCGGTGCAGGCCACGCTGCACAGCCGGAGCCAGCCGTCCGTCGCCGGAATGGCTGTATGAGATGAACCCATCGAAGGTCATGGGGGGTCCTCCGGTGATCGGCACGTGCTGCGGCGACAGATTCTGCCTGGCACCGGCCCCATGAGCAAAGGCGGGAGGCCGTATCGTTCGGGATTCACCAGCGGGGCGGGACGGAGGCCGATGTGCGGTTCGGTGTGACGGGCCATCGCGTCCTGCCTCCGGCCATCGCCGAGCGCGCGGTGTGCCATTGGCGCCGGGTGCTGCCCGAGGGCTCTTCGCCGTACGGGGTGTCGAGCCTGGCCGACGGGGCCGACCAGCTGTTCGCGAGCCACGTCCTGGCGGCCGGCGGCACCCTCGAGGCGGTGCTTCCCTGCGAGGGCTACGCGGCCTCCCTCATCGCCGACGACAGCCGGGCCCGCCTGCGTGAGCTGTGCGCCGCGGCGGCGAAGGTGACCACGCTGCCCTATCCGGAGCCCAGCGAGCGGGCCTACCTCGCCGCCGGCCTGGCCCTGGTCGACCGCTGCGACCACCTGTTCGCCGTCTGGGACGGCGAGCCGGCCCGGGGGATGGGCGGCACAGCCGACATCGTCACGTACGCCCGGGCCCAGGGCCGCCCGGTCACCGTGCTCTGGATCGAGGGCGTGGTCCGGGTCTGACTAGAGGCCCTCGGTGGCGCGTGCCTGCTCGTAGCGGTCGCCGATCTCCCGGGCCAGGATCAGCGCCTGCTCGTGGTGGGCCCGGGCCCCGGCCGTGTCGCCGGTGGCCCGCAGCGCCTGACCGAGGTCGTTGAGGGCCTCGGCCTCGCTGGCCCGGTCGCCGATCCGCCGGTGCAGCACCAGGGCGCGGCGCAGGTGGACCGCCGCCTCGGCGTGCCGGCCGCCGCGGGCGTAGACCGCCGCCAGGTCGGTCAGCACGTACGCCTCGGCCGTCCGGTCACCGTTCTGCCGGGCCACGGCCAGGCTCCGCTCCAGATGGGTGGCGGCCCGCTCGAGCTCGGCGGGCTCGCCGGAGAGCCGGGCCAGCAGCGACAGCACGTACGCCTCGCTGAACCGGTCGCCGGTCCGGCCGGCCAGCTCGAGGGCCGACTGGAACCGCTTGGTGGCCTGGGCCTCGTCGCCGAGCCGGGCGTCGACCAGGCCGAGCCGCACCGACGCGTCGGCCTGCCCGGCGTCGTCGCCCAGCCGCTGGTAGAGCGCCCAGGCCCGCTCGTAGTGGTCGGCCGCCCGGCGATAGTCGCCGAGCCGCCAGTGGACGCTGCCCAGGTTGCGCAGCACCACCGCCTCGGCCGCCGGGTCGTCGAGGCCGGAGTAGAGCGCCAGGGCCTGCCCGTACGTGCCGGCCGACTCGCCCAGACGGCCCTGCCGCCGGTGCAGCCGCCCCAGATCGGACAGCGCCCGCGCCTGGGCGCTGCGGTCGCCGAGGGCCAGCGCGGCCGACACGGCCGACGAGGTGACGGTGACGGCCTCGGCCACCGGGCCGCCGGCGTCGAGATAGCGGAACAGCGTGCCCGCGAGGTCGACGGCGAGGCGGTGCCGTCCGTGGGCGGCCGCGTACGTGCAGACGGCGGCGAGGTTGGGCCGCTCGGCCTCGATCCAGCCCCGGGCCGTCTCCGGATCGCCGGACACGACCGGCCCGGCCGGATAGAGCGTGGCCATCGCGGACACCGAGCTGGCCAGGTAGTGATCGAAGAGCCGGGTCAGCGCGGCCTCCCGCTCCTCGGCCGGGTCGTGTCCGGCGGCGAGCTCGGCCGCGTACGCCCGCAGCAGGTCGTGCATGCCGTAGCGGCCACCGCGGGCGGCCTGGGCCAGACTGGCCCGGACCAGCACGCCGAGCAGCCGCCGGGCCTCGCCCACCTCGGTTCCGGTCAGCGCGGCCACGGCCTCGACGTGCACGGTCTCGCCCGGATGAAGGCCGAGCAGCCGGAACACCCGGGCCGCGTCGGCCGGCAGGTTCTGGTACGACCAGGAGAACACGGCCCGGACCTCGGCCCGCGGGTCGCCCGCGTCGAGCAGGTCGAGCCGCATCCGGTGGTCGCTGAGCTCGCCGACCAGCTCCTCCAGCGAGACGTCGGGCCGGGCGGCGGCCAGCTCGGCCGCGATCCGCAGCGCCAGCGGCAGCCGGCAGCAGGCGGCGGCCAGATCCCCGGCGACCGTCGCCTCACGGTCGACCCGGTCGCCGATCAGCCGCCGCAGCAGCCCGACCGCGTCGGCCGGGGGCAGCAGATCCAGGTTGATCCGCTCGGCGCCGTGGATGGCCACCATGCCCGGCAGCGCGTCCCGGCTGGTGATCAGCACCAGACACGACCCCGTACCGGGCAGCAACGGCCGTACCTGCTCGACCGAGGAGGCGTTGTCGAGCAGCACGAGCATCCGGCGGCCGGTCAGCTCGGAGCGGTAGCGGCCGGCCCGTTCCTCGACGCCGGGCGGGATCTCGGTACCCCGTACACCCAAAGCAGTGAGAAACCCGGACAGAGCGTCACCGACGGCGACGGGTTGCTCGCAGTCGTAGCCGCGCAGGTTCACGTAGAGCTGGCCGTCGGGGAAAGCCTCCCGGACCCGGTGGGCCCAGCGGACGGCCAGGGCGGACTTGCCCACCCCAGCCGTGCCGGAGAGCAGCACGACGGTCAGCGGCGGCTCGTCGCCGTCGGTCAAGACCTGGTCAAGAGCTTTCAATTCGGTCGTACGCCCGATGAAGGCCCGCACATCGGCCGGCAACTGCGCCGGCACCGCCCGGGCCGCGGCGACCTGGACCACGGCGGAGGCGGTCAGGGTCGGATCGGCGGCGATGATCCGCTCGTGCAGCCGGCGCAGGCCGGGGCCGGGGTCGCTGCCCAGCTCCTCGGCCAGGCTGTGCCGGATCCGCCGGTACTGCTCGTCGGCGTCGGCCTGCCGCCCGCACCGGTAGAGGGCGAGCATGAGCTGCTCGGCCAGGCGCTCGTCGAGCGGGTGCTCGGCCGCGGCGGCGGACAGCGAGGGCAGCAGCTCACCGTGCCGGCCCAGCCGCAGCAGCACGTCGTTGTGGTCGAGCTCGGCCGCGAACCGCTCGCCCAGCAGCAGCTCGCGCGTCGAGGAGAGCCAGGGGGTGTCGAGACCGGCGAACGGCTCACCCCGCCACAGCTCGAGCGCCCTGGTGATCTGCTCGGCGGCCGACCGGTCCGAGTCGGCGCCCCGGGCCAGCGCCACAAGCCGGCGGAAACGGTGCAGATCGACCGCTTCCGGGTCGGCCGTCAGGGCGTACCCACCCGGTCGTCTCTCGATCCCGACGCCGGAATCGGCGAGGGCGGTCCGCAGGCGGGAGAGATAGCTGTAGAGCGCGCCGGCGGCCCGCTGCGGCGCATCGTCGCCCCAGACCCGGTCGATGAGCTGGTCGACCGTGACCGGCCGCCCCACCTCCACCAGCAGCGCGGCGAGCACGCTGCGCTGCCGGGCATGCCCCAGCCCGACCGGCTGCCCGGCGACACGGGCCTCCACCACGCCGAGCACGCCGAACTCCGCCGTCAACTGCCCTCCGCTGGGGATTCAAGACATCTACAAGGTGAGCGACAAGTCTTGCACGCTTCATACAAGGTCCAGCCACGACCATGGATCCAGTACGGGGGAAGCAGGTCGCCCGCCCTGGCCCGACGGCGCGCAAGCGTACGGGGGAATCGGGACGGGACGGGCGACCTGCCTCGCGTGCTTCGAACGACCAGCTCAGGGTACGTACGGACGGTGTCCTTCGACTCGGTTGACGTGACCCGGCCACTGGCGCCGGAGACGCCGGCGGCGCCGCACAGCGCCAGCGGCGAGGCGGTCGCCACCCATGACCTCGGCGCCGTGGCGCCACCCGCGAGCCCGGCCCGCCGGTGGACGCCGAAGCGGGTCGTGGCCACGCCGGCCGCGTACGACCACGCGCACGGACTGCGGATCATGTCGCTGGTCGAGGCGCGGGGCATCGAGGTCGAGCGGCTGAAAGGCAACCGGCTCACCGGACTGCGCGGGGAGAGCGACCGCGAGACGTACGCCCGGGCCAAAGCCACCATGGCGCTCGTGGTGAGCCCGCCCTCGCGCCGTAAGCTTCAGCCGATCGCGCCCAGCGCGGACTGGCGGTTCGACCTGGCCGAGGGCTGCCCCGCGCACTGTCAGTACTGCTATCTGGCCGGCTCGCTCTCCGGGCCGCCGGTGACCCGCGTCTACGCCGACCTCGACGACATCCTGGCCGGGCTCGCCGACTATGCCGGCCGGGGCACGATCACCAGCCGCCGCCAGGCCCGGCGCGACGAGGGGACGACGTTCGAGGCGTCCTGTTACACCGATCCGCTCGCCCTGGAGCACCTCACCGGCAGTTGGCGCCGAGCCGTCGAGCATTTCGGCGCCTGGGAGGCGCCGGTCCAGTTGCGCTGGACCACGAAGTTCGACGACGTGGGCAGCTTCGTGGGGCTTGCGCATCAGGGCCGTACGAGGGTGCGGCTGAGCGTCAACTGCCGCCCGGTCACCACGCGGGTCGAGGGCGGCACGAGCCGCTTGGAGGACAGGCTGGCCGCGCTGCGCCGCCTGGCCCTCGACGGCTATCCGGTGGGTGTCACCATCGCGCCGATCATCGCCGTCCCCGATTGGCGAACGCACTACGGTGAGCTGCTGGACGGCATCGCGGCGGCGGTAGGTGACGTGCCGGGCCTGGATCTGACGGCGGAGCTCATCACGCACCGGTTCACGCCCGGCAGCAAAGAGGTGCTGCTGAGCTGGTATCCGCGGACGAAGCTGGAGATGGACGAGGAGTCCCGAAGCCGGAAGCACGGCAAGTTCGGCGCGGTGAAATACGTCTACCCAGCGGAGACGATGACCGAGCTCCGTTCGTGGTTCCACGGGGAGATCGCCACCCGGCTGCCGGCCTGCCGCATCCTCTACTGGACGTGACTTCTCTTCCAACGGCCGTAGGGCCTCGTTTGTGGCGTAGTCCGCTGTCGTCCGGGCCTTGTAGCCGCGACGAGCGCGTTCGTCAGCGCCTCGCGCGATTCGGCCTCGCGCACCCGGTCATCGTCGACCTCCCCTCGAACAACCGTCCATTGTGCTTTCGAGCGATCGGGTCCTATGGGCCGAGGCTGTTCTGCCGCGGCGGAGATCGACCGGGGCTTGAACTCCTGAATGAAACACGACTGTCACTCTGAGCGAGCGTCCTGTTGCTATGTGTCTATCCCCGCGAGCGCAGGTGGCCCCATGGGAATCAGCCCGGCGAAACCCCGGAGAGTCCTCAAGAGCGAGCGGACCGAGAACTGGCTGTTGGCGTGCGGGCTCATCACGGTAGTGGTGACGGTGATGGCGTCGCCGCTCCTGATGATCCGGCTTCCGTCGGAAGAAGGCTTGCCCTGGCGGCATCTCGCCGATATCGGGCAAGCCTATGGAGGCGCTTCGGCGTTGTTGTCTGCGGCCGCACTGTGCGGCATCGTCGCATCTCTGTTGTATCAACGTCGACAGGTTCGTCAGCAGCTCGCGGAAATGGATCGTCAGCAACATCTCGAACTGATGGGCATGGTCCTCGAGAATCCTGAGCTCGTCGAGGTTCTGGACGCAAGAATCGCTGACAGCCCGCACGTGAAGAAAGAGCTGTTCGCGAACTCCATGATGATGTATTGGCTTACGCTCTGGGAATTAAGGGAAATCGACGATTTCGAGCTGCGGAACATGGCTGCCGACATGTTCCGCAGCGACATCACACGACGCTGGTGGTCACGGGTGGGGGCCGTATGGATCGGCACGAACGGTAGACCGGAACGCCGTCGGTTCGTCTCGATTGTCATTGAGGAACTCGCCAAGGCCCGGATGAGACCGGCCGTTTCGCCGTCGATCGAGCGTACCGGGAGCACTCACAGCGCACCGATGTCGCACCGCCGAGACGTCGCGATAATTGTCCTCGCGGCTGCGTTCGCCGGTCTGTCAGCCGTTGCCGTCCATAGAGTCAAGGCCGGCGGAGACGATCGGATTTGACCTCCTCGACAAAAGTTTTCCACGCGGCCTCGCTGAAAGTGAGTACCGCGCCGGCCGGGTCCTTGGAATCCCTCATGAATACCTGCTCACCCGGGTTTTCGCCGACGGCCACCTCCACGCATGCGCTATTGGCAACGGAATAAGAACTCTTGAACCAGGTTCTGGGCATGGCAAATACTCCGATACTGGATTAGCCCTATGAAGCGCAGCGGATTCGGATTCGAACATACGCTGATGGGAAAGATCGTGCTTCCCGCTCACCCGTTCAGGTGTCTCTGGGCGCGCGGGGCGGGACTGACTCGGCTGTCGGGACGGCAACCCGTCGGGCGAAGAGCTCACCTGCCACGTCTGCTCGCTGTGTCTCTCTACCGACAAGGTCGCCGACCATGTCCTCCCAGCAGCCACCTCCTAGCCCTCGCGGTGTGGTTGGACAGCTACTGACCACTTTCTGACCTGGACAGTGAGCACCCGGCCGACCGATCCTCGGGCCACATCGCTTCCACATCGCTTCCACGAGCCAAGCGGGGATCCGAACATGAACCGACGGGCGGTCGAGCTCAGGAACTGGACGGTCAGCGTCGCTGCCACCGCGGCGTCCAACTACGCGTTGGACGCCTGCGCGGCGGCGGCCGGGGTCGCGCTGGTCGCGTCGGGACTCATCGCCGGCTTCAGCCAGCCGTGGCTGCTGGTGCTCCTCGTGGCCAGCTACGCGGCCTGGGCCGTCGGGCTGCGAGCCGGCCTGCGGGCGAACTGGACCCTGCTGCTGCTCACCGGAACCAGCACCAACGTGCTCTCCAAAGCGGCGTACGACATAGCCCGTCGCACCTCGACCCGCCCCGCCGTGTCACGACTGGCCGCGGCCACCGGCTACGTCGGCACGCAGCTCGCCGGGGAGGGGATCTACTACGCCGGTGCCTTCAGCGCCGCGGCCTTCAGCGACGCGGTCACCACGGCCGAGGCGCTCGCCTTCCTGGCCGGGGCCAATCTGGCCGCCGCACTGTACGAGTACGGGCTCGCCCGCATCATCACGGGCGTGCTGCGCCGCCGACGCCGGTACGCGTCGTTCGACACCGACTGGGAACCGGCCGAGTACCTCGCGGGCTACTACCGCGCCGTGGAACCGGACGAGGTGGCCACCGTGGCCTTCCTGGTCGACGCGCTGAGACACGCCGAAGCGGGCCGGCCGGTGTTGTTCTTCGGCGTCGGCCCCACGCTGCACCACGTCTTCGCCGCGGCCGAAACAGCATCCGAGATCCACCTGGGCGACTACCTGCCGGCGAACCTGGCCGAGATCCAGCGGTGGATCCACCGCGAGCCGGGAGCCCACGACTGGCGCCCGTTTGTCCGCTACACCCTGCAGTGCGAGGGCGTAACCCACCCGACCGACGAGCAGATCGCCGCACGGGAGGACCTGACCAGAACGAAAATCACCAAGCTGGTCCAGGTCGACGCCCACCACCCCCGACCGGTGGATCGTCACTACGCGACAGTGATAAGCCCGTACTGCGCGGACTCGGCCACCGCCGACCGCACGACATGGTTGCTGTTCATGCGCCACATAACCGGCCTGGTCCAGCCGGGAGGCCTGTTCATCACGGCGGCCTTGCGCCGCTGCCGCGGCTACACGGTGGCCGGAAAGACCTTCCCCGGCGCCGACGTGGACGAACACGACCTCCGCGAGGCGCTACGCCCCGAGTTCGAGCCGCTGAACGGCGCGATCGAGGTCCAAACGACGTCCCAGGACGCCACCCACGGATACTCGGCGATCCTTCTCTGCCAGGCCCGGAGACCTATCGAGCCGAACAAGGCCGGCACGCAGATGACCCCCGCTCTCGGCGGGGTCGTCCGGGCCACGGCGTGAGCACCTTGCGCTATCTGCGGCCCCTGGCGTCCGCCTGCCGGTAGGTGGTCAGGCGGCCTTTGCCGCCTTCTTGGTGCACGAGGCCCTCGGCACGCAAATTGCGCAGCGCTTTGCGGATGTTCGGTGCGGTCAGTCGGAGCGCCGTTCCGAGTTCGGCGACGGTTTTCGGGCCCGAGTCGAGGGCTGCGTAGACGCTCAGCTCAGTTGCGGTCAGGGCCGCCAGCGGGTCGGCTGGGACGGCGGTGGAACGCAAAATGACGGTGAACCTGATGTTGGCGTCGATGTACTGGGCCGGCGGCAGCGCATGACTCGACAGCTCGTGGGCGATCGTGGGGATGCCACTGGCCAGCGCCTCGATGACACGGCCGCCGGTGCCGGCGGAGCGTACGTGCTGGCAGATTGCCACGAGGCGTGCGTTGCGGGCGGACGTCACGGCATCACGGCCCAGGCGGTCGACGGTGATGCCGTAAAGACCGCCTGGATTGGTGACGACGAGCCGGTCCCGGCGCAGGCGCACCTCGACGGCGAAGGCCTGCGACCAATCGTCGAGGTCGCGGTGGATGAGGGCGTTGGCGATGACTTCGCGGAACGCGAGTAGGGGATACGCGGGCTGGTCGCTGACGCTGCCATCGGGATTCTCGACGATCTTCGTGTCGAAAGTGCGTCGAGCCCAGTCCAGGGCGGCGTCCAGCATGCGGGGAGTGGGGCCGGTGATGGTGACCTGATTGCGGGCGCGCACCGACGGCGGATCCTGGGGAAGCGGTTCGGCGGCAGCTTGGATGACATAACGGGGAAAGAACTGCTGTGGGTGTACGCCTAGTGTCAGGAGGCCGGCCACGGTGGGCTGCCCTCCGTCGACGATCACTCCGGCCCGGCGTAGCAGTTCCGTGTCGTCCGGGAAACGGCCGAGACCGGTGGCATCCCGCTCCCGCACGGTTGCGAGATAGGCGGCGACCAGTTGCGGGTCGAGGTCGTCCGGACCTGCTCCTTCGACGGGCCGACGGTCGAACAACGGCGGCCGGCGGGCGGCGAGGAATCCTTGCGTCTCCAGGTCGGAGAGAGGGAAGTCGCCGTCGTAACCGCGCAGGTACGCGGTGCCGGAGGCGGTGACCCGGCATGGCTTGGCTGACGGGTCGCACTCATGGACGCGAGCTACGACTACCGGCTGCCCGTCGATCAGGCCGTCGTCGATGGTCAGCTGCACCGGGGGCGTGAACGCGCGCGCCTTCGCGGCGAGGCCCTGTTTGAGTGCTTGAGGATCGGTCAGTGTCACGGGGCGGAATCCCGCACGCTCGTCCAGTCCGAGGATGATGGTGCCGCCGCCCGGAAGGTTGGCGAGAGCGCTCAACGAGGAGGTCAGCGAAAGTGGAAGGCCGCCGGCCGCGGACTTGACCTCGATGGCCGTGGAATCGCCGCCCGAGGCGCGCAAGGTACGAACCAAACCGTCCAGATCCTGAGGCACGAAGTAAATGTAACCAGCCTGTAGTTACATTTCAAGCCTTCTAGTTACATTTGAGTTACATTAGCCTTGACCTGCACTTTTGCTTGACGTGTCAGTCTTGTTCGGTCAGCAGGCGGTTCACTTCGGCGGTGTCGAATCGGGACGGGTCGAAGTCGTCGGCGGTTGTCAGGTCGAGCCACTCCAGGCGGTCCTTGTGTTCGGGGTGGCTGGGGTCGGCGAGGATCTCGATGAGCTCGGTGTAGCCCCAGACGCCGCCGCAGTCGTCCGGTGGAGCGCGGGTAGGCGACCGGTTGGCGGTCGAGGATCTTCTCGACCACGATGTCGTGTTCCCAGTTGTCGCCGAAGTCGTACAGGTATCGCAGTTTCTGGCCGGCTGTCGGCGCGACCTGCTCCAGGGTCACGGGTTTCTCGGCACGATGGCCGAGCTCCCGGTCGGCGATACCGAAAGCGCCGTACGAGGTGTCGAAGACGTGCAGATGCGAGTCTTCCCAGCCGAACGCTGTCTGGATGGTGCGGTGCAGGTCGGACAGGCTGGTGTCGGCGGTGACTTCCAAACGGCGCCAGATCGGCGGCCGCGACGGTTCGGGCAGGGTGCCCATCCGGGCGCGCAGCAGCACGGCCAGCGAGTGATGGCCGTCGCGGGCGTCCGACGCCGCCTCATCGTCCTCCCGATCGTGGACGGCGCGGGCGTTAAGGGCCCGCTCGACCTGCCACCGGAACTCGGCCGGGTCGAGGTCTTCGACGGTGTGCGCCGTGCCGTCCGCCTCGAGCATGGTGATGACTTCGCCGAGCGTCTCGCCCGGAAACAAGCTCATTTCCTCGGCCGCGTCACAGTCGGTGTGGTTGACGTGGACGACGAAGCCGTGTGAGCGGCCGGACCGTTCGAATGAGCACAGCAGCGACGACTCGGCGGTCGCGTCGCCGTAGCGCCGGAGCATCGTCGCCTTCAACGGCCGGGACAACTCGTCGGCCCAGGCCGGCGCGGGAATTCCGGCCGCCAGCAGACGCCGGGCCTGCTCGGCGGCTCCCGTCCGGGGCTCGACCGCCGCGCTGGCGAGCAGCAGGGCCGGCGCGGCGGGCGTGGACAGTTCCGCTATCGCGGAACGATCTCCTCGGACAACGTCTCCACGAGGCCCACGAAGCTCGCGCCGAGCAATTCCGCCTCCAGCGGATCGTCGACGGCCAGGAGAGGCGCAGCGGCGGCGGTCAGATCGCCGGCGAACGCCTGTGGATCGAGCTCGGCGCCCGAACAGTCCGGGCAGTCGCACTCCTGCCCAGCCTCCGGCACCGCTCTGAGGACACGCTGACCCGAGCGGCGGGGCTTCGCTTTCTTCCGGCGGCGGCTCACGGGACTCATCCGGCCATCCTGCCAATAGATCATCGCCGGCGTCGTGGGCCTTCACCCGTCCGATACCGGGTCACAAGCGGAACGGGTTGCGGCCCAGAGCGGCCAGCAAATACCAGGCTGTGGCTCCGGTGTGCAGGCTCGCGTAGTACAGGTCGCCGAAGCCTGTGTCCAGGCCGTCGCTGGAAGCGGCCGGGATTCCCCGACCGTCGCCGTTCGGGGTGGTCGCTTGAGCCCGGCCTATGTTCCACAGCAGTTTGCGGCTCAGCAAAGCGTCGCCCCGGCTGCCCCGGGCCTGCAGAGCCAAGGCCGTGTGTGCCGTGCCCTCCAGCCACACCTTGCTCGTGTCCGTGTCGCTGTAGCTCACGCCGTAGACGTTGGCGTCGAAGGCGGCCAGCCGGTCCAGCACCCACGTCACCGAGCGGTCGTAGCGGCGGTCGCCCGTGGCCAGGCGGGCCCACGTCTGCACGTCCTCCGGGATCGGGATCCTGTTCGTCGTCGTGCCGTCCGGGTCGGTTCCCGTCCACACGTGGCCGGTCGCCCGGTCCTGCATGGCCGCCACGAAAGCGAACGCCGCCTGGGCTCGGGTGGTCCAGACTCGCTTTCCGGTCAAGCGCGCCAGCATCGTGAAGAAAGCGCCCACGTCGATGTTGTGCTCGGTCGCTTTGAACGTGTTGGGCTGGTCGTCGGCCGTACGACCGCCGGTGTAACCGAAAGGCGCCCGCCCGCCGTCCCATGTCCTGTCCTGGATCCACGTCGCCTCGCGCAGGGCGCCGTCGAGGAAACGCTGGTGGCGGGTCCGGGCGTACAGCTGGGCGAAAGCCATGCCGACCCAGGCCTGGTTGCCGGTGTACGCCGCCGGCGAGCCGATCTCGAAGGTCTCCGGCTGGTACGAGGCCCGGGTGCGGCCGTCGCCGATCGGGTCGTTCTTCTGCACGTGGAGCAGGGTGTCGCCGAGGATCGTGGCGCGGCGGACGTCCCCGTGCGCCAGCCACGCCATGATGACCAGGGCGTCGTCGTACGCGAAGGACGACACGAAGTTCCCGAGGAAGCCGCCCGTGTAGCTGCGTGGCACCCGGAGGGCGCTCCCCGAGCCGTACTCGTCGAATTTGCTGGTGAGGAAGGCGAACGCCGCCTTGACCGACGACGGGGTGGCGCCCGCGGTCCACGACGAGGCCGAAGCCGACGCCGAGGCCGGGGACGGGATGAGGGAACCGGTCAGTACGGCGGTGAGAGTGCCCAGGACGTTGCGACGGGAGGCGTACACGGGTGCTCCTCAGGAGACGCTGATGTTGGCTACCAGTTGCGCGATGTGTGCGGCCCGCTGCTCGCGCGTGTCGGGACGGCCGGGGATGCCGGGCCGGCGCTGCCAGGGGCGCGGGCCGTCGGCCCGGCGATATTCGACGCCCAGGGCGTCCAGCCTCAGCAGGTGGTGCTGAAGGCGGCGTTCGAAGTCGTCGAAGTCGCGGTCGGCCGGGCCCCACAGCGCCTCCGCGATCGCGCAGAGACGCGGGAAGACCAGATAGTCGACCGTACGGGGGGAGTCCGCGTGCTCCGTCCAGATGTTGGCCTGCCCGCCCAGCACGTGCTTCGCCTCGTCCTCGGTCAGGCCCGGCGGCACCGGGTCGAGGGCGTACACGTCGCGCAGGGTCAGCGGGATCGAGACCGGGATGGGCTCGTCCGGCAGCTCGGACTGGCGGTAGTCGAGGTAGGCCAGGTCGTCGGGGCAGGCCACCACGTCGTATCCGCGCCGGGCCGCCGCGAGGGCGCCGGTCAGGCCCCGCCACGAGGCGATGACCGCGCCGGGGGCGAGGTTGCCCTCGAGGATCTCGTCCCAGCCGAACAGGCGGCGGCCGGCCGCGTTCAGGTGCTCGCCCAGACGTCCGATGAACCAGGCCTGGAGGCCCTCCTCGGTCGCCACGCCCAGCTCAGCCATCCGCTGCTGGGTGCGCGGGTCGGAGCGCCACTGGGTCTTCGGGCATTCGTCGCCGCCCACGCCGATGTAGCGTGACGGGAACAGCTCGAGCACCTCGTCGAGCACCCCGCGGAAGAAGTCCACGGTGGACTCCTCGACGTTCAGGATGTCCTCGCTGATGCCCCAGCGCGTCCAGACCTCCACCGGCTGACCTGTCACACCCAATTGGGGGTACGCCGCCACGGCCGCCCGCACGTGCCCGGGAGACTCCACCTCCGGCACGACCGTGATGAACCGTTCCGCGGCGTAGGCGACGATCTCCCGTACGTCCTCCTGCGTGTAGAACCCGCCGTGCGGACGGCCGTCGCCGGGCGCGTCCTTGCCCGCGCCGACCTGGCTCTCCCGCCGCCACGCGCCGACCTCGGTGAGGCGCGGATAGCGCGTGATCTCCAGCCGCCAGCCCTGGTCGTCGGTCAGGTGCCAGTGCAGGGTGTTGAGCCGGTGCATCGCCATCAGGTCGATGAAGCGCATGACGTCGTGCTTGGGCATGAAATGACGTACGACATCAAGCATCGCCCCTCGCCAGGCGAAACGGGGCTTGTCGTGCACGCGGGCCGCCGGAATTGTCCAGACTTTCCGGTCAAAAGGGGCGCGCCGATAGATCGTCGGCGGCAGCAGCTGCAAGAGCGCCTGACAGCCGTAGAACACCCCGGCCGACCCGCCGCCGATGATCGTCGCGCGATCGGTGGTGACGTCCATCCGGAACTCTTCCGTGGCGAGATCGTCGTCCAGGCCGAGCGCGATGGTGCCGGCCTTCGTCTCCCGGAGGGGGAGCCGCAGCGCCTGCCGCAGCCAGGCGAGGACTCCGGACAATTCGGCCGGGGAGGAGATGGTGGAGCTGTGGTCGAGGGCGAGCGAACCCTGACCGGGGACGAACGAGAGTGGAGCGGGGATCAACAAGGTCTAGCCCTTCACGGCGCCGGCGGACATACCGGCCACCAGATTGCGCTGGATGATCAGGAAGAACACGACGACGGGAACGGAGAAGAGGACGGAGGCCGCCATCTGACCGCCGAAGTCGGTGCCGGTGTGCGGGTTGGTGAACGAGGCCAGCCAGACCGGCAGGGTGTAGTGGCTCTGGTCCTGCATGAACGTGTAGGCGAACAGATAGTCGTTCCAGGCCGCGATGAACGCGAAGATGCCGGTCGAGATGACACCCGGCGCGACCAGCGGGAACAGGACGCTGGTGAGCACGCGCCAGGTGCTCGCGCCGTCCATCCGGGCCGCCTCCTCGATCTCGGCCGGGATGGTCACGAAGAAGCCGCGCATCACCCAGATCGAGAACGGAAGGACGGTCGCCACGTACGCCAACACCAGTGCCGCGTACGTCCCCAGAAGGTCGAGCTGGTTGAACATGACGAACATCGGGATGAGCAGGGCCGTGCCCGGCAGCATCTGCACGGCCAGGATGACCACCATGAGCAGCCGGCGCCCCCGGAAGCGGAAGCGGGACAGCGCGGCCGCCGCGAAGATGCCCAGCACGATCGAGACCAGCACCGTCGCGACGACCACGATGACGCTGTTCCGCAGGTTGGTGAGGAAGTGCTCCTGGCTGACCGCGTTGACGAAGTTGTCGAACGTCGGGTGCCGCGGCACGAAGTGCGGCGTCGGGGTCATCACCTCCGAGCGCGGCTTGAACGCCGTGTTGACCATCCAGTAGACCGGGAAGGCCCAGATCAGGCAGAAGATCGCCGCGAGCGTGTTGGCTACCTTGTGCTTCACAGGTCCTCTCCCGACTTGAGCAGTCTGCGGATGTAGAGCGCGGTCAGCCCGAGCAGCAGCAGCGTCGTGACCACCGAGATGGCCGCGCCCTGCCCGATGTGGAAGCCGACGAACGCGGTCTTGTACGTGTAGACGCCGAGCGTGCTGGTGGCGTCGCCCGGCCCGCCGCGCGAGATCAGCCAGATCTGGTTGAACACGTTGTAGTCCCAGATCACCGACAGGATCGTGACCAGCAGCAGCGTCGGGCGCAGGTGGTTGAGCGTGATCATCCGGTAGACGGTGAGCTCGGTGGCGCCGTCCATCCGGGCCGCCTCGAGATATTCGCGCGGGACCTGCGTCTCGGCCGCGTTCAGGGTCAGCGCGATGAACGGCACGGCCTGCCAGACGATCAGGAGCCAGATGACGACGTACGCCCTCGCGGGGTCCTGCGTCCAGTCGAGGCTGGTCGTGTCACCGAAGACCCTCAGCTGGTCGAGACCCCAGTTGACCACCCCGTACCCGGGCTGGAAGAGCCAGTTCCACACCAGCGACGAGGCCACGTTGGGCATGGCCCAGGCGACGATGAGCACCACCGTGACCGTGTAGCGCCACCGTCGGCCGAGCCGGGTCAGCAGGTGCGAGACGCCCATCCCGATCAGCACGCTGCCGGCCACCATGGCCGAGGTGAACAGCACCGTGCGGACCAGCGAGGCCCAGAAGGCGCCGCTGCTCAGCAGGTCCGCGTACTGGTCGAGGCCGACCGAGCGGTAGGCGCCGGTGAACAGGCTCCGCTGGTTGTAGTCGGTGAACGACGTGAAGACCAGGAAGCCGATCGGCGCCAGCGTCACCACGGCCAGCACGAGGCCGGCCGGGCTCAGCAGGAACAGCGGGGCGAGTTCGCGCCTCTTTCCACGCGGGCGGGAGGCGGGTGGGGCCGGCGCGGCCGGCGGAGCGCCGGCCGCGTCGGTGATCACGGTGGTCACTTACCGCCGGCGAGAGTCTCGCCGAGGTGGGCGTCGAATTCCTTGCCGGCCACCTCGGGGGTCTTGGCGCCGGAGGCGACCGCCGAGAAGACCTGGTTGACGCTCTTGTCGCCCTCCAGGGTCGGCCACTGCGCGGCGGCCGGGGTCGCCTTGGACGACAGGGCGGCGGTGAAGAACGCCTTCTGCTGCTCCTTCAGGGCCGGCTCGGCGGCCTGGATGGCCTCGGTGCTGTTCGGGATCCAGCCGTCCTTGCCGAAGACCCACTTGTCCTGCATCTCCGGGCTGCCGGCGATCTTCGCCCACTGCAGCGCCAGGTCCTGGGCGTCGCTCTTGGTGGCGATGCCCCAGACCGAGCCGCCCAGCATCACCGGCTGGTTCTTGCCCGAGACGCCGGGCAGCGGGAACGTGCCGATGTCCTCGGACTTGATGTTCGGGTTGGTCTTCTGGATCAGGCCGACCGCGCCGCCGGAGGCCAGGATGGCCGAGGTCTTGCCGTCGGCGAACAGCTGGACCTGGTCGGGCGAGTCGGTGTCGAGGGTGCGGGAGGCCTCGGTGGAGTACGTGTTCTGGAAGGTCTTGAACTCGGTCAGGCCCTTCTGGCCGGCCGGGGAGGAGAAGCCGCCCTTCCAGTTCCCGCCCTCGTTGGTGGCGATCTCGCCGCCCGCGTCCCAGAGGAACTGCAGGCCCGCGTACCAGTACTGGCCCGGCATGTAGAACGGCGAGAAGTCGGCGGCCGGGTTCTTTGCCTTGATCTTGTCAAGAGCGGCGGTCAATTCGGTGTACGTGGTGGGAGCGGCCGTGACACCGGCGGCGGCCCAGGTCTTCTTGTTGTAGATGACCGCGCGGGCGCCGGCGAAGCCGGGCACGGCGTAGAGCGCGCCGTCCACAGTGGCCGGCTCCTCGAGGCCGGCCAGCCAGGTGCGGCCCTGCTTGAGGTCGTCCTTGTACTGGCTCAAGTCGAGCAGTCCGCCGTTGGCGGCGAAGCCGGGCACCTGGGTGTTGCCGAGGTCGAGCACGTCCGGCGTGCCCGAGGTGGACAGCGCCGTGCTTATCTTCGTGGTGATGCCCTCCCACTGCTGGATCTGCAGGTCGACCTTGGCCCCCGTGGCCTCGGTGAACTTGGCGTTGATGGCGTTGAGGGTCTCGTCGGTGTAGTCGTCGGTCATGACCCAGACGGTGAGGGTCTTGCCCTCCCCGCGGGCGGTGGGCACGGCGCCCGGCGTTCCGCCGCCGCTGTCACCGCCGTTCCCGTCGCTGCTGCAGGCGCTCACTGTCAGAAGGGCGGCGGCGCTCAGGGCGACGGCCGCGATATAGCGGTGGGACCGCATGATGACTCCTCATGTCAGGACTTGCTTCTCCCGCGATTGCGGGTGGGGTTCTTCTCGGGGAGGCGATGGGCGTCGACCGCGCGAACGGTCAGTTCCAGGGCTTCGGCCGTACGCTCGTACGTGCGCTGAGCGACGGCGACGTAGATCATGTCGAGCACGAGCAGCTGCGAGTGGAGAGCCGCGAGCGCCGCCAGCCGGAACGTGGTCTCCTGCACCGCCGTCGTGAAGACGACGTCGGCGACCTCGGCCAGCGGGGAACGGCTGTAACTGGTGACCGCGACCGTGAGCGCGCCGTGGTCGGCCGCCTCGGCCAGGGTCTCGATGACCTCACGGGTGCGCCCCGAGTGGGACAGCCCGATCGCCACGTCACCGGGGAGCAGAAGGGCAGCGTTGGTGAGCGCGGTGTGGCTGTCGAGCCGGTGCCACACCGGCACCCGGATGCGCTCGAGGCGGAACGCCATCTCGCGCGCCGAGGTGCCGCTGCTGCCCAGGCCGAACAGCTCGACCCGCTTCGCGCCGGCGATCTCGGCCGCGACCCGGTCGATGGCGGCCATGTCGAGGGCGGCCGCGGTGTCGTGGATGGCCCGGGTGTCGGCGGCGGTGACAACACCCAGCACGTCGGTCAGCGGATCGCTGGGCGCGATGTCCCCGCTGATGTCGGTCTCCCACCGGGCCTGCTCGGCCCGGCCGGTCTCGGTCGCGACGGCCACGCGCAGATTGGCGTAGCCCTTGAAACCCAGCGTCCGGCTGAACCGGGTGACCGTCGCGGTCGACGTGCCCGATCGCTCGGCCAGGTCGACGATGCTCGCGTTGGCGGCCGCCTCGGGGTCGGCCAGGATCGTCTCGGCGATCCGGGCCAGGGCCTCCGGCATGCCGGGCCCCTCGATCCGCAGGCGGCCGAGAAGGCCTCCGCTCTCACCGGTCACGTCGGTCATCCTTTTCATCGTTCGCTGTTGCCGATGAAAATTACGACCGAAGAGTGAACTAGTCAACAACTTTTGTCTGTGCTTCTATCAGGCTCATGAACTTGGTGGTCGGAGTCGACGCGGGCGGCACGTCCTCCCGCGCCGTGGTCGCCACGACCGGCGGCACCCTGATCGGGCGCGGCCTGGCCGGCCCCGGCAACCCGCTGACGGCCGGCGCCGACCGCGCCGCCGAGGCCGTGGCCACCGCCGTGCGCGCGGCACTGGGCGATCACGCGCCGGGGCTGGTCGGCGCGGCCACCTTGGGCATAGCCGGCCCCGCGACGGCCGCGCAGTTCGCGCCGGCGCTGGCCGCCCTGGGCGTGAACGCCCCGGTCACGGTCGTCGGCGACGTGGTGACGACGTTCGCCTCGGGCACGCCGGCCCCGTGGGGCGCGGCCCTGATAGCCGGCACCGGGGCCATAGCGGCATCGGTCCGCGACGACGCGGTGGAACGCACCTCGGACGGCCTGGGCTGGCTGCTGGGCGACGAGGGTTCCGGCCGCTGGCTGGGCCTGCGCGCCGTCCGCACGGCCGTGCGAACCTGGTCCACCCCGTTCGCGGCCCAGGTCGCGGCCCAGGCGGGCGTCACCACCGCCGACGAGATGGTCTATTGGGCGCAGGCGCTTCCGTGGGACGAGATAGGCGACCTCGCCCCACTGGTCTGCGCGGCGGCCCGCGCCGGAGACCCCCAAGCCTCAGCCATAGTCGAGGAGGCGGTGGCCCACTTGGTGGCAACCTTGGACGACCTGGGCGCCGACGGCCCGGTGGTCCTGGGCGGCGGCCTACTGGCCGGCGACACCCCCGTACGAGAAGGGCTCCTGAAGGTCTTGCGTTCCCGAGGCTTGCACCCGCGCACAGGCCGAGACCCCGCCGCCGGCGCCGCCTGGCTGGCCGCCCGCCCCCTGAGCCCACTGACATCCGCCGCCTTGCATGAGGCGCTCCTCGGCCAGGCATAGAAGCCTTGCCCCTGCGCTAGCATTGCTATCAGTCGGCTTGACTAGGAGATGAGCGGATGGCGGCCCTGAGCATCAGAGACCTTGACGACTCTGTCAAAGAGAAGCTGCGTCTGCGCGCCGCCCGGCACGGCCGTTCCATGGAGGCAGAGATCCGCCTGATCCTCACGGCGGCCGCCACCGAGGACGAGCGTCCGCAAAACGACCTCTTCAGTGCTCTCACCGCGCGGTTCACGCAGCTCGGTGGCGTTGACCTCGACCCACCGGCCCGGACCACTCCGCCCCGGGCGGCGGAATTCGGCGAGTAATGATCGTCCTCGACACCAACGTCGTGTCCGAGCTCATGCGTGCCGCGCCGGATCGAGCCGTGCTTGCATGGCTCCAGCAAACGTCCGGCACAGGGCTTTACACCACGGCAGTGACCGTGGCCGAAGTCCGTTACGGCATTGCACGGCTGCCGGAGGGTCGACGCCGCGAGACATTGCATCAGGCCGCCAACGAGATCTTCGCGGCGTTCCCGCGTCAGGTTCTTCCGTTCGACCTGGCTGCGGCGACTGCGTATGCCGACCTGGTCTCCGACCGCGAGAAAGCTGCCCATCCGATCAGTGGATTCGACGGTCAGATCGCTGCGATCTGCCGGTCCCGCGCAGCGACGCTTGCCACTCGGAACACGAAAGACTTCACCGGCACCGGGATCAGCCTGGTTGATCCGTGGCAGGAGATGACCGCTTGAGGTGGTCCTCTCAGCCGGCCAGGGTCTTCAGTTCGGCGATCAGGCGCAAGTGGCTGTCGATGCCGTCCGGGGCGACGTTGTAGAACAGCACGTGGTCGACTCCGGAGCCTTCGAGGCGCTTCAGGTCGCCGGCGATCTCGTGGGGGGAGCCGCCCAGGAACGGGCGGGCGTCGCCGAGCGGGTCGGCGGTGATCGGCACGTTGGCCCGGGCCGTCACGGTCAAGGTGTCGGCGTCGCGGCCGAGCTCGCGGGCCGTCTCGCGGAACGTACGGGCGGCCTCGGTGAGTTGATCGTACGAGAAAGCGTTGGGGTTGACGCCGTCGGCGATCCGCGCCGCCCGCGCCTGGCCGGCCGGGGTGGCGGCGCCCACGATGATCGGCACGTGGGCCTGCACCGGCTTCGGGTTCACCTCGGACGCCTCGATCTGGTAGAACCGTCCCTCGTACTCCACCGGGTCGGGCCCCCAGCAGGCCCGCATGGCCTCGATGACCTCGTCGAGCCCGGCGCCGCGGCGCTTGAGGGGGACGTTGGCGGTGGCGAACTCCTGCGGCATCCACCCCTGGCCGAGGCCCGCGACGACCCGCCCCTCGCTGAACTGGTCGAGCGTGGCGAACCGCCTCGCCAGCACCACGGGCGGGTGGAACAGCGCGTCGATGATGCTGGTGCCCAGCCTGATCCGCTCGGTCACGGCCGCGACGAAGCTGAGCGTCTCGATCGGGTCGTACGTCAGCCGGTAGTCCTCCGGGATGCGCTGGAGCTCCCCGTCCGGGCCGGGGAACAGCGGCGCCAGCGGGCGCAGCAGCCGCTCGTACGTCCACAATGCCGCGTAGCCGAGCTGTTCCGCCTCCCGCGCCACCCGCAGGATGTTGGCCTTGGAGGCCAGCGGCCCGGACGTCGGCAATGCCATTCCCAGTTCCACACTCGCTCCTCGGTCTCCCGGGCGGCCTCCGCGCCCCCCGATTGCCACCTTAGAACGCCGGAGCTGAGAAGAGGCTGGCATCGATGTCAGATCGGATGGCCCGTTCGGCGGATTCGCCATGGCGGAATGGGGAACATTTACGATCATGAAAGGCCTGTTCGGGAGAAGAGAGCGCCCGTTGAGTATCATCGGTCCGCGATGCGCGGAGCGGAGGTGCGGGCGATCATGCAAGAGGGTCTGACTCCGTTCTGGCGCCGTCTTGTTCCCTTCGCGCCGCTTTTCATCTCGTGTGTATTGGCCGTTCCGGCCAGCCCGATCCGCTTGTACGCGGCTTTGTTCGCATTGCTCGCCGCATTTCAGGCGGCCAGCAGTGTCCTGAGCCGGGACGCGAAGTTCATCGGCCAGCGCCGCCGCCAGGAGGACATGTGGAACGCGCTGCAGGCCTTCATGACGATCCTCGCGCTGATCGCCCGGGTCCACGACTCCAAGGAGCGGGCCGACCTGCACAAAAAGCTCAACGGCATCGCGCTGGCGACCGTTCAGCGGGCCGGCGTCCGGCGTCACCGGGCGGGCGCCGGTCCGCTCCGCGCCGCCTTCTACCTGCTGATCACCGCGGACGCCAAGGGTCCGGTTCCGCGGTTGCAGCGTTACCAGTGGCGCGGCTACCTCAACAACGAGGAGCCCGAGGACCACTTCGCGGCCGGCCAGTCGGACTACGCGACCCAGATGATCGATCTTGCCTTCAGTGCCGGCGCCGGGCCGTTGCTGGACCGCGGGCCGAAAGGTGACGACGCCTATGTCGCCTGCTTGACGGTTCCGGTCCGTCAAGACGATGTAGCTTGGGGCGTCCTGCGAGTGGAGTCGACGGAAAAGAGCGCTTTCACCGACGCCGACCGGATTTATCTGACTCTGGTGGCCACCGGGTTGGCACAATCTCTCACCCTGCTGGACGATGACCCTGAGGCTTTGCTGAAATACACTCGAGATTCGGGTTCTGAGACTCGCGATGGGGGATCCGATCATGACTGAGGCCCCGCACCCTCAGCCGTGGGAGCTCGGCAAGCGTTACATGGAAGGCGAGCTCGATCCGGCCGACTTCCTCGACCAGTCCGGCCGAGGCCAGTCCTCTCGCGACCTGCCCGTGCGCGTCACCCAGGCCCGCACCATCGCGGCCATCATCGGCATCTTCGTCACCGTCTCCTACGCGGTCCTGGCCGTCTATCTATGGGACGGAGACAAGATTCTGCCGTCCCTGTTCAGCATCGGCGGCGCCCTCGGGGTCGCGATCATCTCCGTGACCCGATATCTCCGGCGCGACTGATCACCAGATGCGCCGGGCCATTTCGGCCACGGCCGGGCCGTCGTAATCCCGCAGCAGCTTCCGCAGGTTCCGCATCGCCTTCCGATCGGCGTCGTCGGTGAACTTCAGCCGGAACAGAGCGCTGTTCCACTCGGTGTCGTCGGCCGCGACCAGCGCCAGCTCGTCCAACACCCGCCATCCCGTCGCGGGCGTGCCCTCGCGGCCGAACCGGTCCGGCGGCGGCGTCGTCGACGCCTGAAGGCGGCTGCGCAGCGCCGGCCAGCGGGTGATCACCTCGGCGAAGACCACCAGATGACGAGCCCTGACCATCAGGTCGGTGCTGTCGGAGCTGTTCCTGCTGTCGGTCCGGTCGAGGACCCGCACGTAGTACTGCCACACGGTCAGCATGCGTTTGATCTCACGAGGCGACCGGTCGGGAAGGTCCTTGACGCGTTCGGCCAGAAGGCTCCGCACGTGAGGATGCCGTTCGCGGGCGACGGTCATCACGACCTTTATGGGCTGCCCGGGCCCGCCGTCGGCGCCGGACGCCGTCTCCGCCTCGGCCTCGGCGGCCGGGGCGACGGCCTCGGGCGGTTTCGCCGGTTCACCGTCGGCAACCTGCGGAGGTGCGGCCCGTCGAGCTTCGGTCATCGGTTGCCGCAGCAGCTCGGATGTCAGCAGGTCGACCGTGGCGTCCCACAGGCGCGGCAGGACCACCGGCAGCTGGATGAGCTTGCGCAGGAAGGTCCAGCCGAAGGAGGGATCCTCGGTGCTGATCGCGCTTCGCCGTGACGCCAGGCTGGCGTAGACGTCGTCCAGGTGGGCCGCGACGATGGCCGGGTCGAGACCGAGGACGAACCGGGCGCCGGTCAGCCGCTCGGACAGGAACAGGTTGATCGCCTCCAGCACCTCGGCGGTGACTTTGGGGCCGCACCGGTCGAGGTCGTCGACGAAGACGATGACTTCGACGCGCTCCCGTTTCAGATCTTTGAGAACCGCTTCGACGTCATGCTGAACGAGATAGAGATATCCCGCCCGGGCATTGTAGAAAGGATCGCGGATCGGTTCCGGCAGGGCCGCCGCCGCCGAGCTCTGCCCGCCGCTGGCCAACGGCCCGGTGAAAAGCTCGGCGGGCAGCCATCGCGACGCCCGGCCGACGTAGTACCGGACGGCCGAATGCAGCAGCCCGAGGAGCAGGAGAACAACCGGAAGAGCCATTGCCACCTGTACGCCACGGAGTTCGCGCCCGAACACGGAATATTCCACGGCCGGATCGAGCAGCCGGGCCGAGAGCGGCACCAGAAGGGCGACCACGGCGACGGCCAGCAGCGGCGACGCCGCGCGCTTTCGCAACGTCCAGCGCAGTTGCCTGGTCCGGGTGTGCCGTTGATTGCGCTCCAGCCAGTACCACTCCTTGGCGTCCGCGCCCAAACGCTCATTGCGGCGGTTCCGCCGGCGTTCGCGGAAACGTTCGCGGCGGCTCGCGGCGGGCGTCGTCTCCTGGATCGCGGGCTCGGCCGGATAGAGCGCCTTGCCCGCCGCGTCCAGGATCGCTCTGGTGAGTCCCGCCCAGACCTGGTCGCTGGTCTGGTGGGCCCACGGATTGAACCAGGCCGTCACCCACCGCCGCGCCGGCGGCTCCGGCGGCTTCCGGCCCCGCAGATCGCCGGCCATGGTCTTGAGGCTCTTCCACGGCGAGGGGCGTCCCAGGAGGACGTCGGCGCGGGCCGCGGTCAGCCGCCCCCGGCGCCGCGGCCGGAACGGCTCGGAGGCGGCGTCGTCGAGCTGGCCCCGCACCACCTCCAGCATGCTGCTCTTTCCCGAGCCCCAGGCACCCTCGGCCGACAGCACGGTCGGCCCGGCGTCGTCGGCGTTGTCGGCCGCGTGGCTCAGCAGGTTCACCATTTCTTCGATGAGGCTCCGGCGGCGCAGGAGGTCCTTGCGGACGGCCCGGTCGGATGCTCCGTGGAAGCGCAGATCGCCGTACCGCGCGGTGATGTCGGCCAGGCGGATGCCCCCATCGCTACCACCCATCGCGGCGTGCACCACTCCATCCGACTTCACAGCACACAGAGCCGACACGGCCGTGAGGTCGCTGTCGATCTGGCCGGACACCTCGATCGCGTTCAGGTCGAGGTAATTGACGCAGCCGTCCTCGCCGGTGGAGACCATGAGCTGCCGGCCGTCGGGCATGTCCAGCACCATGAGCTCCAGGACGAGACCGTCGTGCTCGACGAGAGTCTTGCTCCCGGTGCGGGTGTCCCAGATCCGCACGGTGCCGTCCGCGCCGGCCGAGAGCAGGCTGTTCCGTTCGCCGGGCCGCAGGACCTTGGCCAGGCAGCGCACGGGGCCCTCGTGCCCGTACCAGATGTGCACCGGATCCCTCACGGCCGGGTTCAGCAGCCGGATGACGCCGTCGTGGCTGGCCGCGGCCACACCCTGACTGCGGTCGGTGAGCTCGCCGCTGACCAGAGCGTAGGTCGGCTCACCGAAGATCTTCCGGATCTCCTTCGTGTCCGGATCGAAGGTGAAGACCCCGTTGTCGCCGGCGCAGGCGACGCCGGGCCGGCCGCCGGGAAGCTCGATGTCGCACACCGTCCAGAGCCGGCCCAGGTCCCGCGCCAGCTCGACCGGCGCCGTGCCGCGGTCGGCCCAGTGCAGCAACCGGCCGTCGACTCCGGCCGAGACCAGCCCGAGGCCGGGCAGCCGGTCGGGCAGCCATGCCACCCGGTACGCGTTCTTCTGATGGCCGCCCCGGAGCACCTCGGGCGTGCCCAGCGGGTTGGCCGGGTCGTGAAGCTGGATCCGGCCGTCGTCGCCGGAGGTGACCAGCATCGGCGTGTCCTCGATGGTCGCCGCGACCATCGAGTGGATCCGTCCCAGCGAGGGCGGCGCGAACCGCGGCTCGCCGGAGTCGACGTTCCAGATCCACACCTTGGCGTCGCGGCCGGCCGAGGCCAGAACCCGGTCGCCGCCGGAGGTGACGGTGGCGACGACAGCGGTCACCGATCCGATGTGCCCGAGCGACGCCGGCTCGATCGGATCGCCGTCGATCGTCCATCGGCGGATGAACTCGTCCTTGCCGGCGGAGATCAGCGTGGCCGGGTCGCTGCCGCGCGCGGGCATCACGGCCAGCGTCCTGACCGGCTGGTGGTGGCGGTGGTCCAGCGTTCTCAGCAAGGTGAGCTTCTCACCGGCGTACCAGAGCTTGATGACGCCGCTGCTGTCGGCCGAGGCCAAGCGCTCCGCGGCTCCGGAGGCGCCGGGGATGACGACGAGCGCGCGCACGGCGAATTCGTGAGCGTTGTTCACTTCGTGCAGCAGCTCGCCCGAGTCGGGATCCCAGACGCGCAGGCTCCCGTTCTCGTTCCCGGAAACGAGCAATCTCCGGCCGTCCGCCAGCGGCATCGGCTCGAGCGCCCACACGGCCTGGAGACCCGCGTTGAGCGACTCCCGCCACGTCCGGGAGTCGACGTCGCAGCGCAGCAGAAAGCCGTCGGAGAAGCCGGCGACGACGAGCCGGCGCCCGTCCGCCAGCGCCAAGGTCGCCATCGAGTTCAGGTCGCCGACGTTCTCGGCGGCGAACGGAACCGAAATGCGCAGCGAGGTTCGCGGATCCCACAACGTCACCTCGCCGCCGTTGGCACCGGTGGCGAGAAGGTCGCCATCGGCGCCGGCGACACGAGCCATGGCGTTGACCGGCCCGACGGGCACGGGTGGTTTCCGTGACCGGGCACCTTCGATGTCGTAGAAGACGATTTCCGACCCGGTGAGAGCGGCCAGGGCAAAGCTTCCGTCGTGCAGGGTCAGCGACGTCAGAGCCCTGATCTGATCCGGCATGAGCACGCCTCCGGAGCTGTCGACCTTGGAGAGCGAGTTAACCGCCTCTCACCCCATGGGCGCCACACCCACGGTCCGAACAACGCGGCCAAAGCCGAAAAGGACCTAACGTCGGGACCCACGCCGTCAAGCGGGGGACAAGCTGAGGCGCCGAGGCATTCCCGGAATCGTTCATACGCTCGGCCCATGGGGTAGTGGCCGCTCGGGTAAGCACAATGGACGCTCGTTGAACGACGTCCAGGATGACCGGGCTGTTCGACGGCTTCGAAGGTTACCGGGTGGTAAGCGAGACCGAGTTGCGCCGCCTGGTTGTTCCGTACCAGGCCATGCGTGAATTCCGATCGAAATCGACTGAAGGCGATCGGCAACCCGGACCAGGCGACGAGCGAGGCCCGCCTCGCCCTCGGGAAGAACCGGGCCGGCGCCGATCCTGCTCTCGATGTCTGGTCCAGGCAGTTGGCGATTGACGAAGCCGATCTTCAGCGCCTGCATGCCGAAGCGGAGAAGACCTGGAACGCGCTGATCGCCGAGGGCAGCAAGCGCGTGGACGATCTGGTGCCTCCCGGATATCTCGACGCCGAGAAGGGGGACCAATACCCGGAGGGCGCGGCCGGCGATTTCCTCGTCTACACCCAGGCATGTCATGAGGCGAAGACGCGCCAGATGGACCTGATCATCGTCACGAACGATGAGAAGGAGGATTGGTGGTGGCCCTCGACGTCGTGGTGAATCCCGAGTCGGCCAAGGACGCGGACACCAGCCGTCCCGTGATCGGCGAGATCGGGCAGTGGACGGCCGAGGCCGTGGAGATATTGCTCCAACGGTTGCGAGGCGAAGGGCGCCGGGATCTCGCCGATGTCATCAAAGCGGCGGCGGCCGGGGTTCTGTCCTCTTCCGTCGCGCCGATGATGAAGTCGGTTTATGTCGACGCCGGTCAGCTGACGGCGATACGGGTACCGCCCGAAGTCGTGGACATTTTCTCGGGGAGCACCGGACCGTTCTCTGACCGAATACCTGGCGGCGCTGGACGCCGACGCGACTTCCATGAAGTTCAGCGAGATCGAGGACGTCCTCGGGGATACGCTCGCACCGTCCGCCCGGAAGCACCTGCCGTACTGGTACTCGTCCCAGAACTCGCTCGGCAAGGCCATCGCGGCCGCCGGGTTCAAGGCTCGGGGCGTACGGATCGAGACCGAGGCGGTCGAGTTCGTCCGTCACTCCTGAAGTAGCCGCTTCGGTTCCGCGCTCTTCGGCCAGGTCCAGGCGATCCGGGTGATGGCCAGCAGGAGGGTGATCTCGATCAGGGTGCCGACGATGTAGTAGACCCAGCTCTCTCCGATGAGGGTGGCCGCCACGGTCACCGCGTAGAACAGGCTGGCCACGATGTTGGCGAGCCGGTTGACCCGGGGCGGGGCCAGCAGTGAGACGACGACCATCGACGCCGCGGCCGCTACGTACAGCGTCGTCAGCGTGAGGAACGTCTGGCTGACCGCCAGGCCGGTGCCGGACAGCTCGCCGGCGAGCACCCCGTTGATCACGTCGGCGCGGTAGAAACCGAAGATGTCGACGTAGGCGAACACGAGCAGCGTGGTGGTCCACAAGCCGCTGAGCGCGACCCTGGTGTCAACTTCCTTCATGGATTCCAGTGTCAGACGCGCAAGCGGCGGGGCGCCCGGGTCTTGAGGCCGGTGCTTCCCTGGCCCATCGGCCAGGGCCGCCGGCGGTGCCGGATCGCTACTGTGGAAGTCGTGCTGAGCGCACGACACCCATGGCCCGACCGGATCCTCGCAGCGCTGGCTCTGGCGGTGCTCGCGGTCGACGCGGTCTTCACCGACCTGGCCTGGCGGCCGCTGGCCGTCGCCTTCGGATGCGGCCTGGCGGTCGCCGTCCTGGTCCGGAATGCCCATCCGCTGCCCGCCGTGGCGTACGCGTTCGGCGGTTTCGCGGTCCTCGACGTCGCCGCCTTCGTCCTGGACGCCGAACCCGTGGTCCTGAACAGCGGATGGGTGGTGTTACCGCTGGTCTACTCGCTGCTGCGCCGGCGTTCCGGCCGCGACGTGGCCATCGGGACCGCCGTCGTGACGGTGAGCATGGCCGCCATCGTCGGCGTCGACTTTCCCGGGGTCGCCGAGACGGTCGCCGGGGTCGCCATGGTGTTGCTGGCCGGCGCCCTCGGGGCCTCGGTGCGCTACCGGGCCGTCGCCCGCGAACAACTGATCGCGCGGGCCAAGCTCCAGGAACGCGAACAGCTGGCCCGGGAGTTGCACGACACCGTGGCTCACCACGTCTCCGCCATCGCGATCCAGGCGCAGGCGGGCCTGTTCCTGGCCCGGTCGTCGTCGCTGAGCGGCGCGACGGAAGCCTTGGAGACCATCGACCGCGAGGCGGCCCGGACGCTCGCGGAGATGCGCACGATGGTCAGCGCCCTGCGCGACCCCGGGCATCGGATCGCCGACATCGAAGAGCTGGCCGCCGACGTCGAGTTCCGCGGTGACCTGACGAACCTGCCGCCCGCCGTCGAGGGCGCCCTCTATCGCGTGACGCAGGAGTCGATCACCAATGCGCACCGCCACGCCCGGCAGGCGACCCGGGTCCGGGTGGAGGTGACCGGCAACGCCACGGACGTTCAGCTGACGGTCAGTGACGACGGCGCCCGCGTCGCGGCCGCCCCCGGTCCGGCCGGATTCGGGCTGGCCGGCATGACCGAGCGGGTCACGCTGCTGGGCGGCACGCTGACCGCCGGCCCGGGCCCGGATCGCGGCTGGACCGTGCGGGCCGTCCTGCCCCGGCGAGGTGCGGCGACATGACGGTCCGCGTCCTCATCGCCGACGACCAGGACATCGTCCGGGCCGGGCTGTCGACCATCCTCGACGGCCGGCCGGGCATCGAGGTGGCCGGGCTGGCGGCCGACGGGCGTGAGGCGGTCGCCATGGCCCGCGACCTGCGGCCGGACGTGTGCCTTTTCGACATCCGGATGCCCGTCCTGGACGGCATCGAGGCCACCCGGCTGCTCGCCGGGCCGGAGGTGGCCGACCCGATCGCCGTCGTCGTGATCACCACGTTCGACACCGACGAGTACGTCTACGAGGCCCTGAAGGCGGGCGCCCGGGGCTTCCTGCTCAAGGGCGCCGATCCGGACCAGCTGGCCCAGGCCGTCCACGCCGCCGTCCAGGGCGACGCGCTCATCGACCCGGCCGTCACCGGGCGGCTGCTGGCCACGTTCGCCGCCGGCGGTCCCGCCACCAGACCGCCCGAGCCCGTGCACGCGCTGACCGGCCGGGAGGAGGACGTGCTGGTCAGGGTCGCCCGGGGCTGGACGAACGCCGAGATCGCGCGGGACCTGTACATCAGCATGAGCACGGTCAAGTTCCACCTGGCCGGCCTGATGACCAAGCTCGCCGCCCGCAACCGCGTCGAGCTGGCCCTCTGGGCCTATCAGACGAACCGCTTGCCCAAATCATCTTAGTCATTAAGATAACTGGATGAGCGTATCGACCGGCTTCTCTGTGGCCATCTCCGGCGCCGGGCTCTCCGGCCTCTGCCTCGCCCAATATCTGATGCGCGCCGGCGTCGACGTGCACGTCTACGAGCGAGATCCAGGTCCCTTCGTACGGCAACAGGGCTACCGGATCATCCTCGACCGGTACGGGCTCCGCGCGCTCCGCGAAAGCCTGCCGCGCCCCCTGTACCGCCTGGCGCTGGTCACCGGCGACCAGCCCGGCGGGCACCTGCGCTTCACCGACAGCGGGCTCCGGGACGCCTTCACCATCACCTTCAAGGACGAAGCGCACGCGACCCGCCAGGTCGACCGGCTGACCCTGCGGTCGATCCTGATGGCCGGTCTGGACCGCCGCATCCACTACGGCAAGGCCGCCGTCGCCGTGGACGACGACGGGCCGGCCGGGCTGCGGCTCCGGTTCGCCGACGGGGGAGCGGTCGCGGCCAGTGTCGTCGTGGGCGCCGACGGCGTCGGCTCGTCGCTGCGCGCGCGGATCGCGCCGGGCGCGGAGCCGGCGAACACTCCGATGGCCGGCGTCTACGGCCGGTCGCGGCTGCATGCCGACGGGCGGAGTGTCATCCCGGACGTACTGCGCACCAGCGGGGTCTTGTCCATCGCCGACCAGCCGGGCCGCGCCTTCTTCTTCACCCCCATGCGATTCGGCGAGGACCCGCGGGAGGCGTTCGCCCGCCTGGCCCCGGGCAGCTACGCGCCCTTCGGCGACGACTACGTCATGTGGGCGCTGCTCCTGCGGCGCGAGGAAGTGCCCACCGGCGTCCGCGGCGACCTGCTGGCGCTGCGGGATCTGGCCGCACGGTTGAGCACGGACTTCCACCCGCTCGTACGCCGGCTGGTCGAGACCGCCGAGCTGGACGCCACCGTGCTCAATCTCTTCGCCACCGGCCGCCGCCCGACGAGCTGGGCCTTGCCGCGAGCCACGATGATGGGTGACGCCGTGCATGCCATGCCGCCGTTCGGCGCGCACGGCGGCAACACCGCGCTCCGCGACGCCGCCCTGCTCGGCTCCAAGCTGGTCGAGGCCCGGGCCAACGGCACGCCGGTCGAGGAGGCGATCGCCGCCTACCAGTCCGAGATGGTGCCCTACGCCTTCCGTGCCGTCGACACCGCCGCCCGGCTGATGCGCCGCCTCACCGGGGGCGCGGCCGCGCCGCACTGGGTGCTGACCCGCCTGCTACCTCGCCTGCACCGGGTCACCGTCCCGGAGGCATGATTGCCGGCATGTCCCACGAGCCGGCCCGTACGTCCGCGATCGCCGACCTCATGCGCGCCGGACGCGAGACCTCGCGGCTGTCCATGGTCTTCCGGTACGCCATCGCGGACCGGCTGGGCCTGACCGTGAGCGACCTGGAATGCCTGGACTTCCTGTCCGACGCCGGATCCGCCACCGCCGGGCAGGTGGCCGAGCGGACCAACCTCACGACCGGGGCCGTGACCAGCATGCTCCGCCGGCTCCAGCAGGCCGGCTATGTCACGGCCGACCGCGATCCGGCCGACCGCCGGCGCGTGATCGTCACCCTGCGCCCGGAGCGCGCGGCCGAGGTGGACCGGCCGTACGAGCGGTTCGCCGGCCGGGCCGAACGGCTCATCGAGGGCTACAGCACCGACGAGATCACTTTTCTGGTTCGCCATTACGGCCGCATGCAGGAGTCGTACCTCGAAGAGCTGGACCGCCTCCGCGGCAGTGACCCCGCCTGATGGTCTTGTGCCCGGGCGCCGAAAAGCGAGATCATCACGCATGCTCGATACGCCGCGATTCGTCGGTCGCGATCGGGAGATGGCGGCGCTGCGCGGCGCCCTGACCCGGCCTCCGGCGATCGTGCTCGTCGAGGGCGAGGCCGGTATCGGCAAGAGCCGGCTGCTGCGCGAGTGGCTGGCCGCGCCGGACCGGCGCACCGCCCTGGTGTCGGTGTGTCCACCGCTTCGTGAGTCGCTGACCCTGGGCCCGATCGTCGACGCGTTCCTCGGGATCGACGGCCCGGTGCCGAGAGCACGGCTCACCGAGCTCGCGGGAGCTCTGCGGCCCCTGTTCCCGGAATGGTCCTCCGATCTGCCGCCCGCTTTACCACCCCTGGACGACGCGAAGGCGGCCCGGCACCGCCTGTTCCGTGCCCTCGACGAGTTGCTGCGGGCGCTGCGTGTCGACGTACTCGTGCTCGAGGACGCGCACTGGGCCGACGAGGTGACCCTGGAGTTCCTGCTGTTCGTCATGTCCCGGCAGCGGCCGGACGGGCTCAGCCTCGTGGTCTCCTACCGGCCCGAGGAGGTGGACGACGGATCGCTGCTGCTGCGGCTGACGTCCCGGTTGCCGGCCGGCGTGACCCAGCTGAGGATCGCCCTGGCCGCCATGCCGCCCGGCGACACGGCGGAGCTCGTGTCGTCCATGCTGGACGGCAACCCGATCTCGCCGGAGTTCACGACCTTCATGCACGACCGGACCGGCGGCGTCCCACTCGCCGTGGAGGAGTCGGTCCGGCTCATGTGCGACCGCGCCGACCTCGTCTTCCGCGATGGACAGTGGGTACGGCTGAAGCTGCGCGAGCTCCAGGTTCCGCCGACCGTGCGCGATTCCACCCGGGAGCGGGTGAGCCGCCTGTCGCCGACGGCGCAGCAGGCGTTGCGCGCGGCGGCCACGCTGGCCGAGCGTTCCCCGGTGGCGACGATCGCGATGACCGCCGAACTGTCGCCGGCCGAGTGCCGGAGCGCCATCGCGGAGGCGGCCGCCGCCGGTTTCCTGGACGGGGACGACCGTGGCCGGTGGCGGTTCCGGCACGTGCTGGCCGCCACCGCGGTCTACGAGGCGATCCCGTTGACCGACCGCCGGCACTTCCACCTGCTGGCCGGCCGGGCGCTGGAGCACCTCCATCCGCCGCCCGTGGCGCGCCTGGCCCACCACTTCCGCGAGGCCCGCGAGACGCGGTCCTGGGCGCGGTACGCCGAGCAGGGCGCCGAGCTGGCGATGGCCTCGGGTGACCACACCAAGGCGGTCGACCTGCTGGTCGATCTGCTGTCGTGGACCGTGCTGCCGCCGGTCGACCGGGCGCGTGTCGCGCGGATCGCCGGCGTCGCCGCGCTGCGCCGTCGTGAGCCGGTCGACGAGGTCTACCACCGGGTGATCCGTACCCTGCGCTCGGTGCTGGAGACCCCCGGCCTCTCCGCCCGCGAGCAGGCCGAGATCCGCAACCCGCTGGGCCGGCTCCTGATCACCGTGGGCGAGGCCCAGGCCGCGCTCGGCGAGCTGGAGCAGGCGGTGGCCAACCTCGGCCACGACCCGGTCGAGGCGGCCCGGGCGATGACGTACCTCGGCTGGGCGTACGCCGGACCCTGGCCCGCTTCGACCCATCGGCGCTGGCTGGACCGCGCGGCCGAGCTGACCGGCCGGATCGACTCGCCCGCGCAGCGGCTGAACCTGGCCGGGAACCGGGCGGCGGCGTTGCTCATGCTGGGCGAGGAGGAGGCCTGGGACGTCGTGGCCGGCCTGCCCGTCGACGGCACGACGGCGGCGGAACGTCTCGACGTGGCCCGCATCCACGTCAACGTCGGCACCGGGGCGCTGATCTGGGGCCGGTACGCCGACGCGGGGGACCACCTCGCGGTGGCCATGCGCCTCGCCGAGGCCGAGCAGGCGTCCCGGTTGCAGCACAACGTCCGGCTCGAACAGGCCAACCTGGCGTGGCACACCGGCCGGTGGGAAGGCCTGGCCGAGACGAGCGCGGCCCTCGCCGACGCCGACCGGGACCGGCCGGCGCATTACCTCGGCAGCATCCGCCTCGCGGCCCGGCTGGCGGCCGCGGCCGGGCGGCGGCGCGTCGCGGAAGAGCAGTTCCGGCTGGTCCTCGAGGAGTCGGCCCGTCTCGGCGCGGCCGACGACACGATGGAGGCGGCCGCCGCGCTGGCCCGGCTGTGGCTGACGGACGGGGACAGCCGCCGGGCGCTGCGGATCACCGACGAGCCGATGGACACCGTACGGCGCAAGGGCATCTGGGTCTGGGCGACCGACCTCGTCCCGGCCCGGATCGAGGCGCTCCTCGCCGCCGGCGACCCGGCGGCCGCGACGCGCCTGGCCGATCAGTTCGCCCGGGGCCTGCGCGGCCGTACGGCACCCGCACCTCGCGCCGCGCTCACCCTGTGCCGTGCCCTGTTGCTCGCCGCGGCCGGAGACCACTCGCGGGCGGCCACGGCCTTCGACCGGGCGGCGCGGGCCTGGAGCGCATTGCCGCGGCCGTACGACGTCATGCGCGCCCGCGAGCGCCAGGCCGGGGCGCTCGTGGCGCAGGGCCAGATCGAACAGGGCCGCGAGCTTTTGGCGGCGCAGTACGAGCAGCTGTTCCGGCTGGGCGCCCGCGGCGACGCCGACCGCGTCGCCCAGCGGCTCCGCGAGCACGGCGCCGAGGTACCGCGACTCTGGCGCGGCGGCCGGCGCGGCTACGGGGACCAGCTCTCGCCGCGCGAGCTCGACGTGGTCCAACTGGTCGTCGCGGGCAAGACCAACCGGCAGATCAGCCGGATCCTGGCCAAGTCACCGGCCACCGTGGACCAGCAGCTGCGGGCGGCGATGCGCAAGCTGAAGGTGAGCTCCCGCACCGCTCTCGCGGTCAAGGCGGTCGAGGCCGGCGTGTTCGCCGAAGAAGATTGACGTATCTGCTTAATAGCTAAGGCCCCTCCTTCCGCCTGAGCATGGGCTCCATGATCCATAGCCCGTGGCCGATGCATGTCTGAGCAGCCCGTCGTGCGTGACGAGCAACTGCCTCCTGTGGAACCACCGCAGGAGCCGCAGGACGACGCCGACGACGACCCCTACGAACCCGTGTAGGCGGAAGGACCCCCATGAGACTCAAAGCCCTGGCGGCTTCGCTGGCCGCAGTTGTCGGCCTGAGCATGCTCCAGCAACTACCGGCGTCGGCGGCGGAACCCGATCCTGCGCCGTCCGCCAAGATCGCGTCGACCCTGAAGGACCGGTTCCGTACGCAGCCGTCCTCCGACTTCTGGATCACCTTCGAGACCGGGGCCGACCTCGGGCCGGCGAAGAAGATCGCCGACTGGGCCGCCCGCGGCCGATTCGTCTACGACGCTCTGACCGTGGCCGCGAAGAAGTCCGTGGCGTCCGTCGCGCCCGAGCTCGACCGGGCCGGCGTCAAGTACACCTCCTACCCGATCGCCAACGCCGTCCTGGTCAAGGGCGGCACCGAGAAGCTTGCCCTCGACGTGGCGGCGCGGGTACAGGTCGCCGAGATCCACGCGACGCCGCAGGTCGCGCTCGTCGATCCGGTGGACGAGAAGACGCCCGCGGCCGTCCGTGCTGAGGACGACACCGTCACGTGGGGCCTGGAGGCCATCCACGCCCCGCAGGCCTGGGCCATGGGCGCCACCGGCGCCGGGATCACCGTGTCCAATCTCGACTCGGGCGTGCAGTTCGACCACCCCGCCCTGGTGAAGCAGTACCGCGGCACGAAGGCCGACGGCACGGTCGACCACAACTACAACTGGATGGCCAGCCGGGGATCGTGCGCGGCCGCGCCGTGCGACGACAACGGGCACGGCACGCACACCATGGGCACCATGGTCGGCCAGGACGGCGCCGACCACGTCGGCGTCGCACCGGACGCGCAGTGGATCGCCACGAACGGCTGCTGCGACAGTTCCGGCGTCGAGTCGCTGCTGAAGTCCGGCTGGTGGCTGCTCGCGCCGACCGACCTCCAGGGGAACAACCCCGACCCGTCCAAGCGCCCCCACGTCGTCAACAACTCGTGGGGTCAGACCGTCGAACACAACTTCGACGACTTCTTCCAGGCCATCGACGAGGCGTGGACCGCCGCGGGCATCTTCAGCACCTGGTCGTCGGGCAACACCTCGCCGTACGCGGCCTGCGACACCGTCTCCTCGCCGGGCTCGGCCGAGAGCGCCTACTCCGTCGGCGCCCTCTCCCCGGACGGCACGCTCGCGTCGTTCTCCCGCAAGGGCGAGGGCGAGGGCGGCCGGATCAAGCCCGAGATCTCCGCGCCGGGCGACGGCGTCCGTTCCGCCTATCCGGGCAACAGCTACGTCGAGATGTCCGGTACGTCGATGGCGGCACCACACGTCGCCGGCGCCGTCGCCGACCTCTGGAGCTACGACCCGACCCTCATCGGGCAGGTCGAACAGACCCGCCGGCTGCTCGGCGAGTCGGCCGCCGATGTCGACGACACCGAGTGCGGCGGCACCGCCGAAATCAACAACAAATACGGCGAGGGGCGGCTCGACCTCGTACGTCTGCTGGAGCTCGCGCCCCGCAAAGGCGGCACCCTCACCGGTGTCGTCACCGCCGGCGGCGCCCCGGTTCCGGCCGCGAACGTGACGATCAGCGGGCCGTTCAGCCGGTCGATCGGCACCGGCAAGGACGGCAAGTTCACGACGAACCTGCCGGTCGGCGACTACAAGCTCAGCACCAAGGTCTTCGGCTACCTGACCGCGACGGCCGACGTCACGATCACCCTCGGCCAGGAAACCTCGGTCACGCTTCCGCTCACCGCCGCCGCGAAGCACGACATCAGCGGCCGGGTCGTCGACGACCAGAAACGGCCCGTCCCGAACGCCGGTGTCTCCCTCAAGGACACGCCGCTGAAGCCGGTCCGCACGGACGCCGACGGCGCGTTCACCATCACCGCTGTCCCCGAGGGCGCGTACGGCCTCGCCGTCGAGCCCAACGCCTGCTTCTCGCCCACGACGGTCCCGCTGACCGTCGGCGCTCAGAACGAGCCGTCCGAGATCCCGGTCGGGCTCATCGTCGACGAGGGCGGATACAGCTGCGCCGTCACCGAGGGCGACTATCTGCGCGGCACCGAGCCGGTCACCTTCGGCAGCGGAGTGTGGGCCACGGTGAAGCTGCCGTTCCCGATCGCGCTCTACAACGGCACTCACGACACCCTCGGCATCGGCCTGCGCGGCGTCATCGCCCCGGACGGCGCCACCGGACCCGGCTACGGCGGTGCGGGTGCCTTCCCGTTCTACGTCGAGAGCCCCGTCGAGTTCGCGCCCGGCGGCGGTGTCTTCACCGCCGCCACCAAGGTCAACGGCGAGGACGCGTTCGTCGTCGAGTACCGCGACGCCAAGCTCTGGGCCTATCCCACCCGCTCGGAGTACACGGAGCCGGTCAACTTCTCGGCCACGTTCACCCGCTCGGGCAGCGTGATCTACGGGTACGGCGACGGCGTCGGGACCGACGACCCGGTGACCGCCGGCGCGCACGCCGTCACGGGCATCCAGGGCTGGGCCGGCGTCGACGGCATCCGGTTCTCCGACCACTCCCCGGTGTTGCGCGACGGCACGATCGTCACGTACGACCTGCCCGACTTCGGCTATCTGGACGCGACGGTCGCCGACCAGAACGACGGACAGCCGGTGGCCGGTGCGAAGGTCTCCTTCACCACCAGGAACGGGCTCGTCGAGGCCGTCACCACCAACGGGACCGGCATCGTGCACCGCCAGCTTCCGGTCGGCGATTACACGATGACGGTCGAGGCGCCGAACTACACGACCGCGACGTACCCCTTCTCGCTGAAAGAGCTTTACGCCAAGGCCCAGATCGACGTACGTCTGACGACGGGCGCCGCCGGCCTGAAGGCCGACGGGCTCGACGCGCTGCTCGGCACCGGCCAGAACGGCGTGGGCTCGCTCACGCTGACCAACAACGGGTCCGCCCCGTTGACGTACAACCTGGGTGAAGCCGCACGTCACCCCGAGCTGGACACCGCCGGGACCACCGCGCGTACCGGCGCCGGCGCGGCCAGCACGATCGACCTCGCCGCGTGGAAGGCCGGCGCGAGCGGCATGAAGCCGGCGAACGCGGCGGCCGCGGTCGGCGCCACCTCCGGCGGCGACGTCATCTCTCGGATCTCCATCCCCGGCACCATCGCGGAGAAGGAGCCCTCCGGCATCGGGTACGACGGCGACGTCTGGGTCCACGACTACATCGCGCGCACCAACACCGCGTACACGGTGGCCGGGAAGAAGACCGGCAAGGTCTTCGACGCGTCGTGGAACCCCGACTACCGGGCGTTCGACATGGCCCTGGACACCAAGACCGGTGACATGTGCCAGATGGAGGACAGCCCGGCCAGCTACATCCACTGCTTCAACCGGGACACCGGCAAGGAGACGAGGCAGATCAAGGGTGACTGGTCCACGCTCCAGCTGACCGGTCTCGCCTACAACCCGGCCCAGGACGTCTTCTACGTCGGCGGCCGTGCGAACGGCATGATCGGAACCGTCGCCGGCACCTCGCACGACAACCCGGGCGCGCTCCTGTCGTTCTGCGCCCCGCCGCTGCCCGAGGTGATGGGCCTGGCCTACAACCAGGCGTCGGACACGATCTGGTACACCGACCTGACCTCGAACCGGCCCACCCGCCTGCTCCAGGTCGACCCGGACGACTGCTCGCTGGTGAACGCGTGGTGGTTCCCCGGCCAGAAGGCGGGCCAGGGCGGCGGCCTCGAGACCGACGCCACCGGCGCGCTGTGGGCGGCCGACCAGATCGCCGACGACGTCGTGCTCGTCGACGTCGAGGACGACCTGCTGACCGACCTGCCGTGGCTGTCGCTCTCCTCGACCGGCGGCACCCTCGCCCCCGGCCAGTCGAAGACCGTCAAGGTCTCGATCTCGTCGAAGGACGCCAAGCCGGGAGTGCGGGGCGCGAACATCGTGGTCCGGTCCGACTCGGGGCGCCAGTCCAAGACGTACGTCCCGGTGACCCTCACGACCACGAAATATCAGGTCGGCGTCAACGCCGGCGGGGCGAAGCTCACCGACGGGTCCGGCTACACCTGGTCGGCCGACCAGCCCGCCGGCAAGAATTCGTGGGGTTATGAGGGCAGGACGAAGGTCGTCTCTACGCGGGCCCCGATCGCTCCCCTTTTCCAGTCGCAGCGCACCACGGCCGACAAGTCCTTGTTCTACCGCTTCCCGGACGCGCCCAAGGGCACGTATGCGATCGACCTGGGATTTGCCGAGATCGACAAGGCGGCCAAGGGCAAGCGGGTGTTCGACGTCGTCGTCGACGGAGAGCTGACCGACTACGCGTATGAACCGCCGAACGCCGCCGACTGGCGTACGGCTGTGGTGAAGCACGAGGGTGGTCCGCTGACCGTGGAGCTGCGGGGTTCCAAGGGCTTGAAGGCCCCGAGCATCGCCGCGCTGCGGGTGACGCTCGACCCGCGCGCTGATGCGGCTCCGCCGGAGGAGCAGCCCGAGCAGCCGGACCCGGGCCCCGTGCCGGTGGCTCCCGCCGGCCGCTCGTACACGATGAAGGTGACCGAGGGGCTCTACCGCCAGGGCACGCAGGAATCGGGCTGGCACGGCGACGACCTCTGCGGCCCGCTGTTCTTCGACGCCGGCTACCTCCAGCCGTTCTACGACACCGCCTGGGACGGCGTGTGCGTGACGACGAACGGCACGCTGGTGTTCGACCGCGCCAGCACGTCGGGAAGCAACACGGCGCTCCCGTCGCCGTACCCGATCGACGCGATCTACCCGTTCTGGGACGACCTGGTGGTCGACGACGAGGCGGGCATCTACTTCGGCCAGACCGAGGTGGACGGCCTGGCGGCGCAGGTCGTCGAATGGCGCAACGTCACGTTCTTCAACGACCCGGCGGCGCGCGTGAGCTTCTCGGTCACCCTGATCGCCGACGGCCGGATCCAGATCGGATACGGCGACGGTGTCGGCGGCGACAACCCGCTCACCCAGGGGTCGTCGGCGACAGTCGGTGTGGAGAGCCTGAACCGCAACCCGGTGAGCCAATACTCCGTCGACCAGCCGGTCCTGAAGGCCGGCCTGGGCCTGGAGTACAGCCTCCCGGCCGCGGGCACGATCGAGGGCACGGTCACCGACAAGAACGACGGCAAGCCGATCGAGGGCGCGGTCGTCACGATCAACGGACGGGTCCTCACGACCGACGTGAAGGGCCGGTGGAAGGCCCAGGCGCTGATAGGCGAGAACACCGTGCAGGTCTCGGCGCCGAACTACGTCACCGTCAGCAAGCCGGTGACCATCGCCAAGAAGGACCAGGCCGAGGTGATGAACACGGCGCTGACCACGGGCATCGTCACCGTCACCGGAGGCGATCTCGACTGGCTCCTCGACAAGGGCTCGTCGGCGACGGCCAAGGTGACGTTCACCAACAGCGGTTCCGCGCCGCTCGACGTGCGGATCAGCGAGGCGGCGGACCTTCCGTGGCTGTCGCTGACGGGCGCGGCGGCAACCGGCACGGTCAAGCTGGCAGCCGGCGCGGCCACCACGGTGACGGTGACGGCGAAGAACGCCGGCCTGAAGCCCGGCGTGCTCACGGGAAACCTGCTGGTGGCATCGAACGCCGCCAAGGCCGGCACCCAGACCAAGCCGGTCCGCATGGCGACATCGGCCTACTGGAAGGGCGTGGACGCCGGCGGTTCGGGCTACGTCGACCCGAGCGGCTTCTTCTGGTCCCCGGACCAGGCACTCGGCTCGCGCACGTGGGGCTACGTCGGCGGCAAGGTCCAGACCACAAGGGCGGGTATCGCCGGAACGGAGGACGACGCGTTGTTCCGCACCCAGCGGACGGGCGAGACGTTCAGCTACGTGTTCAGGAACGCTCCGGCCGGCACGTACCGGATCGGCCTGGACTTCGCCGAGTTCGAGAAGGTCAAGCCGGGCAAGCGAGCCTTCGACGTGCTGGTTGACCGGAAGATCGCCCTGTACGACCACGACGTGCAGGCGAAGGCGGGCACCCTGACCGCCGACCGGAACACCGTCACCGTCAAACACGCAGGCGGCGACCTGACAATCCAGTTCACCCGGGAGAAGGGCGAGGACGACCCGATCCTCAACGCCCTGAAGGTCCAGGAGGACCCGCGCCTCTGAGGTGACAACCAAGGGCAGGGCCTCCCCGGCAGCGTCGCCGGGGAGGCCCTGGCCAACCGCTTCACCTCACGGGCACTTTCATTCTGAACAGTTTCTCTGCATTTCGGAACGCAATCTTCTCCTTGTCCTCCCGTGGCAGATCGACGCCGCGGAACCAGTCGGTCTGCGCCTTGATGTCCGCGAACGGGTAGTCGGTTGCGAACATCACTCGATCCACACTTATGTGCTTCAGCAGGAGATCGAGCAGTTCGGTCTGGGGAAATGCGCTGGTGGTGAACCAGAAGTTGTCCTGGAAATATCGCCCGAAGGGCTTCTTGAGCGAGTTTTCGGTCGGCTCGCCCATGTCATTGACGATCCGATCGTAGTAGAAGGGAAGACCTTCACCCATGTGGCCGATGATGATCTTCAGTTTGGGGAATCGGTCGAAAACCCCGTATGTGATCATCCGGATGCACTGGGTCAGCACCTCTTGGTGCCAGCCATATCCGGACCCGCTGAAGATGTAGGGTTGGAACTCTTTTGTGTATTGAGACCGAGTGGTGCTGTAAAGAATCTTGAAGATCTCGTCAGCTGGATAGCCGGGATGCAGATAGATCGGCACATCGAGAGCAACGGCACGTGCCAGCACGGGCTCGAAATCGGGATGATCGAGATACTTCTTCGTGATGTGCCCGTTGGTCAGTGCGCCCAAGAAGCCATCTTCCCGAACCGAGCGTTCCAGTTCGTCCGCCGCCGCCTCCGGGCTCTGCAAGGGCAAGGTGGCGAAAGCCTTGAAGCGGCCCGGATATTTGGCGATCGGCCCGTCTACAAGTTGCCGGTTGAGACGATAGGCAAGGTCGATGCCCCTTCGACCCGGGATATTTTGTACGGACGGTGTATGGGCAGAGAGGATCTGGACGTCGAGTCCCCCCGCGTCCATATCGCCGATGCGGCGTTGGCCTAGATCCGCAAGACCGATTTCCTCGAGGAACGCTATGTGATCCTCATTGATGGAGTTCAGCTTCAACAACGTGGGAGTCGAGAAGGTCTCCTCGGTGCCGATGAAGTGCAGGTCCCGGTCTCGCTGGTAAATTTCCGCGGTCTGGTCTGGAGCCTGGTCCGGAGTCTTCTTGGCGTCGCTCGCTGTCGAGACAATGGCATGCGAGGACACGCCGGCGCCGATACCGAGTGCCGTGGCGGTGGCCAGGAAACTGCGGCGTCCCATGGGCTTCATATCAGTCTCTCCTCAGGTTTTTGTGTGGTGTGGTGGCCGCCCCGGACCTTGATGGCCCGGGCGGCGCTTCCGCGACGGCGCCGCATCCACGCCGACTTCGTACCTGGCGAATCTGAGACGATCATTAGAATGCTGCTCAGGCCGGTTGTCCGAACCCGGTGCACGAGTCAGAACCCTGCTTCGTGAAGCGGTCCCTCGACGACAGCGGAGACGGACTGTGCGTCGCGGCGGACGAGGGGTTCGGTGGTGTATCGATCGGTTATCGGGGACTGTCGCTATTTTCGGCTGGGTGGAAAAGGGTGGGGGCGCTGATTTCTGACTGCTGCGGGCCTGGATCGATGTGCGACGTTGGCTGGCATGCGTGGTCGATCGTGGATGGTTGCTGCGACTCTTGTGCTGGCCGGGCTTGTCGTGCCGGGGATGCCGGCCACGGCGGCGGTTGCGGCCGTGGCCAAGGTGAACTTTCAGCCGGCCGGGTCCGCGGTGCCGGCCGGGTATGTCGCTGACACCGGGGCGGCGTTCGACGCCGGGCGGGGCTATGGCTGGGTGCGGCGGGGGAGCAGTGAAGCCCTCGATCTGACCCGGAACACCCGGGATCGAGGACGGGCCGGTGTCGACCCGCGGCTCAACACGCTTGTGCATCTTCAGTACAGCGGAACCACCGAGGGCGCCTGGGAGTACGCCGTCCCCAACGGCACCTATCAGGTCACCGTCTCCGTGGGGGATCAGCCGCCGTACGACAGCCGCCACACCGTCCGGGTCGAAGGCGTCCTCGCCGTCGACGGCTTCGTCTCCACCTCCTCGGCCGAATATCGGCAGGGGACCGCGACCGTGACAGTCACCGACGGGCGGATCACCGTCGACGCCGTCGGCGGGAGCAACACCAAGCTGAACTATGTGGACATCAACCACGACTTCGCCCTCAAGGTGGACTTCTCCGACGCCGCCACCACGCCCGCGGCCGGGTATGTCCGCGACTCCGGCGGGGCCTTCACGGCCGCCCGCGGCTACGGCTGGGTGGATCTCGGAGAACGTACGCCGGTCGACCTCACCGGCAACGGCCGCAATCGGAACCCCGCCGCCGGGCAGGCCGACGCGCGGCTCGCCACCTTCATGCACGCCCAACTTCCCGCCGGGTCGGCCGGCGTGGCCACCCCGGGCGCGTGGGAAGCGGCCGTCCCGGCCGGGCTCTACACCGTGACAGTGGCCGTCGGAGACGCCGGCACGGCCGTCGACAGCACGCACTGGGTGTCGGTCGAGGACCAGAACGCCATCGCCGGCTTCGTGCCCACCGCAGGCACCAAGTTCGCCACGGCCACGCGGACGGTACGGGTGACCGACGGCGCTCTCACGATCAGCCCGATCGGCGGGGTCAACACCAAGTTCGCGTACGCCGACATCGCCTCCGTAGCGGCCATGCCCGCCGTGCGGGCCAGCACCCCGGCCAACAACGCGACGAACGTCCCCGTCACGACCAGCGTCGTCGAAGACCTCGTGCTTCCCAACGGCGGCGTCAAAGCGGAGACCCTCACCTCCTCCACCGTCACCCTGACCCGGCTCAGCGACGGCGCCGCCGTACCCGCCACCACCATCACCAGCGGCGGGGGAGACGTCATCAACCTCTCGCCGACCGCTCCTCTCGCGCCGCTCACGCGATACCGCTTCACCGTCACCAGCGGCGTCACCGACGTGACCGGCAAGCCTTTCGCCCCGTACTCCATCGTCTTCACCACCGGCAGCGGCGGCACGACCGGCGGCCCGATCGCCTTCGACAAAACCGTCGGCGTCGCCACCGGCGCGCCTTTCACCACCGTCGTGAAAGGGCCCGACGGCCGGCTTTACGCCGGCACTCTCGACGGGCGCATCTTCCGGTTCCCCATCAACGCGGGCGGCACGCTCGGCACCCCGACCGTCATCAATTCCGTACGGGACAACGCCGGTACCACCCGCACCGTGATCGGCATGGCCTTCGACCCGGCTTCCACCGCTGCCAACCCGATCCTGTGGGTCACCGACAACTACGAGTACGTCGGCCCGCTCAACGTTCCCGACTGGTCCGGGCGGATAGGCCGCCTCAGCGGGACCACCTACACGCCCATGGTCGTCAATCTGCCGAGAAGCGTGAAGGACCACGAGACCAATTCGCTGGCCTTCGGGCCGGACGGCGCCCTCTACGTGAGCCAGGGCGCCAACAACGCCATGGGCGCCGCCGATTCCACCTGGGGCAACCGTCCCGAGCGCCTTCTCAGCGCGGCTGTCCTGCGCCTCGATCCGGCCAAGCTCACCGGCACTTTGAACGTCAAGACCGAGGAGGGCGGCACGTACGACCCGTACGCCGCCAACGCCCCTCTGACGATTCACGCCACTGGCGTACGCAATGCCTTCGATCTGGTCTGGCACCGCAACGGCCACCTTTACGCGCCCACCAACGGCTCGGCCGCCGGCGGAAACACGCCCGCGACTCCGGCCACTTTGCCCGCGTCGTGTGCGCGGCGGGGCTACACCGGCCCGGCAGTTCCCGCGTTGTCCAATGTGCCCACCGCCGAGACCGACTACGTCTTCGACGTCCACCCGGGCCGCTACTACGGCCACCCCAATCCGGTCCGCTGTGAATGGGTTCTCGCCGGCGGCAATCCCACCGGTGGCACCGATCCGTTCCAGGTCGGCGCCTATCCCGTCGGCACACAGCCCGACCCCAATCTGCATCTCGCCGGCATCTACGACGCCGGGCTGCACGCCTCGGCCAACGGCGTCATCGAATATCGTGGCGGCGCCCTCGACGGCAAACTGCTCGTCGTGCGCTATTCGGCCGGCCAGGACATCGAGACCTTCGACGTCGCCGCGAACGGCACCCTCTCCAACCGGACCGTCGGGATCACCGGCTTCACCGGGTTCAGCCAGCCGCTCGATCTGACCCAGGATCTGACGACCGGTTTCCTGTACGTCACGGAGCTCGGCGCCTCCCGCATCACCCTTCTCAAACCGCGACCGTGACGGCGCTCACTGCGGTAGCAAGATCTCGCGACGACTATCAGATCAGCCGTTCCCACGGGGGATGAACAACGGCTGACTGGAGGGCGACGTGCAAACCCGCCTGCGTTTGCTGGGCTGGATGGCCCGTCGATTCGGGAGTAACAAGCCCCGCGCGATGAATCTCGAAGGCACCTTGGCGATGCTGCCCGACAGCTCGCTGTTCCCGCTCTTTCGGGACGGGCTCGATCCCGTGGCCGAGCTGCGGGAGAAACCGCCGGTGAGCCGCCTCCCGCTGCCGCTGGGCATCCGGGCCTGGCTGGTGACCGGCTACGAGCCGGTGCGGGCCGTTCTCGGTGACTCCGGCCGCTTCAGCAACGACTTCGGCCAGTTCGCGGCGAAGGTCGGGCTCACCGCGGGTGAGCAGCCCGGCGGCCTCGGCATGATCGACCCGCCGATGCACACGCGGTTGCGGCGCATGGTCATGCCCGAGTTCACCATGCACCGGCTGGCCCGGCTCCAGCCGCGCATCGAGGCCATCGTGAACGATCGTCTCGACGCCATGGCCGCGGCCGGTGGCCCGGTCGATCTGTTGCAGGAGTTCGCGCTGCCGGTGCCCGCCCTGACCATCTGCGAGCTGCTCGGCGTCCCGTACGAGGACCGGGACCTGGTCCAGAAGTTCAGCGCGGCCCGCTTCGACCTCGGCGACGGGGCGTACGCGCCGCTCGACGCCATCAACGAGTCGCGGGCCTACCTGCGCGACCTGGTCGCCGACCAGCGCCGCCGGCCGGGGGACGGGCTGATCGGGTCGCTGATCGCCGCACACGGCGACGAGTTGAGCGACCAGGAGCTGGCCGGTCTGGCCGACGGCGTGCTCACCGGCGGCCTGGAGACCAGCGCCAGCATGCTCGCGCTGGGCGCCCTGGTCCTGATGACCCAGCCCGAGCTGGCCGCGCCGCTGCGCGCCGGCGAGCCGGCCGATGCCCTGGTCGAGGAGCTGCTGCGCTATCTGACGGTGGTGCAGGTCGGCTTCCCACGGTTCGCCGTCCGTGATCTCGAACTGGACGGCGCGTCGATCAAGGAGGGCGACATCGTCATGTGCTCGCTCGTCGCGGCCGACCGGGACGGCGTGCTCGGCCCCGGCATGGACCGCATCGACGCGGGCCGGGCCACCAGCCGGTCGCATCTGGCGTTCGGGCACGGCCTGCACCGCTGCGTCGGGGCCGAGCTGGCCCGGATGGAGCTGCGCATCGCCTATCCGGCGCTGGTTCGCCGCTTCCCCCGGATGCGCCCGGTGATGGACGCGGCGGCGCGCCGGGCCTCGATCGTCTTCGGCCTCGAAGCGCTCCCGGTGGCTCTCAGTCCAGCTTGAGGTCGGGGTGGCGGCCGGCCACCGTGCGCATGCGCCACTTGTGCGGGAAGACCGCGAGCAGGGCGCCGTCGCGCACGCGGGTCATGACCTCGACGTTCGACTCGGACTTGAGGATCTCCTGGCCGGCCGCGTCGGTGAGCGCGGCCACCTCGTACGGCAGATGGTCGAGTTGGACCTTGACCCCGAACTCGGCCTCCAGGCGGTGGGTGGCCACCTCGAACTGCATGGGACCGACGGCGGCCAGTACGGGGGCCTGGTCGCCGCGCTGCTCGGAGCGGAGCACCTGCACGACGCCCTCGCCGTCGAGTTGCTCGATGCCACGGCGGAAGCGTTTGAAGGCGGAAGTGTCATTGGTCCGTACGACCGCGAAATGCTCCGGCGGGAAAGAAGGCAGCTGCGGATATCGCACCTGCTCGCCCGTGTAGAGCGTGTCGCCGATGCCGAGCGCGGTCGCGTTCACCAGGCCCACCACGTCGCCCGGGAAGGCCTCGTCGATCGTCTCCCGGCCCCGGCCGAAGATCTGCTGGGCGTACTTGGTGGCGAACGGCTTGCCGGTGCCGGCGTGCGTGACCACCATGCCGCGCTCGAAGCGGCCCGAGCAGATCCGCATGAAGGCCACCTGGTCGCGGTGGGCCCGGTTCATGTTGGCCTGCATCTTGAACACGAAGCCGGAGAAGGTGCCGTCGACCGGCTGCTCGCCGCCGTCGGCGGTGGGCCGCGCCGCCGGCGGCGGGGCCAGCTCGACCAGGATGTCGAGCAGCTGCCGTACGCCGAGGTTGGCCACCGCCGCCCCGAACAGCACCGGCGTGCTGGTCGCGGCCAGGAACGTCTTCTGGTCGTGGTCGGCCTCGGTCATCGCGAGCAGCTCGAGCTCCTCGGTGGCGGTGGCCCAGTCGGCGCCGAAGCGCTCGGCCGCCTCCTCCGGGCTCATCTCCTCCTCGATGGCCAGCTCGGCGCCGCCGGGGGAGCGCTCCATCCGGATGAAGACACCGGTGCGGCGGTCGATCACGCCCTGGAAGTGCCCGGCGATGCCGACCGGCCAGGTCAGCGGGGTCGGCTTGAGGCCGATCCGCTGCTCGATCTCGTCCATCAGGGCCAGCGCGTCGTTGCCGGGCCGGTCCCACTTGTTGATGAAGGTCATCACCGGGATGCCGCGCTGGCGGCACACCTCGAACAGCTTGAGCGTCTGCGGCTCCAGGCCCTTGGCCGCGTCGAGCAGCATCACGGCGCTGTCGACCGCGGTCAGCACCCGGTACGTGTCCTCGGAGAAGTCGGCGTGCCCGGGCGTGTCGAGCAGGTTGATCACGACGTCGCGGTAGGAGAACTGGAGCGCGGCCGAGGTGACCGAGATCCCTCGCTGCTGCTCCATCTCCATCCAGTCGGAGACGACGCCCTTACGGTCGCCCTTGCCGTGCACGGCGCCGGCCGACCCGATCACCCGCGCGTGCAGGGCCAGCGCCTCGGTCATGGTCGACTTGCCGGCGTCCGGGTGCGAGATCACCGCGAACGTCCGCCTCCGGCCCGCCTCCACGGCGACTGCCGACGACGCCAGCGCGTTCTGAACCACGTTCGCTCCCTATGACCCGGTGTACAACCTGACGACGTTATCTCGCCGGGCGTCGTTCCGAGCGCAACCCGGGCGTGATCGCGCTCACCAGATGAGAACGCCGTAGTCGTTGCCGCGGGCCCAGTGGGTCACCGCGATGACGTTGACGATGTTCCGCTCGACGTACCACTCGTTCGCCTCGGCGGTCGGCTGGAGCCGCACGCCGGCGGCGACAGCGGGCAGGTTCATCAGCAGAAGGGCGCATTCGCGCAGGAAGGGGCCGGTCTCCTCGTACGGGATGAAGAGGTTGTCGTCGGCGAGGCGGGGAAGGTAGGTCGCGCCCAGCGCACGCACCACCGGAGCGGACCACAGGCTGCGCCGGGTGTCCTCGCCGCCGGCCAGCGTGCTGAGGCCGTCGGGAAGATCCGGGAGGCAGAGGTTGCCGCCGGTGTCCCGGAAGTAGGCGCGCACGTCGAGGCTCATCGACCGGCGAGCTTAGCGAACTGTCCGCCAGGCGGCAGTGACACCGTCGCCGGCCATGAATCATCGGGAGCGTGGCGGTTCCGTTGTCGGTGGGCGTCGTCGGTGGGGGCATCGGCGGGCTGTCGGCCGCGCTGAGTCTGCTCCGGGCCGGGCTGGACGTGCATGTGTACGAGCAGGCGGCCCGGCTGTCCGAGGTGGGAGCGGGCGTGCAGGTCAGCCCGAACGCGTCGCGGGTGCTGCACGGGCTGGGGCTGGCCGGGGCGCTGGCCGCGACCGGCGTGCGGCCGCTGGCCTGGCATCAGCGCCGGTGGGACGACGGGCGGACACTGCTGCGGGCCCCGCTGGCCGAGGCTTGTTTTCCGCACTATCAGATGCACCGGGCCGACCTGCTCGGCGCGCTGGCCGCAGCGCTGCCGGCCGGCCGCGTTCATCTCGGTCGGCGTCTGACCGGCTTCGCCCAGGACGATGACGGCGTCCAGGCCCGGTTCGCCGGTGGCGAGCGGGCCCGCTTCGACGTGCTGGTGGGCGCGGACGGCATCCACTCCGCGGTGCGCCGGCTGCTGTTCGGTCCCGGCGAGGCCCGGTTCACCGGCTGTGTCGCGTACCGGGCCGTCGTGCCGGCCGAGCGACTGCGCCATCTGAACCTCGAGGTGACCGCGCAGATCTGGATGGGCCCGGGCCGGCACTTCGTGCACTACTTCATCAGCGGCCGGCGGTCGGTCAACTTCGTGGCCGTGGTCGAGCAGGACCGCTGGACACGCGAGTCGTGGACCGACCGGGCGGAGAAGGCTGACGTGCGCGAGGCCTTCGCCGGGTGGCATCCGCAGGTCCAGGAGATCATCGGGGCGGCCGGCGCGATGTACGTGTGGGCGTTGTTCGACCGGCCGCCCCGGCCCACCTGGTCGGTAGGGCGGGTGACACTGCTCGGTGACGCCGCCCACGCGATGCTGCCGTTCATGGCGCAGGGCGCCGCGCAGGCCGTCGAGGACGGCGCCGCGCTGGCCGCGTGGCTGCGGTCGGCGCCGGCCGCGGAGGCTCTCTCGGCGTACGAGAAGGCCCGGCTGCCGCGGACCACGCGGCTTCAGGAGATGTCGGCCGGGAACAAGACCCGCTTCCACCTGCCGGACGGTGCGGCTCAGCGGGAGCGGGACGCTCAGATGGCGGCCGGTTCGCGGTCCTGGTCGTTCAACGCCCTCGATTGGCTCTATGAACACGACGCGTCGGTAGGCTCCCCGGGAAAGGCCGTCGACCAGGGATGAGGGATGAGCGGGACCAGAGCGCACCTTCTCACCGTGGCCGAGCGGCTCTTCGCCGAGCACGGGGTCTTCACGATCTCCAACCGGCAGATCAGCGAAGCCGCGGGTCAGGGCAACACCGCCGCCGTCGGCTATCATTTCGGGTCAAAATCGGATTTGGTACGGGCCATCGTGCGCCACCACTCGGTGCCGACCGAGAAGATCCGTGCCGCGCTGCTGACCCGCTTCGACGGCAGCACCGTGCTGCGCGAGCGGGTCGCGTGCCTCGTCCTGCCGTACACCCGGCATCTGGCCTCTCTCGGGACCCCCAGCTGGTACGGCCGGTTCGCCGCCCAGCTGATGACCGAGCCGAAGCTGCGGGAGCTGGCCGCGGCCGAGGTGGGTGAGGCGCCGACGCTGCGCGCGGCCACCGGCGCCCTGCACGCCTGCCTTCCCGGGCTGCCCGACCGGGTGCGCCGGGAGCGCGACGACATGGCGCACACCCTGATCGTCCATTTCTGCGCGCAACGTGAACGTTCCGTGACCCCGGAGTGGCCGTCCGCCGCGAGTGGTCTGATTGATGCGATTCAAGGGCTCTATCGGGCGCCGTACACCTCCCTGGAAGTCAATCAGTTGGTTTAATCTTGGGCCCCGGCTGGTCTCCACTCCGGACGGTCTCCGCGAAAGGGCCCCGCATGTTCCCCTCCTCCCCCCACCGTTACAAGCCCGAGGAGCTGGAGTGGCTGCGCTCCCGCTATCGGCGGGAGCGGGATCGCCGCATCCGCGACGAGGGCAACGCCCAATATCGGCGGGCGTCCGGCGAGATCGCCACCGACCCGTACACCGAGCGGACCGAGCGTTCCCCGCTGACCGACCGGGTCGAGGCCCTGGTCATCGGTGGCGGCTTCGGCGGGCTGCTGGCCGGCGCCCGGCTGCGCCAGGCCGGCGTGCGCGACCTGCGGATGATCGACGAGGCCGGCGACTTCGGCGGCACGTGGTACTGGAACCGCTACCCCGGCGTCCAGTGCGACATCGAGTCCACCGTCTACATGCCGTTGCTGGAGGAGGTCGGCTACGTCCCCAAGTGGCGCTACGCCCCCGGCGACGAGATCCGCGGCCATGCCGTCGCCATCGCCAAGCAGTTCGAGTTGTACGCCGACGCGCTGTTCCACACCAAGGTCACCGAGCTGCGCTGGGACGACGACACGGCCGAGTGGACGGTGACGACCGACCGCGGCGACGTCTTCCGCACGCGCTACGTGGTCATCTCCTCCGGCACCCTCACCCAGCCGAAACTTCCCGGCATCCCGGGTGTCGACGAGTTCGGCGGCCACATCATGCACACCAGCCGCTGGGACGAGTCGTACGACCTGACCGGCAAGCGGGTGGCCGTGGTCGGCACCGGCGCCAGTGGCATCCAGGTCATACCCCAGATCGCCGAGCGGGCTTCCCAGCTGTACGTCTTCCAGCGCACCCCGTCGTCGGTGGACGTCCGCGACAACCGCCCGACCGACCCCGCGTGGGCGGCCGAGCTGAAGCCGGGCTGGCAGCGGGAGCGGATGGAGAACTTCCTGACCCTGGTCACCGGCGGCCACGTGGGGGAGGACCTGATCAACGACGGCTGGACGGCCACCGCGGCCCTGCAACGCCAGATGCTGACCGGCACGGTCGACCCGACGATCTCCGACGAGGACCGCGCGTTCCTGGACGAGCGGGCCGACTTCCGCAAGATGGACGAGATCCGGGCCCGCGTCGCTTCGGTGGTCGAGGATCCGGAGACCGCGGAGAAGCTCAAGCCGTGGTACCGCTACATGTGCAAGCGCCCGACGTTCAGCGACAACTACCTGCCGACGTTCAACCGCCCGAACGTCACCCTGATCGACACGGCCGACTCGGGCGGCATCACGGCGATGACCCCGTCGGCGGTGGTGGCCGGCGAGCAGGAGTACGAGGTCGACTGCGTGGTGCTGGCCACCGGCTTCGAAACAGGCATCTCCGGCGTGCTGTCCGGAACGCTACCGGTGTACGGCCGGGGCGGCCTGCCGCTGCTGGGCCACTGGCGCAACGGCCCCCGCACCCTGCACGGTTTCGCCAGCCACGGCTTCCCCAACCTCTTCCACATGGGCTCGTTGCAGAACGCGGCCGCGGTCAACTTCACCCACGTGTTGCAGGAGCAGGCCACCCACATCGGCGAGCTGGTGGCCGAGGCGTCCCGCCGGGGCGCCCACCGGGTCGAGCCGACGGCCGAGGCCGAGGAGGCGTGGGTGGCCACGATCCGCGAGACGGCCCCGAACAATTTCGACTTCCAGTCGGAGTGCACGCCCGGCTACTACAACGGCGAGGGCAAGCCCCGCCCGGTGAACAATTCGTTCGGCCCGGGCCCGGTCGTCTTCCACGACCTGCTCCGCACCTGGCGAGCCTCCGGCGGCATGGACGAGGTCATGCACCCTCAGGGCTGACCTTTGTGCCGGGCGTACTTGGCCCGGTTGCCGCAGGTCGCCATCGAGCACCACCGCCGGGCGCCGGCTTTCGACACGTCGTAGAACCGGAGCCGGCACTCGGGGTTGGCGCACTTGCGCAGGCGCGCCGGGTGCTCCTCCAACAGCCGGAGGTAGTGCTCGGCGGCCTGCCAGGCCGCTCGCCAGCCGGGCGTGTCCGTCTCGATCACGGTCTCCGGCCCGTCGGCGCCGAGCCGGCGCCGGAAACGACCGTGTCCCAGCGTCTCGTTGAGCAGGTCTCGGCCTCGTACCGGATCCTCCAGCGCTTCCCTGGTGGCCAGCAGCGCGTCGAGCGTCTCGGCCGTCGCGGGCGCGGTCAGCCCGTTCGACGACAGCCAGATGTCCAGCCCGTCCGGGCGCTCCAGCAGATCGTGTGCGCCGTCGTCGTCGGTCCACCGCGTGTTCAGCAGATCGAGCGGCAGGGGCTCGCCGATCAAGGGCCGAGGGTCAGCTTTCATGCTCATCGGCTCCATCGTAACCCTTGAAATGAAGTTCTCCGGTTGACGCTGTCTCTCCTAACCGCTAAATTGGTTTTCACCGGTTGGGCGACCTCAGGGGGACACCGTGACCCGATATCACCGTGGCGAGCTGATCGCGCAGCAGCGGGCCGGCGTGCTGGACGAGGCCGCGCGCCTCACCGGAATGTTCAACACCCAGATCCCCTGGGCGGCCGCCGCCTTCCTGGCCGCCCAGCCGATGATCGTCCTCGGCGCCACCGACTCCCGGGGCGACGTCTGGGCCACGATGCTGACCGGCACCCCCGGCTTCATCAAGGCCACCGGCCTGTCGACGATCGAGATCGCCGCGAGCCCGGCCCCCGGCGACCCGCTGCACGAGACCCTGTCCGCCGAGGCCCCGGTCGGCCTGATCGCCATCGAGCCCGGCACCCGCCGCCGCCTCCGCATGAACGGCACGGCCCACCCGACGGCCGCCGGCCTGAGCGTCGACCTGGCGCAGATCTACGGCAACTGCCCGAAGTACATCCAGAAACGCCAGCCGATGGCAGCGCCGGCGACCGCGAGCGTGTCCCGTACCGGCGTCGCGCTGACGGCCGACGAGAGCGCCTTCATCGGCAGAGCCGACACGTTCTTCGTGGCCACCGCCGACCCGGACGGCAACACCGACGCCTCCCACCGCGGCGGCAACCCCGGCTTCCTGCAGGCGTTGAGCCCCACCCACCTGCGCTGGCCCGACTACACGGGCAACTCGATGTTCAACACGTTCGGCAACCTGGAGCTCAACCCCCGGGCCGGCCTCCTCCTGCCGGACTGGCCCACAGGCACCGTGCTCCATCTCTCGGGCACCGCGGTGGTCGACTGGGACCCCGCCCAGCGCTCCGTCGACTTCACTGTGGAACACGTCATCCGTGTCGACCAGGCTTCGGCGCTGCGCTGGACCGCCCCCGAGCTCTCCCGGTTCAACCCGCCCGTGGCCCGCTGAGGCGGAAGACCGGCCAGCCGATCTCGGTGCGCCACCGGGACGTGACCGGGGTGTCGCGCGGGCCCACCAGATAGGTTTCGTGGACCGGGCCGTCGACGGTCAGGGCGTGATCGACGGCCCAGGCGCCCAGCCGGCCGTACGTGATGTCGATGTCGTCGTGCGAGCCCTCGTGCACGGTCACCGCCAGCTCGGCCGGGGGCAGCTCCAGGAGGTCGCCGGGGAACGGCTCGCGCACCGGCCGGAAGACCGTCATCCGGCCCTTTCCCTTGGTGAAAAGCTCATTGGCGTAGCGGCCGCCGGGTGGGCCGGTGCGCACCCCGGGCGGATACGCCGCGTCGAGCTTGCGCATCGCCTCGTCGTACCAGGGAAGCACCCGATGCGACTCGACCAGGCCTTCGACGGCGGCGACCGTGCGGGGCGGCTCGGAGCGGAGCGTGACCTCCAGGTCGCCGGCGTCCGGGGTGAGCAGGCGGCGCAGCGAGACGACGGCCCGGCGGGTCCGGTCCAGCTCCTCCTCCAGGCGGCGCAAGTGGGCCTGCACCAGGCCGGCCCGCTCCTGCGGGTCGTCGGTGGCCAGGATCGACCGCACTTCGGCCAGGGGCACGTCGAGCTCGCGCAGCCGGTGGATGACCTGCGCGGCCGGGATCTGCTCGGGCGCGTAGTAGCGGTAGCCGCTGGACGGGTCGACCGTCCGCGGCTCGAGCAGGCCGGCCTCGTGGTAGCGCCGCAACGTGCGCACGCTGAGGTGGGTCAGCGTGGCGAACTCGCCGATGGTGAGACCTTGACGCACCTCACCACCTTGCCACGTTGACTCTCTCCCGGCGGGAGGGTCGAGCCTGGGTTCATGAGCGAGACACTTCCCGAAGTCATCACCGGCTACCTGACCGCACACGAGGCCCGCGACACGACCGCCGCGGCGAGCGCCTTCGCCCCGGACGCGGTGGTCGTCGACGACGGCCACACCTACCGCGGCGCCGACGAGATCCGGTCGTTTCTCAGCAAGGCCGGCAGCCAGTACACGTACACCACCGAGATGAAGGGCGCCACGGTCGTCTACGACGTGCTCCAGCACCTGGAGGGCGACTTCCCCGGCGGCGTGGCCGACCTGCACTACCTGTTCGAGCTGCGGGACGGCGCGATCACCCACCTGGAGATCCGGCCCTAGTTGTTCTGTCCACGGAGGACCTCCGGGTGAGGTGGAGCTTGTCGAAGGTTCCGCACCACCCAGGAGGTCCTCGTGCCCCACGCCAATGCCCCGTTGACCGAACTCGGCCGATTGCGGCTGGCGCGTTGTGTCGTGGATGACGGCTGGCCGCTGCGCCGGGCCGCGGAACGGTTCCAGGTTGCCGTGACGACCGCGAAACGGTGGGCCGACCGCTACGCCGCGCCGGCGCCGCCCGGCTGGCGCACCCAAGGCAGAGCTCAGGGCAAACTCAACCTCACCGCCACACCCGGACATGCCACCGACAAGTTCGGCGGCGCCCGGCTCGGTTACGCCTATCTGCACACCGCCCTCGACGACCACTCGAGGCTGGCCCACACCGAAATCCTGACCGACGAGACCAAGGAAACCGCCACCGGCTTCTGGCGACGCGCGCATGCCTGGTTCAACGCCCAGGGCATCACGATCTCCCGGGTGCTGACGGACAACGGCTCCTGCTACAAATCCAGGCTCTGGTCCGACACCTGCACCCAGCTCGGCGTCACGGTGAAAAAGACCCGCCCCTACCGGCCACAAACCAACGGCAAGGTTGAACGCTTTCACCGCACCCTCGCCGACGAATGGGCCTACGCCAAGCCCTACACCAGCGAAAACGCCCGACGCAAAGCCCTACCCGCCTTCCTGCACACCCGCAATCACCATCGCCACCACACCGCGATCGGCGGACCACCCGCCAGCCGCGTGCCCAACCTCTCAGGGCAGAACACCTAGTGGCAGACGATGGCCGGGTCGTCGTCGCCGTAGTAGAAGGCCGGCCAGGCGCAGTCCTCGGTGTCGATCCGCGTCATCCGCAGGCGGTCCTGCCACTCCAAGGTCAGTTCGATGTCGCGGTACGGCAACTCGCCGTCCGGGTCGCGAGGATTCGTGGCGTAGATCTTGACCGTGTCGTCGGTCGTGCCGAGAGTGGCCCCGTCCAGGTCGAAGACGGGATGGCTTCGGCCGTCCACGACGTCGAGCAGCTGAGGGTCGCGGCGGTCCGAGGCGCCGTCGAAGAGGTAGAGCAACGCGGCGGACGTCGACTCGTAGCACTTCGCGCCGACGAAGACGTCGTCCTGGCCGTCGTCGTTGACGTCCTCCACGCGCGGCGGGAAGTCCTCGGCCAGGGCCACCTCGGAGGTGTCCTTGTCGGCGTTGCAGTCGGTGAGATGGCGCCGGACGACGGCGAGCCAGTCGATCGTCTCCGGCGCGTCGCCGACGATCGACGGGTCGGCCGAGGTGCCGTCGGACGGCACGAACGCGGAGATTCCGTCCGGCGCGGCGTCCGGCGGGTCAGGCCAGGTGCCGTCCGAGGGCACGTAGCCAGGGACTCCGTCCGGCGCGGCGTCCAGCCGGAACGAGAGATCCTCCGGTTTCGGCTCGCGGTCGAAAATCAGGGTCGCGGCCATCGACCGGGTGCGGCCCGCGACGATCGGGCTCGAGCTGTACTGGCCGCCTCCGCCGGTGGAACCGTCGCGGATCGTCACCCAGACCGGATCGCCCGGGTTGGCCGAGCCGCTCGAATCGGCCTTGAGCAGTAGCGCCTCGCGAGATTTGACGCGTAAGTAGTAGGGGCCCTGGTCGTCCTCGCGGTCCAAGGTGATCCGAACGGGCAGCAGCCAGGGTCCGCCCCTCTTGGCGGGCCACACCGGTTCGATGGTCGCGGTCGTGGCCCCGCCCGCGTCCTCCTCCGGGGTGGCCAGGCGCCGGGCCGGGACGAAGAAGAAGGAACCGTCGCCGCCGTGCCGCCGGTCGGGCAGCTTCTGCCAGTAGGCGTCACCGGTGGCGTAGTCGGCCTTGCCGATGGACACCCCATGCTTGAGCTCGTCGGCGGCCTCGGACGTGACGTCCCAGTACATCACCGGCGGTTTTTCCGGATCGAGCTTGGGCTCGTCGCCGTACTGGCACCAATCGACCGGGTAGGTCGGCTCGTGGGTCGTCCAGCCGACACAGGCGGTCTGCCGGGAGCCGTCCGGGATCTGCGGCCGGCCGTCCGAGAAAGCGCCGTCGACGCATCCACCACAGGCGACTTGGCTCGCCGCGAGGCGCGCGGCCGGCTTGCCCGCCTTGGTGAACCACTCGTGCGTCTCGACGTCCCGGGGCAGGCGGACCAGGGACGACAGGGGATCGGCGAACCAGGCCCAGTGGACGTGCACGCACTCGGAGCACCCGGCGCTGACCGGCGACGGCAACCCGACCCAGTGCCGGCTGGTCTGGTGGTAGTTCTCCCAGCCCTCGCCACCGACCTCGCCGCCGTCGATGACCTTCTTCGCTCCGGCGAGCTGGAGATGACCACTGCCGCCGCTGAGGGCCGTCACCTTCAGTTTGAGGTCGATATACGACGACCGTACGTCAAGCTCATCCTTGATCAGTTCCGCCCCGCCGGCGCTGTCCTGGCCGACGCCGTCGTCCGGGTTCCAGGCGAAGCGCTGCACCACCGACACCGACCGGATCTTCTTGCTGTCGGCCGGTGACACCGCCCAGCGGGTGGTTGGCCAGAAGCGTTTGCAGCGGGACTTCAGGGTGGGCTCACACCGGTCGTCCAGCTCGTTGGAGAACCGGTACTGCTGCTCGAAGAGCACGGTGACGTCCCGGACCGTCACCGCGTAGGAGGCGGTGACGGCGTCGTCACCCTCGACGGGCGCGCAGTCGACGGCCCCGCGCAGCCGGCTGGTGACGGCGGAGTCCGGCTGGGTCACGGGAGTGGGAGTCAGAAATCCGTTGTGGATCACGCCGTCGGCGGTGCGGACCCGGACGTACGCCACCCCGGCCGCGTCCGCCATCAGCCGCGGCCCCAGCCGGACGCCGGTCAGCACCAGCCCCGACGACCGGCTCACGATCGCCCGGTACGTCCAGTGGTCGGTCGCCGGTTCGCTGGCCGGTCCCATGGTCCGATCGCAGACCTGGTCCCCGGCGCGCGCTTCCTCCCCGAGCTGGAAAGCCACCGAGGCTCGATCGGCGCTGTCGTCCCCGGCCACGGTGAGCCCGGCCGCCAGCACGGGCAGCAGGGCGAGCAGGCGAAACATGAGTTCCCTTCCGGCGGCCGGCACCGGATCCGCGCAGGTCAAGCATCGCGAGAGCGGAAGCGGAAACACAGCGGAAGGACGGCCGGTGGCCGGAGTCGTTCGACCGACCCGCTGAGGGTGACCAGCGCCCGCGGCCTCAGCGGAGCTGGCCCGCGGCCAGGCCGCTCTGGACCTGGCGGTGGAACAGGAGGTAGCCGGCTATGACCGGGAGCATGGCTATGGTCATGCCGGCGAACAAGCCGCTGAAGTCGCCCCGGTAGCCCTCGTTCACGGCCAGCGCGGTCAGGCCCTGGGCCAGCACCCACTTCCTCTCGGCGCCCTCGCCCTGCATGAGGACGATGGGCAGGACGTACTGGTTCCACTGGAACAGGAAGTTGAAGATGCCGACGCTGACCAGGCCGGGGCGGGCCATCGGCAGCATGACGCGGAAGAACAGGCCGAAGTGGCCGCAACCGTCGACCATGGCGGCCTCGGCCACCGTGGTCGGCAGGGTCCGGAAGAAGGCGGTCAGGAAGAAGACCGTGAAGGGCAGCGAGTACGCCGCGTACACCAGCGTCAGGCCGGGCAAGGTGCCGAGCATTCCCAGATTTCGTACGACGAAGAACAGCGGCACCAGCGCCAGGAAGACCGGGAACATCATGCCGCCGACGAAGGCGAAGTAGACGATCCGGCGCCCGCGGAACTGGTAGCGGGCCAGCACGTACGCCGCCATGGCCCCGAACAGCATGGTCAGGGTGAGGGCGCCGGTGACCACGATCGCGCTGTTCAGGAAGTAGCGGCCGATGTGGGCCTCGTTCCAGGCCCGCGCCCAGTTCTCCCAGCGCAGCCGCGACGGCAGGCTCCACGGGTCGGTGAGGATCTCCTCGTCGCTCTTGAACGAGCTCACCACCGCCCACAGCAGCGGCAGGGTGGTGAGCAGGGCCCAGCCCGCCAGAAACAAATGTGAAAAAAGGGGTGTGGCGGGTCGGGCCATCTACAACTCCACCCGCTCACGCCGGGTCACCCGCAGGAACATGGCCGCCACGGTGAGGGTCAGGAAGAACATCGCGACCCCGATGGCCGACGCGTAGCCGAACTGGCCGTCGGCGAAGGCGGTCTTGTAGAGGCGCAGCCCCACCACGTCCGACGATGACGACGGGCCGCCGTCGGTGATGATCTGGACGATGGCGAAACCGTCGATGGCGATGATGGCCAGATAGACCCAGGCGACCTGGATGGTGTCCCACACCAGCGGCACGGTCAGCCGCACCAGCGTGGTGAGCCGGCCCGCGCCGTCCAGCAGCGCCGCCTCGTACAGGTCGCGGGGGATGGACTGCATGGCCGCGCTGAACAGGACGACGTAGAAACCGACGTTCATCCAGATCATCACGGCCATCACGCACCAGAACGAGAAGCGCGGATCGCCGAGCCAGGCCACGGCCAGCCCGTCCAGGCCGACCGCGCGGAGGAGACCGTTCACCATTCCGGTGTGCGGGGCGTACATCTCCTTCCACAGCACGCCCACGATCGCCACCGACAGCACCTGCGGAAAGAAATAGACGATGCGATAGAAGCCGGCCCCTCGTACGCCGTGCACGCCCACCCGGCCGGCCCGGCCGCCCACGCTGATCATCGAGGCGAAGAAGAGGCCGAGCAGGATCGTGATGACCGGCAGCAGGACGAGCAGCAGACCGTTGTGCCGCAACGCGTTCCAGAAATACCCGTCGCTGAGCAGCCGCTCGAAATTTTCGAGGCCCACGAAGTCGTACGTGGGGGACAGGCCACTCCAGTTCGTGCCCGCGATCTGGAACGCCTGCGCGTACGGGGACACGACGAAAATCCCGTACAGCAGAAGGGGTGGAATCAGGAAGACGGCGATGAACAGGCGCTTGCCGGGCACCTCAGGACCGCTTGTATTTCTTGATCGCGGGGTCCTGGGCGAACTCGTCGGCCGACTTCTGGATTTTGTCGCACCACTGCGCGGCGGTGATCCGCTTGGCGTACAGCTCGGCGCTGGCCGCGTCGACCCGTTCCCGTTCGAGTTTGCGGTAATACGACGAGTAGAGCCACGTGAAGGCCGTTCCCTTGGACGCGTCGATCAGCTTGGTCACCGACGTGAGGCCGGGGCCGAGCTCGATTCCGGCGCTGGAGCCCTGAACGGCGGTGAGGCTGCTGACCTTGCGGGTGAAATCGGAGGCGCCCTTCTGCGACAGCATGACGCGCAGATAGTCGAGGCCGCCGCGGACGTTCTTGCCCTTGGCCGGCACGACGAACGGCTCGCTGCCGGTGCCGCGGAACGCCTCGTACGGCATTTTGTCGCCCGTGGTGAGCGAAGGCGTCGGCGCCACCGCCATCCGGAAATCGGGCGGGGTGACGGCTTTCTGCTCGTTCTCCAGCCACGATCCGCAGGAGACGAAGGCGGCCTTGCCCCGGCACCATTCGGTCTGCGACTGGACGTGGTCCATGCCCTCGGCGCCCGGCTGCAGGAAACCGTCGACGGCCAATTGGTAGTACGCCTCGGCCGCCGCCCTGACCGCCTCGTGCTTCCAGGCGTTCGGCTCGAGGTTGTCGATGGCCTTGATGACCTCGATGCCGCCCATCTTCCCGGCCGCCGCGATGATCGGCCAGCTCATGTAGCGCGAATGCTTGCCCGGATAGGTCCAGGGCGCGATGCCGGCCGCCTTGATCTGCTTGCACAGGGCGATCATGTCGTCCCAGGTCTTCGGATACGCCCAGCCCTTGGCGTCGAAGAGCTTCTGCGAATACCAGATGCCGTACGCCGAATAGGCGTAATTCAGGGACAGGAACTTCCCGTCGTACGAGCCGACGTCGACGATGCCCGGAAGCAGGGTGTCCCGCACCTTCTTGTTCGGGTCGTCGAGGCTGGGCGCGTCCAGCAACTCACCCAGATCGGCCAGGGCACCCTGTGACACCAGCCCGTTGAAGTCGATCTGGCTGCCGCCCGAGTTGTTCACCACGTCGGGCGGATCGCCGGCCACGAACCGGGGTTGCAGCGTCTCGGCGATCTGCTGGGTGGCCGAGTGCTTGATCTCCGCCTTGGGGTGGAGCTCCTTGTACATGGCCTCGTGCGCCTTGGCGTACTCCTCGCCGAAGCCGCCGTTGAAGATGACCACCTCGAGTGGCGCGTCGTCCTTCACCCCGAGCGGGTTGTTCGCGCTCACCGAACCCTTGGCGTCGTCCTCGGAGTCGTCGCCGCCGCCCATCGCGCATCCGCCCAGCGCGCCGGCGGCGGTGACGCCCGCCGTGCCCCGGAGAAGCCCGCGCCGGCTGATCGTGTGTTCCATGCTCGGCTCCTATGCGTTCGGTGACGGGTTCCAGCCGTCGGCGATCAGGTGGGTCCGGCGGTCGACGAGGATCGCTCCCGGCGAAGCCACCCGGAGCCTGTCGAGAAGGACGCCGCGGCCCTGCGAGTCGGCGTCGGTGCGATAGGTGAAGCGCAATTGCGTCGTGCCGGCCGGAACGGCGGCGGTGACCGGCCACCATCGGCGGCCGCCGAAGCCGGTGAAGGTCATGTCGTTCAAGGGCGTCCAAACCACGCCGTCCGCCGACGATTCGACCGTCAGAGTGTCGGAGAGCGGCTCCGTGTCGTACCACAAATGGAATGAAGCTCGCGCCCGCTCGCCCGCCGCTTGCCGCAGGGGCGCGGTCAACGTCATGACGGCGTTGTCTCTGGTCTCGGTCCGCCAATCCGCCTTGAGGGGATGAGAGGCGGCGAAGGCGCGGGCGAGAGCGCGCCGGGCCACATTGTTGCTTCCCCAGGCGCGGTCCGGGTGGACGCGATTGCTGAGCAGAATGAGGAACGACTGGTCGAGCGGGTCGATGACCACCGACGTGCCGGTGAACCCGGTGTGCCCGAAGGTGACCGGCGAGGTCATCCCGTCCATGTACCAGTACTTGGAGAGCTCGAAGCCGAGGCCGCGCGAGCTTTCCGGATTCTGCTCCAGCAGGTCGGCGTTGTAGTTGACCAGGGCCCGCCGGGCCATTTGCTCGGAGAGGATCCGCTTGCCCTTGTACGCGCCGCCGTTGAGCAGCGTCTGGCACAGAATGGCGAGATCGTCCACGGTCGAGAAGACTCCGGCGTGACCGGCTACGCCACCCAGCGACCAGGCGTTCTCGTCATGGACCTCACCCCACACCAGACCACGATCGACGTACGGCTGATATTCGGTGGCCGCGATACGGGGTTTGCGGCCGGCGCCCGGGTTGTATCCCGTGTCGCGCATGCGCAGCGGGCCGGTGACTCCCTCCCGTACGGCCCGGTCGAGGGTTTTGCCGGTGACCCGTTGCACCAGAACGCCGAGCGCGATGAGCCCGATGTCGGAGTAGACGTATTTCCGGCCGGGCGTGATCGGCGTGGCCAGCGCGGCCGCGAATCGCTCCTCGGGAGTCTTGTAGAGCGAATAGAACGGCAGGAAAGCCGGCAGCCCGGACGTATGCGTGAGCAGTTGCCGGACCGTCACGGCCTCTTTGCCGCCGGCCGCGAACTCCGGGACGTAGCTCGCGACCGGCGCGTCCAGGCCCACTTTTCCGCGCTCGACCTGCTGGAGGACGACGATCGTGGTGAACAGCTTGGAGATCGAGGCGAGATCCCACAGCGTGTCGGTGCGGGCCGGCACACGCTGCTCCGGGGGAAGCTCGGCGGGGCCCGCGGTGTAGCGGACCGCGTCACCGACCGCGAAGCGTGACACCACGACGCCGTGGTGGGCGGCCAGCACGGTGGCGCCCGCGTACGTGGGGTGATCGGGGTGGTCGGCCGTGGGTCGCAAATATGACTCGGCGATGCCGGGCAGGGCGGCGATCGGGCCGGCCAGCAGGCCGGCCTGGCGGGCCGTTCCGGGGCGCAGCACGTCGTGCCGGAAGTGGATGTCGGCCGGTGTGACCAGGCACGCCACCAGGCACAGGGGTGCGACGAGAGCAGTGATCATCAACGCTCCTCAATACGTCGATTCGTCGAGGATGGATGTTTCCTTCGTGACTTGCAAGAGGGGCGAAGGTTATTGCCATCGCACCGTGACCCGGCTACCTTCCGACAACATGCGAACGCGTACGGTCGCTTTTCTCGCTGTTGCCGCCCTCGGGGTGCCGGCCGCCGGAGTGCCGGCGGCCTCGCCGGTCGAGGCCGCGCTGGCCCGCATGACGCTGCCGGAGAAGGTCGGGCAGCTCTTCACGACGTACGTCTACGGCGGCGACGCCGCAACATCGTCAAGCGAAAACCAGCGGTTGTACGGCGTGAGCACGCCGGCCGAGGTCGTCGCCAAGTACCACCTCGGCGGGGTCATCTACTTCGCCTGGACGAACAGCCTGCAGAACCCGCGGCAGATCGCCACGCTCAGCAACGGGCTCCAGGCGGCCGCCACCGGCGTGCCGCTGTCCATCTCGACCGACCAGGAACACGGCGTGGTCACCCGGATGCCGGCGCCGGCCACCCAGTTCCCGGGCGGCATGGCGCTCGGGGCCGGGCGCAACCCGGCCGACGCCTATCGCACCGGGCAGGTCACGGGGGCCGAGCTGCGCGCGGTGGGCATCACGCAGGCCTGGGCCCCGGACGCCGACGTCAACGTCAACCCGGCCAACCCGGTGATCGGGGTGCGCTCGTTCAGCAGCGATCCGCGGCTGGCCGCCACGCTCACCGCGAGTCAGGTGCTGGGACTGCAGACGGGGGCGAACACGTCGGCCGCGGCCAAGCACTTCCCGGGCCACGGCGACACGGCCACCGACAGCCACACCGGCCTGCCGGTGATCAGCCACACCCGCGCCGAGTGGGACCGGATCGACGCGCCGCCGTTCAAGGCGGCGGTCGCGGCCGGCGCCGACGCGATCATGAGCGCGCACATCGTGGTGCCGGCGCTCGATGAGTCCGGCGATCCGGCCACCCTGTCCAAGCCGATCATCACCGGGCTGCTGCGGGGCGAGCTGGGCTATCGCGGGGTGGTCGTGACCGACTCGCTGGAGATGGCCGGGGTCCGGCAGAAGTACGGCGACGAGCGGGTGCCGGTGCTGGCGCTGAAGGCCGGCGTGGACATGCTGCTGATGCCGCCGAACATGCAGGTGGCGTACGACGCGGTGCTGGCCGCGGTGGCGTCGGGGGAGCTGACCGAGGCCCGGATCGACGAATCCGTGCGCCGGATCCTCAAGCTCAAGCAGAAGCGCGGCCTGCTGTCACCGTGGAAGCCGGTCGACCCGTCCTCCGCCGAGCGCGCCGTCGGATCGGCGGCGCATCTCCGGGTCGCGCAGTCGGTCACCGACCGCACGATCACCGCGGTCCGCAACGACGACGGCCTGCTGCCCCTCGCCGGCGGCAGGTCGGTGCTGGTGACGGGGTGGAACTCCAGCGCCACCAACAACATCGGGGTCCTCGCCGGCGCGCTCGGCGGCACCCCGCTGGTCACCGGCGTCCCGAACGACGCGAAGATCGCCGAGGCGGTCGCGGCGGCCGGGACGCACGATCTGACGGTGGTGCTCACCAGCCGGGCCTGGGACACCACGACGGCCGATCCCGGTGGGCGGCAGCAGGCGCTGGTCCGGGCCCTGGTGGCGACGGGCAAGCCGGTCGTTCTGGTCGCGGTCCGCGATCCGTACGACGTGGCCGCCCTGCCCGAGGTCCGCACGTCCCTGGCGACGTACAGCTATTCCGTCGTTTCCATGGAGTCCCTGGCCAAGGTGCTGCTCGGCAAGGTGCCGCCGCGCGGCAAACTGCCGGTCGAGATCCCGGGCGCCTATCCGTTCGGGCACGGCCTGACCTGGAGCGTGCGATGAGACGCCGGTCGGTGTTGACCGCGGCCGGGGTCGCGGCGGTGTCTATTCCGACCGCCGCCGCCGCTTCCCCCGCCGCCGCCGCGCGGGTGCGGACCGGCATGGACCGGCTCGCCGCGACGGGCTGGGAGACGCTCCGCGGTCAGCGGGTCGGTGTGGTCTCCAACCCGACGGCGGTGGACCGTTCCTTCCGCCACCTGGTCGACCGGATGCACGAGGACGGCGTCACCATCGGGGGTGTCTTCGGGCCCGAGCACGGCTTCCGCGGCTCGGCCCAGGCCGGTGGCAGCGAGGGCACGGGCGTGGACGCGCGTACCGGGCTGACCGTCTACGACGCCTATCTGGCCTCGCTCGACAAGTGGATCTCGATGGTCACCGCCTCGGCGGTGCGGACCGTCGTCTTCGACATCCAGGACGTCGGGGTCAGGTTCTACACCTACATCTACACGCTGTACGACTCGATGGCCGCGGCCGCCCGGCTCGGCCTCCGCTACGTGGTGCTGGACCGGCCCAACCCGATCGGCGGGCGCGCCTACGGCCCGATGATGACCGACGGCTACACCTCCGGCGTGGGCCGCCTGAAGATCGTCCAGCAGCACGGCATGACGGTCGGGGAGCTGGCCCGCTTCTACAACGGCGAGTTCCTGTCCGGCGCGGTCGACCTCGAGGTGATCGCGTGCAAGGGCTGGCACGGCCGCCGGCACGCCGCCGACACCGACGTGCCGTGGGTGCTGCCCAGCCCGAACATGCCCACCCCGGACACGGCCGAGGTCTATCCGGGAACGGGGATGTTCGAGGGCGTGTCGTCCCTGTCCGAGGGGCGGGGCACCACCCGGCCGTTCGAGCTGATCGGCGGGCCCGGCTTCGACTACCACTGGGGTGACCGGGTGGCCGCACAGGGACTGCCAGGAGTCGAGTTCCGGGAGGCCTACTTCACCCCGACGTTCAACAAGTTCACCGGCGTCCTGTGCGCGGGCGTGGAGGTGAAGGTGACGGACCGGTCCAGGTACGACCCGATCCGCACCGCGGTGGCCATGCTGGTCGAGGCCCGGAAGGAGACGGCCTTCACCTGGCGCCTGGACAGCACGCGTCACTGGATCGATCTGCTGACCGGTTCCCCGCGCCTGCGCACCATGATCGACGCCGGAGCGACCACCGCGGAGGTGACCGGCGCCTGGGCGGGGGAGCTGGCCGCCTTCGAGAGGCAGCGCCGTCCGTACCTGCTCTACCCACGATTCTCCGGTGGCGGCTCGTGACGGCTGCCGGTCAGTCGGCGGTGCACCACCGGCGGCACGGGGATGCCGGTGAGGCGGCCGACGGCCAGGGCCGCGGCCCCGCCGGCGCCGTCGAGCGCCGGGCGGGGCCGCGGAACACCACGGTCCCTCAGGCCGTCGCGCACAGCGCGGCCCACCGGGCCGGGCCCGAGCAGCACGGACCCGGCCAGCACCACGGCAGCGCCGGGTGGCGGCCCGACGCTGTCGTAGGTGTGCAGCAACCGCCGTGCCGCCTCCGCACAGATCCGCCCGGCCACGGCGTCCCCGGCCTCAGCCGCCGCGCCGGCCGCCGGCGCCAGCCCACCAAGCGCCGCCGGCGCGACCGCGAACGCCGCGGCCAACAGCGCCTGCGCCAGCCCTTCAGTCTCAGCGCCGTCCGTTCGCAGGCCGAAGTGGATCCGGGCGGCTTCCACCAGCCGCGTCCATTCGCCACGGCCGTCCAGGGCGGCCAGAGCCGCGCGCAGGGCCTGTATGCCGATCCAGACCGCGGAGCCCTCGTCGCCCAGGAGCCATCCGTAGCCGTCGCAGCGGCGATGCAGGGCGCCGTCGGTGAAGCGGGCGGCCAGGGCCCCGGTGCCGGCGAGCAGGAGCACGCCTTCCGCAGCGGTGGTCCCCGCCGCGTACGCCACCTCGAGGTCTGTCACCGTGACCACCTCGCCGGTCAGACCGGCGGCGCGCCAGGCCTGGATCGCGGCGGCCCGGAACGCCTCCCGGCCCGCGCCGGCCGACCCCGCCCCGCCCAGCACGCCGAGGCGTACCTCCGCTCGGTCGACTTCGGCCGACGCCTCGGTGAGCGCTGCCGCCAAGGTCGCGCTCACCGAAGCCCCGCTGCTGTTGCGGTTCGCGCCGCCGGACGTGCCCCGGCCCAGCACCACGCCGTCGAGAGTCGCTATCACGCACCTCGTCGTCGTGGCGCCCGCGTCGACGCCGGCGACCATCGTTGCGCTCATGGTCCGGTGACCGTACCTTGCCCGTGGAGAGAATTGACGATCGATGGCTACCAAAGGAAACTTTTCTTCATGACGGGCCGGAAGCAGGCACCAGGAGCGGAAACGATCGTCCGGGCGCGCGGGCTGCTGCCGTCGCTGTCGCCGGCCGAGCAGCGGGTGGCCCGGGTGGTCATCGACGAGGCGGCCACCGCAGCCGGGCTCACCATCACCGACCTGGCCGAGCGGGCCGGCTCCAGCGAGACCACGGTGATCCGGTTCTGCCGGGCCATGGGCTTCGCCGGCTATTCGCAGCTGCGGCTGACGCTGGCCGCCGAGGCCGGGCGCACGGTCACCGACGAGGAGCCGGTCGGCAGCGACATCAGCGAGAGCGACGACCTGGCCCAGGTGGTCAAGAAGATCGCCTTCGCCGACGCCCGGGCGGTCGAGGAGACCGCCTCCCAGATCGACATCGCCGTGCTGGAGCAGGTCGTCGACCTGGTCGCCGGCGCCCGGCGGGTGGACATCTACGGCGTCGGGGCCAGCGCCTTCGTGGCCACCGACTTCCAGCAGAAGCTGTACCGGATCGGCCGGATCGCGTACGCCTGGAGTGACACCCACCTGGCCCTGACCAGCGCCGCCCTGCTCGACGAGCGGGACGTGGCGTTCGGCATCTCGCACACCGGCACGACCACCGACACCATCGACGCCTTCACCGAGGCCGGCCGGCGCGGCGCCCACACGGTCGCCCTGACGAACTTCCCCAAGGCGCCCATCACCCGGGTCGCCGACCTGGTGCTGACCACCGCCGCCCGCGAGACCACGTTCCGCTCGGGCGCCATGGCCAGCCGACTGGCCCAGCTCACCGTCATCGACTGCGTGTTCGTCGGGGTCGCCCAGCGGACGTACGCCGAGACCCGCACCGCGCTCGACGCCACGTACGCGGCGGTGCGCGGCCGGCGGACCGGCGCCGAGCGGAGCCGCGGGTGAGGCCCGTGGACGAGGTGCCGCTGTCGCGCACCGAGCAGCGCAACCCGCACAGCGCCGCCATCGACCGGATGTCCACCCTCGACCTGCTGGCCCTGATCAACGACGAGGACCGGCGGGTGCCGGCCGCCGTGGCCGAGGTGCTGCCCGAGCTGGCGGCCGCGGTCGAGCTGGCCGTGACCGCGCTCGCCGCCGGGAAACGCGTGCACTACGTCGGCGCCGGCACGTCCGGGCGGATGGCCGTGCTCGACGCGGCCGAGCTGATACCGACCTTCGGGCTGGAGCCGGGCCGGGTCGTGGCGCACATCGCGGGCGGGGCGCACGCGCTCACCCGACCGGCCGAGGGCGCCGAGGACGACGAGATCGCCGGGGCGGCGGTGGCCGGCGAGATCGTCCGGGGAGACCTGGTCGTCGGGGTCACGGCCAGCGGCCGTACGCCCTATGTCCGCGCCGCCCTGGCCGCGGCGCGCGCCTGCGGGGCGCACACCGTGCTCGTGTCGGCCAACCCGGCGTCGCCGATCGCCTCCGGCGTGGACGTGCACGTGGCGCCCGACACCGGCCCCGAGGTGCTGACCGGCTCGACCCGGATGAAGGCCGGCACCGCGCAGAAGCTGGTGCTGAACGCCTTCTCGACGGCGACCATGGTGCGGCTCGGCCGCACGTACTCCAACCTGATGACCGACATGCTGGCCAGCAACGCCAAGCTGCGCGACCGGCAGCTGCGCATCCTGGCCGAGGCGACCGGCGCCGACGTCGAGGCCTGCCGGCGGGCGCTGCGCGACGCCGGCGGCGACGCCAAGGTGGCCGTGGTGACGCTGATCGCCGGGGCCACGGCCGACGCGGCGGCCCACGCCCTGACCGAGACGGGCGGCCACATTCACCTGGCGGTGCGCCGGCTCCATTGACCGATCGGTGCGCGTCGATCTAAGTTGCCTTCGGACGGACGGGAGTTCCGATGCGACGCTCACCTTTCCTCGCGGCCCTGGCCGCCATGGTCCTGCTGGTCACCGCGTGCGGCGGTTCAGGCGACGAACCCGACAGCGACGCCGGCCCCGACAAGGTCAACGTCGGGGTCATCGCCATCGTCGACGTCGCGCCCATCTATCTGGGCAAGGCGAAGGGCTTCTTCAGCAACCGCGACATCGACCTCAGCCTGACCACCGCCCAGGGTGGCTCGGCCATCGTGCCGGCGGTGCTCAGCGGCGAGTTCCAGTTCGGATTCAGCAACACCATCTCGCTGCTGCTCGCGCAGAACCGCAAGGTGCCGATCAAGGCGATCGCGAACGGCAACAACTCCACCGGCGTCGACGGCAAGGACTTCGCGGGGCTGTTCGTCAAGGCCGACAGCCCGATCCGTACGCCCAAGGACCTGGCCGGCCGCAAGGTGGCCGCCAACACCCTGAAGAACATCGTCGAGACGAGCGTGCACGCGTCGGTCCGCAAGGCCGGCGGCGACCCCACGAAGGTCACCTTCGCCGAGCTGGCCTTCCCCGACCAGGTGCCGGCGTTGCAGAATGGGCAGGTCGACGCCATCTTCGTGGTCGAGCCGTTCCAGCAGGCGGCCATCGCGGCGGGCGCGCGGAAGATCGCGTCCAGCTACGTCGACGCCGCGCCCGACCTGACCGTGGCGATGTACTTCACCTCCCAGGACCTCCTGGCCCGCGACCCCGACCTGGTCAAACGCTTCACCGAGGCGATGAAGGAGTCCTTGGCGTACGCCGACGCCAACCCGGCCGAGGTGCGCGAAGCCCTGGGCTCGTACACCAAGATCCCACCCGAGACCCGGGACGCCCTGATCCTGCCCCGCTGGCCGTCCGAGGTGAACCGGGCCTCGGTCGAGACCCTGGCCGGCCTGGCCCAGACGGACGGTCTGCTGACCGCCCCACCGGACCTGGCGGCCCTGCTGCCGTGACCCTGAGGTAGGGCAGACCCCCCAATGATCATGGGGCTGGCCTGACCGGCGATCGACCGGCCAGCAGGATCGATGGGGGGCCGCCGTGCGCGAAGGATCGATCTCGCCTTCGTTCGACGGCGCCACCACTCGTCCCGAGGAACCTCATGAGATCAACCAGGCTTCGCCAGGCCGTGCTCGCTTTCGCCCTGCCCGCGATCACCGTGGGCGCGCTGGCCGCGTGCGGTGACAGCCCGGCGCCCAGTTCTTCCGCCGCGCCCGCCTCCGCCCCAGCTTCCACCTCCGCTTCCGTCCTGCACATGATCTCCAACGGCGGGCATCGGCTGGCTTTTCATGTGACGGCCGGGCATCTTCCCGCCATCGTGCTGGACGCGGGTGGCGGTGAGGACTCGTCCTACTGGAACGATCTGGTTCCGCGGCTGTCGCAGTCGACCGGGTCGGAGATCATCACGTACGACCGGGCCGGTCTCGGTGACAGCGACGAGGTGAAGGGGCCGTGGGACGTGCACGCCGCCGTCTCCGATCTGGAAGCGGGACTGCGGCAGCTCGAGGTCACGCGGGACGTGGTCCTCGTGTCGCACTCGCAGGCCGGCGAGGTGGCGACCTACTTCGTGCGGGACAACCCGGGGCTGGTCTCCGGTGCGGTGCTGGTCGACGCGAGCCTGCCGGAGTTCTACACCGATCAGGAGATCGCGCGGGTGGTGGCGGCCAACACGCCGCAGATCGAGGCGCTGAAGAAGCAGCCGTCGACGAAGCAGACGCGGCAGCTGATCGCCACCGCGGCGAACTACGGGCCGCTGCATCAGGCGTACCACAAGGTCTCCTGGCCCGGCAGTGTCCCGGCCATCGTGATCGTCTCGGAGAAGACGCCGTTCGAGGGCTCGCCCGAGGACGCCCAGCGCTGGCGCGACGCGGCCGCGTCGTTCGTGAAGGCGGGGCCCGGGCGGACCCTCGTCACGGCGGCCGGCAGCTCGCACGACATCCCGAAGGACAAGCCCGAGCTGGTCCTCGAGGAGATCGAGCGGATGGCGGGCTGACGCTTCCCAGCGCCGCCGCTTCCAATTACAGTCATCGATATATGGGAGCGCTCCCAAGATGACGCGAGGAGGAAGCCGTGAAGGGTCGGATCGCGACAGCGGTGGTGCTGGTGGCGGCGGGACTGGTCGTGGTGCGGGCGCCGGCCGCTTCGGCGGCGCCCGCGTGCACGGTCGGGTGGACCGCCAACCAGTGGTCCACCGGCTTCACCGCCGACGTCCAGGTCACCAACGGCGGCGCGCCGGTCACCTCGTGGACGCTGTCGTGGACCTTCCCGGGCGACCAACAAATCACCAACGGCTGGAACGCCACCGTCACCCAGTCCGGCCGCGTGGTGACCGCGGCCAGCGTCGGCTGGAACGGCCCGCTCGCGACCGGCGCCTCCGCGCGTTTCGGCTTCCAGGCCACGTATTCGGGCACCAACACCGCACCGGCCACCTTCACCTTCAACGGCGTCCCGTGCGGCGACGACGCACCGACCACGCCGCCACCGACCACGCCGCCTCCCACAACGCCGCCTCCCACAACGCCGCCGCCGACGACGCCGCCTCCGACCTCGGCCGGGCCCGGCGACGGGTTCGAGAACCAGACGGGTGCCGTCCCGTCCGGCGACTGGGCCGTCACCTATCCCGACTGCTCCGGCGCCGGGACCGCGGCCATCGACCGCACGGTCGCGCACAGCGGCTCGGCCTCGCTGCGCGTCAACGGGGCGGCCGGTTACTGCAACCACGTCTTCGTCCGCAACACCCAGCTGCTCGCCGGCGCGGGCACGGCCTGGTACGTCCGGTTCTGGGTGCGGCACACCACGGCCCTTCCGGCCGCGCATGTCACCGCCGTCGCCATGCGCGACTCGGCCGACGGTGGACGGGATCTGCGCTTCGGCGGCCAGAACGGTGCCCTGCAGTTCAACCGCGCCTCCGACGACGCGACCCTGCCCGAGCAGAGCCCGGCCGGCGTGGCCCTGTCCACCCCGCTGCCGGTGAACACGTGGAACTGCGTCGAATACAAGGTCGACGGCGCCAACGGCACCATCGAGACGTGGCTGAACGGCACCTCGGTGCCCGGCCTCCTGGAGGACGGCGTGCCCACCCACGACATCGACAGCCAGTGGCTCAACCGCACCTGGCGCCCGGCCCTGACCGACCTGCGCCTGGGCTGGGAGAGCTACGGCGAGGGCGCCGACACCCTCTGGTACGACGACGTCGCCGTCAGCGGGGCGCGCAACGGCTGCTGAAGTGATAGTCCGGCCTTCTGGTTTGTCTCGGGTGGCCTAGTTACCTTCCGGTAACCAGAGCCCCTGTGGAGGCCGGACATGCTCAAACGCACACTTCTCGCCACCGTTCTGCTCACTGTCGCGATCGCTGTTCCCACGCCCGCGGCGGCCGCCGCGGTCACGATTCCCGCGTTCTACACGCCGCCGGCGACGCTGCCGGCGGCCGACGGGGCGCTCGTCCGCACCGAGCCGCTGCCGCTCGCGCTGTCGCTGCCGGGGATCACCGGGACGTTGCCGGGTACCGCGACCCGGATCATGTACAAGTCCACCGACGCGTCCGGGCAGGCCATCGCCGTGACCGGCGCCTACGTCGAGCCGGCCGCGGCCTGGCGGGGGCCGGGCGCGCGGCCGCTGGTGGTCCTCGCGCCCGGCACCATGGGGCAGGGCGATCAGTGCTCCACCTCCCTGGCGCTGGAGAAGGGCCTGGTTCTCGGGTCGGAGCAGGGGCAGACGACCATTTCCATCGGGTACGAGGTGCTGGCCCTGTACCGGCTTCTCGCCAAGGGCATCGCCGTCGTGCAGACCGACTATCTCGGGCTGGGGACGACCGATCGGCTGCACACGTACGTCAACCGGGTCGACCAGGGGCACGCCGTGCTGGACGCCGCCCGCGCGGCCCGGCAGCTACCGGACACCTCCATCACGGCGGCGTCCGGCGTGGGCCTGTACGGATACAGCCAGGGCGGCGGCGCCGTGGCCTCGGCGGCGGAGCTCCAGTCGGCGTACGCGCCGGATGTCCGCCTGAAAGCGACCTACTCGGGTGCGCCCCCGGCCGACCTGGCCGCGGTGACGGCGGCGATCGACGGCAGTGAGCTGGCGGCCGCGCTCGGCTGGTCGGTGAACGGGTTCGTGCAGTCCGAGCCGGCTCTGCGGCCGCTGGTCGACAAATATCTGAGCGACGCCGGCCGGGCCGCGCTGAAGGCCATGTCGACGATGTGTGTCGGTGACGGGATCTTCGGCTACGCCGGGCGCAAGAGCTCGTCGTGGACCACGTCCGGTCAGACGCTGGCCCAGGTCACCGCGGCCGAGCCCGTGCTGCGGGCCTTCATCGGCGAACAGCGGATCGGCGACCGCAAGCCCACGGGCGTCGTCCGGGTGGCCACCGGCGTGCGCGACAACCTGGTGCCGCACGGGCAGGCCCGCACGATGGCCGCCGACTGGTGCCGTCTCGGCGGCAATGTGGTCTACGCGCCGATCGGGCAGCTCGAGTCCGGCAGCGCGCTGCTGAACCACTTCGGGCCGCTGCTGAGCGACCAGGGCACGGCCGTCGACTGGCTCACCCACCGCCTGGCCGGCCTGCCGGCGCTGTCCACATGCTCGATTCTGCCCATACAGCCATAAGCGCTCACTCCGGTAAGCGAGCGCACGACGGATCCCGGTCGTCGAGCACACCTCGGTAGACCGGATGCCGCAGCTGGGTTCCGCCCGTCCACGAGCGATACGCGATGCGGGCCACCACCTCGGGCTCGACCCAGGTGGCCTCGGCCATCGCCGCGATCTCGGCGTGGCTCGCGGGCGGGCGGGACCGGCGCAGCGGCGTGAGCCGCTGCTCGAGCTGCTGCCGGGAGGCGCCGGAGAGTCCACTGCCGACCCGGCCGACCAGATGCAGCCGCCCGGCCCCGTCGTAGGCGCCCACGATCAGCGCGCCGATGGTGTCGCGCAACCGCCCTCGTCCGGGCAGCCACCCGCACACCACCACGTCCGCGGTGTGCGGGATGACCGTCTTGACCCAGGTCTTCGAGCGCAGGCCCGGCGTGTACGGCGAGGCCAGCCGCTTGCAGACGACACCCTCCAGCCCGTGCTCCCGGGCGGCGGCGTAGACCTCGGCCGCGGCGCCGGGGAAGGAGGGCGGCGTCTCCACACCGGCGCCCCGAAGGTCGAGTTCTTCCAGCAAAGAGCGGCGTTCCCCGTACGGCGTGGCCAGCAGCTCCCGGTCGCCGAGCACCAGCAGGTCGAACAGGTACAGGGTGACCGGCGCCGCCCGCAGCAGCCGAGGGCCAGGATCCCGCACGCCGATCCGCTGCTGCAGGCGGGAGAAGTCGGAGACACCGGCCGCGTCCAGGGCCACCAGCTCACCGTCGAGCGCGGCCCGCCGCCCGCCGAGCAACTCCGGCAGCACGGCCACCTCGGGAAAGTGGTCTGTCACGTCGCGCCCGGTGCGGCTGTGCACCCGCCACCGGCCGCCGCTCGCGGTCACCCCGGCCCGCATCCCGTCGTGCTTGATCTCCGCCGCCCAGCCCGCACCCACCGGCACCGGCCCCGGCGTGGCCAGCATGGGAGCAATGGCGGGCGGCACCCCCGTGTCCGCACACACCCCGCGATCGTCATGCGGCCGAGCGCCCCGGCGCAGGCAAACCACTCAAAACCAGCCGTCTCGCGTAGGCCGGGCGGTCCGCGCCGCTGACGTGCATCTCGGTTCTGAACAAGCTCGGCGAACTGCGGGTGCAGTAGGCACACCACCGCGTTTTCGCGGGGAACGCTCGCCTTGAGTGGACAGGGCGGACGGTGCGGAGACTGCGGCTTGTCGGCGGCCAGGCTTCTAGATCTAGCTGGCCATGACCACGCCTGCCGCCGCCGGCCGAGATGCCATCCCTCGCGGAGCGGCGCGCGGCTCTTGGGCGAGCGGAATGGTGGCGTGTCGATCGGTGTAGTCGTGATGGCGACAGATCAAGCGTCGATCGCCGCGACGGGGCAAAGATGACGAATGGGGATGGCCACTGTTGGCATGTCGGAATCTTCAGTGCTCGTTGAGAGGCTGCGGTATTTACGTGAATCTCAATGAGTGGGGCTCCGTGCACGGTTATCACGGCTACCTCCGGCGCATGTGACCGAGATCTTGGCGCTGTTGTGCGGGCGTCGCGGCGGTGCGAGCCGTGCCCGTCGGGCAGCTGAAGCGGCCATGGGGGGTGGGACGGTGTGAAGACGATTCAGGCGTACCGGTTCGCCCTCGATCTGACACCCGGGCAGGAGCGCGACGTTCTCGCGCATGCTGGGGCCGCGCGATTCGCACATAACTGGGCGCTGGCCCATGTCAAAGCGGTCATGGAGCAGCGGGCGGCGGAACGTTCCTACGGTGTGCCGGACGAACAGCTGACGCCGTCGCTGTCGTGGTCGCTCGCCTCCCTGCGCAAGGCGTGGAACGGCGCGAAATCCAACGCCGCTCCCTGGTGGCGTCAGGTGTCGAAAGAAGCGTTCAACACCGGGCTCGACGCGTTGGCGCGCGGCCTGAAGAACTGGGCCGATGCCCGCAAGGGCACACGGGCCGGGCGGCCGAGCGGCTTCCCCCGGTTCAAGTCTCGCCGCCGTACCACCCCGTCGTTGCGGTTCACCACCGGCGCGATCCGGGTCGAGCCGGACCGCATGCATGTGGTGCTGCCGAGGCTGGGCCGGTTGAAGCTGTACGAGTCGGCCCGCAAACTCGTGCGCCGCCTCGAAGCGGGCACCGCCCGGATCATGTCGGCCACGATGCGCCGCAACGGCGGACGCTGGTTCGTGTCGTTCACCGTGGAGATCGAACGCGCCGATCGAGCACGGCCTCAACCGTCCTCGACGGTAGGGGTCGATGTTGGGATCAAGCACCTCGCGGTGCTGTCGACCGGCGAGGTCGTGCCCAACCCGCGGCACCTGGCCGTCGCCCAGCAGCGCATGCGCGCGCTGGGCCGGGCGCTGTCTCGTAAGTCCGGCCCGGACCTGCGCACCGGCCGCCACCCGTCGAAACGATGGGAACGCGCCGCGGCCAGGCTCGGCCGTGCGCATGCCCGCGTGAGCAATCTGCGCCGAGACGGCCTGCACAAACTCACCACTCGGCTCGCCCGCCAGCATGGCACGGTCGTGGTGGAAGACCTCAACGTCACCGGCATGCTGGGTAACCGGCGGCTCGCACGGCATATCGCGGACGCCGGATTCGGCGAAATCCGCCGCCAGTTGGCATACAAGACCTCATGGAATGGTGGCCGGCTCATCGTGGCCGACCGCTGGTATCCGTCCAGCAAGACCTGCTCGGCATGCGGCACAGTGAAAACCAAGCTGGCCCTGGCCGAACGTGAATACACCTGCGAGGCATGCGGTCTGGTCATCGACCGTGACTTCAACGCCTCGCTCAACCTCGCCGCCCTCGCGGCTGAGTTCGACATCGCCGGGAGTGGCCCGGTGGCAGCACGTCGAGCCGACCAGAAGACCCGCCCATGCGGGCAGGCGGCTGTGAAGCGTGAACCCGGCACGTCATCAGTCGGTCAGACCGGGACCGTCCCACCGCAAGGTAGGACTGCCGAACGTGAGCTTGCTGAAGCACACTGAAAGGTAACGGGTATGACTGTCAATCTCCGGGGGCGCACCGCGATCGCCGACCGGGCCGGGGACGGACCGCTCGATCATCTGCGCACGATGATCCGGGCGTTGCCGGTGCCTACCTCGCCGGTGACGTTTCCCAGCCGTGAGGCGGCTCTCGGGCTGGCCCTGATGGATCTGTCGTTCCGGCTCGACCATCTGCCGCGGCTGTCGGAGCATCTGACTCTCATGGACCGGGGGCACATGAGCCGGACCATCAGCGTGGACGTCGACCTCGATCTCATCTCGGGGCGGCTGCGCGACACGCTCGTCGTGCCGGGTGAGGTGATGCCGGGCGAGCGGCCGTCGCTGTGGGTGCCGGTGTCCCGCTACAGCCGGCGTGATCTGGCGCCGGTGGTCATCCGGGAGTCGAACGGCGAAGTCGTGCCGCGGCTTTCGCACCGTGACGCCAACCGGGTCACCGCCGCCGCCTTCGTCAAGCTGCTCTTCATGCTGATCAACGCGCACGAGGACGTGTCGGCCCCGGCCAGCCCGATCCATCAGCTGCGGCACACCCATCAGCGGTCGCGGTGGCTGATCGAAGCCGCGATCACCGAGCTGATCATGGTGGGGGCGCCGGCCGGGCAGCGGCTGCACACGCCGCTCGACCACGCCGAGCTGGCGGCGCCGGTTGCTCGTGGGGGCGGCTCCCACTCCGTACGGGACCTCGCGCTCGTCGGTCTTGACGCTCTTTTCCCGGGGGACCAGCAGGTGCCTTTCGCGCGGCTTCTGCAATTGGCCGTACGGCAGTACATCCTGGTCGCTCAGCTCGGGCTGGACCGGCCCCGCCGGTTTCTCACCTGGGAGGCGCCCCTGCTTCCGGCTCAGCACCGGCCGGCGCCGCTGCAGACGCTGGCCAAGAACGTGCTGCCGGTCAACCGCGAGTTCGTGGTCGAGTACGAGACGGAGATCCCGCGCTCCGTCAAGGCGTACCACCTGACCCTGGAGGTCCGTCAGGAGATCAGCGTGCGCCGGTTCCTGATGTCGAGCGACGTCGACGAGGAGTTCGTCGAGGTGCTGGCCCAGGACCTGGAGTCGGTGGCCCGGCGCGCGGAGCGGCTCGGCGGTCACCACAAGCTGCTCGAACTGGAGATGCAGGGCATCGCGTCGCGACTGGCCGAGCTGGGCCGCCGGCGCCTGGTCGACCTGGCCGGCTACGAGGCCTATCTGGCCCGGCTGCCGATCCCGGTCGGTCCCGGCTCGGCGCCGCCGCCCGTGCGGCTCAGCTCGGCCCACGTCATCGAGGCGCTGTCCCGCGGCGACTGCTCGCTCGAGGTGCTGGCCGCGTTCTGCGCCCACTACGCGGCCGACGGCATGCAACATCTGGCCAAGAGCCTGCTGGCCGGGCCGGCCCTGCTCAACATCGCGGCCGGCCTGCGCGCGTCACAGGTGGGCCGGGACGTCACCACCGACAACGATCCCCGCGAGCACGGCGCCCACGCGCACTGGCGCCGCCCGTCGGTCGAGCTCAGCCCCCAGTCGACCGAGCCGGTGCGGGTCTTCGCGTACATGGCCCTGGCCGACGAGGCGCCGGCCCTGATCGAGAGCATCACCCGGATGGTGGCCGGCCTGGCCCTGGTCGTCCTGGGCATCGGGACGCTGCTGTCGGGCGGCGTCCAGTGGCTCTACTCGTCCGAGGTGTCCGAGCATTTCGCGCCCGAGCAGGCCGACGCCGTCGTCGCCGTGCTGCTGCTGGTGCCCGGCCTGCTGCTGGCCCGGCTCGACCTGCCCAGCACGAAATCGGTGCTGGGGCAGCTCCACAAGTTCCAGCGGACCCTGGCCGCGGCCTCGGTCGTGGTGACCACCGCGCTGGCCATCGTGGTCGGCACCGTGCAGTCCGACGAGGAGATGACCCGGATGTTCCAGCTGGCGCTGGCCGTCCTGCTCGGCATCCTGGTCTGCTGCCTGTGCGAGTTCTACGCCCGCCGGATCCACCGGGGCAGCTCGGTGCCCCGCTCGACGAAGGTGCCCCGTTGGCTGCGCGACGCCCGCCGCTCGGCCCGGCACACGGTCGAACCCGACGACTTCTTCGACGCCCGCGGCGAGGTGTGAGATGACCCAGCCCGCGAGCTCCACCAAGTCGTCCGAGCTGGCCCGGATCGCGGCCGAGGCGGCCGGCACCCACTTCTCGTCGGTGCAGTTCACCCTCACCCACCGGGCCGCGAACGGCTCGGTCCCGGCGCCCGCCATCGACCCCGACAAGGAGGACCCGAACGGCTGGCCCACCGACTTCTGCCACTTCTCGGCGGCTGGCCTGTCGGTGTCCACGTCGACGTGGCCGTCGGCCATGACCGCGTTCAGCGGCCGGGTGCAGATCGGTCTCGAAGAAGGGACGGGACAGCGGGACACGTACGCCTATTCGGGTTACGCCGTGCCCAACCCCGGCTTCCTCAACCAGTCCACCCGCAAGGTCGAGGTCATCATCACCCTGGGCACCACGCACTGGTCGCCGACGTACCGCGAAGCCCTCATGCAGGCCCTCATCATCGAGAAGCTCACCGGCCTGGCCGCCGAACGCGACGCCCCCGTGCTGCATCTGCACACTCCGGTGGCCCCGGTCCCGCAGACCAGCAAGGCCGAGCGCGGCGACGGCTCCAGCGAGCGGCTGCGCGACGCGATCGGCCCCTGCCTGCGCTTCTCGGTCGGCGTCGACCCGGCCCTGTCCGGCACCCGCCTCGACTTCGAGACGGAGCTGGCGGCGCTGGCCGAGGAGTACGGCTTCGGCCTCAAACTCAGCGATCAGAGATTCAACCGGGTACGGGGTGAGTGGTTCACGATCCGCGGGTTCGACCGGGAGCGTTATCGCCAGGCCCGCAACCGCCTGTTCCCGGACGCCCCGGCCCTGACGCCCCGCCGCGCGGTCATCGCGAGTGTGGTCGGCCCGTCCCGCACGGGCACGACGGCCGCGGCGGTGGCGGCCCTGCGGGCGCGCGGCATCGGCGTGCTGGCCGCCTCCATCTCCAGCATGCGCAAGACCACGTTCATCAACCTGATGCTGCCGGTCGCGGCCGACGTCCCCCGCCCGCTCCCGCAGTGGTCGGGCGGCTGGCTCGAGGCGCTGCCCCACCTGAGCGCGGTCACCGGCCATCCGCCCGGCGCCACCGAGGAGACCGACGACAGCCTCATCGACGACTGGAAGGTCGCGGTCAGCCCGGCCATGCGCTGCACGTATCCACCGTCGAGCCAGCAGACCGGCGCCACCATCACCGGCCGCGTCCCCTACCCGATCTGGCTGTGGTGGCAGCTACCGCACCGCACGGTCGACACGCCGGCGTTGCTGTCCGAGGTCCAGGCGGCCCTGCGCCCGCACACCCGCCGGTGCGAGATCGCCTACGCCCAGTCCCGCCTGTGCCGGGGCGACGTGGTGCGGGGCCGGGCCAAGCTGGTCGTGATGCTGTCGGAGGAGCACCGGGACCACGCCGCCGTGCAGCGCCTGCTCACGGACGCCACCGAGGCCGCGCAGTTCCGCATCCGCGAGCGCCTCCCGCTCCTCGGCTGCGTCGACCCCAGCAAGATCCGCCTGCGGCTGTCCCCGCGCGAGCGCTGGCTCAACTACGCCGGCATCTCGACCTGACCTATCGGTCGGCCCGCGGCAGCGTGGGCAGCAGCGCGGTCGGGGCGTCGCCCATGCCGGCCGGGACCGGCTTGTTCCGGCGGCGGACCACCACCACGGCCAGCGCGGTCAGCCCGGCGCCGATCAGCAGGCCGCCCAGGACGAACGGCACCGGGCCGCTGCCCTCGTCGCTGACCGTTTTCAAGGCGGCGGGCGCGGCCGACGAGACGACGGTCTCGGGCGAGGAGGGGGAGGACGCGGCGGGGGAGGACGCGGCGGGCGACGGCGAGGTCGTGGTGGGCGTGGCCACGGCGACCAGGGCCAGCCGGACGCTCGCGGTGCCGCCGGCGGTGGCCTTGGCGGTCGTGCGGGCGGTGCGATAGCCGTCGAGGGCGGCGACGACCGTGAGGCGCCCCTCGGCGACCGACTTGACGGAGAACCGGCCGTTCCGGTCGCTGGTCGCGCGATAGTCGCGCCCGGCGCTGTCCCGGACGGTCAGGGCCACGCCACCGAGCGCCTTGCCGCCGGTGTCGCGGACCCGGCCCGACACCCCCGCCGCCTTGGTCGACGGCTTGGTCGACGGCTTGGGCTGGGTGACGCCCGAGCCGTGGATGGTGATCATCTTGAAGTCGTAGCTGTTCTGCCCGCCGAGCCGTACGCCGATCGAGATGTTGAGACCGAGGGTCTCGCCCGGGCCGACCGCGGGCGCGACGACGGTGGCCTGGAAGTCCTGGCTCTTGCCGGGCTTGAGGGTGGGCTCGGCCCGGCAGCCGGCGGCGCAGGGCAGGCCGCCGCCGACCACGACGATGGCCGTCCCGGCCCCGCCGCCAGTGTTGGTGACGCGGAACTTGACCCGGACCTTGTCGCCGGGCTTCACGTTCTCGGCCGACACGCTGAGGATGCTGACGGGCGCCGGGGCGCCCATCGCGGGTGTCGCGGACACGGCGAGTGTCCCCCCGATCAGCGCGACCCATGCGGCGGCCCGGGCCCATCGGGCAGGGGAACGCGTCGTCACTTCCAACCACCTTCTCCACGGCAAGCGACACCGGTCGATGACGCCGCAGCACACTATGCCCTGTCCCGCACAGCCCGCGCGATCCGCCGGGTCGTGGGGTCATATGTCAGTGACTGGGGGCTATTTCGTGCGGGATCGGGAATGGCGGGGATCGGGGCGGACGGGCCGGGCCGGGTCGCTTGATCGGAGGAATCGATGGATCACAATGGACGGTTAGACTGCGGCTGATTCCTGGCCATTCCTCGACCGGGCGCGGGGCGCCGGAACGATATTGGCGCGCAAGGCCTGCCTGGTTGTCACAGGGGGAGCGCGCGCATGAGTTCTCTGCCCAGCTATCAGCAGTTGTTCGGTGACCTCGATTTCCGGGCCGGCGACGACGCCCGGTCGGTCTGCTCGCCGGCGGCCTATCTGGCCGATCTTCTGCGGCTCGGCGGGGAAGGGCTCGCGCGGCGGCGGCCCGATCTGCGCGGGGTGCCGCTGGACGCCGAGCACACCAATGCCGAGGTGCCCTATCTGGACATCGTCAACGAGGTGCTGGCCGGTGATCTGGTCGCCCGGAAGAAGGCCTTGGCCGAGATGGTGCATCCGCCGGTGCTGCCGTTCGACGTGGGGCATGTCCGGGAGGGCATCGCGCTGCGGCGGCTGGGAACCGATCGGGCCGAGGTCTACCGGGCCTTCACCGACGAGCCCGACGCGGATGTCGCGGCCCGGGCCGCTCTCGGGCTCACCGAGGAGCAGGCCGCGCTCATCACGACCGAGCTGGCCGACGGCGCGCGGCTGCGTGAGTGCCTGGGTGTGGAGGCGGTGGACGGCGATCCGTACGCCGAACTGGACGAACGCGCCGCGCTGAGCGTGACCCAGGCCGAGACCGAGACCCTGATCAGCGTGATCGGCGGGACGCCGCGCACGGCCGCGTGGTTCGAGCGGGCGCACCGTTTCGTGCGGCTGGCCCGGGGGACCGGTCTGTCCCTGGCCGAGCTCGACCTCGTGCTCCGCTCCTGCTGCGCCAACCGGATCGACGCCGCCGCCATCAGGACCATCGCCGGCGTGCTCGATCTTCGGCGCGACCTCGACCGCCCCCTGGAAACCGTGGTGTCACTGGTCGGCGCGGAAGGCACAGTGGAGCCGACGGAAGCCGAGCGGGTCGGTGTGCTCACCGACGCGCTCGGCATCGGCGTCGACGAGCTGTTCGACCTGTTCGAGGCCGGGGGCACCGATGTCGCGGATGTCGTCCGCCTGGCCCGATGGCTGGGTGAGACCGGGCTGACGACCGACGACCTGCTCATGGTGCTCGGCGCCGGCCGCCACCGCGACGACGTGGCGGCGTTCGAGGCGCCCGGCCAGGCCTGGCCCGAGGCGGAGATCTTCGTGTCCGAGCGGTTCGGGCCACGGGCCGCCCAGGTCATCCACGACCTGCTGCCCGAGCTCAGCGCGTACGAGGTTCTCGGCGAGCTGCCCGTGGTGGTGGCCGACGACCTGCTCGGCCTGGGCCTGGACGACCGGCTCGCCACGAAGATCTACACGAACCTGGTGCTGCGCGGCTATCTCGATCCCGACGGCATTCCGCTGACGGGCGAGGAGCCTGTGCTCGCCGGGGACTTCACCGCGTGGCAGCACAGCCTGTCCTGGCTGCTGGCCGATCTCTGGGAGCAGGACGACCTGCCGATGTGCTTCCTGTCGGATCTGCGGGCCCTGGACGGGCTGGACGACGCCGGCCGGGCCGAGCTCTACGACAATCTGATCTTCAACGGGTACGTCGACACGGACGGCCGGATGCTGCGGGCCGACCTGGAGGACGCCAACGCCGACCTCTCCGGCCTGGCCGGGCATGTGCACGAGATTCTGCGGGAGCGGTCGGAGGCCTTCGCCCAAGCCGTGATCCCGCTCGACCCGGTCGAGTTCGCCCCGCTGATCGACGACGCCGAGGGCTGGGACACGCTGCTGCGCAGCATGCGGTTCAACGGGCACCTGGACGACGGGTACGCCTATCGGGACCCGGCCGGGCTGCTGCGGCTCACCCCGGCCGAGTTCACCGTGGACGTCCGTTTCCATCCGCTGCGGCGGCAACTGCTCGACGCCGTCCAGGGCCAGCTGATCCGGGCCCGGGCCGAGATGTCCGCGCTGACCGTCGACGACTTCCGCGATCTGGCCGACGCCGAGGCGGCCCGCCGAGCAATGGACGGCGGGCGGTTCACCGACGCTGAGAACGCGCAGATCACCCTGCGGCTGGCCACCGTGGCCGCCGACGGCGCCCCCTACCGGGCGGACCCGGAGATCGTGCCGGCCCAGGTGCTGATCGACGCCGGCTATCTGACCGAGCAGCTGATGGTCCCGGAGGAGCTGCTCGACTGGTTCGGCCGCGCCCACCACGTCAACGACTTCGTGGTGCCCGAGCTCGGCGACTTCAGCCGCGAGGTCTTCCTGACGCTGCACGCGGCCGCCGTCCAGACGACCGCCGCCGTCGACGAGATCACCGCGACCTTCGCGGCCTGGGAGCGGGCGCAGCGGGACACGCTTTTCACGGCTTTGCAGGACGCGTACGGCATCTCGGCCGCCTCCGCCGAGGCGATCTGGACCGGCATCGCGGGCGATCTGGGCGATCCGGTCACCATGCGCCGGTTCCGCGGCTTCGCCGTGCTGGCCGCCCGCCTCGGCCTGCGACCGGCCGACATCGCCGTCGCCTTCCACGATCAGGATCTGCGGGAGTCGTACGCCGAACCACTGGCCCTGCCGCCCGGCGCGGACGGCATCGACGCCGTCCTCGAGCGGGACGGCGAGCCCACCCTGCTGTTCCGCGGTGACCGCTACTGGGCCTACCCCTCAAGAATCGCCCGTCCCCTGTCCGAGCTGATCGGCCCGCTCGTCTCGGTGGACGCCGCCTTCACCGACCCGGCCGGCACGAGCTGGATCGCCGGCCGCAACCGCGACGGCGTCTCGTCCACCTGGACCCGGGCTCCGGAGCACACCCGCTGGTCGCACCGCACCCAGGAGTGGGGCCGGGTCCGCAACGTCTTCGCCGGGCCGGCCGCCCGCATCGACGCCGCCTTCGTCGACGAGGCCGGGCGCGTCCACCTGTTCTGCGGCGAGCACTACGTCCGCTACTCCGGACCGGACTATGCGCAGGTCGATCCCGGCTATCCGCGCCTGCTCGGCGAATGGTGGGAGGGCGACGTGCACGGCACGTCGCTGCCGCCCCGGTTCCGGGGCACGCTGGACGCCGCGTTCCGCGGCCACGACGGCGTCACCTATCTGTTCGCCGGCGACAGCTTCCTGGCCGTCGGCGGGGAGCCGCGGCCGATCGCCGAGTTCTGGGGCCGCGTGCCGTGGCCGGAGCGCTTCGACGCCGCGTACGTCAAAGGCTCGTCGCTTTATCTCCTCTCCGGTGACCAGGTGATCCGGCAGAGCAACTGCGTGGAGAACGACGGCCTGGGCGCCGACGACGGATATCCGCGCCGGATCACGACCGAGCTGCCGGGCGGGTTCGAGAGCGGCGTCGAGGCCGCCTTCGCCGACGCCGCGGGCGTGGTGCACCTGTTCAAGCAGGGCCGCACCATCGCCCTGGAGCCGGACGGGCCGAGCGCGGCGCCGACCGCCGAACGCTGGGGCGTGCTCGTCCCGGCGCTGCCCGGCGGCCGGGTCGACGCGGCGCTGACCGGGCTGGACGGGCGCACGTACCTGTTCAGCGGCGACCACTACGTGCGCTACTCGGCCGGCGATTACACCGCGGTCGACTCCGGTTATCCGCGGTCCGTGGCCGATTTCGGGCTGCGCCGGGTCACCGCCGCCTTCACGATGGACGGCGCCACCCACCTGTTCGGCGAGGGCGGCCTGCTGTTCCGGGCCCCCAGGGACCCGGACGTGGAGGCGGAGCTGGAGGCCGGGCGCTTGCCGGGCACACTGGCCGGCCTTCTGGAGGACCATGGCCTGGCCGGTACGACGGCGAGCGCACCCTGGCAACTGACGACGACCGGGGGAGCGCGGCTCACGGTCACCCGCGCCGAGAAGCACCTCGAGGTGAGCTGCGAGCCCGGCGCCGACGGCTTCCACGTGCGGTTCAGCGAGCGCCGCGAATACAGCGAACCCGACTTCGGCTACCCGCGCCCGCTCGACGAGGCCTGGTGGAACCCGCCGCTGCCGTCGCGCGGCGCCGCCGTCTTCACCACCGGCGACGGCCGCGTCCACCTGGCGGCCGGCGGCCAGGTCACCACCTTCGACGGCCGCCGCCGCTGGTGGACGCCGCCGCGGCCGCCGGCCGAGCAGTGGGACGGCCTGCCCTTCGAGACCCTGAGCGCCGCGTTCACCGGGATGGACGGCCGCACCTATTTCTTCTCGGGAAGCGACTACGCACGGTATTCCTCCGACCGGCTCGACGACCGCTACCCGGCCCCCACCACCGGCTTCTGGGGCACCGTGGTCAACCACATCGCGCGCACCGGCCGGGTCGACGCGACGCTGGTCGCGGGCGAGCACACCTACCTCTTCTCGGGCGACCAGTTCGTCCGCTACACCGGCGACGCGCGGATCGTCGACCTCGGCTATCCGCGGCTGCTGGCCGACCTGCCGGAGGAGCCGCGTCTCGGCGCCCTGACCGAGGTGCCGGAGACGATCGACGCCGCCTTCGCCGACCGGGGGACCGTCTATCTGATCAGCGGCGGCGACTGCCACGCGGTCTCGGCCGCGTCGCACCGGCGCTACGACAACGCCGTGTTCGAGACGCCGGCGTGCGCCGTCATCGACGACGGGGCGCTGTTCTCGCTCGGCCACTACGGCTGGCGCCGCTACACCTCGATCGAGGGCACCCTCGTCGAGTCGGTCGAGCGGGAACCGCGGCAACTGCGGGGGATGCCGGCCGAGTACCGCAAGGACATCGACGCCGTCCTGCACGGCACAGACGGGAACATGTACGTCTTCAAGGGCGCCAATTGCTGGAACAGCGCCGCCAAGGCCGCCTATCCGCTGGCCGAGGAGTGGGGGCGGGCGCGCAACAACCTGTGGCACGAGAGCGTGGCCGACGCCGGGTTCGTGGCGGCCGACGGGCGCACGTTCGTCTTCAGCGGCGACCAGTTCGTCGTCTACGAGGGGCTGGACTACGCCGACGCGTACGTCAAAGGCCCGTTCCCGGTCGCCGAGCACTTCGCCGGGCTGACCGAGGTCGCCCTCGCCTACGTCTACGACGGTGTCACCTATCTGTTCGAGCCGTCCGGGCGCTACCTCGTCTACTCCGGCAAGCAGCTCGACGAGCCGGACGAGGGCTTCCCGCAGACGGCCGGATCCGATTTCTGGGGCATCCCGCCCGAATATCTGCCGGAGGGCTTCACCCTGCCCGACGCCGTGCTGGCCAACGGCGAGCATCTGCTGGTGCTCATCGGCGACACGTGCCTCACCTACGAGGAGGCGAGCGGCACGTGGGCGGCGCCGCGGCCGCTGGCCCGCCTGTGGCGCGGCATCGGCGCGACCGGCGATCTGCGCGCCGCGTTCGCCGGGCGCGACGGGGCGACGTACTTCTTCTTCGGCCGGGACTTCACCCGCTTCTCCGGCGGGGTCTTCGCCGAGCGCCGCCCGGTGCGCGACCACTGGGGCCTGACCCCGGACGCCTTCGCCCGGATCGACGCCGCCTTCGCCCACGACGGGATCACCTATCTGTTCTCGGGCGGCCAGTACGCCCGCTACAGCACCAGCGACTACCGCTGGACCGACCCCGGCTATCCACGGCCGATCGCCGGCAATCTGAGCGATGAGGACGCCTTCGCGGCGCTTCCGGCGGAGGCGCTGACCGGTGGAGTCGACGCGGTGGTGGGCAACGACCGCAACGTCTACCTGTTCGCCGACGACACCTGCCACGTGCTTTCCCAAGACCAGACCACGACCTTTGATGTACGCCGTCTCGGGCGGGCCAGGAACAACGTCACCGAGCGCGGGCGCGTGGACTCGGCCCTGGTCACCGCCGAGCACACGTACCTGTTCAGCGGGGACCAGGCGATCCGCTACACCGGCGACGACTACTCGCGGGCCGACGAGGGCTTCCCGCTGACGCTGGCCGCCGCCCTGCCCGGCCTGCCACCCGGCTTCCGGAACGGGATCGACGCCGCCTTCCAGGCTCCCGGTGGCGGCGACACCTACCTGTTCGCGGGCGACCAGTACGCCCGCAACGGCGCCGTGGCCCCGCTGGCCGGTGCCTGGGGTGTGCCCCGCGACGACTTCCGCGAGGCCGGGCTCCAGGCCGCCTTCGTCGCGCCGACCGGCGAGCTGTACGCCTTCAGCGGCACCCAGTACGTCCGCTACCCGCTCGACACGTTCGACGTCGCCGAGGACGGCTATCCCCGGCCGATCGCCGGCGACTGGGGCTTCGGCGACCGCGTCGACGGCGCGTTCACCCTGCGTGGCCGCACCTATCTGCTCCGGGGCGACCGCTACGCGCGCTACAGCGACGGCTACGCCGCCATGGACCGCACGTTCCCGCGGCGCGTGGCCGACCGCTTCGCCGACACCGCCGACTACCGCCTGAGCGACCTGCGGCTGATCGCCGCCTACCGCGCGCTCGGGCTCGGCCCGGCCTTCGCCCCCGATGCCCCGCCCCTGGAGGACCCGTACGGGTACGTGGCCGGCGTGCTCGGCTGGGACGCGGCCGAGCTGCGCCGGCTCCGCCGGATCTCCCGCTTCGCCGACGACACCGATCGCCTGGAGCTGGAGTTCCTGGCCCGCGCGGCCGAGATCTTCGCGCTGGCCGCCCGGACCGGGGTCGCGCCCTCGAAGCTGCGCGACGGCGCGTTCCTGACCGCCGAGCTGACCGAGCGTATCCACGACGAGCTGAACGAGGCCGTCCGCGACGCGCTGGTGGCGGCGAGCGGCGGCACCCCCGGCGAGCTGTTCGCCCGGTTCCTGCTCGACGTGCGGGCCGGCGGCGGGCAGGTCACCTCCCGCATCCGTGAGGGCATCGGGGCGGCCCAGCTCTACCTGCACCGCTTCCTGCTGAGCCTGGAGGAGGGGGACGACGCCACCCGCGAACGGATCCGGCAGTGGTGGTCGTGGATGCGCGCCTACCGGCTGTGGGAGGCCAACCGGGCCGTCTTCCTCTATCCGGAGAACTACGTGCGCCCGGAGCTGCGCACCACCCGTACGCCCGCCTTCAAGACCCTGGAAAGCGACCTGCTGCAAGGGGAGATCACGGCCGAGACGGTGGACCGGGCCTATCGCCGCTATCTGGACGAGTACACCGAGGTGTCCCGGCTGACCATCGCCGGCGGCTACGTCTACACCAAGGACCAGCTCGCCGACGGGCCGCGCCGGCTCATCCTGTTCGGCCGCACCAAGACCGACCCGCGCCGCTACTACCACCGGCGGGCCGAGTTCGGCCGTCAGGCCGCGACCTGGGAGCCGTGGCAGCCGGTCGGGGTGCGCATCGACGCCGACCGGGTTCATCCGGTGCACGCGTTCGGGCGGGTCTTCGTCTTCTGGACCATCATCGAGACCGTCGTCGACGTCAAGGCCACTCAACGGGTCCGGATCCGCTACTCGTTCCAGGATCTGACCGGCGGGTGGGTGCCGGAGCAGACGCTCGGCGACAGCCCGCTGCACGAGGGTGCGATCTCCGGCGTACGGCTGCTGGTCCTGCCCCGCATGAAAGCCGACACCGGACGGATGTCCGTCCTCGCCTCCTGCGCGTACACCGTGACGCCCCCGGAGGGCGCGGCCGTGGATGCCCGGCTGCTCTACGACCTCAATCCCGAGCTGTACGCGGACCAGCTGCCCGCGGACACCGCGGACAATCTCGACGCCGTCACGGCCGACCGGGTCGCCGAGATCTTCCTCGACCCCGTGGACCCGGCCGCCGTGGTCCGCCTCGACGCGCCCGCCGGCACCGACGTGTGGCCCTGGTTCAGCGTCGATCACAAGGGTGGCAGCTTCCTGTGCCGTCCCATGACCGTGACGCCGGAGACCGCCCCGGAGCTGCCCCTGGCCGGCAACGAGGACGGCCTTCCCGCCCCCGGTCCCGAGTGGACCGCGGTCGACGCCGCGGTCGCGCTGCCCGGTGGCACCCGGCTGTTCTTCGACAACGCCGGCCGTCGCTACTCCGTGGGAGGCGCGATCGACGCCATCGCGCCCCGCTGGGGAACGGCCCGTCAGGTGCTGCCCATGCCCGGCCCGGTCGACACCGTCCTGGTCCGTGGCGACCGCACCTTCGTCTTCAGCGACGCCCAGTACGTCGCGTTCACCGGCACCCCGTTCGAGCGCCCCGAGCCCGGCTATCCGCGCGACATCGTCGGCAACCCCGACCAGATCCCCGATCTGGACCGGATCGACGTCGCCTTCGCGACCCCGGACGGCGTGGAGTACTTCGTCTCCGGCGCCAACTGGGTCACCTCCGAGGCGCCGGGCACCAGCCGGCCCCTCGCCGAGCTGTGGCGGCACGGCACCGAGCCGTTCACGCTGCGGACGGTGCTGGTGACCGACGACGCGACCTTCTTCATCGGCGGCGGGCGCTCGCTGCGCTTCCCGCATCCCGGGCGGCGCGACCGCGGCGCGCCCTTCGGCGAGCCGAGCGGCGACGGCATCTCCGTCAACGCGCGATTCGACGTCGTCGCCCGGCGCGGCCAGACCACGTACTACTTCGAGAACGAGAACAACGAGTACGTGCAGAGCGTCCCACGCCGCCGGGACGTCACCCGGCCGATCCACGTGCCCAGCGCCATCGTCACCGCGCAGGCCGTCGACGCGGCCTGGGTGGGCGGCGGGAAGCTCTACCTGACCCGCGGCGACGAGTACGTCCGCTACACGCTCGACGGCGACACCGTGCCCCCGCTGGTCGACGACGGATATCCCGCGAAGCTGCCCCGCGCCATCGACACCGTCCTGCCGCGCGGCACCGACATCTACCTCTTCAGCGGCGCCGACTACTGCCGGATCGCCGCCACCACCGAGCCGGACCGGCTGCCCGATGGTTCGCCGGTGGCGGGGGCGTGGGCCGAGCTGACGCCCTTCAGGGCGGCCCTGCCCGGCATCTTCTTCCTCGGCCCGAACGCCTACATCAAACACGACGTCACCCTGGACGTGCCCCGCCCGTACGAGCTGTCCCGCCTGCCCTTCGAGATCGTCCGGCTGACCACCGGCACCGCCTCCGAACTCAACCGCAAGCTGCTCTCCGGCGGGGTGGGCGCCCTGCTCGACCTGAGCACCCAGGAGACCGACGAGGTCCCGCTCAGCGTCGACCCGGCCGACGTCACCGCCATCCGGGTCAACGACGACCTGGTCGACGACGACCGCCTGCCCAGCGGCTCGCACCTCGACTTCCGCAGCGCCAACGGCCTCTACTACTGGGAGATCTTCTTCCACGCGCCGGTGCTCATCGCGCAGGCGCTCAACCAGGCCCAGCGCTTCGAGGACGCCCGCCGCTGGTTCGAGTACGTCTTCGACCCCACCGATCCGCGCTCCTGCTGGCGCTTCCTGCCGTTCCTCGCGGTCGACCCGGGCGAGCTGGCCGACGGCCTGGCCGAGCTGCTCACCCGCGTCCGCAAGGCCGGGTCGTCGACCACCAGGACGCAGACCGCCCTCGACCCGGTGCTGACCGCCCTGCGCGACCTGGCCCCGGCGGTGGCGCAGAGCCGCGACCCGCGGACCCCGGCCGAGCAGGCCGCCCTGGTCACCATCACCGACCCGGCGAAACACCGGGACATCGCCGACGCCGTACGGGCCATGCTCGCCGTCAAGACGGTCACCCCGGCCCGCCGCGAGGCGATCGAGCGGTTCCGCGAGGCAACCCTGCTCGCCGTCGAGACCGGCACGCTGTTCGACGCCGTGGGCGACCGGGAGAGCCTGCTGCGGGCGTACCAGGACGACCCGTTCGACCCGCACGCGGTGGCCGGGCTCCGGCCGGTCGCCTATCGCCGGGCGGTCGTGATGGCGTACATCGACAATCTCCTCGATTGGGGTGACATGCTGTTCCGGCAGTTCACCGCGGAGACGGTGGACGAGGCCCGGATGCTCTACGTGCTCGCCCACGACCTGCTCGGCGAACGGCCGGAACGCCTGGCCACCCGGCTGCTGCCGGCCCGCACGGCGGCCGGGCTGACCGAGCAGGACGTGCTCGGCTTCCTCACCGGCGGCGGCACCCTGCTGGCCGGGGCCGGCGAGGCGCACGCCGGGCTGACCGATCCGTACTTCACCATCGGCGAGAACCGGATGTTCGCCGCCTACTGGGACCGGGTCGACGACCGGCTCGCCAAGATCAGGGCCTCGCAGGACATCCTCGGCGTCGCCCGCTCCCTGCCGCTGTTCGCGCCGCCCCTGGACGCCGCGGCCCTGGTGGCCGGCGTGGCCGACGGCGCGGCGCCGGCCGAGATCGCCGCCGCCTCGGCCGCGGCCGTGCCGCATCTGCGCTTCGCGGCCGTCCACCGCCAGGCCCGCGAGCTGGCCGACCGGCTCACCCAGTTCGGCGGCGAACTGCTCGGCGTGCTCGAACGCGGGAGCGCCGAGGAGCTGTCGCTCCTGCAGAGCCGTCAGGAGCAGGCGATCCGGGCCATGGGCCGCGACATCCGGCTGGCCCACGTGCGCGCCGCCGAGCAGAACCTGGCCCAGCTCACCGTGAACCGCACGGCCGCGGCCGGACGGATCACCCACTACGAGACCCTGCTCGCGACCGGGCTCACCGTGCTGGAGACGGCCGAGCTCGAGGCCATGCGGCACGCCGGGAACCTGCACCTGTCGGCCGGCGTGCTCAAGGGCGCCTCCGCGCTCGCGCACGTCGTCCCGCAGTTCTCCCTCGGCCCGTTCATCCTCGGCTCGGAGACCGGCGGCGAGCAGGCCGGCTCGTCGCTGGACAAGTTCGCCGAGACCAGCGAATCGCTCGGCGAGGCGTTCAGCATGATGGGCGAGGCGCTCGGGCGGCAGGCCCAGCACGAACGCCTCACCCAGGACTGGACGCTGCAGGCGGCCACCGCCCGCAGCGACGTCCTCCAGCTCGACCATCAGATCGCGGCCGCCAGCGAGGAGGTGGCGGTGGCCCGGCGCGAGGCCGAGATCGCCGAGCGGGAGATCGCCGGCCTGGACGAGGTGGCCGCGTTCCTGCGCGCCAAGTTCGCCAACACCGAGCTGTACACGTGGATGGCCGGGCGCATGTCGAGCCTGTACTTCCAGGCGTACCAGCTCGCCTACGACACGGCCTCGGCCGCGGAACGGGCCTTCCAGTTCGAGCACGGCTCGGAGGAGCGCTTCATCGCGCCCGCGTACTGGGACAGCCGGCGCAACGGCCTGCTGGCCGGGGCCGCGCTGAGCGTCGACCTCGACCGCCTGGGCCGGGCCCACCTCGACGACGGCGGCCGCGGCCTGGAGATCACCCGGCAGGTGTGGCTGAGCGAGCTCGACCCGGTGGCCCTGCTGAGCCTGAAGGACAGCGGGGAGGGGGAGTTCGCGCTCACCGAGAACCTGTTCGACCGTGACTTCCCGGGCCACTACCGCCGTCAGCTGCGCACGATCGCGGTGACCTTCATGGACGCCGAGGGGCAGGTGCTCGCCCTCAACGCCACGCTCACCCAGCTCGCACACCAGACGGTCCTGTCGACAGACCCTTCGGCCGTACGTCATCTGCTCGATCCCCAGGGCGTGGCGCCGTCCACGGTGCGCGGGGACTGGCGGGGCGGCCAGGAGATCGTCCTGTCCGAGGTGGACGCCGGCCAGCCGAACAACGGGCTCTTCGAGCTGAGGTACGACGACGAGCGCTACCTGCCGTTCGAGGGAACGGGCGCGGTGTCGGCGTGGCGGCTGTCCCGGTCGGCGGCCGGCGCTGCGCCGTACGACGTGCTCCTGACCGTCCGCTACACCGCGGAGACGGGCGGGGCGGCCTTCGCCGAGGCGGTGAAGGCGATGCTGAAACCGCATCCGGCGGCCCGGCTGTTCGACGTGGCCCGCGACTTCCCGGCCGCGTGGGAGTCGTTCACGGCCGGCGGCTCACTGGAGCTGCCGTTCACCACCGACATGTTCCCCGGCATGGCCGGCCGCCGCATCACCGGCGTCCTGACCGCCTACGACCTGACCGACGGCGTCCCGGCCCGCCTCCTGCTCGACGGCGAGCCCCTGACCGCGGGCGCCCTGCTGACCCCACCCGGCCTGAGCGTCCGCGACGGCGCCGTCTGGTCTTTCACCCTCGACGGCGACCCCGCCGCCCTCCACAACGTCGGCCTGGTGCTGACGTACCAAGCCCTCTGACAGACGGGAGCAGTCATGCCGAACATCTCCGGGACCCGCCGTCCCAAGGACCCCAAGACGGTGACCCCCGCACCCACCCTGCCGGCAACCACTCCGGTGAGTGCGGTGAAGTGGACGCCGGTCGGGCGCAAGTCGGGGCCGCCCGCCCCCACCAAGCGGACCACCCCGGTGATCGGCATGCGCGCGCAGACGCAGGTCGGACTGCCCCCGACCAAGAGCGCCGCCCCGGCCCTCGCTCCCGCCCCCGCCCTGGCCGGTCCCACGGTCGACCCGGTGACGGACGCGGACGATTCGCTGCCGCCGGCCAAGCGCGCCGAGCCGGCCCTGACCACCTCGTCCGACACCGTTCTCACCCCGGCCGTGGCCCAGCTCATGGCCGACGCCATGGACGTGCCGCACGCGGTGCTCGACCTGGTGTCACAGGGCCGCCACCAGGCGGCCGAGTTCGTCGTCATGGGCGTCCGCACCGCCCTCGAGTCGATCCAGCTGGCCGAGCCGGCCCCGCCACCGCCGAGCCGGTTCGAAACGCTGCGGGCCGCCCTGGCCGACATGCTGGCCAACTGGTCCACGATGACCGACCAGGACATCGTGGACACCTTGAGGGCCATGGCCGACGGCCTCACCGACGACCGTACGGGTCCCCGCTCCATCGGCTGATCAGTGACCGGGCCCGGTGATCATCCGGTTCCGTTCGGTCTCGTGCGCGCCGCCCTTCCTGGCCAGCGTCGCGCACGCCTCCTCGATGTCGCGGGCCAGCGTGTCGACGTGCTCGCGGCTCATCGTCTCCTTGACCAGGGCGCGCATGATCGTCACGTTCTGCGCGTCCGGCGGCAGCGTGTAGGCCGGCACCATCCAGCCCCGCTCGGCCGCCAGCTGCCAGGCCAGGTCGAACTCGTCGAACCCGTTGTCGGCGGCGAGCCGGAACGCCACCAGCGGCAGCTGTTCCTCGTCCGGCCCGATCAGCTCGAACAGGCCCATCTTGGCCAGCTTCTCGCCGAGCGTACGGGCATTGGTCTGCATGTTCTTCATGATGTAGGCGTAGCCGGCCCGGCCGTAGCGGACCAGGTTGTAGTACTGGGCCAGCACCATGGCCGAGCCGGTGGAGAAGTTCAGCGTGAAGGTCGAGTCCGTCTTGCCGAGGTAGTTCTCCTTGAAGACCAGCTCGTCGGCCAGGTCGGCGCTCTCCCGGAAGATCAGCCACCCGATGCCGGGGTAGACGAGCCCGAACTTGTGCCCCGACACGTTGATCGAGCGGACCTGTTCGAGCCGGAAGTCCCAGGCCGTGCCCGGATAGAGGAAAGGCCACACGAAGCCGCCGCTGGCCCCGTCCACGTGCAGCGGAACGTCCAGCCCGCGCTCGCTCTTGATCCGCACCAGGAGCTCGTTGATGCCCTCGATGTCGTCCTTGTGCCCGGTGAACGTCGTGCCCAGCACGGCCGCCACGCCGATCGTGTTCTCGTCGACGAACGGCTCCACGTCGTCCGGCCCGATCGTGTACTTCCCGGGCCGCAACGGCACGATCCGCGGCTCGACGTCGAAGTAGCGGCAGAACTTCTCCCAGACGACATGCACGTCGCCCCCGAAGACCAGATTGGGTACGGCGGTGGGTGAGCCGCCCCGGCGTTTGCGCCAATTCCACTTCAGCGAGAGCCCACCCAGCATGATCGCCTCGGACGACCCCTGGGTCCGCGCCCCTGTCGTCTCGCCCGGCGCGTGGAACAGGTCGGCCAGCATCCGGATGCACCGCTGCTCGATCTCGGCCGTCCGCGGATATTCCGCGTGGTCGATGAAGTTCCGGTGCAGGTTCCCCGCGATGATCCGCTGCGCCTCGGGTTCCATCCAGGTCGTCACGAAGGTGGCCAGGTTGCGGGCCGGGTCACCCTCCAGGGCCAGGTCCTCGGCGACGAGGCGGAACGCGTCCTGGGCCGTCATGCCGTCCGCCGGGAACGCCCGGGTCGGCACTTCGTGCGTGGCGAATCGATTGCCGTACAGGGCGGCGTCGGCCGGGCCGGTCATGAGATCTCCTTCGCAACGGGTGGACGGGTATCAGCAGAGCGGCGCCGACCAGGAAGCAGACGGCGCCGAGCAGCGTCCCGGCGAGATCGACGCGGATGTCGAGCACCTCACCGGAGCCGGGAAGCACATACGCGGCCAGCGCCGCGGTCATGAAGAAGGCCGAGCCGGCCATGTTGAGCCAGGCGATCCACCGGTCCCGGGCGCTGGCCCCGGCGCCGCCGACGGCGAGCACGCCGAACACACTGGCCACGATGAACAGCGTCGACCCGACCAGGTCGGGCCGCCAGACATGCCGGTCCTGCTGCTGAACCGAGAGGTTGTGGACGAGCGCGACCAGCGTGCTGACGTTGAACAGGATCGTCCCCGGAAACTGGAAGACCGCGGCCAGCCAGTTCCGGTCACGCCGTCCCGTGGCCCGCGCCTGCATCAGCTGGAGAAACGACGCCGAGGTGAAGAAGATCGAGCCGGCGAAGTACGTCAAGGCGTCCGCGTCGGCCCCGACGGCGTCCGCATAGGCGGGCACCGACCCCACGACGAAACAGGCCGACCCCACCACGAACAGCCCGCCGATCGCGGCGTTGAGTCGATCCGGGCGCATTGGCCCATGCAATGCCGGACGTCCGCCCGGCACATCATCCGAGGCGGATGACCGTCGGTCAGGCGTCCAGAACCGTGTAAAGGCTCTTGATCAGCCCACCCTCGACGATGCAGATGTCAACGCCGCTGACCACAGGCGCCGCCCCTTCGGGCCCGAACTGCCAGGCGAGCATGGTGAGATCCTGCACGACGCGAACGTCCCCCACGGGCGCGAACACGAACCCGGGCGCCTTGTCGAGCAGGCCTTGCGCCTTACGGCCGAGCGCGTCCCACCCCACGACCACCTCATCCGGATCGGCGAAGGTGACATCCTCGGCGTACGTCTCCCGAATGGCCGCCGCCCTCTTCTCCGGGTCACGCTCCCCGAAGACTTCGAGCAGGTTCCGGCGAGCAAGTTCGATCTTGGCCTCAGACATGGGCGCAACAGTACGCCGCCACGGCCGAAAGCGGCCCTGACCGGCCAAAGCTCATTGGTCGGCAATGACCAGGCCCGGGGCTGCCGTATGTTGCCGGAGTGGATCGATTGTCTGTCTCGCCGGGCCGGGCGTTATTGCTCAATGGCACCGTCGGCTCGGGCAAGACGTCGGTCGCCGAGGCGATCGGGGACCTGCTCACTCGGGCCGGCGTCGCCAACGCGGTCGTCGACGTCGACTGGCTGCGCCGGTCGTGGCCTCACCCTCCGGAGGATCGGTTCAACGGTGGGATGGCCTTGCGCAACCTGACCGCTGTCGCCCACAACTACCTCCAAGCGGGCGCCGCGCGGCTTGTGCTCGCCGGCGTCATCGAAAGCCGGGCGGAACGGGATGCCTATCAGGCCGCGGTGACGGTTCCGCTCACGGTCTGCCGCCTTCGCGTCGAGCTCCCCACGGTCCGGCAACGCCTCATCCGGCGCCATGACGACGACGATGTACTGCGCTGGCACCTCGAGCGGTCCGGCGAACTGGATCAGATCCTCCGGCGGGCGGGGACCGAGGATGTCGTCGTCGATGCCACGACGACATCCATCCGTGAAACCGCCGAAGCCGTCATCGCCGTGATCAACTGGTAGCCGGCGCGGCAGGACTCGAGCTCGTCGATGCGAGGATTGCTCGGATGAGGGACCGGGGGACGGGGTTCGCGGTCGTGGTGGCGGTGTATGCCCCGGCCGGGGGTGTCGCTTGGGGTGCGGTGGAAGCGGTCGGCGGGGCGCCTCCGCTCGTGGTGACGCTGGTCGCTGATCTGGTGGCCACCGTTGCCGTGTTTCTGGGGAGTCTGGTTGTGGGGAACGCCAGCCTCTACGACCCGTACTGGAGTGTCGCCCCTCCGGTTGTCGCTCTGGTCTGGGCCGGGCCGGTCGATGCTCCGCAACTGGCCCTGCTGGTCGTGATGGGGGTCTGGGCAATTCGGCTGACCGCCAACTGGGCCGTCTCCTGGCGTGGCCTCGGGCACGAGGACTGGCGCTATGTCCGGCTCCGTGAGCAGGCGCGGGTGCCGTTCTGGCTGGTCAGCCTGGTCGGTATTCAGCTGGTGCCGACGCTTGTGGTGTTCGCCGGGATGCTGCCGGTCTGGGTTGCGCTGACGAACGAGGAGCCGTGGGGTCTGCTCGACAGCGTCGCCGTGGTCGTCGGTTGCGGTGCCGTCGTGGTCGAGGCGGTCGCCGACCGGCAGGTGCGCCGCTTCACCGCCGATCCGGGCAACCGGGGCAAGGTGCTCGACCGCGGTCTGTGGCGCTGGTCGCGGCACCCCAACTATCTCGGCGAGATCCTGTTCTGGTTCGCCATGTGGCTGTTCGCGCCGGCGCCGTGGTGGACGGCGGCCGGTCCCGTCGCCATGGTTCTGCTGTTCGTCTTCGTCAGCGTGCCTCTGATGGATCGCCGGTCGCTCGGGCGGCGGCCGGGGTACGCCGACTACATGCGGCGCACCCCGGCCCTGCTGCCTACCTTCCGGTTTCGGTCGGGTCGGCCACCGGCTTCGCGTCGCTCGTGATGCCGACGCCGTGCAGCACCGGTGAGGCCCCGCCTCGGGTCAGCTCCACCCGGTACTGCGCGTAGCGCGATCCGCCCACGACCCGGTCACCCTCGCCCACGGCCTTCCAGCCGGTCCAGCCACTGCCTCCAGGGCTTGAGGTGCTTCCCGTACGCACGTACAGCCGCACCGAAGCACCGACCGGCACCGACGCCTGGTACGACAGCCGGTCCCAGGTCACCATCTGCTTGGCGTCGAGCACCCGCGACACCATCGACCCCTTCCGTGCGTTTCCGTTCAGCCGTACGCCCTCGGTGGTGACCGTGACCCCGCTGGCCTTCCCGGTACGCAGCCCGGCCTCCGTCCAGTCGGCCACGCCGGCCGCGCTCGAGACGAAGGTGGCCGCCGGTGACACCGTCACGTTCCCGGCCGGGTCGGCGCTGCGGATCCGGTACCGGTACGTGGTCAGCGGTTTCAAGCCGGTCACCGTCGCGGTGTGCTCGCGGCCGGCCGGCCAGTCCTGGCCGTCCACCTCGAGCGTCGTCTCGGCCGGCTCGCTCGTGCGCCACGACACCGTCGCCGTCCCGTCCGGCCGGGGCTGGACCGCGATGTCCGTGATGGCCGGGGCGGCCTTGTCCGGCGCCGCGGTCACCTGTCGCCGGGGCGCCGGCGCGATCGCCGCCGCGGTGGATCCGTAGGTGGCGACGTACGCGCCCGGGGAGGCGGCGTACATCCCGTACTCAATTCCCTTGATCGTGGTTCTGGTGAACGGGACCGGGGAGCCGGCCCGGGTCAGGGTGGTCAGCGATCGTCCGTCCGGGCCGAGCACCGGCACCATGCCGGTCAGGCCGTTGGCGCCCGTCCCGACGTTGACCGTGAACGAGAGCTCGTTTCCGGACCAGGCGATTGCGGAGTACGACGACGCGTTGCGCCCGTCGAGCCAGGCGAGCATCTGCTTGGCCGTGATGAGCGGCACGCCGCGTTCGCGGGCCGAGGCGAGCACCTGATCGCTGTCGTACGTGGTGGCGTTGTCGGTGTGCATGTTGGCCGTGAACGCGCCGTAGTAGCCCTCCGCCCCGAGCGCCCGGTCCAGCAGCGTGTCCACGGTGAACGGATAGCTCTGCCCGGACTCGTCGGTCATCTGGGTCGCCGCCTGGTAGACGTCGATGAGCCCGCCCGTCTTGGGGGAGAAGCGCATCGGCATGCCGGATCCGGTCATGAAGCCGGGCCGGTCGGCCACCCACGAGCCGGGCCAGTAGTAGTAGTTGGTGTCGAGCCGGATCCCGTTGGCCGCCTCGATCGTGGCCTGCGACGACCAGTCCGACCAGACGATGCAGTGCGTCCGGTTGGTGACCGGCCCGCTCACGCCCGGGTAGCGGCCGCGCCACGAGCTCAGCTGGCTGGTGTAGAAGCCGCTCAGCGTGCTCGCCGTGTAGTCACCGCAGTTGGTGGTGACGTGCAGGCCCACCTCGAAGCCCCGCGATTGGTACGTCGAAGCCTGACCTCCGGTCAAGGGCGAGGCGGGATAGACGTACGACGTGAAGCGCGCGCACTGCCAGTCGTCGACCACGCAGTTGGCCGGGCTGTTGGCCGTGTACTGGTCGAAGCGGCCGGCCGTGCCGCCGACGCCGTGGTCGTCGCCGGTGGCCACCACGACCGCCTTGAGGCCGCGCGGGAAGTACCAGAACCTGGGCAGCGGCTTGCGGTCGAGGTTCATCCGGCCGATCAGGTTGGCCAGCAGCCGCTGCTGCTCGTCGGCCTGCGGGATGGCCGCCTTGGACAGGTTGACCCAGTCGGTGGAGCTGCCGCCGAAGAACAGGTCGTCCGAGCGCCGCGGCGAGGAGCCGTCGCGTTCCTGGCCGTCCCAGGCCGGGTTGCCCTGCCGGGTGTGGACCAGCGACTGCGGCAGGTCGTACGTGAACGCCGCGGCCTGCCCGCCGTTGGCGCCGACGTTCGTCAGCGAGACGGCCGGGTTGGTGGTGGCCGTCGTCGCGTTCGAATAGAGGGTGGCCACGGCCTGGGCGCCGTTGAGCGTGTACCGGTCGGCCGTGCCGTGGTACTGGATCGTCTGCGTGGTGATGCCGCTGGTGTCGGCCTTCAGGTAGCCCTCGGCCAGGGTGCCCGTCGTCGAGGTGAGGCCGAGCAGCCCGGCCAGCTGCTTGTCGGGGCGCATGGCGATCAGGTTGCCGCCGCCGTCGACCCAGGTGGTGAACATGGCGACCTGGGCCGCGGTGAGCGCGGTCGATCCGAGCAGCACCACGTCGTACTGGCTCAGCGTGGTCGCGGTGACCGCGGACAGGTCGGCCGTGGTGAACTCGTTGAGGCCCTCGGTGCGCAGCACCTCGGCCAGGAAGGGTGTGAAGCCGCTCGGCGGGCGGACGAGCAGGATCGGGCCGCCGGGACCCTGGTCGGGCGGCGGCGGTGGGGCCGCCCCGGTGGTGAAGGTCCAGGTCACCGGTGTCATCACGTTGCCCGCGGCATCGCGGGCGTCGCTGACCGAGACGGTGTACGAGGTGGAGTAGGCCAGCGTGGCCGACGGGGTGAACGTGGCCGTGGTGCTGCCGGCGTCGTAGGCGGTGGTGCCGGTGACCGCGCCCGACGGCCCGGTCAGCGACATGGCGACGGCCGAGACCGGCTCGTTGAAGGTGGCGGTGACCGCCGTGGTGGCGGCCACGCCCGAGGCGCCGGCGGCGGGGGAGCGGGCGGCCAGGCCGGGCGCCACGGTGTCGGTGGCCGCGGTGTTGTAGACGACGTCGACCCAGTAGTTGGTGTTCTGGTAGCTCGCGGTCGGGTACGCGCTCGCGCCGTACCGGTAGACGCCGTTGTTCCCGGCGATCGTGCTCAGCGGGCCCCGGGTGACGGCCGAGGCGAGGCCGTTGACCGTGGTGGAGTAGAAGCCCGTGTCGGTGTGGTACGACGCCACATAGGTCGTGTTGGCGGTGACCGCGACCGGGTTGGGCAGCGTGGCCGTCTGCCAGCCGGTGGCCGTCTCGCCGGTGAAGGTGACCGTGGACAGGCGGGTGCCGGCGGTGCTCCAGAGCGAGCCGGTGTGCGTGCCGGTGTTCCCGGCGCCCTTGTAGAACTTCAGGCCGGTGATGAAGCCGGCCGCGTTGGCCCGGAACCGGACGCCGAGCTCGACGGCGCTGTTGTCGGCGGCCGCGGCCACGGCCGGGGTGGCGGTGGACGGCCAGATCGAGCAGGGGCAGGCCGAGCCCGCGCTCCCGGTGGTGAACGACCAGCTCACGGGGGCCATCGTGTTGCCGGCGGTGTCCCGCGCCCCGCTGACCGTGGCGGTGTAGGACGTGGACGCCGTCAGGGCGCTCGCCGGCGCGAGACTGACCGTGCGCGTCGCGGAGTCGTACGTCGTCGTGCCGTTGACCGTCGTCGTGCCGGTCCGCAGCGCGAGGGCCACCGTGCCGGCCTGGAGTGGCTCGTTGAGGGTGGCGCTGATCGTGGCCGTGGTGGCCACGCCCGAGTCGCCCGAGGCGGGGCTGGTGGCGGTGACCGTGGGCGGGGTGGTGTCGGCCGCGCTGGTCTCGAAGACGACGTCGACCCAGTAGTTGGCCGACTGATAGGTGTTGGTCGGGAAGCCGCCGCCGGTGCCGTACCGGTAGACGCCGTTGGCGCCGTCCTCGCCGTCGCGCAGCGCCCGCAGCGGGGAGTTGCCGACGCCGGCCGTGGCGAACGCGCCGTCGTCGCTGGCGTAGCGGCCGTTCGGTGCGTAGTACGACGCGACATAGGTGGTGTTGGCGCTGATCGCGACCGGGGCGGCGAACGTGGCGGTCTGCCAGCCGGACGCGGACTCCCCGGTGAAGGTGACGGTCCCCAGATTCGTGCCGGTGGCGCTCCACAAGTGGCCGACGTGGGTGCCGGTGTTGGCGCTGCCCTTGTAGAAGCGCACGCCGGTCACGAAGCCGTCGGCGTCCGAGCGGAACTTCACGCCGACCTCGACTGCGGCGGTGTCGGCCTCCGAGGGGTTGGCCGGCACCGCGGTGGTGGGCCAGATCGAGCAGGGGCAGGTGGCGGCCTGGGCCGCCTGCGGCACGACGAGCAGGGCGGCCACGAGGGCCAGGACCATCACCAGTTTTCTCAACGTCTACCCCTCGCTTTGGAAAAGGACGTCGACCCAGTAGTTGGCCGACTGCCAGGTGTTCGTGGGGAAGCCTCCGCCCGTGCCGTACCGGTAGACGCCGTTGGCGCCGTCGACGCCGTTGGCCAGGGCGTGCAGCGGGCCGTTGTCGACGCCGTTGTTCGCGAAGAAGCCGGTGTCGGCGGCGTAGTGGCCGGCGGGCGCGTAGTAGGAGACGACGTACGTGGTGTTCGCGGTGATGGTCACCGGCGAGGAGAAGGTGGCGGTCTGCCAGCCGGTCGCCGATTCGCCGGTGAAGGTGACCGTGGCCAGTGGGGTGCCGGTGTTGGACCACAGGCGGCCCAGGTGGGTGCCCGTGTTGCCGCTGCCCTTGTAGAAGCGGACGCCGGTGACCCGGCCGGCGACGTCGGAGCGGAAGCGCATGCCGAGCTCGACCGCGGCTGTCTCCGGATCGGCCGGGGTGCCGGGGACGGCCGTCGAGGGCCAGACCGAGTACGTGGTGGTCGTGGGGGCCGCGGTGGTGGTGAACGACCAGCTCACGGGGGCCATGGTGTTACCGGCGAGATCCTTGGCACCGCTGACCGATATCGTATATGTCGTATTTGCGGCTAGGGGTGCCGCCGGCGTGAAAGTTGCCACGCCATCGTTGTAGGCGGTTGCGCCGGTGACTCCCGCCATCGTCATCACCACGCCGGACACCGGCTCGCTGAAGGTGGCGCTCGCATTGGTGGAAATCGCCACGCCGGTCGCCCCGGACGCGGGACTGCGGGTGGCCACCGTCGGCGGGGTGGTGTCGGGTGCGGCGGTGCCCGGGGTGAAGGCCACGTCCACGTAATAGTTCGCGCTGCGCCAGGCCAGGGTCGGGAAGCCGGTGCCGAAGCGGTAGACGCCGTTGACCCCGTCGGTGCCGTCCCGCAGCGCGTGCAGCGGCGCGTTGTCGTACGCCTGGCTCGCGAAGTAGTCGGTGTCGGCGGCGTAGCGGCCGTTCGGCGCGTAGTACGAGACGACGTACGTCGTGTTCGGGCTCAGCGTCACCGGTGTCGACAGGTTGGCCTGCTGCCAGCCCGAGGCCGACTCGCCGGTGAAGGTGACCGACGCCAGCTGGGTGCCCGTGTTCGACCACAGGCGCCCGACGTGCGTGCCGGTGTTGGCGCTGCTCTTGTAGAACCGGATCGCCGTCACCTGACCGGCCACGTCGGTGCGGAACCGGGTGCCGATCTCGGTGCCGGTGCTGTCCGGGTCGGCCGGCGTGGCCGGGGTGACGTTGGCGTTCCAGATGCTGCACGGGCAGGTCCGCGAGCCGACGGTGACGGCGCGGGTCGCGTCGGCGCCGACGTTGCCGCTGTCGTCGGTGGCCCGGACCCGGATGGTGGCCGCCCCGGTGGTGCCCGGACGCCATGTGTACGTCCAGGTGGCCCGGCCCGAGGCCGGATGCCAGGTCGCCCCGTCGGTGGAGACCTCGACGCCGCCGGCCACCCCGCCGCCGGTGTCGGCCGCGGTGCCCGAGATGACGGTCGGCGAACCCACGGGCACGGTCGCGCCGGCGGCCGGCGCGGTGATGGTCGCGGCCGGCCCGGTGGTGTCGGCCGAGGCGGTGGCCGCGGTCAGGCCGGACTGGATGGTGCCGGGCTGCACGCCCATGTCGGCCAGCAGGTTGACGGTGGCCTGCCTCATCGGCGTGCTGGCGGCCCCGGAGCCGCGGTCGTGGTTGCTGTCCAGGCCCCACGACCACTGCACGGTGCCGGCGCCGAAGACCAGGGCGCCGCTGGGCGCGCGGTAGAGCGTCAGGTTGTGGGTGGCGCTGCCCGTGGCGTACGTCGAACCGTAGTCCTGCAACACATCGAGGCCGGACGCCGTGGTCGTGGACAGCTTGATCAGCCCGCGCGGCCGGAACCCGTTGTCGGCGTCCTCGTCCCACTCGTAGCCGACGGTCCCGGTGCCCAGCGTGGCCGTGGCCCCGGCGGCCTGCGTGGCCACGGTCGTGCCGCGCCACAGCCGCATCTTGCCGTCCGCGGCCGGCACCTGAAGGTTCACCGTGCCCGCGTTCACCTTGAAGACCGTGCCGGTCAGCGCGTTCTCCGGCCGGTTGCCGTCGGCCGGCGGGCTGAACCGCGGATCACGCCACGTGCCGGTCCAGGCCGGATCGGGGTCGATCTTCCCGTTCGCGTGGGTCTCCTTATAGGTGACCATCGTCCGGTACGAGTTCTCCCACCGCGTCTTCCAGAACACCTCGTTGCCGCTGAAGAACGCCAGGTTGACCCCGGCGTCCCGGGCCGCCTCCACGTTGGCCCGCTGCTGCCCCGACCAGTACTCGTCGTGGCCCACGGAAAGGAAAGCCCGGTGGTTGCGCAGCAGCGCGCCGTTGCGGTCGGCGTCGACCCCGGCGATGTAGCTGACGTCGTACCCGTTGGCCTCGAGCCACCGCACCATCGGATATTCGGCGTTGTAGACGTAGTCCTCGGCCCCGGTCCCACGGGTGGTGATGGGCCGGTTGTAGCTCACCTTGTAGGCACGCCCCACCGGCGAGCCGACATAAAGACTGTTACCCCCATATTGGTTGTACGCCTGCCAGGTCGAGTCCGAGGTCTGGAAGACGATCCCGGAGTGGCTGGAGTCGTCGCGCACCACGAAGTGGATGTGGCTGGCCCCCGAGGTCCCGTCGGTCCGCACGAGCCGGGCGAAGTAGATGCCGGACACGGCGGTGGTGGGCACGGGCCAGGAGGCCGAGACGGCCCAGTTGCCACAGTCGACCAGCCCGGTGGCGGCCTGGCTCATGCACCCCGGCTGGCTCTGCGCCCCGGCCGGGTTGACCGACGTGATGAGGCGCGCCCCGTTCCCGCCGTAATACCCCATCCGGTAGATGTCGACCCGGTAGGAGGAGGCCGACGAGTCGATCTTGAACTGGACGGTCTCGCCCACGTTCACGCTGATCTGCGTAGGGAAGCCCTGAAGGGCCGAACTGCCGTACCCGGAGATGTCCCAGGTGCTCTTCGGCGTCCCGGCTTTGCTGTTCTCACAAGCGATCGGATTGACCAGCGGCGCGCAGGCATCGGCGGCCGCCGGCTCGGCCCCGGCCACGGACAACCCCGTGACGGCAAGGGCAAGAACGAGAAACGTCCTGAGTGTACGCACGCGTATCGCCTCCCAAACGCAGACGCAAAGCATGCGAATGCGTCGACCCCTGATCTGTCGGGTCGCCGACACCCGTGTCCGGCGTGGGCGAAGTGCGCAACTAGTCGGCCCGGTCAGGGCCACGGCGCTGACCGGACCGGACGCAATTCCCGCCGATCAGAGGATTCCGAACCGGATAGTTCATTGGCAGGTGTACTGTTCGGCCGTGGAGACGATGACGCACGGGCAGGTGCTGGCGCGCTTCGGGCACGCCCTGTCGGACCCGACGCGGGCCCGGCTGCTGCTGGCGCTGCGCGACGGCCCGGGTTATCCGGCCGACCTCGCCGAGCTGATCGGCACCACCCGGCAGAACCTGTCCAACCACCTCTCCTGCCTGCGTGGCTGTGGCCTCGTGGCGGCCGTCCCCGAGGGCCGGCGCCTCCGCTACGAGCTGGCCGACCCCCGCCTGGCCCACGCCCTGGGCGACCTGCTCGGCCTGGTCCTGGCCGTCGACCCGGCCGCCTGCCCCGACGCGGCCGATCAGGGCTGCTGCTGACCGCCCCGGGTGCGGAGCATGCGGCGCACCTCGTCGGCGTATTCCAGGACCGTCTGGCGTACGACCGGGGCCGTGGTGGCGGCGACCTCACCGGCCCTCGTCAGGAAGTCGGCGGTGACGCCGAAGCGGGGGAGCAGCCGTCCCGCGTAGACCATGGACGGGATCATGCCGCCCCGGGCGAAGCCCGGCAGCAAGGACAGGTAGCTGTCGCCGTAGCCGGACAGGAGCTCCTCCTGGCCCGGGCGCCAGAAAGCCGTCGTCACCATGCGCATGGCACTCATCGGGACGGCCCGGTCGACGGCCAGCATCTGCCACATCGCGGACTTCTCGGCCTCGTCGGGGCGGGCCGCCCGCACGGCCAGGGCGCGGTGTGAGGCGTCCGGGTCGGGGTCGTTCTTCAGCAGTTCGGCGACCTCGGCCCGGGTGTCGCCGCCGAGCTCGGCCTTGCGGGTCAGCAGGCGCCACCGGAGGTCGACGTCGGCGCCCGACTGCAGCATCGCCACGGCGTCGAGGTCGGGGGCCGAGCGGGCCAGGCCGCGCAGCGCCACCTGGCGGCGGGACGGCTGCTCGGCCAGCCGGGCGCAGAGGGCGAAGAACTCGGCCATCAACTCGGGGCGGCCGGTGTCGCCGGCCCACAGTTCGGCCGCGTCGCCGGCCAGGCGCAGGTACGGCTCGATCACCGTGTCGGCCGTCTCGACGGCCAGGACCGAGGCCACGCAGTGGACCGTCTCGGCCGGGGTCGCCTCGCCGTTGGTCAGCATGTCCCAGACGGTGGCCACCGCGACGCCCCGCGACACTGCCGTCGGCAGCGCCCCGGCGTCGTCCATCAGGGTCGGCCGGTCGGCGGCGGACGGGCGGGTGGTGGCGAACGTCAGATCGTCGTCGTTGACCAGATAAAGGGCGGCGCCGGCCGGCAGCTCCACCGGCGTCTCCTCCTGGTGGACCTCGACCCGGATCACCGCCCTTCGGGTCAAGCCCTTCGGACCGCGGTCGTACGCCCCGACGGCCAGCACCTGGGGTCGCGGGGGACCGGCGGGACCGCTACCGGTCAGCGTCCGGCCGTCGAACGTGAAACGGTCGGTGCCGGCCGTCTCCAGCCAGCCGGCCCGCCACGCGTCGAGGTCGCGCCCGGACGTCTCGGCCAGGGCGTCGGTCAGGTCCCGCAGCGTGGTGCTGCCCCAGGCGTGCCGGGCGAAGTACTTCTTCATGCCGGCGACGAACTGCTCCTCACCGACGTACGTCATCAGCTGATGGAGGACCGCGGCGCCCTTGGGATAGGTGATCGCGTCGAAGATGGACGCGGCCTCGGCCACGTCGCGCATCGGCTGCCGGATCGGATGGGACATCGGGCCCTGGTCGGCCAGATAGGCGATCAGCTTGCCGCTGGCCAGCATGCCCACCCGGGCGTCGGTGTGGCGGGTGGCCCGCTCGGCCGCCCAGTAGCAGGCGAACTCGGCGAACGCCTCGTTCAGCCACAGGTCGTCCCACCAGCGCATGGTCACGATGTTGCCGAACCACATGTGCGACAGCTCGTGCAGCAGCACCACGGCCAGGACCTCCTGCTCGGCCGGGGTCGGCTCGGAGCGCCGCAGGAAGGTGTCGTCCCAGGTGACGCAGCCCCAGTTCTCCATGGCCCCGCCGAAGTCGGGCATGAACACCTGGTCGTACTTGCGCTGGGGGAACGGCATGCCGAAGACGCCGGCGAAGAAGGCCAGGCCCTGCTCGGTGACGGTGAAGATCTGATCGGCGTCGCGGTCGAGCACGGGCGCCAGCGAGCGCCGGCAGAACAACCCGAGGTCGTGGCCGCCGGCCTCACGCCGGATCTCGTGAAGCGGGCCGGCGTTGACGACCGTGTTGTAGGTGGCCAGTGTCGGAGTGTCGGGGAAGGCCCACCGGCGTACACCCGCAAGCTCCTGAATCTCGGGGTGGCCGGAGTTGGAGGTCACCGTCCACTGATCGGGAGCGGTCACGGTGAAGGCGTGCGGCGCCTTGAGATCGGGCTGGTCGAAACAGGCGAACAGATGGCGGGCCTCGTCCGGCGCGAAGGACGTCCAGACGTAGACCTCGCCATCGGCCGGGTCGACCGACTTGTGAACGCCGGGCCCGTCGGACGTGTCGGTCTGCCGGGTCTCGACGCGCAGCGTGTTGTGCTGGGCCAGATCGGTCAGGGCGATCCGGCCCTCCTCGGCCGCGGGCAGCGGTTCGCCGTTGAGGGTGGCCGAGACGACCGGCGCCACGCAGTCGGCGAAGGTGGACGCGCCGGGCTCGCGGCAGGTGAAGGTCACGGTCGACACGCAGGTCACGGCGGGCCCGGTGGGCAGCTCGGTGAAATCGAACGCGATGTCGTAGCGGTCCACGGCGATCAGCGCGGCCCGCTGCTCCGCCTCGGCCTGGGTGAGACTCCGGGGGCTCATCCGCCCGATAGTAGGACCTCGGGCGCGGGCGGCGCTGCCCGGTTTCACCACTCTCGGCGACGGGGCAGCGCGTCCTGGATCAGGTCCAGCGTGGCCTCCTGAGCGGCGGTGGCGCGCAGGGTCAGCCCGGCCACCTCGGCCGCGGTGCGGGCGACGGCGGCCAGGGCCCGGACGTCCAGAAAGGTCATGGCGGTGATGTCGAGGGTGGCGCCCGGCCGGAGCCGGCCGAGCAGGGCGGTGAAGGCGGTCGCGTTGCCCATGTCGGTCTCGCCGGACAGGACAAGCAGCCGGTCATCGTCGAACGACCGGTGCCGCAGCGGCGAGCCGGCCGCGAGGTTGGCCGGATGGGCGCGGCAGGCGGCGGCGAGATGCGGACGGGCGAAGACCCGGGTGTCGTACTGGCAGACGGCAGTAAGCTCGCCGTCGCTGAACAGCCGCGACGAGGCGGCCTCGAAATCGGCCAGGGCGCCCGGGTCGGCCGAGGCCGCCCAGCTCATGTCGACGCTGACCCACAGTCCCGTGAAGCCGTCGGCCACGGCCTGGCGGGTCGCGGCCTCGTACGCCTGATGCAGATAGCCGGGGTCGAACCGGCCGAGCGCCCACTGAACCTGCCGGCTGTCGCCCACCTGAACCTGGTCGCCGGCCTCGGCGACGGCGCGGCTCCGCCGGTCGCAGAGCCGCCGGAAGGCGCCGAGACCGTCCCGGTGCTCGCCTCCCGGGAAGATCAGCACCCGCGCCGACGCGGCGATCGCCCGCTCGGCGAAGGCGACGGAGGTCTCGGCGAACGCCGCGGGCGACGAGAAGGCGGCGCCGGCGTGGTCCCCGGGCTCGACGCGCAATGCCGGTGTCACGTTCCGGCCCGTCCGGCTGTCATGTTCCGGCCTCCGGCTGTCCTGTTTCGGCCTCCGGTTGTCCTGTTCCGGCCTCCGGCTGTCCTGTTTCGGCCTTCCCGGCGACCAGGCGGATGGTGAAGCCGTCGGGGCCGTGGTCGAAGGTGACGAAGCCGCAGGCCTGGAAGGCCAGCCACAGGCCGAGGCCGCCGCGGGCGGCCGTGGCCGACGTGGGGAAGAGGCCGGCGAAGGGCTCGCGGGGACCTTCACCGGCGTCGGTCACGGCGACGACGATCCGCTCGGCGGAGCTCCACAGGCGTACGGTCACCGGCGGCTTGCCGTGCAGGATGGCGTTGGACACGGCCTCCGAGGCGCCGAGCACGAGCCCTCGGACGTCGTTCTCCGGCAGCGAGGTCGAGTGGCCGGCCCGGGTGATCGCGGTGCGCACCGGCGCGGGAAACGGATCGTGGAACGTCGCCGCCGGCGGCCCGTCCTCGAGCGGGTCACGCCAGGCGGCCCGGCGACCGGCCAGAAACGTTTCAGGGACGACGAAGCCGGAATTGGCGGCGTGGGTGGCGCCGTCGGCGATGAAGGGATGCGTGCTCCGCACGTCGGCCATCACGTCGGCCGGAAGCAGGCGGGTGTCGTACGGGCACAGACCCCAGACCGGGAAGTCCTCGAAGGCCCGGTTCACGGCGGCCTCGTAGCGGGCCCACCAGTCCCAGGGCGCGCCGGTGCCCGGGTGCGGCACCTCACCGGTGAGGCGCACCTGGGCGGGGCGAGTGGTCCCGTACTCCCGGAGCATCCGCCGATAGCGGTCGATGGCCGAGGCCGGCCGCGCGTACTGCAGGCCGGCGTCGATGTATTTGATCCCGTGGCCGGTGCCGAGTACCTCGGTGACCAGCCCCTGGTGGTGACGGGTGAATGCGGCGACGACCGGCTCCCCGGCTTCGAGCCCGCCGGTGAGGAACGGGACGACGACGTCGAGGAAGGCCTGATCGGAGTCGTAGAAGGCAGCTTCGTGAAAACAGCCTAGGTGCCCTGCGGCTGCGCCCGATCTCATGTGATTTCGTCCGATGGTCGTGCCGCCCTCTCGGCGACGTCCATGCGGCCACGCTGCCCGATAGCAGCGGCCCACGCAACGGAGTCACACGAACGGCATCATCCGAACGGCGGAGGGCTGACGTCACGAGGCACCGTAGGCTGCGCACGGCCAAGACGCGAGAGGATCTCATGGTTCGCAGAGCCCCGGACATCGACTGGCCGGTGATCCTGCTGGTGGCCGCCATCGTCTTCAGCTTCGCCGCCGCGGCGTACGCGGGCTTCCAGCTGGGCCACGACGAGGACCGCCCGCCCAGCGCCGCCCGCCCCGCACCGCCCGCGATCAACGGCCCTGCCGGAGGGGCGATCCCGGTGTCGGTGGCCCCCGCGCCGTCGTCCTCCGCCCCGCCGTCGCCCGCGTTTTCGTCGCCCGCCCTGTCGTCGCCCGCCCTGTCGTCGCCCGCCTCGCCGTGGGCCGCCTCGCCGTCGCCCACCTCGCCGTTGCCCGCCGGGCCAACCGCGCCTTCCGCCTGGACCGAGCGGATCATCGCCGGCACGAGCGTCCTCACCGCGGGCCAGAGCTGGTCCACGAACCGCTTGACCCTCACCGTGACCACGGGCGGCGACTTGACGCTCCGCGACCAGGGCCGAACCGTCTGGCACACAGCCACGACAACCGGCGTCAAGCTGGTCATGCAGAACGACGGCCACCTGGTCCTCTACGACGCCACGAACGGCACAGCGTGGAGCAGCGGAACAGCCGGCAACCCGGGAGCCGTCCTGCGCTTGAGAGCGAACGGCACCATGGCCGTCACCCTGAACGCCCGCACGCTTTTCCAGACAGGCACAGCAGATCCATCCCCACCAGCGTGACCGCCCCTTCTCCTCTCGCCCGTCCTACTGCCTGGCGCGGCAAGCGTGATCGGCCCGGCTGAGGCCGATCTAGGCTTCGGGCATGACATCGTTTGCTGCCCGCACCATCGCGGCCCTCCGTTCCGAGCACGACGACCTCGCGGCGGCCGTCTCCGCTTTCTCGCCCGCGCAGATCGAGGGCCCGTCGGGCGCCTCGGACTGGACCGTCGCGCAGGTGCTGTCGCACCTGGGCAGCGGCGCCGAGATCAACCTGGCCGTCCTGCGCGGAGGCACCGGCGAGGGCGAGGTCCCGGGCCCCGGCTTCAACGAGAGCGTGTGGGACCGCTGGAACGCCTTGACCCCCGAGGCGCAGGCCACCGGCTCGATCGAGTCGAACGCCAAGCTGGTGGCCGCCTTCGAGGCCCTGACCCCCGACCAGCACGACAAGCTCGCGATCAACCCAGGCTTCCTCCCGCAGCCCATCCCCCTGGCTTCGTTCGCCGGCATGCGCCTGAGCGAGGTGGTCCACCACGGCTGGGACATCCGCGTAGCCGCCGACCCCGCCGCAGCCCTGGCCGCGGGCCCCGCTGACCTGCTGGCCGAGCATTTGGCCGGCGGCTTGAGCTTCTTCCTGGGCTTCATCGCCAAGCCCGACGCGGTACGGGAGCCGGCCGTAGTAACGATCGCCGAGACCCCGTACAGCATCGTCCTGAACGAGGGCGCCCACTTCACTAGAGAAGCCGGCACCCCCACGGCAACGTTCGAGGGCCCGCTCGAGGCCGCGCTGCGCCTGCTCGCCGGCCGCTTGACCCCGCCACACACCCCCACCGACGTCAAGGTCACAGGCAACATCACCCTCGACGACTTGCGCGCCACCTTCCCCGGCTTCTGACCCGTCCCGCGACCGGCGCCGCTCACCTCCAGCGGCCGCTCGGCTCTGTCGGCTGGCGTCGGTCGGTTCCTGCCGCGCCACCCGCGGACGCCCGCGCCGCCCGCGGATGCCCGCGACGCCCGCGGATGCCCGCGACGCCCGCGGATGCCCGCGCCGCCCGCGGATGCCCGCGCCGCCCGCGGATGCCCGCGCCGCCCGCGGATGCCCGCGCCGCCCGCGGATGCCCGCGCCGCCCGCGGTGAGCGCCGCGGGCGGCCATCACCAGCGCCGTCCGCCGCCCGGCTTGTGGCGGCGGCCGGCGGGTGGTGGGGCCGGGCGTATGGGGGCAGCGGCTTCAGCCGTTCAGGACACTCGGAACGTGGCGTCCTCCCGGTCGGTCGCGCTCGAACTGGAGCTGAGTGGGTCGATGCGGAGCAGGTAGTTGGCGTGGCGCAGGTAGCGGTCGGGGAAGTTGTAGGACCGGAACGACGACCATCCCGAGTTACCGAGGCCCGCGACACGGGTGAACGTGGCGTCCGCTCGGAACGTCGCCGTGCCGTCGTTGGCGTCAAGCCGTACCGCGTAGTTGCTGTGCCGCAGATAGCGGCCCGGATAATTGACCGACTCGAAGGACACGCCGGCGCTGTCGGCCAGCCCGGCGACCATCCGCCACAGCTGGTCCTGATGCGGGTCGAAGGGGTAAGCGTCGATCCGCCCGATGTTGTCGGCGTGCCGAACGTACCGATCGGGGAAGTTGTACGACTTCAGCCGCACCCAGGCGGGCAGTCCCCAGCGAGCGACCAGCCCGTCGTACTCGGCCCCGGTGATGCCCACGATGGAGCCGTGCTTGGCGTTGAGCGGCGGCGTGAAGTCGCGCTGGTTCAGTGCCGTCCACGAGTTCGCCCCAACGTTGGACGTCGTCCACGCGTAGAAGTCGTTGTTGACCGGACTGAACGAGTCGCCCCACAGCCGCCAGTCGCTGCCGCTGTTGTTCTTGATCAGCAGCGGCGCCTCCATCTGGCTGCCCTGCCGCAGCCCACTCGTGTAGGTGGTGTAACTGTTGGCCGCGCCGGTGGACGACCGAGCCCCGTAGATCAGGCCGTTCGAGAGGTTCTTGTAGTACAGGTAGAACGTCGAGCCGTCGACCACGACATCGCCGTCGAGCACCGGGAACCCGGGGCTGAAGTAGACCTCGTTGGCACTGACCGTCCGGAAGTCCGACGTGTAGTTGACCATGAAGACGTCGGTGCCGTTGTTCGCCGAGTAGACGATCGCGTACTGGTTGCGGGAGGCCACCCAGAACGCCGTCGGCGCCCAGGTGTGCGTGGCCAGGCCGTGCATCCGGACACGGCGATATCCGGTGAAGCTGCGCAGGTCGACCGAGTCCCAGACGTGCAGGTACTGGTTGTTCTGGCCGAAGTCGGTGCCGTTGAGATCGGTGGCCAGCACGACGAACGTGCCGTCCTGTTTGCGCAGGATGAACGGGTCGCGCAGCCCGAGCGTCCCGGCGGTCGGGGTCACCACCGGGTTGTTCTGGTTCAGCGGCCGCCAGTTCAGCCCGTCGGTGCTGACCGCCAGGTGCAGCCCGTAGTTGGCGCCGCTCATGTTCGGTGTCTCGGTGAAGTACGCGAACACGTACGCCGTGTTCGCGGCCAGCGCCGCCGACGGCGCACCGAGCACCACGGCGCCGCTGGTGGCGGCGGTGAGCGCGCTCATGGCCGCCAGCCGGGTGAAGTCTCTGCGGGTCAGGCTCACGGGGATTCGCCTTTCTCGGAGGGGACAGCGTTCGCGCGCGCCGTGATTTTGGTGAACGTTCACTATCGTGTATGTCGGTCCGGGCCGTCACGCTGAACTGGAAGATCACTTCCCTGACATCGACGTACGTAAGATCTAAATGGCGAGCGCGTATCGAGAATGTTAACGATCACAGACCTGCTGTCAATCGATGAGTTGTGCCGTTCAGCGGAAGCGTTGCCGCACACCCGCGGCGGTGAGCGCCGAGACCAGCAGGAGCATCGCCGCGGCAGCAACCGTGACCGGTGAGGGGCCGCCGGGCAGGACACCCATGTAGTCGAGGCCCGCGACATCGTTGACCACGAGGTACCAGAGCAGCGGATAGACGGCTTGAAAGAAGCGCTGCGTCCTGCCGATGACACCCAGGGCCAGCGCCAGTGCCGGAACGAAGACCGCTCCCGCGAGCCAGTCCGCCAAGCGACCCTCCACTGCCATGACCAGGCCCGGCCCGATCCCCACCGCCGCCGTCAGCGCGACGCCGCTCAGCCACTGCGCCAGCACGCGCAGCACTGGACCCGGACAGGCTCCGAGTAACGCTTCGGCGCCCTGCTCACGGGCTTGGCAGCCAAGCCGCGACCAGACCAGCACCGGCCAGATCCACGCCGCCGCGAGCAGCCCCGAAGCACCGGCGGGCAGAGCAAGGCCCGCCACCACGAGCGCCGCCGCCCCCAGCCACCACCACCGCGAGACGCCGCCGACGAGAATGCGCACCTCACCGATCACCATCCGGCCGAAGCCCCATCCACCCCGTGGCCGGCGGCCGGCCACCTCGTGCGAAGCCCGGCGCCCCCGATGTACCCGCTCCGGGTGAGCAGCCTGGTGCTTCCGCCCGTGATCCGGACGCTCGGGGTACGTGGGCTGGAATGTGAGCACCGGCGCCGCCTCGTCGATCGCTTCTGCCGTCGCCGGCTTCCCTCGCCGAGCACTCGCTCCTTCTCGGTCGAAGCGGTCGAACCAGAACACAGGCAGGAGCGCGGCGGCAGCGGCCAAGGCCATCAGCAATAAGCGCTGGGCGGCGAAGGCCGACGAGAAATCGACGCCGGGCCAGGGGACAGGGTGCGGCGGGACGTCCATGTACATCAAGCCGAGCGCCAGGTCGGTGACCTTGAAGCCTTGGGCCGCCAGGCCGTCGCGTAAGGACTCCGCGAAGGCGTTGACACCCAGACCGCCCAGGGGAGCGTTCGCCGACTGCCCGGCGATCAGGGCGACCAATGAAACGAAGAGCCAGATGATGTTGCCGAGCCCGCCACGCAGCACGGGCGTGGTCTCGAAGACGACAGCCGCGGCCGCGGACACCGCGAGCACGGGGAGCGTGAAGAGTGCGAACGGTGTCAGCAGGTCGGCAATGTCGACGGAGCGGGACTCGCCGCGAGCCAGCTGCATGACCAGCGCCGCCACGGCCAGCGCGGCGGACATCGAACCGAGCACCAATAGATTGCTGAGAAACTTGCCGAGCAGATAGTCGCCGGTTCGCATCGGCGTGGCGGCCAGAAGCTCGCCTACACCGGTCTGCCGGTCGCGTGCGATGGCCGTACGTATAACGAAGAAGCCTCCGGCGGAGAGCCACAGCGCTCCGGCGAGCGCGGTGACCGTGCCGACATAGGCACTGTCGTAGACGCCGCGGTAGGCGCCCGCGTTGACGATCGTCCAGTGGTCACCGGTGGCCGGTACGGCGAGGTAGCCGAGTCCGACGGCCGCCAGGAGGACGACGGCGTAAGCCGGGCGGCGCACCCGCTCGCGGAAGTCGGCAGCGGCCAGCGCGGCCCACATCCCCGGCCTCATTTGGCCACCTGCCGGAGATCGCCGATCACTGCCAGGTAAGCGTCCTCGAGGTCGGGCCGGATAGCCACAGCGTCGGGCGCGGGCGGATCAGGGGAGAGCAGCCGCAGGCGTACGCCCTCCGCCGTGCGCACCATCCGGCTGACAGTGTGCCGTGCTTGCACGGCGGCGAGCGCCGAGGGCGGGACGGTCAGCTCCCACACCTGGCCGTTCACGGCCCGCAGCAGATCATCGGGACTTCCTCGGCGGAGAACACGGCCGCCCGCCACGATGGCGATGTCACCGGCTACTGATTCGATGTCGGAGACGATGTGGGTGGACAGCAGCACGAGCCGGTCGACGGCCAGCTCGGCGAGCAGGTTGCGGAACCTCACGCGCTCCTCCGGATCGAGGCCGGCGGTGGGTTCATCGATGATCAGTACTCGGGGATCGGCCAGCAGCGTCTGCGCGATGCCCACCCGGCGAAGCATGCCGCCGGAGTAGCCACCGAGCGGGCGCTTGGCCGCCTCGGTGAGGTGCATCAGTGTCAGCAGCTCGTCGATGCGGGCGCGAGCCGGCCGGGCGGGCAGACCCTTGACCGCGGCGAGGTAGGACAGGAACTCGCGGGCGGTCAGGTGGGGATAGACACCGAAGTCCTGCGGGAGGTAGCCGAGGCGTCGGCGGAGCACGTCGGGCCGGGCGACGACGTCCGCGCCCTCGAACAGAACCTGTCCGGTGGTCGGTCTCGTCACCGTGGCAGCCACCCGCATCGGTGAGGACTTCCCGGCGCCGTTCGGTCCCAGCAGACCGACCACACCAGGGCCGAGGCTCATGGACACACCGTCGACGGCGCGCTTGCCGCCTCGATACACCTTGGTGACATCGATCAGCTCGAACATCAGTGTGCCTTCCGTACTTGAGCCGTGCGGCCGTCTCCTGCGGTCGCCTCGACGGCGCGCTTGCTGGCCGGGTCGCTGCGCAAGTCCGTACGGCCGGGCGCGGCGGTGACCCGATAGGTCTCGGGACCGGCGGGCAGCACGATGTCGACCGAGCCGCCGGCACGGGCCTTCACCCGGCGGGGCGGGCTGGCAAAACCCAGGTGGACCCCGCCGTCACGGGACGAGACCTCCACGTCAGGCGAACGGGCGTCGGTGACGTCGGCGTTCAGTCCCGCGTCGAGCCGGAGCGGACCGGCCGGGCTCTCGACCCGCAGCCAGGAGTCGGACACCGTCGCGGTGAGCGCGGCGCCCAGGCCAACGGCCCGGACAGGAGAGTCGCTGGTCACCGTGACGGCGACCCCGGACGGCACCGCCACGACATGCCGGCCGCCGCAATCGGGCACGAAGCCGCTGCAGGTGACGCGCAGCCGGAGGGTGTCGACGCTGAGAGACCACGAGGCATTGCCCTCGACGGTCGCCTTGCCGGTCAATGACCGTTGCACTACGACGGCGTCGCCGGTGCCGGCGACCAGCCGCAGATCGCCGCCGTCGTTGTCGATGGCCAGCCGCTCGCCGGACAGCGCGAACTCGTGGCGGTCTTCACTCGTCTCGTCGACGGCACTCAGGTCGGTGCACCCGGCGAGGAACGCCAGCAGGAGCAGTGGGATCAGAGGCGTGAGTCGCATGTGCTCACCCGATCATCGGGCGGGCATGCCGGGCACTACGGCCAGGCACCGTAAAAGAGTATGCCTAGCCATACCGCGCGGCGGGCGGCCGAGAACTAGCGTGGGCCAAATGTCGACGCCACACACCGCGCTGGAAGCGGTCACCCGCCGCCGATTCCTGGCGTCCGCGTGGCCGTGGCGAGCCGTTGCCTACCTGTTGACCACCGGCCCGGTAGTGGCCGTGGTCGCGGTTCCGATGGTGCTGCTCGGCCTGCCGTGGGCGATCCTGCTGCGGCGGGTCGTGACCTGGAACGATCCTTCGCTCGTCGAGCTGGCCTTCTTACTACTGGGTGGCTGTCTGCTGATCGCCGGGCTCGGCCCGCTGGTGGCCGTGCCCACGGCCGAGGTGGAGCGTCGACGCCTGGCTTTGATCGACACCCGGCTCACCCGGTCGGGCCATCGACCCGTGCCGACCTCACAGCCCCTCGTATGGCTGCGGACCCGCTACACCGAGGCCGCCACCTGGCGCGCCCTCTGCTACGCGATCCTGCTGGTCGGCGCCGTACCGATCTGGTACGGCACGGTGCTGATCCTGCTGGTCGTCATCGCGGTCGCGGTGGCCGGCCCGCTCCTGGTCGACGGCCACGACGCGGTCTCACTCGGCCTCGGCACGGTGACGACGGTCAGCGAGGCTCTCCCCTGGGCGCTGTTCGGCGTCGCGCTGCTGCCCGCCGTGCCCTACCTGCTGGCGGCCACCGCCGGCGCGCACGCCGCCGCGGCGCGACTGCTGCTGTCCGCGCCCGCCGACACCGATCTGCGGGCCGAGCTGACCGAAGTGGCGCGGTCCCGGGTGCGGCTCGTCGACGCGTTCGAGGCAGAGCGCCGCCGTATCGAGCGCGATCTGCATGACGGCGCTCAGCAACGGCTGGTCAGCCTGACCCTGCAACTTGGGCTGGCTCGCGTTGACCTGTCTGACGACTCGCCTGCCGGTCAGGCCGTCGCGGGCGCTCACGAGCAGGCCAAGCTGCTCATGGCCGAGCTTCGTGAACTCATACATGGCATCAGGCCGCAGACACTGACCGAGCTCGGCCTACCCGGAGCGTTGCGGGAGCTGGCCGATCAGGCGCCGATCCCGGTGCGGGTCCGTGCCGACGTGCCCGCGCGGCCGCCACCCGGCGTCGAGTCGGTGGCCTACTTCGTGGCCGCGGAGGCGCTCACGAATGTGTTCAAGCACAGCCGGGCCACGTCGGCCGCCGTGACGGCAGTAGCGGAGGACGGTGTCCTGATTGTCGAGGTTCTCGACGACGGCCAGGGCGGGGCCGAGCCAGCACGCGGCACCGGGCTGACCGGCCTGGCCGACCGAGTGGCGGTAGCGGATGGGCGCATGTTGCTGTCGAGCCCGCTGGGCGGGCCGACCCTGATACGGGTGGAGATCCCTTGTCGACCGACCGACCGATTCGAGTAGTCCTCGCCGAGGACGGTGTGCTCCTGCGTGAAGGGCTGACCGGGCTCATGGGCCGGTTCGGCTTCGATGTGGTGGCGGCCGTCGGCGACGCGGACGCGCTGCGTGCCGCCGTTTGGGAGCATCGGCCCGACCTGGTGCTGACCGACATCCGGATGCCGCCGTCCTTCACCGACGAGGGGCTGCGGGCGGCGGTCGAGCTGCGACGTGAGCACCCCGGGCTGGCGGTGATCGCGTTGAGCCAGTTCGTGCAGCAGGGCTACGCGGCCGACCTGCTCGACTCGCACGGTGGGCGCGGCGTGGGATATCTCCTGAAGGACCGGGTCGTCGACGTCGAGGAGTTCGTGGCCGCCGTGCGGCAGGTGGTCGGCGGGGGCACTGTCGTCGATCCGCAGGTGGTTCGGCAGTTGCTGCGCCGCCATCGCGATCCGGTTGTTCAGCTGTCTCCACGGGAACGCGAGGTGCTCGCTCTGATCGCCGAGGGGCAGTCGAATGCCGCTATCGCCCGCACGCTGGTCCTGTCCGATCCGGCCGTCGGCAAGCATGTCGGGAACATCCTCGCCAAACTCGATCTACCGCCCACCGACGACACGAACCGCCGCGTCCTCGCCGTCCTGGCCTACCTCCGCAGCGATTCCACCTCCGGCACGTAGACCGCAACCGCACCCGAGGGCCGTGACACTCGGGTGCGGCGGAGCCGTGAGCGCCGGAGGCAGGGCGGGCGGTGCGGTGGAGGGCAGGGCAGGGCAGGACGGGCGGTGCGATGGAGGGCAGGCGGGCGGTGCGATGGAGGGCAGGCGGGCGGTGCGATGGAGGGCAGGCGGGCGGGGTGGCGAAAGACGGCGCGGTGGAGGTGGGGTGGTCAGAAGATGCGGACGGCGGCCTCGGCGGGGGCGGTGAGTAAGGGCTCGATCTCGTCGTCGAGGCGTACCAAGGTCAGGGAGGCTCCGGCCATGTCGAGGGAGGTGCAGTATTCGTTGACGTAGCTTCGGCCGATGGTTATGCCTCTGTCGGCCAGGCGCTGGTGGGCTCGGCGGTAGAGGATGTAGAGCTCGCTTATCGGGGTGCCGCCCAGGCCGTTGATCATTAGGGCTACGCGGTCGCCGGACTCGTAGGGGAGGTCGGGGACCACGGCGTCCAGCATGTCGTCGACTATCTGGTCGGCTGAGGTCAGTTTGCGGCGTTCGCGGCCTGGTTCGCCGTGGATGCCCACGCCGAACTCGATTTCGTCGGCGCCGAGTTCGAAGAGGGGTGAGCCCTTGGCGGGTGGGGTGCAGGCGGTCAAGGCGACGCCCATGGTGCGGGTGACGTCGTTGACCTTGCGGCCTATGCGGAGGAGGTCGTCTATGGAGGCGCCCTGTTCGGCGGCGGCGCCTACGGCCTTGATGACGAAGAAGTTGCCGGCTACGCCCCGGCGGCCGACCGTGTAGAGGGAGTCCTGGACTGCTACGTCGTCGTTGATCGTGAGGATTTCGCAGCGTACGCCGTCGGCCTCGGCCATCTCCTTGCCCATGTCGAAGGCCATGCGGTCGCCGGTGTAATTGTTGACCAGGAGGAGGACGCCCTTGGGAGAGGCGAGCAGTTTGGCGGTCTCGTAGACGTAGTCCATCGGCGGGGCGGCGAAGACGTCGCCGGGGCAGGCCGCGTCGAGCATGCCCTTGCCTACCGCCATCACGTGGGCCGGCTCGTGGCCGGAGCCGGAGCCCTGGACGATCGATACCTTCGACTCCGTGGGGGCGTCGGAGCGCATGATCAGGTTGTAGGCGGGGATGTATCTGAGGGTGCCGGGGTTGGCCAGGGCCACGCCCTCCAGCATTTCGGGGACGTAGCTCTTCGGATCGTTCACGAACTTCTTCACGACGGCGCTCCTTGCTTCCAGGTCTCGCTGATTCGTTCGGCGATGACCGCCACCGCCATGGCGCCGGCGTCGACCGAGCCCCTGCTGCGTTCGCCGGTGTACGCAGCGCGGCCCCGCTTCGCGACCATGCCGCTCGTGGCGTCGGCCGCCTCCCGGGCCGCGGCCGCGGCGGCCCGGACCGCCTCCTCGGCCGGGGCGCCCTCGCTCACGGAACGGGCGAGGCTGTCCGTCAACGGCACCAAGGCGTCCAGGAGCGTCTTGTCGCCTACATCGGACTGGCCGCGTGCCTTGATCCCCTCGACGGCCGCCCGCAGCATCGCCACCACGACCGGACCGGTCACATCCGGGCGGTCCGCCGTGTCCGCCGCGCTAGCTGCGCCCGGCGGGCTTGGCGTGTCCGGTGCGCTAGCTGCGCCGGGCGGGCTTGGCGTGTCCGGTGCGTTAGCTGCGCCTGGCGGGCTTGGCGTGTCCGGTGCGCTAGCTGCGCCGGGCGGGCTTGGCGTGTCCGGGGCGCCCGTCGTTTCCGCCGCGCCGGCCAATGTGTCGGGGGCTGTGGTGCTGGTGGCGCCTGCCGTCCCGGCCGCGCTGGTCGTGTTGTCAGGGGCTGCGGTGGCTGCTGCGGCGCCTGCTCGGATGAAAGCTGTGCCCCATATCGGGCCTGATGTGCCGCCAATGCGGGAGGCTATCGTCATTCCTGTGCGCTTGAGGAAAGCCCCGGATGATGAACGGTCCAAGTCGTCCCAAGTTTCCAGGAGCTTTTCGAAACCTCGGGCCAGTGAATAGCCGAAGTCGCCGTCGCCTACTACCGAGTCCAGGTCGCCGAAGTATTTTTCGTTTTCGATTGCTGTCTGGGCGATTGTTCGGACCACCCACTCTGTTTCGGTGATGCTCATTCTGGTCCTCCGGGAAGGCAGGCTCTCAGGTCGTCCAGGGTTACGAAGTCGCCTGGGTGGGCCCCGCCCCTGTTGGCCAGCACCTCTATCGGCGGGCGGCCCGGGTCGCCCAGCTCCGAGACCACCAGCGTGGCCTCCGTGAAGTCCTCGTCCCGGGTGTATCCGTTCACTGTCACCAGGCATCTCAGGCCGGCCGCGGTTGCGGCCAGCAAACCGTTTCGGGAGTCCTCGACCACCAATGTGTCGTCTGGCGACAAGCCCAGGCTCTTCACCGTCAACTCGTAGATCGCGGGATCCGGCTTCTTCGCCGACACTATGTCGCCGGCGAAGACCGGTACCTTGGTGACCAGGCCGCCTATCGCGTTCTCCAGGACCGCCCGCACCGACTCCTCGGCCGACGTCGATGCCACCGCTACCGTCCAGCCCTCGGCTAGGGCCTCTCGGATGACCCGGGCTATGCCGGGGCGGGGTGGAATGTGGCCCTCGGCCACCAACTGCTTGAAAGCCGCCGTCTTCGCCTTGTGCCAGGTCGTCAGCTTTTCGGTACGGTGGGCGTCGCCCACCGCCGCCGCGAACGCCGGATCGTCGAACAGGCTGGCCATTCTTTCCTTGCCGCCGCCTATTCTCAGCTTCTCCCCGTACTCTTCTTCGCTCCAATGGGCGGGCAGGCCGAACCTCTCGAACGTGGCGTTGAACGCCGGCAGATGGCCGTAGCGCTCCGTGTCGGCCAGCACCCCGTCGCAGTCGAAGACCAATGCCGTCACCACGCCCGGCCCGCCCCTCCGAAGAGCCGGATGTGGTGCCTCGCCATCTCCAGCACCGCCGACCGCTGATGGCGGAACAACGCGGGCGGATCCCATTTCCCCGATTCCTCGGCTGTGCGAAGGTGCGCCAGCGACGACTGCATGTAGCTCTCCTTCAGCGCCGTCGAGATGTTCACCTTCGCGCAGCCCCGGGCGATCAGGTCGGTGAACTGGTCGTCGGACAGGCCCGTTCCGCCGTGCAGGGCCATCGGCACGCCCGTCGCCGCCACCAGGTCGCTGACCCGTTGCGCGTCCAGCTTCGGCGCCTTCTTGTACTGGCCGTGCGCGTTTCCGATGGCCGGGGCGAAACAGTCGACGCCGGTGTTCTTGATGAAGTCGACCGCCACCTCCAGCGACTGGACGCGGGACGCCTCGTCCGAGCCGATGTCGTCCTCGACGCCCTGGATTCCTTCTATTTCGCCCTCGACGTGCGCTCCTGTACGCCTCGCCTCCGCGACCACCTCCGTGGTCTGCCTCAGGTTCTCCGCGACGTCAAGCTCGTGTGCGTCGAACAGCACCGAGTTCCAGCCTCCGGCCAGGCAATCCGAGATGACCGTACGGTCGGGACAGTGGTCCAGGTGCAGCGTCACCGGCACGTCGACGTCGCGGGCGAGCGTGTGGAAGATCTCGTGGAGCTGCCTCCGGCCGTACATCAGAACGGTCTTGACCGAGGTTTGCAGGATGACCGGCGCGCGCTCCTCGACGGCCGCCGCGAGCACCGCCTCGATGCTCAGATCGTTGACGATGTTGAAGGCGCCGACCCCGTAACGGCCGGCCAGCGCGCGATCGAGGATCTCTTTCATCGGCACGACGGGCATGAGCCCAGTCAAGCCACCGATCACCCGGTCGCGGTATGGGGTGAATCCCCCACCCAGCCGCTCTCCAGGGCGGTGACCACCGCGGCCGTACGGTTGCGGGTCCCGGTCTTGCGGATGACCGCGCCGACGTGCTTCTCGACTGTCTTGGGGGAGAGGCCGAGCCGCGACGCGATCTCGCGGTAGGTCAGGCCCTGCCGCATCAGCTCGAGAACGCCCAGCTCGCGCGTGGTGAAAGGGGCCGGAGCGGGCAGGGGAAGGCCGGGGCTTCCCAAGCGGGCCGTACGGACGATGGCCGCGGCCGCCGCCTGGGTGAGCGTCTCCAGATCGTCCACCTCCCGGGTGGTGAAGGCCGGTGCGAAGGTCACGCTCACCGCGATCACGTCGTCGCGCCACCAGATCGGCACGGCCGCCGCCGAGCCGCGCCGGACCCGGTCGGCCGAGACCAGATGGCCGGAGCGCAACTGCCCGTACTCGGCGATCACCACCGGCCGCCGCCGGGCGAACGCTCGGCCGGTGGCCCCCTCGTCCAGCGGGAACCTGTCGCCCAGGCGGCAGAACGCGCCGTACTCCGCCGCCTTGGTGTAATGCCCGGAGCCGGCGTCGATCAGCGAGATGCTGCCCGCGGCCGACCCGGTGAGCCGTGCGGTGTGCCGCAACAGCCGCCGCAGCACAGCCTCGAGCCGCAGGTCGCCGTAGACATCGGCCACCGCCTCCGCAAGCCGGAACCCCTCGCCGGGAGCCACCTACCGAACGTATGTTCCGCGCGCCCGGATCAAAAGGGCCCGAGCGGCCGGATAACGTGGAACAGCCCCCTCAAGTCGAAGGTTCCCCGCTTTGCTCGAAGACAACGCCGACCTGTACGAGAACGCGCCCTGCGGCAACCTCTCGACCCGGCCGGACGGCACGATCATCAAGGTCAACGCGACCCTGCTCGGCTGGCTCGGCTACACGCGGGACGAGTTGCTCGGTGTCCGGCGGTTCGGGGAGCTGCTCACCGTCGGGGCCCGGATCTACTACGAGACCCACTTCGCCCCGCTGCTGCTCATGCAGGGTGAGATCAGCGGCATCGCGCTGGATCTGCTGGCGAAGGACGGCACTCGGTTCCCGGTGCTGGTCAGCTCGCTGGTCAAGGACGGCAGCGTCCGTACGATCGTCTTCGACGGCCGGGAGCGCAACGCCTACGAGCAGGAGCTGCTGTACGCCCGCAGGACGGCCGAACGCGAGAGCGAGCGCCTGCGCCACCTGGTCGCCGACCTCCAGCGCAGCCTGCTCCCGGCGGTGCTGCCGACGCCGCCCGGCCTGCGGACGGCGGCCCACTACCGGATGGCCTCGACCGACGAGGTCGGCGGCGACTTCTACGATCTGTTCCCGCTGCGTGACGGCCGGTGGGGGTTCTTCCTGGGCGACGTCAGCGGCAAGGGGATCGGCGCGGCCGCGGTGACGGCCCTGGCCCGGTACACGCTGCGGGCGGCCGCGGTCTACGACCCGGACCCGGCCGCCGTGCTGCACAACCTCAACCAGGTCCTCTACCAGGAATATCGGGAGGACGCCCGATATTGCACCGTCGTCTTCGGCATCCTCACCCCGCGACCGGCCGGGGACGGCTGTGACCTGGTGATCGCCAGCGGCGGCCACCCCGAGCCGCTGTTGCTGCGCGCGGACGGGACGGCGCACAGCCACCCCACCCGGGGCCGGCTGGTCGGCGTGTTCCCCGACTCGGCGTACACCAACACCGCGCTGACCCTGTGGCCCGGCGACACCCTCGTGCTCTACACCGACGGCATCACCGAGGCCCGGACGCCCGATCACCGCTTCGGGGTGGGCGCCGTGACCCGGTTCGCCGAGGGCCTGGCCCCGGCCGGCGCCGTCAAGGTGGTCGAGGCGTTCGTCGGCCTGCTCGACGATTTCGGGGACGGGCTCGAGGACGACACCGCCGTCATGGCGATCGGCATGCCCCAGCTTTGTGTCCCCTAGCGAAACGGCGTTTCCTAACGGTAGGGTGCCGGGATGGCGGTCACCGGCGAGTCCGAGCAGATCAGACAGGTCACCGTCCACGCCGGCCGGCCACCGGTCACCGTCCGGCGCGGCAGCGGCGCGCCCTTCGGATGGTGGCCGGCGATCTGCGTGGCGCTCGTCGCCGCCATCGACCGGATCGAATACAACCTGCTGGCCGGCGCCCTGCCGACGATCCAGGAGGAGTTCGGCTTCAGCGACAGCGCGGGCGGCGCCATCGCCACCGCCGGGGCGCTGGCCGCGATCGTCCTGCTGCTGCCGGCCGGCAAACTCGCCGACACCGGCAAGCGCACGTGGACCATCGCCGCCATCGTCGCCGTCTGGGCGCTGCTCACCGTCGGGACCGGGCTCGCCGGCTCGTACGCGACGCTGTTCGCCGTCCGGGTCCTGCTCGGCGCGGCCGGTCAGCTCTACAACCCGCCGTCGTCCAGCCTGCTCGGCGACCTCTACCCCGGTCCGGGGCGGGCGCGGGCGTACGGCTACGAGCGGATGGCGTACTTCGCCGGGCTCCCGATCGGCGTCATCGCCGGCGGCGCCCTCGCGCAGACCGTCGGCTGGCGCACCGGATTTTTCCTGATCGCCGTCCCGGGCGTGATCATCGCGCTTCTGGTGCTCACGGTCCGCGAGCCGGTCCGGGGCGTCGGCGACGATCTCTCCCGGTGGTACGGCGACACGGCCGCCGTCGATCGCGAAAAGCCGGCGGCGACGGTCGGAATGCGGCAGCAACTGGTCACCCTGCTCCGCATCCGCACCCTGCGCTCGGTGATCACCGGCCTGAGCATCCTGTTCTTCGGGCTCGGCGGCCTGTTCTTCTGGATGCCGTCGTTCTACGCCCGCGAGTTCGACCTGCCCGAGGCGTCGGCCGCGGCCGTCGGGGGAGGGGCCGGCCTGGTCGGCATCGTCGCCGGCATCCTGGCCGGCAGCTGGTTCGGCGACCGCCACCACGAGCGGCGGGTGGCGATCGGCGGCTGGTCGCTGCTGGTCGGCACGGTCTTCCTGGCCGGGGCGGTCAGCGTGCCGGTGCTGGTGCCGCAGGCGATCTGCTTCACGCTGGCCAACGCGGGTTTCGCGGGGGCCATCGCCAACCTGACCGCGGCCAACGCCGACGTGGTCGCGGCGCACCGCCGGGGCCTGGGCTTCGCGGTGCTGCAACTGCTGGTCACGCTGGGTGGCGCGCTGGGGCCATGGCTCATCGGCATGGCCTCCGACGCGACCGGGTCGCTGCGATGGGCGTACACCGTGGTGCTGTTGCCCTTGATCGTCGGAAGCCTGATCGTGCTGCGCGGCCAGCGCACTTACGGGGAGGATGCGGCCGCCGCCCTCGGCGCCCCACCAGGAGACAGATAAAGTCAGGCCCATGGGCGTACGGTTCGAGATCCTCGGCCCGGTCCGCGCCTACCGGGACGCCGCTCCGGTGGATCTCGGACCGGTCAAGCAGCAGGCGCTGCTGGCCCTCCTGCTTCTGCGCGAGGGCCGCCCGGTGCCGGTGCCGGACATCGTGACCACCCTGTGGAGCGGCGACCCACCCCCGAACGCGACGGAAACCGTCTACCGGTTCATCGGCAACCTGCGCCGCGCGCTGGGCCCCGCCCTGATCGTCCGGACCGACGCCGGCTACGTCCTGCATCCCGACGAGGGCGCGGTCGACGCCCACGCGTTCCGGGCCGCCGCCACGACGGGCGACACGAGCCGAGCCCTGTCCTTCTGGCGGGGCGACCCGCTGGCCGGCCTGACCGGCCCGTTCTTCCAGGCCGCCCGCACCCGCCTCGTCGAGGAGCGCGCCCGCCTCCCCCTCGACCCCACCCGAGCCGAGCCCGCCCCTTCACCGGCTCGCACCGAGCCCGCCCCTTCACCGGCTCGCACCGAGCCCGCCCTTCCACCGGCCCGCGCCGAGCCCGCCCCTCCGCCGGTGGACCCTGCCCGTGCGGCGCCCCCGCGCGTTGATCGCACGCGTGTGGAGCCCGCGTCCCCGCATGTCGGCCGCTCCCGCGTCGAGTCGGGGCCTTGGCCGGTGGATCCCGCTCGCGCGGATCCCGCGCGCCCGCGTGTCGATCGCACGCGCGTCGAGTCCGCGCCCCCGCGTGTCGATCGCACGCGTGTCGAGCCCGCGTCCCCGCACGTTGGCCGCACTCGTGTTGAGTCCGGGCCTTGGCCGGTGGATCCCGCCCGTGCGGATCCCGCGCCCCCGCGTGTCGATCGCACGCGGGTCGAGCCTTCGCACATCCGAGCGGCCGGTGAGGCCGAGGACGGCGAATCCCACTACGGCGAGCCGGTCGATCCCTGGGACGGGCACGATCTCTTCCCGCCTGATCCGGGCCGGATCATCTGATGTAGTGCGGGATCCACTCGACATCGTTGTCAACCCGAGTTCCATGGGTGGTCATCGTTATTGATCGAGATGAATTACTCTGACTCCCATGAAGAAGCTGGGACATGCCCGTGCGGCGGTCGCGCTGGTGGCCGCCACGATGATCGCAGCCACCGGCTGCGCCAAGAAGGACACCGGGAGCACCACCGAGAGCGGCGTGGCGCTGGTGAAATCCGGCGTGCTGACCACGTGCACGCACCTTCCCTACGCGCCGTTCCAGTCGAAGGACGACACCGGCAAAGTGGTCGGCTTCGACGTCGCGCTGATCGATCTGGTCGCCACGAAGCTCTCCGTCAAGCAGGAGATCGTGGACACGCCGTTCGAGGGCATCAAGTCCGGCGCCGACCTGAATTCCGGCAAGTGTGACGTGGCCGCGGCCGGCATGACCATCACCGACGAGCGCAAGAAGGTCATCGACTTCTCCGACCCGTACTTCGACGCCACCCAGGCGCTGGCCGTGCAGACCGGCAAAGAGGTCAAGACGCTGGAGGAGCTCGTCGGCAAGCGGCTCGGTGTGCAGGGCGGCACCACCGGTGAGGAATACATCAACGCCCAGGTCAAGGAGAAGAGCCTCAAGATCGAGGTGGTCTCCTACAAGGACCTGGCCGCGTTGCAGCAGGCGCTGGCCACCAATCAGGTCGCGGCCGCCGTCAACGACCTGCCGGTCTGGAACGAGTACATCAAGGCCAACCCGGGCAAGGTGGTCGTCGCGGCCGGCTTCGACACCGGGGAGCAGTACGGCTTCGCCGTCAAGAAGGGCAACGCCGAGCTGCTCAAGACCGTGAACGAGGCGCTTGCGGCTGCTCGCAGCGACGGGTCGTACGACAAGATCTATAAGGAATGGATCGGCGAGAAGCCGGCCAGTTGATGAAACTCAGCCGCCGCCGGCGACAGCGGCTCGTCCGCGTCGCCGGCTACGTCGTCTTCGCCGCGGCCATCCTGATCGTGGTGGCCGCGGCCGACTGGGACCGCCTGGCCGACGCGTTCTTCCGCGGCGATGTCGCCCGCAGCATGTTCCCCGAGGCGATCACCGTCGCCCTCCGGAACACCATTCTCTACACGCTGCTGGCGTTCGTCTTCGGCCTGTCAGTGGGGCTCGTGCTCGCCCTGATGCGCCTCTCGTCGATCCTGCCGTACCGGTGGGCCGCGACGGCGTACATCGAATTGTTCCGTGGTTTGCCCGCCTTGCTCGTCCTCTTCATGGTCGGCTACGGCGTGCCGCTGGCCTTCCCCGATCGGGAGATTCCGGGCGGGGTGTACGGATCGGTCACCGTCGGCCTCGGGCTGACCGCCGCCGCGTACATGGCCGAGACGATCCGGGCCGGCATTCAAGCCGTACCCAAAGGTCAGCTCGAGGCGGCACGGACCCTGGGAATGTCGCACACCCGCGCGATGATCTCCATCGTGCTGCCGCAGGCCTTCCGCATCGTCATACCACCCCTCACCAACGAGATCATCCTGCTGACCAAGGACACCTCATTGGTGTACGTCCTGGGCGTCACCCCGGCCACGATCGAACTGACCAAGTTCGCGGGCGACACCCTCAACACCAAGGTCAACCCGACCCCGCTGGTCGTGGCCGGCCTGCTGTACCTGGTGATCACCCTGCCGCTGTCACAGGTCGTCCGCGTGCTGGAGCGCCGGGCCGCGAGGGAGAGGTGACCGACGATGTCCACCATCGAGATCACTGAGCTGCACAAGTCGTTCGGCCCGCTGGAGGTGCTCCGCGGCATCGACCTGAGGGTCGAGCCGGGCGAGGTCGTCTGCGTGATCGGCCCGTCCGGCTCGGGCAAGTCCACCCTGCTGCGCTGCGTGAACCTGCTGGAGGAGCCCACCTCCGGCTCGATCAAGGTGGCCGGCGTCGAGGTCACCGACCCCGACACCGACATCGACGAGGTACGCCGCGGCATCGGCATGGTCTTCCAGCAGTTCAACCTCTTCGGCCACCTGACGGTCCGCGAGAACGTGACGATCGCCCAGCGCCGGGTCCTCAAGAGGGGCCGCACGGAAGCCAACAGGGTAGCCACGGCGAACCTGGACCGGGTGGGCCTGAGCGACAAGGCGGCGTCCTACCCGGCCCAGCTGTCGGGCGGCCAGCAGCAGCGGGTGGCGATAGCCCGGGCCTTGGCCATGGACCCGAAACTGATGCTGTTCGACGAGCCGACAAGCGCCCTGGACCCCGAACTGGTGGGCGAGGTCCTGGCCGTCATGCGAGGCTTGGCCGCCGAGGGCATGACGATGCTGGTGGTGACGCACGAGATGGCGTTCGCCCGGGAGGTCGCCTCCCGAGTCGTCTTCATGGACGCCGGAGTGATCGTCGAGGAGGGCCCACCGGCGGAGGTCTTCAACAAGCCCCGGGAGCCGCGCACACGAGAGTTCCTCCACCGGGTCCTGGAGCCCACCCGAGTCAGTGAGACGGAAATAGGCGCTCATCTGACGGATTAGCCCGTGTGCTTTGATCGGTTGCTCATCCGGGGCGATTCAGGGAGTACACGATCTTCTTCTTCGAAGGTGAGCGTGCCGGCCTGTCGGAGCCCCGGTCGCCGCTGGCCGGTTTCTGGGCGTTGTTGGTCGGCGGGGTCCTGCTCGTGGTGCTGACGGTGGTGCTGCAGCCGATCACCGATGTGCGCGACTGCCGGAACTATCGTGCGTCCGGCAACGCCAGCGCTTTCCCGAACGAGATCTGGGATCTGTACTACCCGGTGTTGCTGCTTTTCTGGCTGTGGGTGGTCATCGTGGAACAGTTGCTCCCGGTCACCTGGAACGGCCGTAGAACCATTCTGGTCGTCGCCCGTGCCTTCCTCGCCGTCCTGGCGTGCCTGGCCGCTTCATGTTTCGCGGGCGCCAAGCTCCTCCTGCTCTGCCATTAGCCGGTCCGCAACCGCTGCTCGACTTCCTCGCCGGCGGCGTTCGCCGTCAATCCTCAGGCTCTGGGTTCGAATCCCTGGTGGCTTGCTCCAAGTGCGCCGATCCCGGAGGTGTGATGATCAAGGGCGATATCGACAATCGCCTGAAGACCTTGTTCGACGGACTTACGCGGCCGCACCACGCGCAGGAATTTCCGTCCACCTGGGTACCGGAGTCCGATCAGGATCCCCTGATCCGCCTTCTGGACGACGACAGCCTGATCAAGGCAGTCAACGTGCGCACCGACCGCTTGCTCGCGCCCGCGAATCCTTCGCACGTCAAACTGCTGATTCGGGTGAGCGTTCGAACCTCGGTCGACTTCGGTGGACTGGCTTTGTGGGGTTGAGGCGTGGCCTCCGGCTCGTCGCTGGGCCTTGGCGACGTTGTGATGCCCAGTCGTCGCGGCTCTGCCAATCTGCTGACCTTTGCTCTGAGCGAGAGATGGCAGTCATCTTCTGGCCCAGGGCTACACCGGGCTCGCGAGCGGCGAAGTGGAGCAGCGCGGCCGCGTCCGGCGGTGGCTGTTCGTCATGGCGTTCGTGGCGGGTCGGGGAACAGGCGTAGCTGGAGCATGGCGCCGAAGCGGGCCTCCGGGTCGGTCAGGTCCAGGTCGCCCACCTCGGACAGGCGGCGCAGTCGGTAGCGGAACGTGTTCGGGTGTACGTGCAGGGCGGCCGCGGCCGCCACCGCGTCGCCGAAGGCGTTCAGCCACGCGGCCAAAGTCTCGACCAAGTCGGCGTTGTGTTCGGTGTCGTAGGCCTTCAGCTTGGCCAGCGGACCCGTGGGCATGTCGCCCCGTGCCGCCACCGAATCTCGCATCTCCAGGACCATCGCCGCCGTGTAGACGTCGCTCAGGCGGGCCACCCGGCGGCCGCAGTCGGAGCGCAGCACCCTCAGCGCCCGGTCGGCGCTGGCGCGGGCGGCCGGTAACGTGGCCACGGAAAGGGCCGCTGGGCTCACCCCGACCAGGGCCGGCACCCGGTCTCCCACGCGGTCCAGGAACTCCGTCGCGACCCGGACCGCCCTCTCCTCCGTCACCGCCGGCAGGAGGCCGTACGCCACGTCGCCCAGCAACGCCACCGCGCTTCCCGCGTGGACCGCGCTCAAGTGCATGGCCAGCGCGTCGGCCAGGCGCTGGCGGTCGGCGGCCAGGCCGGAACGGTCGGCCGCTCCCTCCGGCGCTGATGGGACCAGGGCCAGCACCACCAGCGGCTGGTCGGCCAGGCCCAGGCGGGACAGGGACTCCCGGGCGCCCGCCCCTCCTTCCAGCGCCGTCCCGACCAGTTCCGTGCGCAGGCGGCGCTCGACATCCGCGCCGGCGCGAAGGCGCAACAGGTGCAGGGCGACCAGCTTCGCCGCGTCGCTGAACGCCCGTGCGCGGTCGGGGGTCAACGGCTCGCGCACCGCCGCCCAGATCGAGCCCAGGAACTCGTCCCCGGCCCGGACCGCTACCGCCGTCCGGGGCACCGAGAAGTCGCCGGGGCCGCTGGCCGGTGGGGGCACGTACACCGGTTCTGAGCTTCGGTGCAGGTCCCGGTGTACGCCGGCGACGGTCAGCAGGCGGGCGAAGCGCTCCGGGACCTGGCGGCCCAGGATGGTTTCGACCCTCGACTCGTCGGCCTCCTCCTGGCGGCCCGAGAAGGCCAGCACCCGCGAGTCGGGGTCTTCGATCGTCACCGGCGCGTCGACCAGGGCCGCCACCGCGTTGGCCAGGGCGAACAAGTCGCCCGAGGGCAGGCCGCCGAGGGTTTCGGGGCCGCCCACGTCGCCCTGGCTGAGCATCGAGCGCAGCAGGGCCGCCAGCTGCGCCCAGGAAGCGCCGCGGGTCAGGGCCAGCAGCGCCACCCCGGACTCGTCGGCGGCGGCGCGGACCTCGTCGGTGGCCGCGACCGGAGCCCGTACGACCAAAGCAGCCGCCGCGTGACCGCCCAGCGTGCGCAGCAGCGCCGCGATCTCCGCCGGCGACCGCAGGCCCACCCCCAGCACCAGCGCCGGTGTGGGCAGATGGGGCTCGTCGAACGGGTCGTGGATGGCGATGCCGGCGATCGGCTCGGGCGAGCTCACGTCGCCGTGCACCAGGTCGAGCAGCGTGGCGCCCAGGTCGTCGAGGACCCGGCCCAGGCTGGCGCGCGGCTGCTGGCTCATGCCGGTCAGCCTAGGGGCGCGGGACCGCATCCAGCAGCTCTCGCGTGTACTCGTGCTTCGGCTCGTCCAGGAGGGCGACCGGGCCGTACTCGACGATCCGGCCCTGGCGCATGACGGCGACGATGTCGCTGACGTAGCGGACCACGGCCAGGTTGTGCGAGATGAACAGCATCGTGAGGCCCATCCGGCGTTGCAGGTCGCGGACCATGTTGAGGACCGCGCCCTGGATGGAGACGTCCAGGGCCGAGGTGATCTCGTCGGCCACGATCACCTCGGGGCGGCCGGCCAGGGCGCGGGCCAGCGCCACCCGCTGCCGCTGGCCGCCGGAGAGCGCGCCCGGCCGGACCCCGGCCCGTTCCGGCGGGAGGCCGACCAGGTCGAGGTAGTGGGCCACGTCCGTACGGCCGCGGGCGACCTCGGCGATCGAGGCCCCGATGGTCATGCGGGGGTCGAGGGCCGAGTACGGGTCCTGGAAGACCATCTGCACCGGGCCGCCCCCGCGCGGGAGGGGATGGATCCGGCCGCTGGTCAGCGGGACGAGGCCGACGGCGGCCCGGGCCAGCGTCGACTTGCCCGAGCCGGACTCGCCGACCAGGCCGACGACCTGGCCGGCCGGCACCACCAGGTCGACGCCGTCGACCGCGACCGTGCCGTGCCGGCGGGAGCCGAAACGCACGGTCACGTTCTCGAAGGTCAGCTCGCGCATCGCGGGGTGGCCCGGGCGCCGAAGTGCAGGTACGGCTCGCCGGTGGGCAGCCGGTAGAAGGTGGCCGGGATCCAGTTGCCGGTCTCCGGGTCACGGCAGACGAACAGGTCCGGTTCGACGGAGACCATCTGGTAGTCGACCGGCTTCTCCTGCAGGACTTCGGCCATCGGCCCGGTCACGCTCACCCGCAGCACCCGCGAGGGCAGCACCTCCTGGCGGATGCTGGCCCGCTCGTAGACGCCCACGTACGGGGTGATGTCGACCTCGGCCGGTGTGGCCGGCGGCCCGAGCGGATGCGGCACCGGAACTCCGGCCAACGAGTCGAAGATCTCCCGGAACAGCTCCTCGTACAGCTTGGCCCCGTTGCCGCCGTTGGTCAGCAGCGTGACCGCCAGGCCGTGCGAGGGCAGGACGCGCAGATAGGCGGCCTGGCCGATGGTGTTGCCGTCGTGCCCGATCAGGCGGTGCCCACCCCAGTTGAGGCGCTCCCAGCCGAGGCCCCACGAGTCGCCCAGCAGGTGCGTGTCCGGCAGGTCGACCTGATGCTCGGCCATCTCGGGATGCTTGTCCGAGAGCGCGAACCGCAGCACGTCGCCCACTGTGGACACGATGGCGCCGGCCGGGCCGGCCGAGCGCGGGATGCCCCAGACCGGGGCCACGGCCTGCTCGCCGTCATTGGTGACGTGGCCGACGGCGGCGCGGTGCATGAGCGCCTCCTCGGGCAGGGTCACGGTGTGCTCGAGCCCGAGCGGGCCGATGATGCGCTCGCGCAGGGCGGCGTCCCAGGTGCCGCCGGTGAGCTTCTCGATCACGCGGCCGGCCAGGGAGAAACCCGAGTTGCAGTACGACCAGGTGGCCTCGAGCGGATGGTTCTGGGCCGCGCCGGCCAGCTCGGCCGCGTACTTCTCCAGGCAGTCGTCGCCGCGGCCGGTGTCGGTGAAGACGTCGCCGTCGATGCCGCTGGTGTGGGTGAGCAGGTGCCGCATGGTCACCTTGGCGGTGACGCCGGGGTCGCTCAGGCGCAGCTCGGGCATGACCTCGACGAGCGGGGCGTCGAGCTGAAGTTTGCCCTCCTGGACGAGCTGCATGACCAGGGTGGCCGTCCAGACCTTGGTGATCGAGCCGATCTGGAACAGCGAGTCGGTGGTCACCTCCACGCCGGTGCGGAGGCTGAGAACCCCGTACGCGGCCTCGACCTGCTCCTCGGGGGAAACGATGCCGAGGGTCGCGCCCGGCACCTTGTGGCGCTCGGCGAGCTCGGCCAGACGGTCGGTCCACTGTGTCACGATGCTGCTCCTTCCAGATGGGCTTCGGCGTGCCAGCAGGCGACGCGGCGCCCGTCCTCGTAAGCGGTCAATGTCGGGTCCTCGGCGCGACAGCGGTCGGTCGCGAGGGGGCAGCGCGGGGCGTAGGCACATCCGGGCGGCAGCGCGTGGGGATCCGGCGGGCGCCCGGGGATCACCGCGAGCGGACGGTCCCGGTCGGTGGTCATGTCAGGAACGGCGGAGACCAGAGCTTGGGTGTACGGATGGAGCGCGCCCCCGGCGAGCGAGGAGGTGGGCAGGTCCTCGACCACCCGGCCGGCGTACATGACGAGCACCCGGTCGCAGACCTGGCCCACCACGGTGACGTCGTGGCTGATGAACAGCAGCGCGGCCCCCTCGGCGGCGCGGACATCGGCCAGCAGCTGCAGCACCTGGCGCTGCACGGTGACGTCGAGGGCGGTGGTCGGCTCGTCGGCGATGATCAGCCGCGGGCTCGCCATCACGCCCATGCCGATCATCGCCCGTTGCCGCATGCCACCGGAGAACTCGTGCGGGAGCTGACGGGCGCGGCGGGCCGCGTCCGGGATCCGTACGGCCGCAAGCCGGTCGACGGCCCGGCGCCAGGCCGCCGCCCGGGTCGCGCCCTGGTGTTCGCGGACGACCTCGGCCAGTTGCCGGCCCACCTTGTGGGTGGGGTTGAGTGAGGTCATCGGGTCCTGGAAGACCATGGCCAGCGCGGTGCCGAGCAGTTTCCGGTGGTCGCCGTGGCGCAGGTCCTCGCCGAGGAAGTCGAGCCGGTCGGCCTGGACCCGACCCGGCGACTCGATCAGCTGGGCGATGGCGAGGGCGGTCAGGCTCTTGCCCGAGCCGGACTCGCCCACGATGCCGACCGCTTCGCCGGCGCCCACGGTGAGGCTCACACCCCGGACCGGGGTCACGTCGCCGTAGCTCACCCGGAGGTTGGCCACGCGAAGCAATGCCTCCTCGGCCGGCAGATCGGGCGCCGCCACTATCGGCGTGCGCGATTTGTCCATATTTATCGAGACAATCGACCGGGCCACCGCCTCGCCGGTCAGGCTGAACGCCATGGCGGCGATGACGACGGCGACTCCGGCGGCCAGCGCCCCCGCCGGATGAATGTAGATCTGCGCCAGCCCTTCACCGAGCAACCGCCCCCAGTCGTAGCTGGGCGCCTGCACCCCCAGCCCGAGGAACGACAGGCTCGCGAAGGCCAGCAGCGCGCTCCCGGCCGCCGTCGTCGCCGACACGACGAGCGGCTCGGCGATGTTCGGCAGCACGTGCCGCAGCAGGATGTGGACGCGGCCCACCCCGGCCACCCGGGCCGCCGCGATGAAGTCACGCCCCGAGATGGTCGCGGCCAGCGTCTGCGTGAGCCGGGCGAAGGCGGGCGCGGTCGCGAAGCCGATCGCCAGCACCGCACCCCTCGCGCCGACTCCGAAGATCACCGCGAAGAAGAGCGCCAGCAGCAGCGTCGGAAAGGCCACCGCGATGTTGATGAGCGCGCCGATCCACCGACCGGCCCGCCGCCCGAGCAGCGCCGGCGCCGTGCCGAGCAGCAGGCCCGTGCCTACCCCGATCCCGGTCGCCAGCAGCGCCAGCCCCACCGACAGCCGCGTCGCCACCAGCACGCGGGCCATGATGTCGCGCCCCAGCAGGTCGGTTCCCACCCAGTGCGCCGCCGAGGGACCTTGCAGGATCTCATTCGGGTGTACGGCGTCAGCCCGCTCCTGCCACAGCAGAGGCGCCACCACGGCCAGCCCCAGTACCAGGACCACCAGGACCGCCGCGCTCACGCCGAGCGGCTTCCTCAGCATCGCCATCAGCTCTCCCGGATCGCCGAGCGCGGGTCGAGCACGGCCAGGGCCACGTCCACCACCAGGTTGATCAGGAGCACGCCGATCCCGTACACCAGCACCACGCCCTGCACGGTCGGATAGTCCTTGGCCAGGATCGACTGGACGATCGTGCCGCCCAGGCCGGGCCAGGCGAAGATGTTCTCGATCAGCACGGTGCCGGCCACCAGCGCCCCGAGCAGCAGCCCGCCGACGGTCAGGGTGGCCGTGAGGGCGTTCGGCAGCGCGTGCCGCAGGTAGATCGCCGCCGGCCGCAGGCGCTTGGCCCGGGCCGTACGGATGTAATCGGCCTGCAGCACCGAAAGCAGTTCCACCCGGATGATCCGGGCCAGCATGAAGGCCGGGCCGATGGCCAGGGCCAGGACCGGCAGGATGTACGAGGACGGGCCCGACCGCCCGGCGACCGGTGTCCATCCGAGCTGGACGCTGAAGACGAAGACCAGCCCGACCGCCATCAGGAACTCGGGGATGGTCGCGACGACCACGCCGGCCGAGGTGAGGAACCAGTCGCGGTTGCTGTGGCCGCGGGCCAGCACGGCCATGAGCAGACCGAGCGGCACCGAGATCAGCACCGCCACCGCGAACGCCAGCAGCGCCATCTCGACCGTGGAGCCGAGCCGCGACGAGATCACCTCGTCCACCGGCAGACCCGAGGTCATCGACACGCCGAGGTCGCCGGTCACCAGGTGGCCCAGATAGTGCGCGTACTGAAGCCACAGCGGGTCGTTCAGCCCCATCGCCTCGCGCCGCTGCTCGATCAGCGAGAGCGGGGCGGTGGGGCCGAGCGACGTGCGGACCGGATCGCCCGGCAGCACGTGGATCATCAGGAAGGCCGCGGTCACCAGCACCCAGACCGACAGCATCAGCCGCCCGGCCCGGCGGGCGCCGAATCGCACCCAGGTGGCGTTCACCGTCTCAGCCCAGCATGCGGATCGAGGCCGGATCGATGTCGCCCTCGGTCAGCTCGAGCTCGGCTCCGCGGGCCACGACCGGCAGGTTGGAGTTGGCGAACGGCACCAGATCGAGGTTCTTGATGACGGCCTTCTCGGCCGCGTCCCACTGTGGACAGCCGCTGTCGCCGGTGAGTTTCTGGGCGGCGGAGACCGCTTCGGCGTACGCCTTGTTGTCGAACGCCGCGAAGTTGGCGCCGCCCGGCGGGGTCGGCCCGGACAGGAACGGCACCAGCTGGCTCGGCAGCGTCACGCCGATCGGGAACATCGCCACGTCCCAGGCGAGCTGCCCGGCCGCGACCTGCCCGACCTGGGTGGTGGTGACCGACTTGAGCTCGATCCGCACGCCGGCGGCCTGCCATTGCTGTTGCAGCAACTCGGCGGCGGCCTGCGCGCCCGCCGCCCCGGTGTTGCCCCAGACCACGGTGAGCTTGACGCCCTTGCCGGTCAGGGCCGCCTTGCCCGCGGCGGCGTCGAGGGCCGGCAGGTTGCCGGTCACGTTGTCGCCCTTGCACGGGGTGTTGGCCGGCGCGACCAGACCGGTCGGCACGGTCCCGCGGCCGCTGGTGAAGACCTGCTGCATCTGCTTCAGGTCGAGCGACTGCATCAGCGCCGTGCGCACGGCCGGGTCGGCGGTGGGCAGCCCGTCCTTCTGGTTGAACCAGATCTCACCGGTCGGGGCGAGCACGTCGCGCTTGAGGAAGCCGTCGCCCTGCAACCGCTGAACGTCCGGCCCGGTGAAGCGGGCCGCGGTCACCTCGCCCGACAGCACCAGGTTGGCCGTGGTGGTCTCGTTGGTGATGACCCGGACGACCACCTTCTCGGGCAGGCCGACCGGGCCGGTCACGTCCTTGCGCCGGGTGAAGGTGTAGTGGTCGTCGGGAACGGCCTCGGTGACCGTGTAGAGGCCCGTGCCGTCGGCCGACTGCTTGAGCTTGGTGCGGTCGGCCATGCCCTTGGCGCAGACGATCGGCAGAGCCCCGAGGTTGCGCTCCAGGAAGGCGTCCGGGGTGGGCGAGGTGACGCTGACCGTGCCCGCCGCGTCGTCGGCGGTGGCCTTGGCTCCCGCCGGGACGTACAGGCCGATCCGGGTCGAAGAGTTCTTGGGGTCGCCCACGAAAGCGATGTTCGCGGCGACCGTGGCCGCCGTCAGCGGCGTCCCGTCGGCACAGGTGACGCCCTTGCGCAGGGTGAACGTGGCGGTCGTGCTGGTCGATTCCCACTTCTCGGCCAGCCCCGGCCGGGTCTTGCCGTCCGGCTCGAAGCCGAGCAGCGAGTCGTAGAGGAACCGGTCGACCTGCCCGGTGACCGACAGGGAGGTGAAATGCGGATCAAGGTTGCCGGGGTCGCCGGCCACCGCCATCGTGAACGTCTTGCCGTCGACCGGGCGGCCCCCGCTCGCCCCGCCGCCGCCGTCATCACCGCAGGCGGCCAGGAGCACCACAGCTCCCGCCGCGGCCGCGCATCGCAAAGCCTTCATAGTGCCTCCACGTGCTGCGTGTGCCGAAAGACTGCCGATCACCCGCCCCGCTTGTCTTTGGCCCACCCGACAACATGAAGACGATCGATTTGTCGCGCCCAACGACTTGTCCTCAGGTGGCCGGGCCGGCGACCGATGGGCAGCGTGATGAGACAGCGTGACGTGACGGCGCAGCAGTTGGCCGGCCTCCTGCGGACCGCGCGGCGGTCGCTGGGCCTCGGCTTCGCGTTCCTGAGCCGCATGGACGGCACCACCCAGCACCTCGAAGTGGTGGAGTCGCCGCTGCCCTTCCTGTTCCGGGACGGCGCCGAGCGGCCCCAGGACACGTCGTTCTGCCAGGCGATCAGGGACGGGCGGCTCCCGTCGGTCATGCCGAACGTCAAGGACTTCCCCGAGGCGATGAGGCTGCCCGCCGCGCGGATGCCCCGCATCCGCAGCTTCATCTCGGTGCCGGTGGTGCTCAGCGACGGCACCGTCTACGGCACGTTCTGCGCGGGCGGGTTCACCGCCGACGCCGAGCTCTCCGGCCGCGACGAGGCGCTGATGGCGGTCCTCGCCCAGGCGGCCGCGGTCATCATCGAGCCGGACGTGCACCGGCGCCGCCGCAAGGCCGAGCTCGAGGAGCGCTACCTCCCGCTGATCGAGGCCGGCGGCCCGGCCGTCCTGCTCCAGCCCATCGTCGACCTGGCCACGGGCCACCGGGTGGGCGCCGAGGCGCTGAGCCGCTTCCCGCGGCAGTGGAACCAGCCGCCGGACGAGTGCTTCGCCGACGCCGGGCTGATCGGCGAACGGGACCGGCTCGAGATCCAGGCCCTGCGCTCGGCCGCGGCCCACCTGGACGGGGTCTCCGGATACGTCGCGATGAACGTCTCACCGGCCACGCTGATGACCCGCGAGTGCCGGGAGGCGCTGGGCGCGATGCCGCTGAGCCGTGTGGTGCTGGAGCTCTCCGAGCACGACCCGGTCGAGGACTACGACGCGCTGCACGTCGTGCTGGCGCCGCTGCGGGCCCAGGGCATGCGCCTGGCCATCGACGACGTCGGCTCCGGCTACTCCTCGCTGCGCCACATCGTGGCGACCCGCCCCGACGTCATCAAACTCGACCGGAGCATCGTCACCGGCCTGCACGCCGACACCGTGCTGCCGGTGGTGGTCCGGTCGCTGGCCGACCTGGCCGCCGCGGTCGGCGCCGTCGTGGTGGCCGAGGGCGTGGAGACCGCCGAGGACGCCACCACGCTGGCCGGCATCGGCGTGAGCCTGGGGCAGGGCTGGCACTTCGGCCGCGCGGTCACCCCGGAGGAGCTTCGGGAGACGTACGGCCTGATGGTCCCGGTCTGAGCGACCAATCCGCGGAGCACACGGCTCCGAATCGCCTTCCGGAGGATTCGATCCGCGGAGAGGCGACACCATGGCAGAGCGCGGCATCACCCGCCGCCTGGAGCACCTGACAACGGTGCCCGGGCCGGAACCGCAGCCGGACGCGGGCACCCTGCTCCGGGCGGTGGCCCGCGGCGACGAGAAGGCGTTCGACCGGCTCTACGAGCTGGTGGCGGCCCGCGTCTACGGGCTGATCCGCCGGGTGCTGCGCGATCCGGCACAGGCCGAGGAGGTCGCGCAGGAGGTGCTGGTCGAGGTGTGGCGATCGGCGGCCCGCTACGACCCCGGGCAGGGATCGGCGACCGCCTGGATCTTCACCATCGCCCACCGGCGCGCCGTGGACCGGATCCGGTCGGAGCAGGCGTCGGCCGACCGCACGCTCAAGGTCGGCGCCGCTTCGATCGACACGCCCTTCGACGAGGTGGTGGACGAGGTGGCCGTGCGGCTGGAACGCCGCCAGGTGCGCCACTGCCTGGACGGCCTCACCGAGCTGCAACGGCAGGTGGTCACCCTGGCCTACTACCACGGGCACAGCTATCCGCAGGTGGCGGAGCTGGTCGGGGCGCCGCTGGCGACCGTGAAGACCCGGATGCGGGACGGGCTGATCCGCCTGCGGGACTGCCTCTCGGCGGGGGCGGCGGCGTGAGCACGGACACGCACACCCTGATCGGGCCCTACGTCCTGGACGCGCTCGACGACATCGAGCGGGCCACCTTCGAGCGGCACCTGCGCGAATGCGAGGCCTGCCGGGCCGAGGCCGGCGAGCTGCGCGAGGCCGGGGCGCGGCTGGCCGACGGCGCCTGGTCGGTCCCGCCGCCCCGCCTGCGGGACTCGGTGCGGGCCGAGATCCGGCGGACCCGCCAGCTCGGGCCGCCCGCGAAAATGCGGACCACACGCCGCCTGTGGCCGGTGGTCGCGGCGGCGGCCGCGGTGCTCGTGGCGGGAGGCGCCGTCTTTCAGGTGCAGGAGCATCGGGTCGGCGAGGAGCGCGCGGCCGCCGTGGCGGCCCGGGCCGGCGAGGAGCGGGTACGGGCGATCCTCACCTCTCCCGACCTGGTGGTCCGCGAGGAGTCGCTGAGCAGTGGCGGCCGGGTCACCGTGGCCACCTCGAAGCTGAACGACGCGGGCGTGATCATGCTGGCAGCGGCGTCGGCGCCCTCCGGCGAGAGGGTCTTTCAGCTCTGGACGATCCGCTCGGGCGGGGCGGCGTCGGCCGGCGCGCTCGGTGTGGGCCAGTCGGCCACGGTGCGCATCGTCGAAGGCCTGTCCGGCTCGTCCGCCGTGGGCGTGACGGTCGAGCCCGCGCCGGGTTCGCGGACTCCGACGACGCCGACGGAGGCACTCGTGAAAATAACCTGAGATCTGACCAAGCCGACGCATGACTCGTTCCGAATCAAAGGTGTACGAACCCGATTCGGAGGAGTAAAACTCATGCGTGCACCGAAGCTCGTAGCCCTCACCGCGGCGACCCTGTTCACCATCTCGCTCGCGGCCTGCGGCAACGACTCGACCGACGACTCCACCGACGGCGCACCGGCCGCCGCGCCGAGCATGTCCGCCGGCCTCAACTTCGGGGCGGGCTGCTCCGCGGTGCCGGCCGACCCCTCGAACAAGGGCAGCTTCCAGGCGATGGCGCAGGTGCCGGTCGCGACCGCGGCGTCCGGCAACCCGCTGCTGTCCACGCTGGTCTCGGCGGTCAAGCAGGCCGGGCTGGTCGACTCGCTCAACTCGGCCGACGGCATCACCGTCTTCGCGCCCACGAACGACGCCTTCGGCAAGATTCCGCCGGCCGATCTGAAGAAGGTGCTGGCCGACAAGAAGACCCTGACCGACATCCTCACCTATCACGTGGTGCCCGGAAAGCTCACCCCGGCCGACCTGTCCGGCGACCACAAGACCCTGGAGGGCAAGGACCTGATGGTGGCCGGTTCCGGCACCGACTTCAAGGTGAACGGCGCGGCCTCGGTGATCTGCGGCAACGTACAGACCGCCAACGCCAACGTCTACATCGTCGACTCCGTCCTGATGCCGCAGAGCTGATGCGCGGACTCCTGCGCGGCGCCGCCGCCGGGGTGCTGTCGGCGGGTCTCGGCGTCGCGGTCGCGGAGTTCTTCGCGGCCGCGGCCCGGCCCGGGGCGGGGCCGCTCGTGGCGGTCGGCGGCGCGGTCATCGACGCGACTCCCACGGCGGTCAAGGAATTCGCCGTACGGCAGCTCGGCACCCACGACAAGCCGGTCCTGCTCGCCTCGGTCGGGCTGGTCCTGGCTCTTCTCGCCGCTCTGATCGGCGTCCTCGGGCAGCGCCGCCGCGTCCTGGTGGCGGCCGGCGCGGCGGTGCTCGGGGTGGCCGGCGCGGCCGCGGCCCTGTCGCGGCCCGCCGGCACGCTCCTCGACGCGGGGCCGTCGCTGCTGGCGGCCACGATCGCCGGCGTCACCCTGTGGTGGCTGCTGGGCCGGGCGGCCGCGGCCGCTGGACCCAGCAGCGGCCGCCGGGCCTTTCTGCGGGGTGCGGTGCTGGTGGCCGGCGCGGCGGTGCTCGCCGAGGGCGGCGCCCAACTCGTCCGGCGTACCGTCGGCCGGGTCCGCACGGACCTCCGGCTCCCGGCGCCGGCGTCGGCGGCCAAGCCGTCGGACCCCGGCCTGACCACCCCGGCCCGAGAGTTCTATCGCGTCGACACGGCCCTCACCGTGCCCCGGATCGACCCGGGCGGCTGGTCGCTGCGGGTGCACGGCATGGTCGGCCGCGAGCTGCGGCTCACCCTCGACGATCTGCTGCGCCGCCCGCTGATCGAGCGGGACATCACCCTCAACTGCGTCTCGAACGAAGTCGGCGGTCCGTACATCGGCACCGCGCGCTGGCTCGGCGTTCCCTTGGGCCCGCTGCTGCGGGAGGTGGGCCTGCTCGCCGGCGCCGACCAGATCGTGGCCCGCTCGGCCGAGGGGATGACCATCGGCACACCGGTCGCCACGGCGCTGGACGGCCGCGACACGATGCTGGCGGTCGCCATGAACGGCGCGCCGCTGCTGCCCGAGCACGGCTTCCCGGTGCGCATGCTGACCCCCGGGCTGTACGGCTACGCCGGCGCCTGCAAGTGGGTGAGCGAGCTGGAGCTGACCACGTTCGCCGCGTTCGACGCCTACTGGGTCGAGCGCGGCTGGGCCCGGGCCGGGACGGTCCGCACGGCCTCCCGCATCGACAAGCCGCGCCCGTTCGCCCGCCTGGCCGCGGGAACGGTCACCGTGGCCGGTGTGGCCTGGGCCCAGCGCCGGGGCATCACGAAGGTCGAGGTCAGCGTCGACGGCGGCCCGTGGCAGGAGGCGGAACTGCTCCCGGCGCCCTCCGTCGACACGTGGGTGCAGTGGCGTTACCGCTGGCGTGCCCCGAGCGGGCCGCACTCGCTGGCGGTCCGCGCCGTCGACGGCGACGGCGCCGTCCAGACCCGGGACCGGGCCACGCCGTTCCCCAGCGGAGCCACCGGATGGCACACCATCACGGTCACCGTCACGCCCGCTTGACGGCGACCGTCACGCGGTGGGTGGTGGCGAAGACCGTACCGGCCCAGCCCTGTGCCTCATTGAAGGCCAGGCTTGTCGTCTCGGCGGCGGCGCGGTCGGCGACCAGGGTGAAGGCGCCGCGGGCGAGCTCACGGCGGTAGAACGACAGCACCGCCTCCGGGTCCGGCGCGCTCAGCACGAACGAGGCGCCGGACTCGGGGTCGGACAGGCTGGTCACCCGGCTGCCGGGCGGCAGCGGGAAGGCGGCCGGCACGTTGCGCGGCGCGGCCGCCTTGACCTCGTGGGCGACCGTGCGGACGCCGGGGGAAGCGGGAATCGGGGCGATCGCGGCCGGCTCGTTGCGGCGCGCCTCGGCCGCGGTGACGCTGCCGCAGGCGCCCAGACCGGGGATGGCCAGCAGCGTGGCCAGGACGGTGACGATCCGCTTCGCGAACATGGCCGCAATTATCGCCTATCCGGTCCAGGTTCCGACCGGGTACGTCTCATTGGCCAGCCAGCCCGGCAACAGGTTCAGCGCGAACCGGTCGCCCAGATCCTCGCTGGTCCCGCCGGGCAGGGAGCTCACCGACCGCCAGCCCGGCGCCTCGGCCTGGGCCACGAACCGGCGGGCCGGCACCAGGCTGAGAACGAACTTCTCCGGCGTGTCGGCGCGCAGCGGATGACCCGCCACGTCCGGCACGTTGCCGGCGCCGTCGATCGGAATGCCCGGACCGGACGACGGAACCGAGTACGGCGCGCCGAGCGGCGACGCCAGCGTGATCCGGTGCAGCTTGCCCCACCGGTAGTCGCGCTGGTCGGCCGAGTTGCCGAAGGCGCCCTTGAAGTTGTCGCTCGCGGCCAGCGTCAGCGCGTCGCCGAGGCTCTTCAGCATCAGGTGGTCGAGCCGCGCGGTGGGATCGGTGATGCCGGGCACGGCGAAGAAGTCGATACCCGACTCACCCACCCCGCCCCGCTCCACCAGCCGCTTCAGCGCCTGCACGGCGTGGAAGTCGCTGGTCGTCGGCAGCCCTTCGAGGTGCCGGTCGAAGACCTCGGTGATGAACCGGCCCCGCCACAGGATGTAGATCGTGGCGGCCACGCTGTCCTCGATCTCGCGCGCGGTGGGTGCCCCGTCGTAATCCGTGGGAACACCGGTCGGGAAGGTGTGGTTCCACCGGCCCAGCCGGCCCACGGCCTCGGCGAGCCGTGCGTCCTTGCTCTTCGAGCGGCCGAACGCGGCCTTCACCAACGGCACGAAATACTGCGCGTCCAGCGCGGTCGTGTCGGCCTGCATGGCGACGACGTCTCCGGCGGTGATGCCGCCCTTGCGAACCGCCGCCCGCACCATGTCGGTGATGCGGCCGCCGCGGAAACCGTTGTGGAAGAAGCTGAGATACGAGATGCCACCGCCCGGCCGCAACTGGTTGAACATGTCGTTGTCGAACGTGTTGGTCGTCGGATCGTTGTTGGCCGACACGATGAACCCGGCCGGCGGATCGACCACCTTGGGCATTTCCGCGAACGGCACGATCTCGTACGGCAGGGCCTGATGCGGTTGCCGATGACGGACCGGCAGCCATTCGTTGCCGCCCGTGCCGTCCCGCAGCAGATAGGGCGGGTTGCCCTGAACCTTCCCGGCCTGCAGATCCTCACGGATGGGCACCTCGGCGTTGGTGAAGTAGGCGATCGTGCCCTTGCGGTCGGCGTAGACGAAATGCTGCCCGCCGACATCGAAATACTGGATCGCCTCACGGAAGTCACCGACGTCACGCGCCAGGTTGAACAGCCGGAACGTCTCCAGTTCGGCGGTCGGCGCGAACCCGGTGTACTGAACCGAGATCCCCGTGCCGGCCGTCCGGTCGTACGTCAGAAGAGGCCCGTTGTTGCGCCGCGGCACGATGAGCGTCCGAGCCGGGACGGATCCGCCCGGAGGAACGACCTCGAGCGTATTCAGGGCGGTTCGCGGATTGACCCGGAACGTCTCCGGAATGGCCGTGACGGCTTCCCGCCGCCCTTGGTGAACCGTGGAAAGCCCGCTGGGCGAGGAGGCGTCGGCTTCGACCTTCTCGATGTACGTGTCGGTGACGTCCATGAAATGCTGGGTCGCACCGTAGGCGATGTCCCGGTTCTGCCCCAGAATGACGAACGGCGTCCCCGGCAGGCTGTCGCCCTGCACGTCGAAGCCACCACCACGCAGATCGATCGGATGGAAGACGGACGGCGCGTCGATGCTCAGATGCGGATCGCTGGCCAGAATGGGCCGCCCGTTGGCGGTGTGCTTCCCGCCGATGACCCACGAGTTGGAGCCGCGATCCCCGGACCGGTTGAGCGCCGCCGCGATCAGCGGGGCCTGCTCGGCCTTCTCCAGATAGCCGGCCGCCATCGTCGCCACGGCCGCGGAAACGTCCGCGCCACCGACCTGCGGCGACTTACCGGGCCGCGTAGTGGAATCGACGACGGGCGAGGCGGTCGAGAAAGGCGCGAACGGCATCAGATCCCCGAAGACAGCCTTCTGGCCATCCTTGCCGGCGGCGTCGAAAGCCCGTACGGCGGTGGTCCGATCGATGTCCAGATCGAACGACAGGCTGAAAGCCAGCGCCTTGATGACGACGAGACTGTCCACCTCGGTCCAGGGCGCCACTTTGGTGACCTTCACGGCCCCGTATTGACCGGGCAGCTTCCCGCGGGCGAGCCAATGGTTGACCCCATCCGCGTACGCTTTGAGCGCGGCCCGGGTCTCCTTGGACAGCAGTCCGAGCCCGCCCTCGGCGGACCGGCGCAGCCCGAGAGTCCGCATCTGAACATCACTGGCCAGAGCACCACTGCCGATCAGTTCGGCGAGGGTCCCCGACGCCCGCCGCCGCGAGACGTCCATCTGGAACATCCGGTCCTCGGCGTGCACCATGCCTTGCAGATAGAACAGTTCCCGCTGACTACCGGCCCGCACATGGGACACCCCGTAGGCGTCCTTCTCCACAGTTCCCTTGCCTGCCGGCGGAACTCCACTGAGCAGCCCGCCGACGAGCGCGACCAGAGCAAGATACGGCCTGAGCATGAACGACTCCCCCTTGAATCGCCGACATCAGACCTCGTTCGGGGGTGACCATCCATCCAGACGAATACAGTGACGCGAGTCACAGTTCGGCGAGAAGCCGCCGGTGGTTGTCGTCCAGCTCGTCAGCGCCGATCCCCGAATCGACCCGCGCGAAGTCGAAATCAGCCATGGCCCAGGCCGGAAAGACATGCACATGAGCGTGCGGCACTTCGAACCCGGCCACGACAAGCCCCACCCGGGGCGCGCCGAAGGCCCGTTTGATCGCCGCCCCGACCGTCCGGGCCACGCTCATGACCTCACCCAGCAGTTCAGGCGCCAGTTCGGTCCAGTCATCAACTTCTTCCCGCGGAACCACGAGCGTGTGCCCGGGCCCGAGCGGAGCAATGGTCAGAAACGCCACCACCCGCTCCCCTTCCCAAACGATCCGCCCAGGAAGCTCCCGGTTGATGATCTGCGTAAAGAGCGTAGACACGCGAAGATCCCCCTTGCGGTACGACACATCCCGTCGGCCATGAGCAGTTCCCTACTCTCCTCCGGCGTGGCGCGCGGCGGCCGCCGCAGAGCAAAGGTCAACAGATTGGCATAGCCGCGACGGCTGGGCATCACAGCGTCGCCAAGGCCCGGCTAATGGCAGAGCCCAAGGATCTTGATTCCCACACCGCACGAAGCGGCCAGGCACGCCAGGACGGCGAGGAAGGCACGAGCGACGACCAGAATGGTTCTACGGCCGTTCCAGGTGACCGGGAGCAACTGTTCCACAATGACCACCCACAGCCAGAAAAGCAGCAACACCGGGTAGTAGAGATCCCAGATCTCGTTCGGGAAAGCGCTGGCGTTGCCGGACGCACGATAGTTCCGGCAGTCACGCACATCGGTGATCGGCTGCAGCACCACCGTCAGCACCACGAGCAGCATACCGCCGACCAGCAACGCCCAGAAACCGGCCAGCGGCGACCGGGGCTCCGACAGGCCGGCACGCTCACCTTCGAAGAAGAAGATCGTGTACTCCCTGAATCGCCCCGGATGAGCAACCGATCAAAGCACACAGCGTCCAGAGCCGTTGTTGTCAACGGTCCGTCCCACCAATCGGCGACAGTTTGGTCACGCTGTGGTGTTCGTGTGCCACCCTGTCTCTGAATATTCGCTGTGTCTATCCAGGATGGTGTCGACATGGACCCGCTGACGTTGATCGTGACGGCGCTGGTGGCCGGTGCCGCGGCAGGTGGTCAGGATGCGATCAGTTCGCTGGTCAAGGATGCTTACGGCGGGCTGAAGACGCTCGTGCTGCGTAAGGTCGCGACTGTGGAGGCCGGCACCACGGCGGTCGAGCAGCACGCCAAGAATCCGCAGGTCTGGGACGGCCCGGTCAAGGACGCGATCGCGACCTCCGGCGCCGACCACGACGAGGAGGTGCTCGCCGCCGCGCGCAAGCTTCTGGAGCAGGTTGATCCGGGCGGCGCCCGGGAGGGGAAGTACACCCTCAACATCACCGCGTCCGGAGAGCGGTCCATCGCCGCCCACACGATCTACGGCGGCGCGTCGACCGGCGACAAGTGACGCGGCGAGCCCGAGACGGTGGTTGACGGTGAGCGAGAGCCCGCCCGCGTCCGTATCGAGGCGTCCGGGCCGGGTGCGGTTGCGGCTGACCTGATCGCCGGGCCGGTGCTGACGGGTGACTACGCCCGGGCTGTCACCCTCGCGCCCGGAGTACTTCAGGCCCCCGGCGAGGTCGATGTGCCGGCCGGCGGGATGTCCAATCTGCCGCGGCCGCCCACGCGCGCGTTCGTCGGGCGTGACGACCACCTGCGGCGGCTGACCGAGCTCTTGTCCGCGTCCACTCGACCGGGGCGGAGCGTGGTCGGTCAAGCGGTGCAGGGCATGGGCGGCATCGGCAAGAGCGAACTCGCGTTGCAATACGCCGCCACCCGCCGCGGCCCCGGTCTGCTGGTCTGGTGGGTCACCGCCGATACATACGACCACCTCAGCGCCGGCCTGGCCGCCCTGGCCTATCGGCTGCAGCCCGCCGCCACCACCGCGGGCTGGAGCACCGACGAGGCGGCCGAATGGGCGACCGCGTGGTTGCAGGCGCACTCGGGGTGGCTCCTGGTTCTGGACAACGCCGACGACCCCGCCGACATCGAACAACTGCTCGGGCAGGTCGACACCGGCGACGTCCTCATCACCACCCGCTGCAACGTCGGCTGGCACCGCCTGGGCTTGACCCCGTTGCACCTGGGCCTGCTGGAACGCGACGCCTCGATCACGCTCCTGCGAACCATCGTCATGGACGACCTGTTCGACCTTGACCGCGCTGACCAGCTGGCCGCTGAGCTGGGGGATCTTCCGCTCGCCCTCCAGCAGGCCGGCGCTTACATCGCCCAGCAGCACGTTCCGATCGGCAAGTACCTGACCCGGCTGCGGGCCAACATGCCCAAGCTGCTCAGCAAGGTCGCGCCCGGCCACGCTGCTGATCGCGCGGTCGCCCGCACGTGGGACCTCACTCTCGCCGCCCTCATCCGGGAAGCTCCCACCGCTCTCGACATCCTCCATGCTCTCGCGTGGCTCGCCCCCGACAATCTGCCTCGGCACGTCCTCACCCCGCTGTCGGACGAGGACGATGAGATCGACGACGCCGTTGCCGTGCTGGCGTCTTACAGCCTTGTCACCCTCACCTCAACGCATGTCAGCGTTCACCGGCTCCTGCAAGTCACCTTGCGCGCGGGTGCAACCCCGACCTCGCCCGGCGCCGGTCATGGCGACGAGGATGCCTCCAAGGCTCTGACGACACCGTTCTTGGCGGGTCAGGACGTCGCGTTGTGGTGGCTCCTGGAGGCCGCTCCGCGGACCGATCCGGATGAAGATGTCGAAAGCTGGGCTGCCTGGCGGGCCTTGCTACCGCATATCGAACAACTGCTTTCCTACCTACCCGACACCGCCGAGATGGCGGACTACGGCGTCGATGCCCTGCTGAGCCGTACGGCGTCCTACCTTCATGAACAGGGCCGTTACGCCGATGCCGTCGCCATGTATCGACGCGACGTCGCCATAACCGGTGCCGCCAACGGTCCCGACCGCCACCAGCTTCTCGGCCCGATCAACAACCTCGGCGAAAGCCTCCGTCAGTTGGGTGATCCGGCCGCTGCCCTTCCGCTGTTCGAACGTGCCGTGGCTATCGGTGAGGCGGCCTACGGTCCTGACCATCCCCAGCTTCTCGGCCCGATCAACAACCTCGGCGAAAGCCTCCGTCAGTTGGGTGATCCGGCCGCTGCCCTTCCGCTGCTTGAACGCGCTCTGGCCATCGGTGAGGCCGCATACGGTCCTGGCCACCCCCAGCTTCTCGGCCCGATCAACAATCTCGCCAACGCCTTGCACCAGTTGGGTGATCCGGCCGCTGCCCTTCCGCTGCTTGAACGCGCTCTGGCCATCGGTGAGGCCGCATACGGTCCTGACCACCCCCAACTCTTCGTCTCGATCAACAATCTCGCCAACGCTTTGCACGAGTTGGGCGACCCAGGCGCCGCCCGTCCGCTATTTGAACGCGCTGTGGCTATCGGTGAGGCCGCTTACGGTCCTGACTACCCCCAACTCCTCCACCCGATCAATAACCTCGCCAGCGCCTTGCACCAGTTGGGTGATCCGGCTGCTGCGCGCCCGTTGCTTGAGCGTGCTGTGGCTATCGGTGAGGTGGCCTACGGTCCTGACCATCCCCACCTCCTACTCCCGATCAATAACCTTGGCGAAAACCTCCGCCAGTTGGGTGACCCGGCGGCTGCCCGCCCGCTGTTCGAACGCGCTGTGGCTATCGGTGAGGTGGCCTACGGTCCTGACCATCCCCACCTCCTACTCCCGATCAACAACCTCGGTGAAAACGTCCGCCAGTTGGGTGACCCGGCCGCTGCCCGCCCGTTGCTTGAACGTGCCGTGGCCATCGGAGAGGCCGCCTACGGTCCTGACCATCCCCAACTCCTCCCTCCGATCAACAATCTCGCCAACGCCTTGCACGAGTTGGGTGATCCGGCCGCTGCGCGCCCGTTGTTTGAGCGTGCTGTGGCTATCGGTGAGGTGGCCTACGGTCCTGACCATCCCCAGCTCCTCCATCCGATCACCAACCTCGCCAACGCCTTGCACCAGTTGGGTGATCCGGCCGCTGCGCGCCCGTTGTTTGAGCGTGCTGTGGCTATCGGTGAGGTGGCCTACGGTCCTGACCATCCCCAACTGCTACTCCCGATCAATAACCTTGGCGAAAACCTCCGCCAGTTAGGCGACCCGGCCGCTGCCCGCCCGCTGTTCGAACGCGCTGTGGCCATCGGAGAGGCCGCATACGGCCCCGATCACCCCCAGCTCCTCCATCCGATCAACAACCTTGCCAACGCCTTGCACCAGTTGGGTGACCCGGCCGCCGCTCGCCCGCTGTTTGAACGCGCTGTGGCCATCGTCGAGGCCACCGATGGTCCCGACCACGCGCGTGTTGCTGTGCGCATGTACCGGCTCGCCCAGGCAATCCGCGACGTCGACACGACTGCCGCGATCGCCGCACTCGAACGCGCCGTCGCCATTGACGAAGCCGCCTACGGCCCCCACCACTCCGAAGTGCTGACCGACCTCTCCGCTTTGGCCGGCCTGTGCCGGGATGCCGGGGATCACCAGGCCGCTGTTCGTCATCGACAGCGCATCCTCGACAGCCACGAACGTATTCACGGCGCCGATGCGTACGCCCTCACCGGCGCCTTGCGAGAGCTGGCTGACGCCCAAGCTCTCCTAGGTGATCACGCTGCCGCCCTGACCACCCGCGAGCGGCTTGTCCACCTGCACGACCAGTACGGCAGCGAACAACCCGACGTCGTTACCGACCTGCGCGACTATGCCCGCTCACTGGAAATCCTCGGCCGGCTCCATGAAGCCACCAGCGCCCACGTCCTCGCCACCACCATCGAACTCTCAATTCACCGCGCGCAGGCCGTTCTGGGGGTAGATGAGTGAGCGCAACGTGTTCTCGGCATGGGCGTCGGCCGGGGTGATGACCGACAGGCGCTGGTCGGAGCCGTCCTGGACGGCCAGCACGTCGTAGCGCAATGTCATGACGCCGCCGGTGGGGTGCAGGACTCTCTTGGTGCCGTTTGTTCTCTCCTGCACCGTCTGGTCGTCCCACCACGTGGCGAAGTCGGTGCTGTGCCTGCGCAGGCCGTCGATCAGGGCCCTGAGCCTCGGATCGTCCGGGTGCCTCGCCAAGTTTGCTCGCAGGTTTCCCACGTGTTCGCGGGCTATCCGGGTCCAGTCGAGCTGGAAGTCGCGGGCTCCTTGGTCCAGGAAGAGCGGCTCCGCCGTGTTCGTGCCGACCGCGAAACCCGGGCCGAACAGGGTCACCGCGGCCGCGTTGTGGGCCAGCACGTCGAATCTGAAGTCCAGGATCCAGGCCGGGGTCGTCGGCATGCTGTGCAGCAACGCTCGCAGTGACTCACTGGCCGGGGCCGGCACGTGGCGCGACGGTGGGGCCTCGCCCCGGGCGATCAGGTGCAGGTGGTGACGTTCCGCCTCCGTCAGCTGCAGGGCCTGGGCCACCGCGTCCAGGACGGCGGCGCCGGGAACGCCGACCCGGCCCTGCTCCAGGCGGATGTACCAGTCGATGCTGACCGCGGCCAGCTGGGCGACCTCCTGGCGCCTCAGGCCCGGCGTCCGGCGGCGGCTCGTGTCCGGCAGGCCCACGTCGGCCGGTCGTACGCGCGATCGCATCGCTCGCAGGAAGGCGGACAGTTCGGGTCGGGCGGGCGGCATCGTTCCAGTCTGCTCCGCGCTCCGGCCGTGCGTCATCTGTTGAAGGTGGCACTCCGGACACCAGCATGGGGACGATCTTCCTGGTTGTGACCGTCGGCCGCAGGCTTGGCCACATGACTGCCATCAACAACCCGTTCAACCGTCTCCCGCAGGTGCCGAGCTTCGATGTCAAGAGCGCCGCCGCCGTCGACGGCCAGGCCCTTCCGCCGGCCCAGACCTCCGCCGCGATCGGCGGCCAGGACGTCTCGCCCGACCTCACCTGGAGCGGCGCCCCCGAGGGCACCCGGAGCTTCGCGGTGACCGTCTTCGACCCGGACGCGCCGACCATGTCGGGCTTCTGGCACTGGGCCGTGGCCAACATCCCGGCCACGGTGACCTCGCTGCCCGCGGGGGCCGGCGACAGCACGGGCCCGGGACTGCCGGCGGGGGCCTTCCAGCTGGCCAACGACGCCGGGCTGCCGCAGTACATCGGCGCGGCCCCGCCCGCCGGGCACGGTGAGCACCGCTACTTCATCACCGTGCACGCGCTCGACGTCGAGGACATCGGCGTGCCCGCCGGGGCCACCCCGGCCCTGCTCGGCTTCACCATGACCGGCCACATCCTCGGCCGGGCCACCATCGTGGCCACGGCTAATTGTTCGTCGTGACGACCGTGACGGCGGCCGCGGCGGTCGACGCGGCGATCGCGGCCGCCGTCCGGGTCACGGCGGTGTTCACCGCCTCGGCGCCCCAGTGGCCCTGCTCCAGTTCCTTGGCCCGCTTGATGACCGGGGACGACCAGGCCAGCTGAGGGCGCAGCATGGGCAACGCGCCGCTCGACGACAGGAGGGCGATCAGCGCCGCCGTCCGGGCGTCGGGCTGCGCGCCGTCGACCAGGACGCCGCGGATCCGGTCGCGCACGGCAGGCTCGTGGCCGGACTCCGTGGCCGGCAGCATCGTCATCTTGAACAGGCCCAGCACGCGCTTCTTCTCCCGGCGGATCAGGCCGTGCCCGATCAGGCGATCGACGACCGGGTCCCAGAGTTTCCCGCCGATCGAGAGCAGTAGCGTCTGCGCGCCGCGTGGCTTCTCGGCCACCTTGTCGTACGCCTCCTGCAGCAGCGGATCGCCGAGCGGGCCCTCGCCGGTGGCGTACACCTTCCGCCCGTCGGTACCGACCCGGCCCAGCAGGGCCAGCTCGACCAGCACGGCCCCGCCCAGCGCGTACGGCAGGGTGCCGGCCGCGGCCGGCGTCCCGGTCTCGTCGTCGAGCAACAGCAGCATCAGATCCTCGACCAGAAGCATCTCTCACAGCCAATCGTGTTCGCGGGCGTAGCGGGCCGCCTCGTGGCGGGTCTGTGTCTGGGTCTTCTGCATGGCGCTGGACAGGTAGTTGCGGACCGTTCCGGACGCCAGGTGGAGCCGGGCGGCGATGTCGGCCACCGAGTAGCCCTCGCCGGTCACCCGCAGCACGTCCAGCTCGCGTTCGGTGAGCGGGCAGTCGTCGATGACGGCCAGGGCCGACACGTCCGGGTCGATCCAGCGTTTGCCCGAGTGCAGGGTGGCGATGACCGACGCGATGTGGGCCGGCTCGGCCGACTTGCTCACGAAGCCCTGCACACCCAATTTCAGAGCCTTCCGCAGTACGCCCGGACGGGCGTGCCTGGTCAGCATGAGGATCACCTGGCCGGGGCGGGCCCGGCGGATCTCGGCCACCGCGCCGAGCCCGTCCACGTTCGGCATCTCCAGGTCGATCACCAGCACGTCCGGCTCGTGGCGGCCCGTGGCCGCGACGGCCTCCTGCCCGTCCGCGGCCTCGGCCAGCACCGTGATGTCCCCTTCGAGCGGCAGCAGGGCGGCCAGCGCCTTGCGCAGCAGGGCCTCGTCGTCGGCCAGCACCACTGAAGTCATCGGACACCACCCGCCGTCGCCGGGAAGTCCGCGGACGTTCTGAACTCGCCGGCGTCGACCGCCACGGTCAGCTCTCCTCCGTCGCTCGCTATCCGTTGCCGCAGGGCCGAGAGCCCGCGCAGCTCGAGCGGCCCGTTCCCGGCGCCGTCGTTGACGATCGTGATGCCCGACGCCGCCAGCGTGATCCGCACCCGTGTGGCCTGCGCGTGCCGCAGGATGTTGGTCGTCGTCTCCCGGAGCACCTGGCCGAGCATCTCGCTGACGCGCGCGTCGGCCTCCGACTCGCGCGTGACACGTACCCGGATCCCGGCCGCCTCGAACAGGTTCTTCGCGTTCTCGAGCTCGGCCGACAGGTTCAGCCGCCGCTGGGCGTACGCCAGCTCCTTGGTCTGCTGAATGGTGTCGCTGACCAGGCCGTAGATCTCGCGCAGCTCCTCCTCGGCCCGGGCCGGGTCGTTCCGCACGAGCTTGCCCGCGAGCGCGGCCTTGAGCTTCACCACGTGCAGCGTGTGGCCCTGGATGTCGTGCAGGTCGCCGGCGAAACGCACCCGTTCACGGATGACGGCCAGCTCGGCCTCGCGTTCCCGCGACACCTCCAGCTCCTGCACGATGTCGTAGAACCGTTCGCCGACGAAGGAGAGCACCATGACCAGCACGGTCAGGGCGGACGGGACGAGCACGTAGTCGACGAGCACGTCGCCGGTCTCCACCAGCAGGCGGGACGCGCCGACCGCGGCGACGAAGGCCAGCAGGGCGGCCGCCGCCGTGTACTTGTGGCGCGGCAGGCGCGGAAGGGCCAGCGAGGCCACGCTGATGACACCCCAGTAGGCGTTGGGACTGCCTATCAGCAGCGCGCCGGCCGGCCACCCGGCGGCCGCGACGATCAGGCACGGCCAGGCCACCCGGCCGATGTCGTTGGCCGTCCACCGTTCGAAGGCCACCAGCGCCGCGATCACCGCCGGCGCCAGCACGAGCGCGTGCCACCAGGAGCGGATGTCGACCGCCACCACGACCACCGCGGCCAGCACGATCGGCGGCATCGCGGTGTAGAGGTTGAGGCGGCGCAGGCGTCCCTGGGTCGCCTCGGTGATGCGCAGTGATCTTGCCTTCACCCCACCAGTATTCGTGCCGATCGGGGCGGCCAGTAGTGACACCACGTCATGTCCCGGTCGTGACACGGCGACACTGACCGGGCGGGTGGGGTCGCTGGTGTCATCGAGTCATGCCGACAACGCCAGTCATCGAAGTCGACCATCTCAACCTGACGTACGGCGACTTCCACGCCGTCCGCGACCTCTCGTTCGAGATCCGCCCGGGTGAGCTGTACGCGCTGCTGGGCACCAACGGCGCCGGGAAGACCTCGACCCTGGAGATCGTCGAGGGGCACCGGGCGCCGACCTCGGGCACCGTCCGGGTGTTCGGGCACAGCCCCCGCGACCGCGCCGCCGTCCGGCCCCGGATGGGCGTCATGCTGCAGGAGAGCGGCTTCTCCCCGGACCTCACCGTCCGCGAGTCGGTCGCTCTGATCGGCCGGCTGACCCGGCGCGCCGACGACGTGGACCGGGTCGTCGACATCGTCGAGCTGACCGGCAAGGCCGGCACGCTGGTCGGTCAGCTCTCCGGTGGCGAGAAGCGCCGCCTCGACTTCGCCACGGCCGTCTGGGGCACCCCCGAGCTGATCTTCCTGGACGAGCCGACCACCGGCCTGGACATCCAGTCCCGCGACGACCTGTGGAAGGCGGTCGACCGGCTGCGCGAGAACGGCTCGACCGTCGTGCTGACCACGCACTATCTGGAGGAGGCGCAGCAGCGCGCCGACCGGATCGGGCTGATGCACCAGGGCGTCCTGCGCCGCGAGGGCACGGTCTCGGAGCTGACCCGCACGTTGCCCGCCGTCATCAGCTTCACCCTGGGCGCCCCCGCGCCCGCGCTGCCGCTGCCGGTCGCGACCACCGGCGCCGGGCCGGTGCGCGTCGAGACGTTCGACCTGCAGAAGGACCTGCACACGCTGCTGGCCTGGGCCCAGGACCACACCGTCGAGCTGCGCGACCTGTCGGCCGGTCCGACCCGGCTCGACGACGTCTTCCGCGCCATCGAAGCTTAAGGAGCTTTCCGTGTACGCCATCGCCCGCGCCGAACTCATCCAGATCTTCCGCAACCGCCTGGTGCTGGTCACCAGTTTCATCATCCCGGTCGCGGTCAGCGTGTTCTTCATCTACCGGCACGAGGAGTTCGCGCAGCTCGCCACCCTCGGTTACATCGCCGCGATCGTCATGTTCACGGTCGGCGCCTTCGGCCTCTACACCTCGACCGTGACGACGCTGGCCTCCCGCCGGCAGAACCTGTTCCTCAAGCGCCTGCGGTCCACCGCGGCCGGCGACGCCGGCATCCTGGCCGGCCTGGTCGCCCCGGCCACGGTCATCGCCCTGGTCCAGCTGGCCGGCATCCTGATCGCCTTCGGCGTGGTGGCCGGCCGCCCCGACAACATCGCGCTGCTGGTCCTGGCCGTCCTGGCCACGGTCGCCATGATGATCGGCCTGGCCCTGGCCACCGCCGGCGTCACCAACTCACCCGAACACGCCCAGGTCACCACGCTGCCGGTCAGCCTGGGCGTGATCGCCGTGGCGAGCTGGGTCGGCATCACCGGCACCGAGAGCCAGGAGCTCGTCAAGCGCCTGCTCCCCGGCGGCGCCGCCACCGAGCTCATGCTCAACGCGTGGAACGGCGGCGCCGCCCTGTCCGACTCCCTGCTCCTGCTGGCGCCCACCTTTGCCTGGGTCGTCATCGCCGTCTCGTTCGCCCGCCGCATGTTCCGCTGGGAGCCCCGCCGCTGACCGGCCCTCGGTGGAACGGACGAGTCGGGGGGCCTCGTCTCGTCGTGGCGCACCATGACAGGGGCGGGGCCCGGCGGGCAGGCTTCGCGCAGGGAGCCGCGAGCCGAGGGGGATGACCGTGACACGTCGTGCGCTGATCGAGGATCTGCTGTCGGTGGCAACGCCGGAGCAGCCCGCCCTGAGCCCGGACGGCAGCCGCGTGGCGTACGTGCTGCGGGCCGCCGACCGCGACGGCGACCGGGTCACCCGCGAGATCTGGGTGGGGACCAAGCGGTTCACCCGCGGGCCGGGGGACACGGCGCCGGCCTGGTCGCCGGACGGCCGGTGGCTGGCGTTCCTGCGCGGCGGTGACGGCGCCGCGCAGGTGTGGCTCCTTCCCGCCGACGGTGGCGAGGCCGAGGCGATCACCGGCCTGCCGCTCGGGGCGGGGGCGCCGCGGTGGAGCCCGGACGGCACGAGGATCGCCTTCGCGGCGCCGGTCGCCATCGACGGCGCGGCCGAGAGCGCGCCGATCGTCACCGAGCGCCTCGACTACCGGGCCGACGGGGCGGGCCTGCTGCGTGACCGCCGCCGGCATCTGTTCGTGCTCGACGTGGCGACGCGGGACTGCCGGCAGGTGACCGAGGGCGACTGGCACGCCGGCGATCCCGAATGGTCGCCCGACTCGGCCCGGCTCGCCTTCGCGGCCGCCACGGCCAAGGACGCCGACCTGGCGCTGCGGGCGCCCGTGCACGTTCTCGACGTCACCGACCCCAAGGCGCGGCCCCGGGTGGCCGGGCTGGCCGAGGGCTGCGCCGGGCCGGCCGTGTGGACCCCGGACGGGGACGCGCTGCTGGTCGTCGGCTATCCGGGGGCGCCGGTCGGGCACGCGCGGCTGCTCCACATGCCGCTCGACGGCGGCCCGGTGCGCGATCTCGCCGAGAGCCTCGACCGGAACGTCATGCCGGGCGGGCCGGCCTATCCCGGCGCGATCCCACGGTTCGCCGCTGACGGGCGGACGGTGCTCTTCTGCGTACGGGAAAGAGGTTGTTCCCATCTCTATGCCGTTTCCCTGGACGGCGGGGAACCCCGGCCGATCGTGGCCGGCGCCGGACGGGTCGTCTCCGGGTTGTCGACCGCCGGTGACACCGCCGCGATCGTGCTGGCCACACCCACCTCGTACGGGGAAGTGGTCACGGTCGACGTGGCCTCGGGCACGGAGACCGTACGCACCACGCACGGTGAGGTCTTCAAGGACGTCGAGCTCTTCCCCCGGGTGGAGCGCGAATTCACCGTCTCCGACGGCACTGTGGTGCACGGCTGGCTGATCCGCGATCCGAAGGCGTCCGGGCCGGGGCCGCTGCTGCTCGACATCCACGGCGGGCCGCACAACGCCTGGAACGGCGCCGCCGACGACGTGCATCTCTACCACCAGGAGCTGGCCGCCGCGGGCTGGACCGTGCTGCTGCTCAATCCCCGGGGCAGCGACGGATACGGCGAGCGGTTCTTCACGGCCGCCCTCGGCGCCTGGGGTGAGGCCGACGCCCGCGACTTCCTCGAACCGCTCGACCAGCTCGTCGCCGACGGCACGGCCGACCCGAGCCGGCTCGCGGTGGCCGGTTACAGCTACGGCGGATATATGACCTGCTATCTCACGGCAATTGACGGCCGGTTCGCCGCCGCGGTCGCCGGTGGCGTGGTCAGCGACCTGACCAGCATGGCCGGCAGCTCGGACGACGGGCACCTGCTGGCCGCGATCGAGCTCGGCGGCCGGCCCTGGGAGCAGCCCGAGCGCTACGCCGCCATGTCCCCGCTGACCCGGGTCGCCCAGGTCACCACCCCGACGCTGGTCATACAGGGCGACGCCGACCTGCGCTGCCCGGTCGGGCAGGCCCAGCAGTGGCACACGGCGCTGCGCGAGCGCGGCGTCCCGAGTGAGCTGGTGCTCTATCCGGGCGGCTCGCACCTGCTGATCGTCGAGGGCCCGCCCTCGCAGCGCATCGACTTCAACACCCGGATCGCCACGTGGGTCCGCGGCATCAAGGAGATCAACCAGCAGCATTGGCAGCGGCGGCTGAACGTCCTGGCCGCGCGCCACGGCGTTCCGGGCGCCGTCCTCGGCATCTCCCGGGGCGACGAACAGATCGAGGCGGCGTACGGCGTCGTCAACGTGGACACCGGCGTCGAGACCACCACCGATGCGGTGTTCCAGATCGGCTCGATCAGCAAGGTCTGGACGGCCACCCTGGTCCAGCAGCTCGTCGACGAGGGCAAGCTGGAACTCGACGCCCCGATCACCGACGTGCTGCCCGAGCTGGCCCTGGCCGACCCCGGTGTCACGGCCAAGCTCACCATGCGCCACCTGCTGACACACACCAGCGGCATCGACGGCGACGTCTTCACCGACACCGGGCGCGGCGACGACTGCCTCGAGAAGTACGTCGACGGGCTCCGCGACGTGGCCCAGAACCACCCGCTGGGCGCCACCTGGTCGTACTGCAACTCCGGTTTCGTCCTGGCCGGCCGGGTCGTCGAGAAGCTCACCGGCGGCACCTGGGACCAGGCCGTCCGCGACCGCGTCATCACACCGCTGGGCCTGCGGCGCACCGGCACGCTACCCGAGGAGGCGCTGCTGCACCGGGCCGCCGCCGGGCATGTGCCCGGGCCGAAGGTCGCTCCGGTGTGGACCCTGCCCCGCGCGCTCGGTCCAGCCGGCCTGATCACCTCGACCGCGGCCGACCTGCTGGCCTTCGCCCGCCTGCACCTGTCCGGCGGGCTCGCCCCCGACGGCACCCGGCTGATCAGCGAGGCCGGCGCCGCCGCGATGGCGGCCGAGCAGGTCGAGCTGCCCGAGAAGCACACGCTGGGCGACTCGTGGGGCCTGGGCTGGATCCGGTTCGGCTGGGACGGGCAGCGGCTCATCGGGCACGACGGCAACACCATCGGCCAGTCGGCGTTCCTGCGGTTGCTGCCCGCCCAGGGGCTCGCGGTCACGCTGCTGACCAACGGCGAGGGCGCCCGCGACCTCTACCAGGACCTGTTCACCGAGATCCTGGCCGAGGTGGCCGGCGTGGCCGTGCCGGAACCGCTCACCCCGCCCCAGCCGCCGGTGGAGGCCGACATCACGCCGCACGTGGGCACGTACGAGCGGGCCAGCGCCCGGCTCGAGGTCCTGCCCTCGAAGACGTTGCGGATGACCACGACCGGGCCGATCGCCGAGCTCAGCCCCGAGCCGGTCCACGAGCTGCCGATGGTGGCCGTGAACGACGACCTCTACCTGGTGCGCCTGCCGGAGAGCGTCGCCTGGATCCCGGCCTTCTTCTACCGGCTGCCCACCGGCGAGCGCTATCTGCACCTGGGCGTGCGGGCCACCCCGAAGGTGGCCTGATGCTCGCCGACATGCTCGCCGACATCGCCGAGCTGGTGACCTGCGAGTCGCCCTCCGACGACCGGGCCGCGGTGGCCCGCTGCGCCGAGGTCCTCGCCGGCATCGGGCACCGGCGGCTCGGCGCGCGTCCCGAGCGGATCGTCCTCGACGGCCGCACCCACCTGCGCTGGCGCTTCGGCGACGGGCCGGCCCGGGTGCTGCTGCTGGGGCACCACGACACGGTGTGGCCGATCGGGACGCTGGCCCACCATCCGTACGAGACGAGCGGGGAGATCCTGCGAGGTCCCGGCTGCTTCGACATGAAGGCGGGCGTCGTGCAGGCCCTGCACGCGGTGGCCGCGCTGCCCGGCCGGTCGGGCGTGACCCTGCTGATCACCGGCGACGAGGAGCTCGGCTCGCCGTCCTCGCGCGAGCTCATCGAGCAGGAGGCCGACGGCTGCGCGGCCGCCCTGGTCCTGGAGGGGTCGGCCGACGGCGGCGCGCTCAAGACCGAGCGCAAGGGCGTTTCCCTCTACCGCGTGCGGATCACCGGCCGCGCCTCCCACGCCGGCCTCGCCCCGTCGTCGGGAGTCAACTCCACAGTGGAGGTCGCGCATCAGGTGCTCGCCGTTCAGGCCCTGGCCGATCCGGCGCTCGGCACGACCGTGGTGCCGACCCGGATGACCGCGGGCACGACCACCAACACGGTGCCGGCGGCGGGGGAGTTCGCGGTCGACGTCCGCTGCCGGACGGCGGCCGAGCAGCTGCGCGTGGACGCCGCCCTGCGCGCGCTCACGCCGGTCCTCCCGGGCGCGCGCATCACGATCGAGGGCGGGCCCAACCGCCCGCCGATGGAACCTTCGGAAGAGCTTTATGTACGGGCGGTGGCGGCGGCCGATCGGCTGGGGCTGCCGCCGCTGGGACGGGCCGCGGTCGGTGGCGCCTCGGACGGCAACTTCACCGCCGGGGTCGGCACGCCCACCCTGGACGGGCTGGGCGCGGTCGGCGGCGGCGCCCACGCGGCCGACGAGCATGTCGTGATAGCCGAGCTGCCCCGGCGGACCGCCCTGGTAACGGCTCTCTGCGAGACGGCGCTCGGGCGATGAGCGACCTGCTTACTCCGGCGGCGGTCGCCGGCGTCCGGATCCGGCTGCTCGCCGAGCTGCCCGACCTGAACGACGTCTATGAGCTCTTCGAGAGCATCTGGCACTCCGGCACGGGCCACGCGCCGGTCAGCCGCGAGATGCTGCGCGCGATGAGCAAGGCCGGCAACTATGTGGCCGGCGCCTACAACGGAACCGGCATGATCGGGGCCTGTGTGGGCTTCTTCGCCGCGCCGGAACGCCGCGAGCTGCACAGCCACGTCGCCGGGGTGGTGCCGTCGGCCCGTGGCCGCGACGTGGGCCGGGCCATGAAGCTGCACCAGCGGGCCTGGGCGCTGGGACACGGCGTGCGGAGGATCAGCTGGACCTTCGACCCGCTGATCGGCCGCAACGCGTACTTCAACGTGATGAAGCTGGGCGCCGATCCGGCGCAGTACCTGCCGGACTTCTACGGCCCGATGGGCGACGCCATCAACGGCGACGACGACACCGATCGGCTGCTGCTGCACTGGGATCTGACCGCGCCCCACGTCGAGCGGGCCGCCCGGGGCGAGCGGCGGCCGGGATGCGACGTGGGCGCGCTGCGTGATTCGGGTGCGGTCGCGGCCCTCGGCCGTACGCCGGGGAACGAACCCGTGAAAGGAGACGCCGACGGCCGTACGGTGCTCGTCGCCGTCCCCGACGACATCGAAGCGCTGCGCCAGGCCGACCCGGCCCGCGCCCGCCGCTGGCGCGTCGCGGTGCGCGAGGCGCTGGCCCCGCTGATCGACGACGGCGCCCGCGTGCGGGGTTTCGACCGCGCGGGCTGGTACGTGCTGGACAGGGAGGGCCGATGAAACTCACCGGGATCGAGATGCGCCGGATCCGGATGCCGCTGGTGGCGCCGTTCCGCACGTCGTTCGGCACCGAGACCGAACGCGACGTCCTGCTGCTGCGGGCCGTCACCGACGAGGCCGAGGGCTGGGGGGAGTGCGTCGCCATGAGCGACCCGCTCTACTCCAGCGAATACGTGGAGGCGGCGGCCGACGTGCTGCGCCGCTACCTGGTGCCGGCGCTGGCCGCCCAGCCGCCGGCCGCGGCCACCGCGGTGGCGCCGGCGCTGCGGCAGTTCAAGGGCCACCGGATGGCCAAGGCGGCGCTGGAGACGGCCGTGCTCGACGCCGAGCTGCGCGGCTCGGGCCGCAGCTTCGCGCGGGAGCTGGGCGCGACCCGCGAGCGCGTGCCGTGCGGGGTGTCGGTCGGCATCATGGACTCGATCCCGGCCCTGCTGGACGCGGTCGGCGGCTATCTCGCGCAGGGCTACGTGCGGATCAAGCTGAAGATCGAGCCGGGCTGGGACGTGGCGCCGGTCCGCGCGGTCCGCGAGCGCTTCGGCGACGACGTGCTGCTCCAGGTCGACGCCAACACGGCGTACACCGTGGGGGACGCGCCGCTGCTGGCCGCGCTGGACCCGTTCGGCCTGCTGCTGATCGAGCAGCCCCTGGACGAGGAGGACGTGCTCGGTCACGTGGAGCTGTCCCGGCGGGTGCGCACGCCGATCTGCCTGGACGAGTCGATCGTCTCGGCCCGGTCCGCCGCCGACGCCATCCGGCTGGGCGCGTGCAGCATCGTCAACGTGAAGCCGGGCCGGGTCGGCGGCTATCTGGAGGCCCGCCGCATCCACGACGTGTGCGCCGCCAACGGGATCCCGGTCTGGTGCGGGGGCATGCTCGAGACGGGCCTGGGCCGGGCCGCGAACGTCGCGCTGGCCGCCCTGCCCGGCTTCACGCTGCCGGGGGACACTTCGGCTTCGGACCGCTATTTCCGTACGGACGTGACCGCACCCTTCGTGCTGGAGGACGGCCATCTGCCGGTTCCGGACGGGCCGGGCCTCGGCGTCGAGCCGATCCCGGAGATCCTGGCCGAGATCACCACGGGTTCGGAGTGGCTCCCCCTGTAGGCTCCCATCCACGTACATCGATGGATGGGAGCGATGGCTGTGAAACGTTTCATGAGCGCGGCGACGGCGCTGCTGATCGCTGGTCCGGTGATCGCCGCTGCGCCGGGGGTGACTCCGGTGTCCACGACGGTGCTGACCACGAACGGGCGCACCGCATTGACGTACACCGGTTACATGAATGGTGAGTCCTTCCAGCAGGACGGGATCGTCACCTTCGGCGGGCGGCAGTACGCGGCCTTCTGGGACCAGAGCGGCTACGTCAACATCGCGCGCCGGCAGCTGCCCTCCGGCGCCTGGGCGAACCTGCGGCTGACCGACTATCAGACCACCTCCACCGACTCGCACAACGTCATCAGCATCGGCATCGCGCCGGCCGACGGCACGATCCACCTGGCCTTCGACACCCACTCGTCGGCCTTCCGCTACCGCAAGTCGATCGCCGGGCTCGCCACCTCGGGCACGTGGGCGGCGTCGGGTTTCGGCGCCGTACAGACGAGCCTGACCAGCACCAGCATGGCCGTGGTGACGTACCCCCAATTCTTTGCCCATCCGGACGGCACGCTCCAGCTGGCCATCCGCACCGGCGTCAGCGGAACCGGCGACGAAGTGCTTTACGAATATCGCTCGGGCGCCTGGACCTATCTGGGCGAGTTCATCGACGGCACGACGTACAACAACAACGCCTACCTGTTCGGCATCGAGTACGACAACACCGACCCCCTGCTGCACGTCACGTGGACCGTGCGGGAGACGTCGGACGCGAGCACGAACCACGACATCTACTACGCGTACAGCAAGGACAAGGGCCGCACCTGGCGCAACAACGCGGGCACGGTCGTGGCCACCACCGGCAGCACCCCGCTGGCCTCGAACGCGGCCACCCTGAAGGTCTGGAGCATCGGCCAGAACCGAGGCCTGATCAACCAGGAGTCCCAGGTGGTGGACGCGGCCGGCATCGTGCACGTGCTCGCCTCCCACCTGCCGGCCGCGGCCCCGAGCAACAGCAACTTCACGGCGGCCCGCGAGACGGCGGTCCTGGTCCACTACTGGCGCGACAAGGCCAGCAAGGTCTGGCACCAGACGTACACGCCGTTCCTGGAGCGCTCGTCCCGAGGCGACATAGCGGTCGACGCCAAGGACAACCTGTACGTGGCGAGCGGCGACTCAAGCACCAAGAAGCTGCACATCGAGACCGCCTCGAAGGCCTCCGGATGGACCGACTGGACCATCCGTTACACATCACCGGCCATCTACTACTCCGACCCGCTCATCGACCACCAGCGCCTGAAGGCGCTCGGCGTGCTGAGCATCTTCACCCCGCGCTACGGAGGCAGCCAGATCGACGTCCAGGACTGGCAGGTGTCCGGCTAGGGCACGATCAACCACTTGCCGAGTGCTCCGCCGCGCTCGAACGCGGCGTGGGCGGCGGCCGCCTCGGTCAGGGGAAAGCGGCCGGCGACGACCGGGCGCAGGTCGCCGCGGGTGACGTGGTCGGTGAGCAGGGCCAGGTCGGCGTGGGCCGGGGTGGCGCTGAACGAGCGGATCCGGCGCGGGCCGTGCACCGCCGAGGCGGCGATCGTGAGCAGGGTGGGTATCGAGCCCCAGGCGATGGTGACGGTGCGGCCGGCGTGGCGGCGGTAGGCGGGCAGTTCGGTGCCGGCGGCGTCCAGGACGATGTCGAAATGTCCCAGGCCGGCCGGGTCGGTCGTGGCGCGGTCGAGGACGGCGCCGGCGCCGAGGTCCCGCAAGGCCGGCAGGTGGCGGGCCGAGGCCAGGGCGGTCACCCGGGCGCCGGCGGCGTGGGCCAGCTGGAGTGCGGCGGTGCCGAACCCGCCGGCCGCGCCCCGGATCAGGACGGTCTGGCCGGCCCGCAGGCGGGCGTGGTCGCGGAGCGCGATCAGCGCGGTCACGCCGACGCCCGGCAGGGCGGCCAGGTCCGCGAGGTCCACGCCGGGTGGGGCGGCCGCCAGGCGGTCCGGGGTGGTCACGACGTACTCGGCCGCGGCGCCGGCCGGGTTGCGCGGGTGGTTCGGGATCGTGCCCCACACCCGGTCACCGGGCGCGTAGCCGGGTGAGTCGCTGGTGTCGACCACTCCGGCGAAGTCCAGGCCGGTGCCCCGGGGGAAGCGGCGGCCGGTGACCAGCCGCAGCTTGCCGGCTCGCAGGACGGTGTCGATCGCGTTGACGCCCGCGGCGTGCACGCGGACCCGGACCTCGCCCGGTCCCGGAGTGGGCACCGGGAGGAGGGCCTCGTGCAGCACCGAGGGTGATCCGTAACGGTCGTGGAGGGCGGCTCGCATCATGATCACGACGATCGCGCCCACGCCGCCGGCCGGGCCAGCAAGTGAGAAGCGGCGGCCCGCGAATCGATCATTAAGCTGGCCGTCATGCGGATCGACGCCGAGGAGAACCGGGTGCGGATGATCGCCGCCGCCCGGGACCTGATCGCCGAGTCCGGGCCCGGAGTGCCGATGGCGCGGGTCGCCCGCCGGGCCGGGGTCGGGGTGGCGACGCTGTACCGGCGGTTCCCGACCCGTGACGACCTGGTCGCCGAGGCGTACGCCGATCAGCACGCCGAATGCTCCGCGTCGTGGCTCGAGGCGGCCCGGGACCCCGATCCGGCGCGGGCGTTCCGCGAGACGATCCGGCGCCTGTGCGCGACCCAGGTGGTCGATCGTGGCTACACCACGGCGGTTCTCGCCGGGCACGGGATGGCCGCGGAGCGGGCCGAGTACGACCGGGCGCTCACGACGCTGCTCGACCGCGCCCGGGAGGCCGGTGCGCTGCGGCCGGGGATCGGGGTGGGCGATCTGTGGCTGCTGCTGGCCGGGAACGCGGGCGTGATCGCGGCGGCGGGGCCGGGCGCCGCGGCTGCCTCGGGCCGGTTCGTGGAGCACGTGCTGCGCTCGTTCAGCGGCGGGTGAACCGTTCGGCCAGGTGGGTGAAGGCCTCGGACAGTTCGGGTGGGCCGACGACCTCGAAGTCGGCGTCGAAGCGGGCGATGGCGGCGGCCAGGGCGGGCCAGGACCAGGAGCCGAGGGTGAGGCGGCAGCGGCCGGGGCCGGCCTCCTCGACGACGCCGTCGCGGGTGTAGAGGGACACGGTGGCCGCGGGCAGGTCGAGAATGACCGTGCCCTGGCAGGTGGCGCCCTGGAACTTGCCGGTCACGTAGGCGGCGACGTCGCCGCCGGGCAGGTCGCGGGGAGTGAAGCGGGGGCCGTTCGGTGTGCGTACGGCAATGCGGTCTGCTCTGAAGATCCTCCAGTCCGCGCGGTCGAGGTCCCAGGCCACGAGATACCAGCGCCCGCCCCGGGTGACGACGTGGTGGGGCTCGGCCCGGCGCGTCCCGGAGCCGTAGTCGAAACGCAGCACCTCGCGGGCGTGGACGGCCGCGCTGAGCGCCAGCAGCACATCGCCGTCGACCGGGGTGGCGGGTGGCGCCACGGCGGTGACCCGCAGGGCCTCGACGCGGTTCCGGAGCCGGGCCGGCATCACCTGCCGGATGGTCGTCAGGGCCCGGCCGGCCGCGTCGGCCAAGGCGTCGTCCGAGGCGGAGGCGGCGACCTGGAGGGCGATGGTGAGGGCGACCGCCTGCTCGTCGTCGAACAGCAGCGGCGGCAGCTCGGTGCCGGCGCCGAGCCGATATCCGCCGTCGGGGCCTTTGACCGCGGCGATCGGATAGCCGAGCTCGCGGAGCCGGTCGACGTCGCGGCGCACGGTGCGCAGGCTGACCTCGAGGCGGTCGGCCAGCAGCGCGCCGGGCCAGTCCCGCCGTGACTGGAGCAGGGAGAGCAACGCGAGTAGTCGCGCGGAGGTGGTCGGCATAGGTGACACATCCTGTCACCTACCCCTGCCAGCCTTGGACGCATGGCACTCACCACCACCACACACCTGAACTTCCGCGGCGACGCCCGGGCGGCCCTGGAGTTCTACCAGTCGGTCTTCGGCGGCCACCTCACCGTCGTCGCCTACCGCGACTTCGGCCTGCCCGAGGGGCTGCCCGACAGCGACAAGGTCGTCTTCGGCCAGGTCACCGCCGAGAGCGGATTCCGGATCATGGCGTACGACGTACCCAGCTCCGCCGGCCCGGCCGCCCCGCCGGCGGCCACCACCCGCGAGAACGGCATGACGCTGACCGGCGAGCGCTTCTTCGTCTCCGTCGCCGGAGAGACCGCCGAGGAGGCCGGCCCTCTGTGGGACAAGCTCGCCGACGGCGCGGTCATCGTCGAGAAGTTCGGCCCGTCACCCTTCAGCCCGGGCTTCGGCATGCTCACCGACCGTTTCGGCGTCACCTGGATCGTTCAGGTGCCGGCCGGAACCCCCTGACGGTCAGGTAGACACCGAGCGAGAACTCCCACACCGCGATCGGCAGCGACAGCAGACCGGACGCGGTGGACACCTGGTCCCACGCGCCGAACATCGTGGCCACGGCCGAGACGGTCAGCAGGGGCGCCCCCACGAAGCCGAGCACGGGCAGGGCGCGGGGGACCAGGCGGGAGCGGTAGAGCAGGGAGCCGATCAGCAGCGCGTTCACGGCCGGCAGGAAGCCCTGCCCGAGCAGGAACGTCCACTCCCGCAGGGCGGCCAGCGTCTCGCCCGCGGCCAGGGAGTCCGTTCCCGACTGCCGGAGCGTGACCATCGACATCACCAGCACGACACCGGCGACGATGGTGGCCGCCTCCAGGACCCGTACCCCGGCGAAGCCCAGAGCCGCCGCCTCGTCCTGCCGCCTGACCACCGGATAGAGGATGACCGCGGTGGCTATGCAGGCGAGGGCGACGATCATCTCCAGGACGCCGCCCCAGATCACGCCGGTGTCGGGGCCCGGGCCGAGCACGAAATCGGCGTCGCGCACCGGGGCGTAGAGGCCGAGGGTGGGTATCGAGACGAACGTCAGAAGGTAGGCCACACCACCGGCCAGCGCGGTCCGTCGCAGCGGGGTCACACCGGACAGGCTCCTCCCATCGAAGATCGTCCACATCGGCCGATCGGGTCTCAGGTGGCGGCGGTGAAGCGCTGGACCTGGTCGATGGGCCCGGTGACGATCAGCTCGGCGCCGTCGGGGACGACGGCGTCCGGTGTGGCGTGCACGAAGCCGGCGCCGTGGGTCTTGAAACCGATGACCGTGACGCCGTATTTCGTACGCAGGCCCAGGTCGGCCAGGGTGCGCTCGCCGGCGTCGCGCGGGGTCCGGGTGCGGGCCACGGCGAAGCCGTCGTCGAACTCGATGACGTCGAGCATGCGGCCGGCGATCAGGTGCGCCACCCGGTCGCCCATCGTGGCCTCGGGATAGATGACGTGGTGGGCGCCGACCGAGCGCAGGATCTTGCCGTGCTTGGCCGAGACCGCCTTGGCCCAGATGTCGCGCAGGCCGAGCTCGCTGAGCGTGAGGACGGTCAGCACGCTCGCCTCGATGTCGCTGCCGATGCCGACCACGGCGCGGGTGAACTCCCGGATGCCGACCTGCTCCATGGCGTCGCCGTCGGTCGAGTCGGCCTGCACCACGTGGGTGAGCCGGTCCGACCACTGCTGCACGAGCTCGACGTTCTCGTCGACGCCGAGCACCTCGTGGCCGAGCTTGAGCAGCGACTCGGCCACCTGGCCGCCGAAGCGGCCCAGTCCGATCACGACGACGTTCTCATCAGTGTTCTCAGCCAACGATGGGTCGCTCCTCCGGGTACCGGTACAGCCGATGGCGGGTCTTGAGGGCCAGCGCCGACGCCACCGCGATCGTGCCGACGCGGCCGATGAACATCATCACACTGAGGATCAGCTGGCGGGACTCGGACAGCTCGGCGGTGAGCCCGTTGGTCAGGCCGGCCGTGCTGAACGCCGACATGACCTCGAACAGCGCCCGGTCGAAGGGCACGCCGCCGGTGACCCCGAGCAGGGTCAGGGTGCCACCGGCCACCGTGGCCACGCCGAGCAGGGCGACCGCGGTGGCCTGGCGCTGTGTCGACTCGGCGATGCGGCGGCGGCCGATGACGACGTCGCGCTCGCCGCGGACCTCGGTCCAGATGACGTACGCCAGCAGGAAGAACGTCGTCACCTTGATGCCGCCGGCGGTGCTCGCGCTGCCGCCGCCGATGAACATCAGCCCGACCACGATGGCCGAGGTGTCCTCGTTCATGGCGCCGTAGTCGACCGTGTTGAACCCGCCCGAGCGGGGGATCGTGCCCTGGACGAAGGAGGCCAGGATCTTGCCCGGCACCCCGAGCGGCCCGAGCGTGCCCGGGTTGCGCCACTCCAGGGCCAGCACCGCGGCGAAGCCCACCGCGAGCAGCACGAGCGAGCCCCACACGGTGAGCCGGGTGTGCGTCGACCAGGCGGCCGGTCCGCGCCGCTGGCGGCCGATCTCGTAGAGCACCGGCACGCCGATGCCGCCGGCGATGACCCCGAGGGTCAGCGGCACGCACATCCACCAGTCGCCGGCGAAGCCGGTCAGGCCGTCGCTGCGCAGCGAGAACCCGCAGTTGTTGAACGCCTGCACGGCGTTGAACGCGCCCTCGGCCAGGGCCGGGCCGAAGGCCACGTCGTAGGTCAGCCAGAGCCGGGCCGTGACGACGGCGGCGATCACGGTCTCGCAGGCGAACATCACCGCCGCGGCCAGGACGAGCACCCGGCGGAAGTCGCCGTGGGCCAGCCCGGTGCTGGTCTCCACCCCGGCCATCATCCGGCCGCGCAGCCCCAGCCGTTGCGAGACCAGCAGGCCCAGCAGGGTGGCGAACGTGGTGATGCCGAACCCGCCGGCCTGGGTGAGCACGGCGATGAGGACGTGGCCGAAGCCCGACCAGTACGTGGCGGTGTCGACCGTGGTCATGCCGGACGTGGTGATGGCCGAGGTCGAGGTGAACAGCGCGGTCGGCAGCGGCGCCGAGCCGTCACCGGCCCGGGAGACGGGAAGCATGAGAAGCGCGGCTCCGGCCGCGATGGCGGCCAGGAAGGCCACCGACACGGTCCGCGCCGGGTGCGGACGGGCCGGGCGCATCTGAATTTTATACCGCACCGCCCGTCACCGATTGTCACCGGCCCTCTCGAAACAATCGGCGCGATTCTGAGAATAGGTCGAGGACAATTGAAGGAAACGGAAAGTTTTCCGCCAGGGACCGCGACGTGATAATCATGGGGCATGCGGGTTCTTCTGGTCGAGGACGACGATTCGATCGCGATTCCTCTCGTGCAAGGGCTGGCCCGTTTCGGCATCGAGGCCCAGCATGTCGCGACCGGCTCGGCCGCCCTGGCCGCGCCGCCGGCCGACCTGGTGCTGCTCGATCTCGGCCTGCCCGACATCGACGGGGTCGACGTCTGCTGGGCGCTGAGCCGGTCCCAGGGCGTGCCGATCATCATGCTGACCTCCCGCCGCAGCGAGGCCGACCTGGTGCGGGGCCTGGAGGGCGGGGCCGACGACTACCTGTCCAAGCCGTTCAGCCTGCGCGAGCTGGTCGCCCGCATCCGTGCCGTCGACCGGCGTTCCCGGGCCGCCCGGGCCGTGCCGCCCGAGCCCGACACCCGCGTCCTCGGGCCGCTGGTCATCGACCGTACGAGCCGGGAAGTGACCCTCGACGGCCTGCCGGTCGCCCTCGCGCCCAAGGAGTTCGACCTGCTGGAGATGCTCGCGGCCCGGCCCGGCACCATGATCCCGCGGCAGAAGCTGCTGGAGGCCATCTGGGCGACGGCCGACGCGCGCAGCAAGACCCTCGACTTCCACATCGCGGCCCTGCGCCGCAAGCTCGGCGACCCGTCCTGGATCGAGACCCGCCGGGGCGTCGGCTTCCGGCTCGTCGTCCCGTGACCCGGCGCCTGGTCGTCACGTACCTGTCGCTGGTCCTGGCCGTGCTGACCGGCCTGGCCGTGCCGCTCGGCTACCTCTACCAGCGCAGCGAGCGGGAGCAGACGTTCCGGCAGCTGGAGCGCGAGGCCGAGATCGTCGCCGCCTACGTCGACGCCGAGCTCGGCGAGAACGACGGCGACCAGATCGCGGACATCGCCTCGGCCGTGGCCCGGCGCTGGAACGGGCGGATCGCGGTCTTCGACGCCAAGGGCCGATTGACGTACGGCACCACGCCGGGCCCGATGGCCGAGGGCATCCACCACGGCTTCGTGGGCGGCATGATGGACGTCTCGGTCTCGCTGCCCGCCTCCAGCTCGGTGCGCCTGACCGTGCCGGCCGACACGGTCAACGACCAGGTGCACCGGGTCTGGGCCCTGCTCCTGGTCGCCTGCCTTCTCGTGCTCGCCGTCGGTGCCGCGATCGCCCTGGCCCTGGCCCGCTGGATCGCCCGCCCGGTGAAGGCCCTGGAGGAGGCCACGCACCGGCTGGCCGGCGACACCGGGCCGGCTCCGGTGCCGATCACCGGGGGACCGCCGGAGCTGCGGCGGCTCGCCGAGACGTTCAACCGGACCGCCGAGCGCCTGCACAGCGTCCTGGCGGCGCGGGGATCGTTCGCCGACCACGCCTCACACCAGCTCAAGGGGCCCTTGGCCGCGCTGCGGCTGCGCCTGGAGAACCTGGAGCCGGACGTCGGCCCGGCCGGCGTGGAGAGCCTGGAGGCCGCCATCGGGGAGACCGAGCGCCTGGACAAGCTGGTCAACACGCTCCTCGACCTCACCCTGGTCGAGCGGCGGGACGAGACGCCGGAGGTGGTCGACGTGGCCGCCGAGGTGGCCCAGCGGGCGGAGATCTGGCAGCCCCTCGCGGCCGAGCGCGGGATCATCCTGAGCGCCGAGGCCCGCGGGCCGCTGCCGGCGACGGCCATGCCGGGAGCGATCGAGCAGATCCTCGACAACCTGATCTCGAACGCGCTGAACGCCGCGCCCGACGGCACCGGCGTCCGGCTGACGGCGGCCCGGGCCGACCGGGACGGCGAAGTGGTGGTTCATGTCATCGACGCCGGCCCCGGCCTTCCGGCCGATCAGCGGGAGAAGGCCCTGGAACCGTTCTGGCGCGCGCCGGGCGCGCCTCGCGGGGGCACCGGCCTCGGCCTCGCGCTGGTGGCGAAGCTGGCCGAGGCCGGTGGCGGCGGCGTCCGGCTGGACGCCGCGGACCCCACGGGAGTGGACGCCGTGGTGACGTTCAGCGCCGTCCGCGCAGGCCGGCCACCAGGCTGACGCCGACCGCGGCCAGCACGACCTGGATGATCAGCTCGATCCAGTCGATGCCCCGGGTGTCGTCCACGCCGATCGCGGCCGCGATGAACGTGCCGATGATGGCGGCGACGATGCCGATCAGGATGGTCAGCCAGATCGGAATGTTCTGCTTGCCGGGTACCACCAGCCGTCCCAGCGCGCCCACGATGAGGCCGATGATGATGGCGGTGATGATTCCGGAGATTTCCACGTTCGCTCCTTGCTCGGGGGTGTCGATCCGGCAATTACCATCGGCGGCCATTCGTGAAACATTCATCGGCTACAGTCGGAGCCTCGATTCCGCAATTGGTGAAGGAGTGAGCCCTGCATGGGCGGCTACGGATGGCAAATCATCCTCGTGGTGATTCTGGTTCTGCTGAACGCGGCTTTCTCGGGCAGTGAGATGGCCCTCATCTCGCTGCGCGACAGCCAGTTGCAGCGCCTCGAACGGCAGTCGCGCACCGGGGCCACACTGGCCAAGCTGGCCCGCGACCCGAACCGGTTCCTGGCCACCATCCAGATCGGCATCACCCTGGCCGGTTTCCTGGCCTCGGCGTCGGCCGCGGTGTCGCTGGCCAAGCCGCTGACCGGGCCGCTGAGCTTCCTCGGCGGCGGCGCCGAGCCGGTGTCGATCGTGCTGGTCACGATCGTGCTGACCTTCTTCACGCTGGTCGTCGGCGAGCTGGCCCCGAAGCGGATCGCCATGCAGCGGGCCGAGGGCTGGGCGCTGGCGGTGGCCCGGCCGCTCGACATGCTCTCGGCCCTGTCCCGCCCCGTGGTGTGGCTGCTCGGCAAGTCGACGGATCTGCTCGTCCGGGCCACCGGCAACGACCCGAACGCCGCGCGGGAGGAGGTCACGACCGAGGAGATCCGCGATCTGGTGACCCAGCAGCAGGAGTTCACCCCGGAGCAACGCACGATCATCAGCGGCGCGTTCGAGATCGCCGACCGGGTGCTGCGCGAGATCCTCGTTCCCCGCCGCGACGTCCTGGTCGTCCCGGCCGACCTGCCCGCACGCGAAGCGCTGGCCCGGCTGGCCGCGGGCGGGCACTCCCGGGCCCCGGTGACCGGCCCGATGGGCCTCGACGACGTCCTCGGCGTCGTGCACCTGCGCGACCTGATCGACGCGACCGGCCCGGTGCGCGACCACATGTTCGACGCCCAGTTCCTGCCCGAGAGCCTCAAGGTCTCCGACGCGATGATGCAGATGCGGGGCCGCCGTCAGCAGCTGGCCCTGGTGGTCGACGAGCGGGGCGCGATCGACGGCATCGTGACGATGGAGGATCTGGTCGAGGAGGTCGTCGGCGAGATCTACGACGAGACCGACCGCGACGTGCAGTCGGTGGTGCGCGAGGACGACGGCGCCATGCTGCTGCCCGGCACCTTCCCGATCCACGACCTGCCCGACATCGGCGTCGACAACGAGCACCTGTCCGACAACGACTACACCACCGTCGCCGGCCTGGTGCTCGCGAAGCTCGGGCACATCCCGACCGCCCCCGGCGAGATCGTGACGGTCGACGGCCACACGGCGGAGATCACGCAGGTCGCCGGCCGCGCCATCACCCAGATCCGGCTGCGCCCGGTGCGCGAGCCCGAACCGGAGACCGCGCCGGCATCTTAGGCGGTACGGGGCCGCTGCGCTGAAAAATCCGATTTTTCTGATCTGTCGGCTTTGACCGACTAGCCGATCGCCACCCGATCGCCGATCTTGGTCGGGGCGGATCGAGACATGTGGCTCTGCCGTCGCGGGCGGGACCACCGGAATACTGATCTCAGCGCACGGATGCCGGCGCCGAATCCTTTTGGACGAGGGTTTGACCACGGCGCCGGCATCCGGGCGCCTACCCTACCCAGGTTTGTGCTCGTGGCGGCGCCATTGGAGCATGGCCGCCGTGGCGTCGTCGCGGAGCTCGCCATCCTCGTACGACACGATGGTCTGAATCAACCGGCGCATCGTCTCCGGCGCGGGATGCCCGTCGCGCAGCGCGCCCAGCATGAAATCGCCCAGCCGTTCGACGCCGAAGAGAGCGCCCGACGCGTCCCGCGCCTCCGTGATGCCGTCGGTGTAGAAGACCAGCGCGTCGCCCGGCCGCAGCTGCTCCTCGATGACCTGGGGCGGGCGCCCGAGCATGTGGCCGAGGCCGAGCGGCAGCGCGTTCGGGGTGGGCAGCGGCGGCAGCGCCCGGCCGTCCCGCAGGAAGATCTCGGCCGGGTGACCGGCGCTGATCCGGCGGTAGGCGCCGGTCGGGATGTCCAGCTCGGACAGCAGCGCGGTGACGAAGGCGCCCGGATATTGCGCGTGGACCCACTTGTCGATCGAGCGGCACGTGTCGGCCAGCGACAGACCGGACCGGCGGGCGTTGCGGTACGTGTTCAAGGTCAGCGTGGTGAGCGCGCTCGCGCTGATGCCGTGCCCGACCGTGTCGAACAGCGCGACGTGCAGCAGATCGCCGTTGGCCGCGTAGTCGAACGCGTCGCCGCCCACCTCGTAGCAGGGCTCGAGCACGGCCGTGACCATCGTGCCGTCCACCGCGAAGGTCAGCGGCGGCAACTGGTTCCAGACGATCTCGGCCGGCAGCTGCATGGGCATTCGCCGCCGGGTGTGCTCGACCGCGTCGCCGTAGAAGCGCCGGCTGGCGATCAGCTCGGCCACCAGCGCCGCGATCACCTCGAGGTCGTGCCGGGTGGAGGCCGGGGGATAGGCCTTGACCCGGAACTCCAGCACGCCGAGCCGTTCGGCGCCGTGCAGCAGCGGCAGCCACAGCCGGCCGCCGTCGTCGGCCTCGAGCCACTGCTGCTCGGCGGTGGTGAAGGCGCGCCCGGCGGGCGTGTCCTCCACGGCCTGGGTGGTCGTCACGCCGTCCGTGGTCCCGCGCAGCGGATGCAGCGCCACCTGCCCGTAGTCGACGAGCAGAACGACGGCCGCCTCGGCATCGAGCAGCGGCGCGGCCTCGGCCAGCACCGCCGGAAGGTCCTCAGCCCGCCCGCGGTGCCGCAGATCCATGAGCCGGCGCACGGCCTCCATCGACGAGAGCATCGTCCCCCATCTTCCATCGCCGGGCCGCAATGTTCACCCTCGGGCTCGAACAAAGCGCTGACCTGCGATGACATCGCCGATGTTCGGGGTCGTGCCCGAGCTGTTCCGCCCGGACCGGCGGCGTGGGCAGCGTGGTGGCACGGCACTTTCACCACAACGGGGGAACAGCGATGGCTTCGACAAGACCCAACTTCCAACTTCCTTTCCCGTACGGGGAGAAGTGGCTCGCCCAGACACGGGCCGACCACAAACCGAACCCGAACAGCCTCGACCTGACCCGGCAGGGCGGCGACTCCAACGGGCGCCCCATCCTGGCCGCGGCGGCCGGCCAGGTCGTGCGGGCCCGCTTCGAGGGCGGCGGCGGATGGTTCGTGCGGATCGACCACGGCGGCGGCTGGCAGAGCCGCTACCTGCACATGATCGAGCAGCCGGCCGTCTCCGAGGGCCAGCGGGTGACGCAGGGCCAGCGGATCGGCCGGGTCGGCAGCACCGGCGACAGCGGCGCCCCGCACCTGCACTTCGAGCAGATGGCGGACGGCGAGACGGTCCGTTCGTTCTTCAACGGCGAGGCGGTGCAGGTCCAGATCGGCCGCAGTCAGGTCCTGACCAGCTACAACGGCGGCGCCGGGCCGGTCTCGACGAGCGGGGTGGTCGCGGCCGACGTGACCGGCGACGGCCACGCCGACCTGCTGGCCCGCAAGCCGGACGGATCACTGTGGCTCTACACGAACAGCGGCACCGACGCGCCGTACGGCACCGGCAAGGTGGTCGGCAGCGCCTGGCAGCAGTTCACCTGGTTCGCCGCGGGCCCGGTGACCGGCGGCAAAAGGGCGGACGTCCTGGCCGTACGGGCCTCGGACGGCGTCCTGCTGCTCTACAGGAACACCGGTGACGACAACCAGCCGTACGCGTCGGGAGAGGTTGTCGGCAGCTCGTGGCACCAGTTCAACCGGTTCATGGTGGGCGACGTGACCGGCGACGGGCGGGCCGACATCGTGGTCAGCCGCCCGAACGGCGAACTGCTGTTGTACGCCAACACCGGGTCACCCGATCAGCCGTACAACCAAGCCTCGGTCATCGGCCAGGGCTTCACGATCATGGACCGGATCGTGGTCGCCGACATCACCGGCGACAAGCGGGCCGACCTGCTGACCACGAACCCGGCCGGCGGCCTGTTCCTCTACCGGAACAGCGGCTCGGACACGGCGCCGTACAGCACGCCGGACACGATCGGCGAGGGCTGGGCGGCGATCAACCGGATCACGGCGGCCGACGTCACCGGCGACGGGAACACCGACGTGGTGGCCACGCAGCCGAACGGAACGCTCCTGCTGTACAGGCACAGCGGCTCGGTCACGGCGCCGTACGGAACCGGCACGGTGATCGGCAGCGGCTGGCAGGACTTCGCCTAGAAGCCGATCCAGAACACCGAACCCGGCGGGCCCCCGAGCTCGCCGGGTTCGAAGTGATCGGGCGGAACATAGATCAAGGGACTGTTGACGGCGTACGCGTCCGGCTTGCTGCCCGGCGAGGTCCGAAGAGTGAGAAGGGCTTCGCCGTTCCCGTCGACGGCCACGGTCGTCGACGCGCGATAGGTCAGGGCGTCGGAGACATAGAGATGCAGGTCGGTGGTACGCCGGGGCGGGAACCCGCCGATATGGACATCGACCGTCTCCCCGGCGCGAACATGCCGCGGCGCGATCCACATGCGGGGCCGGGCGGCCCGGCGCACGTCGAACTCGCTGGTGGCGGCGCGGCCGCCCTGGACCACGCGGATCCGGTAGCGTCCGGCCGGGCTGCCCGTGGGGATGAGCCAGGGGACGCCCACGAGTTGTTGCAGCTGGACATTTCTCATTTGCCGGGCGGTGGGGCTGGTCACGGTGACGGTGATCGTGCCTGTCTCCCTGAAGCCCGCGAGGCAGAAGACCGGCATGTCGGGAATTTCGACCAGGCTGGGGCCGTCGATGCGCGGCTTGCCGGTGCCCTCTTCGCCGGTCGCTTCCTCGCCGCAGTCTCCGCCGCCGCCCAGGAAGAAGTTGACCTGATTGGCGACACCCGGCGGGAGGAGCGCGTCGCTCTCCATCATCGCGTCGAGGGAGGCATGCTGTGGTTCCGGGCCTTTCGCCTCCGGCGCTCGCGGTCCTGGTGCTTGCGGTTTCGAGGGGGCCGGCGGGGTGGTGTGCGACGAGCCGTTCTGCCGCCCGGTGTGTGCGTTGCCGGCCGACGGCATGATCGCTGATGAGCCGGCCGGCGAGGGTGCTTCCGGTGGGGCTGCTGCCGGACGGCCGGGTGGCACGGCGCGGGAAGTCGTGGCGGATTGACCCGGCGGGGCGGCGCTCTTCGTGGCGGATTGACCCGGCGGGGCGGCGCTCTTCGTGGCGGATCGATCTGGCGGGGCGGCGCTCTTCGTGGCGGAGTGGCCTGGCGGGGCTGCGCTCTCCGCCCCGGGCCACGGCACGGCGCTCGCTTGCCACACGACAACGCCGGAGACCACAGCGGCGGCCGCCACCGACACGCCGACCCCGCGCCGCTTCTGCCGGTGAAGGAATCCTCTCGGGTTTCCCGGCCTCATCGTTGCCCTCCGGCCTGGCGGATCCGTTCCTCGACGGCGCGGGTTTCGGCGGTGGCGCCCATCGCCGCGTACACCTCACGAAGGTTGCGCAGGAAGACCAGCTCACGCTCACGAATCACCGGCCGGTCGACGCCGATGCTCGCCAGAAGGGCCAGGGCTTCCTCGTAGCCCCGCGCGGCCTCGGCGAGCCCTCGCGACCGTACGGTGAACGGCCCGCCCACGGTGACCGCGGCGAGGGCAGCACTTCGGGCGGTGAGTGCCTGCCCGGCCCGGGCCTCCGCCGCCAGCCGCAACGACTGCCGCCCCGCTTCCCCGCTCAGCGGACCCGCCTTTCGGCCCTTCCCGCCCGGCGGACCCGCCTGTTCCCCGGCCGGCGGACTGGCGGTCCCGTGCAGGCGCAGGACGGTGGCGAACTCGGCGCCGGACCTCGTGTCGCCCAGGCATTGGTAGGTGAGGCCGAGTCCTAGATGGGTCTTCATGCGCAGCAGGGTGGTGTCGCCCGCGGACAGCACGGTCCGGTAGAGGCCGAGGGCCTCGCGGAGCAACGCGGCCCTCCGGCATCCCGACTCGGCGCGTAGTGCCTCGGCGAGGCCCAGGGTGGCGCGGACGTGGCCGGGCGCGATCGTCAACGCGCGCCGATACGTGGTGGCGGCCTCGCCGTACCGGCCCTGGCGCCCCTGGGTGTTTCCCAGCATCAGCAGGACCACCTCGGCGTGCGGGGCGGTGGCCAGGCCGCGGTCGGCGGCGCGGAACTCCTGTTCGGCGCGCGGGTAGTCGTCGAGGGCGTAGTGGCCCAGTCCACGGACGAAGGCGACGACCGCCTTCACGTAGCGGACGGCGTCGTCGGCCAGCCGCCGCCCGACCACGATGTTGCCGTGGACGAGGTCGGCCGGTTCGGTGAGGCGCAGCTCGTGCCGTCCGGCGAACTCCGGCGTCTCGGCGAAGACCCGGTCGGTCAGCAGCAGCTCGATCACCACGCCGTCCGGCTCAGCTCGTCCACTGAGGACGACATCGGCATGGTGGTCCGCGGCGAGCGCGCCCAGCCGGGGTCCTTCGGGCCGGGCGCCCACCTCCCGTACGCCGATGGCCGCATCCGCCGCCGCCCACCCCCGAACCTCACGCAGCACGGTCTGCTGCAACGCCGGCAGCCCGTCGAACGGCGCGACGAGAATGTTGTAGAGGCCGTTCATGGGAGCGGGCGCCCGATCCGCGACACCGGCCGCCGCCATGGTCGCCATCAGCATGACCACAGCCAGCACCACCACAACCGGCCGCCCGGGCACGCGCCACCCCGCCGCCCCAGCGGTCACCGAACCCGGAGCCACCGCTAGCCCCGGCCCCGCTAGCCCCGGCCCCGCAGTCGCTGATCTCGCAGCCGCCGGCTCCGTGGCCGCCGGTCCCGTCAGTGCTGCGCCCGTGGATGCCGGCGTCGCCGCCGACCCCGTGGCGGGTGCTGGGCTCAACTGCTGGGCGCGCTCCAGCACGCCGGCGTCCTCCCAGGCCCGGCGCCACTGTGGCAGTAGGCGGTCGATGTCGGCCTCGCGGCCGGCGTGGCTCAGGCAGGCGGTGACGTAACCGCGGGTGGTCGGCCATGTCGGCAGGCGGCGGCCTGATGCCGCCTCGGACAGGCTGTTGTAACTGGTGTGGGCCAGGGCGCTCAACTCCCGGTACGGCGGCTGGCCACACTCCCGCCTCAGGGCGCGCAAGCGGGCGGCGAAGCCCCTCCGATGTTCGGGCTGGGCAGCGTCCAGGGCGCCCTCGCGGCGCCCCCGTCGATTCTCGGCCACGTTCGCGCATCCCCCCGGTCCATGGCGGACCGTAGCCGCCCGTCCGGCCGGGGCCTGTCGGCCAAGCGGCGGTGTCACCGATCCGACCGCCGTGCCTGCTGTGAGCCCTCGTCGGTGCCGCACCGCGCGCCGAGGCCGGTCAGTGGCTGGTCGACGATCTCGGCCGCGCGATCGAAGCCGCCCGGCGGTTATCTCCAGACGGCATAACCGGGTGGCGGCGGACTCCATACGGTCGGATCAGCAACCAAGTGGAGGAAGAAATGGCATCTGTACTCGTCGTGTTGTCGTCGGCCCGCGTGTGGACCTGGACCGACGGCACGCAGCATCCGACCGGGTTCTGGGCCGAGGAGTTCGTCACGCCGTACAAAATGCTGGTCGAAGCCGGCGCCGAGGTGACCGTCGCCACCCCTGGGGGTCTGGTGCCGCTGGCCGATGAGAAGAGCATCGACAGTGACGAGATCCGCGGTTGTCTGGAGAGCCTCGCGGGCGTGCTGGAGAAGCCGGTGCGGCTGGAGGATGTCGACCCGGCCGACTTCGACGCCGTGCTCATTCCGGGTGGGCACGGGCCCATGCAGGACCTGGCCGTGAACGCCGACATCGCCCGCGTGCTGGCGGCCATGCTGCCGGATCCGGGCAAGACAGTGGCGGCGCTGTGTCACGGGCTGGCGGCGTTCCTGCCGGCCGGGGCGCCCGACGGCAGCTGGCTGTTCCGGGGGCGGCGGATGACCTCGTTCATCGACGACGAGGAGCGGCAGGCCCAGCTCGCCGACCACGCGCCGTGGCTGCTGGAGACGCGGCTGCGCCAGGCCGGCGCCGTCTTCGAGGGCGGGCCGGCCTGGGCGTCGCACGTGGTCGTGGACGGCAACCTGATCACCGGGCAGAACCCCGCCTCCGCCGCGGCGGCCGGCGAGGCTCTGCTCAAGGCGATCGGCTGATCAGCAGGCGTAGACGCGGAACTCCCACAGCGAATAGCCGTACGGGGTTCCGCGCTCCGTGCCGTAGACGCGCACATAGCGGGCGTTGCCGCTGAGCGCGTGGGTCACCTGGCCGCCGGCCCCGGTGCCGGTCACCGTGGCGGCCGTCGTCCAGGTGCTGCCGTCGGGCGAGGTCTCGACGCGGTAGGAGCGGCCGTAGGCGGCCTCCCAGTTCAGCTCGGCCCGGCTCAGCGCCCGCGAGGAGCCCAGGTCGACCTGGATCCACTGCGGGTCGGCGAAGGCGGACGACCAGCGGGTGCCGGCGTCGCCGTCGACCGCGTTGCCGCCGGGGAAGGCGGCCGACTCGGTCGACGACGTGGTGACCGGGCGGCCCTGGGAGACGAGGGTGCCGCTGCCGCAACCCGTCGGCGGGGTGCCGCCGCCGTTCGCGTTTCCGCCCGACCAGTTCACCGCGCCACTGGCCACCGTGCGTCCGGCGGGCAGCGACAACGTCCGCCCGTCGGAGAAGGTCACGGTCTGCGCCGCGCTGGTGATGTTCGAGGCCACGTACGTCCGAACCCCGTTCTTGACGAAGACCTTGGCCAGGGGGTGGTTGGCCGTCACGGTGGTGTCGACCTGGCCGAGCGCGGCCAGGTTGCGGATCCAGTGGAAGGTGTGCGCCTTGCTCTCGCCCTCCTCCGGGGTGTACGAGGTGTCGGCCCGGAACCGGGCGAGCGCGCCGTCGGGGTCGCCCAGGGCCAGGTACTGCCAGAGCATGTCGCGCCAGAGGGTGGGCTCGCCGCCGTTGTTGCGGACCAGTTCGGCGTACGTGCCGCGGACCGCCGCCGGATGGTCGCCCAGGTAGAACTGGCCGCCCGTGATCGGCAGCATGTTGATGCCGACGATCATCTCGTGCTCGCCGGAGAACCAGGTCGCGTACGCGCCGCCCGAGCCCCACACGATCGCCGAGTAGTTGTGGCCCCAGCTCGCCGGGAAGTTCTCGTTGCGGACGTCGAACCAGTATTCGTTGATGGCCGCGGCCTGGGTCGTGTAGATCCAGACGCCGGCGTCGCGGACCGCGGTGTTGCCGGTGGCCTGGCCCCACTGGATCAGCGCGTTGGCGAAGTTCTGCCCCTCCGACGACGACTCCTGGTTGTTGCCGGCGCCGAACGAGCCGTGCCCGGACGCCCAGTCGTGCCCCTCGTAGATGTCGAAGTCGCGCAGGTACGGGAAGCGGGTGTCGGAGCGGTCGTAGTTGTTGGCGTCGCGGATCAGCAGGTCGACCATGCCGCCGTACCGCCCGCTGGAGGCCCATGTGGGATCGAACTTGGCCAGGGTGGCCGCGGCGGCCACGAAGTAGCCGTAGTGGAAGTGGTGGTCGTTGAGCTCCTGGTCGGAGCCGTAGGACGCCGGGTAGCCGATCAGCGTGCCCCAGTTGCGGTCGTAGTAGAAGACGCGCGAGGTCTTGCCGGACGACGCGGTGAACCAGTCGGTCAGCCGGGTGCGGATGACGTTCAGCGCCGAGTCACGCACGGCGGTCAGGTTCAGCTGGTCGGCGATCTCCGCGATCCGCGCGGCACGGCCAAGACCCTTTCCCGTCCAGTACGTATCGTCGCCGCGGAAGTCGGCCGGGTTGTTCAGCTCGTTCGTGAGATAGGCCGTGATCGTGCTGAGGTCGGCGCCGGACGAGTCGCCGGCGGCGGGGATCTCCGGGAGCACCCCGGTGTACGTCATGGAGGTGCTGAACTGGGTGCCGGTGACGATGCGCATGGCGCCCCGGGGCGAGACGTACGTCTGCGCGAGCGGCGACGAGCCGGTCAGGTTGCGCCATTGGTGCGGATAGAGCGCGATGACCGTGCCGGTGCCGCTGCCCTCGCGGGCGGTGGTCGTCAAGGCGTACGTCGTGGAGACCGTGCCGTTGTTCTGGTTGTAGCTGTACGAAAGGCGGCTGCCGGTGACGTGGTTGTGCGCGTACGGGGTGAAGCGGTCGGCCAGCGCGATCTTGTCGGCCGTGCTGGTCCCGCTCGTGGTCGGCAGGACGGCGACCGAGAGGTAGCCGCGACCGGCCAGGCTGGAGCGGATGGTGGTGCCGCTCAGCGACCAGGTGGCGCCGGTGGGGGCCCAGGCGACGTAGTCGTGGCCGCCGATCGAGAAGCCGATCCGGTTGCCGCTGTTCGACCAGGCGGTGGGCGGCCCGGTGATGGTCAGCACGGCGTCGCCACCGGTCACCTGGTAGTACGACAGCGGCAGGCCGCGGCCGATGGTGGCCCGCAGGGTGCGGCCGCCGCCGGAGAGCAGGGTGCTGACCGTCCAGTCGCTCCAGCCGTCGACCAGGGCCTGGGTGGCGGTGAGGCCGTCGACGCCGACGCGCACGTGTTCCGCGTACGGGAAGTGGTATTCGCCGGTGCCGGTGGCCGAACCGCTGATCGCGGCGTCGGTCTGATAGGACAGGCCCATCCCGCCGGCGCCCGGCTTGTAGGCGGCCGGTCCGGCGAACAGCGGCGTCGAGAACTGGCAGTCGACCCGCTTGAACAGCAGCGACGACCACCAGTCGTTGGTGGGCACGGCGCCGGCCGGTGCGTTGCCGGTGACGTACTGCCGGGGGTTGGTGGAGATCGAGCCGCAGCCGGTGGGCAGGCTGCGCCCGGCCGGCAGGGTCTCGGTGTAGCTGCCGGCGCCGACCGGGGCGGCCGACGCGCTGCCGGTCATCACGGCCAGGCCGCCGGCGGTGATCGCGGTCAGAACCGCGACCAGGCCGGCGAGGCGTCTGGGGGTACGAGGACGAGTCATGGGACGGGCCTCCTGGGGATGGGGGATTCCCGGAGGCGCGAACGGGGAGAGAGCGCTCTCCGAGTCTCGGAAGGATATCCATTACAGAGAGCGGCGTCTATGTAACTTCGGGCAGACCTCGGGCTCGGCCCGGCGCCTTGTCCCACGCCTGAAGTCACGCCGGGGGTACGCTCGCCCGGTGGTCGACCTGCGCCATCTGAGCACCTTCGTGGCCGTCGCCGAGGAGGGCAGCTTCTCCGGCGCGGCCACCCGGCTGCGCATAGCCCAGTCCGCGGTCTCCCGCACGATCCGCGACCTCGAGCGCGATCTCGGCAAGCAGCTCTTCGACCGCAGCACCCACCACGTGGCCCTCACCCAGGCCGGCCACGCCACCCTCGACTCGGCCCGCACAGCCCTGGCCGCCGTCGACACGGTCCGCCTGACCGCGGGCGACGCCGGCGACTGCGTCCGCTGCCCCCACGACGGCAAGGAGAAGCCGGCGATCTAGGCCTTCACGCCGAGCGCGGTGACCAGCGCGCCGAGCGTCTCCTCGGCCTCGACGTTGTGCGCGCCGAGCGCCTCGCTGATCGCGGCCGGATCGGCGGTCAGCCCGGCCTGTGCCGCCCACTCGAGAGCCGCGGCGAGCACCTCGCCCGGCGACTGCTCCAGCGGCGGCGCGCCGAACTGCTCGGCGACCTCGGCGTGCAGGTAGGTGCGCCAGCGCCGCCCGGCCGGAGTCAGGCCTTCGACGTCGGCCACGTCGCTGTCAAGGACGTACGCCCAGAGGGCCGGCAACCCGGTCTCGGCGACCAGGCCGGCCAGGGCGCCCGGCTCGTCGCCGTCGAGCTGGATCCACCACCAGCCGTCGCCCCGGTCCTCCTCCCACACCACGGGAACGGCGCCGGCCTTGTACGGCCCGCCGGTGCGCGCGACGATGATCCGGCCCGAGAATCCCATGAAGGTCAGCCCTTCTGCTCAGCGGTAATGGCTCCCCGGCGCAGAGCCTCGCCGGCCAGGCGGGGCCGGCGACGGTCGTCGTTGGTGGTCAGGGCGAACTTGTCGTACAGGTTGGTCAGGTGTTTCTTGACCGCGCTGTCCGAGAGGCCGAGCTCCGACGCCAGCGCGCGGACCGACGGGGGCTCGGGGAACGCCCGGCCGCCGGCGGTCAGCGGGCGGCACAGTGCGGCCAGCACGTCGCGTTCGCGGCGGGTCAGAGCGGGCGGCGGCGGGGCCGGGTCCACGGTCACCGTGTCGGTGGCCGGCTCGGCGGTGGGGGGAGCGGAACAGCAGCCGGGCCGGGCCGATGTCGATGCGGTCGCCGTCGTGCAAGGGGCGGGCCTGGCGCAGCGGCACGCCGTTGACCGTGGTGCCGTTCGTGCTGCCCAGGTCGCGGATCGACCAGCCCGACGGGAAACGTTCCAGGGCGGCGTGCAGGCGCGACACCTTGCCGCCGGCGATCGTGACCTCGTTTGCCGGGGCGCGGCCGATCGAGAGCAGGGAGCCCTCCAGGGGGACGAGCCGGACGCCGCCGTCCTCGTGGACCTCCAGGTGGCCGGTCACGGGCAGTGCTCGCCGGTGGCGACGGTCAGGGGAGTGGTCAGGCCGGTGCCGGTCATCGTCAGGGCGGCCCGGGCGCAGGCGGTCAAGGGCGCCGGCTCGGTCCACTGCTCGAGCGGCTGGCCGGCGGTGACGGCGGGCGGGCCGGACGGGGCGGCGGCCACCCGCAGGCGCCATTGCCCGGTGGGGCCGGCGGTGTCGCGATACTGCTTCCAGACCCAGGTGTACGCCATGACGGCGTTGCAGCCGGGCGACCAGTACAGCTTCACCGACACGGCCTTGAAGCCCCTCACGTAGCCGAAGGCCGAGGTGGCCACCTGATAGGCGTCGGCGTAGCAGGGACCGGGCGGCGGATCGTCCTGGCTCGCGTAGCGCCGTTCCACCGGGGCGGTGACGGGGTTCGACGGGTCCGGCGCCTGGGAGCCGCCGACCGCCAGCGCCAGCGCCGCCCCGGCCAGCACCGGCAGGCCCTTCCACCAGGACCGGCGCGACACCGGCACGGCGGCGACGGTGGCCGAGAGGTCCTGCGCGGCCCGCGCCCGCTCGGCCAGCGACAAGGGCGCCATCACCGGTTCATCGGGCTCCTCGTCCGGCTCCGGAGCGACCAGCGGGGTGACCGGCACCCCGCAGGCGCGCTGGGCCGCCCGCAGCTGCTCGGCGAAGGCGGCGGCGGACGCCGGCCGGTCCGCCGGGTTCTTGGCCAGGGCCGGCTGGAGGGCCGCGAAGACCGGGCCGGGAACGCCGGGGCGCGGGTCGGGGACGGGATCGGCGCCGATCCGGGCGGTCAGGCCCGCCACGCTCTCGCCGGGCAGCGGCACGAACGGGGCGCGGCCGCAGAGCCAGTGGTACAGCGTCGCCGCGAGCGAGTACACATCGGACGCTTCCGTTGCCGGTTCACCCCGCAGGACCTCCGGCGAGGCGTACAGAAGGCTGGCCGTGACCTTCTGCTCCGGGAACGGCGTCCCTGGTCGCGCCAGGCCGAAATCGGCGAGCTTCGGGACCCCGTACCGGGAGATCAGGATGTTCTCGGGTTTGACGTCCCTGTGCAGCAGGCCGGCGCGATGGGCCGCCTCCAGGGCGCCCGCCACGGCGACCCCGCCGGCGAGCACCTCCGCCCACTTCGCCGGGCCGCGCGGCGAGCCGCCCTCCTCGTAGGCCATCAGGATGTACGGAGCTCCCGAAGCCGTACGGCCGGCGTGATGAACCGTGACGATGTGCGGGTGACCGGAGAGGCGGCCGAGCGCCCGCACCTCGCGCTCGAAGCGCGCCTCGTCCACCCGGCCGGCGTCCAGGACCTTCACCGCGACCGTGCGCTGGAACTCCGGCTGCCAGGCGCGGTAGACCGTGCCGAAACCGCCGCGGCCGATCTCGGTGGCGTCCTCGCAGCCCGGAATGAGTCGCAAGTCGTCCCTTTCGGAAAGTTGGCGGCTGTCGATGATAGCCACACGTCCTCCATGGCCCGTGGGGGAGGGAATGGTGGCCGTTTCGGCACCTGTCGCGGGGGTGCGGGAGCTGGTCGACTGACCGGCATGTCGATTCTTCGCAGAAGCCTCGCCGGTGCGGCCGTGATGGCCGCCGCCACCGCGGGCGCCACCCTGATCAACCCCGTCGCCGCGCTCGCCAGCACGCCCGCCAGCTGCGGCAGTGTCCGGCAGATCGGCACCACGCGGGTGCTGACCGTCGGCGGCATGGAGGCGGCCTCGGTCAAGCAGTACTACGGCTGCGGGTACAACTACGCCTACATCTACGTCTGGCAGCAGTACCGGGACACCCACTCCAACTGGGACCTGTACGTGCACGTGATCGACCACAGCGACAGCGGCAGCGACTACGGCGTCGGCGAGCTCAACAACACGACCCGGGCCGAGCTGTGGGGCGCCCCGGCCAACACCGCCGCCCACTGCACCCACGTCACCGGTTATCTGAACTCGACCGGCGGCTCCACGAGCACGGTCTGCTGACCGCCGTGCTGCGCAAGTTGTTCGCGACGACGGCCGCGGCCGTGACGCTCGCCGTGGCCGGTACGGCGACCGCGGCGTCGGCCGCCACTGGCGTGCCGAGCGGGGCGCCGCCGGCCGCCGACAACGTCAACGTCTGGTGCGTGTCGACGACCGGGGCCCGGGCGTGCTTCGCCGCCTACGGTGACCTGGTCTGGGTGAAGGACACCAAGGCGAACGGCGCCCCCGCCGCCGGCAAGATCCAGGGGCCGGGCTGGGCCCGTGAGTGCGTCAACTCCGCGGGCGCCGACGGCGGGTGGGTGAGGTGCAACTTCGACGTGCCGGAGTACGAGGAGGGCCTCCTGTGGGCGGCCAACAACCCGTACGTCGGCAATGAGGCGAGCATCGAGATCTACACCAGCAATCCCATCTGACCGGCGAGGCGTTCGAGCTGGGCCAGGTCGACCGCGCCGGCCATCGCCAGGAAGCCGGCGCGGTTGGGGTGCAGGTGGTCGCCGGGGCCGCCGACGCTGCTGTTGGTGTCGTACGCCGGCAGCAGGTGGCCCGGCCGGGCCGGGTCCTCGGTGACCGCGGAGAAGTCGGCCACCCCGTCGAACTGGCCGCTGGTGCGGATGAAGTCGTTGATGGCGCGGCGCTTGGCGTCGGTCTCGGGTGTGCCGTAGAGGCCGAACTCGGTGCCGGCGGACGGGGTCAGCGTGGCACCGACGATCTTGATGCCGCGGGCGTGGACGCGGCGGATGATCTCCTTGTAGCCGGCGATCACCTGTTCCGCGGTGGCCCCTCCGCCGCCGAGGTCGTTGATGCCTTCGAGCAGGATGACGACGCGGACGCCGGGGCGGTCGATGACGTCGCGGTCGAGCCGGTCGAGCGCGGGCGGGCCGTCGCAGGGGGTGCAGCCACCGGGCGTACGGCCGATGCGGGTGACCATGTTGCCGCCGATCGCCTCGGTGACGACGTCGAGCCGGCTGCCGGCCTGGTCGAGGCGGCGTTGCAGGACGTCGGGCCAGCGGTCGCTGCCGTTGATCGTGGAGAAGAAGCCGTCGGTGATGGAGTCGCCGAAGGCGACGACGGTGCCGGTGCCCCGGCGCTCGGCCAGCACCTCGGAGAGGAAGAACCACGAGGTCGTGCTGTGTGGGAAGGCCAGGTCGGCGACGTCGGCGGTGTGGTCGCCGGCTTTCGGGTCGGTCAGATACGACGTGGTGAACGAGGCCGCGTGCCAGGTCATGGGGCCGCTGGCGCCGGCGACGTGCATGCTCACCGCGAGGCGCTGCGACCGCGCGTCGGAGATCCGCACCGGCACCGGGTCGCTCAGCACCGTGCGTCCCGCCGGCACCGTCACCGAGCGCCGGCCGGAGAAGGCCAGCGGGCGGTTCGTTCCGGGCGCGAGGTTGGCGCCGCTCGACTGGAGGCCGGCGTACACGTTGCGGAAGGTGACCGGGCCGGTGCCGTACTCGTTGGTCAGCCGCACCCGCCAGCTGGAGCCGGCCGAGTTCGCCGGCACGATCATGCGCAGGGTCTGGTCGACGGCCTGGTTGCCGGGCAGGGCCGGGGTGAGGTCGGGCTGGCCGACCGTGTAGCCGTCGGGATAGGCACCCTGGGCCGAGGCGGTCCAGGCGCTGACCGTGGACCGTGGTTCATGTGCGCTCGCCGCCACCGGCGTGAGCAGGACGAGGGCGATCGAGGCGACAACGGTTCTCCGGAGCATGGCACTCCCCATTCATCGACAGTCGTCGCTATCATGCGCAGCCTTGCCCGGGCGATACAAGTGGTACGGGGTTGTACCGCCCCGATCGCGGGGCGGGCTACGGTCGGCGCATGGACGACGTTGGGGGGCGGATCCGGGCGCGGCGCCTGATGCGCGGGTGGAGCGTCCGGTTCGCGGCGAGCCGGGCCGGGATCTCGCACGCGACGTGGAGCCGGATCGAGCGGGGGCTCCAGTCGGCCGACAACCGGATCACGCTCGGTGCCATCGCGGCCGCCCTCGAATGTTCGCCGGCTGATCTGGTGGGCGCGCCCGTCTCGACCGAGGACCGGGAGCTTTCGGCGGCGCTGGCCGGGGCTCAGGCCGTACGGCGGGCCCTCATCGACGTTGATCTGACCGAGCCGAGCGAGCGCGAGGCGCCGCCGATCGAGCTGCTGGCCCGGACGGCCGATCTGGCCGAGTCGTTGTTGCAGGCGTGCGACTACGCGGGGGTGACGCGGGTCCTGCCGGGGCTTCTGCGCGACCTGCACGTGGAGACGGCCGGGCCGGACGCGCTGAGGGCGCTGGCGCTGCTGTCGACGGTCGCCTCAACGGCTTCGTCGGTGCTGCGGGAGCTGGAGTTGCCGGCCGACGCCTGGCTGGCCGCCGAACGTTGCCAGGAAGCCGCGGACGCCTGCGGCGATCCGGTTCTTCAGGGGTACGCCGCCTACACGCGGGCCAGCGCGGCCACGATGGCCGGGTCCTACCAGCGAGGGCTCACCCTGGCCGAGAGGGCGGCCGGCGAGTTGCAGCGGCATCTGGCCCGGCCCGGCGCGGCTGAGGTGCTGGGCTGCCTCCAGCTGCTGTGCGCGCTGGCCAGCCAGGGTGGCAAGAGGCTGGACGAGAGCCGGGCCTGGTCGGCCGAGGCGGCCGAGCTGGCCCGGCGTACGGGCGAGACGACGACGCTGGGCCTGTACTTCGGCCCGACCAACGTGGGCCTGTGGCGGATCAGCATCGAGGCCGAGGACGGCGACCCCGGGCACGCCCTGGAGATCGCCCGGCGGATCACCCCGGGTGTCCTGCCGATCGGCCTGCGGCAGGTCTACTACTACGCCGACACGGCGCGGGCGCTGGCCGCGCTGGGCAACCGGGACCGCGAGGCGATCAGGCTGCTGCTGACCGCCGAGCGGATCGCCCCGCAGCATGTGCACCGCTCGGCCGAGATCTTCCAGACCGTGCAGGAGCTGCTCGACCGTTCCCGCCGCCAGTCCGGCGGGAGCGAGTTGCGCGGACTGAGCGCCCGCATGCAGGTCGCCTGAGTCCCGGCCACCACCGTAGAGTCACCCGAAACGGAACGGGCGGGAGCGGGCTGTGCGCGAGGATCTTCACGACGAGTTCGCCCGGGTGAGCGGCACCCTCGTCACGATGGCCAAGGCCGTCCGCGAGACGATGCGGCAGGCCGGGGCCGCGCTGCTGGCCGCCGACCCCACGCTGGCCCAGCAGGCGGTCGACCGCGGCATCGAGATCGGCGTGCTGCACCGCGTGGCCGAGGACAGGGCGTACGACCTGGTCGCCGCGAAACACCCGGCCCCGGCCGACCTGCGCATGGTGCTGACCGCGGTGAACGTGGCGGCCGACCTCAAACGCATGGGCGAGCTGGCCGTGCACGTCGCCCGGTCGACGCTGCGCCGCAACCCGGCCCCGGCGGTCGCGCCCGAGCTGGCCGATCTCTTCCGGGCCATGAACGCGGTGGCCGACGAGCTGGCCGGCAAGATCGTGGCCGCGCTGGCCGGTCACGACGCGGTGCTGGCGGCCCAGCTCGACGGCGACGACGACGAGATGGACCGGCTGCACACCCGGCTGTTCGCGGTCATGCTCAGCCCCGAGTGGCCGCTGGGCGTGGAGGCCGCCATCGACGGCGCGCTGCTCGGCCGCTACTACGAGCGGTTCGCCGACCGCGCCGTCAACGTCGGCCACCACGTCATGGAGCTCACGCCGGCGTGATGACGACCTTCAGGGCCGCGTGGGCGGCCGCGTTGCCGAAGACGCTGTACGCCTCGTCGATCTGATCGAAGCTGAACGCGTGGGTGCCCATCTTCTCGGCCGGGATCCGCCCGCTCGCCACCATCTTCAGCAGCGTCGGGATCGAGACGGTGTCGACCAGCCCCATGGTCAGCCGCACGTTCTTGATCCACATGTCCTGCATGGGCAGCTCGACCGGCACCCCGTGCACGCCGATGTTGGCGATGGTGCCGCCCGGCCGCACCAGTGAACAGGCGGTCAGCAGCGTCTCGGGATAGCCGACGGCCTCGATGGCCACGTCGACCCCGCCGGTCAGCGCGAGGACCTCGTCGACCGTGCCCGGCCCGGCTTCGAAGGCGTCGGTGGCGCCGAACTCGATCGCCTTCTCCAGGCGGAACTTGTTCGAGTCGACGGCGATGACCCGGGACGCGCCCCACAGCCCGGTGGTGAGGATGGCGGCCAGCCCGACCGCGCCCGCGCCGACCACGGCCACGGTGGCGCCGGGCCGCACCTCGCCGGCCAGCACGCCGACCTCGTACCCGGTGGGCAGGGCGTCGGCCAGGAAGATCGCCTGCTGATCGGTGACGCCGTCCGGCACGGCGTGGAGAGACGTGTCGGCGTACGGCACCCGGACCATCTCGGCCTGAGTCCCGTCGATCAGATGCCCGAAGATCCAGCCGATCCCGCCGACGGTCTGGCAGTGCGACGGCATGCCCCGCTGGCAGTACGAGCACCGCCCGCACTTGGTGATCGCCGGAACCAGCACCCGGTCGCCGACGGCGAAGCCTTTGACCGCGTCACCGGCGGCGGTGATGGTGCCGACGGCCTCGTGCCCGAGGATGCGCCCGTCGGTCACCGCGGCCACGTCCCCGTGCAGGATGTGCAGGTCGGTGCCGCAGATGGTGGTGGTGTCGACCCATACCACGACGTCGGCCGGCTCCTGAACCGTCGCGTCGGGGACGTCCTCCCAGGCCTTTCGCCCGGGGCCGTGATAGACGAGTGCCTTCATGGGCGTGACGTTATCGGCGGCGTATCCGGGTGGCCGTCGCAATATGCGACGGCCCGGCCGCTAGACGCTTTGGCCGGGCCGGGACCCGCCGATCGGAAGAAGGTGAGTGCTCCACCGGACCAGGTGCCGGCCACGACGGTGCGGATCGGCCGGGCGCCGCTGGCCGCCGCCGCGGTGGTGGCGGCCGCGGCGACGATGCTCTACCTGCTGCCCGACCGGCAGTTCGGGTCGGTGCCGGCGTTCATGCCGAGCTTCCTGGCGGTGGTGTGGGTTCTCGACGCCCTCACCGCCTTCCTCCTGTTCACCCAGTACGCGGCGGGCGGTTCGGCCCGGCTGCTCACCCTCGGCGGCGCCTATCTGTGGTCGTCGGCGGTCGTCGTGCCGCACGCGCTGGTCTTTCCCGGCCTGTTCAGCCCGGCCGGGCTTCTCGGCGCGGTGCCCAGCAGCGCGCCGTGGCTGTGGACGGCCTGGCACGTGGGGTTCCCGGCGCTGATCGGACTGGCCATGGCGCCCTGGCCGAAAACGTGGGAGTCGTGGGCCGAGCCCCGGCGGTCGATCCGGTGGCGGGCCACCGCGATCGGCGGCGTCTGCGCGCTGGCGGTGCTGGGCGTGACGGCGGTGGCGTGGCTGGTCACCGCCGGCAGCGCGCACCTGCCGACGATCATCGAGGCCGGCGACTATTCGGTGCTGACCCACCGGTTCGGGCCGTGGATCGTCGCGGTGAACGTGGTGGCGCTGCTGTCGGCGGCGACCAGGTTCCGGGCGGGCGCCGGCCGAGGTCTGGAGGCGTGGGCGTTCGTGGCGGTGTCCGCGTCGTGCGGCGACGCCGTGCTGGTGCTCTACTCCCGGTCGCGTTTCACGCTGGGCTGGTACGGCGCCCGGGTCCTGGCGCTGGTGGCGGCGCTGGTCGTGCTGACCTCGCTGCTGCGGGAGGTGACGCTGCTCTACCGGCGGGTCCGGGCCAGCGCCGAGGAACTCGCCCGCAACAACGAGGAGTTGACGGCGGCCAACGCCGTCCGCGACCACCTCGTGGCCGTCGTCTCGCACGAGTTGCGGACGCCGCTGACCGCGCTGACCGGCGTCGTGGAGATCCTCCGGGAGGGACGCGACGTGTTGCCGCCGGCGAAGGTCGACGACATGCTCATGCGGGCCGACGCCCTCACCCGCCGGCTCAGCATGTTGACCGAGGACCTGCTAGCGGTCTCCACCATCGGCCACGGCCAGCTGCACGTCTCGCCCCTGCCGCTCGACGTGCGGGAGGCGTTGCGGGAATGCGCGGCCATGTTCCCGAACACCGACGTGCGGGTCGAGTGTCCCGACGGCGTGCGGGTCGACGCCGATCCGCTGCGCCTGCAGCAGATCCTGGCGAACTTCGTGCGCAACGCCGTCAAGTACGGCAAGGCTCCGGTGATCCTCTCGGCGGACGCCGGCCGCGCGGAGGTCGACATCCGGGTCCGCGACCACGGCGAGGGCGTGCCCGAGGAGTTCGTCCCGCGGTTGTTCGACCGGTTCACCCGCTCCGAGAAGGCGAAGACCGGCTCGACGGCCGGAGCGGGCCTGGGCCTCTCCATCGCGGCCACCCTCGCCGAGGCCCACCACGGCCGGGCCTGGTACGAGCCGCGTCCGGACGGCGCCTGCTTCGTGCTGACGTTGCCGGCCCGCCCCGAGCCGGTCGAGAAGACTGAACCGCGCGCGGTCACCGAGAGGAGTCACTGACATGGCCCGGGTCCTGCTCGTCGACGACGACGCCGACATCCGCGACACCACGACACTGCGCCTCGAACTCGAGGGGCACGAGGTCACCGCCGTCCCCGACGCCGAGACGGCCCTGACCGCGGCGACGACCGGCGCCGGCTTCGACATAGCCGTCGTCGACGTCGAGCTGCCCGGCACCGACGGCGTGGCCCTGGTCAAGACCCTGCGGGACCTGGACGCCACCCGCCACCTGCCGCTGGTCTTCTACACGGCGCGCTGGTCGGCCGAGGCCGCCGCCGAGGGAACCGTCCTGGCCGACGCCTATCTGACCAAGAGGCAGCCGCTGTCCCAGCTGCTCGACACCATCACCACGCTGACCCGCTGACCTCCTTTCACCCGGTCACCATCTTCACCCCGTCACCATCCGGTAGCCGACGCCCGGCAGGGTGACGATCGCGGCCGGCTCGCCGAGCTTGCGGCGCAGCCGCCCGACGGTCACGGTGACCGTGTTGGTGAACGGGTCGGCGTTCTCGTCCCACACCTGCTCCAGCAGCGCCTCGGCGCTCAGATAGCCGGGCGCCGCCCGCATGAGCGCCTGGAGAAGGGCGAATTCCTTCACCGACAAATTCAGCCGTACGCCGGACCGGGTGGCCGCCCGTCGTATCGGCTCAAGCTCGAGGTCGCCCACAACGAGCACACGGGGATGGGCCGCCGGCCGGCGCCGGGCCAGCGACTGCACCCGCAGCACCAGCTCGGGAAAATGGAACGGCTTGGCCAGATAGTCATCGGCCCCGAGCGTCAGCCCGCGCACGCGATCGTCGGCCGAGCCGGCCGCGGTCAGCATGAGTACCATGGCCCGCCCGTCCCGCCCCGTGATCATCTCGCACAGGGTGTCCCCGCTGAGCCCCGGCAGATCACGATCGAGGACCACGACGTCGTACGGCGTGAGGTCCAGCTTCGCCGCCGCGGCCAGCCCATCGAGCGCCACGTCCACGGCCATCCCCTGATCACGCAGCCCTTCGGCCACCACCTCGGCCAGCGCGACCGCGTCTTCCACGACCAGAACCCTCACCGCGATCCCTCCACGGGCAGCCGGATCTCCACGCGGAGCCCACCTTCCGGCCGGGCCCGGGTGACCAGCGATCCGCCATGGGCCGACGCCACCGCCGAGGCGATCGCCAGGCCGAGCCCCGTTCCGGAGCCGGTGCGGGCGGTGCCGAGGCGGCGGAACGGGCGGCCCAGCGTCGCCACCTCGCCCGGGTCGAGCACCGGCCCGTCGTTCTCGACGACCAGGGCGCCGGGGGAAAGGGTCACCTGCCGCCGGCCGCCGGGCTCGCCGTGCCGGGCGGCGTTGTCGACCACGTTGGACACCATCCGGGCCAGCAGCACCGGATTTCCCACGGTCACGAAGTCGTCCCCGTCCACCGGCGTTCCGGCCGGGATCAGCGACCGGATCGGCAGCGGGGTCCGCCCGTCGAGCGCGCCGTGCTGCGCCCGGGCCAGCACCAGCAGGCCCTCCAGCAGCCGTTCGAGCTGGTCGAGCTCGGTCCTGACCCGGCCCGCCAGCCGGGTCACCTCGGCGCCCGCCACCGGTTTGGCCTCGGCCACGTCGACCGCGGCTCGCATGGTGGCCAGCGGTGTGCGCAGTTCATGTGAGGCGTCGGCCACGAACCGGCGCTGTGCCGCGAACGACTCCTCGAGCCGCCCCAGCAGGTCGTCGATGGTGTCGGCCAGGGCCTTGACCTCGTCGGCCGGCCCGGTCACGGCGAGTCTCGAGTGCAGGCTGTCGGCGGTGATCCGGCGGGTGGCCGCGGTGATCCGGCGCAGCGGCCGCAGCACCGTGCCCGCCGCCGCCCGGCCAAGCAGCAGCGCTAGCAGCAGCATGACGGCCATGGCCACCATCGCGCCGAACAGCAGGCGGCGGTTCTGCGCCTCGGCCGCGATCTCCATCTGCTGGGCCACCATCGGGCCCAGGGGACTGCCCACGGGCTGGCTCGATCCGACGCTGATCGCCGCCGTGATCGCGAGCAGACCGGCGCCGGAGATCACGAACAGCACGCCGTACAACAGGGTGAAACGCAGCCGGACTCCCATCCGCTCAGCATGCCCCTTCGGGTCTAACAGCGATATGACAGCGCTCGTCGCGCCGGAGTTAGGCCCGTCTCCGTAGAAAAGCTGCCCATGACAACCATCGAAGTGAACGGATTGCGTAAGCGGTTCGGCGCGTCGGTCGCCCTGGACGGGATGACCTTCGTCGTCCGGCCCGGGCGGGTGACCGGATTCGTCGGCCCGAACGGCGCCGGCAAATCGACCACGCTGCGCACGATCGTGGGCCTCGACCGGCCGGACGCCGGGACCGCGACGATCGGCGGCCGCCGCTACGCCGAGCTGACCCACCCGATGCGGCATTGCGGGGCCCTGCTCGATCCGCACGCCCTGCACCCGGCGCGCTCCGGCCGCAACCATCTGCGCTGGCTGGCCGCCTCGCAGGACCTTCCGGCCCAGCGGGTCGACGAGGTGCTGGAGCTGACCGGCCTGGCCGCGGCCGGCCGGCGCGCGGCCGGCGGCTATTCGCTCGGCATGCGCCAGCGGCTGGGGGTGGCCGCGGCGCTGCTCGGCGACCCGCCGGTGCTTCTGCTCGACGAGCCGTTCAACGGGCTAGACCCGGCCGGCATCGTGTGGATGCGCGGCCTGCTGCGCGACCTGGCCGCCGAGGGCCGGTCGGTGCTGGTCTCCAGCCACCTGATGAGCGAGTTGCAGGACATGGCCGGCCACGTGGTGGTGGCCGGGCACGGCCGGGTGATCGCCGATGCCGGGGTGGACGACCTGATCGGCGCCTACACGTCGCTCGAGGCGGCCTACCTGGAGCTCACCGCGGGCGTGGGAGGCATCCGATGATCCTGCGTGCCGAGTGGCTCAAGTTCCGCACCGTCCGCGGCTGGACGGCCGGCCTCGCGGCGGCCGTGCTGATCATGGTGGCGCTGGGCGTCCTGTTCGCGTCCGGATCGAGCATGTCGTGCATGGACGGCACGCGCGAGGTCGACTGCCCGCCTCCGCCGACCGACTCGTCGGGCCGTTCGGTGCAGGACAAGTTCACCTTCGTCAACCGCCCGCTCGACGGCGACGGCTCGATCACCGCGAAGGTGGGCGGCCTCGACGGGACCATCACCTATCCGCCGCCGAACCACGACGAGATCGTGCGCGGCGTGGTCACGTGGGCCAAGGCCGGCCTCATGATCAAGAATGGGACGGAGCCGGGCGCCGACTACGCGGCGGTGATGCTCACCGGCGATCACGGCGTGCGCATGCAGTCCGCCTTCACCCGCGACACGGCCGGGCCACCGCTGAGAGAGGCATGGCTGCGCCTCACCCGCGACGGCGACGAGATCACCGGCTATGTCTCGGACAACGGCAACACCTGGCAGGAGCTTGATTCCGTACGCCTCGACGGCCTGCCCGCCACGGCCCGCATCGGCCTTTTCGTCACCTCGCCGAGCGGCTTCACGGTCGAGGAGCGCGCGCAGGGCGGTCATGCCGTCGCGGCTCGCTGGACGCAGGCGACGGCCGAGTTCAGCCAGATCAGCGCCGGTGGAGCCTGGACCGACTCGCTGGTCGGCTACACCGACTACCGCACCACGTGGGAGCAGACCCACCCACCCGGCCACAGCGAGTCCGGCGGGGTGATCACCGTGGCCGGCGCCGGGGAGATCGGCCCGGACAGCGAGGGCGGCCTGGCGATCGAGCGGACCCTGACCGGGGTGTTCGCGGCGCTGCTGCCGCTGATCGTGGTGGCGGCCCTGTGCGGCACGGCCGAGTTCCGGCACGGCATGATCCGCACGACGCTGGCCGCGATGCCCCGCCCGCTGAAGGTGTCGGCCGCGAAGGCCGCCGTCATCGGCGGGGCGGCCCTGGTGACCGGCTTGGTGGCGGCCGGGGTCACCCTGCCGGTGACGGCGCGGATGTTGCAGGCGCACGCCGTCGTGATCCTGGCCGTTCCCTGGCCGACCCTCGCGCGCGTGGCGGTCGGCACGGCCCTCTTGCTGTCGTTGGCGGCGCTGCTCGCATACGGCCTCGGATCTCTCCTGCGAAGAGCCGTGCCCGCCGTCGTCACCGCCACCACCCTCCTGCTGGCGCCTCCGATCCTGGCCGTGACGTCCGTCGTGCCGCCCGACGCCGGCGTCTGGCTTCTGCGGCTGACACCGGGCGCCGCCTTCGCGATCCAGCAGAGCCTCCCGTCCTATCCGCAGGTGTCCCGCCCGCAGACGGTTGTGGACGGCTACTACCCACTGCCGCCGTGGGCCGGCCTGGGCGTCCTGGCTCTTTACGCGCTGGTCGCGGTGGCCGCCGCGACGTGGCGGCTCCGCCGGGACGTCGCGTGAGAGCGGCGTGGGCGGCCGAGGTCGGCAAGCTCCGTAACGGAGGGCTCGGGCTCGCGGTGCCGCTGATTCTCGGCGTTCTGCTCACCGCCGCCGGTGTGGCGCTCGGCCGCGGCTCGATCGACCCGGTGCAGCTGCGCCTGACCGGTGTCCGCGTCGGTCAGGCCGCCATGGCCGCGGCCGGGGTGCACATCCTCGCCGGCGAATACGGCACCGGGCTGATCCGGGCCACGCTGCTCGCGGTACCGCGCCGCCTGCACGTGTTCGCGGCCAAGGGCGTCCTGCTCACGGCCGGAGTGGCGCCCGCCGCCGTGCTCGGTGTCGGGGTCGCGGTGGTGGGCCTGTCGCCCGGCGGGGCCCTCGTGCGGGCCGCCGCCGAGTCGGTCCTTCATCTGATCCTGATCGGACTGCTAGGCCTCGGGGTGGCGGCCGCCGTGCGCAGCTCCGCGGCCGCCATCGGGGTCGTCCTGGCGCTGCTCTACCTGGCGCCGATGCTGCTGTGGATGCTGCCCGACCCGGACTGGGCACGCGTCCTCTACCGCCTGACCCCGGCCACGGCCGTGCAGGCCCTGACCACCACGGTCGACAACGCGACGCTGCCGCTGGGCCCGTGGGCCGCCCTCGGCGTCGTCGCGGCGTGGGCGGCGGCCGCGCTGGCCCTCGGCGCGGTGCTCCTGCAACGCCGGAGCGCTTGGACGGTGCCTCAATAGATCAGTGTTCGCCGATGGCCGTTCGGCGGATGGGTGCTGCGCGGCGGCGGCCTAGCGTGACGAAATGGCCCGCAGATTCGCGATCGTCGCCGTTGCCGTGCTCGCCCTGCTCGTCTACGGCGTGCCCGCGAGCGCGGACACCAGGTTCCGTCCCGGTGCCCCCGGCATCGGCGATCCGTACTTCCCGCTCTCCGGCAACGGCGGCTACGACGTCAAGCACTATGGTCTCGACCTTCGCTACACGCCGGGTGACGACCGTCTGTCCGGGGTCGCGGTGATCACGGCCCGGGCCACGCAGGACCTGTCGCGGTTCAACCTCGACTTCCACGGCCTTTCCGTACGGGCGGTAACCGTCGACGGCCGCACGGCGCGATGGACCCGGGCCGGTGACGAACTCACCGTGACCCCGGCCCGGGGCCTGCGCGACGGCCACACGTTCACCGTGGTGGCCCGCTACGACGGCGTGCCCGGCCTCATCTCCAACGAGAGCCTCGGCGACGGCGGTGTCTTCCACACCGACGACGGCATGGTGATCGTCGGGCAGCCGTTCGCCGCGTCGACCTGGTTCCCGGTCAACGACCACCCGCGTGACAAGGCCTCCTACACCGTGCGGGTGACCGTGCCCCAGGGTCTGGAGGCTGTCTCCAACGGCAAGCTGATCAGCCGTACCACCAAAGGACCCTGGACCACCTGGCTGTGGGACGAGCGCGCGCCCATGGCGTCCTACCTGGCCACGGCCACCGTCGGCGAGTTCCGCACCAGCTCGTACGCCGACAAGGGCGTGAAGTTCTTCGACGCGATCGACCCGGATCTGTTCGTCCGCCCGCCCGCCCGCACCGGCACCCACCTGGCCATCGCCGGGGTGGGCGAACCGGCGTACAAACGCCTCACCCGCACCATCGACGTGCCCGCGGGCGGCGGCCGGATGACGTTCTGGGTCAGCCGCGAGACCGAATCCGACTGGGACTACTTCTTCGTCGAAGCCCGCACGGCCGGCGGCGACGACTGGACCACCCTGCCCGACGCCAACGGTCACACCAGCACCGACACCGGCAACCTCTGCGACTACGCCCCCGACGTGCACCCGTTCCTCGCCCGTTATCTGAACTGCTCGTCGACCGGCACCGCGGCCTGGAACGGCGCCACCGGCGTCAGCGACGGCTACGAGCAGTGGTCGATCGACCTGTCGAGGTACGCCGGCACGAGCGTCGAGATCTCCCTGTCGTACGAGAACGACCCGTCGTACTCACCGCCCGGCGTCTTCGTCGACGACATCGTCGGGCCGAACGGCCAGGGCACCACCTCCTTCGAGCCCGACGGCAACCAGTTCGACGGCTGGACCCCGGCCGGCCCGCCGCCCGGCAGCGAGCCCAACCCCAGCCAGTGGACGGCCGGAACCGTGACCGACGAGCCCACCACCACGGGCGAGCTGGCCGCGCGCTCCCTGGCCCGCGGACCCGAGATCATCCGTTTCGAGTCGGCGCTCTTCGGGCCGTACCCCTTCACCTCCGCCGGCGGCATCGTCGACGACGTGGCCGGCCTGGGCTTCGCCCTGGAGAACCAGACCCGCCCGATCTACGCCCGCGAGTTCTTCACCGACCCCGAGAGCGGCGACAGCGTCGTCGTCCACGAGCTGGCCCACCAGTGGTACGGCGACAGCCTGGCCCTGGCGAACTGGCGCGACATCTGGCTGAACGAGGGCTTCGCCACCTACGCCGAGTGGCTGTGGAGCGAACACGAGGGCCGCGACACCGTCCAGCAGATCTTCGACGCCACCTACAACGGCATCCCGGCCGACGACCCGTTCTGGACGCTGCGCATAGGCGATCCAGGCCCCGGCAACCTGTTCGACGGCGCCGTCTACGACCGGGGCGCCATGACTTTGCACGCCTTGCGCCAGCGCATAGGAGATCCCACGTTCTTCCGCCTGCTGAAGCAGTGGGCCACGACCCACGCCGGCGGCAACGTGACGACACCGCAGTTCACAGCTTTGGCCGAACGCCTGTCCGGCCACCAGCTCGACGACTTGTTCACCGCGTGGCTCTACACCCCGTCCAAGCCCGCCCCGACAGCCGCGACCGCCACGAAAGCAACGGCACCCGCGCCGTCACGGAGGCCGTCACCCGGCAATCACGAATGAGGGGCGCTGTGTGCACTGGCTCTTCCAGAACGCGGTCCTTCTGCCGGCCTATCTGACCTGGGGCGACACGGCCAGAACTGGCTCCTCGCCCGCTTCGGCTCGTTGCCCAGTGCCGGTTACCGTCGAGCGATGGCTGACGCGAGCAGAGAACGCACTGCGGACTCGACCGGGGCGACGCCGTCGGCGGACGCTCGGCTTTGTGAGGCGGTGCTGGGCGAGCTGCTGACGGCTTTCGTGGCCGGCGCCGAGTCGGTCGTGCAGTACCGAACCTGGCTCACCGGCACCGATGACGAGCTGCGCCGGATCGCTTCGCGTCTGGCCGCCGCGCGCCGGGTGATCCTCGTCTTCCAGGCCGAGAACGAGACCCGGCTGGTTGGAGCTTGGCTTCGGGACGTCGGCTCCGCCGCGGAGATGCCCGCAAGGATGATCAGGCACAAGGGCGACGACGAATCGGTCGGCCTTCAGCTCGCGGACGCCGCCGCACGATGGCTGGCCGGCTACCGCGCGGCCGCCGCCTTCACGATGTGACGGACCGGCCCCAGGACCGACGGCGCAGCGCGCCGGTGAAGTGTTCCGGCAGGGTATCCATGTGCCTCGATCAGATGCCTCGTGCGCAGGCATGCAACGACTGAGGAACTAGTTCTTCCAGGTGCGACGATGTCGTTATGACGTCGACGTCAGCGCGATCTTGGCATCGGCTATAGCGGTAGCGGGCACCCTGGCTGCGACTGTTTTCACCCAGATCTGGGCGGCGCGTCGCGAGGACAAGCGAGTCCATCCGTGCCGTCGTGCTCGGCGAGCATCCCGCGGGATCGACCAGAGAGGTAGCGGTCGGCGCTGGTTTCCGGAACGCCGGCATTTACGCAGCCCGGGAAGATGTCGTATTGCTGGCCACAAAGGACCTTGCTTCGGCGGCGCGTTCTGCCTTCTACCGTGTCCGGCATTTGAGGGATCTGGTGGCAGGCGGAATCGGCGTCGATGATTCGGAGTATCAGAATGCGCTCGACAAGTATCGTGATTCGCTCAGCGCTTGCGGGCCGCGATGCGCCAGGACCTGGAAATTCCCGACATACCGAGCTGGCGCGAGATCGGTTACGAAGTCCAGGGGAGTGTCAGGCGCGGTCGGTCAGGCCGGCCAGGCGCAGGGCCAGGTTCGAGCGAAACGCCGGCACCCGGGACAGGGCCGACAGGGCGGCGTTGCGCAAAGGGCGGGCGGCGGCCGGGACGGTGGCCAGGCGGGTCAGGCGGGCGGCGAAGTGGACCACCTCCTCGGCGGCCGGGCGGCGGTCGGCCGCGTAGCGGGTGAGGGCGGCCTCGGAGCCGTCGGTCAGTGCGTCGGCCAGGGCCAGGGCGTCGCGCAGGCCCAAGTTCATGCCCTGGCCGCCGGCGGGGCTGTGCACGTGGCCGGCGTCGCCCGCCAGCAGGACCGGGCCGGCGCGGAACGTGTCGGCCACGCGGTGGTGGACCCGGAAGCGGGAGCCCCACACGACCCCGGTGACCCGCGCCGGCTCGCGGGCGGGGCCCCGGCTGGAGAGGAGCGCCTGCACGTACGCCTCGGTCGGCTCCCCGGGGGCGTCGTCGACGGCCGCCACGATGCGGACCGTGCCGTCCGGCAGGGGCGCCCAGACCAGCATGCCGGAGCGGGAGAAGTACAGGACGACCTCGTCGCGGGGTGGACCGCCTTCTACTTTGACGTCGGCCAGCGTGAAGGACTCGCCCTCGGCGGCGGTGTTGCCGAAACCTATGCCGGCCAGGCGGCGGACGGTGCTGTTCATGCCGTCGGCGGCCACCACCCAGCGGGCCGTGATCACCTCACCCGTGGCGAAAGTGGCGGTGGCGCCGTCGAGGCCGACCAGCTCCTGGCCGCGCCGGACGGTTCCGCCGGCGGCCGTCAGGCGCTCGTTCAGCACGGCCTCCGTGGTCGACTGCGGGACCATCAGCGCGTACGGATAGGGCGTCGGCAAGCCGTCGAAGGCCACCGGCACGAGGACCCGGTCGCGGTCGCGGATGGTGAAACGCGGCGCGGGAATGCCGGCCTCGACCAGCGGGGCCGCCGCGCCGATGCGGTCGAGGGCCTCGAGCGTGCGGGCGTGCACGACCGCCGCCCGGCTGGTGTGGGTGGCGGTGGCCGCGCGGTCGACGACGGTGACGCCGATCCCGTTGCGTGTGAGGGCGGTCGCGGTGGCCAGCCCGACGGGCCCGGCGCCGACGATCAGGACGTCTGTGAGGGAAGGAAGTTTGCCAACATCTGTTTGCCAACGCATGTTGGCAAAGTAGTCCGGCCGGAGCAAAGAGTCAACAAGTGTTGGCCTACACTTGTAGGCATGAGTGAGGAACGACCACGCCGGTCCGACGGCACCCGGGCCGCGATCCTGCGTGCGGCCCGGGAGCGGTTCGCGGCCGACGGGTACGAGCGGGCCACCATTCGGGCCATCGCGGCCGACGCGAACATCGACCCGTCGATGGTCATGCGCTACTACGGGAACAAGGAACGGCTCTTCGCGGCCGCGGCGGAATTCGATCTGCGCCTGCCCGCGCTCACCGGCGTACGGCCGAATCAAGCCTCGACCCTCCTGGTCGGGCACTTCCTCGAGCGCTGGGAGGGCGACGAGACGCTGATGGCGCTGCTGCGGGCCGGCGTGACCAATCCGGCCGCCGCCGAGCGCATGCGGGAGATCTTCGCGGCTCAGCTCGTGCCGGTGGCCGAGCGACTCTCACCCGACCGGCCGCACGTGCGCGCCGGGCTCGTGGCATCGCAGATCCTCGGCCTCGCCCTGTGCCGCTACGTGCTGCGGCTCCCGCCGATCGTGGCCATGGAGCGGGCCGACGTCGTCGCCTGGACCGCGCCCGCCGTGCAGCACTATCTGACCGGATCAGTAGCGGAAACGGCCCAGGTTGGCCTGGAGGTCGGCGGCGACGCGGGCCAGGTCGGCTGAGGTCTGTTCGGCGTTGGCGGCGGCGCCCGTGGTCTCGGAGGCCGCCTGGGCCACGCCGGTGACGTTGGCGCTGATCTCGGCCGAGCCCGCGGCGACCTCGGCCACGTTGCGGCTCATCTCGGCCGTGGTCGCGGTCTGCTCCTCGACGGCGGCCGCGATCGCGGTCTGTGTGTCGTTGATCTGCTGGATGACCTCGCTGATCGCGTTGATCGCGACGACCGCCGAATGCGAGTCGGCCTGGATGGCCGAGACCCGGGTCGAGATGTCCTCGGTGGCCCGGGCCGTCTCCTGAGCCAGGTCCTTGACCTCGGAGGCCACCACCGCGAAGCCCTTGCCCATCTCGCCGGCCCGTGCCGCCTCGATCGTGGCGTTCAGGGCGAGCAGGTTCGTCTGCTCGGCGATGCTGGTGATCAGCTTGACCACGTCGTCGATCTCGGCCGACGACGCTCCGAGCTTGTCGAGGATCCCGCGGGCGTCGGCCGTCGTGGTGACCGCGCCCGCCGCCACCGCCGCCGCGCTCGAGGTCGACCGGGCGATCTCGGCGATCGAGGCGCCGATCTCCTCCGAACCGGCCGCGATGGTCGAGATGTTCACGCTGATCTGCTCGGACGCCGACGACGCGCCCTGCGCCTGCGCCGCCGACAGCCGGGCCGAGTCGTTGACCGACGTGGCCACGGCCGACAGTTCCTCCGAGGACGACGCGAGCGTCTCCACGTTGACGCCGATCTCCCGCATGGAGGTCGACAGCCGTTCCATGGCTGTGTTGAGCGATGCGCCCATCTGGCCCATCTCGTCCCGGCCGCGCACCTCCAGGCGCTGATCGAGGACTCCCTTGGCCAGCTCGGCCAGCACCGCGACCGTGCGCTGGGCCGGTCCCGCGATGGCCCGGCTGACCACGAAGACGATCAGCCCGGAGAGCAGCACGGCGGCGATGATCAGGCCGATCATCAGCAACTCGGCCCGGTCGCTGGACTTCTGCGAATCGGCCATCGACGTGGCCGCCACGGCCTTCTCGATGTCGCCGATCTCGTCGAGCGCGTCCATCATCGTGCTGATCGCGGCGTCGGCGCTGGCCGCCCGCACCTTCACGAACTGGGCGGTCTCGCCGGCCAGGGCCAGCGGCAGCAGCTGGTCGTCGCGGACGTCGCGATAGGTCGCCAGGCTGTCGGTGAAGGCCTTGACCTGCGACTCGCGGCCGGCGATCCCGGTGGCCTGATACGCCGCCCACTGTTCGTCGAGGGCGTCGTCGTACTGCTTCATCTGCTCCTGCACCGTGGCCTTGGACGCGGCGGTGGCCGAGATCAGCAGATTGGTCAGACTGAAGCGGATGAGGACCAGATCGGCCTTGGTCTCACCGGCGTACGCGATGGCCAGCAGGTTGTTCTGGTACATCTGCTCGGTGTGCTCGTTCGTCTCGCGCAGTCTCAGGACGCCGACGACGCCCACCACGACGGTCAGGGCGCACACCACGCCGAAGGCGACGATCAGCTTTTGAGCCACCCGCAGGTTCTGAAACACACTATTCCGGTCGGCACCCGTCAGGTCTTGCTGAGGGGAACACAAATAATCAGACATCGGCGTACGGCGGTGCCGATCGTGCCACTTTGCCGACAGCACCCATCCGGCGGCCGGGGCGCGCCGAACCTCTCCTGACACTGGAGGGGGAACAATGATCAAACGATCTCTGGCGGCGACCGGCGCCGCCGTACTCGTTGTGTCGCTCACGGCCCTCGGCCCGGGGGCCTCGACGGCGTCCAGCCACCGGGAGGCGCCGCTGATCGCCAGCGACCCGGCGGCCGACAACACCGACCTGTACGCCTTCGTCAGCCCGGACCGTCCGGGCTACGTGACGATGATCGCCAACTGGATCCCGTTCGAGGAGCCCGACGGCGGGCCCAACTTCTACCCGTTCGCCACCGACGCCGCCTATCGGATCAACGTCGACAGCGACGGCGACGCCAAACCCGACGCCATCTTCCGGTGGACCTTCAAGAACGTCGACAAGCGCGGCAACAACACGTTCCTCTACAACAACGGGCCGGTCACGTCGCTCGACGACAAGAACCTGCTCTTCAAGCAGACGTACACCCTCGAGTCGTCCTTCAACGGCGAGCCGTTCAAGACGCGGATCACCGACGCTCCGGTGGCGCCCTCCCGGATCGGCGCGGCCTCGATGCCGGACTACAAGAAGCTGCGCGACCAGTCGACCGTACAGCTGAAAGGGGGTTGGAAGTTGTTCGCCGGCCAGGCGGACGACCCGTTCTTCCTCGACCTCGAGGTCTTCGACCTGCTGTACGGGGGTGACCTCAGCGAGCGTGGCAACGACACGCTGGCCGGCTACAACGTGAACAGCCTGGCCATTCAGGTGCCGTTCAAGGACGTGGCCCTCAAGGGCGACGCCAAGCGCAACCCGGTGATCGGCGTCTGGACGACCACCGAGCGCAACCGCTACCGCATGGCCTCGGGTGACGCCTCCGTCGGCGACGACCGGGTGCAGGTGTCCCGGCTCGGCAACCCGCTGGTCAACGAGGTGGTGGTGCCGGCCGGCCTCAAGGACGCCTTCAACTCGATCTCGCCGGACAAGGACGCCGGGATTCCGCAGGTGGTCAAGCGGGTCACCGATCCGGAGCTGCCGAAACTCATCGAGGGCATCTACAAGGTGAAGGCGCCGCCGACACCGCGCAACGACCTCGTCGAGATCTATCTGACCGGCATCACGACCAAGGCCGGCGGCCCGATCAAGGCGGACCTGAACTCGCAGCTCAACAACATGGACGTCAACGCCAAGAAGTTCCGCCCGTCCGAGATGCTGCGGCTCAACCTGGGCGTGCCGGTCAGCACGCAACCGGAACGGCTCGGTGTGCTGGCCAAGGACCTTCAGGGCTTCCCGAACGGCCGCCGGCTGACCGACGACGTCCTGGACATCTCGTTGCAGGCGGTCGAGGGCGCGGCGCAGAGCGGCAAGCTGGTCGACGCGCTCGCCGACGGCGACAAGGTGGACGCCAACGACAACGCCTTCGGCAACACGTTCCCGTATCTGGCGCTGCCGAACCAGGGCGCGGTGAACGCCGACCGCAAGGCGGCTCCGGCCGCCGCTCCTTCGACAAATGAAAGCCAGGAGCCTTCGGCAAATGAAAGCCAGGAGCCGGAACCTGATCTCACGCCGGCCGCGGCCTCCAGCGGGCTGAGCAATTCGTCCGCCGTGCTGGGCGCGGTCCTGGGCGCGGTCGCCCTGGTCACGATGCTGGCGGTGTGGTGGCTGATGCGGCGGAGGCGGCTGGCCCGGCCGTCGTCCAACGACGACACCGTGATGTTCTGAGGACGCGGGTGTTCCCCATGAGAAGAGCCGTCACCATCGCTCTGGCCGCGATCGCCCTGCTCGCCGTGGGCGCGATCTTCGGACTGCGGGGGACACCCGCACCTCCCGCGCCGGCCGCGCTTGTTCACGTCGACCGGCTGGCGCAGACCGTCACCCAGGCCCAGCAGAAACTCCGCACGCTCCCGCGTGACTACCGTACGTGGGCGGAGCTGGGCCTGGCCTACGTCGAGCAGGCCCGGGTCAGCGCCGACCCGAGCCGCTATCCGATGGCCGAGGCCGCGTTGCGCCGGTCTCTTTCGGTACGCCCGAAGGAGAACCCGCAGGCGCTGATCGGCCTCGGCGCCCTCGCCAACGCCCGCCACGACTTCACCGCCGCCCGCTCCTTCGCCCGGGACGCCCTGAAGATCAACACCTTTTCGGCCGACGCGTACGGGGTTCTGGCCGACGCCGAGACGCAGCTGGGCCGCCCCGCCGAGGCCACCGCGGCGATCCAGCGCATGCTGGACCTGCGCCCCGGCCTGGCCGCGTACGCCCGGGCCTCGTACGACCTGGAGCAGCGGGGCCGCCTAGCCGAGGCCACCGACCTGATGCGCCGGGCCCTGGACGCCGCCGTCGACCCGGCCGACATCGCTTTCTGCCGCACCCATCTCGGCGACCTGGCCTGGTCACAGGGCGACCTTGACACCGCCACCGCCGAATACGCCGCGGGCCTGGCCGCCGCCCCCACCTATCAGCCCCTGCTGCGCGGCCGGGCCCGCGTCGCCGCCGCCACCGGCGAGCTGGACGAGGCCGCGGCCGGCCTGCGCGTCATAGCCACCCGCACCCCGACCCCCGACACCCTGATGGAGTACGCCGAGGTCCTCCGCCTGGCCGGCCACCCCGGCGAGGCGGCACGCCAGCTGACCCTGGCCCAAGCGGCCCACCGCATCTTCGTGGCCAACGGCGGCCGCGACGACCTGACCGCCGCCCAGCTGGCCCTGGCCTCAAATGATCCGCGCCGGGCCGTGACCGCCGCCCAGTCCGAATGGCGCCACCGCCCCTTCGCCGAGGTGGCCGACGTGCTGGCCCAGTCGTTGCACGCGGCCGGCCGCGACAAGGAGGCCCTGCCGTACGCGACGAGGGCCACCATCGCGAGCCCGCACAACGCCTCCTACGCGTACCACAAAGCCCTTGTGTCCCTGGCCCTGGGCGACCGAGCCACGGCGCTGGCCGAGCTGCGCCGCACCCGCTCGCTCAACCCGTACTTCTCGCCGGTGGACGGCCCGAACGCCACCCGCGCCTTGTCCGCTTTGGAGGCCCAGCGGTGAAACGTACGCTCCTGATCGCGGCCCTGTGCGCGGTGGCCTTCGCGGCCCTGCCGTCGGCTCCCGCGGCCGCCCACCCGTTGGGCAACTTCTCGGTGAACCGGTACGCCGGCCTGACCCTGCACCCCGACCGGATAGACGCCGTGGCGGTGGCCGACCTGGCCGAGCTGCCCACCCTCCAGGACCAGCCCGCCACCTGCGACGAGGCGGCCCAGGCGTTGACGGTGACGGTGGGCGGAGCCCAGGCCCGCTGGGCGATCACCGCATCGTCCTTGACCTTCACCAAGGGCGCCGGTGGCTTGCAGACGAGCCGCTTGACGTGCCGCCTGACCACGCGGGTCACCCTCGACGCGGCCACCCGCATCGAGGTGGCGAACCGCTTCCGGGACGACCGCATCGGCTGGCGCGAACTGTCGGCGGCCGGCGTCGGCATTCACCTGACCGGTTCCCCGCTGCCCACGACCAGCCCCAGCAACGAGCTCCGGGACTATCCGCGCGACCTGCTGGCGTCCCCGTCGGACGTCCGGTCCGCCTCCTTCACCGCCGAGCCGGGGGTCTCCTCGGCCACCGGTCCCACGGCATCATCGGCGAACACGGGATCCCCTTCCTTCCTGACCGCCGCCGAACGCCGTCTGGAAGCCTTGATCGGCAACCGCATAACCCCTTTGGTGGGCTTCCTGGCCGTCCTGCTGTCGTTGCTGCTGGGCGCCGCCCACGCCGCCCTGCCCGGCCACGGCAAGACGGTGATGGCCGCCTACCTGGCGGGGAGCCGAGGCCGCCCCCGCGACGCCGTCCTGGTGGGAGCGACCGTCACGTTCACGCACACGGCGGGCGTGCTGGCCTTGGGCCTGCTCCTGACCACCGCCTCCGGCATAGCCGGGGAGACGGTCCTCTCATGGCTGGGCCTGACGAGCGGCATCCTGGTCATGGTGGTGGGCCTGGCCACGCTGATCCCGGCCCTGCGCCGCCGCACAGCCCACCACCATCACCACGCCCATTCCCATGACCACTCCCACGCCGTCGTCCACAGCCACTCCCATGACTCAGGACGGCCCCACTCGCACGGCCACCACGCCGAGCCCGCTGAAAGCAGCCGCGGCCATGGCTTGGCGCTCGCCGACCGTCCCGCGCCCGACGGGCACAGCCACAGTCATGACCTCCACCGCCCCGGAAAGTGGAGCATCGCGGGCCTGGGCGTGGCCGGCGGCCTCGTCCCCAGCCCATCAGCGCTGATCGTCCTGCTGGGCGCGGCCGCCCTGGGCCGGACAATCTTCGGCGTCCTGCTGGTCATCGCCTACGGCCTCGGCATGGCCGCGACCTTGACCGCGGCCGGCCTCCTGCTGCTCCGCCTCCGCGACCGCCTGGAACGCCACTCGTCCCTCTTCACCCGCTGGCGCTCGGTGGCCCAGCCACTGACCGCGGCCCTGATCGTCCTGGTCGGCCTGGGTTTGGCCGGCCGGGCCCTGTTCAGCTTGGCTTAGCTCATTCGGGGAGCGGTGCGCCGACCGTCCAGGATCCGCGGCGATGACCGGCGTGGTGCTGTACGCCGCGAGGGTCTTGGACAGAGTGGCCCGAGGGCCGGGCGCCGACGACGTGCCGGAAGCGGTCGGGGACGCGGTCACGGCCGTGGAAGCGGAGACCGTGAGCAGGTCGTCGCGCTGCCGAACCGGCGGTGCGCGCTGTCTCGTGCGGTGCCGCAACGGACGTTGCGGGTCGGAGCGCCGGGCGTGTCCCGATAGCGTGTCCGGATGACCTTGGTCCGCAGAGCCGCGCTTGTCACGGTGCTCGTCGTTCTGGCTGCCGTGCTCACCGCGGACGTTCCCCGCGGCGTCGCGGAGAAGCATTCGGTGACGTACGACAAGTACTCGCTCATGCTGGACGGCAAGCGGACGTACATCTGGTCGGGTGAATTCGCCTATTGGCGGCTGCCGAGCCCGGGGCTCTGGCGTGACGTGCTGCAGAAGATGAAGGCCAACGGCTTCAACGCGGTGTCCATCTACTTCAACTGGGCGTACCACTCGCCCAAGAAAGGTGTGTACGACTTCAGCGGCATCCGCGACGTCGACCAGCTTCTCGACATGGCCGAGGAGATCGGGCTGTACGTCATCGCGCGCCCCGGGCCGTACATCAACGCCGAGACCAGCAGCGGGGGCTTTCCGGGCTGGCTCAACAACGATCCGGGCAAGGCCCGCAGCGACGCCCCGAGCTATCTCGCCGCGGCCGACGAATGGATGACGCGGATCGACGCGATCATCCGGCGGCATCAATACACGAACGGCACCGGAACCGTCATCCTCCAGCAGATCGAGAACGAGCTTTTCGCGACCGGGCCGCCGCAGCAGCGGTACATGGACCATCTGGCTTCGCGGGTACGGGCCGACGGCATCACGGTGCCGATCTTCCACAATGACGTGGCCCGGAACGGCTACTGGGTGCCGCCGGGCGGGGCCGGGCCCTTGAAAGGGCCGGTCGACCTGTACGCCTTCGACGCCTACGTGGGACCGCAGCGCTGCGGCGGAGCGGCCAAGGACGCGCCCGACTTCGGGATCTGGGGTTCGGTGGGGGCGGCGGCCTCACCGCACACGCCCGGATTCACGGCCGAGTTCGGCGGCGGCTGGTTCGATTACTGGGGCGGGCCGGACGCGTACGAATGCCTCGCGGCCGACGGCGCGGGGCCCGGATACGAGCGGGTGTTCTACGGCACGAACATCGCCAACGGGCTCAGCATCCAGAACTTCTACATGACCTTCGGCGGGACGTCGTGGGGATGGCTGCCGTCGCCGATCGTCTACACCTCCTACGATTACGGTGCGGCGATCAGCGAGGCCCGGCAGCTGCGGCCGAAAACGACGGTGATGAAGCAGCTCGGCCTTTTCGTGCAGAGTTTCACGCCCATCACCAAGCTGGTTCGCGGGCCCGCGGTCACGCCCTCCTCGCCGAACGTCAAGGTCTATCACGACGTCAATCCCGACTCCGGCGCCCACCTCTTCGTGGCCATGCACAATCCGTCGCGCGCGACGACGGACGACTCATTCACGTTTCCCTTCGGCGATTACCGGCTTGCCGTACGCCTGAACGGGCAGGACGCGAAGTTCATCGTCGCCGACTACGACATGGACGGGCAGCACCTGGTCTACTCGACGTCCGAGATGGTGACCCATTTCGAAGGGACCGCCCTGTTCACCGGGCGTAAAGGCGAGAGCGGGGAAACGGTTCTGCGGTACGCCTCGGCGCCCACCGTCTCGGGCGATGTGCGGAGCTCGTACGACGCGGCCACGGGCGATCTCCGGCTCCGCTATGTCCACGGCGGTCTTCGCGAGGTGAAGATCAGCGGGGGCGGGCGGCCGCCGCTGACTCTGCTGTTGACCGATGACATCAGTTCCCTCTGGCGGTACGACACGACGGCGGGGCCCGTTCTGGTGAGTGGGCCGGCACTGGTCCGTACGGCCGCAATTGAAGGGTCTTTGTTGACTTTGACCGGTGACACGGACGCGCCGGCGTCGTTGCGGATCTGGGGGCCGGCGCGGGTTTCGCGGGTGCGCTGGAACGGGGAGCCGTACGCCGGGCGGATCGACGGGCCGTCGAAGGTGACCCTGCCCGAGCTGGCCTGGCGATCATTCGCCCCGCCCCTTCCCGACGACACCGGCTGGCAGGTCGCCGACCATGCCACGACCACCGCCACCACCAAGCCGCCGGCCGGAGATCCGGTGCTGACCGCGGACGACTACGGCTTCCACCAGGGCGACATCTGGTACCGGGGCCGCTACACGGGCGCGGTGAAGTCGCTGAGCTTCCGGTACGGCGGTGGGGGCGCCGGGCTGTTACAAGCCTGGGTGGACGGCGTCTATCTGGGACAGAACGTGGTGCCCAGCGGTGTGCCGGCGCCGCAGCGGCTGGCGACGGCCACCTTCGAGGCCCCGGCCTCAGGCGGCGAGCACGTCGTGACCGTCATGGTGCGCAACAACGGGCACACCCAGGACATGGCCGCCGACGAGGCGCACAAGGAGGGGCGGGGACTGATCTCGACCTCGCTCGGCCGCGCGGCCACCTGGAAGATCCAGGGCAACCGGGGCGGTGAGTATCTGGCCGACCCGGTGCGCGGGATCATGAACGCGGGTGAGCTCGGCGGCTATCACCTGCCCGGATATCCGGACGGCACCTGGGCGACCGCCTCCGTGCCCGCGGCGACGGCCCGGCCCGGCACCACCTGGTACCGCTCGACGTTCGAACTGTCCGTCCCGGACGGCCACGACGCCTCGCTCGGGCTGACGATCGGCGACCCGTCCACATTGAGGTCGGCGGCGAACTACCGGGCGCTGATCTACGTGAACGGCTGGAACATGGGGCAGTACATCGCGAACGTGGGGCCCCAGAACACGTACGTCCTCCCCAACGGGATTTTGGATCCGCACGGCGTCAACACGCTGGCCATCGCGGTCACCAGCGACGGCGGACCCGGCAACGGACTGGAGAAGGTCGCCCTGACCGACCTGGGCACGGTACGCGGGGGCGTCGATGTCCCGACAGTGCGAGCGCCGGCCTGGAACCGGGCGAAATGGGGGTTAGAGTAGGGCCCGAGGTGGAGGTGAGCGCCTTGTTCCAGCAACGTGCCACCGATGACGCAAACCTGCGCGACCGGCTCGTCTACGGGGACGAGACCGCCCTCATCGATCTGCACGAACGGTTCAGCTCGCTGGTCTACACGATCGCCGTCCGCGTCACCCGCGACAGCACGGCCGCGGAGGACGTCACCCAGGAGGTGTTCCTGGCCGTCTGGCAGCGCCCGCACGCCTTCGAGCCGTCCAAGGGCAGCCTGCGCGGATGGCTGGCCATGATGGCACATCGGAGGGCGGTTGATTTCGTACGCCGGGAGGAAGCCCATCGCCGTACCTCATTGTCGGTCCGCCTGTACGACGCCACGTTCAGCCGTGGTGACCCGGTGGGCGAGCAGGTGTCGGACGCCGACGCGGCGGCCCGCCTGACGGAGGCGCTGAAGGCCCTGCCCGAGCGATTGTGCCGGGCGATCACCCTGGCCTATCTGGAAGGCCACACCTACCGCGAGGTGGCGGTGGTTTTGGGCATACCCGAGGGGACCGCGAAATCCCAGCTCCGCGACGGCCTGCGCCGATTGGCGAAGGCGCTGCGCGAGACGCACACTGGCGAGGTGGAGGGAAAATGACCCACGACGCCGTGGCCGAGCTCATCGGGGCATGGGCGCTGGACGCCTGCCCACCCGACGAGACGGAGCTGGTCGAGGCCCACCTCGGCACGTGCGACACCTGCGCCACCGAGGCCGGCGCCCTGCGCGAGGCGGCGGCCGACCTGGGCGGCGCATACCTGCGCCCACCGGCGACGTCCCTGTCCCGCCTGCTGGCGGCGGCACCGGCCCGGCGCCGCCCGGCGGCGCAGGACCTGCCGTACGCGGCGCAGACAGCGGCCCTGGACCTGTTGCTGTCCGACCTGACACCGGACGAGTGGCGCCGCCCGGCGTTCGATTCGCTGACGGTGAAGGACGTGGTGGCCCATCTGGCGGCCACGGACAGCCTGGTCGCGGACGCTCTGGGTCTGCCGGCGTCCCCGCCGATCTCGTCGCCGCTGAGCCCCGCCGCCCGTACGGAGGTGGTGCTGAGCTTCGAGAGCGAACGCTCCCCGGAGCAGACCCACCAGTCGTGGCGTTCCCAGGCCGACTCGCTGTGCCGGGCGGCGACGAGCCACCCCGCCCCGTCGACGGTGACGGTGACGTTGAGCCGCCCGTTCCCGCTGGCCGACGCGCTGACGGCCCGGGCCTACGAGACGTGGATCCACGGCGAGGACATAGCCGCCGCGACCGGCCGCCCGCCCCTGCCCCCGCTGCCCGGCCACATCCACCCGATGGCCGACCTGGCCGCCCGCCTGCTGCCGAGGGTGGTGTCCCGCCGGCTGTCGTCCACCGAGGTCATCCACCTGCACCTGACCGGCCCCGGCGGCGGCACCTGGACGGTGCCTCTGGACCCGGCCACCGTGGCATCAGCCGCAGTCGAGCCGGCCGCCACCGTGACCCTGGACGTGATCGAGTTCTGCCGCCTGGCCGGCGCCCGCCGCACCCCGTCCCAGCTGGCCATCACCACCGAGGGCGACACCGCTCTGGCCGGCGCTTTCCTGGCCGCCGTGCCGTCGATGGCCCCGGTCCCCTGACCCTCCGCCCCTGACCCTCCGCCCCTGACCCTCCGCCCCTGATCGTCCGCGCAAAAGTCACCCGGGCCACGAAGCCGCGGCCCGGCGCCTTCAAGTGCCCTGATCCGGAACCGCGTCCGAAAGGCCGGTCGCCGAGGCCGGCCCTGCTCGCCCCGGCAACCCCGCGCACCGTCCCACCTCTGAACCGCCGCGTGCCGAGATGCTCGCGAGAATCGACACCCCTCCTCGATCTTTACCATCGTGGGTGCCAGCTTCACCCTCCCTGCCGGCGACCATGACGCAACCTCGATACGAGCGCGCGGATCTGCCGATGAAGCTTATGGAAGTAATCGTTTTGCATGCCCTTCGAAGGCGCCCGCCGTTGAAGCGTCGGCGGTGCGTTTCAGCCGACTGCGGAGATCGCCTCGGTCGCCATTCTGGTGTCGCTGATAATTTGGTGACGTCACTGCCGATACGTGTATTGCCCGCAATTGGGCGCCGGCGGCCAGAGTCATGCGAGCTCTTGATTCTTAGATGGCCCGGCCGGCGGCTACGCGTGGTGCGTGAGGATCCGCCCGGTCCGGTGGGCTCGGCCCGGGCGGTGATTTTCGCTTGATCCTCCGGCCGGTCCGGCGTCACCGCTTCAACCCGTTCCACCACCTCAGCCCGAGCCGTCGATCCGGACCACGTTGCCGTCCCGGCTTCAACGGCCGGCTCGGCCCGCGCATCCGCCTCGGCATGGACAGTCGGTTCGGCCCACGCTGCCCGCTCGGCCCGGACTGCCTGCTCAGCGTCGGCGGTCGACTCGACTCGGACTGCCTGCTCAGCGTCGGCGGCCGGCTCGACTCGGACTGCCTGCTCAGCGTCGGCGGCCGGCTCGACTCGGACTGCCTGCTCGGCCCGGACTGCCTGCTCAGCCTCGATAGCCGATTCGTCCCGGGCTGCCGGCTCGGCTTGGGTGGCCGGTTCGGCCCGCACTACCGGGTCGGCCTCGGCCGGCCTGTCTGTACAACTGACCGGCACACCGTCGGGGACAGAAACGGCCACCGCCTGCTCAACGGGCCGACATGGGCGCCGCGCCCAGCTGATCTCGTCGTCCCAGATTAACGGCGGTATCCGCTCGGTCGAATCATGCAGACCCAACTCCCCGCACAACCGCGAACACCCATGTAACCGGCACAGCTTCAACGCATGGCGTCGTTTAAGACCCCATTGCCGCCGCTGGTCATGACCACGCCGGAACTCCACCATCTCCGGCGAATGACTCGGCACCCCCGACCAATCCCGCATGCCAGCAATAACTGACCTGGAAAAGAACCCCAGCTGCGCCATAAACCATTATCCCGCACCCCGAAGATCGACAGCAAAGAAACGATCACGCCAATCAAAATAAAGCGTTTCCAGCCACCGAGAAGCACATTCTCATGCCGCTGTCCGCCGCCCGCTCAGGTCGTCGCTTCTTGGGCGTCGGAGACGTCACCACTGGCGGAGATGGCGAGATCAGCGGCGCGAGACGTTACTCTTTGCCGCGGTCATGGCAGGGCCGTCGCCGAGGCGACCGTCACCATCCGTAGCTCTGATCGCCGCTCCGCAGTCGGCACTGTCGCTGGGGCCGCCACGTGGCGGCGGGCCGGTGGTCGTTGAGGCGGGAATCGGAGGGCGGTGGCCCTCTGACGGCTGAAGCCGGGGACTTCGGATGGGTCCGCCCGGAACGCTTCGATGTCATGTACGTCGACCAGCCAGTTCCCGCACGAGGCTCCGTCCTTCGGCGCGGAGGGAAAGCCGTGTGATCCCACTTACGCACGATTCTCATCCCGTCCGGGTTCGGCGAGGATGACGTGGTGGAGCTGCTGGGACGGCGCCAGGAATGCGCCGCGATCGATCGGATGATCGCTGCCGTCCGCAGCGGTGAGAGCCGCGTCCTGGCCCTGCACGGCGGGGCCGGCGTCGGCAAGACCGCGCTGCTCGACTACGCCCGTGGGCGGCCCGGCGGGCTGCGGGTGCTGCGGGCGTCCGGTGTCGAGTCGGAGATGGAGCTGGCCTTCGCCGCCCTGCACCAGCTGTGCGGGCCGCTGCTCGACCTGCTGCCCCGGCTGCCCGAGGTGCAGCGCCACGCGCTCGAGACCGTGCTCGGGCTGCGCAGCGGCAACCCGCCCGACCGGTTCCTGGTCGGCCTGGCCGTGCTGAGCCTGCTCTCCGAAGCCTCCGAGGAGTCCCCGCTGCTCTGTGTCGTCGACGACGCGCAGTGGCTCGACCGGTCCTCGGCCCAGACGCTCAGCTTCGTCGCCCGGCGGCTGCTGGCCGAGTCGGTGGCGCTGCTGTTCGCCAGCCGTGAGCGGGATCCGGCGCTGATCGGCCTGCCCGAGCTGGAGGTCACCGGGCTGCGCGACGACGACGCCCACGCCCTGCTGAGCTCGCTGACCCACGCCGGGCTCGACCGGTCGATCCGCGACCGGATCGTGGCCGAGACCCGCGGCAACCCGCTGGCGCTGGTCGAGCTGCCGCGCGGGCTGTCGCTGACCGAGATCGCCGACGGGCTGGGCCTGCTGCGCAGCGGCGACTCGCTGCCCGGCCACATCGAGCAGAGCTTCCTCAACCGTGTCGGCGGCTTCCCGGCGCCGACCCGCACGCTGCTGCTGATCGCGGCGGCCGAGCCCCTCGGTGACCCGGTGCTGGTGTGGGCGGCGGCCGAGCGGCTCGGCATCGACCCGGCGGCCGCGCTGGCCGAGGGCACCGACGGGCTGCTCTCCATCGACGAGCGGGTGACCTTCCGTCATCCGCTGGTGCGCTCGGCCGTCTATCAGGCGGGCGATCCGGGACAGCGCCGGGCCGTGCACCTGGCCCTGGCCGAGGTCACCGACGAGACCACCGACCCCGACCGCCGCGCGTGGCATCGGGCGGCGGCCGCGGCCGGCCCCGACGAGGAGGTGGCGGCCGAGCTGGAGAGGTCGGCCGGGCGGGCACAGGCCCGCGGCGGGCTGGCCGCCGCGGCGGCGTTCCTCCAGCGCTCGGTGCGGCTGACCCTCGACGCTCAGCAGCGCGTGCGGCGGGCCCTGGCCGCGGCCGAGGCCACCCTGCAGGCCGGTGACATCGAGGCCGCGAGCCGCTTCGCCGGCCTGGCCCGGCGCGGCGCCGGCGACGAGTTCCCGCGGGCGCGGGCCGAGCTGATCCGTGGCCACATCGCGTTCGCGGCCGGCCGCACCGGCGAGGCGCCCGGTGCGCTGCTCGCCGCGGCCCAGCGGCTCGAGCCGTACGACATGGACCTGGCCCGCGAGACCTACATGCTGGCCTGGGGCGCGGCGTTGATGGCGGGCGACCGGCCCACGCTGGAGGCGACCGCCCGGTCGACGGCCGCGCTGCCGCCGCGCGAAGGTGGCCCGCACGCGCTCGACCTGGTCCTCGACGGCTACGCCGAGCTGCTGACCGGCCGCCGCTCCGAGGCGGTGCGGCTGCTGCGCCGGGCCACGCCCCTGGTGATCGACCTGCCGCTCGCCGACGCCCTGCTGTGGGGCTGGGTGGCCAACGCGGTGCCGCCGTCGATCTGGGACGACGCCGCCATGCGCGAGCTCTCCGACCGTCAGGTCGAGGTCGTCCGGGCCGGCGGAGCGCTCGCCCATCTGCCGTTCGACCTGACCGCGGCCGGCATGGCGACCTCGTTCACCGGCGACCTCGACCGGGCGGCCGCGCTCGCCGCCGAGGCGGAGACGGTGGCGGGCGCGCTGGGCCTGCCCATCTCCCCGTTCGTACGCCTGCGCCTGACCGCCCTGCGCGGCCGGGAGCCGCAGGCGTCGGCGCTGCTGGCCGAGACGGTGGCCCGGGCCGAGGCGAAGGGCGAGGCGCTGGGCGTGGCCATCTCCCAGTGGTCGTCGGCGGTGCTGAACAACGGTCTGGGCCGCTTCGCCGAGGCGATGGCGGCGGCCCGGGTCGCCTCGGGCATCTCGGTGATCTGGGTGGCCGAGTGGGCGCTGCCCGAGCTGGTCGAGGCGGCGGCGAGGGTCGGCGAGCTCGAGGTGGCCAAGGAGGCGCTGGACCGCCTCACGGAGGTCGTGGGCCCGTGCGACACGGACTGGGGACAGGGCACGCTGGCTCGCTGCCAGGCCCTTCTGAGCGACGAGGCGCCAGCCCTTTTCCGTACGGCGATCGAGCGCCTCGGGCGCACCGGCCTGCGGGCCGAGCTGGCGCGCGCCGAGCTGCTCTACGGCGAATGGCTGCGGGCCGCGCACCAGCCGGCCGAGGCCCGCGAACACCTGCGGACGGCTCACGAGATGTTCGCCGCGATGGGCCTGGAGGCGTTCGCCGAACGCGCGCGCCGGGAACTGCTCGGCACGGGCGAGGCGGTCCGCCGGCGTACGGCCGAGGTCTTGGTCAGTGACGAGCTCACCGCCCAGGAGAGGCAGATAGCGGTGCTGGCCCGCGACGGCTTCTCCAACCCGGAGGTGGGCGAGCGCCTGTTCCTGAGCCCGCGCACGGTCGAGTGGCACTTGCGCAAGGTCTTCACCAAGCTCGGCGTGACTTCCCGCCGCCAGCTACGGGAGGCCCTGCCCCGCGATCCGGCGAGCACGCCCGGGCCGTGAGAGCAGCGGCCCGGGCGAGCGCTTGTCATGGACGGCGGGCGCGCCTGCGGGTGAAGGAGAAGCCGACCAGGCCGGCGATCGCGGCCAGGATGCCGCCGCCGGCGGTCCACACCCAGCGGGACGAGAACTCGGGGACGAGGTCTGAGGCCCACGACGAATCGCCGGCGGCGGCGGACGCGGACGGGGCCGGGGTGGGCGTGTCCGTCGTGACCGTGCCGGGGCGGTTGACCGGGTTCAGCGGGGCGGCCAGTTTGCCCTGGTCGGCTCCCGTGTCGCCCTTCTCGGCGGTCAGGGTCAGGTCTACCTTCACCGGCAGGCCCAGGTCCTGCTCGGGCAGGGCCGTCGAGGAGAGGCGCACGTAGTACGTACCCGGGAGAGGGTCCTGATCCGACGGCTCGGCCCACGAGCGCACCTGCCTCAGCCTGCAGCCCAGGGCGACCTCGGTGGCGTCGTTGGTGACGATCGGGCTCTGTTCGCCGGCCACGCACGGCTGGCGGCGGCGCAGGCCGTCGAAGACCTCGATCGTCCACGCCTGGTAGCCGTGCCGGTCGGCCACCGGTGGCAATGTGACCTTGGCGTTCAGATCGGGTTGCTGGCCGGCCGTGGCCGGGAACGACCAGTAGAGGTAGTCGCCGGTGACGGCCGAGACCTGAGCCGGGCGGGTGGCGTCGATCGGGGTCGCCGTCAGATAGGAAGTGCCCGCGCTTCCCGCGCCGGTCGGCGCCAGCAGCAGGGCGGCCAGGAAAATGGACATCAGTTCTCCCTCCAGGTGGCGACCCACCAGCGGGTCAGCCAGCCGGCCAGGACGCCGGCGATGAGTCCGGCCACGGCCAGGACCAGCAGGAGCAGCCAGCCGCGGCCCAGTCCGGGCGCGTCCGGGGCGGTCGAGGCGGCCACGGTGTCGATGCTCAGCTCGAGCGGCATGCCGGGGGCGGCGGCCGACGTGGTGGACGCGAACGAGTTGCTGACGATCACGCAGACGTCCGTCGGCTCGGGGGCGGACCAGCGCAGGCCGGCCGAGATGACGTCGGCCCGCCCGCTGGCCGCGTCCAGACCCCGGACCAGCTCACGGCCGTTTTCGGTCACTGCTTTCAGCAGTACGCCGTAATCCCGGTTCACCGGGCGGTCCAGAGCCACACTGACCGAGGCCCGCAGCTCCTGGTCGGCCTGCAGGGAGACCCGGTAGTAGCGGTGCTCGCCGATCCGCTCCCGGTCGCTGAAGACGCCGGGGGAGAGCACGGGCGCCTTGTCGCACGACTCGGTGCCGGTGACCGCCGCGGGCGTCACCGGCGGCGGCAGCGCCGCCCGGTCGACCAGCTGCTGCACCCGGTCGGTCAGCTCCTGCTCGCTCTGGGCCGACGCGTACGTGCCGCCGGTCGCCGTGGAGATGCAGACCAACTGCTTGCGGGTCTTCTCGTCGGGGGTGAGGCCGAGGGTGTCGACCACCAGCTTGGTGCCCTGCGCGGCCAGCTCACGGGCCACCGTGCACGGGTCGGGCGGCGTGCAGGTGTCCTCGCCGTCGGTGATCAGCACGATGCGCCGGGCGCCCTCGCCGGTGCCGAGGTCCTTCGCGGCGGCCCGCAGGGCCAGGCCGATGGGGGTGTATCCGGTGGGCTTGAGCGCGGCGATGGCCGCCTTGGCCACGGCCGGGTCGACCGGGCCGACCGGGACGATCTGCTGGGTGTCGAGGCAGCCCTTCTTCTTGTCGTCGCCCGGATAGGTGGCGCCGAGCACCCGGATGCCGAGCTGGGTGGTTTCCGGCAGCGCGTCGACGACCTGGCCGAAGGCCCGTTTGGCGACCGCGATCCTCGTCTGGCCGTCGATGTCCTTGGCGCGCATGGAGCCGCTGACGTCGAGGACCAGCTCCACCTGGGGCGCGACCTCGGTCTCGTCGGCCCGGGCCGGGGAGGCCCCCAGAACCCATGATGTGGCGATCAACCCGACTAATACCAATATGGACAGTCTTTTATGGATCACGCGGCAAGATCATAAAGCGTGTTCGCACCGGCGCGGCGCCGGGGTGTTCCGCCCTCACCGAAAACGTTTCGGTGAGCGGCGCGAAACGACCCGTTGACATGAAAGAAACACGCTGACACGATCCCGAAAAGGTTTTCGTAATCCGCGCCGGAAGGACAGCTGGATGGCACCGGTCAACCGTCGTCAGTTCCTGCAAGTCTCAACGCTCAGCACCGCCGCCTTCGCCGGCTTGGAGTTCTCGTCGGCGTCCGTGCCCGCGCTCGCCGCTACGGAGGGCCCCGGCGCGACCGCCCCGGTTCGGCCGTTCCCGCTCGGCGACGTGCGCCTCGGCACCGGGCTGCTCCAGGAGAAGCGCGACCGCACCAAGGCCTGGCTGCGCGTCTTCGACGAGCGCCGCTTCGTGGTCCTCTTCAACAACCAGGCCGGCCGCCCCAACCCGGCCGGCGTCGCGGTGCCCGGCGGCTGGGAGGACGGCGGGCTGCTCAGTGGGCACTGGGCCGGGCATTACCTGACGGCTCTGGCCCAGGCGTACGCCGATCAGGGCGAAGCCGTCTACAAGACCAAGCTGGACTGGATGGTCGGCGAGCTGGCCGCCTGCCAGGCCGCCATCACAGCCCGGATGGAGACCGGCGGTGGCGGCGGGGGAGAGGAGCCGGCGGCCACGATCGGCCGGGTGCCGGGCCGGATCGGCAACGGCCTGCGGCTCAACGGGGGCACCCCGGCGCAGTACTGCACCCTGCCCCAGGAGGCGATCAACCAGCTCACCGACTTCACCATCGCCACCTGGATCAACCTCGGCTCCACCGCGAGCTGGACCCGCCTGTTCGACTTCGGGCAGTCCACCGCGATCAACATGTTCCTGACCCCGCGGGCCGGCGTCACCGGCAACGTGCCGCGCTTCGCCATCACCGTCGGTGGCTCCGGCGGCGAGCAGCAGATCAACGGCACCACCGCGCTGCCGGTCGGACAGTGGGTGCACATCGCGGTGACGCTCGCCGGCCGCGTCGGCACGCTCTACGTCAACGGGCAGCCGGCCGGCACCAACACGAACATGACCCTGAACCCGTCCAACCTCGGCAACCCCGGCAACCGGTGGATCGGCCGGTCGCAGTACGGCGACCCGTTCCTCGACGCCACCATCGACGAATTCCACATCTTCGACCGGGCGCTGAGCCAGGCCGAGCTGACCGCCCTGCAGACCGCGACCACGGGCGGCGGCAACATCGCCTGGTACCGGTTCGAGGAGGCCGGCGGCACCGCGCTGAAGGACTCCTCGCCCAACGGCCGCGACGCCGGCGTGGTGGCCGCCTCGACCGAGGGGCCGGCCGACTGGGTGCCCACCTTCCCGGGCTATCTCGGCGCCATCCCCGAGGACGCGGTGCTGCGCCTGGGCCCGCCGCGCTGGGCCGTCTACGGCGGCAACGCGCAGACCAACACCTGGGCGCCCTGGTACACCCAGCACAAGATCATGCGGGGCCTGCTCGACGCGTACTACAACGCCGGCAACGCCCAAGCCCTCGAGGTCGTCACGAAAATGGCCGACTGGGCCCATCTCGCGCTGACCGTCGGCGACAAGAACCACCCCGACTACGAGGGCCCGCTCACCCGCGACGACCTCAACTACATGTGGGACCTCTACATCGGCGGCGAATTCGGCGGCGCCAACGAGGTCTTCCCCGAGATCGCCGCGCTCACCGGCGACGACAAGCACCTCGAGACGGCCAAGGCCTTCGACAATCGCGAATCGCTGTTCGGCGCCACCGTCGAGAACCGCGACATTCTCGTGGTCACGCCGCAGAACCGTCCCGGCCGCCGCCGTCCCGAACGGCTGCACGCCAACACCCACGTGCCGCAGTTCATCGGCTATCTGCGCGTCTTCGAGCAGGGCGGCGGCCAGGACTACTTCACGGCGGCCAAGAATTTCTACGGCATGGTGGTGCCGCACCGGACGTTCGCCCACGGCGGCGCCGGGGGCAATTACCCGGGCTCCAACAACAACCTCGAGCTCTTCCAGAACCGCGGGAACATCGCCAACTCGGTGCCCACCAGCGGCGCCGAGACCTGCACGACGTACAACCTGATGAAGTTGGCCCGTAATCTCTTCCTGCACGAGCACGATCCGGCCTATCTGGACTATTACGAGCGCGGCCTCTACAACATGATCCTCGGCTCGCGCGCCGACACCACGTCGACCAGCGATCCCCAGGTGACCTATTTCCAGCCGGCCGGATCGGGCACGGTCCGCAGCTACGGAAACACGGGCACCTGTTGCGGCGGAACGGGCCTGGAGAACCACACCAAATATCAGGAGACCGTCTACTTCAAATCGGCCGACGGCGGCACGCTCTGGGTCAACCTCTACGTGCCCTCCACCCTGACGTGGGATTTCACCGTCAAACAGGAGACTTCATTCCCTCGTACGGACCGGACCCGGCTCACCATCGACGGAACCGGCCCGCTGACCCTCAAACTGCGCGTTCCCGCGTGGGCCAAGCGCGGTTTCACGGTCGCCGTCAACGGCGTCGGGCAGAACATCCAAGCCGTTCCGGGTTCGTACGCCACGGTGAGCCGCACCTGGAAGCCCGGCGACGTCGTCGACATCACGATGCCGTTCAGCATCCGGATCGAGCGGGCCCTCGACCGTCCCGACACCCAGGCGATCTTCTGGGGCCCGATCCTGCTCCAGATCATGGGCAGCGGCACGCAGTGGCGCGAGCTCACCCTCTACCGCCACCTCAAGCGCGACGGCGACTACGCCCGGGCCGCGATCACGGCCGGCGCGGTGACGGCGGCCGGCGACCCGACGTTCACCACGGGCGGCTACTCGCTGCGCCCGTACTACATCAGCGACAACCAGGCCGCTTCGTCGTACTTCCGCCGCGTCGAGCCGTCCATCGTCTTCGGCTCGATCGACACCGGCGTCCCCAACCGCAAGCGCAACGACGGCCTGCCCACCTACGACGTCCCGGTCACCGGCATCACCTCGCCCGGCACCGACGGGCCGACCTTCCTCGACCTGGTCTGGGACAAGGCGCCCTTCGCCACCCACGCCCAGTTCGTAGCCACCGTCACCCAGACCGCGGACGCCTTCGTGACAGCCGGCGTCTTCACCGCGGCCGAGCGGAACACGATCGTGGCCCGTGCGACGGCCGCCGACCGCGAGCTGTCACCGGGCGCCGCCCTCAGCGTCGACGTGCAGGCCCGCACCCAGCGCATCGGCACGACCGTCTACGTGGCGGTCACCGCCCGCAACACCGACAGCGTCCCGCTGACCCTGGAGCTGACCACCCCGTACGGCTCCAGAACGGTCACCGCGGTCGCCCCGGGCCAGTCCGCCTACCAGTCCTTCAACACCCGCTCCACCGCGATCCCGTCCGGCACGGCCACGGTGAAGGCCACCGGCACAGTGAGCGGAGGGCAGGTGACAGCTTCGTTCGAGGCGGCCTACAGCTGACGCCCTTATGATCGGCCGGTGGTGAAAAAGGCGGAGATAACCGGGATCGGCGCCGTGACCGAGGTGCCGGACGAGGAGTGGCACACGGTCGGCCCCGTCGAGATTCCCCTGCTCGGCGGGCCACCGGTGCCCGTCATCCTCGACGGTTACAGCGACGACGAGGCGCCGGAGGACTTCCATGAGGCGGTGCGGGCGTTCGTGGCGCTGAACCGCGCGGCCTTGGAGGCGGCCGTCCCAGCGATCTTCGCCTACTACCGGGACGTGGCCGAGTCCACCGACGCCGTCGACGTCGAGATCGCAGGCCCCGGCGACGTCCTGGACCACATAACGCTGGGCCGAGAGCCCACAGTGTCCCGGGATACGTACACCGACCACCACGTCTACGTCTCGCTGGAATGCGAGTGCGCCTGGGAGCCCGAACACGGCCTGCAGCTGGTCTTCCGCGACGGCCGCACGGTGAGCAAGGTGGGCCCGTACGACGGCCACCTGACAAACGCCTCCGCCTACGGCGACCCCTCCCTGACGAACGTCGTCTATCGCTAGAGAGTCGGCTTTCCGACTCGGGAGTCAGAGCATCGCCCCTCCCGCGGGTGGCGGCCGGACCTACGCTGGCCTCAGCCGGGTGCGATTTGCAACTTTCGCCCGATTCGAACCCACTCGCTGGAGCCCTGATGGATCTGATCGAACGGCCGCCACTCCAAGACGCTCACATGTTGCAGGACGCGCTCCACTGCCAGGTCGCCGCGGAGGAGCCGGACGACTTCACCAAGATGTTCCCCGAGCTCGACCCCTTCGCCCCCGACACCGACGCGGTCATCCACAACGTCCGCGAGCTCGGCCGGCGTGACGGGTTGATGGACGCGCGGGACCCCCGGGTCACCGTCACCAACCCGATCGGGGCCAACCCGATCCGCAACCCCGACAATCCGAATCCGGACATGACCGTCGGGTTCACCTTCCTCGGGCAGTTCATCGACCACGACCTGACCTTCGACCCGATGCCGATCCGGCGTGGGCAGACGAAGAGCCCGAACCTGCGCAGCCGCTTCTTCGACCTGGACAGCGTCTACGGCCGGGGCCCGGACAAGGACCGTCACCTCTACGACCGGGCGTCCGAGCTGGACCGGGCGGCGCCGATCAAGTTCCTCATCGACTTCGACGCGCCCCGTGACCTGCCGAGGACCAGCCAGCAGCGGGCCATCATCGCCGACCCGCGCAACGACGAGAACGTCATCATCTCGCAGCTGCACCTGGCCTTCCTGCGCTTCCACAACGAGGTCACCGACCACCTGGCCGTGACCCGCGCGGCCGACCTGGCCCTTCTGGAACCCACGGAGCGGCCGCGCAAGCTGTTCGAGTGGGCCCAGTGCTCGGTCCGCCGCCACTACCAGTGGATCGTGGTCAACCAGTTCCTGACCGCGACCCTCGACCCGGTCGTCTTCGCCGCCGTCGAGAGCAACGGCCCGGAGGTGTACCGGGAGGAGATGACCGAGAAGATCCCGCGCGAGTTCCAGGTCGCCGCCTACCGGTTCGGGCACAGCCAGATCCGGCCCGGCTACAAGCTCAACGTCGGCTTCGGCGCGCCGATCTTCGACCGCCGGGTCGACCCGCGGGAGGGCGACCCGAACGACCTGCGCGGCGGGCGCCGGGCCCCGCGCCGATTCGTCGAGTGGGACAACTTCTTCGACTTCGGCACCAAGGAGATCGACCAGGACACCGGGAACGTCGTCGACAAGGTCAAGCAGAACAAGCGCATCGACCCGTACCTGTCCTCGCCCCTGTTCGACCTGCCGGTGGGCCCCGGGCTGATCGAGCCGGACGACGACCTCAAGTCGCTGGCCGGCCGCAACCTCGAACGGCACCTCCAGCACGGCATCGCCTCCGGCCAGGACATCGCAGCGCGGTTCCACTACACCGCGCTCACGGCGGCGGAGACGGCCGAGCTGCACCCGCTGGGTTTCCGTGACAGCACCCCGCTCTGGTACTACGTGCTCAAGGAGGCGCTGATCCAGCACCATGGCCAGCGGCTCGGCCAGGTCGGCAGCCGTATCGTGGCCGAGGTGTTCTTCGGATTGCTGGAGGCCGATCCGCAGTCGTACCGCAACGTGCGCGGCGGCTGGACACCGGACCTGCCGCGCCGCAACGGAACGCGTGGCGGGCCGTTCACGATGACCGATCTGCTCACGTTCGCTGGGGTGGCGTAACCGGCCGGCCGTGATCTACTCGGTGAATGCTGCCTTGGAATCACGAGCTGTCCGGCCGGTTGCATCGGGAGACGATCGACTCGGCGCTGCTGCGGGGAAACCCGCTGGGTGATCCGCATGAGCGGCCGCTGTGGGTCTATACGCCGCCCGGCTATGAGTCGGGGTCGTCGCGCCATCCGGTCATCTATGTGATCCAGGGCTACAGCGGGCACGTCGCGATGTGGGCCAACCGTACGCCGTTCCGGCAGCCGTTCATCGAGACCGCCGACCAGGTGTTCGCCCGGGGCGAGGCCCCCGGGTGCATCCTGGTCTACGTGGACGCCTGGACGGCGTACGGCGGCTCGCAGTTCGTCGATTCGGTGGGCACCGGGGCGTACCACTCCTATCTCTGCGACGAAGTCGTGCCCTGGGTCGACGCCCGCTATCGGACCATCCCGGCGCCCGGGTCCCGCGCGATCAGCGGCAAGTCGTCCGGCGGCTTCGGCGCGATGATCACCCCGATGCTGCGGCCCGACCTGTTCGGCGCGCTGGCCACCCACGCGGGCGACGCGCTGTACGAGTACTGCTATCTGAACGAGTTCGCCAAGGCGACCCGCGCGCTGCGCGACTACGACCACGACATCCAGCGGTGGTGGGCGGACTTCCGTGGCCGCACGGCCTTCACCGCCGAACACGACACCCTGCTGACGCTGATCCTCGGCTGCGCGGCCGCGTTCTCGCCGGCCGAGGACGGCACCCCGCAGCTGCCGTTCGATCCGCGCACCGGCCAGCTGATCCCGGCGCTGTGGGAGAAGTGGCTGGCCTGGGACCCGATCCGCATGATCGACCGGTACGCCGACGCCCTGCGCTCGCAGAAGGCGATCTGGATCGACGCCGGAACCCGCGACGAGTGGTTCCTGGACCTGGGCGCCGAGGCGTTCCGGGCCGGCCTGGAGCGCATCGGCGTCCCGGACGACCGGATCCACTTCGAGCTGTTCCCCGCCGGTCACGGCGGCATCGACTACCGCTATCCGCAAGCCGTGTCCTGGCTGGCCCACCGCCTATCATCAGCGGATGACTGAGACGGACGAGCTGGTCGACGCCCTGGCCCAGCTTTCGTTCGCCGTGACGGCCGCCCTCACCGAGGTGGCCGGCCGCTACGACATGTCGGTTGTGCAGGTCCGCCTGCTGGGCGTCCTGCGCGACCGCGAGCCGTCGATGAGCGCTCTGGGCCGCCACCTCGGCCTCGACAAGTCCTCGGTCAGCGGTTTGGTCGACCGTGCCCAGCGCCGGGGCCTGATCACCCGGACCCCGAGCCCCACCGACCGCCGCTCCCAGCACGTCGCCATGACCGGCGCCGCGCGTGCTCTGGCCACCCGCGTCGCGGACGAGTTCGCCGGCCGCGTCGACGACCTGACCGCCGGGTTGTCCGCCGAGGAGCGGCGCCTGCTGACCGCCTTGGCCAATCGCGTCGTGTCCGGCCTGTCGGAAAGCCCCGCCGCCGTTCGTGGTGCAGGTGACCACTAAGCGAGAAGGGAACTGCCATGACCGCCAGTTACACCTGGGACGTGTTCTCCACGCTCGACGGCTACGGCTCGTACGCCGAGGGGGCCGATTGGGGCGGCTACTGGAGCAAGCAGGGCCCGGAGCTGCTCGCGCACCGGGCGGCGATCTTCGACACGGAGCAGCGGATGGTCTACGGGGCGACCACGTTCCGGGAGATGGCGCAGATCATGTCGTCCGGCATCGACCCGAACGCGCTCGACGAGTGGAACCTCCGGACGATGCGCTCACCGGCGACGGTGATCTCGTCGACGCTGACCGGCACGCTCGGCTGGCCCGACGCGACCATCGCGAGCGGCGACGCGGTGGACATCGTGACCCGGCTCAAGAAGGAATCGGACGTGCCGCTGCGCTCGCAGGCCAGCCTGTCGCTGAACTGGGCGCTGATGGCCGCCGGCCTGGTCGACCGCCTCCAGGTGACCGTCTTCCCGGTCATCTCGGGCCGGACTGGCACCAGCCCGATCCTCGGGGGAGCGGGCGACTTCGACCTCGAACTCCTCGAGAGCCGAACCCTCGACGGCCGGACCATGGAGCTGGTCTACCGCCCCACGGCCCGGCCTTAAGGCACCAGCACCGTACGGACTCCGGGCTGTTCCGGCTGTGTCCAGACCGCTTCCACGTCGGCCAGTGGGGCGGTGTGGGCGTCGACGGTCAGGCCGCCGGTGGTGATCTCGTCGATCAGGGACGGCAGCTCGGCCAGGTAGCCGCGGGTGGAGACGGCACCCTGGCCGTTGCCCTGCAGGCGGAAGTTGGCCGAGCGCAGCGCCACCGACGGCAGCTCGATGGTCGGGCCGGCGACCGAGCCGATCTGGATCCAGTTGAGCTCGCGGCTCCGGTCGGAGCGTGCCTTCAGCACGGCCATCATGGTCGCGGCGGCCGGCTTGCCCCACAGGTAGTCGACGACCAGGTCGACCTCGCTCGCCGCTCCGGCCAGCGCCTCCTCGTCCAGCGGGACCGCCACGTCGGCGCCGAGACCGGGCAGGCGGCTCTCGTCGCGGCCGGCGGCGACGACGTGGCCCGCGCCGAGGCGGCGGGCGACCTGGATCGCCATCCGGCCGGCGTTGCCGGTGGCACCGAGGATCAGCACCGACTGGCCGGGCCGGATCGGGACGCGGCGGCGCAGCGCCACCCAGGACGACATGGCCGGGTTCATCGCCGCCGCGATCCTCACGACGTCGGCGCCGGGCGGCAGCTCGACCGTGCGGCGCCGGTCGACCACGGTCCGGGTGGCCATCGGGCCGGTCAGGTCGTCGTCGGCCACGAAATACATCAGCCGCCCGTCGGCGAGCCGCCCCACACCGTCGACGCCGGGGACCAGCGGCAGCTTTCCGGTGCTCGTGTAGTGGCCGCCCGACGCGCCGGACCGCACCCGCGGGTGCAATCCCACGGCCAGCACATCGACCACGGCCTGGTCCTCGCCGCGGGGCGAGGGCAGCTCATACGGCTCGTAGCGCGGCGGTCGGTCGAACGAACTGACGACGGCGGCCTGGATCTTCATGCTGACTCCCTCATTTAGTACGTGTCACAAACTAAAGTAGTTCGTGACACGAACCTTCGCAAGGTGTGCCTGTACCGCGAACGCGGTACACGGGTTACCACCATGGGCCGACGACACCGGGCCGTGCGCCGACCAGACTTCTTCTCATGATCCCGACCTGGTCCGTGGCCTTCGCGGTGGTGCTGTGCCTGCTGTCGGCGGTGGCGTACGCCTTCGGCGCGATGGCGCAGCACCAGGTGGGCGACAAGCCCGTACGAACCCTGCTCCGCACCCGCCGCTGGTGGCTGGCGATGGCCGGCAACGGAGCGGGCGCCGTCCTGCACGTGGTGGCCCTGCGGTACGGCCCGCTGACCCTGGTGCAGTCCCTCGGCGTGCTCACCCTGGTCGCGGCCGCGCTCATCGGCCGCCGCCGGATCACCCGCACCGAACTGGCCGGCACGGCGCTGACCACGGTCGCGCTCACCGTCGCCATGACCTTCACCGGCTCCTCGAGCCAGGCCCTGACCCTCCGCGAGGCGGTAGCCGTCACCCTGGCCGCCGCCGCGATCATGGCCTGGGCCGCGACCCGTACCCACCTGCCCGCCCTGGCTTCCGCCGCCGTCGGCGGCATGGCCTTCGGCGTCGCCTCGGCGATCACCCAGACGACGCTGGCGAACCTGAACGGCCTGCCGCTCGGGGTGGCCGCGATCGCCCTGCTCAACGCCGCCGCCATCTGGTTCACCCAGCGCTCCTACCGGGCCGGCCTGGCCGCTCCGCTGGCCACCGGCACCGTGGCCAACCCGGCGGCGGCCGCCCTGATCGGCGTCCTCCTGCTCGACCAGACCTTCCGCGGCGGCACCGCGGGCGTCATCGTGGTGCTGGCGTGCGCCGCCGCCGTGACGGCCGGCGTCTGGTTGCTGGCCCGCGCGCAGGACACGGCGCTTCAGCCCCTCCCCGAACCGGCCGCGCTCGCCCACAGCTGAATCATGGAGCCATGGACGATCTCGCAGCCTTCGACCGGCTCTGCCGTACGGTGTACGTCGCGGCCCGGTCCGGCGAGGTGAACCGCACGGACGCGTTCGACCTGGCCGCCGCGGTCCTGGAGTCGAACCCAGCGGACCCGGCCGCCGTGGAGCTGGCTTCGCGGAGTCTCGACGGCCCCGAAACGGCCCGGCCCCGCATGGCCGAACTCGCCATCGCCGTGCTCGCGGCCATCGACTTCGAGCCGGGTTTCGCCGAGGAGCCGGAGTTGCTGGCGCGCCTGGAGGACGCCATGCGGGCGGTGAACCGGGACGTGGTGGCGACCGGCCTGGCCCACACCTGCCGCCTGCGCGTACGCCCCGACGAGCCCGGCCTCACCGGCAACGCCTACGCCCAGAGCTGGGACGGCCACACCGGCACAGCGCAGGGCGTCTTTCCTCGTTCAGGCGTTGACCCGGTGTCGGCGCTGGTAGCAGTAGCCGAGGACGCGCAGGACGCGGTGATGCACTCGCTCTGGTCGGCGTGGCCGGTCTGCCCGGCCCATCGGCTGGGCGTCCACGCCCGAGCCCACGACGAGGCCGCCGTCTGGTGGTGCGCCGGGGACAACGGCCACGCCGTAGCCCTCATCGGCGAATGGCGGGCCGGCTAAAGTCCGGCTTTCTTGACGCCGTAGGCGGCCTGCTTGGCGGTGAAGCCCTCGAATTTGAGCTGCTTGATCAGCCCGGACCGGGAGAACGAGGAATAGGACAGATAGTCCTCCGCTGTCTTGGCGGCCTGTTCGTTCCAGTTGGCTTTTTGCGCGTCCACGCCGAAGGTGGCGTCCTTGGCCGAGAATCCTTCGAACTTGAGCTGCTTGATCAAGCCGGAGCGGGAGAAGGCGGTGTACGACAGATAGTCGGCCGCCTTCTCGACGGCATTCTCCTGCGAGACGGTCAACTCTTTGGTGGGCTCGACAGAGGGCTCGGCAACGGGCTCGGTGGTTGCCGGGGCGGGCTGGGTGGTTGCCGGGGCGGGCTCAGTCGTGGCCACGACCGGCTCGGTGGTGGGCTGGACCGTGGAGCCGAGGCTGCCCTTGTACTCGCCGCACAAGGTGGTGTCCCAGAGCGCCTGGTCATAGGCCTGAGCGCCGGTGGTCATGTCGATGCAGCCCTGGAGCTTGGCAAGCGCGTTCTGGTCCGGCTGACCGGTGGCTGTGGTGGTGACAACCGCGACCGGTGCCGAGGCGGCCGTCTCGTCGCCTCCTCCACCGCCGGCGACGCCGATGACGACCAGACCGGCGAGGACGCCACCGCCGACGAGACCGGCCTTTTTGCTCCGGCTCATTTTCTTCCGCGGAGCGGGATCGGCGGGAACGTACTCAGGAATGCTCATGAACATTTCTCCTCGGCGTGCGCCTTTTGAACAGGCCGCCATCAGGCTAAATGTCATCGGTGACGGCGAGATCCGTCAGTCGTACATGGACGGTGTCTTCACGACCCGTTCACCGCAGACGTTCAAGCGGCCCGGCAAGCCGTTGGGATGACCCCGTCTGTGCGAGCGGACCACCACGTCCCTGGGGAGCTCAAGTGGCCAGCGCATCCGCCACGCTGCGCGTGCACTCGTTGCAGTTCAATTTGTCGCGTTTGTAGGTAAGCTTGTAGAAAGGGAATTTCGGAACCCGAGGCGCCCTGCTCCGCGTTCTGAACAAGACGTCCTGCAACTGCCGGGAAAGCGTCGGCAGTGATGCAGTGAAGGAAGGGTCGGTGCGCTGACGGGCGGCCTCTAATATCCGCTTTTCCGCATAGTCACCGACGCGTTCCCGCTCCTTGGCGACCGCCAATTGTTGCCGGATTGACTCGATGCCGAACAAGAGGCCGCCGAGCGAAGGTACATACCAGCCGGTGAAGATTTCGGCTACCGTGAAGCCGCCTGCTACGCCGACAACGGCGCCCGCAACGGTCCACGCGGCAATTATCACGGCAACGAAAGTTGCGTACCGACGTCTGACGCGGGCTCCCCATCCGAGGTTCTCCAATTGGCGGGCCAGGACGTCGAAGGGCGGAAGAAGGTCCGGCATCTCGTCCCAGTCGTCGTCCACGCGTCCATTTTTGAACTTTTCGCTGAGCGCGCTCCGGTCGGCCGATCTCACCTCCGGCCCGGCGGCCACATCGTTCCAGGGCAGGCCGAATACCTCCACCTCGAACTTCTCTTGCAGCTTGGCCGCCCGTTGCAGCTCAGCGTCAGCCCACCATGTCAAACCAATGGAGTTGACGGCCGCCCATAATGCGCCGACCAGAGCGACCCATGCGGCCGGCATTGACCTTATCGTCAAAACGGCGCCCGTCACGGCAATGATCGCTGAAATGAGCAGTCGCGCCCCCGCTAGCATGCGTACCCGTCGATGCGAGATCGACATCGCACGTAGGGCGGTTTGACCTTCGCGGCTGACCGAAATCTTCTTGGTGGGCGGCGCGACCGAAGACATGGCGGCATTCTAGGGTACGTAAGCGGTGACATCCCATACCGTGCGACCAGCCGCTAGAGTTGATATTGATGAGCCGGACCGGCGACCTTGATCGCTATCTTGACGACCCGCAAGTGACCCGAGCAGTTCGAACATGGGCGCGTGATCAGAATTTGCTCGCGGAGGTGCCGGCGGCGCCTTGGCGTCGGCGAGGTGGAAGTGGTGCCCTGCTCGCAAGGCTTCGTATCGCTCGTTCGACCCCTGGACAGAAGCCGACCGACGTGCTGCTTAAGGCTTGCTCCGCCGGCAGCCCGGCGCGGGAGCCGGCGAATCACCAGCTGGCGTGGCGGGATTCTCCCGACTTCGCCGATCGTCACCTTTTCCGCCAGCTCTACCCGCCGGCCGTCATGGACGACGGAAGGGTTCTGATGTTCCTCAATTCGTCGGAATCCCTCACCAGCGCCGTGACGCTAGGGCAGCTACCGTCCGCCGCGCTTTCGAACGGGTGCCGTGCCACGATCCGTATGGTCCTCGACGAATGGAACTCAGCGGCCACCCGCCAGCCACGGTCATCGACCGTGCGGCAATTTCTGACAGGGGAGTTGCGGGGCGTCTTGAACCGTGATCGATCCGCTTACACTTGGGCGCGAGGCGCCGGATTCATACCTGATGTGCATGACGGGCTGGATAGCATGGCTCATCGCTTCCAGTTAGACGAGGAACTGTCGACGAAGGTTGAGTTCTTGGCCGGTCGTTCTCACGGCGACCTGCACGTCGATAACGTCATCGTCCCCGTGTCACCTGGTGGTGCGTTCGACTTCGATGACATCAGGCTCATCGATCTGTCGGCTTTCGACCCGATGGCGCCGTTGTCCCGCGATATCGCAGCGCTGCTTTTGTCCCTGATATTTCCCGCTGTGCGGGGCGGCGCCTTACCGTCGCAAGACCCATCCCTTGCCGACGCGCTTACGTCAGAGGCTCCATTGTCAGCCGATCACGGTACCGCTCTGGAGCGCTTATTGATCTCAGTTCGCAGTGAGGCGATCGGGCAGATTGAAAATCGGCTGCACGGGATTTTTCATCGACAATACCTATTGTCATTGATTGCCCAGTCGATCACTTACACGTCATACGACAATGCTGGCGAGAGCGGGCGGCGATCGTATCTCTGGTTAGGGGCGACGGCGGCCGAGGCTTATCGCTCCTCCACGAATGCCGGTGGCCTATGAGCGTGAGCGATTCGGTGCTGGTATGACGATCTCCAGTGCGGGCGAAGGACTACACGCCCGGATACTCGGCGTGGATGTCGCCGTCGAACAAGCGGTGGCAGAAGGCGTTCATTCGGGCGGCGGCCGGGGCGTGGCGGGCCAGGATCTCCGCGACGGGTGGGGGCACCGTGGGCGGGATGTCGCCGGTTGCGCAGCGGCGCACGTAACCGTCTCGGGCGGTGGGTGGGGCCGAAAGTGGCACCGGGATGCCGCACACCGTGGTGACCAGCCAATTTGTCAGGCGCATGGACATGTAGTCGGCGTCGTGGTTGGTGTTTCGGGTGACGAATTCGCGCTCCTCGTCCGACAGGTCGAAGCGGGGTGATGTGGCCAGGCCGAAGTCGACCAGGTGGATGCGGGTGCCGTCGGTTCTCATGTTGCCGAAGTGGGCGTCCATGTGGAGCAGGTCGCGGGCTCGCAAGGATGCCACGATCTCGAACAGCTGCCGTTCGACCGTCTCGGCCTGGGCGACGGGGTCGGTCATCAGCGCCGACACCGGATGGGGCAGGTATTCGAAGAACAGCACCAGGCTGTGGGTCGCCGCGGCCAGTTCCTCGAAGCGGGCGCGTACGGCCGGGTCGTCGCCGAACTGCCTGACCACCGCGTCGATGTCCCGGTGCTCGGGTGCGACCGGTGGACGGCCGGGCAGCACACGCCAGTCGCGGAGCAAGGGGGAGCTGGCCAGCTCGCGCCAGGCGTTGAAGCCGGGGCCGGCAAGGCGGTACATGCCGTACTGGGCAGTAGTGCGGCAGATCGAACAGGTTCGCCGTGCTGTGCGGGTGGGCCAGCTCCCGGTCGGTGATCGGGATGCGCTTGGCGAACACCGGCACCCCGTCCACGTCGAGCACCGATGAGCCGCCGCCCACGCCCACCGAGGCGGCGGGCGCGGACCGGAGCAGCTCCGTCAGCTCGTGGTCGTCGAGAGAGGCAAGATCGATCACCGCAGGTACGAGGCGCCGTTGAGGTCCAGGACGGCGCCGGAGGACCACAGGGCCTCGGGTGAGCTCAGGTGCAGCACCGCCGCCGCGACCTCCTCGGGAGTGCCGGCACGGCCGAAAGGACTTTGCTGCCGTACGGCGTCGCCCACCTGCTGGCGCTCGGTGGCGATGAAGCCGGGGGCCACCGAGGTCACCGCGATGTCGTGCGGCGCCAAGGCGATCGCCATGGACTGGCCGAAGGCCTGCAGGGCCGCCTTGGCCGCGCCGTACGCCGGATAGTCCGGCTCGCCCCGGTAGGCGCCCCGGGAACCCACGTTGACGATGCTGCCGGGGGCCTTCCGGTCGATGAGGTGATGGGCGAAGGTGTACGTCACGTTGGCCGCGCCCAGCAGATCCACGTCGATCGTGTGGCGCCACTGGTGCTGCCAGTCCTCGTACGACGTCGTCGCTATCGCATGGCGGTTGCCGGGGCCGGGGGCCACGGCGGCGTTGTTCACCAGCACGTCCAGGGCGCCGAGCTCGCGCACGGCGGCGGCGACCACCTCACGCGATTCGCCCGGATCGGCCAGGTTGCCGCCGACGAGGGCATGACCCGTACCGGCAAGCCTCTCCAACGTCTTTGCCGCCTCGTCGCGGGCGGAGCCGTAGTGGACCGCGACCCGGTCGCCCCGCGCGGCGAAGGCGATCGCGATGGCTCGGCCGATGCCGCGCGAGGCGCCGGTGACCAGGATGCGTCTCATGATCGAAGACTACGCAGGCGGGCGTGGATCCCGTCGTACGCGGTGGGGTGGTTCAGGTAGCGCTTGTCGACCTTGGCCAGCATCGTGTAGTTCGGGTCGCAAACGTTGCCGACCGGGGCCTGCCCGGCCTGGCTGATCAGCTGGTAGGCGTCGAGCACGTCCAGGCCGGTCATCTCGGCCGTCCAGGTGACCAGGTCGTGCTGGCTCATCCGGTACGCGTCCTCCAGCGGTCTCGCCGAGCCGGCCGACATCAGCGCGTCGTCGGTCTCGAAGCGCGGCGTCGGGGTGGCGACGCCCTTGACGAGATCGAGGATCACCGTCGTGTTCATGGCCGCCTCGACGCCCGTACCGCAGACCTCGCCGTCGCCCTGACGGCAGTGACCGTCGCCGAGCGCGAAGAGGGCGCCGGGCACGTTGACCCCGAAGTAGGCGGTGACCCCGGCCCTCAGCTCGGGCGTGTCCATGTTGCCGCCGTGCACGTCGGGCACGATGGTCATCCGGCTCTCGAAGGCCGCGGGGGCCACGCCGGCCGTGCCGTGCATCGGATCCAGCGGCAGCGACACGCTGTAGTCGCCGCGGCGCGCGTGATAGGTGACCGTGCCCGCCTCGGCGTCCACGTCGTAGCGCCACACCACCTCGTCCAGCGGCGGGTGCAGCGTGGCCGTCGTGTGGGTGCCGGTCAGCGCCCCGAAGTGCGGGAACGTCGACGAGACGGCCCAGTCGCGGGCCGGCGTGATCGACACGAAGTGCACCGCGAGGGTGTCACCGGGTTCCGCTCCCTCGACGAAGATGGGGCCGGTGACCGGGTTCAGATAGGGGAACTCGCACACCACCGACGGCAGGTCGTCGACGCTCTGGACGCGGCCGCCGAAGCAGTCCTCGGTGTAGAGCTCGACCGCGGTGCCGGGCGCCACGGTCAAAAGAGGCTCGCGGCCACCGAAGGTGTAGGACAGCTGGTCGGGCGTGGGATGGAAACGAACGGTCACGGATTCCCCTCGGAGAGGCCGGCGAGCGTCGGGCGCCGGCCGGACAGATAGAACACGATGAGCACGATCACGCCGATGCCCAGCCAGGCGAAGCCGAGCATCTGGGCCGCGATGTCGGCGTTGATCACCACGTAGAGCAGGATCAGGAAGCCCACCACGGGCACGATCAGATGCCGCCACCAGTCCCGACTGCCCTGGCGCACGACGTAGTGGACCACCACGGCCACGTGCAGCGCCAGGAAAGCGGTCATCGCGCCGAAGTTCACCAGCGTCGACAGCAGCGAGATGCCGTCGTCGCGGCTCGCCATGTACAGGCCCAGGGTCAGCGAGACGACCGCGACCAGCAGGGTGGCGTTGGCCGGCACCTTGTGCCGCTCGTTGATCCGGGCCAGGAAACGCGGCATCTGGCGGTCGCGTGCCATGGCGTACAGCAATCGGCTTGTCGCCGCCTGTGCCACCAGAGAATTGGCGAAACCCCAGGCGATGGCCGTGGCCAGCGCGGTCAGATTGGCCAGCCAGGCGCCGCCGGCCGCTCGCGCCGCGTCGTAGAAGGCCGTGCCCTCGGGGTCGCCGTCGGCCAGCAGGCCCGGCGCGTCCGGCACGAGCAGCGCGGCCACCCAGGTCTGCACGACGAACAGGGTGCCCGCCACCAGCAGCGCGCCGACCATGGCCCGGCCGATCTGGCGTGCCTCCTCGCGGCTCTCCTCGGCCAGCATCGAGATGCCGTCGAAGCCCAGGAACGACAGCACGGCGATCGACACCGCGCCGAAGACCACCGACCAGGAGAACGTGTCGGCGTTGAACAGCGGGCTGAACGAGAACCGGTCCAGGTGGGCCACGCCGACGGCCAGGAAGATGGCCAGAATGATCAGCTCGGCCACCAGCATGATCCGGTTGACCCGGGCCGTCATCTTGATGCCGAGATAGTTGACCACCGTGTTGAGCAGCACGAACGCCACCAGCCAGAGCCACACGGGCACCCCGGGCACGAGCGAGTGCATGGCCACGCTGGCCACGAGATAAAGCAGGCCGGGCACGAGTACGTAATCGAGCAGGATCACCCAACCGGCGAGGAACCCGACCGGCGGGGCGATGCCGCGCCCCGCATAGCTGTAGACCGAGCCGGCCATCGGAAAGGCCTTGACCATCTGGGCGTACGACAGCGCGGTGAACATCATCGCCACCATGCCGATGACGTACGCCAGCGCGACCATCCCGCCCGAGCCGCTGTAGACGCTGCCGAAGATCCCGAACGGGGCGATCGGCACCATGAAGATGAGCCCGTAGATGAGCAGGTCGGTGAAGCTCAGCGAACGGCTGAGCTCCTGGCGATATCCGAACTGCCCGAGGTCGTCCTGAGCCATGCCCGAAGATTAATCGAAAAGCGCCGATGAAACGCGCCGCCGCGCAGCGGGAAATCCGGGGCTCGTATCCTGGCTGGCATGGACGAAGACCTGTTCGAGCCCGAGGCAGGCTTCGCGGGGCTGGGGCTTCGGCCGGAGCTACTGCGCGCGCTGGTCAGCCTCGGCTACGAGGAACCCACCCCCATTCAGCGCGGGGCCATCCCGCCCCTGATCGCCGGTGAGGACCTGGTCGGCCAGGCCGCCACCGGTACCGGCAAGACCGCCGCCTTCGCGCTGCCGCTGCTGCAGTCGCTGACCCGCGGCGAGAGCGAGGGGCCGCACGCGCTGGCTCTCGTGCCGACCCGTGAGCTGGCCGAGCAGGTCTCCCAGGCCGTGCACCGGTACGGCCGTGAGCTGGGCGTGCGGGTGCTGCCGGTCTACGGCGGCCAGCCCATCGGCCGGCAGCTCCAGGCCCTGTCGCGCGGCGTCGACGTGGTCGTGGGCACGCCCGGCCGTGTCCTCGACCACATCAACCGCGGCACGCTTCATCTGGGTGACGTACGGACCGTGGTCCTCGACGAGGCCGACGAGATGCTCGACATGGGCTTCGCCGAGGACATCGAGGCCATCCTGGCCGAGACGCCGGCCGAACGGCAGACCGTGCTGTTCTCGGCGACCATGCCGCCCCGCATCGACGCGATCGCCCGCCGCCACCTGCGCGAGCCGGTCCGGGTCACGATGGGCCGTGAGGAGCCCACCCCCGGCGAGCTGCCGCTGGTGCGCCAGAGCGCGTACATCGTGGCCCGCGCCTACAAGGCGGCCGCCCTGGGCCGCATCCTCGACGTCGAGGCGCCGACCGCGGCCATCGTCTTCTGCCGCACCCGCGAAGAGGTCGACCAGGTCACCGAGACGCTGAACGGCCGCGGCTACCGGGCCGAGGCCCTGCACGGCGGCATGAGCCAGGACCAGCGCGACCGGGTCATGGGCCGGCTGCGCGGCGGCAGCACCGAGCTGCTGGTCGCCACCGACGTGGCCGCCCGCGGCCTCGACGTCGAACAACTCACCCACGTGATCAACTTCAATGTGCCGGCCGCCCCCGAGGCGTACGTCCACCGCATCGGCCGCGTGGGCCGCGCCGGTCGCGAGGGCGTGGCGATCAGCCTGGCCGAGCCTCGCGAGCAGCGCATGCTCAAGGCGATCGAGCGCCTGACCGGCCGCCGCATCCCGCTCGAGAAGCTCCCCACGGTGACCGACCTGCGGGCCCGGCGCCTCGAGCTGACCAGGGCCTCGTTGCAGGAGGCGATGGACGCCGACGACCTCGACCGCTTCCGCGTGGTGATCGACTCCCTGACCGACGAGCACGACCTCGAACAGGTGGCCCTGGCCGCGGTGAAGCTGCTCCACGAGGCGGCCGGCGGCGACATCGACGAGCAGGAGATCCCGTCCCCGCTGCCACCGCGCCGCGAACAGCCGGACAACCGGGGCCCCCGCCCCGACCGCCGCCACCGACCGACCGACGACGACGTGACCCGCCTGTTCGTCGGCATCGGCCGCCGCTCCGGCCTGCGCCCGCAGGACCTGGTCGGCGCCATCGCCGGCGAGGCGGGCCTGCCCGCCCGCGACATCGGCGCCATCCAGATCACCGACCGCTTCTCCCTGGTCGAGATCCCGGAGTCCGCCGCCGACCGGGTCATCAAGGCCCTGTCCCGAGCCACGATCCGGGGCAAGCGCCCCACGGTCCGACGGGAGCGCTACAACCGCTAGGTCCTTTTCAAGAGCCTTCCCACCCATGCCGTACGGGCCTGACGGGCGGCCATGGACAGGGGAACCTCCGGGAAGAGGGCGTCGAACGACCTCATCCCGGAACACCTCAGCCGAACCCGCGTCGAGATAGGCGGGCGGCAGCCCGGCGAGGTCGTCGGCCACCGCGGTCGCGGGCCATCAGCGTGACCCCGGCCGCGAGCCCACCACCGGCGCTCGCGCCCGCCACGACGACACGCCGGGGGTCATGCCCAGTTCCGCGGCGTGTTCGAAGACCCAGGCCAGGCCCTGACAACAGTCGTCGACCGGCGCGCTGCCCCGGGCCTCCGGCGCCAGCCGATCGTCGACCGACACCACGACGGCGCCGAACGCCTCCAGCCACTCCAGCGGGATGTCGATCTGCGAGTAGCGGTTTCCATGATCATCCCGCCGCCGTGGATCCAGTAGACGCACGGCGCCGCGGGCGCCGCGGCGACCGGCCGCGGAATCGCCAGCGGTAGCGGGTCGCCGTCCGGCCCCGGAATGGTGATCTCGTTCCGGTCAGCAGGAGCGGGTCTGGCGGCGAAAGGGCGGATCCGGGTCAAGGCTTCGGCGTTGAGTGGTGGCATCTGAGGCATCGCGGCCAGCAGTTCGCGCAGTGTGGGGTCGATGGCGGGACGCATCAGAAGGCCGCCTTCCCGCCGACGGGGATCTCGTCGCTGTACTGGGGCTCGCCGGTCAGCAACGGTTCGAGGCGGCGCGCCCAGCAGCAGCGCGACCACCTCGTCTCCCCGGCCCGGCCGCGCGGTCATCGTGGCTCGGAAACGGCGCTGGACGAACTTCGCGATCTGCCGGTGATCGGGCAGTTCACCCGGGCCAGCCCGCATCAGCCCGCGCTCGGCTTCGGGCTCATCCTGCGGCCCCGCGACGTCGCCATGCTGGCCCCGCTCGTCAAGAAGGAGATTCTGTGGCGGCTGGTCACGGGGGAGCAGGGCGCGGCCGTACGCCAACTCGGTCTGGCCGACAGCGGCCTCACCCACATCGCCCGCGTGGTCCAGTGGGTCCGCGAGCACTACGCGCGGGCCTTCCAGGTGGAGGAGCTGGCCCGGCTGGCCGGCATGAGCGCGTCGGCCTTCCACCGCAGCCTGTCGCAGTTCAGCCGGGAGTACCGCCGGCAGTTCGGCGTGCCGCCCAGCCGGGACGCCGCTCGCCCGGCCGTCGATCAGAGGGCGAAAAACTCGATCATGTCCTCGCGGGTCGGCTTGTAGGCGGCGGCCTCGGCGTGGTCCGCGCTGCGCGGGAAGAGCGCTTTCTCGTACGAGGTGAGCGCGGCCTCCACGTCGCCGCCGTGGGCGGCGAGGGCCGTGCCCAGCTCGGCCGCGTCCTGCATGGCCAGGTTGGCGCCCTCGCCGTCCGGGGCCGCCAGGTGGGCGGCGTCGCCGATCAGGGTCACGCCCGGTGTGCGGTCCCAGCGGAGGGCCTCGGGCGGGAGCGCGTAGTGCGGACGGTGGACCGGCGCGGTGTCGCTCTCGGTGATGAAGGCCAGCAGCTCGGGCGCCCAGCCGGCGAACTCGCGGGCCACCGCGGCCGGATCGGTGAGGTCGAGGCGGTCGAAGAACTCCAGCGGCTCGGTCAGCTCGGTGTAGACGTGCAGGGTGCCGCCGGCCTCGCGGTGCGCGTTGATCTGCCGGCCCGCGAAGTCGGAGGCGATCGTCGTGCCCGGGCCGGCCACCTGGGCGACGCCCGGGTGACGGTGCTCCAGGTCGTACAGGAAAGTCTCGATGAAAGACGTTCCGGCGTAGACCGGAACCGCGCCGGTGAGCAGGAGCCGGACCCGCGACCAGGCCCCGTCCGCGCCGACCAGCAGGCTCGTGGTGACGCTGCCGCGCCCGGCGAAGCTCAGCTCGTGGCGGCCGCCGCCCCGGGTCCGCACGCCGTCGAGCTTGTGTCCCCAGCGCACGGTGCCGGCCGGCAGCGCGTCGAGCAGGATCCGCCGCAGGTCGCCGCGCTGCACCTCGGGCCGGCCGCCGGTGCCGTCGTCGGCCTTGTCGAACAGCGGGGTGCCGTCGGTGGCGAGACCCCGGTACGCCTCGCGGCCGGGCAGGACCGCGGCCCGGAACTCCTTCATCAGGCCGGCCGCCTCCAGCGCGGGCTGGCCGTTGTAGTCGTGGATGTCGAGCATGCCGCCCTGCGCCCGGGCGTCCGGGGAGCGTTCCGACTCGTACACGACGGCCTCGATGCCGTTGACCTGAAGGACACGGGCGAGGGTCAGGCCGCCGAGTCCGGCGCCGACGATGGTGACTGGTGTGTTCATGGGTGAAGGCTGGCGCGCGCCGCTTGCAGGGCTCTGACACGGGCCGCACACGGCGCTGACAGGAAAGGGCTTCCGTGGGTTCACCCATGAGGTCCACCGTGTCGTCATGACGATGAAGAGGCGTGAAGTGCTGGCCGCGACCGGGCTCGGCCTGGTCGGCGGCCTGGTCGTGCCGGAGACGATGGCCTCGGCGGCCCCGGTCCGCCGGCCGGTCGACGGATGGGGTCCGCTGAAACCGGCGGGCAAGGAGCTGGCGCTGCCGGCCGGGTTCTCCTACCGCACCTTCGGGCGGGTCGGCAGCCGGATGAGCGACGGCCTCGCCACACCGGGCTGCCACGATGGGCAGGCGGTCTTCGACGGTGGCCGGGGACGGGCCCGGGTGATCCGCAACCACGAGATCGACCTCGACATCCCCGGTGCCACGGCAAAGGCCATCGGGCCCAGGACGGCGTACGACCGTGCGGCGCCGGCCGGGTGCACGTCGTCGCTCTACGACATCGGGTCGGGGCGGCTGCTGGAGAGCTTCCTCGTGCTCAACGGCACGCTCGCCAACTGCAGCGGCGCGCCGACACCGTGGGGCTCCTGGCTCTCGTGCGAGGAGACCACGGACGGCGTCGGCGCCGGCTTCGAGAAGCCGCACGGGTACGTCTTCGAGGTGCCGGCCGCCGCGCGCGGGCCGGTCGAGGCGGCGCCGTTGAAGGCGATGGGCCGCTTCGAGCACGAGACCGCGCCGGTCGACCCGCGCACCGGGATCGTCTACATGACCGAGGACAACGGCGACCCCGGCGACGGCTTCTACCGCTTCGTGCCGCGCCGGCCCGGGCACCTCGCGGCCGGCGGGCACCTGCAGATGCTCGCGGTCACCGGCGACCGCGAGTACGACACGGCGACCGGCCAGCGGGTCGGCCAGGTGCTCGACACCCACTGGGTCGACATCGACGAGCCCGACCCGTCCGACGCCGAGGACAACCCGGGCTCGGTCTACTCGCAGGGCCGGGCCAAGGGCGGCTGCCGGTTCCTCGGCCTCGAGGGCTCGGCCTGGACCCGCGGCGGCGTCACCTTCGTGGCCAGCGAGGCCGGCGACGGCGAGAACGGGCAGGTCTGGCGGTACGAGCCGAGCGGGCACGACCGGGGCACCCTGCGGCTGCTCTTCGAATCGCCCAACCCCAAGACGCTCAACCAGCCCGACACGGTCGGCGTCGCCCCCGACGGCACGCTGCTGCTGGCCGAGGACGGCGACGGCGAGGACGAGGACGGCGGCGACAACTGGCTGCGGGTGCTCACCCCGTCCGGCGGCGTGGTCAACCTGGCCCAGGTGATCGAGCCGCTCGACCTGCATCACTGGAACCCGGAGGACTTCCCGGAGCCCGGGCCGGCCGGGGCCAGCGAGCTGGCCGGCGCCTCGTTCACGGCCGACGGCCGCCACCTGTTCATCAACGTCCAGTACCCGGGGGTGACCTGCGTGATCACCGGGCCTTTCTAGGCGAGCAGGGCGCCGCCGTCGACGGTGAGGATGGTGCCGGTGGTGAACGACTGGCCGATCAGATAGAGATACGCGTCGGCCACGTCGGCCACCTCACCGACCCGGCGCAGTGGCACGGCGGCGGCCGTGTCGGCGTACAACCGGTCGGCGCCCTCACCGGAACCCCACATCGGCGATCGGGTGACGCCGGGTTTGACCGCGTTGACCCGCAGCGGGGCCAACTCGACGGCGAGGGCCCGGGTCAGCCCCTCGACGGCGCCGCAGATGCTCGACGCGACCGCCCATCCCGGCAAGGGACGGTCGGCGGCGGTGCCGGTGGTCAGCGTGATGGAGCCGCCCTCCCGCAGGTGGGGGAGGGCGGCCCGGACGGCGGCGAGCGCGCCGAAATACCGCAGGCCGAAGAATTCCCGGGCCCGCGCGACCTCCATGGACGCGATGGGGGTGAGCGAGAGCTGCTCCCCGGCGGTGTAGACGAGGTGGTCGAAGGGGCCGATCTCGTCGAAGAGACCGGCCGGCGGGTCGCTGAGGTCGGCGGTCAGCCCGGTGGCGCCGAGCCGCTCGGCGGCGTCGCGGACGCGCCGCTCGCTACGGGAGACGACGACGACCTCGGCGCCCTGCTCGACGGCGGCCCCGGCGGTGGCGTACCCGATGCCGGACGTGCCGCCGACGATGACCACCCGCTGTTTCGCAATGTTCATGCCTCTACGCTGCGCCCGGCCGGCGGCCCGCGTCCAAGACCTGTTCCGGCGTCTGTAATACCCTCAGGGCATCGACGTCGACCTGCGGAAACTGCGCTACTTCGTGGCCGTCGCCCGGCATCTGCACTTCGGGCGGGCCGCCGCCGAGCTGCACATCGCCCAGCCGGTGCTGTCCCGGCAGATCCGGGCGCTCGAGGCCGAGCTGAGGGTGGAACTGTTCCGGCGCGACCGGCGCACGACCGAGCTGACCGGGGCCGGCCACCGCCTGCTGGCCGGCGCCGGGCCGCTGCTGGACGCGGCCGAGGCCCTGCGCCGCCGGGTGGCGTCGCCGGACCGGTTCGTGGTCGCCTTCATGCCCGGCCTGATCGTCACCGACCCGGTGCGGCGGCTGCGCGACCGCCACCCCGGCCTGACCGTGGAGGTGCTGCGCACGACCTGGAGCGACCAGGTCGAGGTGCTGCGCGACGGCCGGGCCGACGTGAGCTACCTGCGGTTGCCGGCCGACCGGCGCGGCCTGACCGTGCGCCCACTGACCAGCGAGCCCCGCGTCGTGGTGCTGCCCGCGGGTCACCGCCTGGCCGGCCAGGAGTCGGTGGCCATCGCCGACCTGGCCGCCGAACGGCTGCTCCAGAGCCCGGACGCGGTTCCCGAGTGGCGCGAGGTGGCGACGGTCCCGGCCGAGCCGGTGCCCGCCCAGGTGGTCGAGGAGAAGCTGGAGAACGTGGCGGCCGGCCGGGGAGTGGTGGTGCTGCCGCTGTCGGCCGCCACCTACTACACCCGGCCGGACGTCACCTCGTCCCGCGTCGCCGACATCCCGGACAACCAGGTCGTGCTGGCCTGGCTGGCCGAGCGCCGTGATCCGCTTCTCGACGAGTACGCGGCCCTCGCGCTCTGACCCGTCAGCGCTGGAAGCGCGCCGGAACCCAGCGGTTGCGCGACTTCGCGCGGGCGGCCCGGCGGCGCACGAGCAGGAGCGCGATCACCCCACCCACCGCGGCCAGCGCGCCGGCCGCGGGCGCCTTGGACGCCAACCGCCGGCGGGGCGTCTCGGCGGTGACAACCTCCGGGTCGGTCAGGGTGCTGTCGGCGGTCTTCTCGATGCTCATGGCGCTCCTAGCTCTCGAGCCGACCGCGGCGCGGGGAGGCGCCGCGGCTGTTCTGCCGCTGCGTGCCCGGTCCGGCTGATCGGCTAACCGCGAACCCGGTTCATTCATCACACTCGCGCGTGGAACCTGTCATGTCCGGGCCCCGGATGCCGATGCAGGCGACGTGAGTTCTCGTCGCGGGTGGGCCGCGGTCGTCGCCGTCGCGCTGGGTGGCTTCCTCGTGGTGCCCGACGGCGGCCTGGCGCAGGTGCTGTGGCAGGTGGCCTGCGGCTGGTTCGCGGCCGCCATGATCATCGTCGGGGTCCGTCGCCACCGGCCGGGGCTGCCGGTCATGTGGTGGCTGCTCGCGGCCGGAGTGGCCGGCAACGCCGGCGGCATCCTGGTCGAATATCTGCTGACCCGCTCCGCGGAATATCCGCCCTTCCCCTCGTGGGCCGACTCCGCCTATCTGTCGCTCTATCCCACCGCCGCCGTCGGGCTGCTGCTGCTCATCCGGCGGCGCACCGCCCACCGCGACCTGTCCAGCCTGGTCGACACGGCCATCCTGACCACCGGCGCCGGGCTGCTGTCCTGGGTCTTCCTGATCAAACCGGCGGCCTCCGACCCGTCGATCGGGCTGTTCGGGCACATCGTCAGCGTGGCCTATCCCGTGGGCGACATCGCCCTGCTGGCCATGACCGCCCGGCTGCTGCTGAGCGGCGGGGCCCGCAACACCTCGTTCCGGCTGCTGGGCGCGGCCCTGCTCTGCTTCCTGGCCGGTGACGGCGCGTGGGCCGTGATCAACCAGATGGTCTGGGAGGCCGGCCCGCTGGCCACCAAGATCATGGCCGACGTGTTCCTCTCCGGCTACCTGCTCTTCGCGGCCGCCGCCCTGCATCCCAGCGTCCGCTCGCTGACCCGTGCCGTGGCGCCGCGCTCGGCCCGCCCCAGCCGCGGCCTGCTGCTCGTGCTGACCGTCGTCTCGCTCATCGCGCCCGCCCTGCTGATGGTGCAGGCGGCGCGGCACGAGGTCACCGACGCCCTGTCCATCGCGCTCGGCTGCGTCCTGCTGTTCCTGCTCGTCGTGACCCGGATGTCGCAGCTCATCACCCAGCTCGACGTGCAGACCGAGAAGGTCCGCGAGCTGGCCGTCACCGACGAGCTGACCGGCCTGCCGAACCGCCGGGCCTGGAACATCGAGCTTCCCCGCACGATCGAGCGGGTCCGCCGCACCGGCGACCCGCTGGCCGTGGCCATCATCGACATCGACCATTTCAAGAGGTTCAACGACGCGTACGGCCACCTGGCCGGCGACCGCCTGCTGAAGGAGGCCGCCGCGGCCTGGCAGGAGCAGCTGCGCACGGCCGACCACATGGCCCGCTTCGGCGGCGAGGAGTTCGTCGTGATGCTGCCCGCGGCCTCGTCGGCCCAGGCCCGCGACATCGTCGACCGCATGCGCCTGGCCACCCCGCGCGGGCAGAGCTTCTCGGCCGGCGTCGCCGTCTGGGACGGCGCCGAGACCGCCGACGGCCTGGTCGCCCGGGCCGACGCCGCCCTCTACGCGGCCAAGGACGCCGGACGCGACCGGGTTCACGAGGCGGCCCACGAACTCGCCCTCAAATTCCTAGACTGAGATCATGCTGCTCGCGGTGACCTCCGCGTACGCGCTGATCTTCGCCTGGATGGGCTACCGCTATCTGCGGCGGCGCGACCCTCTGCTGCGCGACGTCATGGTGATGTTCGCGTCGGTGGCGATGCTGTTCGTGCTCGGCCTGGTCGAGGTGTTCGGCGGGTCCGCGTCGCCCGTGGTGATGGGTGTGCTCGTGGCGGTGCTGCTGGCCAAGCCGGTGTTCACCCTGCGCCTGGTGGCCCGGCTGCGGCCGGTCAGCCCGTGGCTGATGGCGGCCGCGACCGCCGCCTGGGCGATCAGCGCGGCCCCGCTGGTCGTCGCGACCGCCGGGATGCTGTCCCGCCGGATGGTCCTGCTCGCCGCGGGTGTCTTCTTCTGCCTCGAGGTGCTGGCCGCCGTGCTGCTGGCGGCCCAGGCGCGCTGCCGCGGCCGCGCCGCCCGGGTGCGGTTCTGGAGTGCCGCGGCCGCCACCGCCCTGTTCGGCGTCGCGGTGCTGACCTCGGCCGCCGGCCGGTCGGCGGCCGTGCATTCCCGGGTGCTCGCCCTGGTGGCCGGCCTGCTCTACCTGCTGGCTTTCGTTCCGCCGCGGCGGCTGCGGAGGATCTGGTCCACCGGCGCCGCGTACGCGATGACCCAGCGCCTGCTGACCGTGGCGCCGGACGCGGACGCGGCCGAGACGTGGCGGCACTTCTGCCGCGGGGCCAGCCAGGTCCTGGGCGCCGACGTGGCCGCGGTGCTCCTGCCCACCACGCCCGGGCGGCTGCGGGTCATGGCGTACGACAATCGGGCCCTGCTCTCCCGCGAAGCGGGCGACGAGGACGTCGGTGAGCTGCTGGCGGCCGGCTTCACCATCGACGCGCTCGCCGGCTGGACGGATCCGCCCGCGGTGGCGGTCGAGCTGGCCCAGGCCACCGGCACCCGCTACGTCACCGCCACGCCGATAAAGACCGTGGCCGGGCGGGGCGCGCTGGTGATGCTCAGCCGCTATCGGAGCCTGTTCGCCGACGACGACATCGCCCTGTTCACCGAGCTCGCCGACCAGGCGGCCGCGCTCGCCCAGCGGGCCGAGGTGCTGGCCGAGAGGCAGCGCCTGGCGGTCATCGTCGAGTCGTCGCCCAACGCCGTCATCGGCCGGTCCCTCGACGGCGTGATCACCAGCTGGAACGCGGGCGCGGAACGCCTCTACGGCTGGTCGGCGCCCGAGGCCCTGGGCCGCGACATGGCCCTGATGTTCCTGGACGGCCAGGAGGAGGCCGAGCGGCACCTGCTGGCCCGGGCCGCGGCCGGCGAACGCGTCGAGCAGGACCAGGTGCGGCGCCGTCACAAGGACGGCCGGATCGTCACCGTCGCGCTGACCCTGTCGGCGATCTGCGACCCGGCCGGTCAGGTCACCGGCGTGGCCGGCATCTCGCGCGACATCAGCGAGCGCCGCCGGGCCGAGCTCATGTTCCAGGGCCTGCTCGAGGCCGCGCCCGACGCCATGCTCGGCGTCACCCGGGACGGCACGATAACCCTGGCCAACGCGCAGACCGAGAAGCTTTTCGGGTACGCCCGCAAGGAGCTGATCGGGCGCAACGTCGACATCCTGGTCCCCGAGCGGGTCCGCGCGGCCCACCCCGGGCAGCGCGCCCGCTATTTCGCCGAGCCGAGGACCCGGCAACTGGGCGGAGGCAAGTCACTGGCGGCGGTCCGCAAGGACGGATCCGAGTTCCCAGCCGAGATCAGCCTGTCCGCGCTGGAGACGGACCAGGGCATCATCGTGTCGGCCGCGATCCGCGACGTCACCGAGCGCGTGGCGGCCCAGGCGGAGCGGGAGCGCCTGATCACCCAGGCCGAACGCGACGCGGCGGAGAGGCGCCTCCAGCATACCCGCCGCCTGGAGAGCCTGGGCCAGCTGGCCGGCGGGGTGGCCCACGACTTCAACAACATTCTGGCCATCATCGGCAACTACACGGAGCTGGTGCTGGACACGCTGGACGCCGAGGACCCGGCGCCGGCCGACCTGGCCGCGGCCCGCGACGACCTGGGCCAGATCAGGCACGCCGCCGAGCGGGCGGCCCAGCTGACGAAGCAGCTGCTGGCGTTCGGCCGCCGTGACGTCACGCAGGCCCAGGTGCTGAGCCTGAACCACGTGGTCGGCGACGTCGAGCAGATGCTGCGCCGAACACTGGGCGAGCACATCCACCTGATCACCCACCTGGACCGGCAGCTGCGAACGGTGCACGCCGACCCCGGCCAGCTGGAGCAGATCCTGGTGAACCTGGCCGTGAACGCCCGGGACGCGATGCCCGGCGGTGGCACGCTGTCGATAGACACGGGCAACACCGACCTGGGCCCGGACGACGCCGGCAGTTACAACCTGCGACCAGGCCCGTACGTACGGCTGAGAGTGAGCGACACGGGCGCCGGCATGCCCCGAGAGGTGCAGGAGAGAGCGTTCGAGCCGTTCTACACGACAAAGCCAAGAGGCGCCGGCACGGGCTTGGGCCTGGCCACGGTCTACGGCATCGCAACGGCGGCCGGCGGCGACGTCCACCTGTACTCAGAGGTCGACATCGGCACCACGGTCACCATCATGCTGCCGGCCACGGACCAGCCGGTGCCCACGGGCAACGGCGCGGCCGAGCCCACGGGGGAGTCCGCCCCGATGGAAGCGGCCCACGAGACGATCCTGATGGTGGAGGACGAGGACGCCCTGAGGCAGACGACGGCCCGCATCCTGACCCGAGCGGGCTACGAGGTGCTGGTCGCCGACGGCGGCGCCCAGGCGATCCACTTGGCACAGACCCACACCGGCGGAATAGACCTGCTCCTGACCGACGTCATCATGCCGAAGATGATGGGCAACGAGGTGGCGGTACGGGTGACGGCCGTTCGCCCCGGCCTGCCCGTGCTCTACATGTCCGGCTACGCCGAGCCGGTCCTGACCGACAACGGCACCCTCCCCGACGGCTTCGTCATGGTCGAAAAGCCGTTCACCAGCCGCGAACTGCTCCACCGAGTACGAGACGCCCTCGCCCGGCAATCCACAGTCAACCACTGACGTCAGGCAGGGGCCGACGGTCACACTCACTCCGCCTGCGCTCCGATGGCTGGGTGGAACACGGCCAGCCGGTCGCGACCACCACCAGAAGGTCCATCCGGCCGCCGGGGTCCATCCGCACCAGATCGGCAAATTTGCGATCCTCAGGGTCTCGGCGGCCCGGAGGTCCAAGGGCGTACGAGTGACCCGGCGCAATCTCGACGCGGTACGTCACTTGGCCCGGCACCGGCCGGATCCCCGGCGGAAGTTCGGCCGGTCGGGCCACATCTAGACTCGAGACAGCGGCGGCCGCTGACGACGATTCCGGCGCTGCCGCGTCGACCACCGTCAAGAGCCCATCGACGACTTTCACGATTGTGGCTCCATATCGGACCGCGCGCAGAGCTACGCCGACCAAGAGCGCCTTCGGCCAGCCTGTAACCCGTTCGGGTTACTGCCACGTGGGTGGCGCTGGGTCGTCTCAGCGACCCCGGCCGCGCGCGTCAGGTTCGGGGGTGGTCAGGTCTTGACTCGGCGGTGGATAAGGGCAGCGCCGGCCACGATCAAGGCGGCGGGGACGCCGACTCGCCAAGCGGCGACGATCATCAGGCTTCGGGGGTCGCTGGCGGCGGCTACCTCCTCGGTGGCGGTGATCAAGCCGGCTGAGAGGGCCAGGCCGGCGGCCAGCAGGATTCGTTCGTCGATCAGGGTCCAGAGCAGCAAGGCGATCATCAAGGCCGACTGGGACCACGGGGGCATCGTGTAGTCGACGGCCCAGGCGATGGCCAGCAGGATCGGCAGGGGGTTGCGGACCGCTAGTGGACGGCCGGGGATCAGCAGCAGGACCGACGCCAGGGTGTAGGCGGCGATCGCGGCCGTGCTCGTCTGGTCGGTGCCGCTCAGCAACAAGGCCGACAAGGACAGGCCCAGGGCCGGCACCCGGGCGCCCAGCATGACGGCGGCCGCGGCCAGGCCGGCGCAGATCCAGGTGGCGACCATGAGGCTGTTGAGGAGCACCACGCCGTATCTCAGGTCGAGGACCGGCGCCGTGGCCCCGGCGACCAGGAGCATCAGGGCGGCCGCCCGGGTCGCGTACAGCCAGCGCAGGCCGGCCGGATGGCCGCCGCCGCTGCGCGCCCGCAACGCGCCGAGCAGGAGGGCGGGCGCCTCGCGGTGCCATCGGCGGCCGCTCTCCTCGAGCACGCCCAGCATCTCGTCGCGGGGGTGGTCGGAGGGATAGAGGCGGACCATCGCCTCGTACGGGGTCATGCCGGCCTCACCCGCAGGACGATCCGGGCCGCCTCGGCCATCCGGGTCGCCTCCGCCTCGAGCGCGGCGCGGCCGTCGGGGGTCAGCGCGTAGTGGCGGCGGGCCCGGCCGTTCACCACCTCGTCGCGGACCACCTCGATCAGGCCGTCTCGCGTCAGGCGGTCGAGGGCCTGATAGAGCGTGCCGGTGGCCAGCGTGACGCGCCGCTGGGACAGCTCGGCGGCGCGCGTGATGATCGCATAGCCGTGGCGGGGCTCGTCCTGGAGCGCCGCGAGGATGTAGTACGTCGGCTCTCTCATGCGGACACCATATGTCGTTGGCCTACATATGTAAACCGGTCATGTAGCGCTCGATCCTGCCGTCCTCGACCGCGCGGATCCAGAGCTTTGTTACTCGCGGGTCGGGGTTGCGGCGTACGCCGGAATGCAGTTGGGTCTTCGTCATCCGGAAGGTGTCGGGAGCGATCTCGGCCAGCTTGCGGGCACGGGCGACGGCGGCCTCCGGGGGGCCGATCTCGTCGATGTGGCCGGCGGCGAGGGCCTGCTCGGGGGTCAGGGTCTCGCCGGTGAGGACCGCGCGGTGGGCCGCGCGCGGGCCCAGGGCGTGGTTGAGGATGTCCAGGGCCAGGGCGGGGAACGGCACGCCGACCAGTAGCTCGGTCACGCCGAGCGTGCCGCCGCTCATGACCCGCTGGTCGCACGCGGCGGCCAGGATGGCGCCGCCGGCGATGGCGTGGCCGTTGACGGCGGCGACGGTCGGTTTGCCCAGGGAGAAGACGGCGTCGAACGCGTCCTCGAGCGCGGGCAGGAACTCGCGGACGTAGGCGGCGCCGCCGTCGAGGATGCGCCAGAGGTCGACGCCGGCGGAAAAGGCGCGACCGCCGCCCGTGAGCACGGCGGCGGTCGCATCGTTGTGGTCGAGTTCTCCGAAGGTGGTCGTCAGGTCGTACAGCAGGTCGAGGTCCAAGGCGTTGACCTTGCCCTGGGTCATCCGGACGAGCGCGACGCCGTCGAGGTCATCGATCTGGATCGATCCAGTCGTCATGCCCCTATGGTTGCGCGTTCCGCGGGCGAAGGGGAGTGGGTGACAGGGTGGCTGCGTTCCAGGGCGGCGCCCTCGACGTCCACGTTGGGCAGGATGCGGTCGAGCCAGCGCGGGATCCACCACGCCGAGCGGCCCAGCAGGTGCATCACGGCCGGGATGACCAGCATGCGGACCAGGAAGGCGTCGGCCAGCACGCCGAAGGCGAGACCGAAACCGAGGGATCTGATCATCGCGGTGTGCGAGAAGATGAAGCCGCCGAACACCGAGATCATGATGATCGCGGCGGCGGTCACGACCGTACGGCCGGCGTGCACGCCCTGCCGGACGGCCAGCCGGGCCGGGGCGCCATGGGCGTACGCCTCCCGCATGCCCGAGACCAGGAACAGCTGGTAGTCCATGGCCAGGCCGAACAGGATGCCGATCAGGATGGTCGGCAGGAAGCTCAGGATCGGGCCCGGGTCGTGCACGCCGAAGACCGAGCCCAGCCAGCCCCACTGGAAGATCGCGGTGATCGCGCCGAACGTGGCGAACAGCGACAGCACGAAGCCGAGGGTGGCGGTGAGCGGGACCAGCAGCGACCGGAAGACGAAGATCAGGATGATGAGCGACAGGCCGAGAACGACACCGAGATAGAGCGGCAGTACGTCGGAGAGCTGCTCCGAGATGTCGATGTTGCCGCTGGCGCTGCCGGCCACGCCGAGCGTGACGCCGCCGTCCAACGGGGAGAGGTCGCGCAGGTCGCGGACGAGCTGCTCGGTCGACTCGCTGGACGGGCCCTCGCCCGGAACGACCTGGAAGGCCAGCAGCGCGCCGTCCTTGGACTGGCCGATCGGGGCGACCGCGGTGACATCGTCCGCTGCCATCAGGGCGTTGCCGACGCGCACCTGCTCGGCCAGCACCTCGTCGCCGGTCACGGCGGCCGGCAGTTCGGCCACCACCAGCAGCGGGCCGTTGACGCCGGCGCCGAACTTCTGCTCGGTCAGCTTGTACGCCTGGTACTGCGACGAGTCCTGCGCCTCCGACGAGCCGTCGGGCAGCCCGAGCCGGATCGAGAGCGCCGGGATGGCGATGACGATCAGCGCGGCCAGACCGGCGAACGCGGTCAGCAGGGCCCGGCTTGTGCTCATCGGCTGCGATGGTGTGGTGTCGGCGTGCGGCTGGCCGATCGCGGCGCGGGCCTTGCGGCCCAGCACGCGCAGGCCGAGCAGGGAGAGCAGGGCGGGCGTCAAAGTGACCGCGACGACCACCGCGACCGCGACGCAGATGGCGCCGACAGTGCCCATCATGCCGAGGAAGCCGATGCCGGTCACGTTGAGGGCGAGCAGCGCGACCAGCACGGTGGCGCCCGCGAAGACGACGGCGTTGCCCGACGTGCCGTTGGCCAGGCCGATCGACTCGTGGATGTCCACACCGGCCAGCAGCTGGCGGCGGTGCCGGTTGAGGATGAACAGGCTGTAGTCGATGCCGACGGCCAGGCCCAGCATGACGCCGAGCACCGGGGTGATCGACAGCATGTCGACGGCGCCGGACATGGCCAGCGAGGCGGTGACGCCCACACCGACGCCGACCAGGGCGCCGACCAGGGGCAGGGCGGCCGCGATGAGCGAGCCCAGCATGACCAGCAGCACGATCGCGGCCACCACGACGCCGACGACCTCACCGACGCCGAGCACCTCGGGGACGCCCTGGGTGATGTCGTTGGAGAAGGCGGCCTCGACCCCGGCCGGGACGCCGGCCGAGACGTGGTCGACCACGCCGTCCTTGGTCTCCTGGGTGACCTCCATGCGCGGCTTGTCGAAGACGACGGGCGCGGTGGCGGCGCTGCCGTCCTCGGAGACGAGCCGGATCTCGGCCGACATGGCGAGCAACTGCTGCGACAGCTTCAGCTTGGCGGCCTGCGCTTCGAGTTGGACCTTGGCGGCGTCTTGTTGGGAGCCGGGCGGCGCGTTCGTCGCCTCTAGCTGGGCCAGTCCGGCGGTGACCTTCTCCAGACCCCCGGTGACCTGCGCGGCCTGCTCGGTGGCCTGCTGCTGGGTGGCGAACGGGTCGGTCGTGGACGCGACCCCGTCCAGCTCGCCGGTGCTCTTGAGCAGCGCGGCCACGCCGGCCTTCTGCTCGCCGGTGAAAGCGGCGCCGTTCGCGGTGTGGAACACGATCGTGCCGGAGCCGCCGCTGGCGCTCGGGAACCTCTGCGCCAGCTGCTGCGTGACCTGATCGGTCTTCGTGCCGGGAATGGTGACCTGAGACGACAGGGTGCCGCCGAAGGCGAAGTACGCGGTGACGGACAGCCCCAGGATCACCACCCAGGCGATCAGGACGGTCCAGGCCCGCCTGGCGCTGAAACGCCCCAGACGGTAGAGCAACTCGGCCACGGGGGAGTGCCTCTCTGATATCAGGTGGGATAACCGGTACGGATGCTGTCGATGAGCCGGTCGAGCAGGTGCTTCCACAGCAGGCGGGCGTTCTCGTCGACCACGGCGCCGGTCTCGGCCAGCCAGTGGTGGGCGATCACCTCGGTGCCGTGCATCATCGAGCTGACCAGGATCTCCGCCTCGAGCGCGTCCAGATCGGCGTGCCGGTCGGCGAGCAGGCGGGCCAGGTCGAGCGTCGTACGGGAGAACGTCGCCTGAAAGATCTGCTGGGGCCGGGGATCGCCGGCGCCGAAGCCGCCGAGGGCGCGATAGAGAAAAGCGATCAGCGAGGGTACGTCGGTGGACCGCAACGCCGCCGCGACGGTTTCGAAGGTCGACGCGACCGGCGCCTTGCTGATCAGCTCGAGCACGTTCTCGATGACCACGCCGAGGACCTCGGTGCACACGGTCGTCACGACGTCGTCGATCGACGCGAAGTGGTTGAAGATCGTGCGGCGCGAGACGTCCGCGCGTTCGGCCAGCAGATCGACGCTGAGCCGGGCGTCGCCGCCCTCGGAGATGAGTTCCTTGGCCGCGTCGAGGATGGCCCGCCGATGCCGCGCCTTGAGCGCCGCCCGCCGGTCCAGCGGATGGGTCGTCACAGTGCTTACATTAAGTGCATCGTTGCACTGAGCGCAAAGTGGGGCGCGCGCGGGCGTCACTGTCTGCTCCCGCCGCGACGTACCCGAGCTGACGGCCGGCACGGCCGATGTGGCGATTCTCTTCGGCGGCGAGGGCACACGACGAGCGCACTGCGGGAGGTCCGCGCTCGCGGTGGACCTGCTGGAGGAGGAGTCGACGAACTGGGGGAACAACGTGACGCCGCCCACCGGACTCTCGTGCGGGAGTCCGATGGGCGGCTGTCGTTCGTGGACCCGCCGCTGGGCATGTGGTCCATGGAGCACTACACCCTGCTGCTGATGGGCGAGATTCCGCGGATGACCGATTACGGTCCCTCGGGGCGTGACTTCATCGCCCACGTCGACGTGCCGGACGAGGTCCGGAGCGCGTTCCGTCGGTTGCGCGCTGACTGGAAGGTCAGGGAATGAGCAGGACCCGTCCGAAAGCGGCGCGGCTCTCGATGTACCGGTGGGCCTCGGCGGCGTCGGACAGTGGGAACTCGCGGTCGACGACGACGGTGAGCTCGCCGCTCGCGACGCGGCCGATCAGCTTCTCGATCAGGGCGCGGGTACGGGCCGGGTCGTGTGACATCTCGGCGCCGAAGTAGACGCCGTTCAGGGAGGCGCTCTTGCCCATCAGCGGGCCGAGCTGCGGCGAGTACGTGTCACGGCTGGCCTGGCCGACCCAGCTGATCCGGCCGCGATAGGCCAGGGCGTTGATGCTGTCCTCCAGGGTGTGGCCGCCGACCGGGTCGACCACCAGGTCGACGCCGCGGCCGCCGGTCAGGGCCCGTACGCGCTCGACGACGTCCTGGTCCTTGTAGTTGATGGCGTGGTCGAGGCCGTAGCCGGCGAGGCGGGTCAGCTTCTCGTCGCTGGACGCGGTGCCGATCACCGTGGCGCCGGCCGCCTTGGCCAGCTGCACGGCGGCCAGGCCGACCCCACTCGCGGCGGCCTGGATCAGGACCGTCTCGCCGGCGCGCAGGCGTCCGAATTCGAACAGGCAGTCGTCGGCGGTGCCGAACTCGACCGGGATGCCGGCCGCGATCCGCGGGTCCATGTCGTCGGGCACCACGTACACGTTGTGCAGCGGCACCGCGGCCAGTTCGGCGTGCGAGCCGGCCATCATGAAGGCGACGGCACGCTGACCCTCGCGGACCGACGTGACGCCCTCACCGACGGCGGCGATGGTGCCGGCCGCCTGATATCCGCCGACGTGCGGCGCCGACGGGAACGGGCTGACCTGCCGGTGCAGCAGGTCGCCACCCTGCACGCCGACCGCGGCGATGCGCAGCAGCACCTCGCCGGCCTGGGGCGCCGGGTCGGGCACCTCCTCGTAGCGCAGGACCTCGGGTCCGCCGTTCTCGTAGTAGACGGCCGCTTTCATGCCAGCTCCTTCAGGGTGGGGTAGTCGGTGTATCCGGTGGCGCCGCCGACGTAGAAGGTGGCGGGATCCGGCGTGTTCTCGGGGGTGTCCTGACGCCAGCGGTCGGCCAGGTCAGGGTTGGCGATGACGGCCCGCCCGACCGCGACGGCGTCACCGAGACCGTCGGAGAGCAGCCGCGTCGCCTCGGCGCGGGTGGTCGGCGTGCCGAAGCCGGTGTTGACGACGGCCGGGGCGGCGATGGCGTGCCGCAGTTTCTGCACGAGCTCGCCGGCCGGGTCGGCGTGCAGGATGTCCACAAAAGCAATACCGAGAGGGGCAAGAGCTTCGGCCAGGCCGGTGTACGTCCGGACGACGTCGGCCGGGTCGGTCTCGAGCGCGCCCTGGATGTTGTGCTCGGGTGACAGCCGGAGGCCGGTGCGGTCGGCGCCGACGGCGGCGGCCACCGCGCTGACGACCTCGACGGCCAGGCGGGTCCGGTCCGAATATTCGTCGGTGCGGACGTTGGCGGCGGGCGACAGGAACTGGTGGATCAGATAGCCGTTGGCGCCGTGGATCTCGACGCCGTCCATGCCGGCCGCGATCGCGTTGCGGGCGCCGGCGGCGAACGTGGCCACCACCGCCGCGATCTCGCCGGTGGTCAGCGCGTGCGGCACGGGCAGGGCGGCCTTGCCGTCCGGGGTCCGGATCTCGCCGGGGGCGGCGATCGGGCTGGGAGCGACCGTACGGCCGGTGCCACCGACCGCCGGATGCGAGATGCGCCCGCCGTGCATGATCTGCATGACGATGGAGCCGCCGGCCTCGTGCACGGCGTCGGCGACCCGGCGCCAGCCCGCCACCTGCGCGGCGGTCTCGATGCCCGGCTGGCCGATCCAGGTGCGGCCCTCACGGACGGGCCAGGTGCCCTCGGTGACGATGAGGCCCATCGACGCCCGCTGCCGGTAGTGCTCGACGAGCAGATCACCCGGCACGCCGTCGTCCTGACCGGCGCGGATGCGGGTCAGCGGCGCCATCACCAGGCGGTTGCGCAGCTTGATGGAGCCCAGCTCCAGGGGAGTGAACAGTGACATTGTGCTTGGCTCGCTCAGGGGTTGTCGGTGAGGCTGGTGTAGCGGCAGGCCTCGCGGAAGATCTCCAGCAGGTCGGCATCCTCGCCGCCGTGCCGGCGTAATGCCCAGTCGTCGAGGGCGGCCCGCAGGGCGACACTGACGGTCTCCATGACGACGCGGGCCTTCAGGGTGCCGCCCATCAGCTCCTGGTTGGCATGGCAGGACCGGCTGTCGAAGGCGATCGCGGCCTGGTTGAGGTTGTCGTCCCGCGCGAGCAGGCAGCGCACCCGCAGGAGCCGGTCGACGGCGCCGTCACGCGTCCGAAGCCCGGCCAGGGTGGCCTCGACGGCCTCGAAAACGTTGCGGCCTTGGGCGAGCTCGGCTCCGAAGGCTTCCTGAAACGCCCGGTTGACCCCGAGCGCCGCGTCCTCCTTGGTAGCGAAGTACCGGAAGAAGGTCCGCTGCGACACCCCGGCCGCGGCCGCGATGTCCTCGACCGTGGTGCGGTCCGACCCGCGCTCACTGAAGAGCTCGAGAGCCACCGCCTCGATCTCGGCCTGGGTGGCGAGCCGGCGGCGTTCACGCAGGTCATGGGTGGCGGTCACCTGCAACATGCTATCACCTGCCGATGTGGCAGTGACCGGCACTTTGCCAGCGCCTGCCACCGCTCGCCCGCCGTAGACTGCGCCTCTGACGCGTAGAGACCATGCCAGCGGGGGCGGCGATGATCACCGAAGACCGGATCGAAAGAGCCGGAAAAGCGTACGAGCGAGCGGTGTACACGGGCGATACGAGCCTGCTGGCCGAAGCCGAACAGGTCTTGACCATGGTCGAGGCCGATACGGCGCTGGCCCGCGGGAAGATCGCCCACGCACGATTTCAGAGCGCGTCCGATTCCCCGGCCGCCGCTGAGGATCCCGCCGAGCTGCGGTTGTTCGAACGCGCTCTCGAGTTGTACCGGGCGGTGGGTGACACGCGGGGTGAGGCCGAGGCCCTGTTCTGGATCGGCTGCCTGCACCAGTTCATCCGGCGTGACAACGACACCGCCGTGCCCCACCTGGAGCGGTCATACCGGCTGGCGGCCGAGAGCGGTGACAAGGCGACACAGTCCGAGGCGCTGCGGCACCTGGGCATCGCATCCCACGCCGCCGGCCGGCTCGACACGGCTCGCGACCAGCTCGAAGAGTCATCTCGCTTGCGCCGGGAGACCGGGAACCTGCCGGGCGTGGCTTCCAACATGGTCGGCTTGGCCTACATCGCCGCCGCCCAGGACCGGCGCGCGGACGCGATCGCGACCCTCGACGAGGCGCGGGCCATAGCCCGCGCACATGGGGCCCACGCCATCATGCGGCACATCGAACAGGCGCGAACAGCGGTTCGCGGTTCCTAAGCGAAAGCGGCCACCCCCTCGTAGGAGCCGGTCGGGGCGTTGCCGGCGTGGTCGTACTGCAGGAGGGCCAGGCCGGACGGGGTGACCTCGTGGTGGGTCAGTCGCAAGCCGGCCGGAGGCGCCGGGTGTTCCAGCAGGCGGCGGCCCTCGCCGAGGATCGTGGGGGCCACGACCAGGCGCAGCGTGTCGACCAGGCCGGCCTGCAGCAGTGCCGCGCCCAAGCGGGCGCTTCCGTGGATCTGGAGCTCGCGGCCCGATTTGGCCTTCAGATCGGCGACGGTCTTCAGCGGGTCGCCGGCCAGGACCGTTGTCGGGTTCCAGGCGCCCGTGGTGAGGGAGTTGGAGACCACGTACTTGGGCAGGGCGTTCATCCGTACGGTGAAAGGGTCGTCGCCCTTGATCTGCGGCCAGTCCCGGGCGAACGCCTCGTAGGTGCGGCGGCCCAGCAGCAGGGCGTCCGCCTCGTCGAGCCATTCCGAGGTGCGCCGCACGAAGAGCTTGTCCAGGTGCGGCACGAGCCAGCCGCCCCGGGTGAAGCCGCCGGTCGTGTCCTCGTCGGGGGAGCCCGGGCCCTGGCTGACGCCGTCCAGGGTCACGAACTCGGTCAGGGTGAGCTTCACTGTTCGGCCTCCTTGGCCAGTTGGGTGGTGACCGTGCCCCAGCCGTCGATGAAACCGAGCTCCTCGTGGCGGGCCCGGGCCGCCGGATCGCCGTGGCGGACCAGGACGCGGTAGTCGGTGCCGTCGGGATGGTCGGCGAAGGTGATCTCGGCCGTCATCGCGACCGGCTCCGGGGCGGCGGGGCGCCAAGTGCTGTCGATCGCGTTGGTGAAGACGAGCTTGGAGAGCGCGTCGACGACCAGGAAGGTCGCGTCGACGTGCGGGACGAAAGCCTGGCCGTCGTCGCTCATGCTGGTCAGGAGGGCACCGCCGGAATGCGGCTCGAGTCGGTCGACGCGGCACACCGCCGGGGCCGGGATCCACCACTTCGCGAAGCGGGACGGGTCGGTCCACGCGTTCCAGACGGCGGCGCGCGGAGCGCGGATGACACGTTGCAAGGTCAGGTCGAGATCGGGGTTCATTGCGGCTCCTCAGTGACGAGTCGTTCCAGGCGGTCGGTGCGCTGCGACCAGATGTCGCGCTGTTCGGCGAGCCAGTCGTCGACGACGGCGAGGCGTTCACGGTTGAGCACGCAGGTGCGGATCCGGCCGGTCTTGGCCGTGTGGATCAGGCCGGCGTTCTCCAGCGTGCGCACGTGCTTCATGAACGAGGGCAACGCCATGGGGTACGCCCGGGCGAGCTCGCCCACCGTCGCCGGGCCCTCGCCGAGCCGGCGGACGACGCCGCGCCGGGTGGGGTCGGACAGGGCGACGAAGACGTCGTCCAGCTGCGCCGAATAGTTAGCCACGAGGCTAACTATAGCTTGTGTAAGGTCCACTGTCATGGTGATCGATCCCGAAGAAGCGGGTCTCCGGGTCGGCCGTCCGGCCGATCACGCGGCGGGGCTGAAGGCTGTCAAGGTCAGCATGGCCAAGGCGCTCGGGCAGATGGGGCCGGTGAAGACGGCCCGTAACCTGCTCGCCCTCAATCAGGCCGGCGGTTTCGACTGCATGAGCTGCGCCTGGCCCGATCCGCAGGGGCACCGGCACACCGCCGAGTTCTGCGAGAACGGCGCCAAGGCGGTTTCGTGGGAGGGCGTACGGGACACCGTCGGGCCTTCGTTCTTCGCGGCCCATTCGATCGAGGATCTTTCCGGCCGTACGGATCACTGGCTCGAGAAGCAGGGCCGGCTCACCCATCCGATGGTCCGGCGGGACGGGGCTTCGCATTACGGGCCGATCTCCTGGGACGACGCGTTCGCACTGGTCGGCGCCCACCTGCGAGGCCTGAGCGACCCGGACGAGGCCGTGTTCTACACGTCCGGCCGGGCCAGCAACGAGGCCGCTTTCCTCTATCAACTGCTTGCCCGGTCGTACGGCACCAACAACCTGCCCGACTGCTCCAACATGTGCCACGAGTCGACGTCGGTCGGGCTGGCCCGCACGATCGGCGTCGGCAAGGGCTCGGTGTCCCTCGACGACCTGCACCAGGCGGATCTGATCATCGTGTCGGGGCAGAACCCGGGCACCAACCACCCGCGCATGCTGACCGCGCTGGAGATCGCGAAGCGCGACGGGGCGAAGATCCTGGCCATCAACCCGCTGCCCGAAGCGGGGCTGCTGCGCTTCGACAACCCGCAGAAGGCGCGCGGGCTGGCCGGGCACGGCACCGCGCTGGCCGACGAGCTCCTGCAGATCCGCTCCAACGGCGACCTCGCCCTGTGGCAGGCGGTTGCTTATCTGCTGCTGGAGGCCGGGGTGGCCGACCGTGACTTCATCGCGGAGCACACGGTCGGGTTCGAGGCGTGGGAGCAGCACATCCGGCAGCTCGACCGCGAGGCGGTGCTGGCCGCGACCGGGCTGACCTGGGAGCAGATCGAGACGGCGGCGGGGATGCTGGCCGGCTCGAAGCGGATCGTGCACTGCTGGGCCATGGGCATCACCCAACATCACAACGCGGTCGCCACGATCAAGGAGATCGTCAACATCGCCCTGCTCCAAGGCATGATCGGCAAGCCGGGGGCGGGGCTGTGCCCGGTGCGCGGGCACTCCAACGTGCAGGGCGACCGGACGATGGGCATCTGGGAGCGTCCGCCTGCTGTCTTCCTCGACCGGCTGCGCGACGAGTTCGGCTTCGAACCGCCGCGGGAGCACGGCTACGACGCGGCCGCCGCGGTCCGGGCGTTCCGCGACGGCAGGGCCAAGGTGTTCGTGGCGCTGGGCGGCAACTTCGTGGCCGCGATGTCCGACACCGACGTCACCGCCGCGGCGTTGAAGAACGCCGAGCTGACCGTGCAGATCTCGACCAAGCTCAACCGCAGCCACGTCGAGGCCGGCCGGACGGCGCTGATCCTGCCCACGCTCGGGCGTACCGAGCGTGACCTGACCGGCGGCCGGGTCCAGCGGGTCACCGTGGAGGATTCGATGTCGGCCGTGCACGCCTCGCGGGGCCGGTCGGCGCCGGCCGGTCCGCTGCTGCGCTCGGAGGTCGACATCGTCTGCGGGATGGCTCGGTCGGCGCTGGACGGGAGCATCGACTGGGCCGGCTTCACCGAGGACTACGACCGGATCCGGGATCGGATCGGGCGGGTCGTGCCCGGCTGTGAGGGCTACACCGAGAAGATCCACAGCGGTGGCTTCACCATGCCGCACCCGCCGCGCGACTCACGTACCTTCCCGACGCCGGAGGGCAAAGCGGTCTTCTCGGTCAGCCCACTCGAGGTGCTGACGGTCCCGCCGGGCCGGCTGGTGTTGCAGACGCTGCGCAGCCACGACCAGTTCAACACGACGATCTACGGCCTCGACGACCGTTACCGCGGCATCCACTCCGGCCGGCGGGTCGTCTTCATCAACGGCGAGGACCTCGAGGAGCTGGGGTACGCCGACGGCGACGTCGTCGATCTCATCTCGGAGTGGCCCGACGGTCGCGTGCGGCGGGCCGACCGGTTCCGGCTGGTCGAATATTCGACGCCCAAGGGCTGTGTGGCCGCCTACTACCCGGAGACGAACCCGCTGGTCCCGCTCGACTCGCAGGCGGCCGAAAGCGGCACCCCCACCTCGAAATGGGTGATCGTGCGCTTGGAGGCGGCCGGTCAGAACAGGTAGTCGGAGAGCGCCCGCGAGCGGGCCGGGTGGCGCAGCTTGGCCATCGTCTTGGATTCGATCTGGCGGATCCGCTCGCGGGTGACGCCGTACACCTGGCCGATCTCGTCGAGGGTGCGCGGGTTGCCGTCGCGGATGCCGAACCGGAGCCGGACCACGCCGGCCTCGCGCTCGGTGAGGGTGGACAGCACGGCCTCGATCTCGTCCTGGAGCATGGCGAAGCTGACCGCGTCGAGCGCGACGACGGCCTCGCTGTCCTCGATGAAGTCGCCGATCTGGGAATCGCCCTCGGAGCCGAACGTCTGGTCGAGGGAGATCGGCTCGCGGGCGTACTGCTGAATCTCGTGGATCTTCTCGACCGGCATGTCCATCTCGGCCGCCAGTTCCTCGGGCGTGGCGTCGCGGCCGTTGCGGTGGAGCAGGTCGCGCTGGATGTGCCCGAGCTTGTTGATGATCTCGGCCATGTGGACCGGTATGCGGATGGTGCGGCTCTGGTCGGCCATCGAGCGGGTGATGGCCTGGCGGATCCACCACGTGGCGTACGTGGAGAACTTGAAGCCCTTCGCGTAATCGAACTTTTCGACGGCGCGGATCAGGCCGACGTTGCCCTCCTGGATGAGGTCGAGGAACGCCATGCCACGCCCGGTGTAGCGCTTGGCCAGCGACACGACGAGCCGCAGGTTGGCCTCGAGCAGGTGGTTCTTGGCCCGGTCGCCGTCGCGGACGATCCACCGCAGGTCGCGCCGGAGCACGCCGTCCATCTCGCTGCCGTCGGCGTCGGCCGCGCGCAGCAGCTCGGACGCGTAGAGCCCCGCCTCGATCCGCTTGGCGATGGTCACTTCCTGCTCCGCGGTGAGCAGCGGGACACGCCCGATCTCGCGCAGGTAGGCCCGGACGGTGTCGGTGGTGGCGACCGTCTGCGCCTCGGCCGCGGCCTGGCGCACAGCCTCGGACTCGTCGGTGTCCCACTCGAAGTCGGACGGGCCCGCGTCAGACCGTGCCGCGTCAGGACGGGCCGCTCCAGAACCGGCCGCGTCAGAACGGGCCGCTCCCGAACGGGCCGCGTCAGGACGGGCCGCTCCCGAACGGGCCGCGTCGGGACGGGCCGCTTCAGAACGGGCCGCAGCGGAGCGGGCCGCGCCGGAACGAGCCGCGGCGGGGCGGGCGGTGGCGGAACGGGCGGTGCTGGATGTCATGCCCAGGCTCCCGGGATGGCTCGTGGCATCGCGGGCCGCAGGGTCGCACCGCGGAGAGGCCATCTGGTCCTCGCGAACCGCGAGGTCAGGGAATTATAACCGGGCGCGGGCCCCGATCGCCGCCCCTGACGCGGTCAAGGGCTGACCAGCCCGGTGCGATACGCGTAGACGACCGCCTGCACACGGTCGCGCAGCGTGAGTTTGGTGAGGATCCGCGACACGTACGTCTTGACGGTCTCGGGCCCGATCGTCAGCCGGGTCGCGATCTCGCTGTTGGACAGCCCCTCGGCGATCAGCTTGAGCACCTCCCGCTCGCGCGGGGTGAGCTGCTTGGCCGCGGCCACGTCGTCCGGATCGGAGGGCCGCAGCCGCGACCCGTGCCGTCCGATCAGATGGCGGGTCATGGCCGGGTCGACCAGCGCCTCGCCCTGGGCCACCGTGTGCACGGCCGCGATCAGCTGTTCGGGCGAAGCGTCCTTGAGCAGGAAACCGCTGGCCCCCGCGCGCAGCGCCTGGAAGACGTACTCGTCGATGTTGAATGTCGTCACCACCAGCACCTTGACCGGATCGGCCACGTCCGGCCCGGCCAGCAGCCGGGTCGCCTCGATGCCGTCCATCACCGGCATCCGCACGTCCATCACCACCACGGCAGGCCGCAACCGCCGTGCGAGCTCGACGGCGGTCCTGCCGTCGGAGGCCTCGCCGACCACCGCCAGATCGGGCTGCGAGTCGAAGATGGTGGTGAACCCGGTACGGATGATGGCCTGGTCGTCGCAGACCACCACCTCGATCGTCATGGCGCTCCTTCGAGAGGCACGTGGGCCCGGACGGCGAACCCGCCACCCGGGCGCGGACCGGCGGTCATCTCGCCGCCGAACAGCTCGACCCGTTCGCGCAGCCCGGCCAGCCCGTGCCCGGACCCGCCACCGGCCCCACCGCTCGCCGCGCTCTCGGTGACGACGGTGACGGTCACCCCGTCGGGCTGGTAGTCGAGCTCGATGGCGGTGGGCTGCCCGGCCGCGTATTTCATGGCGTTGGTCAGCGCCTCCTGCACCACCCGGTAGGCGGCCAGCTCACGTCCCGCGCCCATGTCGGGCGCCGTGCCGTCCTCGACCAGGGTCACCGGTTGCCCGGCCGCCCGCGTCGACTCGACCAGCTCGCCCACCTGATCGAGCCCCGGCAGCCGGTCGCGCGGCGCCGGCCGTTCCGGATCGAGCACGCCGAGCAGGTCACGCAGCTCGGTGAGCGCCCGTTTCCCGGTGTCGCCGATCACTCGGAGGCTGTCAGCGGCCGGCCCGGGCCCGGCCACAAACCGGGTCGCGTTGGCCTGCACCACCATCGCCGTCACATGATGGGTGACGACGTCGTGCAGCTCGCGAGCGATGCGCGCCCGCTCGGCCGCCCGCGCCTGCTCCCGATCGAGGGCCCGTCGCCGGCGCACCACGGCCCCGCCCACCGCCGCCAGCGCGATGAGCGCGAAGAAGATGACATAGTCCTGCACCCGCGCCGCCGACCCGGCCGCGTGCAGCCCGGCGCACAACCCCGCATAGGCGACGACGGCGGCGGCTCCCACCTCGCGGCGGAAACGTTCCTGGTAGACCCCAGCGCTGTAGAGGGCGACCAGCAGAGCGGCCCCGGCGGCGCTCTGGTAGCCCCGCAGCTCCTGAACGGCGAATCCGAGCCCGACCACGCCCAGCACGGCCGCCGGCCATCGCCGCCGAGCGGCCAGCGGCACCGTCATGGCGACCGCGGCCACCACCGCCAGGACGTCGACGGGCCGGCGGGGCAGCTCGCCGAGCCGGGTGCCGGCCGCGGCCAGCGGCGGCACGAAGGCCAGCGCCAGCAGAAGAAGCCCGCCGGCCCCGTCGCGAACCCACGCCGGCCGCGCCCGCCACCAGTTCATCGCCGCAGAGTAGCGGTAGATCATTTCGCGTCCTCCGGGACAAAACAGGGACTCGGGACTCCGCTACAGCGGCCGGCCCACTCACGCTGAGTACCCGCCTGGCGCGCCGGGATAGCGGCACGAGAATTCTCATCTCCATATTTTAATCGGCGTGATCGTTTCTTTGCTGTCGATCTTCGGGGTGCGGGATAATGGTTCATGGCGCAGCTGGGGTTCTTTTCGAGGTCGGTTATTGCTTCGATGCGGGATTGGTCGGGGGTGCCGAGTCATTCGCCGGAGATGGTGGAGTTCCGGCGTGGTCAGGATGAGCGGCGGCGATGGGGTCTTAAACGGCGTCATGCGTTGAAGTTGTGTCGGTTGCATGGTTGTTCGCGGTTGTGCGGGGAGTTGGGCCTGCATGATTCGACCGAGCGGATACCGCCGTTGGTCTGGGATGAGGAGGTCAGCTGGGTGCGGCGTCCGTGTCGGCCCGTTGAGCAGGCGATGGCCGCTTCCGGCTCGGGCGGTGTGCCGCAGGCTGCGCCAGAGGGGCCGGTCGAGGCCGACCCGGTAGCTCAGGTGACCACCCGGGCTGAGCAGGCAGTTCGGGTGGAGCTGGTCGCGGAGGCCGAGCAAACAGTTCGGGTGGAGCTGGTCGCGGAGGCCGAGCAGGCAGTTCGGGTGGAGCTGGTCGCGGAGGCCGAGCAGGCAGTTCGGGTGGAGCTGGTCGCGGAGGCCGAGCAGGCAGTCCGGGGCGAGCTGGTCGCTGAGGCTCAGCAGGCGGCCCGGGTCGAGCTGGCCATCCGGGCTGAGCGAGCAGTTCTGGTGGAGCCAGCCGCCGAGACCGAGCAGATAGTCCGGCTCGAGCCGGCCGCCGAGGCCCAGCAGGCGGTCCGGTACGAGCCGGTCATCCGGGCCGAGCAGGCAGTCCGGGGCGAGCTGGTCGCTGAGGCCCGGCAGGCGGCCCGTGCCGAGCCGGCTATCCGTGCCGAGGTGGGTGTGCGGGCCGAGCCGACCGATGAGGCCGAGGCGGCAGCGTGGTTCGGATCCACGGTTCGGGCTGAGGTGGTGCGGGTTGATGCGGTGACGTCGAACCGGCCGGAGGGCCAGGCGGAGGTCGCCGCGCGGGCCGAATCCTCTGGGCTGGGTGGATTCTTCCGTGTCGCTCGTAGGTGTCGGTCGGGCCGTTCGAGATCGGACGGCTCGCATGGTTATAACGGTAGCGTGCAATTGTGGAAGCACACGTCCTGGAAATGGTAACGCGAAATGGCCGGGGCGATTTCTGCCGTGGGCTGAAGCGTGTCGCTGATGCTTCATTGATGGGTGCCCTTCGGGGAAAGAATGTGCGGGCGCCGGATCGTGGGGTGGCTCTTAGTGGTCCGCCGGCGCATGGCGGAAGTTGGCCGGGGTGAAGTGGGTTCGGCGCAGGAACAGGTAGGTCAGGATCAGGCCGGCCAAGATGGCGAAGACGCTCGCCTCCGGGCCGAACTCGCCGCCGCTGATGGCGGCTGGGCCGTGTGCTGTGCCGCGCAGCAGCCCGCCTACCGTGCCGTCGGAGCCGGATACTGTTGCGCCGAAGATGCCTGACTCGGCGAAGTTCCAGCCCAGGTGCAGGCCGATCGGCAGCCACAGTGAGCGGGTCAGCGCGTAGGCGGCGCCCAGCATCAGGCCGGCCTCGGCCGCGATGGCCAGTGCGCCCCAGATCGTGGCGTTCGGGTTCAGCAGATGCAGCGCGCCGAACAACAGGCCCGAGCCGGCCAGCGCCACCACCGTGCCGCCCCACCTCTCCAGCAGGCGGAACAGCACCCCGCGGAACAGCACCTCCTCGAGCACGGCGATGCCCGTCATCATCCCGAACGTGGCCACCATGTCGCCGACCGAGCCCCAGCCGGCGATCCGGTAACCGCCGAAGATCGCGATGACGCCGATGACCAGCGAGAACACGCCCACGCCGATCGTGAAGCCGCGCAGCGCCAGAGGCCGGGCCCGGGCCAGGGGCGGTTCCTCGTGTTCCAGGCGCCGCACCAGAAAGCGGTAGACCACCAGCACCAGGGCGGCCACCGCGAACCCGGTGAGCAGGCCGGTGAACCAGTGGCCGGCCGCCGCCGCGAGCAGCGGCGCCAGCAGCAGGTCGGCCACGACGAACGTGACGATCAGGATGAGTGCGTTTCTCCCGCGGAACTGAGGCATGGGAAGACGCTATGAAAACTGACCCCTGTCGATCGTCACCGTGTGGTGGGCAATCGGGGGTAGCTCTCACGGGGGATCAGGAGTTAATCTCAACGCGTGTTGATATTTTCGAAGTCCCGGCCCCTCGAGCCCGGCGACCGGTCTGCGCGACGGCGTGACGATCCACGTCGACGTCTTCCGGCCCGCCGGGGCGGAACAGGTGCCGGTCATCGTGGCCTGGAGCCCGTACGGCAAAGGCCAGGGCACCTCGGCCAGCGTGATGGGCGTCTTCGGCCTGGTCGGCCTGGACAACGCGATCGTCTCGGGGCTGGAGAAGTTCGAGGGGCCCGACCCGGCGTACTGGTGCGCCCGGGGTTATGCGATCTGTAATCCCGATGTCCGGGGCGTGGCCGACTCCGAGGGCGACAGCGTCCTGTGGGACCGCCAGGAGGGCCGCGACTGCCACGACCTCATCGAGTGGCTGGCCGTCCAGCCGTGGTGCACCGGCAAGGTCGCCATGAGCGGCACCTCCTATCTGGCCGTCGCCCAGTGGTTCACCGCGGCCGAGCAGCCACCGCACCTCGCCGCCATCAACCCGTGGGAGGGCGTCAGCGACGTCTACCGCGACCTGGTCCTGCGCGGCGGCATGCCGGACACCGGCTTCGCCCAGCAGCTCCGCGACGTCAGCTTCTGGGGCAAGAGCCGCAAGGAGGACATCCTCGCCGAGGCCGAGCAGCATCCGCTCATGGACGAGCTCTGGGCCGGGAAGATCCCCGATTTCGATCAAATTCAGGTTCCGGCGTACGTCGTCGCGAGTTACTCCAACACCCTGCACACCGCCGGCACGTTCCGCGCGTGGCGCCGGATGGCCTCCGAGCACAAATGGCTTCGCGTCCACAACAGCCAGGAATGGCCCGACTACTACGACGAGGCCAACGTCGAAGACCTGCGCCGGTTCTTCGACCACTTCCTCAAGGGCGAGGACAACGGATGGGAGCGGACGCCCCGCGTGCGCTACTCCGTCCTCGACCTGCGGGGCGGCGACGAGGTGAACGTCCCCGCCGACGAGTTCCCGCTGGCCGGGGCCGTCTCGACCAGGTACTACCTCGACGGCCGCACCCGCACCCTGGTCACCACGGCTCCGGCCGGGGCGGCCGAGGCGGCGTACGACATCGGCTCGAACCCGGACGACATGGACCTGTTCGTGCTGGTGCAGAAGCTCGACGCCTACGGGACGCCGTTGCAGCAGTTCACCGTGCCCAACCAGGGGGCGATGGCGCAGGACCTCACCGAGCGCGGCGCGTCGATCCTGCGCTACAAGGGCTCGGACGGCCGCCTGCGGGTCTCCCTGCGCCGGCTGGACGAGAAGCTGTCGACCGGTGACGTGCCCGCGCACACCTTCGACCGGGTCGAGAAGCTCTCACCGGGCGAGATCGTCGACGTCGAGATCGACCTGCTCCCGGTCGGCCTGGCCTTCCACCCCGGCGAGCAGATCCGCCTGGTCGTCAGCGGCCGCAGCCTGCTCGGCCCGATGATGCCCCGGCTGGCCGAATACGTCCCGGCCAACAGCGGGCGGCACGTCGTGCACACCGGCGGCGACCACGCCTCGTACCTTCAGCTGCCGGTCCTCGGCGCCAGAACCATCTGAATCGCCGGTGCGACCGCCTCGACGATCGATTCCCGGTCCTCGGCGACGAGGGCCGGGACCTGGATGACGCGGCGGCCGAGGACGACCCCGATGAGCATGGTCGACGCGATCCCGGCCCGTACGACCGCGGTCTGGTCGCCCGAAGCCTCCCACAGCCGCGCCTGGACGAACTCGCGCAGCTGTTCCGCCGCCCGCTCGTTCGTGATGGCCGAGCGCAGCATGGCCAGCAGCGGCTCCGAGTCGGCCGGATCGCCCTCCCACAGCTCCAGATAGGCCCTGGTCACCCGCTCACCGATGCCGTCGGCGGGCCCGCCGAACGCCGCGCCGAACCGGGCCAGCGCCTCCGGTGAGATCGACATCACCGCCGCGAACAGCTCCTCCTTGGACCCGAAGAACTGCATGACCAGCGCCGCGTCCACCCCGGCCTCGCCCGCGATCTTCCGGATGGTCGCCGCCGCATAGCCCTCACGAGCGAAGCAGGCACGCGCCGCGCCGAGCACCTTCTGCCGTGTCACGCTCGCACCGGGCCGGCGCCCCCGCTTCTTGCCCGCCTCGGCCACCATGGCGCGATCTTACCGATCGGCCGGTGCCCGCCCTTCCCGTCGTCGGAGCTGATCGGGGCGGCTGGGATACTTCACAGATCAGGACGGTTGTGACGGTAGGGGGATCGCGTGCCACAAGGTCCCCGGCGGCTCAGCTCGCACCGGCTGGCCCTCGCGGTGGCGCTCGTGTCGGCCGGGCCGCCGCTGGTCATCCACGAGGGCTGGGCCGGTGTGCCGGTCGCCGTGGCCGCGGCGGCGTACGCCGCCTATCTTGTGCTCGGAAAACGCTGGCCCCGTCTGCGCCGTCGCCGGCCGGAACAGCGTTGACCCGTACCCCAGGGTGCGGGTTTAAGGTCTCCGCGTGAGGGTCGGAGAGCTGGCGCGCCGCACCGGGACGACCGTGCGGGCCCTGCGCTACTACGAGGCGGCCGGGCTGGTCGTGCCGCGGCGGCTGAGCAACGGCTACCGGGAGTACGAGCCGGTGGCGGTGCGCCAGGTCGCCCAGATCCGCGAGCTCATGGCGCTGGGCCTGTCCGTCGAGGAGACCAGGCCGTTCATCGAGTCCATCGCGAACGGCGACGACGTCTGCGCGGCGGCCGTCGCGACCTTCCGCAGCACGGTGACAAGCCTTCAGAAGCGCATCGGCGAGCTGACCGCCCAGCGGGAGGCCCTCGACGCCCGCATCGACGAGGCGGCCCGCCTGGTCGTGACGGCCGCGCCGCCCCACACCGGGACCGACCTCGCCGGTAAACAGCTGCCCGAGCTGACCTTCTACGCCACCGACGGCCGCCTGGTCGATCTGCGCGCCCTCGGCCCCGGCCGCAGCGTGATCTTCGTCTACCCGCTGACCGGCCGCCCCGGCGTCGACCTCCCGCGCGGCCTGCTCGAGATCCACGGCGCCCGGGGCAGCACCGACCAGGCCATCTGGCTGCGCGACCACCACGCCGAGATCCTGGCCGCCGGCGCCGCGCGGGTCTACGGCCTCTCCGCGCAATCCACGGGCTACCAGCGTGAGCTCGTGCATCGGCTCCGTCTCCCGTACCCCCTGATCCCGGACCCGCGCCTCGGTCTGGCCGCCGCTCTCGGCCTGCCCACCCTCGCCGCCGGCGATCTGACCCTCTACGAGCGGCTGACCCTGGTCGTCACCGGCGATCGGGTGGAGCACGTCTTCCACCCGATTCCCGATCCGGCCTCACACGCGCTCGAGGTCATGCGCTGGCTCAATCGCGCTTGACCCGGACCCCGGGGTGCGGGTTTAGCGTTCGCCGCATGACGAGAACCATGAGCGGCGACGTCGATTACGAGACCCACGGCCGGGGGTACGCGGCCCAGCGGCGCCCCGACCGCAGGATCGCCGCGACCCTCCACGCGGCCATGGGCGACGCCCGGACGGTACTGAACGTCGGCGCGGGCGCCGGCTCCTACGAGCCCACCGACCGGTACGTGGTCGCGGTCGAGCCGTCGGCCCGGATGCGCGCTCAGCGCGGTCCCAACGTGCCCGCGGTGGACGCGGTGGCCGAGCACCTGCCGTTCGACGACGATTCGTTCGACGCGGTGATGGCCACCGTCACAGTCCACCAGTGGGCGGACACCGCGCGCGGCCTGGCCGAGCTGCGCCGTGTGGCCCGCGGCCCGGTGCTGGTGCTGACCTTCGACGGCGATGCCCTGGACCGGTTCTGGCTGGCGTCGTACGTGCCGGAGCTCATCGCCGCCGAACGCCGCCGCTATCCCGCCGTCGACGTCATCGCCCAGGCCATCGGCCCTCGCTCGGAGGTGCGCGAGGTGCCCGTGCCGATCGACTGCACCGACGGGTTCACCGAGGCCTTCTACGCCCGACCGTCGGCCTTCCTCGACCCGAAGGTGCGAGCCGCCCAGTCCGCTTGGGGCTTCGTCGACCCGGCGGTGACGGACCGAGCGGTCGAACGCCTGCGAGCCGACCTCGATTCGGGAGCGTGGGACGAGACGTACGGCCATTGGCGCACCCAGCCGCAGTTCGAAGGTTCCCTGCGTCTCATCGTGGGCTCATGAGGGACTACCTGCGGGCGCTGCCCGTCTTCGCGGGGGAGTTGCCGACTTTCGACCCGTCATCGGCGCCTTGCTCGCCATCGGAGTTGTTCACGGAGTGGCTCAGGGCAGCGGTCGAGGCCGGCGTCCGCGAGCCGCACGCCATGACCCTGTCGACGGCCGGCGCCAACGCCCGGATCCTGATCCTCAAGAACGTCGACGAGCACGGCTGGCAGTTCGCCGCGCACGCGGCCAGCCCCAAGGGCCAGGAGCTGGCCCGGGACCCGCGCGCCGCGCTCACGTTCTACTGGTCGCCGCTGGGCCGCCAGATCCGGGTGCGCGGCCCCGTACACCCGTGCCCACCGGAGGAGAGCGCGGCCGATTTCCTGGCCCGGCCACCGGGCTCGCGGGCCGAGGCCTCGCTGGGCCGCCAGAGCCAGCCATTGGCCGATCGAGCCACCCTCGACGCCGCCCTGCGAGAGGCCCGGCAGCGGATCGACGGTTACGTGGAGCCGCAGTGGACGCTCTACACGCTGGCCCCTGACCAGGTCGAGTTCTGGCAGGCCGACGAGGAGCGCAAACACACCCGCCTCCGCTACACCCGGACACCTTCAGGCTGGTCCCGCGGGTTGCTCTGGCCCTGACTAGAGCCGCTGCCGGAAACGCTTGGGGTTCGGCAGCTCGTCCGGAAGGACCTCGATCTCGGCGGGAAGTTCGAACCCCAGCTGTCGCACGCGCAGGACAGCCTGCCCGATCGACCAGGAGTTGTCGTTGACGCCCGGTGTCAGGACGCCGGGGTCGATTTGCGGCTCCCGAATGGTGAACCGCGGGGTCTTGGCGGCAGAGTGCCTGACGAATCCGAGATCCTCCTCGGTCACCTCGATGTCCGGCCAGCTGCTTTCCGGGACCTGGAAACCAAGCTCGATCAGCCGCTCCGCCACCCGGAGAAGCGGACGCCGTAGGGTCTCGGCGGCCTCGAACACGTGCCGGATCGGAACCGGCTTGTCGGGGTCGAGCCAAGGCTTCTGCCGGTCCAGGTCACGAGAGAGCAGCTCCTGGTCGTCGCCGCTGATGGGGGTGTCCGGCCAGATACGGTCGGGCACCGACATGCCCAACTCGGTCAACCGAGCTGCCACCGCCCGGGTGGGCCAGCGCATCACGGCGGTGGCCGTGAACAACTGGTGGGCGGTCACCTCGTGGGTTGGTTCCAGCCAGGGCGCCCGGCCATCCACGTTCACCGACAGCAGACGGTGATCGTCGTCAGTCAGCGGGATGTCCGGGCGGGCGTCCGCGGCGACGCTCAGGCCCAGCTCCCCGAGTCGTTCCGTCACCCGTGACGCCGGCCAACCCAGCGCCGCGGCGGCCACAGCCACGTACGCCCTGGGCGCCGGCTGCGGAATGAGCGAAGGTCTCGTGGCGTCCGTGACCCGGGACAGAAGCCGGACGTCGTCCTCGGAGAGATCGACGTCCGGCCAGGGGAAGTGGTCCACCGGCAGGCCCAGCGCCGCCAGGCGTTCGGCTGTCCACTTCCAGGTCCGTCCGAGCTTCGAGGCGGCGGTCAGGATGTGCGAGTCCGAAACGGGCAGCGACGCGTCGAGCCAGGGTGCGATGCCGTCAAGATCCTGAGAAACGAGCACCCGATCGTCGGTCGTGACGGTCACGTCCTTCCACGCGGCATCGTCCGTCAAGAAGCCGAGTTCATCGATCCGGCCGGCCACCGTCCTCGGGGACACCCCGAGCCTGGAGGCGACGGCGAGCACATGACCAGCCGGAACCGGCCAAGCCGGCGAGAGCCACGAGTTCTCGTCTTCCGGGTCGGCGTACAGCAGGGCGCGGTCTTCGTCGCTGATGACGTCGTCCGGCCAGTCGGTGCCGGCGATCGGCAGGCCGAGCACGGCCAGCCGCTTCGCGGTGTCCCTCGGCGACCACCTCAGCCTCGCGGCGGCCAACAGCACGTGCTCGGTGGAGACCTGCTGAGAGTGCGGCAGCCAAGGAGTCTGGCCGTCAAAGTCACGAGTGATCAGCCGGTGGTCCTCGTCGCTGATGAGGTCGTCCGGCCAATCGGCGCCGGCGACCGAGAGGCCGAGAACGGCGAGCCGGTCGGCGACGCGCCGGGGCGACCAGTTCAGTGCCACGGCGGCGGCCAGCACGTTCTCGCCCGTCACCTCCTGCGAGCGAGCCAGCCAGGGCTCCTGGCGATCCGCACGGAGAGACAGAAGTGTGCGGTCGCTTTCCAGGTCGGCCGGCCGGAGTGTTTCCGCCTGTCCGGCCACCGGCAGGCCGAGGTCGGTCAATCGCTGCACCACGTGGGCGGGAGACCACCGGAGGACAACGGTGGCCACGACCACGTGGGCGGCGGAGACCGGTTCGGAGGGGTCGAGCCAAGGCGCTTTGCCGTCGAGATCTCTCGACAGGAGTCGGACGTCGTCACCGCTCACCGGAACAGCCGGCCAGGGAAACTCGGTGACCTCCAGGCCCAGGTCGATCAGACGTTCCGCGGTCCGATGGGGCGACCAGCCCATCGCCGCGCCCGCCCTCATGACGTGCTCGACAGGCACCGGCTCGGACAGGACTAACCAGGGGGCTTTCCCATCTACCTCGATCGACAGTAGGAATGCGTCCGATGGCCGTGCCAGCGGTGTGGCAGGTGGCTGCACGGTGAGCCGTACGCCGGGAACGCATTCGGCTCGCAGGTATCGGTAGAGCCGCCACGCGGCCAGCGAAAGGTAGGCGCCTTGAGTGAAGTTTCGTTCGAAAGATGTCAAATAGGACATTTCCTCCTCATCTAAATGAAAAATCGAGTCATCGGGCGGAAAGACACCGACCCGAGCTGTCTCGACGGTGACGCTGCCTTCCGCGGCGACGAGAGTCGAACCGCTGTCGATCATCAGGTCGGCCATCTCGTCGGCCATGACGAGATCCTCTGCCGCCACTCTTCTGATCCAGCTCAGTCTGAGCAGCCGACCCTCCTCGGCGAACAAGTCGGGTAGCGCGGAGCGGAGCAATCCCCTGATGTGGTCACGGTTCATCGACAGGATGCGGCGGCGGTCCACCGTCAGCCTCGGAACCATCGGGCCCACGAGGTTGACGACGTACCCGAAGGAGGCCTCGCCGGCCCACAGCCCGTCAGCGAGGATTCCGCCGCGACCGGAGCACCACCAGACGTGCGGGGCGGTGGAGGGCAGAACCCGATCCACGATTTTATTTGAGTCGTTGACGAAGTCGTCATCGTCGGCCGGGCTGCCGCCGCGGACCAGCGCGTGCGGGGACAGCACTCCCGGCTGCCAGTCGAAGCTGGTCGCGCCGTCCGAGGCCGTCACCGGGAACTCGGCGACCCAGAGAAGGTTGGACAACAGTGCCGTGCAGGACACCGAGACGTCCGGTCGCAGGTAGACGCGGATGGTCGTGCCCGACTCCGCGCCCTCGCCGGCCGTGCGGATCCGGCACAACGAGCCCGGCCCGTCGATCTCGACCTGCAAACGGGACGCGATGGTTCCGTCACGGGAGAACCGGGCCGTCGACACCTCGATCTCGTCGCCCAGCATGAAGTAGCTCAGGACGCCGATGCCGAACCGGCTGTTCGGGTAGAAGTCGATTTCCTCCTTGGCCCAGGTGGCCTGTTCCTCCAGGAACTCGGGCAGGTCGGCGAACCTCGCGCCGGCGTTCGAGAAGACGCTGCTCAGCTCCCGCTCGGACATGCCGATGCCGTTGTCCTGGCACTCCAGCCACATCCGGCCGTCCTCGTCCACGCCCTGGGTGAGGGTGATCCGGCCCTCCCACTCGGCCGTCCATCGTCCCTGCTTCCGCAGGTGCAGGGTTCTGGCCCGGCGGTAGCGGCAGGCGTCCAGCGCGTTCTGGTACAGCTCACGGATGGCCAGCGCCGGATCGCCGTACAACTGCTCGCCCATCAGCAGTTCCTGGACCCGGTCGTCGTCCAGGCGGAAGCGGAAACCCACCATGTCGTAACGCGGCAGGCCGTCCGGTCCCGGCAGGGGGCGCAGGCCGTCCGCCGCCACGTGTGTGGGCAGGTCTCGCAAGGCCTCCAACGTGCGGTCGGACTCGGCCGCCGTGTCGATGCGGCGCAGCACCTCGGCGATGCCGTTCGTGTGCTCGGCCAGCGCCAGCTGCACCGACTGGTGTGGGCAGTCCGCCTCCAGCACCCTCGTGCGGCCGCGGGCCGACCATCGGGCCCGCTGAACCGCTCGCAGCACCTCGCCCGGTTCCACGCCGTCGTGCAGGCCGATGTGGTCGGTCACGATGCTCGGCAGGGACGTCACGTCGATCGTGAACTCCTCGGCCACCAGCAGGATCAGCGCGAGGAGCCGGTTCCGTACGGTCTGCTCGTCCGGCGAGCCGCCGGCCACCGTCTGAGCGCCGGCCGGGATGTCGGTCGCCTGGTCGCCGGAGGCCGCGTCCTCGGGATCGCTGCGCAGCGCCCGCAGCAGGCGGGACAGCCGGTCGGCGGAGATCACTTCACGCAGCAGGAGCGCGGCCGCGCTGTCCGGCGGATCGAGCGGGCTCAGCAGGACGCCCGCGACCGCCTCGGTCCGGTACAGCTGCGGTCGCTGGGCGAGCCACCGGTGATAGGCCGCCCATCGGACGGCACTGGCGTGCGCGTGGTCGCCGCTCGCGTCGAGACGGCGCAACCTCCGCAGGATGCGGCGCCGCCCCTCGACGTACCGCGCGAACTCCGCATCTTGATCTTTCGCCGGATCGGGCGTGTCCAGCACCGAGCGGGATGCGACGGCCGCCGACGCGCGGTGCAGTTGCTGCGCGAACGGCAGCAGGACCAGCAGCGCGGCCTCGGCCGGACTCAGCGGCGGCTTGTCGCCCTCGGCCAGCTTTCCGGGGTTGAGCACGTGCTTGACGATCCAGGACAGCCGATCCTGCATCCGGATGGCGAGCTCCTCGTCCCACCACGGGTCGTCGCCGAGCGATGCCTGCAGCTGCCGGTACTCCCGCGACCAGGTCTCGGCGCAGTCGGCCGTGGCGTCGCGCATCGCGGCGGCCGACTCGGGGAGCGCCGGATTGTCGGGCACCGAACGGACCAGATCCCAGACGGCGTGACTCTTGGCGCGGTCGGCCCAGCCCGGCGCGCCCCGGGACGCCGCCACGTGCCCGGGCCGGTCCACGAGCACCAGGCGGGCGCATTGGTCACCGTCGCCGTCCAGGTGCGGCTTCTGCAGTGGTACGCCGAGTTCGGCGCTCATGGTCTCCAGACGTACCCGGGTCGCCTCGCGGACCGCGCTCAGCGTTCCCGCCACCGAAGGGTCCGTCAGCGCTCGGCTGAAAGCCCGCGTGAACAGGCTGAACGTCCCGTCGGGGGTGTCCTTCCAATGCGCGAGCTCGCCGCTGGAACAGGCATAGAGATAGGCGATCGTACGGTCGGCGGACCGCGCCCGCTGCTGCTGGCTCCAGCGGTGCACGTAGCTGTAGCCGCTCTTCTCGCGGAGCCGTACGCCCTCACGGCAGGCGTCGACCACCACCAGCACGTCGCCGCACCGGCTGTCCTCGATGTGCCCGTTGAACTCGATCTCCAGGCAACGCTCAGTGAACTTCCGGCTCGTCGTGTCCGCGCTCGACGGCAAGAGGTAGTCGTTGCCGTCGCGGTGGATGCCGTGGCCGCTCAGGAAGATCAGCAGTTGCTGGCCTGGCTCGGCCCGGCGGCAGAACTGTTCGATCGCCGTGTCGATCCGGTCCCGGTCGCCGTGCTGCGGTGGGTGCCGGTCGACCTGGTAGCCGATCGAGGTCAGCGCCTTGTCCAGATCGTCCAGGTCGTCGGCGATGAAGGGCAGCGAGTCGATCGAGGTGTCGTCGTACTCGGCCACACCGATGAGCAGGGCGCGCCGTGGTTGCCGGGGCACGGCCGGCTATCCGCGCTCGAACGTCAGCGTGATGCCGCCCGTTCCGCTCGTCTCGACCCCCGTACCCAGGATCGTGATCGTGCCCGTGGCACTGATCTCGAACGACACCTCGACGCTCTTGAGCGGCAGGTCGCCTCCGGCGTCGCGCAGGCCGGAGAAGGCCTCCCGCAGCTTGCCGATCGTCGACGCGAGGTTGCGCTGAACCGTTTCCACGCTGATGTCCCGCAGCACGACATCGCGGTCGCCCCGGCTGAAGATGCCCTTGGTTCCGCTGCCCGTCTCTTCGTCGGCGGCGACCAGGAAATTCAGCGTGGCGCCGTCGCCCGCGAGATCGTCCTTCATGGAACCGCCTTGTCATCACGGAGCCGAAATGGGGTCCCAGTAGAACGCACCGCCCGATCGCCACTCAATGGCCGGCGCCGGTACGGCCCGATCGGAGGACCCGAAAGGCGACGGACGTACGGCCTCGTCCGGGTCCTCGGTGGCCATGTGATGGCAGGCTCGTCGATATGAGAAGTGGCAACTGGCGGTCTCCCGGTCTGACGCGCATCGCGGGCGGGCTTCTTCTTCTGGCGGTCGCGGTCTGGGTGGCCGGCGTCATCGTTCTTGCCGGGGCGCCGGCGGGCGGGGTCTCGTTCGAGGTCGGCAAGTGGCTTCTTCAAGTGGGAACCGTGTTCGCGGGGGCCGGCTTCGTCACGGCCGTTCTCCGGCAGGCCGAGGTCACGCGGGCCCAGCGGGAGGCGTGGACGGCGACCTTGCAGGATCTGGTCGTCGGGCAGGACGCCCTTGAGGCGGCGACGATGCGGCTGATCTCGGACCCGGACGCGCAGAGCTACGGCGAGCTGGTCGAGAAGTGCCGTGACGTCCGGGCGATGCTCCGGCGGGTCATGGCTTTGCCCGAGGCGTACGACTACACGAGCGAACTGCGGCTGCAGATCCACCGGATGCGGGACTGTCTCAAGCCGGCGATCAAGGAGTACGAGCGGCAGCACCTGCGTATCACTCGCCAGGGACGGCTCGACGAGAAGATCCTCGACGGCCGGCTCGACAAGCGGCGGAAGGACATGTCCGCACTGTTCGAGCCGATGGGCGTCGCGCGGTTGCTGCGCGATCCGAAGGAGTTCCCCGATCTCACGGCCCTGCTGCGGAACTTCAACGTGGAGAAGATCGAGTTCAGGCCGGACAGTGACCTCGACCAGGCGTACGAGAACGTCAAAGCCCTGATCCGCGCGAACGCGGGCATGCCCGATCGGCAAGCCTAGTATCGATCACCATGGTGTGTTAGCGTTCACACGTCCCGACGAGAGTTCGGCGCCGTGGACATCGAGTGAGAGAAGGCCTGGCGGAGCCGTCAAGGGGAGTACGGCTCCGCCAGGCTGCCTCGATGTCGTGTTGAACGTTCACGGGGACAGGCGATTGAGGGCGAGCGCGCCGGCCAGCAGGCCGAAATCGCGCAGGGCCACGTCGTAGTACGAGCCCAGGATCAGCAGGTTGACGATGATGCCGGCCAGCCAGGCGGCGACCACCAGCGAGCCGATCCGCGGACGGAGGGCGACGAGCAGGCCGGCCACGATCTCGACGGCGCCGACCACGTACATGAACTGCTGCGCGGTGCCGGGCAGGATGTCGTCGGCCCACGGGGCCAGATAGCCGGGCCAGTCGGTCAGCAGGTTGAAGAACTTGTCCAGTCCGAACAGGATCGGCGCGACCGTGAAGACCGTGCGCAGCAGCAGGAAGGCCTGGCCGGTGCTGCGGGTGCGGACGTCGGTGACCATGGGTGTTCTCCCTTCTTCTAAAACCCTCTTTCCCGTACGTTAGAAAGCGCACCCGTCTAAAGTCAAGGCACACGTGTTTTACACTCGGGATATGGCCTCCCGCTCGCTGCCCGACCGCCTGGCCGCCGTCGCCGCCCTCGACGACCCGGTCCGCCGGGCCGTCTTCGACCTGATCGCGCGTTCCGGCGAGCCGATGGGCCGGGACGCGACGGCCGAGGCGCTCGGCATAAGCCGCCGCGTCGCCGCCCTGCACCTGGACCGCCTGGCCGAGCAGGGCCTGCTGGAGTTCGAGTTCCGCCGCCCACCGGGCCGCGGAGGCCCCGGAGCCGGCCGCCCGGCCAAGCTGTACCGCCGCGCCGGCGACGAGGTGACCGTCTCGGTGCCGGAACGCCACTACGACGTGGTCGGCGAACTGCTGGCCGCCGCCGTCTCCGAGTCGATCACCACCGGCACCGCCGTCCAGGAGGTGCTGCACCGCAAGGCGTACGACTACGGCCGCGACACCGGCGCCCACGCCACCGACGTGGAGTCGGCCTTGGAGTCGGTCGGCTACGAGCCCCGCCGCGACCCTTCCGGCGCCGTCGACCTGCACAACTGCCCGTTCCACCGCTTGGCCCGGCAGTACACCGACCTGGTCTGCGGCGTGAACCTCGACCTGCTCCGGGGCGTCACCGACGGCACCGGCGATTCCACTCTCCACCCCATCTTGGCTCCGCGGCCGGGCCATTGCTGCGTCCGCCTTCTCCCGGCCTGACCAGAGCGCGTGAAGAAGAGCCGGGGGCGCGGATGGACGGGCCGGGCCGCGGTGGGCGGAGCGCCGTGCGAAGAGTGGGGCGGGGGAAAGGCGGAGCGCTGCGCGGAGAGCGGGGCCGGCCGCGGTAGGTGGAGCGCTGGGCGAAGGTGGGGCGGGGCGCGGACGGCAAAGCGGGGGCACGGAAAGAGGAGCGGGGCGCGAAAGAAAGCGGAGGCCGGCGGGCGGGACGTCAGACGTCGGCGTAGTTGCGTAGCAGGCGCACGGCCGTGTCGGCGTGTGGGCCCTGTGTTCGCAGGCCTGAATCCGCCGGGGTGAGGCGGCGGGCGCCGACGCGGCAGAACGCGCCGGCCGGACCCGTGACGACCGACTCGGCGCCCGGTGGGCCGAACTGCCATGTGGTGCCGTCAGGGGCGGTCAGCTCGCATCGGACCTCGGCCGGTGGCAGGCCGGCCAGGCGGAACGCGTACGGCAGGGTGCTGTGACCCAGCCAGGCGATGTGCCTCAGGCGGTCCGTGTCGGGATAGTCGATCGCCAGCGGGGTCGCGATGTCGAGCGCGTGCGCCCAATGCTCGGCCAGCCTGGTCGTTGCCAGCGTGCGCGGCTTCAGCGCGGCCGCCACCCAGGGGATCGGCTGTTTCGGGTCGGCCGCGCGGAGCGTTCGCACCGACTCGCGGCGGGCCGCCCGCCAGCGCTCGAAGACCTTGGTGGGCTCGGACCGTTCGGCGCGGACCATGGCGTCCATCGCCTCGTCCACCGTGGCCCCGTACCGGCGCCAGTCGGGAACACCCGACACCGCCTCCTCGGTCTGGGCCAGATGCAGGACGACGTCGGTGACCGTCCAGCCGGTGGCCGCCGACGGCGAGAGCCAGTCGGCCGGTGTGAGACCGCCCAGGACGTACTCCAGCCGGTCCTGCTCTGCTTCCAGATCGTCGATGACGTCGGGCACGCCCCTCACCTTAGGGGACCAGCGATTGCGTTCCCAGCGTGATGGCCAGCTCCAGCCGGGCCGCGTCGTCGGTGCCGGGCTCGGCCGTGTAGACCGTGATGCGCAGGTCGTCGCCGGCCACCGTCAGGGTGTCGCAATCCAGGGTCAGGCGGCCCACGTCGGGGTGGTCGACGATCTTGCGGCGGGAGAACTCGGTGATCTCGACCGGCTCGGCGGAGGTCCACAGCTCGGCGAATTCGGGGCTGTGCGCGGTCAGTTCGGCGATCAGGCGCTTCAGGTCGTGGTCGGCCGGGTAGCGGGCCGCGGTCAGGCGCAGGTCGGCCGCGAGCAGGGCCCGGAAGTGGGCCAGCTCCTCGGGGGTGTGCACCGCGCGGCCGGGCGGTCCGGCGAAGTTGCGCCAGACGCCGTTGCGCCGCAGGCCGCGCCAGGTGGTGGTGTCGCCCATCAGGGCGTCGTACGGCCGGTTGGCCATGACCAGGTTGAACGCCGCGTCCTGCACGACGACCGGGGTGTGCGCCAGCCGGTCGAGCATGCGCTGCACGCTCGGCGCTATGCGGGTGGGCACGACGTCGCGCCCGGGCGGGGTCAGGGCGGCCAGGCGGAACAGCAGCTCACGTTCGGTGCCGGAGAGCCGCAGTGCGCGGGCCAGGGCCTCGACGACCTGGGCCGACGGTGAGGTCGAGCGTCCCTGTTCGAGGCGGGTCAGATAGTCGACCGAGATGCCGGTCAGGGCGGCCAGCTCCTCGCGGCGCAGCCCGGCGGCCCGGCGGCGGCCACCGGCCGGCACGCCCACCTCGGCCGGGACCAGCCGGTCACGCCACCGGCGTACGGCCTGCCCGAACTCCCACGTGTCCATGTCATCGAGTCTGCCCGGCCCGTCGCATGTTGTGGTGGCCCTGGTAGTCCTACCTGAAAAGGGCGATCGTCAGGGCCGATGTCCACTCGGGGTCGCGCAGCTTGTCGCCGTACAACTCGCGCAGTCTGGTCATGCGGTAGCGGACCGTCTGGGGATGGATGAACAGCTCGGCGGCCACGTCCTCGCGCCGGCCCTGGTGACGCAGCCAGCTGCGGAGCGTCTCGACCAGCTTGGGGTCGGCGTCGGGGGAGAGCGGCGCCAGGACCCGGGCCCGCAGGTCGGCCAGCGCCTGCGGATCGGCCGTGAGCACCAGTTCGGCCAGGTGGTCCTCGGTGTCGACCACCGTTTTCGTGGCGGCCGGGCCGGCCAGCTCCGATGTGCGCCGCGCCCGGTCGTACGACGCCTTGGCCTGAAGCCAGGGCCGGGCCGGCCCGACCACCGCGCTCTGGCCCCGCAGCAGGCCGAGCACGGCGGCGCGTGAGGTGCCGTCCACGTCCGGGACCAGCAGCACCTCGCTGAGCTGGAGGGTTCTCCGGTCGAGCAGGTCGATGACCATGCGGGCGGCGTGTTCGGGCACCAGCACGGCGGTCAGCGTGCGCGGCGGCGACCAGTCGGCCCGCTCGGCGGCCGCGACGATCACGTGCTCGGGCTCGCCGGCCAGCAGGGCCTGGGCCAGCTGTTCGAGGTCGCGGATGCGGGCCCGGCCCGAGGAGGCGAGCTGGTCGGCGTGCCCGGCCACGCTGGCCGCCGACAGCTCGTCGATGTAGGCGAAGACCAGCTCGGCGAAGTGCGCGATGGTCGCGGCCGGCTGCCCGCTGCTCACGCTGATCTTGGCCAGCTCGTGCCACGACACCCGAGCGCCCACCCGATAGGCGCCCAGCAGCGCGTCCAGGCTGCGGCCATTACGGGCTTCACCCCTTCCCAGCGCGTACGCCGCCTCGAGCGCCGGGCCGAGCGGGGACTGCGGTTCGGGGCCGTCGGCGCGGGAGACCAGCTCGAGGAAGGTGCCGAGCGCGGCCCGTACGGCCCGCTCGATCTTGGGTCCGAGATCACCCGCGAAAGGCACGGCGTAGGCCGGAACCTCGGAGATGATGGCATCGATGGTCTGCGTGGCGACGTGCGGCAGCCGCTTCTTCAGCGGGGCCGCGACTTCCGGCGACAACCGGAAAGCTCTGACGTCTGGGAGAGCGTCACTCATCGTTTAATCGCTCCGTCTTGTCTCCCCCGAACAAAAAACACGGTCGAGTTCACTTCCGTTGGTCAGGAATCTACCTCCTGAACGCAGGAAGCTTGTTATGTGGCTGTGACACGGAACATACGCAGCGGCGCCTGGCGGGTGGTCGAGCTGATCACCACGCCGGTGGTGCCGGCCGACTATCTCGACGTGATCGCTCCGCTGCGGAACGCCAACGTGCTCCGGGCGAAGGTCGACGCGGTGCGCCCCGAGACGGCGAACAGCGTCACCCTGCTCCTGCGGCCGGGCCGCGGCTGGGTGCGGCACGAGCCGGGTCAGTACGTCCGGGTCGGCGTCGACGTCGACGGTGTACGCCTGTGGCGCTCCTACTCGATCACCAGTTCGCCCCGGCGGACGGACGGGCGGATCACCATCACGGTCAACGCCGTCCCTGAGGGTGTGGTCAGCAACCACCTCGTACGGCATGCCAAACGGGGTTTGATCCTGCACCTCGACCCGCCGACCGGCGAGTTCCAGCTGTGCGCGCCCCGGCCGGCCAAGGCCCTGTTCGTCACCGCCGGCAGCGGCATCACCCCGGTCATGGGCATGCTGCGCAGCGCCCTGAACGAGCTCTCCGACGTCGTCGTCGTGCACTCGGCCGGCACCAGCGAGGCCGTGGTCTTCGGCGCCGAGCTGCGCGCCATGGCCGCCGACGGCCGGATCCGCCTGATCGAGCGGCACACCCGCGCCGACGGCCGCCTCAAGCCGGCCGACCTGGACGAGCTGGTGCCCGATCTCTTCGAGCGCCGGGCCTGGGCCTGCGGGCCGAACGAGATGCTCGACGACCTGGAGACCCACTGGGCCGACGCCGATGCCGCCGATCTGCTGCGCACCGAGCGTTTCCGGCCCACCCTGGTCAGCGGGGACGGCGGCGGCACGGTCACCTTCAGTCAATCGGGCACGGTCGTCGAGACCGACGGCTCCGAGCCGCTGCTCGACTCGGGCGAGGCGGCCGGCGTGCTCATGCCGTCCGGCTGCCGGATGGGCATCTGCTTCAGCTGCGTCGTCCCGCTGCGTGAGGGCGCCGTGCGCGACCTGCGCGACGGGCAGCTCACCGTCGCCGAGCCAGGCGACAGCATCCCCGTACAGACCTGCATCTCGGCCGCCGCCGGCCCCTGCACCATCGAGATTTAGAAGAGGAACGCATGACCACGATCCAGCGCAAGGAATCCAACCCGATCGCCCACCTGAGCCCCGAGGACATCGAGCAGATCGGCGTCGAGCTCGACGCCATCCGTGACGAGGTCATGGGGAGCCGGGGCGAGCGCGACGCCGCGTACATCCGACGGGTGATCGCCTGGCAGCGCGGGCTGGAGATCGGCAGTCGCGGGGTCCTGCTCTTCTCGCTCTTCCCGCCGGCCTGGCTGGTCGGCACGGCCGGCCTGTCGATCGCCAAGATCCTCGAGAACATGGAGATCGGCCACAACATCCTGCACGGCCAGTGGGACTGGATGCGCGACCCGAAGATCCACTCGACGAAGTGGGAATGGGACCACGCCTCCCCGGCTGAGCAGTGGAAGCACTCGCACAACGAGCTGCACCACACATACACGAACGTGGTCGGCCGCGACAACGACCTCGGCTACGGCATCATGCGCGTCGACGAGGACCAGAAGTGGCACCCGGCGCACCTGGGCCAGCCGCTCTACAACTTCATCAACGCCTGCTTCTTCGAGTACGGCATCGCGGCGTACGACCTCGAGCTCGGCAAGAACATGGCCACCAAGGAACGCCGGCAGGACCCGAAGTTCCGCGCCGCGCTGAAGGCGGTCCGCAAGAAGATCGGCAAGCAGGTTCTGAAGGACTACGTGGTCCACCCGGCCCTGTCCGGGCCGTCGTTCCTGCACACGATCGCCGCCAACGCCACGGCCAACCTGATCCGCAACCTGTGGAGCCACTCGGTCATCATGTGCGGCCACTTCCCGAACGGTGTCGAGACCTTCGAGAAGACGTCGATCGAGGGCGAGACCCGCGGCGAGTGGTACCTGCGCCAGATGCTCGGCTCGGCCAACATCAGCGGCAGCAAGGCCATGCACCTGATGACCGGCAATCTGTCCCACCAGATCGAGCACCACCTGTTCCCGGACATGCCGAGCAACCGCTACAAGGAGATCGCCCCGAAGATCCAGGACCTCTTCCAGAGGTACGGCCTCACGTACACCGCCGGGCCGCTCCCCAAGCAGGTGGCGTCGGCCTGGTACAAGGTCTTCCGCTTGTCGCTGCCGAACCGCGGCGAGGCGGCCGTCCGCCGCCCCGTCGAGAAGAAGGCTCCCGCGGTCGCCACCCGCTGGCGCCGGGCCGAGGTCCCCACCGTGGTCCCGGCCGTGGTGGCCGCCGAAACCGCTGCCTCCTGACCCTGCCTGAGCTCGGGCCCGGCCGCCACGGCCGGGTCCGTCAGCCCGCGTACATCCCGCTGATCAGCGACTGGAACGTCATGGGGCCGGCGATGCCGTCGACCGCCATGGCGGGCTCGTCGTGGTCGTGCAGGAACTGCTGCCAGTCGCGGACGGCCGCCTCGGTGATCGGCCCGAAGACGCCGTCGACGAGGGGCGCGTTGTCCGGGTCCTCGGACAGGTTGCGATATTGGAACTCCTCCTGCACGGACTTCACCGCGTCGCCCTGATCGCCGGACCGCACGGTGGTCACCAGCGCCTTCCAGGTCAGCGGCCCGGCGATGCCGTCCACGGACAGGCCCTTGGACTGCTGGAAGGCCCGCACGGCGGCGTCGGTCCTGGGCCCGAAGTCCCCGTCCACGGTCACCGTGTGCCCACGGGCCCGCAGGTGATATTGAAGGCTGGGTACGGGGTGAGCCTTGTCCCCCTGCCGCACGAGCGGCCACGGCTGCAACGCCATCGCGATCATCCCCAGGGCCGGCGGCCGCACCCGGGCCGCCCGGCACCTCATCGTCACTCCGCCCGGCGATCCACTGTGCTCTCGGTCGCGCTCCCGACATCGGGCCGGCACAGCACGGCGCCGGCCAGCGGCGTCACCGCGGCCGGATAGAGGCTCGCCACTTCGGGAAGCGCGATTCGCCACGGGGTCATGGCCAGGGCGGTGGCCAGCAGCGGCCCGGCGCCGGGCGGCCCCACGGCGGCGGCGAGCGCGAGCAGCGCGGCCGGGTCGCCGGAGGCCCGGGCCAGACGGGCCACCTCGGCGCGGCGGGTGGGGGAGAGCTCGCCGTGCTCGATCAGCGCGATGAGCACCTGAAGGCGAGCTTCGGCCGCGGGGATGTGGCCGGCCGCCTCGTGCACGAGATGGGCCTGGCCGAGGCGGGACAGGGCCGGGATGAAGGAGCACAGCTGCCGCGCCCGGAACGCTGCGCTGCTGATGGTGGCGGCCTCCCGGATTCCCTGCTCGGCCACGGCGACGGCCGCGTCCGGATGACCGGCCCCGGCCAGGATCTCGACGATCTCGACCTGTTCCTCGGCCCCGGCGTCGGGGGCGGCCCGCTGGGCCAGCACGAGCACTTCGGCGCGGTCGCCGGCCGTGGCGGCGGCCCGGGCCGCGGCGATCAGGACGGGTGCGCTGTCGGGCAGCACCGGAAGCCGGCCGGCCGCGGCCATCGCGGTCGCCAGCGCGCCCAGCGCCTCGGCCCGGAAGCCCGGATCGGCGACGGCACGAGCCATCCGTTCCGCCTCGGCGAGGTGACCGGCCTCGGCGGCCGCCCGGGCCAGGTGCAACTGGGCGGCGGGATGGGCGTTGCGGTCGGCGATGAGCCGGGTCGCCGACTCGGCCCGGGACAGATCACCTGCCTCGACGAGGATTCGCGCCACCCTCATCAGGGTCACCGCCTGGCGGTATTGCGAGGTGATCGCGCTCGCCGCCGCCACCAGAGCTTCCCCGAGCGCCCGTACGCGGGCCTGGTCGCCCACCGCGAGCAGAGTCTCCGCGCAGCGAACGAGGGTGGCGGCGCGGGCCTTGGCTCCGGTGACCTCGAGAGCGCGGTCAGCCGCCTCCCTGGCCAGCTCACGGGCCCGGGTGGGCGCGGCGGCGGCCACCGCGCTGAGCGCCCGGGCCCGCTCGGAAGCCGGGACGATGGCGCGGGCGACCTGTTCGGCGGCCGGCAGGTCGCCCGCCGCCACGAGGGTTTCGGCCAGCGCCAGCAGAGCCGTGGCGCCCAGGGCGGCGGCGACCTCCTGGGCGCGCGCCGAGTGGCCGCCCCGGCCCAGCGCCGTCACGACGGACGTCATCACCTCGGTTCGCAGGTCGTGGTCGTCGATCTCCTGAGCCACGCGCAGGGCCGCCTCGAGAACGGCCCGTGGTGATTCGCCGGCCTCGATCAGCGCGTCCGAGAGAATGACCAGTTCGGGTCCCAAGGTCTCCGGGCTGGTGATCGCGCGGGCGGCCTGCTCCGCCTGGACGGCCAGGAGCTGAGCCTCGGACGGGTGGCCGGCCGTCACGAACGCCCGGCCCACCTCGGTCAGGGACTGTGCCCGGAGGAACGGATCACCGATGTCGGCCGCCACCTCGCGCGCCCGGCTCAGGTCGCCCGCCTTCACCACGGCCGTCACCAGCTCCGCGCGGATGCGCGCCCGGTCGTACCGATCGGTGGCGGCCTGGGCCAGCCGCTCGATCCGCGCGATGTCACCGGCCTGGACCAGCTTCTCGATCAGGGCCCTCCTCGCCTCCCACTTGAGGCGTCCGCGCGTGAAGCCGTCGACGAGCCGTACGGCAAGGTCGAAATCGCCCGCGTCGGCGCAAACCCTGATCGACTCGGCGGCTGTCCCTCCCCATTCCTCGTCGCCGGTCACCTCGGGGATCGCCTCGGCGGCACGGGCGGCCAGCGCGCGTGCGGCCGGAGCGTCGCCCGCGTCGAGCTGGACCCGGGCCAGCCTCACCAGCGTGAAGGCCCGCTCGTCGCCGGATCCGGCGAGGTGCTCCGCCCGTGTGGCCAGCGCGCGGGCGCGGGGGTGGTCGCCGGTGGACAACGCCACCCGCGCCAGGCGGAAGAGAGCCTCGGCGGGCTCGGCGGCCGCGAGGGCGATGCGCATGGCCCGGCGGAAGTCCCCGGCCCGCATCCAGCACACGGCCAGCGCGGGGATCGTGTGCTCGCTCGGGTGGTCGCCGGCGTCCTGAAGCGCCGCCAGCGCGCGGGGAAGATCGTCGCGTTCGCGGTAGGCCCGTGACAGCGCCATCCGGGCCGTGAGCTGGACGTTCCCGCTCGGCAGGTCGTCGATGACCCGCTGCGCCCAGGACAGCTCGCCGGCCTCGCACAGGACCTCGGCCATCCGGGCCCGCACGCTGCCGGAGTCCGGCTCGGCGACGGCGCCGGCCACCTCCGCCGCCCGGGCCGGATCGCCGGCCCGGCACAGGGCGACCGCCAGGGTCTCCAGCGCGGAACTCCGCCGTCGCCCTTCGAGTCCCGTCCGGGCGATGTGCTCGGCACGGTCGGCGAGGGCACGCACGCCGGTGCGGTCACCGGCGGCCCCGAGCGCCTCCACCAGGACCGCCCAGGCGTGCAGTCGCGACTCGGGGTCGGCGATGGTCTCGGTGACGCGCCCGGCCTCGATCAGGTCGCCGGCCTCGCCGAGCGACCTCACCAGGCCGACGAGCGACCACGGTTCCCCGGCGGCGTGGGCCAGCTCCCCGGCCCGGGCCACCTCGCCCGCTTCCACCAGCGCGGAGACGACGGTGGCCAGGGGTCCGGTGTCCTCGCCGGCCACGGCCCGGGCGGTGGCCTCGGCCTCGTCCAGGAGGCCGGCCCGGACGAGGGACAGTGTCATCGCGCTCAACACCACCCGCCGCTCGCCGTCTCGCACTGACGGCGAGGTCTGTACGACGACGTCGGTCAGGGCCCGCGCCTGCGACCGATCCGGCCGGCCGGCCACCACGTCCACCAGGGCGGCGAGCGCGCGCACCCGGTCCTCCGGGCCGGGGATGCCGAGGGCGAGCGCCTCCCCGCGGACCGGCTGGCCGAGGGTCGTCCACAGGGCCGGCAATTCGGTGGGCATGCGGCTGTTCCGGTCCTCCAGGCGGCTCCGGTGGTGGGACAGCACGAGAAGACGGGCAAGGTCGGGCGCGCCGACGCTGTCCTGAGTGGTGACGGTGTGGACGGCGGCGGCCACCTCCAGGACCGCCTCGGCGTCGCCGCCGGTGATGTCGAGCATGCGGTCGTGACGGCCGGTGTCGGAGGCCAGGGACACCATGCGTGACGTGTCGCCGGTCGCCTGGACCAGGGCGAAGTAGCCGCGCAGCAGATATTCGGGGGTGTGCTCGGGCCAGCCCCGGTCGCGGTAGCCGTCGGCCCAGGCGTGCAGGCGCTCGCGGTAGGCGGCCAGCAGGCCGTCGCCCAGGCGGGCCACGGCCTGCTGCTGGAGTTCCTCGTGGCCCAGCACGTAGACGGTCGTCCCGCGGCGCCAGCGGGCGGTGGCGGCGGCGAAGGTGCGGGCCGAGACGGCGGTCAGCAGGTCGTCGACGTCGTAGGTGGTGGAGCCGGTGAGCTCGGCCAGGTCGCGGGCGGACAGGCCACCGCCGGCCGCGGCGAGCAGGCCGAGAAGGTCACGCTCGGTGCCGGAGCCGTTGAGGAGGCGTTTGAGTTCGCGCTGGGCGTCGTGCCGGAGCACAACCGCGTGCGGGGACGCGGTCAGGACCCGTACGACGGAAGGGTCTTGAAGTGGATGGTCCTCGGGCACGTCGGCGGGAACCGGCGGATGAGGGCGGCCGGAGACGACGATCCGCATGCCGGCCGGCGGGCGCGCGGGCAGGAGCGCGGCGATGCTGTGCGCGTCGTCGCCGGCCGTGACACCCCGGTCCTCGTCGAGGCCGTCCACCACGAGGATCAGGCGCTCACCCCGAGTACGGCACATCTCGGCGGCCCGGCCCAGCATGCCGAGCAGGTGCGACTCGCGGGTGGACTCGCTCAGCAGCGGCGGCAGCGGCTCGTCGAGAAGCTCGGCCAGCTGCTCGATCAGCACCTCGGCGAAGGCGACCCGGTCGTTCTGCCCGGCCCAGCGCGCGGTGACGAAGAACGACACCACGCGGGCGCCGGCCGGCGGCTCCAGCACGAGCCAGGACATCAGCGCCGACTTGCCGGCCCAGGCCGGAGCCCGCCACTGGAGATAGGCCGGGCCCGGGTCGCCGGCCGTGCAGAAGGCGGCCAGCGCCGCGCGCTCGGCCTCACGGCCCAGCAGCCGCTCGGGCGCGATCTGGCGGACCCGCTCCAGATAGTGCGAGCGAGGCTTGGCCACCGCGGTGTAGTTGAGCGTCCCGACGTAACCGGTGACGGCGATGCCGCCGTCGTGGGCCTCGGCGTTGCCGGTCCGGCGTACGGCGGTCACCGGTCCTCTCCGGAGACGGCGCGCCCGCCGTCCCGGGCGATCGCGTCACCCGTGCGGTCGACGGCGGTCGCCGGCCCCGCGCCGGCCGAGCCGCTGACGGCAACGCTGCCGGGGCCGGTCGCGGTGGCGTTTCCCGTACGGCTGACGCGGGCCCCGCCGGTCTGCCGCCAGGCCACCAGAAGACCGGCCAGGCCGATGGCCACGGAGACGAACATGCCGATCAGGGACGTCCACTTCTCGGCCCGGTCGAGTCCCTCACCCGCCAGGACGACGACGATGCCGGTCAAGCCGCCCACGACGAGAACGACGGCGACGATGACCTTCGCTGCGCGACCCATCCGACCATCATGGACCCCAGGGCCTGTTTTGACAGGGGAGACGGGCTGCGGCGCCTGGACCTCACCTCGCTCCGACCCCCCTGTCAAAACAGGCCCTACGCCGACAGGCGGCCCAGGAGGAGGGCCAGTCTGCGGTCGTGGAACTCGCGCGGCAGGCGGCCGCCGCGGGTCAGGGTGACCAGGCCGTGCAGGGCGCTCCAGAGCACCTCGGCGAGAAGGCCCTCGTCGGCGCCGGCGGCGATCGGGCGTACGACCGCGAGAATTTGATCGAAGCACGCGTGCAGGGCCTCGGGAGCCTCGGGGGTGGCGAACGGCAGGGTGCTCGAGCGGTTGAACATGGCGTCGTAGAGGGCCGGTCGCTGCTCGGCGAAGTCGATGTACGCCGCGGAGACGCCGGCCAACGGGTCCTCGGATCGTTCGCGGGCCGCACGCAGCTGCGCCGCCATCTCGGTGAAGCCCTCGACGGCGACCGCGGCCATGATGGCCTCCTTGCCGGCGAAGTGGCTGTAGAGGACGGGCTGGCTGTATTCCACCCGCGCGGCCAGGCGCCGGGTGGTGACGACCTCCCAGCCCTCGGCCTCGGCCAGTTCGCGGGCGGCCGTGACGATCAGCTGCTCGCGCTCGGCCCGCTCCCGCTGCCGGCGTGTCTGGGACGTCATGCCGCTCATGCTAGCACCGCTAGAACTTCTGTCGCCGCTCTGCTAGCGTCGAAAGAAGTTCTAGCACCGCTAGTTCCATCGTGGAGGAAGCATGCTCGCGTACGGCCTGGCCATCGCCCTCGACCTGTTCATCGTCTTCATCGGCGTGCGTTTCCTGCTCCAGCCGGAGGCCGCGGCGGCCGGATACGGCGTGCCGTCCCCGCGCGGGGCCTACCTGAGTGTCAAGGGCGTGCGTGATCTGACGTACGGCGTCCTCGGTCTGTGTCTGCTGGCCTTCGCCGGCGCCGAGGCGGCGGCGTGGTTCATGCTCGTGGTGGCGATCGCCCCGTTCGGCGACACCGTGATCGTGCTGCGCAACGGCGGCAGCCGGGCGACCGCCTTCGGCGTCCACTTCGCCACGGCGGTGGTGGTGCTGATCAGCGCGGCGCTGCTGTTCGCCGCGTAAATTCGTCGCGCGGCCGGCGCCCGCCGTGTGATCGTCGGCGGGTGGCTCAGCCCGTTCTTCACACCGAGCGTCTCCTGATGGTTCCGCTGGACGACCGGCATCTCGACCTCGAGGTCGAGCTCGACGCCGACCCCGAGGTGCTGCGTTTCCTGTGGGGCAGGGCCCGGACCCGCGACGAGGTCGTGGCCAGCCACGCGGAGAGGATGGCCCTGACCAGAGACGGCCTGGGCTACTGGATGGCGTTCCGGAAGACCGACGACGCGTTGGTCGGGCTCATGATGCTTCCGCCGGTCCACGGAACATCGGATTGCGAACTCGGCTATCGCCTGGCCCGGCGCTTCTGGCGGCAGGGCTTCGCCGCCGAGGCGTCCCGTGCCCTCCTCGGGTACGCCTTCGACACCGGGCAGAGCCGGGTGATCGCGCAGACGATGGCCGTGAACGCGGGCTCCCGGGGCGTCATGGAAAAGGTCGGCATGCGGTACGTGCGCACGTTCTTCCCGACATGGGACGACCCCCTGCCTGGATCGGAGCTGGGCGAGGTCGAATACGAGATGACCCGCGAGATGTGGGGTAAGCGCTCCAGTTCGTAAGGTTTCCGGGGTTGTGCGCTTTCTGTTCGTGTCGCTCGACCCGGCCTCCATTGCCGGCGTATTGTCGTCACTACCCATGCCTTTGATTTTTCCGCGACCCGTTCATAAAGCGCCGTCGGCTCGCTTCGGACGGCGGCAGAACCACCCCGCCGCGAATCCGCTGCCGCCAACAATGTCATCGCCGACGATTCTGTGACGCCACCGGCGCGGGATCCTGAACGGCGCGACCGCCGCCCGCGGTCGAGATCCACGGCGGGGCACGATGATCGCCTAGCCTGATGGTTCCAGCCCGCGCGGTGATCTTCGCCGACGCCGCTCGCCGAGCCGGATGCCGCCGTCTCGGCGCCCACTACCGCCTCAGCCGGAACCATCGACTCGGTCCGCGCCGCCGCCTCAGCGGGGACTGCCGGCTTGGGCTGCGCTATCGCCGTGGTGTGAGCCGTCTGCTTTGTCCGCGCTGTCGTCCCGGGCTGGGCTGTCGGCTTGGGTTGGGCTGTCGGCTTGGGTTGGGCTGTCGGCTTGGGTTGGGCTGTCGCCGCGGTGTGAACCGTCTGCTTTGTCCGCGGTGTTGCCTTGGCCTGGACTGCCGGCTCCGACTGGGCTACCGCGTAAGCCTCGGCGTCTGCTGTGGGCTCGGGCCGTACTACTACCTCGGCCTCAACTGGCTTGTCCGCGCGGCAGGCGGATGCAGCCTGCGGCATGCTCTCCGGGCGGCCGGCGACTTCCGCCTGGGCGACGGGCCTACCCGGACGCGGCGGCCGCACACAGGTGACCTCGTCATCCCAGACCAACGGCGGTATCCGCTCGGTCGGATCATGCAAACCCAACTCCCCGCATAACCGCGAACAACCATGCAACCGGCATAACGTCGCTTTAAACCCCACCGCCGCCGGTTCGCATGATCACGCCAAAACGCGAGCATCTCCGGCGAATGACTCGGCACCACACTCCAATCCGTATCGCAGAAATGACCGACCTTGAAAAGAACCCCAGCTGCGCCATGAACCATTATCCCGCACCCCGAAGATCGACTGCAAAGGAAAAAACATGCCAACCGGAAATAACAAAGGGTGGGCGGGCGAACACATTTAACGGGCAGTGGGACAGGCATTCTCATGCGGGATCATGCTTGTCGCCGATGTCAGGGCGGGCCGGTTCGATCGGCGCCGGCCGGGCAGCAGCGGACTGCGCCTTGACCGGGCATCCGCGGTGATGGCAGCTGGACACTCAACTCTGTCGGCGCGTCCGGCGTTTCGCACCGCGGATGCCAGGCCCCTGTTCGAAGAGGTGAGTCCCCGTCCGAACGACCTACGAACTGAAGCGCTGAGCGGCCGGAGGAGGGGCGACGCTGGCGCGCGGGACCAAGCTGGGGGCGATGACGCGGCGGCCCGTCGCCGGTGGGCTGCCCGACTCGATCTGGGCCAGGAGCATGTCGACGCCGGCCCGGGCCACAGCCTCGAAATCGGGGCGGACGGTGGTCAGCGGGGGAGTGTAGAAGGCCGCCTGCGGAACGTCGTCGAAGCCGACGATGCTGATCTCGGCGGGGACGCGGCGGCCCTGCTCGTTGAGGGCGCGCAGCAGGCCCAGCGCCATGTGGTCGTTGCCGGTGAAGACGGCGGTCACCTCGGGCAGGCGGGCCAGGAGCTTGCCGTTGCGATATCCGGACTCGGCGCTCCAGTCACCGATCAGCAGAGGGGGCGGTTCCACGCCGGCGTCACGCAGGGCCTCCTCCCAGCCGCGCACCCGGCCGTTGGCGTCGAACCAGTCCTGCGGACCGGAGATGTGCCAGACCGCGGAATGGCCCGCGGCCAGCAGATGCTCGGTGGCGGCGCGGCCGCCGGCCACCTGATCGACGGTCACCCGCGTGCTGGGCCGGTGGGGATCGCCGTCGACGGTGACGAGTGGGACATCGGCGGGCAGGGCCGCCAAGGCCGACTCGGCGCTGGTCACCGGGGCGATGACGACGAGGCCGGCGACACGCTGGTCAAGGTGCCGTTCGACGGCGCGGGCGATGGAGCGTTCATCAAGGGTGCGGACGTTGCCGACGTTCACGGCGAAGCCGCTGTCCTGGGCGGCCTGCTCGAAAGCGTTCAGCATGGAGGCGGGCCCGTAGAGGGCGGTGTTCGGCGCGACGACACCGATCACACCGGAGGTGCCGGTGACCAGGGCGCGGGCCGTCCGGTCGGGCCGGTAGCCGAGCTCGGCGATGGCGGCCCGCACCTTGAGGCGGGTCGGTTCGCTGACGTTCGGGTGTTCGTGCAGCACGCGCGACACGGTCTGATGCGACACCCCGGCCAGCCGGGCGACATCCATCATGCCCGGAGGCCGCCCGCGCTTCACACTCACCAGCACCCCGCATCTCGTCTCTGCGGGAACAATAGTCCCGTCCAGGGCCGGGCCCCGCGAGAAGACGCGCCAGGGAAACGCAGCACACACCCAGACGAACCCACCGAGGGGCGGAAGCCACGCCGCGATGCCGGGGTGGGGCGGGCGCTGCGACGTGATGTCCCGGGTGGGGCGGGCGGCGCGAGGCGATGTCCCGGGTGGGCGGGCGGCGCGCGGCGATGTCCCGGGTGGGGCGGGCACTGCGAGGCGACGTCCCGGGTGGGGCGGGCGGCGCGAGGCGATGTCCCGGGTGGGCCCGCGCCGCGCCGCGATGCCCCGGTGGTGCCGAAGCCGTGACACGGAGTCCGGAGGGTGCCGCCGAAGGGCCGAGGCCTCGACACCATGTCCGGGCGGGAGGACTGCAGCCACGAGGCCAAGCGGACGGCCGCTGAAGCAACGACGTGAAATTTGCGCGGAAAGGCCGAGGGCAAGCGTTACCCGCCGAACCTTTCGGGACGCCGAGGCCGCGGTGAACGGGAGCCCGCTGCTGGTGCCGGATTTAACCGACATATCCAGGGGCGGCGGCGCGTGACCGGGAGTGAGCTCGGAGGAGGTGTGCGGCGGCACGCTGAAGCCCTGACGTGAGGCTGAGGGGGAGGGCCGCGCCGGAATTGGCGCGGAGGTGCGGGCGGTGCGCAGCGAGGGGGCGGTCCGCAGCGGAGGGTGGGCGGTGTGCAGGGGCGGTGCGCAGCGGAGGCGGGCGGTGTGAGGTGGAGGCGTGCGGCGCGGGGTGGAGGCGGGCGGTGTGAGGTGGAGGCGTGCGGCGCGGGGTGAAGGCGGGCGGTGTGCAGGGGCGGTGCGCAGCGGAGGCGGTCGGCGGGCGGTGTGAGGTGGAGGTGGGCTTAATGGAACGGGGGAGGGCCTGTGCTTTCGCGGCGCACCAAGTGCGGGGTCACCAACACCCGGTCGGTGGTGGAGTCGCCGGACATGTGTTGCAGCAAGAGGGTCAAGGCTCGCCGGCCCAACTCGCTGAAATCCTGGCGGACCGTTGTCAATGGGGGCAGGAAGTAGCCGGCGTCGGGCATGTCGTCGAAGCCGACGATGCTCACGTCGTCGGGGACCCGGCGGCCTGTCTCGTGCAGTGCTCTCAGGACGCCCAAGGCTATGCGGTCGTTCGCGCAGAAGATGGCCGTCACCTGCGGATCCGCGGCCAGCAGGCGGCCCCTCGCGTAGCCCGATTCCGCGTCCCACCAGCCCGGGTCGGCCGGGGGTACCACGGCGCCGGCCGCGTACAGGGTGCTTCGCCAGCCCTCCACTCTCTCCTGTGCCTCCGGCCAGTCGGCGGGGCCGGCCACGTGGTGGACCGTTCGGTGGCCCAGGTCCAGCAGGTGCTGGGTGGCCAGGTGGGCGCCGGCCGCGTTGTCTATGCCCACCGTGGGGGCCTCGTCCGATTCGCCGGCCGTGCCCACCGCCACGCAGCGTAACGATGGCGGGGCCTGGGCCAGGGCGCTTGTGACCGTCAATTTCGGGGCGATCGCTATCACGCCGTCCACCGCGTGCTGGGTCAGGCGGTCGACCGCCTCGACCACGTGGCGGCGTTCCAGGTCGCGGACCGAGGCGATGCTGACCATGTAGCCCGCGTCGCGGGCGGCGCTCTCTATGGCGTACAGCATCGACGCCGGGCCGAACAGTGTGGTCTCGAAGCCGATGATGCCCAGCGTGTCGGACTGGCGGGTGACCAGCGTGCGGGCGGCCAGGTTGCGGCGGTAGTTCAGGGACTGCATGGCCTCCAGCACGCGCAGCCTGGTCTCCTGCCGCACGTTGGGGTGGTTGTTCAGGACCCGCGACACGGTCTGGTGCGAGACGCCGGCCAGCTTGGCGACGTCGCGCATGACCGTGAGCCGGGGGCGGGCCCGATCACCGTCGGTCGATGGCAAGAACAACCTCCGAGCGCCGATTTGTGAGCGTGAACATCGCACACGGTTTGCCCGGATGTCCATAGCCGACCTGCCCGCCACCACCATCGGCAATCGGTCGGTAACAAACCGAGCGCGAAACCTTGACGGAGCGTTTGAGAACGGTAACACTGCTGAAACGCGGTGCCCGGATCGGCCGCGACTCTCCTCTCGATGCTCCGCTCGGTGTTCGCGGTCGCGGTGACGACCATCTCTGAATGCGTGAACGTTAACAATTTGGAGGGCCCTGTGCTCAAGAAGATTTCCGCGGCGATGGTCGGTGGGCTCCTGCTCGCCTCGACCCTGGCCGGTTGTGGCGGCGACGACGGTGGCTCCGGCTCGGGCGGCGGCGGTGACAAGATCACCCTCGGCTTCTCGCAGGTCGGCGCGGAGAGCGGCTGGCGTACCGCGAACACCAAGTCCATCCAGGAGTCGGCGGCCTCGGCCGGCATCGACCTGAAGTTCTCCGACGCCCAGGGCAAGCAGGAGAAGCAGATCGAGGCGATCCGCTCCTTCATCACCCAGCGGGTCGACGTCATCGCGTTCTCGCCCGTCGTCGAGTCGGGCTGGGACCCGGTGCTCAAGGAGGCCAAGGACGCCGGCATCCCGGTGATCCTGACCGACCGCGCGGTCGACTCCAAGGACACGTCGCTCTACAAGACCTTCCTCGGCTCCGACTTCGTCGAGGAGGGCAAGAAGGCCGGCGAGTGGCTGGCCAAGGAGTACGACGGCAAGACCGAGCCGGTCAACATCGTCGAGCTTCAGGGTACGCCGGGCGCGGCGCCCGCGATCGACCGCAAGACCGGCTTCGAGGACGTCATCAAGAGCGACCCCAAGTTCAAGATCGTCGCCTCGCAGACCGGCAAGTTCGAGCGCACCAGCGGCAAGCAGACGATGGAGACGTTCCTGCAGTCCGTCAAGGACATCGACGTGCTCTACGCGCACAACGACGACATGGGCCTGGGCGCCATCGAGGCGATCGAGGCGGCCGGCAAGAAGCCCGGCACCGACATCAAGATCATCACCGTCGACGCGGTCAAGGACGGCATGACGGCGCTGTCCGAGAACAAGATCAACTTCATCGTCGAGTGCAGCCCGCTGCTCGGCCCACAGCTGATGGAGCTGGTCAAGAAGGTCAAGAACAAGGAAGAGGTTCCGGCCCGGATCCTCACCGAGGAGACCACCTTCACCCCGGAGCAGGCCAAGGCCGCTCTTCCCGACCGCAAGTACTGACGATCAGGGGCGCCCCGGCCGCCACCGGGGCGCCCCGCAACAAACGGAGTGGGATGAATGGGTGAGCCGCCCGCGGTCCTCGAGATGACCGGAATCCAGAAGATATTCCCCGGCGTCGTCGCGCTCGACGGCGTCGATTTCCGGCTGTTGCCCGGCGAGATCCACGCCCTCATGGGCGAGAACGGCGCCGGCAAGTCGACTTTGATCAAGGTGCTCACCGGCGTGTACGGGATCGACGGCGGCGACATCAAGCTGAGCGGGAAGGACGTGCTGTTCACCGGCCCGCTGCAGGCGCAGGAAGCCGGCATCAGCACCGTCTATCAAGAGGTCAACCTCTGCGCCAACCTCTCGGTCGCGGAGAACATCTTCATCGGCCGCCAGCCGCGCCGCTTCGGCCGCATCCAGTGGTCCGAGATGCGCAAGCGCTCGGCCGATCTGCTCAAGAGCCTCGACCTCGACCTCGACGTCTCGGCCCCGCTGAACACGTACTCCCTGGCCGTGCAGCAGATGGTCGCGATCGCCCGCGCGGTGGACATCGACGCCAAGGTGCTGATCCTCGACGAGCCGACGTCCAGCCTCGACGCCTCCGAGGTGGCCCAGCTCTTCGCGATCATGCGGCGGCTGCGCGACTCCGGGGTGGCCATCCTGTTCGTCTCGCACTTCCTCGACCAGATCTACGAGGTCGCCGACCGGATCACGGTGCTGCGCAACGGCGCCCTTATCGGCGAGTACCGCACGGCCGAGCTGCCCCAGGTCGAGCTGGTCCGCAAGATGATCGGCAAGGAGCTGGCCACGCTCGAGCAGCTGGAGAGCCGCCCGCGCGAGTCGGCCGAGCAGATCGAGCGCGGCGAGCCGATCCTGCGCGCCGAGGAGCTGGGCCGTGAGGGCGCCATCGCTCCGTTCAACCTCACCATCCACGCCGGCGAGGTGGTCGGCCTGGCCGGGTTGCTGGGCTCCGGGCGTACGGAACTGGCCCGGCTCCTGTTCGGCGCCGACAAGGCCGACAGCGGCAAGCTCGAGCTCGACGGCAAGCCGGTCGCCATGAAGTCGCCGCGGACCGCGATGTCCCGCGGCATCGCCTTCTCGTCGGAGAACCGCCGCACCGAGGGCGTGATCGGCGAGCTCACCGTCCGCGAGAACATCATCCTGGCCCTGCAGGCGGCCCGCGGCTGGACCCGCCCGATCGCCAAGCGCCGCCAGGACGAGCTGGTCGGCAAATACATCAAGGCCCTGCAGATCAGGCCGGACAACCCCGAGATTCCCGTACGGAATCTGAGCGGCGGCAACCAGCAGAAGGTGCTCCTGGCCCGCTGGCTGATCACCGAGCCCAAGCTGCTGATCATCGACGAGCCCACCCGCGGCATCGACGTCGGCGCCAAGGCCGAGATCCAGCGCCTGGTCGCCGAGCTGTCCACCGGGGGCATGGCCGTGCTGTTCGTCAGCGCCGAGCTCGAGGAGGTGCTCCGGCTCAGCCACAAGATCGAGGTGCTGCGGGACCGGCGCCTGGTCGAAGAGCTCGACAACACCGGCGACGTCGACGCCGACCGCATCATGCGGACCATCGCCAGCGGAGCGACCTCATGACATTCCTCAAGAGCCGGCTGATGTGGCCGGTCGCCATGCTCGTGGTGCTGCTGCTCTGCGCGCTGATCTTCTCCGACGGTTTCTTCGACATCCGGATCCAGGACGGGCACCTGTTCGGGACGCCGGTGAACATCCTGCGGGCCAGCGCGCCCCTGGTGCTGGTGGCCATCGGCATGACGCTGGTCATCTCGACCGGCGGCATCGACCTGTCGGTCGGCTCGGTGATGGCCGTCTCCGGCGCCATGGCCTGCCTGATCATCGGCGACCTGTCCAACCAGAACAGCGTCGGCGGCGTCGCGGTCGCGGTGGTCGCGGCGATCGCCCTCTCGCTCGTGCTCGGCCTGTGGAACGGCTTCCTGGTGGCGGTGTTGGGCATCCAGCCGATCATCGCGACGCTGATCCTCATGGTGGCCGGCCGCGGGCTGGCCCAGCTGATCACGTCGGGGCAGATCATCAACGTGCAGTCGAGCCCGTACAAGGTGATCGGCGCCGGCTACGTGCTCGGGTTGCCGGTGTCGGTGCTGATCGCGGCGGTCGTTCTCGTGATCACGGTGCTGCTCACCCGGCGTACGGCGCTGGGACTGCTCCTGGAATCCGTCGGCGGAAGCCCGGTGGCGAGCCGGCTCGCGGGCATCCAGGCCCGCCGGTTCACCGTGATGGTGTACGTCGTCTCGGCCGCCTGCGCCGGCATCGCCGGGCTGATCTACAGCTCGAACGTGTCCAGCGCCGACGGCAACAACGCCGGCAACCTGATCGAGCTCGACGCCATCCTGGCCGTGGTCATCGGCGGCACCGCGCTCACCGGCGGCCGGTTCTCGCTGGCCGGTACCACGCTGGGCGCACTGCTGATCGCCACCCTCGACACGACCGCCCAGTCGGTGGGCATCCCGCCCGAGGCCACCCTGGTCTTCAAGGCCGTGGTGGTCGTGGTGCTCTGCCTCGCCCAGTCGGCGACCTTCCGGGCCATGTTGTTCCGCCGGTCGACTCCTCGGCCGGCCGCACGGGCGGAGGTCCCGGCATGATCGACGTCAGCACGACCCCGGCCACGAACAAGAGCGGCCCGGCCAGCCGGCGGCGCACGTACCGGCCGAACGCGCAGTACATCCCGGTCCTGGCGACGCTGTCGCTGCTGATCGTCATGTACACCGTGGGCGCGGTGAACTACGAGAACTTCACCCACCCCTCGGTGATCCTCAACCTGTTCACCAACAACGCCTTCCTGCTGGTCGTCGCGGTCGGCATGACCTTCGTGATCCTGACCGGCGGCATCGACCTGTCGGTGGGCGCGGTGATCGCGATGACCTCGACCGTGGCCGCCACGCTGCTGCAGGCGGGCTGGCCGGCCGGGGTCGTCATCCCGGTCGTGCTGCTGGTCGGTGGCGTGCTCGGGCTCGGCATGGGCGCGGTCATCCACTTCTTCAAGGTGGAGCCGTTCATCGCCACGCTGGCCGGCATGTTCCTGGCCCGCGGCATCGCCCTGCTGATCAACCAGAACTCGATCCCGATCACGAACGAGTTCTGGACCAGCATCGCCGAGACGCGCATCGTCTTCGAGCCGGGCGTCTACATCTCCGGGATGGCCCTGGTCGCGCTGGCCGTGGTGGCCGTGGCCGCGGTCGTGCTGGCCTGGAGCCGGTTCGGCCGCAACGTCTACGCGATCGGCGGCAACGCCGACTCGGCCCTGCTGATGGGCCTTCCGGTCGGCCGTACGCGGATCGGCGTCTACACGCTCAGCGGTTTCTGCGCCGCCCTCGGCGGCCTGATCTACAGCATCACGACCACGTCGGGCTACGCCGGGCACGGCACCGGCACTGAGCTCGACGCGATCGCGGCCGTGGTCATCGGCGGCGTGCTGCTGACCGGCGGTTCCGGCTACGTGCTCGGCACGGTCCTGGGCGTCCTGGTGCTCGGCATGATCAACACGATCGTGAACTTCGCGAGCCTCAACTCGTGGTGGGCCCGGATGGCGATCGGCGTGCTGCTGTTCGCCTTCATCGTCCTCCAGCGCCTCGTCACCAGAAAGGCGAAGTGATGTCCAGCTACACCATCGGGGTCGACTTCGGGACGCTGTCGGGCCGCGCCGTGGTCGTGCGGGTCTCCGACGGGGCCGAGGTCGGCGCGGCCGTGCACGAATACGCGCACGGCGTCATCGAGCGCACGCTGCCGTACACCGGCGAGCAGTTGCGCCCGGACTGGGCGCTGCAGGACCCGGCCGATTACATCGACGTGCTGAAGACGGCCGTGCCGTCAGCGTTGGCCGCCGCCAAGATCGACCCGTCCGAGGTGATCGGTATTGCCACGGACTTCACGGCGTGCACGGTGCTGCCGGCCCTGACCGACGGAACGCCACTGTGCGAGTTGCTCCCGGAGCGCCCACACGCGTACCCCAAGCTCTGGAAGCATCATGCGGCGCAGCCGCAGGCCGACCGCATCACCGACCTCGCGCACGAGCGGGGTGAGCCCTGGATCGCGCGCTACGGCGGGCGGATCTCCTCGGAGTGGCAGTTCGCCAAGGCCCTGCAGGTGCTGGAGGAGGACCCGGAGGTCTACGCGCGGACCGAGCGCTGGATCGAGGCGGCCGACTGGATCATCTGGCAGCTGTGCGGGCGCGAGACCCGCAACGCCTGCACGGCCGGCTACAAGGGGATCTTCCAGGACGGCCACTACCCCGATAAGGCCTACCTGGAGGCGCTGAACCCGGCCTTCGCCGACTTCGCCGAGACCCGGCTGGCCCATCCGCTGTCCGCGCTCGGCGAGCGGGCGGGCGACCTGACCGAGCAGGCCGCGGCCTGGACCGGGCTGCCGGCCGGCATCGCGGTCGCCGTCGGCAACGTCGACGCGCACGTCACCTCGCCCGCCGCGCAGGCCATCACGCCCGGGCAGATGCTGGCCGTGATGGGCACCTCGACCTGCCACATCATGAACGGCGAGGCCATCGCGCCGGTGCCCGGCATCTGCGGCGTGGTCGACGGTGGCATCCTGGCCGGTCTGTACGGCTACGAGGCCGGGCAGAGCGGCGTCGGCGACATCTTCGGCTGGTTCGTCGAGCAGGGCGTGCCGCCCGAGGTGCACGATCGGGCCCGCGCGGCCGGCCTGGGCGTGCACGACTACCTGTCGGAGCAGGCGGCCGAGCAGCCGGCCGGCGGGCACGGGCTGATCGCGCTCGACTGGCACAACGGCAACCGCTCGGTGCTGGTCGACCACCACCTGTCCGGCGTGATCGTGGGGCAGACGCTGGCCACCCGGCCGTTCGAGATCTACAAGGCGCTGATCGAGGCCACCGCCTTCGGCACCCGCACGATCATCGAGTCCTTCGAGCGGGCGGGTGTGCCGGTCACCGAGTTCGTGGCCGCGGGCGGGCTCAAGCGCAACACCCTGGTCATGCGGATCTACGCCGACGTGCTGCGCCGGCCGATCAGCGTGGCCACCTCCGATCAGGCGCCCGCCCTCGGGTCGGCCATCCACGCCGCGGTGGCCGCCGGGGCGTACCCCGACGTGGCGACCGCGGCGGCGACGATGGGCCGCGTCGAGAAGGCGGTCTACGAGCCCGACCCGGCCGCGGCCGACGTCTACGACCGGCTCTACGCGGAGTACTCGCTTCTCCACGACTACTTCGGGCGTGGCGAGAACAAGGTGCTGCACCGGTTGCGCGATCTGCGGAACGAGGCGCTGGGATGAGCGTGCTTGATGACGTACGCCAAGAAGTCTGTTCTCTGCATTCGCATTTGACCCGATGGGGCCTGGTCACCTGGACCGCCGGCAACGTCTCGGCCCGGGTGCCCGGCGAGGACCTGCTGGTCATCAAACCCTCGGGCGTGTCGTACGACGACCTGACCCCGGCCGCCATGGTCGTCTGCGACCTTGACGGCAAGCTGGTCGAGGGCGAGCACAGCCCGTCCAGCGACACCGAGTCGCACGCCTACGTCTACCGGCACATGCCCGAGGTCAACGGCGTCGTGCACACCCACAGCCCGTACGCCACGGCGTGGGCCGCCCGCGGGGAGCCGATCCCGTGCTCGCTGACCGCGATGGCCGACGAGTTCGGCGGCGACATCCCGATCGGGCCGTTCGCGCTGATCGGCAGCGACGACATCGGCCGCGGCATCGTCGAGACGCTGCGCGCCAGCCGCTCGCCGGCCGTGCTCATGCGCCAGCACGGCCCGTTCACCATCGGCGCCACCGCCAAGGCCGCGGTCAAGGCCGCGGTCATGTGCGAGGACGTCGCCCGCACCATGCTCCTGGCCCGGCAGCTCGGAGCGATCGATCGACTGCCCGGCGACGCCGTGGACAGCCTGTACGACCGCTACCAGAACGTCTACGGCCAGCGCTAGTTTTTGGGGGAGACAATGAGTGAGCACGAGGTCTGGTTCCTGACCGGCAGTCAGGGGCTCTACGGACCGGAGACTTTGGACCAGGTCGCGGCGCAGTCGCGGGAGATCGCCGCGGCGCTGGGCTCGTCGCTGGACGTCCGGCTGGTCTGGAAGCCGGTGCTGACCAGCGCCGGCGACATTCTGGCGGCGGTACGGCGGGCCAACGACGACGACAACGTGATCGGCGTGATCGCCTGGATGCACACGTTCTCGCCGGCCAAGATGTGGATCGCCGGCCTGGACGCGCTGCGCACCCCGCTGCTGCACCTGCACACACAGGCCAACGTGGCGCTGCCCTGGTCCGAGATCGACATGGACTTCATGAACCTCAACCAGGCCGCGCACGGCGACCGCGAGTTCGGATATATCGAGGCCCGCCTCGGCGTGGCCCGCAAGACCGTGGCCGGGCACGTCAGCAATCCGCGGGTGGTCGACCGCGTCGCGGCCTGGGTGCGGGCGGCCCGGGGGCACGCGGCGATCCGGTCGCTCAAGCTGGCCCGCTTCGGCGACAACATGCGGGACGTCGCGGTCACCGAGGGCGACAAGGTCGAGGCGCAGCTGCGCTTCGGGGTGTCCGTGAACACGTACGGCGTCAATGATCTGGTCAAGGTCGTCGACGACGCTCTGGACACCGAGGTCGACAAGCTGGTCGGCGAGTACGACGAGCTGTACGAGGTCGCGCCCGAGCTGCGCGACGGCGGCGAACGTCACGAGTCGCTGCGGTACGCGGCCCGGATCGAGCTCGGCCTGCGGCAGTTCCTCGACGCCGGCGGCTTCGGCGCGTTCACCACGAACTTCGAGGACCTCGGCGGCCTGCGCCAGCTGCCCGGCCTCGCGGTGCAGCGGCTGATGGCCGACGGTTACGGCTTCGGCGGCGAGGGCGACTGGAAGACCTCGGTCCTGCTGCACACGATCAAGGCGATGGCGCCGGGCGGCACGTCCTTCATGGAGGATTACACGTACGACCTGACGCCCGGCCAGGAGCGCATCCTCGGCGCCCACATGCTCGAGGTGTGCCCGTCGATCGCGGCCGCCCGGCCCCGGCTCGAGATCCACCCGCTGGGCATCGGAGGGCGCGAGGACCCGGTCCGCATGGTGTTCGACGCGGCGCCCGGCCCGGCCGTGGTCGTCGGCATGTCGGACATGGGGGAGCGGTTCCGGCTGACCGCCAACGTCATCGAGGTCGTGCCGCCGACCGAGGCCCTGCCCAAGCTGCCGGTGGCCCGCGCGGTGTGGAAGCCGGCGCCCGACCTGTCCACGTCGGCCGAGGCGTGGCTGACCGCGGGCGGACCGCACCACACGGTGCTGTCGTCGGCGATCGGCGTGGAGGAGCTGAACGACCTGGCCGAGATGCTCTCCTGTGAGCTCTTGGTGATCGACTCGGACACCACGATCCGGGAGTTCGTCAAAGAGGTCCGCTGGAACCAGGCGTACTACCGGCTGGCCCGCGGCTTCTGACCTTCACCCGGTGCCGAACGGTGCCCCGCGGCACCAGGGTCGGCCGCAGCTGCACGGACTCGGGACGGCGTGCGCCCAGCAGGAGGCGCACGCTCTCTCGGCCGACCTCGGCGAACTCCTGCCGCACGGTGGTCAGCCCGGGATGGGTGAAGCCGGCCTCGGGCACGTCGTCGAAACCGACCACGCTGACGTCGTCGGGCACGCCGCGGCCGTGCTCGGCCAGCGCCCGGATCAGCCCGATCGCGATGTCGTCGTTGGCGGCGAAGACGGCGGTGACCCCGGGGTCGGCGGCCAGCGCGAGCCCGCACCGGTAGCCCGACTCGGCCGACCAGGCGGCCCGCACCACGGGCGGCGCCTCGATGCCGGCGGCGGCCAGGGCGGCCCGCCAGCCCGCCTCCCGGGCCCGGCTGCCGTGCCACTGCTCGGGGCCGGCCACGTGCCAGACCGTGCGGTGCCCGTGCGCCAGCAGATGACGGGTGGCCAGCAGCCCGCCCGCGTACTGATCGACGGCCACGTTGGCCGTGCGCCACTGCGGAAGGCCGTCGACGGTCACGACGGGCAGGCCGTCCGGCACGGCCGCGAGCAAATCGGCCGCCGCGGCCACCGGGGCGACGACGATCAGCCCGGCCACGTCCTGGCCGGCCAGGCGCCGGACCACCTCGTGGGCCTCCGCGTCGTACTCCGCGACGTGACCGACCGCCACCGCCAGGCCGGCGTCGAAGGCGGCGTCGCCGATCGCGTGCACCATGCTGGCCGGTCCGTACAACATGGAGTTCTGCGCCACCACGCCGATGACCGTCATCCGGGCTCCCTCGTCTGTTAACGCCGGGCCTGTTAACGCCAACATGTCGGGCTCACCGCGGCGAGTCAATTCCCTGTTACGCGCTTGTTACGTGGTTTCTTTCCTCCCACGGTCCGGGGAACGTCTGGTAAACAACGGGGATGTCTTTCGCGTGGTCGACGGTCGGCACCGTCCCGGTCAACGGTGTCCGCCTCGGCTACCGCGCGGCGGGCGACCCGGCGGGCGCGCCGGCGTTGCTCGTGCACGGCACCGGCAGCAGCGCGAGCACGTGGGACCGCTTCGCGGCCCGGCTGGTCCCGCTCGGCTACCAGGCGGTGGCGGTCGACCTGCGCGGGCACGCGACGAGCGAACGCACCGGTTCGTACCTGCTGCGCTCCCTGCGAGACGACCTCCTCGGCTGTCTCGCCGCGTTCTTCGGAGGCCCGGCCGTCGTGGTCGGGCACTCCGTCGGGGCGTACGCCGCCCTGGCCGCGGCCCAGCACTCGCCGGACCTCGTCTCCCGGCTCGTTCTCGAGGACATCGCGGCCCCGCCCCGCTGGGGCGGCCTGCCCCGGCGGCTGAGCCGCTTGATGGCCGGCCGCCCGGTGCCGGCGATCCTGCTCCAGGTGGCCTGCGCCGACCCGGGCTGGTGGGGCCGCCTGTCCGCGGTCGCCCAGCCGTCCCTGGTCGTCTCGGGCGGCCCGTCCAGCTGCATCCCGCCGCGGCGGCTGGCCGCCGTGACCGCCGCCCTGCCGGACGCCCGGCTGGCGACGATCCCGGTCGGCCACCGCGTGCACAGCCTCGCCCCGGACGCCTTCTTCGCTTCGGTGGCCGGCTTCCTGCCGTCGTCAGCTGCGGTGGTGTGATTCGGCCAGGCGGTAGACGGGCGTCGGCAGCCCTTCATAGCGGGCCTTGAGCTGCAACGCCAGGTAGAGCGAGTAGTGCCGCGACTGGTGCAGGTTGCCGCCGTGGAACCACAGGTTCTCCTGCAAGGTGGGCTTCCACATGTTCCGCTGCTCGCCCTCCCACGGGCCCGGGTCCTTCGGGGTGTCCGAGCCCAGGCCCCACACCTTGCCGACCCGGCCGGCCGTCTCGGCGTCGACGAGGTCGGCCACCCAGCCGTTCATCGAGCCGTAGCCGGTGGCGTAGACGACCAGGTCGGCCGGCAGCTCGGTGCCGTCGTCGAGGACCACCGCGTCCTCGGTGAGCCGGACGACCTGGCCCTGCGCCAGCTTGACCTGACCGCCGGCGACCAGGTCGGCCGCGCCCACGTCGATGTAGTAGCCGGAGCCCCGTCGCAGGTACTTCATGAACAGGCCGGAACCGTCGGCGCCCCAGTCGTGCCGGAAGCCGGCCTTCTCCAGCCGCGCGTAGAAGTCGGCGTCCCGCTCCGCCATCCGCTCGTACAGCGGGATCTGGAACTCGTGCATGATCCGGTACGGGATCGACGCGAAGATCATGTCGGCCTTGTCGGTGGTGAAACCGGCCGCGACGGCCCGCTCCGAATAGAGGTCGCCCAGCCCCACATCCATGAGCGTGGCCGACTTGACGATGTGCGTCGACGACCGCTGCACCATGGTCACATCGGCGTCGTGCTCCCAGAGCGCCCCGCAGATGTCGAACGCCGAGTTGTTCGACCCGATGACGACGACCTTCTTTCCCCGGTACGCCTCGGGGCCGGGATGCTCGCTGGAATGTTGCTGATCGCCGCGGAAGACGTCCTGCCCGGGGATGACCGGCTTATTGGGTTTTCCCGACATGCCGGTCGCGAAGACGACGTGGGCCGGGGTGAGCTCGACCGATTCGCCTTCCCGGTCGACGATGACGCTCCATCGTTTCGCCTTATATGTCGCAGACCTGACGGTCGAGGACGACCAGTACGGCACCTCCATGACCCGGGTGTACATCTCCAGCCAGTCGCCGATCTTGTCCTTGGGCGAGAAGACCGGCCAGTTGGCCGGGAACGGCAGGTAGGGAAGGTGGTCGTACCAGACCGGATCGTGCAGGCACAGGCTCTTGTACCGCCCACGCCACTGATCACCGGGCCGCGCATGCTTGTCGAGCACCAGCGCCGGAACCCCGAGCTGCCGCAGCCGCGCACCGAGGGCGATCCCACCCTGCCCGCCACCGATCACCACGACGTACGGGTCGTGCTCCTCCGCCGCTTTCACATACTCCCGGCCCTTGGCCAGGGTGTGTTCCGCGCCGAGAGGCCGCCGGTCGCCCTGGCGCTCCTCGAAGCCCTTGAGCTCCCGCAGCGTGGTCAACAGGGTCCAGGCACCCTCGGCCTTGAGCCGCAGGTGCCCGGTGCCCCGCCCGGTAGCGGTCTCGAACCGGATCCAGGCGTCGATCACGCCGTCCGCTTCCGCCGGTTCCTCGGTCAGCGCGAAGCCGCTCGGATCGACGTGATCCAGCGTCTCGCCGAGCATGTCGGCGATCCCATCACGCCCTTCGACGGTGGTGATGTTCCAGGTGAAGGCGACGAGGTCACGCCAGAAGCTCTCCGGCGCGAAGAGAGCCGCCGCGGCCCGTACGTCACGGGTCCGCAGCGCGGCCTCGAGCGAGCCCAGCCATTCTTCGACACGTTGCTTGGGGGAGGTGTCCATGCCTCCACGAAACCGGCGTGCCCACTGTCCGCAACAGAGTTGCAACACATTGCATCCGTAAAGCCTAGTCGTGAAGCAGCGAGTCTCTTGACTACTAGTCGCAGGAATGCGAGGCTATCTCGTGCGCTGGGATGGCCGGTGCCGGAGGGGGAGCAATGAGTCAAGAAGAGCCGGCGCCTTCCCGTGATTACGACGGCCCGTACAAGGCGTTGTTGAGCGCCTATCCCCGCGAGGCGCTGCAACTGTTGTGCGGAGCGCGGCTCGACGACGGGGACGTGGTGGTGGAGTTGCCGACCGAGGTGCCGCGGCAACGCAGCCTCCAGTGCGACAGGGTGTTCGCGATTCAGCGCGCCAGCGACGGGTCCGCCGACGTCTACCACGTCGAGATCCAACTGAAGCGCACCGTGGACTTCCAGGAGCGGATGCTGGCCTACTTTGCGGGCCTGGCGCTCAAGCACCGCCCCTCGACGCACCGGATCCATCAGGTGGTGTTCTGGCCGCGGGGCGGCGGTTACCCGGGCCGATTCACGCGCGACCGGGTCCGGCTGGACTATCTGTCGGTCGACGTCACCGGCGACCTGGACCCGGGCATGCTGCTGACCAGCGCGTTGGCGCCACTCGCGTTGGCATCGAGGAATGCGCCGCCCGACGTCGCCGAACGGGTCGCCGACCGGATCGCCGCGACGAGCTCGCCCGAGGAGAAGTTGGTCCTGGTCGAGCTGGGTATGCTCGGGGAAAGTTCCTTGGCGCTGCTGTTTCTGGAAGCTTTGCGGAGGAGAGGCATGAACGACGTCCTGGAGCAATCGGAGTCCGGCCGCGAGATCGCCCGCCGAAACCTGGAGCAGGGCGAGGTCAATGGGATGCGCGCGCTGCTACGGGCGAAGTACGGCGACTTCGCCGACCTGGAAGCCCTGGCCCGGCGGCTGGCTGTCGGCGACCACGATGGGAACATCGCTCGCATCGTGGCCGGTGCGAGCTTGGACGATCTGCGTTCCTGAGCTGCGGCGTCAGCTGCGCACTTGTCCTGCTCGCTTCTGGACCTCGTCCGGGCGGGCGTGGGAGCCTCGGGAGGGGTGACCGCGGGGAGGTGGCGTGGGCGACTACAGCGCGGTGCGGCCGGGAACTGATCTGTCGCGGTATGCGCGTGATCTGCTGCGGGTGCATGACGCTGTGCTGGCCGGGGATCGGCCTCCTCATCGGCCGCGGGCACTCGTCGAGAGGTCCTGGTCGCGGGTGCTCGGGCTCGGGCTCGATCCCAGCCAGGCCAACGCCCGCGATCCGTTGCCGGCCGGGGAGGTCGAGCGGCGGCGGCGCGACTCCGGGCTCGCGCCGGTCATCGGTGACCTGCTCCGGATGGCCGAGGATGCGGCCTTTCTGCTTGTCGTCACTGGGGCCGACGGGACGATTCTGTGGCGGGCCGGGCCCACGGCGTTGCGGCGGCGGGCCGATCGGCTCGGGTTCGGGGAAGGGGCGCTCTGGACCGAGGCCGCCGTCGGCACCAACGCCATCGGGACCGCGCTTGTCGAGGCCGCTCCTGTTCAATTGTTCTCGGCTGAGCATTTTGAGCAGGCCCAGCACGCCTGGTACTGCTCGGCCCATCCCGTGCACGATCCCCGCACCGGAGACCTGCTCGGCATCGTCGACGTCAGTGGGCCCGCGCTCACCCTGCATCCGGCGATCCGGGTGCTGGTCGAGACCGGGGTGCGGCTGGCCGAGGCGCGGCTGTGGCGGCATCACGCGGACCGGCTGGAACGGCTGCGGCGCTCGGCCGCGCATGTGGCCGGTACCGCCCGCGGTCCGCTGCTGATCGTCGATGACCACGGCTGGGTGGCCCACGCCAGTGGGGTGTCCGCGCGAGAACGCATCGGCGCTCCCTCGGCGGGCGCACCTGTGGCCGTACCGGGAATGGGCCTCTGCCGGGCCGAACGCCTGCCCGAAGGCTGGCTGATCCGCCCGGCCGGGCCGCACGCGGCGATCACCGCGACGCTCGATCCGGCCGGTTCGCCGCCGCTTCTGGAGGTACGCGGTGACGCCGAGCCCTGGCGCACACCGCTCACCCGCCGCCACGCCGACATCCTGTCCCTGCTGCACGGCTGTGGCCCGGCCGGGCTGACCGCAAGCCAGCTGAGCCATTTCCTGTACGGCGACACCGCCCACGTCGTCACCGTCCGCGCCGAGATCAGCCGCCTCCGCCGCGCGGTCGGTGCCCTGGTCACCACCAACCCGTACCGCCTGGCGGCGGGCGTGACGCTTGAGGTCCGCCGCTGAGTCGCGTTCCAGGCGCAAAGCAACATGTCTCTCGAATTGGAGAACCTGTACAAGGCGCTCATCAAGGCCTATCCCCGCGAGGCGTTGCAGCTGTTGTGCGGCATACACATCGACGACCAGACGACGGTGGAGGAATTGGAGGCTCCCTGGCAGGCCGACCTCGACGAGATGCGTGCGCTTCTCTGGGCGAGATACGGCGACTTTGAAGGGAACGTCGCCCGCATCGTCGCCGGTGCGACCTTGGCGGAGCTGCGTTCCTGAGCCTGGAACCACGTTTCACTTACGTTGCGGATCGGGCCGCCGATGGGTGATGCCATGGACGTCATTGGTGCGGCTCGGCGGTTTCGCGCGGATCCGGGCCTGCTCGCGCTGGCGGTTGCTGGTGTGGCCGTCGTCCTGTGGTTTCTGGCTGGGCCCGGTGGGGCTACCGTCTCCTGGGCCGTGCAGACCGGGCTGGATGTGGCGATCGCGGTGTTCGCGTGGCGGCTGACCCGGGCCACGGCCGGGCAGCGGCATGCCCGCCGGTTCTGGCGGGCGGTCATGGTCACCGGTGTCGCCTGTGCGGTGGGGGACGGCTATCAGACCGCGCTGGCCGTCATGCACCTCTCCGGGCATCAGCCCAGTCCCGTGCAGACCGGTTTTGTCGTGGCCGGCATGCTCGTCGCGATGGTGGCCATGGTCTGCCACCCGCTCGGCGGCGCGGGACGGCAACGTCTGCGGTTGTGGCTCGACGCGGTGACCGTACTGGCCGCTGTCGCCGTTTTTCTCTGGTATTTCGTTCTGGCCGACGTGGTCGCCGAGGGCAACCGGGCCGAGGTGGCGGGTGCGGCGGCCGCCTCGGCGATCATGCTGCTGCTCAGTGTCGGGCTGCTGAAGCTGCTGCTCAGCGGGACCGCTCCGTTCGCCAAGGGCCCCGGGCTGGTGGCCACGGCGGGAGTGGCCGGCACGGCGATCGCGGCCTCGACCGTCACGCTGCTGACCGGCACCGACGACCCCGGCGTGATCTACGTGTCGCAGCTGTTGCCGTGTCTGCTCATGCCGGTGGCGATGCGCTGGCAGGAGCTGCGGATGCGCCGCCGCGGCGGCGTGGCCGGGCCCGACCGGCGGCGGCACGGCAGCCGGCTGCCCTATCTGGCCGTCGTCGCCGTCCAGTTGCTGCTGGTGGCCGCGCTGACCACGCGCAGCGCCGACCCGCAGGTGTGGGGCGTCTCGGTCGGCGCGGTTCTGATCACGGTGCTGGTGCTGAGCCGGCAGATGGCGGCGTTCACCGACAACGAGCGGATGCGGGAGTGGTTCCAGTCGGTGGTGCAGCACTCGTCCGACCTGACGCTGGTGGTCGGGGCCGACGGGCTGGTCCGCTTCGCCACCCCGGCCGCGCGCCGGTTCCTGGGCATCGGCCCGGACGAGCTGGTCGGTACGGCGCTGACCGACCGGATAATGCCCGACGACCGGCATCTGCTGACCGAGCTCGTGGCCCGGCTCGCGGCCGAGCGCGGCGCCGACGCCGACGCCGAATTGCGGCTGCGGCACACCGACGGGTCGTACCGCTGGCTCCAGGTCGTCGGGGTTGACCTGACCGCCAATCCCAGCGTGGGCGCGCTCGTCTTCAACGCCCGGGACGTCACCGAGGCGCGGCGGCTGCACGACGAGCTGAGCCACCGGGCGACACACGACGCGCTGACCGGGCTGGCCAACCGGAGCCTGCTCGAACAGCGCCTCGACGAGCTGCCGCCGGACGAGACCGTGAGCGTGGTGCTGGTCGACCTGGACGGCTTCAAGCCCGTCAACGACAACTATGGTCATCACGCCGGTGATCAGGTGCTGGCCGCCGTCGCGGATCGGCTCAGCGCGTTCGGGGTGTTGGCCGCCCGCCTGGGGGGCGACGAATTCGCCGTACTCACTTATGGGCATTTTTCGCGTGAAGCGGACATCAGCGCCACGATCGCCGAGCCGATCTGGATCACCGCCACCCAGCAGGTCACGGTCGGCGCCAGCGTCGGCGTCGCCACCGGCTCGCCCAGCGAGGGCGGCCGGCTCCTGCGCGACGCCGACGCCGCGATGTACCGGGCGAAGGCGCTCAGCCCATCCGCTGCCCGTAGACGTGGGCGACCTTGAGCACCATGAGCACGCGCTTGTCGGACACCATCACCGACCGGTACTCGTCCCAGTCCGGATGTTCGCCGGCCGCCTTGCGGTAGTAGTCGACCAGCGCCTCCACCTCGGGCCCGTTCGGGTCGGTGCCCGGCCCGATCAGCTCCACCTCACCCTCGGCGGTCGCCCACGCCCAGCCGTCACCCCGGGTGACCTCCAGCGCGGCCCGCGGATCGCGGCGCAGGTTGGCCGTCTTGGCCCGGCTGTCGGTGATCGACACGTAGACGCGCTCGGCGTCCCGGTCGTAGTACGGGGTCACCGGGGAGAGCTGCGGCAGGCCGTTCGCCTTGATGGTGGCGAGCACACCGAGCTTGCTCTCGGCCAGCAGGTCGCGCGGGTCGTAGTCAGACATGGGTGAGCACCTTTCGGAGAAGGGTGTTGACCGCTTCGCGGCCGGCCCGGTTGGCGCCGACCGTGGACTGGGACGGGCCGAAGCCGATCAGGTGGATCCGCGGGTCGGCGGCCACCTGGGTGCCGATCATGCGGATGCCGCCGCGCTCGTTGCGCAGATGCAGCGGGTCGAGGTGGGCCAGGTCGGCCTTGAAACCGGTCGCCCACAGGATGGCGTCGACCGGGGTGAACGAGCCGTCGGCCTCGCGCACGCCGTGCGGCTCGATCGCGGTGAACATCGGGCGGCGCTCCAGCGCGCCGCGTTCCTTGGCCGCGCGGGCGTACGGGGTCCAGGCCAGATCGGTGTACGAGACGACGCTCCCGGTCGGATTGCCCGCCTCGACGTCGGCGACCACCTTGGCGATGATGCCCGAGCCGTCGAACTCGCCGAGGTCCTTGAAGACCGGCTCGCGGCGCGTGTACCAGAACGTCGTGGCGACCCGGGAGATCTCTTCGAGCTGCTGTACGGCCGAGATCCCGCCGCCGACGACGGCCACGCGCCGGCCCGCGAACGCGTCCGCCGAGACGTACTCCTGGGTGTGCAGTTGAATTCCGGCGAAGCTCTCCTGCCCCGGATAGCGCGGCCGTACCGGGTTGGTCCACGTGCCGGTCGCGTTGATGATCGCCCGCGCGCTCCACGAGCCGTGATCCGATTCGACGATCAAAGTCTCTTCGGGCCCGGGCCGTACGGCGGTCACGCGCACCGGGCGCAGAATGGGCAGCTCACTGGCCGCCTCGAAGTCGGCGAAGTACCGCGGCACGGCCACGCGACTGGCCTCGGCCGGGTCGAGCGGCGGCTTGGGAAACCCGGGAAGGTCGAAGATGCCGTTGACGGTGGCGATCCGCAGCGACTCCCACCGGTTCCGCCACGCCCCGCCGGGCGCGGGCGCCGCGTCGAGGACCACGAAGTCCACGCCGCGCCGCTTCAGGTGGTAGGCGGCCGACAGCCCGGCCTGACCACCCCCGATGACCACCACCGTCACCTGTCGCACGACCGGGCCAACCCGCGAGATCGTTCCCGTATTCCCCTGCGGCCATCGCGGAGTGCCCCTCCGGGAACGCCGCGCTTTCCCGCGGCGTCCGGCAGGTCGCACGGCCCATCCCGGCCGAGCTACCGCACAACAACGGCCTTTTCTGAGGCCCACCGGGCGAAGCTCGTCACCGGCACGCCGAGGGCCCGCGCGAACTCGGGGCGGGCCGGCTGCGGCACCTCGTTCATGAGCTGGTTCGACAGGACGGCGTAGGGCGGCATGCCGCCGGCCAGCGCCTCCTGCTCGCTCATCTCGGGCGCGGTCATGCCCATCGCGGCGGCGATCTCGGTGAGCGTGAGGTGGTCGCTCGCCAGTTCCAGTTCAACTTCGTTCCAGGCGTACGGGTCGGCGACGGCCGCCGCCACGGTCGTCCCGATGTCGTCCACCGCCACGAGCGAGAGCCGTGTCCGCGGTTTCAGGGTCGTGACGATCCCGCCCTCGAGGCCGCGCGGCAGCAGGTAGGCCTGCGACGGCAGGAAGTTCTCCATGAAGAAGCCCGGCCGGATCAGCGTCCAGAACGGGAAGCCGGCCTCCTTGACCCGGTCCTCGATGCCGGCCTTGGCCGCGTAGTACGGCCGCATCGGCGCCCACCGCTCGTCGCCGGGCAGCCGCCGGGAGCCGGAGACGGACGAGTGCACGAAGTGCGGCACGCCCGCCTCGCGGGCGGCCTCGATCAGGTTGACGGCCTGCCGCAGCTCACCGTCGAAGTCGAACGACCCGTCCTTCAGCGGCGGCATCTGCATGGAGAAGACGGCGCCGGCGCCCCCGGCCGCCTTCCGCAGCGAGTCGCGGTCCTCCAGGTCGCCGACGACGACGTCGGCGCCGTCCACGGTTTTCGCCGGATCGCGGACCAGAGCCCGTACGGGAATGCCGGCCGCCCGCAGAGCGCGGGTGACCGCACCTCCCTGTTGCCCTGTAGCTCCGACCACCAAGACGGTCATGACACACTCCTCCCCTTAAGCGGCGGACCACGCCGTTTCGTTGGGAGTAAGATACGGCGGACCCCGCCACTTATCAACCGGGAGATGACGTCATGCGCGCCGACGCCCGCCGTAACTACGAGCTGCTGCTGGGCGTGGCGGCCGAGGCGATCGCCCGGGAGGGCGCCGACGCTTCCCTGGAGCAGATCGCCCGCACGGCCGGAGTCGGCTCGGGCACCGTCCGCCGCCATTTCCCCACCCGGCACGCCCTGCTGGAGGCCGTCTTCCGCCGGCAGACCGACGCCTTGGCCGATCGGGCCGCCGATCTGGCCGACCACGCGGACCCGCGCGCGGCGCTGCTGGAGTGGCTGGCCGCCGTGATTTCCTTCGCCGCCACGGTCCGTGGCGTGGCCGAGGCACTTAATCGCGACCGCGCGGCCGGCCCCGGCGAGGCCCACGGTCATTGCGCCACGGCTCGCCTCACCGAGGCCGGCGCTCCCTTGGTCGAGCGGGCCGCCCCGGTCCTGACTCCCGGCGTGACCATCTCCGACCTGCTCACCCTGGTCACCGGCATTGCCTTGGCCACCGAGCACCACCCCGACCCCGCCACCGAGGCGACGCGCCTGCTCGACCTGACCATCACCGGCGTCAGCCCGGCCACCGTCGGCGCCATCCCGGCCACCGTCGGCGTCGGCACGGCCGCCACCGGCGCCATCCCGGCCACCGTCGGCGTCGGCACGGCCGAAGTCGGCGCCGGCCCGGCCGCCCGGGGCGCGTGATCGTGTCTTCGGTTGCGGCGCTCATCTCGGTTCTGCTGGACGGTGACGCCCGGGAGGACGAGCGGGACGACGCCGCGCAGGATCTTTCGGCTTTCGACGAGCCAGAGGTGCATGCCGCGCTGGCGCGGGTCGCCACCGATGCGGCCGAGAGTGAGTTGGTGGCGGCCTCGGCGGGGGAGTCGCTCGCGGAGCTGTGGATCGCTCGGGGAGCTGTCGACCGCGCCGTCTTCGAACGGCTGGTTCCTCCGGCCCGCGCGGAGGTGGCCGGCCTTGTGGGTCACCGGGCGCCAGGGCTGCTGACGGCTATGCGGTGAGTGCGAGGAGGCTTTCCGCGGTGTCGGTGATCGTGTCCTCGATGGGGCGGGGCTTCCAGCCGAGCAGGCGTTCGGCCTTGGCCGCGGTGGCGTCGAGGTCGCGGCCCAGGATGGCTTTCAGGGCGCGCATCCGGGGGTTGACCCGGGCCAGGGCGCGGGCCGCGGCCAGGGGCATCTCGCGGGTGGGCACCTTGGCGGCGCGGTCGCCCAGGCGGGAACGCAGGACGGCGGCCAGGTCGCGCTGCCACAGGCTGTGGCCGGCGGTGGCGATGAAGCGCTCGCCGGCGGCCGCCGGGTCGGTCATCGCCAGCAGGTGCAGGGTGGCCACGTCGCGGACGTCGACGTAACCGGTGGCGAACTTCAACAGGGCCGGTTGTGAGCCGTCGAGCATGGCGGCGAGGGAGTTGAGCGACGGGGAGTAGTCGGGGCCCAGCACCGGGCCGAGCACCGCTGTCGGGTTGACGGTGGCCAGTTCGAGGCCCTCGCGCCCGGCGAAATCCCAGGCCGCGCGCTCGGCCAAGGTTTTCGACTTCTGGTACGGGGCGATGTCGGCGAAGACGTTCGTCCAGTCCTGTTCGGTGAACGGGGTGTCGCGCGGCGGGTGGCCGTAGGCGATGGCGCCGATCGCGGAGGTGAGCACCACCCGCCGTACACCCGCCCGCTGGGAAGCGCGAAGCACGCGCAAGGTGCCGTCGACGGCCGGGCGGACCATCTCGTCGTCGTCGCGCGGCACGCCGGTCAGGGTGGGCGACGCGACGTGCAGCACGAAGTCGCAGCCGGCCGCGGCCTCGGGCCAGCCCTCGTCGCTTCCCAGGTCGGCCCGCACCACTTCGACGTCCGCGCCGAGCGTCGCCCGCACCTGCGGCTCGCGGGCCAGATCTCGCACCGTTGTGCGCACGGTGTGCCCGGCGTCGAGCAGGGCCAGCACGCAATAGCCGCCGATGTAGCCCGAGCCGCCGGTTACCAGAACGTTTGTCATGCCGGCAACGTTAATGGAGACCTCTCCGCTTGCGCAAGACTAAACGGAGAGGTCTCCATTACAAGTGAGGCCGTCGAGGAGCAGGGCCAGCATCGGCTGCGTACGCTCCGGCGCGGCCCGCCACAGGGCGCCCGTGAACTGCAGGAAGTCGCCGGGATCGGCGTCGGCGCGGATGCTCCCGCTCCGCTGGCCGGCGTCGAGCAGCTGAGTGATGGCGGCGATCACCGGCCGGTACGTCTGCTCGGTGATCGACGCGTGAGCGCCGGGGCTGAGGGCGGCGCCGAACGCGTGCTTGGCGCGCATCGCCTCCACCAGATCGGTCGTCCACTGCCGCAGCGCCTCGACCGGCGTCAGGGTGGCGAGCAGCTCGGGCGCCGAGCCGATGAGCCGGTCGACCTCCTCCTGGTAGATCTCCAGGATGAGCGCCTCGCGCGACGGGTAGTTGCGGTAGAGGGTGCCCGGCCCCACGCCGGCCCGCTGCGCGATCTGATTCATCGAGGTGTCACCGTCCTCGGCGAACGCCTCCCGGGCGGCGGCCAGGATCCGGGCCCGGTTCTCGCGAGCGTCTGAGCGAACCATGACTCGATAAATTACCCGTCGAGGGTGCCCGTGAAATCCAGCACCGCCTTCGCGACCGGCCCGGGCGCCTCGAGGACGGCGTAGTGGCCCACGCCGTCCAGCTGCACCGAGGTGATCTCGGTGCGCGCCGCCTGGGACATGGTCGCGGCGGTGAACGGTCCGCCGCCGGCGCCGATCGCCAGCACCGGCACGGTCAGGCCAGGATCCTCGGCCAGGGCCCTGATCTCGGCGCCCTCGCGCAGCATCGAGCGGTAGAGGCCGGCGGCGCCGCGCCAGCCGCCGGGGCGGGAGTACGTGCGTACGAGCTCGTCGATGTCGGCTCCGGAGACCGCGGCCGGGTCGGCCGTCATCGACGGGAAGGCGTAGCCGCCGAGGAACTCGCGTTCGCGGCCGGCCAGCAGCATCTCGGGAATGCCGGGCGCGGCCAGCACGCCGAGGTGCCAGGCGCCGCCGTGGGTGACGTCGGCCAGCGCCTCGAGGCCGAAGCCGGGCAGGCCCATCTCGATCGCGGTCAGGCTGCGTACGTCCCCGGGGTGGGTGGTGGCCAGCCGGAACACGGTCGCCCCGCTGATGTCCTGGCCGGTCAGGTGCACCGGACCGGCGCCGAGACGGTCGATGAGCTGGTGCAGGTCCTCGGCGGCGGTGGCGCTGTCGTACTCGCCGGGGCCGTTGCCCGAATCGCCGAAGCCGCGCAGGTCCACGGCGAAGACGCGGTGACGCTCGGCCAGCAGCGGGATCAGCTTGTGGAAGGCCCACCAGGTCTCGGGGAAGCCGTGGACGAGCAGGATCGGTGAGCCGCCGGATCCGGCGGCGACGTAGTGCAGGGTGGTGCCGTTGACCGGGGCGCGGTGATGGGTGAGAGTCATGGTCACTCCAATTCGACAGTCTAGGTGTCGAAACAATAGACACCCAGACTGTCTTTCGTCCAGGGGCTGCCGTAGCCTTCTGCTCATGTCCCGTTCCGGCGCCGACCTGGCCCTGCTGCTCATCGGCGGCTTCCGCACCCTGGTCGACGCGGCCATCACCGACCTGGCCGCCCAGGGCTACGAGGATGTGCGCCCGATCCACGACTTCGCGATGCGTGCCATCGCCGACGGGGCCGACAGCGCCTCCGAGCTCGGGCGGCGGCTCTCCATCACCAAGCAGTCGGCGGCCCGCACGATCGGGGTGCTGCGCGAGCGCGGCTACGTCACCATCGAGCCCGACCCGCGCGACGCCCGCCGCAAGCGCCTCGAGGTGACCGCGCTCGGCTTCGAGGTGATGCGGGCCGGTGAGGCCATCTTCGACGGCCTGCGCGAGCGATGGGCGAGCCGGATCGGGCCCGGCGAGCTCGAGAGGCTCGAGAAACACCTGGTCGCCCTCGTCGGCCCGGCCCCCGTCCGCTTCGACACGCCCGGCTGGATGTCCACCGGCCTGGGCGAGTCGTGAGACGCCGCCGGCCAGCAAGGCGGTCACGAACGCCATGGCCAGGTGGATCAGGGGAAGGCCGGCCTCGTCGGCCGGCGGGCGGACCTCGGCCTCGATGCTGCGGTTGAGCAGGGAGTACGGCGGCGCGTCGAAGTGCCGCGGCGGCCGGTCCTCGTCGTGGCCGGCGCGCTGGCCGTGGTGCTGGTCGTTCTGGTGGCCGTCGTCTCCGTCACCGGGCCCGGCCCCTGGCCGGCGGGGCAACCGGCCATCGTGGACGGTGGGTTCTTCCTCAACGCGCAAGGGGCGCTCACCCCGATCAGCGCGGCCGAATACCGCGCGGATCTGAAGGCCGAGGTGGCGGCGTTCCTGTGCTTCGGGTCGCTCCTGGGGGTGGCCGCGCTGGCGCGTCTCGGGGCGGCTTGAACGGGAGCCCTACGGTGTGCCCGTGAGGATCTTGGCTTGGGTGCTGGCCGTGCCGGGGCTCGTCTGGGCCCTGCTGCGGATCAGCGGGTGGAGCCCGGGGCCTGTGGCGGTCGTGCTGCCCTTCACGCCGTACGCCGCCATCGGGTCTTTGATCGTCCTGGTCGTGATCTCGGTGATGAGGCAGTGGCGGGCGGCCGTGGTGGCGGGAGTGGCGACCGCGCTGCTGGCGGGATGTGTGGTGGGGCGCGTCCTGCCCGATCGTGACCGGGGGCCCCGGGACGGTGTGGCGCTGACCGTGCTCAGCGCGAACATGCTCAAGGGCGGCGCCGATCCCGAGGCCATCGTGCGGCGGGTGCGGGACGAGGACGCCGGCGTGCTGGCGCTGCAGGAATTCACCGCGGCGGGGCAGGCGGCGCTGGCGAAGGCGGGGCTCGGCGAGCTGATGCCGTACGCCTCGATCGCGCCCCAACGTGCCTCGGATCCGTTCGGAACCACCGGGTCGGCCGTCTACTCGCGCTTTCCGCTCACCGGCAGCGGCTTCCGCCTCAACTACGGAGGCTTCCAGCAGGCGTACGCCACGGTGACCGTGCCCGGCGCGAAGCCGGTCGTCGTCGAGTCCGTGCATCCGGCGGCGCCGCACTCGCTCGACGTGCTCGGCGACTGGCGGCGTGATCTGAAGGACCAGCCCGGCCCGGGCCGCATCCTGGCCGGCGACTTCAACGCCACCCTCGACCACAAAGAACTGCGGGATCTGATCGGCCGCGGTTATCGGGACGCGGCGGCGACGATGGGCAAGGGCTTGGTGCCGAGCTGGGGCCCGTACGGCGACAGGCCGATCCCGCCCATCACGATCGACCACGTCCTGGTCGACCGGACGATCGGGATCAGCCGGTACGCCGGTTACGGCTTGCCGGGCAGCGACCACCGCATGATCCTGGCCGCGGTGGTCCTGCCGGCCGGTCAGACGGGTTCGATCCAGATGTTGCGGTAGCGGACGTTGGCGCCCGGGTCGCCGTGGTCCTGGAGGCGGATGGGCAGGGCGGCCGGGGATTCGGCGGCGCCGTTGCCGGTGGGGCCGTCGATGGTGACGTTGTTGTGGACGGTCACGCCGTTCCAGACGACGGTGACCCGGGCGTCCTCGGTCTTCGTGGTGCCGTTCCAGCGGGCGGCCCGGAACGTGATGTCGTACGTCTGCCAGGTTTCCGGGGCCGTGCCCGCGTTGGACGTGGGTGCGCGCTTCAGATAGATGGCGGCGCTGTCGTCGTTGGCCAGCACCGGTTTGCCGTACGTGTCGAGGACCTGCACCTCATAGCGGTCCTGCAGGTAGATGCCGCTGTTGGCCCTCTGCTGGCCGGTCACGTCGGCCGGGAGGTTGGGGAGCCAGAACTCGACGTGGAGCTTGAAGTCGCCGTACGACTGCTTGGTCCTCAGGTCTCCGCCCAGCACCTCGGCCGAACCGCCCGAGATCGGCCACGTCGCCGCGCTGCCGTCGCCGTTGCGGAACGCGTTGAGGCTGGTGCCGGTGAACAGGTTGACCCGGCTCGGGCCGTTGAGGGTCCAGCGTTGCTGGGCCACGTTCGCCCACTCCCACAGCTGCACCGCCGTGCCGTCCGTGCTGGCCCCGCCGGCCGCGTCGAGGACCTTGCCCGACTGCGGATTCAGCAGCGAGCCGTTGGCCTGCGGCTGCCAGGCCTGGGCGGCGCTGTTGTTGCACGTCCACAGCCGCACCTTCGTGCCGTTGGCGGTGCCGCCGTTGTCGACGTCCAGGCACTTGCCGAGAGCCCGCAGTGTGTCGCCCTCACGGGTCCAGCTTTGCGCGGTCGAGCTGTTGCAGGTCCACAGCTGCACCTTGGCGCCGTCGGTGATCGTCGCGTTGTCCACGTCCAGGCACTTGCCGGCGATCCCGGTGATCGTGCCCGTCTTCGAGGTGCCGGCGGCGGTCGACCCCACCGTCAGGCTGTCCAGGTTGATGTGGCCGCTGTCCCCGGTGTCGACGCGGTAGGAGACGGCGTTGGGGCCCGCCCGCAGGGTCACCGAGTCGGTCAGGGCGGCCCACGTGTCCCAGTTGCCGGTGTCGGCCAGGCTGACCTGTTTGACCCGCGTCCCGTTGACGTACAGGCTCATCGTCTTGGTTCCGGCCGCCGGGTTCGGGCCGTTGCTGTAGCGCAGCGAGACCGGGTACGCCCCGGCCGACGGCACGTTGACCGTGAAGGTGGTCGCCGAGCCCACCGCGCCGTGCCCGGCCGAGAAGCCCGAGCCGGTGTAGCCGGTGTGGTCCTTGGCCACCGACGTGCTGCCGGTCAGGCCCGACCACTCGGCCTCGACCCGGTCCGACTTCAGGGTGGTGCCGTCGGCCAGGCTGTTCAGCGTGTACCAGGCCTCGGTGCTCCACAGGGACGCGTTCGAGGCCGAGGTGAACGGCCGCGGCGAGCGGACGTGCACGACCCGGCCCGGCTTGAGGCCGGACAGCTTGAGCGTCACCTTGAGCCGGTCGGCCGACAGGGTGGCCGAGGTGACCGGCAGCGCCTCCTCGTCGACCTTCGGGCCGCCGTAGTCGGGGGTGGGGACGTACCGCCACTGCTCGGCCTTGTAGCGGCTGGCCAGCTGCGCGGCGGTCGCGTCCGAGACCGGCTGGGTGTATTCGAGCTCGAAGCCGTCGGCGACGGCCCGCATGGCCTTGATGTCGAAGACGGCGGCGCCGTTGGCGGTGAGCTTCTGCAGGCCGTACGTCAATTTGCCTTCCTGGCCCCAGTTTCCGCCGGCGCCGAGCCCGCCCACATAGAGCGCGCCGTCCGGTCCCTGGCTCAGCCGCAGCACGCCCATCTCGAGGCCCTGGGTGAGCCGGAAGACCGCGCCCTGATATTGGCCGTTGACCTTCTCCAGGTACGCCCGTTGCAAGCCGCCGTAGGTGACGTCGCCGAAGAGCATCTGACCCGAGTACGGCCCCGAGTTGAGCATGACCGGTGTGCTCGGCGAGTTGGCGATCTCGTTCTGCGGCAGCCACAGCACCGGCTGGGTGACCGGCTGGAGGTCGAACGGCCCGTCCGGGTTGGTGTAGTGGTTGAAGAAGCGGTCCTGCTTGATCTGCACCAGTTTGGAGGCGGGCAGCCAGCCACCCTGGTTGTCCAGGACGAAGATGTCACCCTCGGGCCCGAAATTAAGACCATTAGGTGTACGGAGACCGCCCGCCACATATTGCACGGCCCCCGTCGAACGGTTGATCTTCAGCGTGGTGCCGCGGTTGGGTGAGCCCTGCGGATCGGTGGTCGCGCCGCCCAGGTTGATCGACACGGACAGGTTCAGATAGAAGAAGCCGTCCTGATAGAGCAGCCCGAACGCGAATTCGTGGAAGTTGCCGTCGAACGGCCAGGTGGCGACCCGCCGGTACTGGTCGATGACGCCGTCGCCGGTGGTGTCGTTGAGCTCGGTCAGCTCGTGCTTCTGCGACACATAGATCTTCCCGTCGACGATCTTCAGCCCCATCGGCTCCCTCAGGCCTTCGGCGATCTTCTTGTACGTCACCTGGCTCGGCGAAGTCGTGCCGGTGACCCCGCTGAGGACGTAGACCTCGCCGGCCACGGTGTCGCTGCCACCCCAGGTGGCGATCGCGAGGCGGCCGTCGGGGAACCAGTCCATGGCGCTGACCTGAGGCTGGAATCCGGTGGGCCGCAGGTTGGTCAGCGTGTAGCCGGGGTGAACGCCGGTCAGGGGCAAGCCATCGCCGGGGCTGTCCCCGGCGGTTTCGCATTCCTTCTTGCCGGGCGCGGTCACCCGAACGACGCCGGCGTCGGTGCTGAGCGCGCTGTTGGGGATGACGGTGTAGGCGGTGGCGCCGGGCGGCCGCCATTCGAGGGTGAGCTGCTGGCCGCCGTCGCGTTCGAAGAAGTCGACGTGCAGCCCGTGATAGCCGGTGGTGAGGTTGACGGAGCCCTCGACGGCGACGGGCCCGTGCGCCCCATCGTTGTTGATCACGGTGGCCCCGTCGATCAGCAGCCGTGACCCGTCGTCACTGGTCAACCGGAACCCATGGGTGCCGGCGGTGGTGACGTTGACATTACCGATCACTTCGGACTGGAACCGGTCCTCGAGGCCGAAGTCGGCCGAGGTGGTCCAGTTGACGGTCGACATCTTCTTGTCGACGTTGGGCGTCTGCCCGGCCTTGAGCGTGCAGATCGAGTCACGCGAGGTCTGCAGATCGAACGTGCGCAGAGTGACGCCGGGCTCCTGAGGCGGCACGGCGGCGGCGGAGGCGGGCAGGGCGGGCAGGAGGCCCGCAAGAGTGACGACGGCGAGCAGGGCTAACGGCTTCTTCTTCATAGCACCGTCCAGACCTCGATGAATATCGATGGCCGACACGGTAGGCCGACTTCTGCACGCGAGTAAACAACTTTGGCACGTTTATCGAAAAGTCTTGTTTCCGATTATCGCCTCTTACGCATCCCGCCCCTGGCCAGGCCATATGAGCCTGACTACTGTTCACCGGCTTGCCAATTACGCGGACGCGCCCCGACTCTCGCTGGGGGCGCGTCCGCAGCCGGGTGGTCGACGTCAGAGGCCGGCGGCCTTGGCGCCGTAGACGGCCTGCTCGTGGGTGTACTGGTCGCCGGCGGACGACTCGAGCTGCCGGATGAGGCCGCTCCGGGAGAACGAGGTGAGCTCGAGATAGTTCTTCGCGGCCCGGGCGGCCTGCTCGTTGTAGTTGATGTGGAGCGAGTCGACGGCCTTGGTCGCGACGCTGACCGGGTAGCCGTCACCGGCGCTGGACGACAGCTGCCGGATCAGGCCCTTGCGGGAGAACGCCGTGAGGTCGAGGTAGTTCTTGGCGGCGCGGACGGCGTTCTGCTCCTCGACGGACAGCTTCGGCTCCTCGGCTTTCGGCTTCTCCGTCTTGGCCGCCTCGGTCTTGGCTGCCTCGGTCTTCGGGGCCTCCGTCTTGGCCTCGTCGGCCTTCGCGGCTCCGGCCGCCGCGGTGGTGGTCGCCGTGGCTCCGGTCGCCGTGGCCGAGGCGCTGGACGTGTCGTCGTCACCGCCGCCGGCGAGGGCCGCGCCGAGGCAGATCACCAGAACGCCACCGACGACACCGCCGATGATCAGCTTCGTCTTGCTCTTCTTCTTCGGCTGCTCCTGGGGCGGGAACGGCGCGCCCGGGATGGCGCCGGGGTAGGGCGTCTGACCGGCGGCGGGGTATGGCGTTCCCGGCGCGGTACCGGGGTACGGCTGCTGTCCGGGTGCTGCGCTCGGGTATGGCTGTTGTCCGGGTGCTGCGCTCGGGTGCGGCTGTTGTCCGGGTGCTGCGCTCGGGTATGGCTGTTGTCCGGGCGCTGCGCCCGGGTGCGGCGGCTGACCCGGCGCGGCTGGGTACGGCTGCTGCGGCGGAACTGGCGCTCCGGGCTGCTGCTGCGGGTCGAAGGGCGGCTGATGTGTCAAGGGGTGGCTCCTGGAACGCGTTTCAATCAAGATCAACTTTCGAGTTGATGTTGGCATGCGCGAATGCGCAGGTCAACGCCGTCTAATACGGAGAGCGTCCACTTCTGACCGTCCGTAGGAACCGCCGCAGGTCACTGGCTGTCCGCCACGCGACCACCGAGCGAATCGGGCTCAGCCGCCACCGTTGCCATCCAGGACGCCGGGAAAGTGCCGGGCATGCTCCCAGCCGCAGCGACGAATTCGCCCAGAACCCCGAGCAGTCGCCGACGTGCCTCTGCCGCCGGTCCGTTGTGGTTGGAGACCGCGCCGGTGGTGGTTCCGAAGCTGGCCGAAGGCGGCGTGAGAATGCGCTCCTCGTTGGCGGGAAACGCCTTATCTTGATTGGCGTGATCGTTTCTTTGCTGTCGATCTTCGGGGTGCGGGATAATGGTTCATGGCGCAGCTGGGGTTCTTTTCGAGGTCGGTTATTGCGGCGATGCGGGATTGGTCGGGCGTGCCGAGTCATTCGCCGGAGATGGTGGAGTTCCGGCGTGGTCAGGATGAGCGGCGGCAATGGGGTCTTCAACGGCGTCATGCGTTGAAACTGTGTCGGTTGCATGGTTGTTCGCGGTTGTGCGGTGAGGTGGGTCTGCATGATTCGACCGAGCGGATACCGCCGTTGGTCTGGGATGAGGGGGTCAGCTGGGTGCGGCGCCCGGGCCGGCCCGTTGAGCGGGCGGTGGCGGCTTCCGGCCCGGGCGGTGTGTCGCAGGCTGCGCGGGCCAGTTGTGCAGAGAGGCCGGTCGAGGGCGACACGACGGTGCGGGCCGAGCCGGCCACTCTAGCTGAGCAGGCAGTTCAGGCCGAGTCGGCCACCCAGGCCGAGCAGGCAGCACGGGCCGACGCGGGTGAGCGGGCCGAGGCGGGTGAGCGGGCCGAGGCTGGTGAGCGGGCCGAGGCGGGTGAGCGGGCCGAGGCGACCGTTGAGGCCGAGGCGGCAACGCGGCCCGGATCGGCGGGCGGGGGTGCGGCGGTGATGCGGGTTGCGGCGGTGACGTCGGCCCGGCCGGTGGGTCAGGCGAACGTCATCACGCGGGCCGAGTCCACTGGGCTGAGTGGGTCCTCACACGTCGCTCTTGGGTGCCATTCGGGGTCGGGCGTCTCGCATATTTCTCGCCGGCGGCGCGCGATTGCGGCAGCGCATGTACCGGCAGGGCAATCGCGGCCGCCGGCTGAAGCGTGCCGCTGATGCTTTATTGATGAGCGCGGGCATGCAAAGTGTGAATTCACGTCGTCTTCGATCACGCGCTGGGAAGAGTGCGGCAGCTGTCGTCGTTCGCCAAAGTCCTGACCTCGACCGCCGGCGCTCGCGCTGCTCACGGGCGCCCTCGACCACCAATGCCATGCTGGTGTGGCTCGTCCCGCTCGTGCTCGCGGCCGGCGTCGTCTGGGCGCTGATCATCAAGGTCAGAACGGATCGGGGGAGACGAAGTCAGGCGCCTGACCACCCCGGCGCGTCCCGTCATCGCGGAGGGATTGGCATGAGCACCGCGGATCTGATCGTCATGGCCGACCGCGTCCACACCATGGACGACTCCCGGCCGGTGACCGCCGTCGCCGTCGCCGGTGGCGTCGTCACCGCGCTCGGGGACCGCGCCGAAGCCCGCGACTGGCGTGGCCCGCGCACCGAGGTGATCGACCTCGGGACGGCCACGGTCACGCCGGGGCTGGTTGACGGGCACGCCCATCCGGTGCTGGGCATCGGCATGACGCGCGGCCTCGACCTGTCCGGCGTCACCGACCTCGACGGGCTGCGCGCTGTCCTGGCCGCGGCGTCGAGGGCCGGCTGGATCGAAGGCTGGCGGCTCGACCCGAACGTCTTCGGCACCAGGCCGATCACGTCGGCGCCGCTGCCCGAGGACGTGCCCGTGTTCCTGCGGCTCTTCGACGCGCACTCGGCCCTGGTCAACCAGCGGGCCCTCGCTCTGGCCGGCGTCACCGGGCCCCGCGAGTTCCCGTCCGGCGCCAGCATCGTGTGCGACGCCGGCGGCCGGCCCACCGGGCATCTGCTGGAGATGGACGCGCTCAACCTCGTACACAAGCTGCTGCCGGACGACGAGCCCGCCTCGCGGCGGCAGCGGCTGCTCGACCTGATGCGGCGGATGGCCGCGACCGGGCTCACCGCGGCCAACGCCATGGACTTCGAGGACGACTCGCTCGCGCTCTTCCAGGCCCTCGAGGCCGACGGTGACCTGCCCATGCGGTGGCGGTGCGCGCCGTTCGTCATGCCCGGCACCGTCGTTCGCGAGGTGCTGGAGAAGCAGCGGCTCGCCGGGCGCCGCTGGCGGGTCGAGGGCGCCAAGTTCATGATCGACGGCACGGTGGACGGCGGCACGGCCTGGCTCGACGAGCCCGACACGCACGGCGAGTCGACCGCCTGCTTCTGGCCCGACCCGGCGGATTACGCCGAGGCCGTACGCGTGCTGGCCGCGGCCGGCGTTCCGATCGTCACGCACGCGATCGGCGACGCCGGCATCCGGTACGTGCTGGACACCCTCGAACGGCTGCCGCGCGTCTCCGGCGTACCCCATCGGATCGAGCATCTCGAAACCATGCCGTCCGGCCTGGTCGGACGGTTCCGCGCGCTCGACGTCACGGCGAGCATGCAGCCGACGCACTGCACCCACTACACGCGGGCCGACCACAGCGACAACTGGTCGCGGCGACTCGGCAAGGTCCGCGCCGACCGCGCCTTCCGGGCCCGCGACCTGCGCGACAGCGGCGCCCGCCTGGCCCTGGGCTCGGACTGGCCGATCGCGCCGTACGACCCGCGCGGCATCATCGCGGCGGCCCGGCTGCGCCGCCCGGCCGGCGCCCCCGGCGTCGACCCGGTGCTGCCGGGCCAGGCGCTGACGGCCCGGATGGCCCTGGAGGGCTACACGACGCAGGCCGCCGCGGCCGCCGGCCTGGCCGCCTCGGCCGGGAGGCTGCGCCCCGGATACCGGGCCGACCTGACCGCGTTCGCCCTGGATCCGCTGACCGCGGACCCCGACGAGTTCGCGGAGTCGCCGGTGACGATTACGGTGGTCGGCGGATCGGTAGTCCATCGCCCGTAGGAGTTCCGCTTGCCCCGCTGCTCTCCCGCGACCAGATCGCCGCGTCCGCGCTGGCCCTGATCGACCAGACCGGCACGTTCACCCTGCCCGGTCTGGCCAAGGACCTCGGGGTGAGCGCCTCCTCGATCCACCACCACTTCCCCGGCGGCCGCGAGGCGATCGTCGAGGCCATCCGCGGCCTGCTGGCCGGCGAGAACCTGCCGCTGGAGCCGGGCGACGGCGACTGGCGTACCTTCGCCGACCGGTGGGCCCGCGCCTACCGCGCGTCGTTCGCCCGGCACCCTGAGGTGGTGCCGTTCCTGACCGCGCAGACCGTCAGCGACCCGCTGACCCTGTCCGCCTACGAGACCCTGGCCCAGGTGCCGCGCGCGGGCGGTTTCCGCGACGAGGATCTGCTGCACGCCGTGACCATCCTGGACTGCCTGGTCCTGGGATCGGCCCTCGACGCGGGCGCCCCACTGGACGTCTGGCCGCCTCACCCGACCCGGATTCGGCCCTGGGCACCGCGATCCGCGCCACCCGGGCCGACCCGGGCGACCGTTCGCAGCGCTCCTTCGAGATCGGCCCGCGCATCGTCCTGACCGGCCTGGGCGAGCTCATCCAGTGATCACACGGCGGAGCAGGGGCCGGTGTCGGGCGATCCACGAGGCGCTGCGGGCGCGCCAGGTGACGCCCCACAGGATCGGGTAGCCGCCGGCGCTGACCGCCTCGGTGCTGTCGATCGTCACGCCCTCGGCGACGGCCTCGTGGCGCGCGCTGTGAATGGCGACGTCGGCCAGGCGGTCGACCAGGTCGTCGCGCGCGGCCCGGGGCAGGCCGTAGCCGTCGACGATGGCCCGGGCCTGACGGGCCCGGGCCGGCGCGCCGGGCAGCCCCTGCGTCTCGGCGACGTCGTCGTCCATGAGCTGCGCGTTGAGCCACACCGTCTGCGCGAGCTCCCACAGCCGGTCGACCGGGCCGGCGAACTCCCAGTCGATGAACGCGCCCGGCCGCCCGCCCGCGCCCACGATGTTCCACGGCCCGGTGTCGCAGTGCCCGATCACGACGTCGTCGCCGCCGAGGTCGCGCAGCCAGTTCGCCTGCCACACGGCGCCGGGGGGCGGGCTGAAGGTCGCGGTCGCGTCATGCAGGCCACGCAGCAGCGCCCCGACCTCACCGACGGTGTCGTCCGGCCAAGCGTGCGGGTGCGGGGACTCGCCGGGCACGAAGCTGTAGCCGTCACCGACCACATGCGGCGCCCCGGCGAAACCGGCGTTTTCCAGGTGCCGCAGCAGAGCGAACACGGCGGGCGTCCAGGGGCCGGCCGTCTTGCGCACCACACCGTCGGCCAGAACGGCGTCCGCGAGATGCGCGCCCGCTCCCCACGTGCCGAGTTGTTCCGGAGGCTCCACGAACGCCAGCGTCATCACGAAGGAGCCGGACCACAAGCGGTTATCCCGCTTCGAGCTCGAGGGCGGGCCGGCCGTCATCGAGGTGGGCGGCGGAGGAGCAGGCTGAGAACATCGCGCGCGGCCCGGCGACGCTGCGGATTCCGGGACAGAGCCGCGACGAGTGCCGTGACCGTGACGGTCGAGCTGTAGAGCAGGGTCGCGGTTCCGGCGGCGATGGCACCGTCGTGGAGGAGGGCGGGCAGGCCGGTCATGGCGGGCACCTTTCGCTGTTCGTTGTGCCCTTGTTTGTGGCTGTCCGGTCAGTTTCCGGCGATCGGCCGTCCCCGCTACGCTGCCGGGATGCGCAGGTCACATGCCGCGGCGACCAGGTTTCCGGTGGCATTCCGGTCCGGATCCGGCGCCCGGACGCCGGCGCGGCGACGGTGACCGGCTCAGCGGCCGAGGAGTTCGCCACCGACCTGAAGGCGCTGTACGAAGCGGCCGGGTCGCCCACGCTTCAGACGCTGGTGCGGCAGGCCGCGGCCCAGGTGCCGCCGGTCAAATTGACGGTCTCCGGGATCAGCGACTGGATCAACGGCAAGACGGTCCCGCGCGGCGGCGCCGGGCTGCGGTTCCTGGTGCGGTACCTGCAGGGGGCAGCCCCTGATCACTCCCGCCGGCCTGGTGAGTGGTGGGAAGCCCGCCGGCGTCAGGCGTGGGCCGAGAAGCACACCAACCGGGGTGGCCGGCCCTCCGCCGTACGGGCCGTGCGGGCCGTGCCACCCCGCCGGTCCGGGTATTGGCGGTTGATCGAGCAACTGGCTCCGTCGGTGCTCGACGACCGGTCGGCGGAGTTGGCCATCATGGGGGAGGGCACCGAACCGTATCTGTGGTGGCAGGCGCCGGCGTGGGCGGGCAAGTCGGCGCTGATGGCCTGGTTCGCGCTTCGCCCACCACCGGGGATCCGGGTGGCGGCGTTCTTCGTGACCTCCCAGGTGGCCGGTCACGACGATCAGCGCGGCTTCCTGGAGATCATGATCGATCAGCTTGCTGTTCTGGCCGGCGGCGGCAACTCCGTGCGGCCGTCCGAGGCCGGTCAGCTGCCCACCTTCCTCGATCTGCTCGACCTCGCCGCGCATTCCTGCCGGACCCGGGGTGAACGGCTGACATTGATCGTGGACGGCCTCGACGAGGACCGGGGCGCCGCGGGCGGAGCCGACGCTCACAGCATCGCCGCTCTGCTGCCCAAGCACCCGCCGGCCGGCGTCCGGATCATCGTGGCCGGGCGCCCGCATCCGCCGGTGCCGCCGGACGTGCCGGCCGATCATCCGCTCAGGACCTCTGGCGCCGTTCGTCAGCTCGCGGCGTCACCGCTCGCCGGCGTGGTACGGACCGGCGCCGAACGCGAGCTGGCCCGGCTGCTCGGCGGCACACGGCTCGATCGCGACATCGTCGGACTGATCACCGTGGCCCGCGGCGGTCTGACCCTGGCCGATGTGGCCGCGTTGACCGCCGAATCCGCTTGGACCGTGGGGCAGCGGCTCCGGGCGGTGTCAGGCCGGACCTTTCTTCCGCGCCCGAGTCGATGGCGGCCGGAGGACGCGCCGCCGACATACGTCATCGGTCATGAGGCGTTGCAGGCGGACGCGCTGGCCGCGCTCAGCCCGAGGGCGATGGACGGGTTCCGGCAACGGCTGCGCGGCTGGGCCGAGGCCTTCGCGGCCCGGGGCTGGCCCGAAGACACGCCGGAATACCTCGCGACCGGCTACTTCGCGCTGCTGCGGGACGCCGGCGACACCGCACGGCAGGTGTCCCTCGCCGTCGATCCCGGACGGGGGGATTGGCTTGCCGAGCTCACCGGCAGCGACAGCCACGCCCTCGCCGAGATTCACGACCTGCTCGACGCCCTCGCCGAGTCGTCCGACCCCGACCTCCTGGCCATGCTCCGGCTCGCCCGATATCGCGATCGCCTTACCGAGGGCACCGCGAACACGCCGTCGCGATTGCCTGGCCTCTATGCCGCGCTCGGGATCACCGCGCGCGGCACAAGCCTGGCCCGATCGCTGGAGACGCCGTCAGCCCGAGTGTTCGCGTTGATCGATGTGGCGTCAGCCGTGTCGGGACAACGCCCCGATGTGTTCCGGTCCCTGATCGCCGAGGCCGTGGACATGGCCGCGCTCGAGCCCCGGTCGGCCGATTTTCTGCTGGCCGCGGTGGTGCAGGCGGTGCTCCCCGTCGACCCCGCACTCGCGGGCCGGCTCGCGGAAGGGCTGAAGGATCCCTCCGCGACCGCCAGTCTTCGATCCGGTGAGGTGAAGGTCCTGGTGGCGGCCGGTGATCTCGACGGCGCCATGGCGCTGGCCGGCCGGATCGGCAGCGTGGAGCTAGGGGCAGCTGCTTCAGCCGACATCGCGTCCGCACTCGCGGCGGCCGGCCGCGCGGCCGAGGCGCTGGAACTGGTGCCGCGGATCGAGCACAGCTGGTATCCCGACGGGTCGCTCACCCGCCTGGGCATGGCACTGATCGACGGCGGTCATCCCGGCGAGGCGCGAACGATCGCGGAGAGGATGCGGCGGAGCATCCCGCGGCGCCACATCGTCGAAGACGACGGTGGAGTGCTGGCATGGGCCGGCGCCGCGCAGCTCCTCGGCATGCTCGGGCACCGTGAGCAGGTCGAGACGATGCTCCGCGACCCGCCACCCGGTAACCGGTCGGCCGATGGGGCCCAGCACGCGCCTCGCATCCTGGCCGCGCTGGGTGACTACGACCGGGCGCTGGAGGCCGCACAGAGGATCATGACGGGTGAGTACCGGGACAACGCGCTCGCCGATCTCTGCACCAGCGCCGGCCGGGTACGCCACTACGCCGACGCCGAGCGTTACGCGGGCCTCATCGGCGCGGTGGGCAAACGCGCGACGGTACTGACCGACCTTGGCCACGTCCTGCTCAAGGACGGCCACCCGGACGATGCGCTCCGCATCGCCCGGCTTGCGGAAGCCACTGCCCGTACGGTGCCGTCAGACCACACACGTCATGTGCTGACGATGGCCGAGGCGCTCGCCGGCAACGGTCATCACCGTGAAGCCGAACTTTTGTTGTCCCGCGTCCGGCCCGAGCGCCGGCGCTGGCAGACGGGGTGGATCGCCCGGACGATGGCGGTGTCCGGGGAGGTCCAGCGCGCTCTCCGGGTGTTGGCGGCGCTGCCCGGTGATGATGCCGTGTACGCCGATGTAGTGCGGTTGATCGCCTCGAAGAACGACTGGGCACCGGCCGTGCCGATAGCAGACCGCATCACCGGGGCCGCTGAGCGACGACGAGCGAGGACGTCGATCCTCATCGCCCAGGCCGCTGCCGGGCAGATCGCGTTCTCCGAGCAGCTCATCGACGAGGTGCGAGGCGACGGTGACGAGCGAACGCTCGTCGCCGTCGTCACGGCCGCCGCTACGGCCGGGCAGTTCACCCGGGCGCTGGCGATAGCGGAGGGCATCGAGGAGACAGCCCAGCGCATCGAGGCCATCGGGTCCGTTGCCGCCGTCCTGGTCGCACGGGGCCGGCTCGATGAGGCCGCCGATGTCCTGGCGACGCCGCCCCGCGACAACTACTTGTCCACTTTGGCGGACGTCCGGGCCGATCTCGTGACCGCGATCGCGAACGCGGGTGACCTGGTGCGCGCCGAGGAGTTGGCGCGGAGCATCACCAATCACGACTACCGGTCGAGGGCGACAGCGAGCATCTGTGCCGCCGTCGCGGACGGGGGCGACCTCGAGGGCGCGCAAGCCATGGCGGCCGGGATCGACCATCCGTACCAGCGGGGCCGAGCATTCGCGGCGGTGGTGCGGGCCGCCGCCCAGCGCGGTCGACTCGAATGGGCGGAGGAACTGGCTCAGGCGTTACCCCATCCCGAGCATCAGGCCGACGCGTTCGAGAGCGTGGTCATCGCGGCTGTGGCCACCGACTGGAAGAGGGCCGAGGCCATCGCGCTCCGCATCAAGGATCCCTCGCAGGCGGCGAAGGCCTTCGGGGCCTGCGCCGCCCGAGTCGATCCGCCTTTGACGCACCGTTTCATCGGCCGGATGGTCCGGTTCCACAACTGGCACAGCGCCATCGACATCACAGCCCGAAAGGCGCCGAGCACTCTGATGGCACTCGCCGACGACGTGGGGCTCAACGGCGCAGGGCGGTGAGCAGCAGGTCGAGGCCCAGCTCGAAGGCCCGGTCGGCTCGGGGGCGGCCCTGGCCGGCGGCCTCGATGGCGGCGACCAGGACGGGGGTGCGGGCCTTCGACTTGTCCCAGACCTCGGCCGGGGCCGCTACGTCCAGGGCCGAGCCGATCACGAAGCTGTCCAGGACCGTGATGACGTCGAGCAGGCGGTCGGTGGGGATGCCGGCGTCGCTGAGGACCGTGGCGATGTCGTCGTACATGCGCACGACGTCGGGGGAGGAGACCGTGTGCGCGGTGAGCATCGGGATCAGGCGCGGGTGGCGGGCGAACGCGTCGCGATAGTGCCGGAGCAGGGCGCGCAGCGCCTCGTCCCAGGGGCGCGGGGGAAGCGGGCGGGTGAACGGCTGCTCGGCGAAGACGCGGGCCCGCATGGCCTCGATGATCTCGGTCTTGCCGGTGACGTGGTTGTAGAGCGAGGACGGGCGCACGGACAGGGCGGCGGCGATCTCGCCCATCGTGAACTCGCCCTGGGCGTCGACCAGTTTCAGCGCCGCCGTGGCGATCTTGCTGACCGACAGCTTCGGCGTTGCCGGCCGTCCCACGGAGCTCCCCTCGACAACTGCTCGAATCCCCACCATACTAAAACGAACGACATTCGTTTGCCCCGTCGAAGGGAAGGCGTCATGCGCCTCATCAGCTCCGGGCGGCTCGGCTCGCCCGCCCGCGTGGACGGCCCGGCCCGGCCGCCCCTGCGGATCGGCGTCGTGCAGCACCGGTGGCGCGCCGGCGCCGGAGAGCTCAAGGACGCGCTGCTCGGAGGGATCGGGCAGGCCGCCGCCGAGGGCGCGCAGGTCGTCTTCCTGCCGGAGCTGACGCTGTCGCGCTACCCGGCCTTCGAGGAGCCCGCGGGTGTGCCCTCCGACGCCGCGGAAGACCTGCTGGCCGGCCCGACCATGTCCTTCGCGGCCGAGGCCGCCCGCAAATACGGCGTCCCGGTCCACGCGTCGCTGTACGAGAAGAACGACGGGGACGAGCTCGGCTACAACACCGCCGTGCTCGTCGACGCGGACGGCAAGCTCGTGGGGCGTACCCGCAAGACCCACATTCCCGTCACCGAGGGGTATGTGGAGGACAAGTACTTCCGGCCCGGGCCGTCCGAGGAGGCGTACCCCGTGCATCGCCTCAATGATGTCGGCATCGGGCTGCCGACCTGTTGGGACGAGTGGTTCCCTGAGGTGGCGCGGCTCTACGGGCTCGGCGGGGCCGACCTGCTGGCGTACCCGACCGCCATCGGCTCCGAGCCCGACCACCCCGGTTTCGACACGCAGCCGCTGTGGCAGCAGGTGATCGTCGGTCACGCCATCGCCAACGGGCTGTTCATCGCCGTGCCCAACCGCACCGGCGACGAGGGGCGGATCAGCTTCTACGGCTCCTCGTTCATCGCCGACCCGTACGGCCGGATCCTCGCCCAGGCCCCTCGCGACGAGGAGGCCGTACTCGTCGCCGACCTCGACCTCGATCAGCGCCGCGACTGGCTCACGCTTTTCCCGTTCTTCAGGACCAGGCGACCGGAGACGTACGGAGGACTCGCGTGACCCGGCCGCAATGGCGGATGCCCGCCGAGACCGAACCGCACGACTGCACCTGGATGGCCTGGCCGTCGAGCGGCTACACGCTGGGCGAGAACGCCGACGACGCCCGGCGCGCCTGGGCCTCGGTCGCGCTCGCGGTGGCCGAGTTCGAGCCGGTACGGATGGTGGTCGACCCGGACGCGGTGCCGCACGCCCGCAAGTGGCTCGGGTCGGACGTGGAGCTGCTCGAGGCGCCGCTCGACGACGCCTGGATGCGCGACATGGGGCCGACGTTCGTGGTCGGGCCCGAGGGCCTCGGCGCGGTGGACTGGGTGTTCAACGGCTGGGGCCGGCAGAGCTGGGCCCGCTGGGAGAAGGACGCGCGGGTCGCCCGGCAGGTCGCGGAATGGGCCGGTGCGACGCTCGTCGACTCGGCGATGGTCAACGAGGGCGGCGGCATCCACGTCGACGGGGCCGGGACCGTGCTCGTCACGGAGACCGTGCAGCTCGACCCCGGCCGCAATCCCGGCTGGCGTAAGGAGGACGTCGAGAAAGAACTTCGGCGGACCTTGGGCGTACGGGATGTGGTGTGGTTGCCTCGGGGCCTGACCAGGGACTACGGGGAGTTCGGGACGCGTGGGCACGTCGACATCGTGGCCACGATGCCGTCACCGGGAACGGTGCTGTTGCACGTCCAACCCTCACCGGACCATCCCGACCACGAGATCGGGCCGGCGCTCCGCGAAGCTCTGCCGGCCGAGTGGCGGGTCATGGAGCTGCCGGCGCCGGAACGGCTCGAGGACGAGGACGGGCCGGTCGACCACAGCTACGTCAACCACCTCGTCTGCAACGGCGGGGTCGTGGCGTGCACGTTCGGCGACCCCCGGGACGCGGCCGCGCTCGAGGTGCTCGCCTCGGCCTATCCGGGCCGGACGGTGGCCGGTGTCGACGCGCGTGTGATCTTCGCGCGTGGCGGGGGTATTCACTGCATCACCCAGCAGCAACCGAAGGTGGAACCGTGAACGACGTGGATGTGGTGGTGGTCGGGGCCGGCGTGACCGGCTTGACCGCGGCCGTACGCCTGCGCGAGGCCGGCTTGAAGGTGGCCGTCCTCGAGGCGCGGGACCGGGTCGGTGGGCGCCTGCTCACGGAGACCGTCGACGGCGTACGCCTGGAGATCGGCGGTCAATGGGTCTCGCCGGACCAGACGGCGCTGCTCGGGATGATCGGCGAGCTGGGTCTGACGACGTACCCGCGGTACCGGTCGGGGGACTCGATCTACATCGGCCGTGACGGCGTCCGCAAGACGTTCCAGGGCGACTCCTTCCCGGTGCCCCCGGACACCGCGGCGGAGATCAAGCGGGTGGCCGCGGAACTCGACCGGCTGGCCTCGCGGATGGATCCGCTGGTGCCGTGGGAGCATCCGGACGCGGCCGAGCTCGACCAGATGTCGTTCGCCGCGTGGCTGGCCGGTCAGACCGGCGACGTGGAGGCGCGGGACAACATCGGCCTGTACGTCGGCCCGGCCATGCTGACGAAGCCGGCGCACTCGTTCTCGGCCCTGTCGGCGGTGCTGATGGCGGCCAGCGCGGGCGGCTTCGCCCACCTGCTCGACGCCGACTTCATCCTCGACCGCCGCATCGCCGGCGGTCTGCAGGAGGTGCCGCTGCGGCTGGCGGCCCGCCTCGAGGGCCTGGTCCACCTGTCCACACCGGTCGGCGAGATCGCGTGGGACGGCCCGTCGGCGGTGGTCGGCGACTACCGCGCCCGGCACGTGGTGCTGGCGGTGCCGCCGACCCTGGTCAACCGGATCCGGTTCGCGCCGGCTCTGCCGCCGGTGCAGGCGCAGATGCGGCAGCATCAGTCCTTCGGGCTGGTCATCAAGCTGCACATCACGTACGAGACCCCGTTCTGGCGTGCGGACGGACTGTCGGGAACGGCCTTCAGCCCGTACGCCCTGGTGCACGAGGCGTACGACAACAGCAACGAGGACGTGGCCGGCGACGACCGCGGCATCCTGGTCGGCTTCGTGTCCGACGTGCGCGCCGACGCCCTGCTCGGCCTGGACCCCGGCGCCCGCCGGGCGAAGGTGCTGGAGTCGCTCGCCGCCTACTACGGCCCGGCGGCGCTGGAGCCGGTCGCGTACTACGAGAGCCCGTGGCAGGCCGACGAGTGGACGGCCGGCGCGTTCGGCACGAGCTTCGACATCGGCTCACTGACCAGGTACGGCCGCCACCTGCGCACCCCGGTCGGCCCCCTGTCGTTCGTGAGCAGCGACGTCGCCGGCCTGGGCTTCCAGCACGTCGACGGCGCGATCCGCATGGGCGAGGCCGCCGCGGCGGCCATCATCGAGCAGGGGTAGACGTCCTCAGCCGCCCGCCGCCACCAGCGCGCGCAAGCGGTCGAGGGCCTCGGCGCGTACGCCGCCCAGCACCGGTTCGCCGGTCACGGTGGCGGCGCGGACGGGCACGTGCCGGGGCATCCGCTCGGTGGCGGCGCGGATGACGCCGGCGAGGGCGGGCCCCCACGGGCCGCCGACCACCACTTCGCGGGGGTCGGCCAGGGCGATCACGGCGGCCACGACCCCGCCCACGGCGGCGCCGATGACCTCGTGGGTGGCGGTGCCGCTCGCGAGAAGCCGGCCGACGTCGATCGCGGTGCCGCTTCCTCCTTCGCGGCGAAGACCCAACTCACCGAAGACCTCGATGAAACGGACGGCCCGGCCGCCGGGGCCGGCGGTCAGCAGATGGGCGATCTCGCCGGCCAGGCCGGTGTGCCCGCGGCGGACCTCGCCGTCGCTGACGATGGCGCAGCCCAGTCCCTCGCCCAGGTAGAGGTACGCGAAGTCGCCGGCGCCGTCCGCCGGCCGCTCGGCCCGGGCCGCCCAGTTCACGTCGTTGTCGACGACGATCGGGCCGTCCACGTAGGGGCCGAGAACCGCGACCGGGTCGAGCTCGCCGACGAGGAAGGGCGCGTCGGGCAGATGAACCAGCCGCCCGGTCGCGCGGTCGACAGGATCGGCGGCGCCGACGACAGCCAGCCGAACCGGCGGCCCCCCTTCACCCCGTGCCTGGGCCGTGGCGGCGGTGACCGCGGCGGCCAGGTCGGTGGGGTCGGCGGGGTGGACGGCGCGGCCGACGGTGTCGCCGTAGATGTCCAGGCACTCGGCCACCACGCCCTCGGGGGCGATCGTCACCGCCAGGGCGACGCCGACCGTGGGGGAGAGGGCGTAGTACGAGCCCACCCGGCCCCGGCCCCGGCCGCCGGGAGTGCGCTCGCCGGTGTCGGCGACCAGGCCGCGTTCGGTCAGGCGGCGCACGCTCTCGCCCGCGGTCGGCTTGGAGATGCCGATCTCGGTGGCCAGCTCGGCCCGGGTCAGGCGGCGGTGGCGCATGAGCGTGCGCACCACCTGTTCGTCGCTGCTTTCCACGGGACGATTCTAGTAAGGGGGGTTGCCCAGAACGCGAGCGACACGTACCGTCATTCAAGTAAGGAGCCCTGACTAGAAGGAGGCCCATCGTGCTGCCGCACTGGGAGGAAACCCCGGCCGACCTCGGTGCCGCGACGCGCGAGATCAAGGTCGCGCTGCGCGCCCGCATCGAGTCGTCCGGGCGTACCGTGGACGAGGTCTTCGCCGTTGTCGAAAAGCGCGTGCAGGCCGCCGTCGACGACATCGTCGCCGCCCGGCGCCGCGGCGAGCAGGTCTGGCCGGTCGTCGACTACGCCGACATCGAGGCCGGCACCGCGCCCACCGAGCTCATCAAGAAGCGGGGCTGCCTCGTCGTGCGCGGCCACTTCGAGCGCGAGCAGGCGCTGCGCTGGGACTCCGGCATCGTCGACTACGTCGAGGGCAACCGCTTCTTCGAGAACTACCGCGGCCCCGGCGACGACTTCTTCGGCAGCGTCGGCTCCAAGCCCGAGATCTACCCGATCTACTGGTCGCACGCGCAGATGCAGGCCCGGCAGAGCGAGCGCATGGCCACGGTGCAGGCCTTCCTCAACAGTCAGTGGAAGCACACGTCGGACGACGGCACCCAGTGGTTCGACCCGAACCGCGACTCGCTCTATCCCGACCGCATCCGCCGCCGCCCCGAGGGCGCCGACTCGGCCGGTCTGGGCACCCACCTCGACCCGGGCACCCTCGACCTTTGGATGACCCAGGCCTACCAGCAGGCGTTCCGCCACCTCTTCGACGGCAGCGTCGAGCAGTACGACCCGTGGGACGCCGCCCACCGCACCGACGGCCCGCAATATCCCGGGTCCACGATGTGCTCGGCGTTCCGCACCTTCCAGGGCTGGACCGCGCTGTCCGACATGGACCACGACCAGGGCGTGCTGCACACCGTCCCGATCCCCGAGGCGATGGCCTATCTGATGCTGCGCCCGCTGCTGTCCGACGTCCCCGACGACGACATGTGCGGGGTCACCGTCAACCAGGTCTTCCCGGCCGGCCACAAGTGGCACGCCCCGCTCATGGAGGCCCTGTCCGGCATCCCCGACGTCCGGGCCGGCGACTCCGTCTGGTGGCACTGCGACATGATCCACAGCGTGGCCCCGGTCGAGGCCCAGAAGGGCTGGGGCAACGTCATGTACATCCCGGCCGCCCCGTGGTGCCCCCGCAACGAGAGGTACGCCGCGAACGTCCGCGACGCCTTCACCAAGGGCGAGAGCCCGTCCGACTTCCCGGCCGAGCACTACGAGCGCGAGTGGCCCGACCGCTTCCAGCCGGCTGACCTCAACGCGATCGGCCGCCGCGGGCTCGGCCTCGCCTGACGGCTCACCAGGCGGTCAGCACCAGGTGGTTGACGAGCAGCGCCGTGCCGGCCTGCGCGGCCAGCCACCACCGCCGGTCGGCCCGGGGCAGCAGGACGGCCGCGGCCGGCAGCCAGATCGCGAACGGCAGCCAGATCCGCTCGGTCTCGGCCTTGCTCATGCCGGACAGGCCCGCCGCCAGCACGGCGGCGGCCCAGGCCATGACGAGCAGCGCCACCGGGGAACCCAGGCGGGAGGCGCGGCGCAGGACGGCGGCCGCGACCGGGCCGGCGCAGAGGGCGAGCGCCGCCAGGTTGGCCCACACCCAATAGGCGTACGGGCGGTCGGAAGCCAGGCCCTGGTAGTAGCGCCGGCGTACCAAATGGAAGCCCTCCCACCAGGAGAAGCCGAGCAGGGTCATGGTTGCGACTACGGCGGCTGCGCCCAGCACGGCCCAGAGGAGCAGCGCCCATCGGGTGCGCCGCCGCGCGATCACGGCGAGGGCGGGCAGGGCCAGCAGGATCAGGCCGTACGACAGGTACGCGCAGACGGCGAACCCCACGCCCGAGGCGGCGACGGCCCACCGTGAGGGCCGGGACAATCCGACGGCCAGCAGAGCCACAGCGCATGCCGCCGCTCCGGCGAAGAGGCCGTCGGCGGAGGCGCCGATCCATATCGCGCCGGGGAAGAGCACCAGGAAGGGTGCGGCGACCCGGGCCGCCCGCTCGTCGGCCAGGGCCCGCAGGGTGACCATGATCGCGGCTGTGGCCAGGCATCCGGCGACGACGCAGACGATCGCCGCCCAGGCGCCACCGCCCAGTCCTAGCCGGTCCAGGCCGACGAAGGCGAGCAGGGCACCCGGCGGATGCCCGGCCACGTGCGTGGTCCAGGGGTCGGGTCCGCCGTCGACGATCCGGCCGGCGAAATCCCGCAACAGGGCCGGAATGCTGGTCACGCCGGGAACTTCGGCGAGATATTCGTACGGCGTGGTCAGGCGGCCCGCGAGGCCGCGCTGCCAGCCGTCCACGAGGGCGAGCGCGAACGTCCAGGCGATCGCGGCGGCCCAGGTCGCCGCCAGCAGAGGCCGCCAGGGGAGACGTTCCGTCAGGGGCGGACCCCACCGGATCACGGCGAGGGCGATGGCGATGGCGGCCGGGGTGCCCGGCCCGACGTGGGGGAGGACGTGGCCGAACAGAGGAGCGGCGGAGGCGTGAACGGGACGGCCGGCCCCTCCCAGGAGCGCTCCGGCCATCACCGCGGCCAGGATCAGCACAGCGACCACCAGGAGAGCCCACCGGTCACCCCGCGAGGATGGCCAAAGGCTCAGCCGCGCAGAGGGGCGCACGCGAACTCCTGGAGGCCGTCGGCGGGCTTCACAGCGGCCCGGAAGCCGAGCTCGGTGGCGGCGCGATCGGGGGAGGCCACGACGTGGCGAACGTCGCCGAGCCGGAACCGGCCGGTCACTTCGGGGCGGGGGCCGCCGAAGGCGTCCGAGAGCGCCCCGGCCATCTCACCGATGGTCGCCGGAGACCCCGAGGCGATGTTGTACGCCCGAAAACCACTCCGGGAGCGAGCCCTCAAAGCGGCCACATTGGCCTCGGCCACATCCGCCACGTGCACGAAATCCCGCAGCTGACCGCCGTCCTCGTACACCTGCGGCGCCTCACCCCGCTCCAGGGACGACCGGAAGATCGCCGCCACCCCGCTGTACGGCGTATCGCGCGGCATCCCCGGCCCGTACGCGTTGTGGTAGCGCAGCGCCCCCACCGTCCCGCCGCTCTCCCGGGCCCACACCGCGCACAGGTGCTCCTGCGCCACCTTCGTCGCCGCGTAGACGCTGCGCGGATCCACCGGCGTGTCCTCGTCCACCCGCCCCGCGACCAATGCGGCCCCGCAGCCCGGGCACAGCGGCTCGAACCGTCCCGCCAGCAGGTCGGTGGCCTCTCGCGGCGCGGGCCGCACAGGCCCGTGCCGGTCGCAGCGGTAGGCCCCTTCCCCGTACACCACCATCGAACTGGCCAGCACCAGCCGCCCGATCCCGGCCTCGCTCATCGCCGCCAGCAGCACCGCCGTACCGAGGTCGTTGCATCCCACGTATTCGGGGAGGTCGCCCGGCCCGGCCCCGAGTCCGACGAGCGCCGCCTGGTGTACGACCACGTCGACGCCCTTCAGCGCCTCGCCGACCGCCGCCCGGTTGCGCAGGTCGGCTCGACGCAGTGGCACGCCTTCCGGCACGTCCGGCGCGCCGGTGTGCGCCGCCGGGTGGAAGCTGTCCAGGATCGACACGTCGTAGTCGGCGGCTGTCAGGGCGGCGGTCACCGCGGAGCCGATGAACCCGGCGCCGCCGGTCACGAGAATGTGGGTCATGCCGGCGACCGTAGGCCCGCCGGCGGGCCTACGCGGCGTTGCGAGCCGATCCGTCAGCGGTTCGTAAGGACTGTCCGCGACGTTCCCGTTCCGTAAGATTCTGCGACCTTGACCAGGCATAACTTCCAGGTCATGACCGATGTGGTGTTGCCCTGCCTCAATGAGGCCGCCGCCCTGCCGGGGCTGCTGGCCCGCATGCCGGCCGGCTTCCGGCCGATCCTGGCCGACAACGGCTCGACCGACGGTTCCCGGGCGGTGGCCCGCCGCCTCGGCGCGCGGGTGATCGAAGTACCGGAGCGGGGATACGGCGCCGCGGTGCACGCCGGGATCCTCGCCGCCGACCCGGACGACGGCGTCGTCTGCGTGCTCGACGCGGACGGCTCGTTCGACCCGGCCGACCTGCCCCGGCTCGCTCGCCCGGTGCTCGACGGCGACGCCGACCTCGTGTGTGGCCGCCGCCGCCCGACCGGGTTGCGGGCCTGGCCCGTGCACGCGCGTCTCGGCAATCTGGTCGTCTCGCGCCGGGTGCGCCGGGCCACCGGGCTGCCGGTGCACGACATCGCCCCGATCCGGGCCGCCCGCCGGGACGCGCTGCTCGCGCTCGGCCTGCGGGACCGCCGCTGCGGCTATCCGCTGGAGTTGCTCCTGACCGCGGCCCGGGCCGGCTGGCGGGTGCGGGAGCTCGACGTCGCGTACCACCCGCGCGCGGCCGGAACCCGCTCGAAGGTGACGGGAACGGTGCGCGGCACCGTACGGACGATCATCGACATGCGGGCGGTGCTGGCCCGATGATCCAGCTGCTCGTGATGGCGAAGGCGCCGGTGCCGGGCCGCGTGAAGACCCGCCTCTGCCCACCGTGCACACCGGCGGAGGCGGCCGCGATCGCCGAGGCTTCGCTCGCCGACACGCTGGCAATCGCCGATCAGGTTCCGGTTGTACGCCGGGTGGCAGTCCTCGAGGGCAACTACCCCGCCCCCGCCGCGTGGCGCCGGGTGGCGCAGCGCGGCGAGGGCTTGGGGGAGAGGCTCGCGTACGCCTTCGCGGACACCGCCCTGCCCGGCGTCCCGGCCCTGCTGATCGGCATGGACACCCCACAGATCACCCCCGCGCTGCTGGCCAGGGCGGCCGAGGCGCTGAGTCGTTCCGGATCCGTGCTCGGCCCGGCCATCGACGGCGGATGGTGGGCACTGGGTCTGCGAAACCCGGACGACGCACAGATGTTGCCGCACGTGCCGATGTCCACACCGGACACCGGAGCACTGACTTTGGCCGCCCTGCACGCGCGCGGCGTCGACCCGCTCCTGCTGCCGACCCTGCGCGACGTGGACACCGCCGCCGACGCCGTAGCGGTGGCATCCGCCTGCCCCACCACGGCCCGTTTCCCGTCCGCGGTCAGGCGTTTCTTAACCGCGCCGGCTCCAGCCACGGATGGTGGAGCCAGTTCCGGGGCGCCGGTCACGGGTGGTGGTGACGGTGTGCGTGCGCTGGTTGCGGACGGCGGGGTCGGCGTGGAGGTGCCGGTCGTTGGAGGCCGGATCGACGCGGGCGTGAGTGGCGCGGGGAGGCTGGGGTGAAGGCGGCGCTGGCTGACTGCGTGCCGGGGGAGCGGGCCGCTCTTGGGCTCTACGAGCGGGCGCTGGCTCGGGCCGCGGCCGGGCAGGACGCGACGCTGGCTCTGCGTGATGTTCATGGGCGGGAGCATCGGGTCGATGCCGCTGGGTGGTGTGGTCCGGACCGGGACGGTGACCGAGGACTGCTCGACCGGTGTCAGGGGGCCACGCTCGACGTCGGGTGTGGGCCGGGACGGCTGACCAGCGCCCTGCTGTCGCGGGGGCGTGCGGCGCTGGGCATCGACGTCAGCGTGGCGGCGGTCCGCCTGGCCCGGGCCCGGGGAGCGCTCGTTCTGCGCCGGGACGTCTTCGCGGACGTGCCCGGCCACGGCCGCTGGGAGCATCTGCTGCTCGCCGACGGGAATGTCGGCATCGGCGGCGATCCGGTGGCGCTGCTGCGCCGCTGCCGCGAGCTGCTCGCGCCGCACGGTCAACTGCACGCCGAGCTGGCGGCGCCCGGCGCCGGCAGCTGGTCGGGGGCGGCCACCCTGCACGACCGGAGCGGCGGGCCGGGCGCGCCGCTGCGCTGGGCGCAGATCGCCGCCGGCGACCTCGCCCCACCGGCCCGGGCGGCCGGCTTCAGGATCCGGACGAGCTGGACGGAGGCGGGCCGATGGTTCGCGACGCTGACGGCGGCCTGAGGGACGCGAACGGCCGGTTGAGGCGCCTCCTCACCTGGCCCACCACCCCGCCCCGGTGGACGCCGACGCCGGGGGAGCTGCGGTCGACCCGGCTGACCAGCCTGCTGGGGGTCGCGCTGGGTGTCGCCTTCGCCGTCTGCTTCGTCACCGGCGTTCTCAGCCATCTCATCCAGCATCCGCCCGGCTGGTTCTGGTGGCCTTCGCGGCCGGCCGGGCTCTACCGGTTCACCCAGGGCCTTCACGTGGCCACCGGACTGGCCACCGTGCCCCTGCTCGGCGCGAAACTCTGGTCGGTCTACCCCCGGCTCTTCACCTGGCCGCCGATACGCGGGCTCGCCCACGCGGCCGAGCGCGCGAGTGTCGCCGTGCTGGTCGCCGCCTCGCTGTTCCAAGTGGTCAGCGGCGTGCTCAACGTCGCCCACTGGTACACGCCGATGCCCTTCTTCTTCACCACCGCCCACTACTGGGTGGCCTGGCTGGCCGTCGGCGGCCTTCTCACCCACATCGGCGTTCAGCTTCCCGTCGTCCGTGCCGCCCTTCGCCGTTCGCCGGCCGCGGACGGTGCGGCGATCGGGCGGCGGGAGGTCCTGACCGCCGCGGCCGTGGCCGCGGGTGTCATCACCGTCGCCACCGTCGGGCAGACCGTTCGGCCGCTCGCCGTTGTCAGCGTTCTCGCTCCTCGCCGTCCCGGTAACGGGCCGCAGGGTCTGCCGGTCAACCGGACCGCCGCGGCGGCCGGGGTCCGTGACGCCGCCCTCGATCCGGCCTTCCGCCTCACCGTGGCCGGCTTCGGCCGTGAGGTCTCGCTGAGCGTGGCCGACCTGGCGGCGATGCCGCAGCACACCGCCGTGCTGCCGATCGCCTGCGTCGAGGGCTGGAGCTCGTCCGCCACCTGGTCCGGCGTACGGCTGCGCGACCTGGCCGCCCTGCTGAGCGCCGGCCTGGCGGGGGCCGAGACCGCAGACCTGGCGGGGGTCGAGGCCGTTGTCGAGTCGCTGCAGGCGTCCGGGCGCTATCGGGCGTCGGTGGTGGCCGGGCCGCACCTGGCCGACGACCGCACGCTGATCGCCCTGCGCCTCGGCCGGGAGCCCCTCGACCTCGATCACGGCTTCCCGGCCCGGCTGATCGCGCCGAACCGGCCCGGCGTCCTGCAGACCAAGTGGGTCGCCCGGATCACCCTGCGGCGGTCCCGGTGAGGCGCGCGCTGGTCGTCTCGGGGGTGCTCGTCATGGCGTACGGGCTCATCGGCGCCGCCCGCGACCCGGACCGGCTCGGCATCCTGGTGTTCCTGGTCGCCGTGCTGGTTCTGCACGACGCGCTCTTCCTGCCTCTTGTGCTGGCCACCGGCGCTCTGATCGGCCGGGTCGTCCCCTCCGCCGGGCAGCCCGGCGCACGGGTGGCCGCCGTGGCCGGTCTGGCCGTCAGCGTCGTCGCCGTGCCTCTCGTGATCGGGCCGCTCGACGGGCCGTACCTCTGGGGTCTGCTCGTGATCCTCGCGGTGATCGCCGTCGGCCGTAAGGGAATCGAAAGGTCGCGGAAGCGGCGCCGCGGGCGCCCGCGTGGGTAGCCTCCGAACGTGACCCACCAGGTACTCGTCGTGGACGACGACCCGACCGTCAGCGATGTCGTGCGCCGCTATCTCGAGCAGGACGGCTGCCGGGTGCGGCTGGCCGCCGACGGGCTGTCCGCGCTGGCCGCCGTCGACGCCGAGCGGCCCGACCTGGTCGTCCTCGATCTGATGCTCGGTGGCATCGACGGGCTCGACGTGTGCCGGCGGCTGCGGGCCGAGCAGCCGGGGCTGCCGGTGGTGATGCTGACCGCGCTGGGGGAGGAGAGCGACCGGGTGCTCGGCCTCGAGGTGGGCGCCGACGACTACGTGACCAAGCCGTTCAGCCCGCGTGAGCTGGTGCTGCGCGTGCGCTCGGTGCTGCGGCGCACCTCGCCGCAGGCCCCGCCGCGCCCGGCGCTGCTGCGGGACGGCGATCTGGTCGCCGACACCGGGCGGCGCACGGCCGAGCTGGGCGGGCGGCCGCTCGCGCTGACCGTGCGCGAGTTCGACCTGCTGGAGTTCCTGCTGCGGCATCCGGCGAAGGCCTTCTCCCGGGCCGAGCTGCTCGACCGGGTGTGGGGCTGGCAGTTCGGCGACCAGTCGACGGTCACCGTGCACGTGCGCCGGCTGCGCGAGAAGATCGAGGCGGATCCGGCGGCGCCGGCGCGGCTGCTGACCGTCTGGGGCGTGGGCTACCGGTACGAGCCGGCCGGCCATGCGTGACATCCTGCTGATCGGCCTCTACTCGCTGGCCGCGGGCGCCGTCGTCGGCCTGCTGGGCGCCGCGGCACTGCGCGCGCTGCGCGGGCGGTCGATCGCCGTGCACGTGTGCGTGCTGCTCGCCATCACGGTGGCCGCCGTGGTCGCCGGGGTGGTCACGGTGGCCCGGGCCATGTTCCTGTCCGCCCACGACATGCAGGTCGTCCTGGTCACCGTGGTCGCGTCGGCGGTGGTCAGCCTGGCCCTGGGCGCCGTCTTCGGGCGACGGCTCGCGGCCGCCGCGGTGTGGGCGGCCCAGGCCCGCGAGCGGGAACGGCGGATGGAGGCGGGCCGCCGCGACCTGGTCGCCTGGGTGTCGCACGACCTGCGGACCCCCCTCGCCGGGCTGCGGGCCATGACCGAGGCCCTGCAGGACGGGGTCGTGGCCGACCCGGTGACGGTCGCCGAATATCACCGGCGGATCGGGGCCGAGACCGACCGGATGAGCGGCCTGGTCGACGATCTGTTCGAGCTCTCCCGCATCCACGCCGGCGCGCTGCGGCTCACCCCGGCCGACCTGCCGCTGGCCGACGTCGTGTCGGACGCGGTGGCCGCGGTCGCCCCGCTGGCCGGCAGCCGCGGGATCCGGGTGGTGGCGGCCGGCAACGAGTGGCCCGTCGTCACCGCCGGGGCGGCCGAGCTCAACCGGATCCTCGACAACCTGCTCACCAACTCGGTGCGGTACACCCCGGCCGACGGCACCATCCACATCGACGCCGGCCGGGACGGCGGCGTCGTCTGGTTCGCGGTGTCGGACAGCTGCGGCGGCATCCCGGAGGCCGACCTGCCGCGGGTCTTCGACGTCGCCTTCCGTGGCACCCGGGCCCGCACCCCGGAGACCACCGGCGGCGGCGGGCTCGGCCTGGCCATCGTGCGCGGCCTGGTCGAGGCACACGGCGGTCATGTCCGCGCCGACAACGTCACGGGAGGCTGCCGCTTCGAGGTGCGCCTTCCGGCCGCCGGCTCCGGCCTGATCTGACCTGACCGCTCACGTCACGGCCTTCATCTCGAGGCGGATCCCCAGGAAGACCAGGTAGGCCAGGCCGGCGAAGGCAATCAGCATGATGGCCACGGCAGTCGCCGCGAGAGCATGCCGGGCCGTCCGGTTGGTGGTGACCTGATTGGTGTTCTGCACGAAGGCCAGGAGGACGAAGAGGAACGGCGGCAGTATCACCGAGAACACCGCCGCCGCGCTGCCGGCCACGATCATCGAGGTGACCAGGGGACCGGAACTCCTGTTGTTGACGAGGATGCTGAGCGAGAGCGTCAGGGCCAGCGTCGTCCCGGCGATGCCGATCAGCGCGTTGAACAGGGACAGGACGAAGAACGGAACCTTGTCCTTGTTGTCGAGAAGCCAGCGGCCCTCGAGCAGCACGGCCAGGAGCAGACCGGCGAGAACCTGGGCCGTCGTGCCGGCGGCGGTCGTGTTCACACCCGCACTCCCGCCGGCCTGCGGCTCGTGTGCGGCGTCCGGTCGAGCAGACGGGCCACGTCGTCCATGGCCTGCTCGCTCAGGGCGGTGCGGAGCCCGTGCACGGGCTCCTGTTTCCGATATGCCGCGATCCAGTCGCGTTCGCTCTCCGCGGCCAGGTCGGCCAGGAGGCCGAGGGTGTCGTCGGCCAGGTCGATCCGGCCGGCCAGGCCCAGTTCGGTGATCACCACCGCCATGGCGGTGCCCGCGTCCGAGCCGAGCCACTCGCGGGCGACCATGGGATCGAGCAGACCGTACTCGTCGGCCGCCTGGAGTACGGCGCGGCGCCGCCGCCGATGGGCCAGGATCCGGCCGGTCGCGGCGATCAGGGCCAGGGCCGCAGCCGTGAGCGTCAAGGTGACCAGGGCCAGCGTCAGGTCGTTGAGACCGGTGTGCCGGTCCTGCCCGGCCATGGCCCACCGCACGGTGCGGCCGATCATCAACAGCGCTCCGAGGGCGAAAGCCACACTCAAGCTGACGACGAACGCGGCCGTCAGGACGAACATCAGCCCGGCGAGCGCTCGGGCGGCCGACAGCTTCTTCCGGCCGAACCGCATCGCCTCCTGGGCCGCGAACCTCACCGCCTTGACCGGGTGACCCCACCACAGCTCCGGCCGGGCCGGCGCGTCGTAGGAGATGAGGTACAGGGAGGCGTAGAGCCACGTCGCCATCCAGATCACGGCCGGCCAGAACAGCAGCGCCGTCCCTGGTGCACCGGCGCCGCCGGTCACGGCCACCATCGCGGCCGGCGCCACCGCTCGGAGCGCGAGGCTGAACGCGATCGCCATCGGGCCGGTCGGAAGTGATACGGAGTGCCGGCCCGGTTTTCCCTCCTCCTCGGAGGGTGTACGGGCGAAGAACCGTGCCCGCTTGGCGAGAGCACCGGACAGCGGCACGGTCAGAGCCGTCAGCAGGAGGGCGGCAATCGTGAGCTCGGCGGGTGAGTACCTGTTCCCGGCGAGGACGACGCCGTCCGGCGGTACGAGAACGAGACGCCAGAGCAGCACGACCGACGCGCTGAGCAGCAGGTCGGTCAGCGGCAGCCAGAGGAGCAGGTCGAGGACCCGCAGGAACGGCTCGGGCCGGTCGAGCCGCCGCAGGTCCGCCCGCAGCGCGGCCCGCCGAGCGGTGAACCCGAAGCGGCGCGAACGCCCCACCAGCGAGCGCTTGACATAGCCCGCGATGTGCTCGGACAGCTCGCCGGCGTGATGGACCCGAGCCAGTGCGGCCGACGGAACCCAGTCACCCGGCTCGCCCAGGCCACTTCCGACGACTTCGGCGGCGGTCGCCCGGTCGGCGCCGGCCACCAGGCCCAGGACGGCCTTGCGGTCGTGGCGCCGCCCGATCTGCCACGCTGATCGCAGGACCTCACCGATCAGCCGCCGGAGCGCGTCCATCTCGGGGGACGAGGTGCCGTCGGCCCTGACCTTGAACCCCGTATCGGCGATGAGGAGCAGACGCTCGGTTTCCGAGGGCCACCGGAATGGTGGACGGACCTCGTCGGGCGGCCGGCTCTCCGCCTCGGCGGCCAACTCGGCGGCCGGCCCGTCGAGAACCTGCCGCATGGCGGTCAGCGCCGGGTCGAGCCGATCCGGCTCCTGAGTCTGGAGGAGCGCGACGGCGACCTCGTGCCACAGGGGATCGGTCACGAGGACCGGATAGTCGACGCGCTCGGGCCGGGTGATGACGGCACAGGTGGCGAAGTACTCCTGGATCCGGCGATGGGAGAAGGAGACCCGGTCCTCGTCGGGCGAACCGGGGTCGGTCGCCAGGTGCGCCGTTTGCAGCGCCTGGAACGCGGCGGCGACATGGACGGGCTCGAAGCCGTGCCGGCCCAGGGCCTCCGTCGCCTCGACGCGGGTGGGAGCCAGCTCGTGAAGCTCATGGGCCATGAGGAAGGCCAGCTCCTCCGCGATGGCGCGCACCTCGACGAGTGACAGGCCGCTGGCCCGCTCGACGGCGTCGCCGTTGCGGTGGAGATGCTCACGCACATAGGCCTCGTACATCTGGTAGGCACTTCGGGGCACGGCCCGGTTGAGGCGCACGTGCTCGCAGATCAGGCCGAGGGCCAGCGGATTGCTCGAAAGGTGGTCGGAGGTCCGGCGGGTGGAATGCACGAACTCGTCGAGCGTGATCTTTTCGAGGTCCCGGTCGAGGGCGGCGCGGCGGATCAGCTCGGCCCGGCCGCGCACGGTCAGCGGGACGATCGTCATGCGCGCCAGACCGAATCTCCGTGGTCCCTTGAAGAAGCGTGAGGCGACAACGGCCCGGCACGGCGCCACCTCGTCGAGAAAGCCGAAGATCGCCGCGGCGTAGCGTTCGACGGTGGTCTCGAACTCGCCGCCCGCGGCCAGGACCGCGGGGATCTCGTCGAAGGAGTCGAACAGGAAGTACCAGGTCCCTTTGGCCACACCGGCGTCGAACTCCTCGTCGAGGTACTCGTCGACCTCTCGGCTCCGTGCCGGGTTGAGTTGCTCCAGGACGTATCGCCGGATGAGTGCCGCGTCGACGGGGTCACCGTCGCCGACGGCCAGCTGCTGAAGGTTGACGTAGAGAGGGATGACCGTCGCGTGCGACATGGCCCGCCACAGCATCATGTGGGCGACATGGCGGAGGGCGACGGTCTTGCCGGATCCGGGGTGGCCCTCCAGGTAGACGACGCGTGAGCCGGCCTCGATGAGGGCCCGGGACACCGAGTTGACCCGCCGGAGACCGAGATGGCGGCGCCCGGAGAATCCCGGGACGCGCGTCATCTCCTCGACCTCGGCCTCGAGATCCACGTATCGGCTGTCGCGCCAGAGGCTCTGTTCGTCCCAGCGGCGCAGCCTCGACTCCAGATGGTCGGCGAAAAGCTGCCGCCGCCGGACCTGACGCCGGTCACCGGCACGGGAGCGCGACATCAACACGAGTCGCGCGCGTTCGAGGCGATCCCGGAGGCCGAGCACCGACAGCCAGCCGACGATCGTGGCGACACTGCCGACGATCAGTCCCAGGATCAGATTGGTCATTCCCGGCCCTTCCCACGGGGTCGTTCCCATCGTGGACGAAGGGCTCCGCGGGCACCAGGGTGGTCCTTCTTCAGGCTCCGGCTGTTGCCTTGATCATAGGTAAGGCTAACCTAAGTGAAAGCCGTTTAGGATCCGTCTGCTTACCCCCCGATATCTCCTAAGATGAGCGGACTCGATAGTGCGTTCCCTATACAGGGCGGCATACGCCCTTGCGACGGTGACCGCTGTGCTGATGGGCGCGGCCGCGGCCACGTCACCGGCCGAAGCAGTCCCGGCGACCGTGGCGGCCGCTGATGCCGGCTTCACTGTTCAACCACAACCGCAGACCGCGCTCGACGGCAGCTCGGTCACCTTCACCGCCGCCTATCCGGGCGCGGTGCTCTACACCTGGTACCGCACCGATTCGAGCGGCACCCGGGCCATGCCCGCCGGCAATGCCGCGTCGGTCACGTTCACCGCGAACTATGCCGACAACGGCGCCACCTACTCGGTGCGGATCTTCGACTCGACGTACGTGCAGCACCGCTCCGATGAAGCGAAGCTGACCGTCACCCCGGTCGCCGCCACCGTGGCCGAGGCCCCGCACGACGCGAGCGCGCAGGCGTACCAGAACGCGAAGTTCACCGTGACCGCCGGCGGCACCGCGCCGCAGACGTACCAGTGGCAGCGAGCCGATGCGACGACGTGGGCCGACGTGAAGAACGCGACCGGCCCGGACTACGAGTTCAAGACCACCCCGGCCGACGACGGCGCGCGCTTCCGGGTGCTCGTCGGCAACGCGTACGGCCCACAGACCGCCAGCGCCACCGCGACGCTCAGCGTGACCACCGGCGGGGGGAGCCTCGACCCGGTCGCGCATGCCAGCTTCGAGTGGGGTGTCAACAACATCTACCAGGGCGGCAACCCGGCCAACACCGGCTGCAACTTCTTCTCGGCCGGCACGCAGGACGAATTCGAGGCGCGGCTGGGCAACGTGCGGATCATCCACCGCAGGCCCGACGGCACCGCGCAGGGCATCTCCGACGCCACCAAGTGCATCCCGGGCTCGGGCACCCAGCTCAACCAGCGGGCTCTGTTCACCGAGGGTTCCGGCACGGCCAACCCTGTCACCGGTGAGGCCACCATCCGCTGGACCGGTTCGTTCACCGCCAACGCGTACGCCGGCATGGTCACCTGGTACGTCAAGGACCCCACCCTGACCATCGCCGCCGACGGCACCGGCACCCTCACCGCGACCAGCGGCGGCATGGGCTCGAGCCGGGACAACCCGGGGGAGAAGGAGCCGATCGCCGCCCGCACGGTCACCGTCGCCACCTTCGACCAGGTGCGGCTCACCGAGGGCGGGGTGCAGATCTCGCCGAAGTACGCCGGCGTCGACTACTTCCCGATCGTCGACGGCAAGCGCTCCAGCACCTCGGCCATCTCCGACGCCGTCAAGAAGGCCGAGCCGGGCTGGGGTTCGTGGCCCGAGTCGTTCGTCGACTTCCAGTACGAGACCGGCCTGTCCACCTACTGGCTCAGCAGCGGCCTGGCCGGCGACGCCGACAAGCCGCCACTGGACCTGACCGTCGGCTTCGACGCCGCCCCGGACGTCAAGGACGTCCCGGTCATCCTGGCCAACCCGTCGACGGCCGCGGCCCAGCCGTACGTCGAGGGCCGCGACCTGACCGTCACCGCCGACATCGACGGCGACGCCGGCATCCGCTGGGAGCAGGCGTCCTCGGCCGCCGGCCCGTGGACCGCCATCGACGGCGCCACCGGCGAGACTCTCACCATCCCCGCCCTGACGAATGAGTGGAACGGCCGGTACGTCCGCGTCGTGGCCACCAACGGCGACGGCCAGGCCGTCTCGACCGCGCTGCGGCTCACCACCGCCCCGTACACCGTGCCCACCTTCACCCGGCAGCCCGGCAACGTCGCCGCCGTGGCCGGCAACCAGGCCTTCGTCTCGTACGAGGTCACCGGCAACCCGGCCGTCGACACCATCACGCTGGAGCGCAGCGACGACGGGGGCGCCACCTGGAAGGCGTGGCCGGGCGTGTCCGCCACCTCCAGTGGCATCACCGTCCCCGCCGTCCCCGCCGACGCCAACGGGGTGAAGGGCCGTGTCGTCGCGGTCAACGTCGAGGGCGCCAGATCAGCGTCCGAGGCGTTCACCTTCCGCGTGGTCGCCTCGACCGGCAAGCCGCAGCTGGTGGTCCTGCCCGAGGCCCCGATCGACCCCGGCAAGGACACCACCCTGACCATCGTCGGCGCCGGCTTCGCCGTACCCGACTGGGCCGGCGCGACCTTGACGTACTCGCTGGACCTGGGTCTTTTCGACGCCGGGACCTGGCAGCCCGGAAAGACCGGCACCCGGAGCTGGATCGCCACGTCGCCGGACACGTCCAGCGGCCAGATCTACCACGACCCGATGGTCACCAGCGGCGGCACCTTCACGGTCGGCCTCAAGGTGCCGGCCGGGAAGCTCCAGGCCGGTCACTCGTACGGCGTCGGCTCGTTCCTGCGCCTCACCGACATCTCGTCCTGGACCGACACGTTCGACAACCGCTCGCTCGACGCGTGGGCGCCGGTGAAGCTGACCGGCGCGCAGCCCGACGGCTCGCAGGAGATCATCGTCGACGTCCCGGAGCAGACCGGGGAGCCGGGCGAGTTCATCTGGACCATCGACGCCAGTGACCGCACCGTCACCCTATCGACCGCGCAGAACAGGGGCGACTATCTCCAGTCGACCGGCGAGCTCAAGCCGGTCAAGGTGACCGACACCCGCGCCGGCGGCCCGGCCTGGTCGGTCTCCGGCGTGGCGGGCGCGTTCACCGGCGGCCTGCCGGCGAGTTACCTCGGCTGGAGCCCGTCGGTGGTCACCGCGGGCGCCGGGGCGCAGGCCGGCGCGCCGGTCACGGCCGCCGACGGCGACGGCCTGGGTGCTTCGGCGACTTTGGGGTACGCCTCGGACGGGCACTCGAAGGGCACAGCGGTGCTGGGCGCCGGCGTCGATCTGCGGCTGCCCGTGACCACCGCGCCCGGCACGTACGCGACCACGCTCACCCTGACCGCGCTGTCCTGACATGCGCCTGTTCCGCATCTTGGTAGTGGTGCTCGCCGTCGCGTCCGGTCTCGTGCCGGGCGCGGCGGCGTCCGCCGACACGCTGACCTGGTCGGTGCGCCCGACGCCGGCCACCGGCAAACCCGATCGGCCCAACTTCGTCTACGACCTGAAGCCCGGCCAGACGATCAGCGACAGCATCCGGGTCCGCAACTACGGCGACAAACCCCTTTCCCTGAGTGTGTACGCCAGTGACGCGCTCACCACCTCAAGCGGCGCGCTCGACCTGCTGCCGGCCGGGACGAAGCCCACCGACGTCGGTAAATGGGTCGTCCTGAAGCAGCAGAAGATCGAGGTGCCCGCCCAGAAGTTCGTCGACGTCCCGTTCACGATGACCGTGCCGGACAAGGCGGAGAGCGGCGACCACACCGGCGGCCTCGTCACCTCGTACGTCTCGCTCGACAACCACGACCGGGCCGTCACCGTCGATCGCCGGCTGGGCACGAGGATGTACGTCCGGGTCAGCGGCCCGCTGATGCCGCAGCTGGACGTCTCCGCCCCGAAGCTGTCCTATGCCGGGAACCTCAACCCGTTCGGGCCGGGCAAGCTGCATGTCACCTACACGGTCACCAACACCGGCAACGTCCGCATGGGGGCCGAGCAGGTCGTCGCCACGTCCTTCCCGGGCGGGGAGACCTCGTTGCCGCCGATGCCGGAGCTGCTCCCCGGCGACAAGCTGACGTTCAGCGCCGACGTCGACGGGGTGTGGCCCACCTTCCGTACAAAAGCCGAAGTCCGCTTGAAAATGGTGCCGACCAGACAGGGTGATGTCTTCGACGTGCCCGTGGTGGCCGTGGACGCCAGCGCCTGGACATTGCCGTTCCCGCAGCTGGCGGTGGTGCTCATCGGCGTACTCACCCTGGTCTTCGTCCTGTGGCGACGGCGCAGCCGGCGTTCGTCGGTGGACCGGCAGATCGAGGAGGCGGTGCGGGCCGCGCTGCTCGAAAAAACTTCTTGATCGGACTGCACAGCGGCGCCACGAGGCCCGTCCTAGTGGCGTGACCTTCGAGCAATTCGCGATGGCCCGGCTGCCCAGCCTCCTGCGTTTCGCGGTCGTCCTCACCGGCGACCGCGATCTCGCCCAGGACATAGTCCAGGAGGTTCTGGCCCGGGTGCAGGCCCGCTGGCGACGGATCAGCGAGTCGGAAGACCTGGAGGCGCACGTCCGGCGCATGGTGCTCAACGAGTACCTGTCCTGGCGGCGCTTCTGGGCGGTCCGCCGCCTCCGTGACATCCAGGGCGGTGTGCCCGACGGCCTCTGGGAGCGCCTGGCCGGCCTCGGCCGTAAGCAGCGGGCCGTGCTGGTGCTGCGCTACTACGAGCAGCTGGACGACGGCCAGATCGCCGACTGGCTGGGCAGCACCCGGCCGGCCGTGCGGGGACTCGCGTCGAAGTCGCTGAAGACGCTCCGGCTGGAGCCGGAGCTTGTGGAACGCATTCCCGCCGAGGAGAAGTCGTGACTGAGCAGCACCCCGACCAGCTGCGTGAGGTATTCGCGGAGCACGAGCACAACACCCCCGACCCCTCCGCCGTCTACGCCCGTGTGGTCGAGCTCTCCGGCCGCTACAAGCGCCGCCGGCGGGGCGCCCAGATCGCGGCGGGCGGCGTCCTCGGCGCCGGCCTGATCGCCGGCGCGGTGAACCTGCCCGCCTTCCTGCCCGGCAGCTCCAGCGGCACCGCGGCCGGCATCCCGGCCGCCGCCGCCCCGGTCGCCTCGGCCTCGACCGGGCCCACCGACGCCGAGCTCCAGCAGCGCTGGGAGGCTTACGCGAACGCCGGCTACGGCCTCGGCGACGCCGAGAAGCTGGCCAAGCTCTGGCACCTGAACGTCAACAACCCGGGCGCGGTCAAGGCCGAGGCCGGCCGTCGCCTGCTGCTCGGCGAGACCCTCCCGGTCACGCCGCACCCGGACGTGGTCCCCGAGGACGACACCACGCCCGAGCAGGCCAAGCAGTTCCAGGCGTTCTTCGACGCCGGCTACGTGTGGGCCGACGCCGAGAAGCTGGCCGGCCTCTGGAACCTCAAGGACGCGCCGGCCGCGAAGCTGGAGGCCGGCAAGCGGCTGCTGGCCGGGCAGGACGTGCCGGTCACGCCGAAGCCGGCCAACGTCAAGGCCGCGCAGAAGCAGAAGGCCGAGATCGCTCAGGTCGAGGCCTTCTTCAAGAAGGGCTACGACGGCGAGGACGCGGCCAAGCTCGCCGAGCTGTGGCATTTGAAGACCCCGTACGATGCCAAGATCGCAGCCGGCAAGAAGCTGCTGGCCGGAGAAACCCTGCCGGCCCTCTAGTTCGAGCGAGACCGCCCCTGGGCGCAGCAAGGAGACACCCCGTGCGCAAACGCGACCACCATCCTGTCGCGAATGCCGCGACCCTGCTCATCTGCGGCCTGCTCGGTGGCCTGGTGCTGGCCGCGGCGGCTTTCCCCGCCGCGGCCGTGTCGGGCCTGGCCGCCAAGGCCGGCGAGGAGACCTTCGCCAGCCTGCCCAGTGAGCTTCGCGACTTCAGCTCCCCGCAGATCACCCGCATCTACGCGAACGACGGCAAGACCGCGATCGCGCAGTTCTACGACGAGTTCCGCAGCGATGTGCCGATCAAGGACATCTCGAAGCACATGCTCGACGCGATCGTCGCCGCCGAGGACCGGAACTTCTACCACCACCACGGCGTCGACCTCAAAGGCGTGGCCCGGGCCGCCGTCAGCAACTCCGGCGGCAACTCCCAGCAGGGCGCCTCGACCCTGACCATGCAGTACGTCCGGCTGTCGCTGGCCTACTCGGCGACCAGCCCGCAGGAGGTCGTCGACGCGACCAAGGACACCCCGAAGCGCAAGCTGACCGAGATGAAGTACGCGCTCGAGGTGGAGAAAGAGCTCACCAAGGACCAGATCCTGGAGCGCTACCTGAACATCGCGCCGTTCGGCAACCAGGCGTACGGCATCTACGCGGCCAGCCAGATCTACTTCAACAAGCGGCCCAAGGACCTGACGATCGGCCAGGCCGCGATGCTGGCCGGCATGGTCAAGGCGCCGACCAGCTTCAACCCGGCCGTACCGAGCGGCTACACGCAGATCAAGGACCGCCGGAACAACTACATCCTGCCCGGCATGGTGTCGCTCGGCTCGATCACCGCGGCCGAGGCGGCCAAGGCGGTCAAGGAGGCCATCCCGCGTACGATCAAGCCGGTCGGCAACGGCTGCGTCTCGGTCGCGAAGAACAGCTGGGGCTTCTTCTGCGACTACTTCTACCGCTGGTGGATGGAGCAGCAGGCGTTCGGGGCGACGACGTACGAACGGGAGCGGCGCCTCAAGAGCGGCGGCTACCGCGTCGTCACTTCCCTCGACGTCAAGGCGCAGGACGCCGCCCGCCGCCGGGTCGGCCAGAACGTCGCCGACAACAGCCGCAACGCGATCCTGCTGGCCGGCGTCCAGCCCGGCACCGGCGAGGTGCGCGTGCTGGCCGCCAACCGCCGCTACAAGCTGGACACGACCGGCGCCAACCCGCTGTCGCCGAACCCGGCGCTGCGGGCCAAGGGCGTGCACGCCTCCTACCCGAACACCACCAACCCGCTGATCAGCGGCGGCGGCGACATCGAGGGCTACCAGGCGGGCTCGGTCTTCAAGATGTTCACCATGGTGGCCGCCCTGGAGCGGGGCTACACGCTCAGCTATCCGATCAACTCGCCGGCGCAATATCACTCGCACTACCCGGTCGCCAAGGGTTCGCCGTCGGCCTGCGCCGGCACCAGCGACTGGTGCCCGCGTAACGCCTCGGCCAGCGAGAAGGGCGTGTTCGACATGTGGTCCGGCTTCGGCAAGTCGGTGAACACGTACTTCGTGCCGCTGGAGGAGCGGGTCGGCGCGGACAAGGTGGTCGCGGCGGCCAAGCGCTTCGGCGTGCAGTTCCGCAACGCGCAGGACGCCTCGTACGCCCAGCCCTCCTCGGCCCGCACCTGGGGCGCCTTCACGCTGGGCGTCTCGTCGTCCACGCCGCTGGACATGGCCAACGCGTACGCCACCCTGGCCGGCGACGGCATGTACTGCGCGCCGACCCCGGTCGAGCAGATCACCACCCGGCACAACGAGAAGCTCGACGTCGGCAAGCCGTCGTGCACCCGCGCCACCACGCCCGACGTGGCCCGGGCGGCGCTCGACGCGGCCCGCTGCCCGGTCGGCGACTCGGCCCAGATGGGACGGTGCGACACCTCGGGCACGGCGCCGGGCGCCCGCTCCGAGATCGGCCACCCGATCTTCGGCAAGACCGGCACCACCGACGCCGACAAGACGGCCTCGCTGATCGTCGGCACCACGTCGATGGTGGTGGCCGGATACATGGTCGACCCGGACTGGCAGAACCACAGCGACCGGATGTCGCACGCCCTGGTCAACGCCGCCGTCATCGACACGATGCGCGACTACATGAAGGGCAAGCCGAAGGTCCAGTTCAAGACCCCGGTCAGCCGCAAGGTCATCGGTGTGCAGCGCCCGGTCGCCCCGAAGAAGGCTCCTTCGGTCCCGCCGGGCACGAAACCGGTGCCGGCCCGGTAGAAATGGATCATGGAGTCGTTCGGTGCGCTGCTACGCCGGCTGCGCACCGGCGCCGGCCTGACCCTGGAGCAGCTGGCCGAGGCGTCCGGGGTCACCGACCGGGCCATCAGCGACATGGAACGCGGGGTCAGCCTGCGTCCCCGGGCCCGCACGGTCAGCGCCCTGGCCGACGGGCTCGGCCTGGCCGGCGACGAGCTCGAGACGCTGCTGGCCGCGGCCCGGGCCGGTCGCGGCGGGGCCGTGGGCCAGTTCCCGCCGCCGGTGGCCGACTTCACGGGGCGCGCCCGTGAGCTCGCCCAGATCGAGGGCCGGCCGGTCGTGGTCGTCAGCGGCGAGGCCGGGGTCGGCAAGACGACGTTCGCGGTCCGGGCCGCCGCCGCCCGCCCGGCCGATCAGCGCCTCTTCGCCGACCTGCGCGGCCTCGACGCCGAGCCGCTGACCGCCGCGGCCGTGCTGGGCCAGCTGATCCGGGCGCTCGACCCCGGCCGGCGGTCGATCCCGTCCGACGCCGACGAAGCCGCGGCCCTGTGGCAGACGCTGATCCGGGGCCGGAGCCTGGTCGTCGTGCTCGACAACGCCATCAGCGAGGGCCAGGTGCGCCCGGTGCTGCCGTCGCACGACGGCCCGGCGGCCGTCCTGGTGACCAGCCGCCGATCGCTGGGCGGCCTCGAGGACGTTCACCGGATCCGGCTCGGCCCCCTGCCGTCGGCCGAGTCGGTGGCTCTGCTCGGCGGCATCATCGCCGCGTCACAAAATCAACTCGGGCGCATCGCCGAGCTCTGTGTGCACTTCCCACTGGCACTGCGCATCGCCGGCAACCGGCTCGCCAGCCGCCCCGACTGGACCGCGGACGACCTGATCGCCCGCCTCGCCACCGCCGATCCGCAGGTCACGGCCGCGATCGACCTGTCGTACCAGCAGCTGTCGGCCGGAGCCCGGCGCCTGTTCCGTCGGCTCGCCCTCGTGCCAGGGGCGTCGACCGGCCCGGAGCTGGCCGCCGTGCTGGCCGGGGAGCCGCTGCTCGACACCGAGGACGCCCTCGACGACCTGGTCGACCTCAGCCTGCTGCAACAGCGTCCCGACGGGCGCTTGGAGTTCCACGACCTTCTCCGGTCGTACGCCTTCCAGGCCCTCGACCGCGAGGAGGGCCCGGCCGCCCGGGCGGCCCTGGTCGCGCGCCGCGACGAATGGCTGCTGACCACCGCGGTGGTGGCCGGGCGGCACTTCGAGCCCGACTTCGGCCCGGACCGGGCCGGGACGGCCGAGATCGTCACGTTCACCTCGGCGGCGAGCGCGAGCGACTGGCTGCGGGCCGAGGCGGAGAACTGGCTGGCCGCCCTGCGTACGGCCGCCGGCGAGCGGGTCATCGAGGTGGCCGGGTCCCTGCACTGGTACTCCGACAGCTGGTTCGCCTGGCCCGGCTGGGAGGACGTCTTCAGCCTGTCGTGCGCGGCCGCCGAGAGGCTCGGCGACGACCGCCTGCGCGCCATCCACGAGGGCTATCTGGTCTGGGTGTACGTCGTCGTGCAGCACCGGATCGACGAGGCGCTCGAGCACGCGCGGCGCGGCCTGGAAGCGGCCCTTCGGGCGGGCGACCTCCGGCAGACCGCGTGGGCCCGGTACTACGTGGCCTGGTCACTCCAGCTCCACAAGCGCCGTCCGGAGGCAGTCGAGCTGATCAGCCAGGCGGTGGCCGACTTCCGCGCCGCCGGTGACCGCGAGGGCGTTCCGAACGGCCTGCTCATGTGGGCGAACGTCCTGGCCGACATGGGCCGCCCCGCGGAAGCGGCGGCCATCTACCGCGAGATCATCACCACGGTGGCCGACCCGGCCACCGCCCCGCCGGCCCCCATCGCCGGCTTCGCCGAGGCCACCGCCCAGCAGGTCCTGTCGGACATCGAGGCGTCCGCCCGGCGCTGGCCCCAGGCCCTGCGGGCGGCCACCCGTGAGATCGAGCTCCGCGCCGGACAGGTGGAGAACGTGGGCGCCATGGTCCGGGCCCTGACCCGCCGCGCCGCCATCCACGTGGAGCTGGGCGACCTCGAAGCGGCCCGGGCCGACATGGCAGCCTTCGAGAAGCTCCGCGACCGCGCGGGCGAGCAGGTGACCGAGCCCGGCCCGGTCCGCGACCGCATCGACGAGGTCTACCGGGCGCTGTAGGCGGAGGACGGCACGTCGACCACCGGCGAAGGCGCGGTGATCTTCACCGGCCGGCCGAGGTTGCCGTAGGTGGTGGTGTGGTCCATGGTGCCCTCGACGGTGTCGAAGACCGTTCTGATCGAGGTGACATCGCCCTTCACGGTGGTGGTCACCTGATAGCTCACCAGCGAACCGCCGCCGCCGAAGCGGAGGACGGGTGCGCCCAGCGGGAGGTAGGTGAGCGCCCCGGACTTGTCGTCGAGGTTCGCCTCGCCCTCGTACTTGTTCGGGCCGATCCGCCGCGCCGAGTGGATGGCGGCGATGAAACGGGTCAGGCCGCCGGGGTCCTTCGGGTCGGCCACCCAGTAGTCGCTGGCCGGCGTCAGGCGGCTCAGATCGGCCCTTCGCCAGCCCTGCATGCCGGTGGCCTGCACGTAGCTCTTGCCGGCGATGACGATGATCTTGCGGGTCTTCGGTTTGTCGCCGCCCGAGATGACGGACGTCCGGCTGTCCTTGTGGGCCTTGGGGTCGTACGTGCCGGAGGCGCGGTACTTCTGCTTGTCCCAGTAGGTCCCGGCCACCGTATAGGTGTGGGCCGAGGCGGCGAGGCGTTGCAAACCGGTCTTCACCGCGTCGGCCGGCGGCAGCTCGGTCGGCGAGGGCGCGGCGGCCGCGGGGGAGGAGGCCGGCGCCGGAGCGGCGGTGGCTTCGGGGCCGCTGCAGCCGGCGATCGTGGCCGCCGCCAGGGCGGCGGCGAGCCAGGCGGCGCGGGACGGTCTGAGGTGATCTCGCGTTGACACGCGGTCACAGTAGACGGCGGCTCGCCGGGCGCATTTCGGGTGCCCGGCGAGCTCCCGTCGTCAGTTGGTGAAGACGGCCGGGGTGCCCTCGACGGTGCTGTCCAGGACCGGGGCGTAGCGGGCGGTGAAGAAGCCGGCGCCGGGGCAGGTGACCGGGCCCGACGACTTCGTGAAGGCCTGCTGGGTGAACGTGATCGAGTTGTCCTCGTTGGCCGACACGCCGGTGATGGCGTTCCCGTCGGCGCGGTAGACGCAGGTGACCGAGCCGAGGATGGTGCCCAGGCTCAGCGTCGTCTGGATCGGGGCGGTGTCGCCGCCGCTCACGGTGACGGCGCCGGTGGCGCTGTCGACGGTGGTGGCGAACGGCGTGTTGTTCACCGTCACGCTGTTCACCCGCGTGACGCCGAAGATGTTCGCCGTGCAGGTGGCGAACGTGTGCGACGTGACCGACTCGGTGGCGACGCCGGGCGCCTCCGGGTTGTCAACGACCGTTGCCGTGAAGGCCGACTCGGCGCACTTGATGCCGGTGGTCCCGCCGGCGGTCGTGGTGAAGTCGGCCGTGGTGCCGGTGGCGACCGAGGCGGTCAGTACGTCACCGACGGCGACCGCGGTGCCGCCGGCCTCCCCGACGGTGAGCACGGCGGAGGCGTCGGCCAGGGCCGGGGTGACGCCCAGCCCGACCGAGGCCGCGACCGCGGTGATCACGATGATGGTCCGGTACGCGCGCATGGCTTCTCTCCTCAAAGATTCGGATTGGCGCAGGTACCGACGTTGACGCTCGACTTGTCGGTTTATAGACCCGGGCGTACGTGACGTCAAGGCAACCGGGACGTAACAAAGCACGACCTGCGATCCGCGGCCGTACGACTTGACCGGTCCGCTACCCGGGAGTAACTTCGGCCAATCGACATTGACGCTCGACGATGTTAAATCGCGATTTGTCGATCTAGGAGTTGCCGATGAGAAGCAGGAGAGAAACAAACTGGAAGCGTTTCGGCGCGATGTTCGGCATCACCGCGGCGATGGCCGCCGGTCTGGTGGCGATGACCGCGCAGGGCGTGCTGGCGGCGAACTTCTCGATCTCCGGAATGCCGTTCACGGTCACCGCCACCCAGCTCCAGGGGACCGGGTTCGAGCAGTTCGCGGCGCTGGACAACATGATCGAGGACAGCCCCAACGCCGGTGACACCGGCGGCCAGGTCGTCGTCATCGTCTCGGCCATCGACAAGGCCGAACTGACGAAACTGTGCCAGAGCGTCTCGCTCGGCGGCATGCATCTGAAAATCACCGCCGGCGACAACGGCACACCGGTCAAGGCCGACAGTCTGGTCGTCGACTCCGACCAGATCTCCGGCGAGGCCGACTTCAAGAACATCGATATCGGTCAGGACGCGAGCACCTTCGACAAGGTGAACGACCGGCGCAACGGCGGAAAGATCACCGGCGGCGAGGGCGTTTTCGGACAACAGGCCGACACCGTGTCCATCGCGAACCTGCGGCAGAACAACTACGCCACCACGGCGGCCCGGTTCACGCTGCCGCATCTGCGGATGGCCTTCACCGGCGACGGCTGCTGACGATGTTCTCCCGATGGCGGCACACCCGCCCCTTCTGGGGCGGGTTGCTGGTCACCTTGGCCGGCGCCGAGATCCTGGTGTCGGTCAAGGCCCCGCTGCCGGTGATCATCCACGTCGGCATGCAGGGCCTGGCCGGCTTCCTGGTGCCGATGGTCCTGCTGCTCTGCGGCCTGCTGCTGCTCTTCAGCCCGGCCCAGCGCCTGTTCTACTCGCTGGTGGCCGCCGGCTTGAGCCTGGGTTCCTGGCTGACCTCGAACCTGGGCGGCTTCATCGTGGGAATGCTCCTGGGCCTGGTCGGCAGCGCCCTGGCCTTCGCCTGGCATCCACCCTCCGAAGCCCAGGACCCGCCAGCCGAAGCCCAGGACCCGCCCTCCGAAGCCCAGGGCCCGCCAGCCGAAGCCCAGAACCCGCCAGCCGAAGCCCGGGTCTCGCCATCCGAGGCTGAACCCTCGCCATTCCAAGTCCCGGCCGAAGGCTCCTCGACCCGGCCGCCCGAGGCGTCGGCCCGCTGACCCGCCGATCAGGGGAGGCCGCGGGGGTCGCCGCCGATCAGGGAAGGCCGCGGTGGCGGGTCTCGTCGCTGATCAGCCGGGCGGCCGCAGTCTGCACGGCCGGGTCGCGCCACACCACCGGGAGGCGGTCGTCGTTCAGGCGGGCGGCGGCCTCGGCGATGGCGGGGGCGATGGTGCGGCCCTGCTCGTAGGCGGTCAGCACCGCTGGATGGATGTACGAGGCACGGGCCACGGCCGGGGTGTTGCCGAGAAGGGCGCTCGCAGCCCGTACGGCAGCCAAGGTCGTCGATGTTGCCTTTTGGTCGTGGTGGGCGCCGCCCAGGGCCGCCGCGGCGAGGACGGTGCCGGCCCACGTGCGGAATTGCTTGGCGGTGGCGTCGATGCCGGTGTGCGTGTGGATGTAGGCGTTGACGTGCGTGCTGTGCACCGGCTGCCAGGCGCCGTCGGCGCGCCGCCAGGCCAGGAACGCGGCGCCGCTGTCGTCGCGGGCGATCAGGCGGCGCACCCAGGCGGCGACGGCGGGATCGGTGACTTCGACGACGCGGTGCCGGTGTTCCTTGGCGATGTAGTCGAAGTGCACGGCGTCCCTCGTGACCCGGACGTGGTCGCGGTGCAGGGTCGTCAGGCCGTACGTCTCGTTGTCGCGGGCGTAGCGCTCCGAACCGACCCGGAAGAAGCCGAGGTCGAGCAGCCGCGCGGCGATGCTCAGCACCCGGTCGCGGTCGAGCGCCCGCCGGCCGTGTGGGCCCGCGCCCAGCTCGGCGCCGACATGGTCGCGCAGCTGGGGCAGGGCGCCGGCGAAATCCGGCAGGTGGGCGAACTTGTCGGTGGAGCGGGCCTCGGTCCAGGCCGTGCTGTAGCGGTACTGGGTGCGGCCGGCGGCGTCGACACCCACGGCTTGAACCTTGGCTCCGGGATCGGCGTCGACCCATACGTCGCGCCACCCGGGAGGCAGCTTCAGAGCCCGGATCCGCGCCAGCGTGTCGCGATCTGTCACCGGCCGCCCCGCGTCGTCCACATATCCAGCCGCTCGCGCCGTGCCTTCTGCCCGCGCCGTGCCTTCTGCCCGCGCCGTGCCTTCTGCCCGCGCCGTGCCTTCTGCCCGCGCCGTGCCTTCTGCCCGCGCCGTGCCTTCTGCTCGCGCCGAGCCGCCTTCCTCGGCCGTCGCGGATGGGACGCGGCGGTAGCCGGGCGGGCGGGGATGGTCGTCACTCACCCGGGAAGTGTTGCTCGCGCCGGCACCGAGCCGCTTACGGCGATTGACTGATCCCAAGTAACCCAGGTTCCTAGGATGCCCAACGGGGTGCGAGGGCGATCACGATTCGGGTCGGGCGGGCGGTGGCGACCGGTATCGTCGCGCTCGGTATCACCGGTCCTGAGGAGCGACCCTTGTCCGCTAAGTCCCATGACAGCGCGCGGCTCGCCATCGTGGTCGGGGCGCTCGGCGTGGTTTTCGGCGACATCGGCACGAGCCCGATCTACACCCTGCAGACCGTCTTCAATCCCGAGGATCCGCATCCGGTGCCGGTGAGCCCGGACAACGTGTACGGCGTGGTGTCGCTGATCTTCTGGTCGGTGATGATCATCGTGACCGTCACCTACGTGCTGCTGGCGCTGCGCGTCGACAACGACGGCGAGGGCGGCATCCTGGCCCTCATCGCGTTGCTGCGCCGCGGCGGCGCGCAGCGGGGCGGCAAGGCCGCTCTGATCCTGGCCGGGCTGGGTGTCTTCGGTGCTTCCCTGTTCTTCGGCGACAGCATGATCACGCCCGCTATCTCGGTGCTGTCCGCGGTCGAGGGGCTCAAGACCGTCGAGCCTTCGCTGGGGGAGGCCGTCGTCCCGATCACCGCGGTCATCATCGTCGCGCTCTTTCTGGTGCAGCGGCGGGGCACGGCCGCGGTCGGCCGCGTGTTCGGGCCCGTCATGATCATCTGGTTCACCGTGATCGGCGGGTTCGGGGTGAGCGGCGTCGTCGAGAACCCCGAGATCCTCAAGGCGCTGTCACCGACGTACGCCATGGGCTTTCTCTCCGGGCATTTCCACATCGCCTTCTTCGCGCTGGCCGCGATCGTGCTCGCGGTGACCGGGGCCGAGGCCCTGTACGCGGACATGGGCCACTTCGGGCGCAAGGCCATCACGCGGGGCTGGCTGTTCCTCGTGCTGCCCGCCCTCACCCTCAGCTACCTCGGGCAGGGCGCCCTGGTGCTGAAGGACCAGGCGAACATCAGCAGCCCGTTCTTCCTGCTCGTGCCCGAGTGGGGCCGGCTTCCCCTGGTGCTGCTGGCCACGGCGGCGACCGTCATCGCCTCGCAGGCGGTGATCACCGGGGCGTATTCGGTGGCCTCGCAGGCGGCGCAGCTCGGCTATCTGCCGCGGCTGCGGATCGCGCACACGTCGGAGTCGTCGGTCGGCCAGATCTACGTGCCGTGGATCAACTGGCTGCTGATGGTCACCGTGCTCACCCTGGTCTTCGCGTTCCGCAGCTCGGCGGCTCTGGCCTACGCGTACGGCATGGCCGCCACCGGCACGATCACCATCACGACGCTGCTGTTCTTCTACGTGGCCGGCACCCGGCGGGCGGCCCCACTGTGGCTGATCGGCGCCGGCGCCGGCGTACTGCTGGCCGTGGATCTGCTCTTCGTGGCGGCGAACCTGACCAAGCTGGCGCACGGCGCGTGGCTGCCGCTGCTGATCGCGCTGACCGCGTTCACGCTGATGACCACCTGGCAGGCCGGCCGCCGCATCGTCACGGCCGAGCGCAACCGGCGTGAGGGTTCGCTGCGGGAGTTCATCGCCGACCTGCACGAGAACCGCTCGAACACGCAGCGGGTTCCCGGCACGGCGGTCTTCCTCAACCGGGGCAAGCTGACCGCGCCGCTGGCCATGCGGGCGAACGTCGAGCACAACCACGTACGCCACGAGCACGTCATCATCATGTCGCTGGAGACCCAGCCGATCCCGCGGGTGGCCCCGGAGAACCGGATCACCATCGACGACCTCGGCTACGCCGACGACGGCATCGTGCACGTGATCGCCCGCTTCGGCTACATGGAGACCCCGGACGTGCCGGCCGCGCTGCGCCTGCTGGAGCCCGGCACCACCGAGGGTGACCTCCAGCTCGACCAGGCCTCGTACTTCCTGTCGAAGATCGAGCTGCGCATAGGCCGCACCCCGACGATGGCGACGTGGCGTAAGCGCCTGTTCGTGGCCACGTCGTACATCACGGCCGACGCGGCCGAGTATTTCAGCCTGCCCCGCGACCGCACGGTCATCATGGGCTCCCACATCGAGGTGTGAATGATCAGAGCGGTGATCGTGGACGTGGACGACACGCTGTGCCTGACCGAGGCGGCGTCGTTCGAGTTGGAGAACGAAGCCCTGGCGGCGATGGGGCGGGCGCCCATGTCGCGGGCGGTTCATCTGGCCACCTGGGGGGAGACGCTGCTGGACGCCATGCCGCGGCGGTCGCCGGGGGTTGATCTGGGGCGGTTCGCGGAGCTTTTCCATGTGCTGCATCAGCGTTATCTGGCCGAGGGGCGGCTCGATGTCATTCCGGCCGAGAACCTGGCCGCTCTGGACCGGCTGGTCGAGGCCGGGCGTACGGTTCTGCTTCTGACCTCTCGTACGGAGGTCGAGGTGCGCCATCTGCTGGAGCCCGACCATGTGCTCGCGGGGCGGGTCACCGGGGCCTACCACCAGGGGAACACGCGGTTTCGTAAGCCGGATCCGCGGGTGTTCGACGAGCTCCTGGCCGAGACGGGCTTCCGGCCGGGGGAGTGTGTCTACGTCGGTGACTCGCCGGGGGACGCGGTGGCCGCCGGCGGGGCGGGGATCCGGTTCGTCGCCTGTCTGCAGAGTGGGGTGCGGCGTCTCGACGAGTTCGATTCCGGTACGTCACGGCGGCGGTGGACGCTTTCCCGGAGATCCCTCAGGTGATCCTGGCGACGGCGGCGTAGCACATCGCGTCGGCCACGCTGGTCTTCGGCGGATGGCCGGGGTCGGGGCGCCATTCGACGCTGGAGACCACGCCCGGGTCCTCGATTTCCAGATCTTCGAGGAGACGTACGACCTCGGGCCGTGACCGGGCCCGGTAGGTGCCGTGTTTTCCGGTGGCGAGCATCTCCGTCACCTGGCGGCGGGTCTGCTCGGGCAGGGTGTCGAAGGTGCCGTGGACGATCACCATGTAGCTGCCGGGGGCGAGGGACTGCCGCAGGCGGCGCACGGACTCGTACGCCTGCTCGTCGTCCTCGACGAGGTGGAGCACGCTGGCCAGCAGCACCGCGACCGGGCGGTTCAGGTCGAGCGTGCCGGTGACCACGTCGCCGGTCAGGATCTTCTCGGCGTCGAGCAGGTCGCCGGGCTGGAAGTCGGCGCGGCCCTGCGGGGTGCTCATCACCGTGCCCCGGTGGTGGACGGCCACTATCGGGTCGTTGTCGACATAGACCACCCGGCACGCCGGGTCGATGCGCTGGGCGACCTCGTGGACGTTGGGGGACAGGGGCTGCCCGGCGCCGATGTCGAGGATCTGCCGGATGCCGCGGTCGGCGACCAGGTGGGCGACGGCCCGCATGATCACGGACCGTCCCTCGCGGGCTGCGTCGATCATGTTCGGCAGCACGGTCAGGACGGTCCGGGTGGACTCGCGCTCGACGGCGGTGTGGTCCTTGCCGCCGACCCACTCGTTGTAGCGCCGTGAGGTGTTGAGTCCGGCGATATCCGGCGTCTCCGACATGGACACACCTTAAGTGGTCAATGTGCCGCCGCGGTGCCCCGCTTGCGGCGGTGCAGGGTGAAGGTGACCACCACCACGATCAGGGCGCCGACGATGAGGCCGAGGATCGCGCTGGCCACGGTGTTGACGAGCCAGCCGACGACGCCGCCGAGGGCGCCGGTGGCGTCGTGCGCCGCCTCCTCGAGGTGGTGGACCCACTCGTAGAGGAAGTGCATGCCGAGCTCGTCGGTGCCGACCAGGATGATGTGGCCGCCGACCCAGAGCATGGCGGCCGTGCCGATGACGGTGAGCGCGGTGAGGACCTTGGGCATGGCGTTCACCAGGCCGCGGCCGAAGCCGGCGATGGCGCCGGGCAGCTGCGAGAGGCGCAGGCCGGCGTCGTCCATCTTCACGATGAGGCCGACCGCGCCGTACACGAGCACGGTCATGACCAGGGCGACCACGGCCAGGATGGCCAGGCGGCTCCAGAACGGCTCGTCGATGACCTCGTTCAGGGTGATGACCATGATCTCGGCCGACAGGATCAGGTCGGTGCGCACGGCCCCGGAGATCAGCGACTTCTCGTCCTTGGCCCCCTCGTCGTCGCCGTGGGCGCCGTGGTGGGCCAGTTTCGCCCAGACCTTTTCGGCGCCCTCGAAGCAGAGGTAGGCCCCGCCGAGCATGAGGATCGGGGTGAGCAGCCACGGCACGAACTGGCTGAGCACCAGGATGGCGGGCAGGATGAAGAGGAACTTGTTGCGCAGCGATCCCAGCGCGATCCGCTTGATGATCGGGATCTCGCGTTCGGCGGCCAGGCCCCGCACGTATTGCGGGGTGACGGCGGCGTCGTCGATGACGACACCGGCCGCCTTGGCGCCGGCTTTCGCGGCGGCGGCGCCGACGTCGTCGATGGAGGCGGCGGCGGCACGGGCCAGCACCGCCACGTCGTCCAGCAGGGCTACGAGTCCTCCGGCCAAGGAAACAGTCCTTCCACAACGAGGGCTGAGTGAGTGCGCGCTCATTGTTCCCCAGAAAGCTGCGAGTCATGTCACGGCCCTCGAGGTGATGGTTCCGGGCACCGGCGGGGAGTAGAGTCAGCCTTCAGCACCGCGTCGGGTTCTGCGGCCGTTTCGCCAGGCTCTCCTCTCGGCACCGTCGTTCGATGACGGTCAGCACGAAGCGAACCGAGAGCCCAGCGGAAGGTCAGCCATGTCTTTCATCCATGCCCAGGACAACTTGTCCCAGCTGGTGATGACGGTGCGGGGCGGCGACAGCGTCGACACCGTCGTCGCGCTCGCCGGCGATATCGACATGGACAACTCCGCTCAGGTGCGGCAGTTCCTCGACGGTGTGCTCGAGCGCGAGCGGCCGCGCAACCTGGTCATCGACATGGGTGAGGTGACCTTCCTCGGCTCGGCCGGCATTCACGCCCTGGTGCACTGCCACACCGACGCCGACCGGCTCGGCAGCCGCGTGGAGATCCACCACGCCCGCCCCCAGGTCCGCCACGTTCTCGAGATCTGCGGCATCACCGACATGTTCAACATGGCGGTGTAGCGGCTTTCGACGGCTCCCGCTGGTGTGCCCCGAGATACAAGGGGTACAGAAGGCGGTCATGCAGGCGTTGCGGTTACCGTTTGATCACCGGACCGACAGCGCGACACTGCGGCTCGCCGCGTCCGGGTGGCTGGCCTCGCGGCAGGCGGACGAGCTGGTCGAGGACACCCTGCTGGTGATGACCGAGCTGGTGCAGAACGTCGTGCAGCACACCGGTGACGGTGGGGAGGTGGCGTTGACCCGCAACGGCGACGTGCTCGTGGAGGTCTTCGACAGCAGCCGTGAACTGCCCCGGCTGCTCGGGCCCGACCCGCGGCGCCTCGGTGGGCGGGGGATGCTGCTGGTCGACGCGGTCAGCGACGACTGGGGCAGCCGGCTCACCGACGGCGGCACGGTGGTCTGGGCCCGGCTGCCGGTCAAGCCCGGACCGTCGTGACGTCGTCCAGGCCGACCACGGTCAGGACCGGGGCCAGCAGCTCCGAGGCGATCAGGCGGACCCGTTCGACGTGCGGGAAGACCACGGCCAGGCCGGCGCTGTCGATGTAGTCGATCTTCGTCAGGTCGACGACCACCGTGCCGCCGGCGGCCTGGGCCAGGGCGGCGTCCAGCGCGGCCGCGAACTCGGCGGCGTTGCTCATGTCGATCTCGCCGGCGGCGGTCAGGACGGTCGCGCCGTCCGGGCCCGGCGCGGTGGCGAAGCTCAGTACGGTGCTCATCGCGGGATCCTCGCTCGCAGTCCGACCACGGTGCCGGCCGCGCCGGTCGTGACGGTCACTTCGGTCATCAGCGCCCGCATCAGGCTCAGGCCTCGTCCCCGGTGCGGGTTCTCGGCGGGCTGCGGTGTCTTCCAGCGGCCGCTGTCGGTGACGGTCAGCCGCAGATAGTCGGCGGTCGCGGTGGCGATCAGCCGGATCCGGCCGGCCGGGCCGTGCCGGTGGCCGTGCTCGATCGCGTTGGCGCAGGCCTCACCCGCCGCCACCAGGACGTTCTGGGCGGTGGTGGGGTCGATGCCGGCCCGGGACAGCCAGCCCCGCAGCGCCGAGCGCACCGGGGCCAGACGGGCCGACTCGGCCGGGAAGTCCAGCTCCAGCGGGCCGGGCTGGCGGTAGAGCAGCAGGGCCACGTCGTCGTCGTATCCGCCTTCGGGGGCCATGCTCTCCATCACCTCGGTGGCCAGGTCCTCGATCGAGGCCCCGCGTCCCCGCTGGACGGTGCCGGCGACCTGGTCGATGCCCTCGGTCAGCGGCCGGCGGCGGCGCTCGACCAGGCCGTCGGTGTAGAGCAGCAGGGTGGCCCGGCTGGGCACGGTGTAGTGCGCCTCGGGGCGCCCGGACGGGTTGTGCACCCCGAGCGGCCGGGAGCGGCCCTGGTCGAGCAGGTCGATCGTGCCGTCCGGGTGGGTGACCACCGCGGGCGGGTGCCCCGCGCTGGCGTACGCCAAATCGCCGGTGACGGGGTCGAGAACCCCGCAGAAGACTGTGGCGCACATGGCGCCGGGCAGCTGCACGGCGAAACGGTCGAGGGCCGTCAGCGTCTGCGCGGGATCGGTGTTCTGCAGCAGCAGCGCGCGGCAGGCGCTGCGCAGCTGCCCCATGACGGTGGCCGCCCCCAGGCCGTGACCGACGCAGTCGCCGACCACGATGCCGATCCGCTCGCCGGGCAGGGCGATGGTGTCGTACCAGTCGCCGCCGACCTTCAGCGGCCGCGTGGCGGGGGAGTAGCGCACGGCGAAACCGGCGGGCAGCTGGGCCGGGCCGAGGATGGCCCGTTGCAGGGCGAGGGCGGTCTCGCGCTGCTGGTCGATCTGGTGCAGCCGGTGCAGGCCCTGGCCGAGGTGGCCGGCCAGCAGGGCCAGCAGGGTCTGGTCCTGTTCGGTGAACGGCCGGTTCTCGGCCAGCTCCACCCACAGGGCCATCGTGCCGTTCGGGTGCTCCAGGGAGATGCCGGCGCCCCCGGTGCGCTCCGCGACGGGTGTGAGCAGCGCTTTGTCCCGTACGGAAGCAAGAATTTGACGTTGGCTCTCCGGCAGTTCGTCCCAGCGCGGGCCGGCGCCGGTGGTGGTCACCGCCGGCACGCTGTCGCCGGTGAAGACGGCCGCGTAGACCTCCGTCGCCTGCCACAGCTCACGCAGTTCCTGAAGCACGCTGCGCAGCGCGCCGGGCAGGCTCTCGGCCTGGGTGAGGCGCACGCTGAGCGCGGCCAGGGCGTTCTCCCGCTGCACCGCGTAGTGCTCGGCCGTGACGTCGCGGAACGTGCCGACGATGACACGCCGGCCCGAATCCGGGTCGCGGACCTGGTTGAACGAGGCCGCCACCCACAGCACGTGCCCGTCGCGGTGCGAGACCGGGATCGTGTACGAGCCGCGCGTCTGATCCACCAGCAGGGCGAACGCGTCCTCCACCAGCTGGTAGCCGTCGGGATCGGACTCCCGGTCGGGCCACCACGGGTGCACCGGCGGATAGGGCAGCCCCTCCGGGCCGTACCCCAGAATGTCGGTGAACGTGGAGTTGATCTCGATGACGGCGCCGTCCTCGTCGCAGACGAAGAACGCCTCCTGCAACGAGTCGATCAGTGCGGTGCGCCAGCGGGCGTGATGGTTACGCAGACGGGCCAGTTCGACATTCGCCCGTACGCGGGCGAGCAGCTCCGCCGACGAGAAAGGCTTCACGAGATAGTCGTCGGCGCCGGCCTCCAGACCCTCGATCGAGGCCTCCTGGCCGGCCCGGGCCGACAGCAGCAGGACGGGGGTGCCGGCCGTCCGCGGATCGGACCGCAGGGCCGCCACAAGCTGAAGACCGTCCAGCCGCGGCATCATGACGTCGCTGACGATCAGGTCGGGCTGGCGCACCCGGGCCGCCTCGAGCGCGGCCTGCCCGTCGCCGACGGCCTGCACCGCGTGCCCGGCCGAGCGCAGCAACCGGGTCAGATAGTCGCGCATGTCCGCGTTGTCGTCGGCGACCAGCAGATTCGACCCGGCCTGCTTCGCCGGGACGGCCTCGGCCTTCTCGCCGGGCAGCCAGCGCAGCGCCTCCCGCACGTACGGGTCGGTGGTGGCGGCCGAGACGCCGGCGTTCGTGCCGGCGGGCACGAGGGCGTCGGCCGGCAGATGCTCGGCGCCGAAACGCAGCCGGATGGTGAACGTGGTGCCCCGGCCCAGGACGCTGTCCGCGGTGATCGTGCCGCCGTGCTGCTCGACCAGCTCCTTGACCAGGGCCAGGCCGATGCCGCTGCCCTCGTTGGAGCGCGACTGCGCGTTCTCGATGCGGTGGAAACGCTCGAACAGCCGCGGGATCTCGGCCTCGGGCACCCCGGCGCCGGTGTCGGCGACGGTGACGACGGCCGCGCGGCCCTCGGCGCGCACGGCGACGCTGATGCCGCCGGTGAAGGTGAACTTCAGGGCGTTGCTGAGCAGGTTGAGGACGACCTTCTCCCACATGCCCCGGTCGAGGTAGACCGGCTGGGACAGCGGCGGGCAGTCCACCCGGTAGGCCAGCCCGGCCCGCTCCACCGCCGACTGGAAGACGCTGGCCAGCTCGGCCGTGGCCGTGGCCAGGTCGACCGGCTCGAAGCGGGCCTGCATGCGGCCGGCCTCGATGCGCGAGAAGTCGAGCAGCGTGTTGACCAGTTTGCCCAGGCGCAGCGCGTTGCGCTGGATGACGTCGAGCTCGGCTCGGATCTCCTCGCCCGGGCCCGACCGGTCGAGCAGATCCTCGACCGGTCCCATGATCAGCGTGAGCGGGGTCCGGAACTCGTGGCTGATGTTGGAGAAGAAGGCCGTCTTGGCCCGGTCGAGCTCGGCCAGCTCCTCGGCCCGGCGCTGCTGCGCCTCGTAGCTGCGGGCGCTGGCGATCCCCGCCGCCACGTGGCCGGCCGCGAGCTCGATGAAGCCGCGGTAGCTGTCGTCGAGGGCGCGGAACTGGTTGAGTCCGGCGACCATGAAGCCGTACGGCGAACCGCCCTGTTGCAGCAGCGGCACGAGCAGGGCCTGGCCGACCTGCTCGGTCTCGCCGCGGGACACGGCTTCGGTCGGCCACACCGTGGTGTCCGTCGGAAGTTCACCCGTCGAGGCGACAAGCCGCGCGCTGCCGTGCTCATCGAAGAGGTAGGTCAGCGTGAACGGCAGATCCAGCCGGTTGCGGTCGAGCTGAGCCGCCGCGAAGGTCAGCATCTGCTGCTCGGTGCGGATCGCGCTCGGGTCGGAGCCGAGGTCGCGCAGCGTCGCCATCCGGCGCTCGCCCAGGACCCGCTCGGTCTCCTCGCTGACCACGCAGAGCATGCCTACCCGGGCGCCGTCGTCGTCGCGCAGCGGGCTGTAGGAGAAGGTGTGGTAGCTCTCCTCCGGATATCCGGAGCGCTCCACGAGCAGCAGCAGCGCCTCGTCCCAGGTCGCCTGGCCGGTGGAGAGCACGGTCTCGATGCGCGGGCCGATGTCGTCCCAGATCTCGGCCCACACCTCGCCGGCCGGGCGGCCGAGCGCCCACGGATACTTACGCCCCAGCGTGTCGCGCCGATAGGCGGCGTTGCAGAAGAAGGTCAGCTCGGGACCCCACGCCATCCACATCGGAAAACGCGAGGACAGCAGGATGCTGACCGCGGTGCGCAGACTCTGCGGCCACTGCCCCGGCGCGCCCAGCGGAGTCGACTCCCACTCCACGGCGGCCAGGTCGTGGCCGACCTCACCCCCACCGGCGAACACCTCCGCCGCCGACGCGTTGCTCATCGCCTCGAAGTCTCCCCGGTCCGTACTTGCAGCTCAGCAAAGATACCCACGCCGTCTTATCCACCGTCCGGCCGACCCGTCCTACCCGTTCGTCGGCGGTTGTCACCTGAAAAGATGAGTTTGGCCGAATGGTGATCGAGGGAATTGGTGGGCCGGCGCCGGTTCGAGGAAGGGCCGGCCACGCAGGAGAGGAGCTCGGTTCATGGCAGTCATCACCGCATCGGCCCGCACCACCGACGCCGGCACGGCCCCTGTCGACGCCGGCACGGCCCCTGTCGACGCCGGCACGGTGTCGGAGCCCAACGCGGACGGCGCCAGCGAGCTGATCACGGCGATGGCCGCGATGCCGGCCGGCCACCCGTCCCGCGCGGCCATGCGCGACCGGGCGATCGAGGCCTGGCTGCCGCTGGCCCGCCACCTCGCGCAGCGCTACAGCGGCCGCGGCGAGCCCACCGACGACCTGATCCAGACGGCGACGGTCGGCCTGATCAAGGCGGTCGACCGTTTCGACGCCGACCGCGGCGTCGACTTCGCCGGCTACGCGATCCCGACCATCATCGGCGAGATCAAGCGCCACTTCCGCGACCGCACGTGGTCGGTGCGGGTGCCGCGCCGCCTGCAGGAGCTGCGCCTGGCCATCACGGAGGCGAACAACACGCTGACCCACTCGCTGGGCCGCGCGCCGACGGTGGCGGACATCGCGGTGCACCTGGGGGTGACCGAGGAGGACGTGCTCGAAGGCCTGGAAGGGGCACGGGCGTACAACGCGACGTCGCTGTCGACCCCGGTCTCGGCCGACGGCACGACGGAGCTGGGCGACACGCTGGGCGGCGAGGACAGCGAGTTCGAGCTGGCCGAGACGAGGGCGGCCCTGGGGCCAGCGCTGGCCACGCTGGACGCGAGGGAGCAGAAGATCCTGACGCTGCGCTTCTACGGAAACCTGACCCAGTCGCAGATCGCGGACCAGGTGGGTATTTCCCAGATGCACGTTTCGCGGCTGCTGACGAAGGCGCTGGCCAAGCTCCGTAAGCAGTTGTCGGCTGACGTTCTCTGAGGTTTCTTGATGGCCCGCGCCCCCGGTTGGTGGGTGCGGGCCATTTGCTTGGCTTGCTTGCGCTGGGACGGTGGAGGGCCGGGTGTGGCCGACCACGGCTGGCTGAGGAGCGCTTTACGCCATGGTCGGCCACACCCGGCCCTCCACCTCGCGTGGGGGCCGGTGACGGCCAGGTGGGGGTCGGGGGTCGCTTGGGTGTACGAGGGCTGGGCGGTCACCTTGCGGAGGCGTGGGCCGGGGTTCGCTGCCGCGCTGTGGTCCGGGTGAGGGAGTAGGTCGGGCGGGCCCGGCTGGGTGGTGGGCTGGTCGGCAATTCCAGGCCGGTCGCGCGGGTGGGTGGGAACAGGGCACATAACGCCGTTGGAGTGCTCCTCCAGAGAAGCCGTCGCCGGGTCTCGTGCCGAGTCTCTCGGCCAGCAATTTGGTGGCAACGGCACGGCGAGGGCGGCTCGCCACGCTTGCCTACAGCAGCGGATCTGCCGATGAAGGCTTATAGAAGTAATCGTTTTGCATGCCCTTCGAAGGCGCTCGCCGATGTAGCGTCAGCGGCACTCTTCAGCCGACTGCGGAGATCGCCCCGGTCGCCATTCTGGTGTCGCCTACGTGTATTGCCGCAATTGCGGGCCGCCGGCCAGAGTCATGCGAGCTTTTGATTTTCAGATGGCCCGGCCGGCGCCTACGCGCGGTGCGTGAGGATCCGCCCGGGTGGGTGGGCTCGGCCCGGGCGGTGGCTTTCGCTTGGTCCTCGGGCCGGTCCGGCGTCACCGCCTCAACCCGCTCCACCACCTCAGCCCGAGCCGTCGATCCGGGCCGCGTTGCCGTCTCGGCTGCAACGGCCGGCTCGGCCCGCGCATCCGCCTCGGCATGGACAGTCGGCTCGGCCCGCGCTGCCTGCTCGGCCCGGACTGCTCGCTCGGTGTCGGCGGCCGACTCGACTCCGACTGCCTGCTCAGCCTTGGCGGTCGACTCGGCCCGGGCTGCCTGCTCAGCCTTGGCGGTCGACTCGGCCCGGGCTGCCTGCTCAGCACTGGCGGTCGACTCGGCCCGGACTGCCTGCTCTGCCTCGATAACCGATTCGTCCCGGGCTGCCTGCTCGGCTGGGGTGGCCGGTTCGGCCCGCACTACCGGGTCGGCCACCGCCGGCCTCTCTGTACAACTGACCGGCACACCGTCGGGGACGGAAGCGGCCACCGCCTGCTCAACGGGCCGACACGGGCGCCGCACCCAGCTGACCTCGTCATCCCAGATCAACGGCGGTATCCGCTCGGTCGAATCATGCAGACCCAACTCACCGCACAACCGCGAACACCCATGCAACCGGCACAGCTTCAACGCGTGGCGTCGTTGAAGACCCCATTTCCGCCGCTCGTCCTGACCGCGCCGGAACTCCACCATCTCCGGCGAATGACTCGGCACCCCCGACCAATCCCGCATCGCCGCAATACCCGACCTGGAAAAGAACCCCAGCTGCGCCATGAACCATTATCCCGCACCCCGAAGATCGACAGCAAAGAAACGATCACGCCAACCAAAATAATGTGGGGAAGCACGTTTCCAGCCCGCGAGATGCGCATTCTCACGCCGCTGATCGTGTGCGGCATCCGCTTGGACCGACACCCTACGTTCGGTGCGCACTTACGCCAAGGATCCCTGCGACTGCAGCGGGCCTACGCGGGTCAGGGCGTGATGCCCCACTTCTCACGAGCGAAACGCCAGAAAAGTGACACGGCTGCGGGAGCGGGCCGCACGATCCGTTCATCCCACCCGGTCGGAGCCCAATGCTCGATGAGCACGTCCTGAGTGCCAGGGTCGTCGGCCGGGCTGTGGGCGGACCCAGATGACGTCGATCGGGCCGGCGTTCGGTACTGGTGTCGTGGTGACGGCCAGATCGTGCATCGAGCACATGTCGGCTGCGGCGCTGGCCACAGAGATGCCCACCCTGCTGCCGGAGACGATCTACGGCGGGGGCAGGGTGGGCGATCCTGTGGTTGCTTGGCTGGTCAGGGCGGTGGGGCGACGGCCGAGATCACGTGGATCATGGCGAACTCGCCGCCGGTGCTGAGGCAGTCCGCGGCGACCTTGGGCAGTTCCGTGTCGCTGGTTGTGGGGTTCGCGTAGCCGCCGGCGCCGGTGACCCGGCTGCCGACCGCTATGGGGTCGCGGTCCGGCACCTCGACGCCGGCGACCTCCGTGCCTTTCTTCCAGACCTTGGTGCCCGGTGGCCAGACGGCGACGTTGCGGGTGCCGCTGGCGCCGTCGGCGGTCGCGTCGAGAACGAAACAGTCGGCGTCGCCGAGGTAGCGCACGTAGCCGTCGACCTTGGCGTCGTCGGAGCGATCCCGCACGTCGTGGACGAACAGTGTGGGATCGGTCTGTGCGACCGACACGTCTGATCCCGACCCGCAGCTCGCGCACGCCAGGGCCGCGAGAACGACGCCGACCGTCCGCGTCCTAATAAAGGGCAACTGTCACTCCTAGCGACGTCGGCAAGTATACGACCGGGGTGTAGAGATCGCGGTTGCCGAACCAGTATTTGTAACCTTGGTGGATGCCGTAGGCGCGATTGTTGGAGAACCACGCGCCTCCGCTGTCTCCGCCGGCCGCCGACCGGGTGTTCATCGCGACCAGGCCGCACCGGCTGCCGTTGCAGTGGGCGAGTTGATAAACCGTGTCGCAGTGATAGCCGGACGCGTTGCCCTGCAGGCACATCTGCTGGCCCGTGATCGCCGCTCCGGTGCCGGTGACCGCGCGATAACCGGTGTTGGCGTAGAACTGGTTGGGAAAGCTGTGCCCGACGGCCCGGTGAACCTGGACGTCGCCGTAGTTGCCCGAGTGTTCGCTGACGAAGGTGAGAGCGACGCCGGCATATGACTGGGCGTTGCCGCAGTGCGCGGCCGTCGTGGTGCCGCGATACATCGACCAGATCACGTTGAACCCGGTTGTGCATCCTCCGCTGAGCCCTCGGCCGCCGTACACCGTGATGTCGTCGCCGCCGACGACGTCGCTCACGATCTGGACCTCGACCGGAAGATCGGTGTTCCCGGCGGGCAGGCCCGCCGTGAGGTTCGAGCGGAGGTCGGCCAGGCGGCCCCGGGCCACTGCCGAGGGCTGCACCATCACGGTTATCGCGCCGGTCTCGATGTCGTAACCCGAGGACGCGTCGGCCACCACGTCGGTGCGGCCGAGTACCGAGTAATGGACCTGTTCCAAGCGCTGCTTCAGTTCCGCCTCGCTGAACCCGCAGCCCGTGCGAACCGCGACCGGAACCGGAGAGGCGCGGAGCATGTCGAGCGCCGATGCCGGAGCGTCGTCGGCGAATGCGACCCAGGCCCGGCTCTGGCCGTCGTCGACTATCCGTGCTCCGCCGTACTCGCCGGGGAACGCTTCCTGCACTTGGCCCACTACCTGTGAGAGCGACTCATGCCAGCCGTAATCATCGATGGCCTGCGCTACGGAGATGCCTTTCTGCGTGGCCAGCTGCGTGATGTCCTCGGTGGCGGATGAGGGCAGAGACGCGCGTTGCGAATTCCAGCTCGCCGATGGCATGACGATTTTGCTCGACGCGCACGAAGTACCCTTGACCGGCGTGTTCGGTACGGCCGAGGCCGGTGCCGACGTGACGAAAAGCGTCATCGTCATGCCGACGGCGGCTACGAAGGTGGGACGTCCAAAAGTCCGACGATTCTCCACAGACACTCCTCCCGTAAATAATGTCCATGGGTGCGAGGCCGTCTGTATCGCCAGATCAAAGGCATTGACCGACCTCAATTGCCTAGGAGTAAACGTGGCGCGGTGACGCTTCGCTACTCCCTCGACATTCCGTCGCCGTCCAGCGGGACAACCGACAAGGCCGCTAAGTCCGGCCGATGGTCACGGAACGTGTCCGATGTGGACTTACGGCGGTGAATGCCCGAAAAACGCGAGCTAGCGGGGCTGCAGGGACGTGGTGGCGGCCCATGACGCCAGCAGTGTCAAGGCGTGTGCTGTGGGGGAGTCGGGCTCGGCGGCGTAGATGGTCATGCGCAGCGTGGGGTCGGCTACCAGGGCCATGGTCTCGTAGGCCAGGTCCAGGTCGCCGACGACGTGGTGGTGGAAGTGTTTGACGCCGGTGCCGTGCAGGCGGACGTTGTGGGAGCCCCAGCGGCGGCGGAACTCGTCGCTTCGGGTGGACAGCTCGCCCACCAGGTCGTGCATGCCCTTGTCGTGGGGGTCCACGCCGGCGGCGGTGCGCAGGTTCGCGACCGTCATGTCGGCGAACAACGCCCAGTCGGGGTAGAAACGGCGGGCCGCGCTGTCCAGGAACGTGAAGCGGGCGAAGTTCGGTGGGGCGGACGCGTCGGCGTACAGGTCGCTGTGCATGGCCTTGCCCAAGTGGTTGGCGGCGATCAGGTCGGAGCGGTGGTTGACGACGATCGCCGGGGCGTTGATGGTGTCGAGCGACCACTGCAGGCTGGGGCGGACCGTCGCTGGGCGAGGGCGGCGGCTCGGGCGCAGCAGGGCGCCGCTGCCGTTGGCCTCCTGGGCCAGGTGCATCAGGTGGGCGCGCTCGGCGTCGTCCAGGCGCAGCGCGCGGGCTATCGCCTCGAGCACGCCGGCCGAGACGCCGGCCAGTGAACCGCGTTCGAGTTTCGCGTAGTACTCGACGCTCATCCCGGCCAGCGCCGCCACCTCGCTGCGCCGCAGGCCCGGCACGCGCCGCCGGCCGGCCGAGGGGATGCCCGCCGCCTCCGGCGTGATGTTCGCGCGGCGCGAGGTGAGGAACTCGTGCACTTCGACTCGGTTGTTCACACCTCGACGGTAGGGCGAGACGTGCCCGGGTGGGATGTACTGGCGGTACACCCTTTGTCAGGAACTCCCGCGCGCCCGGCTGGGCTGGTTGCCTGGAAACATGCGAGGAGCGATTTTGTACGCCCCGGGCGACGTCCGGGTGGAGCAGCGGCCCGATCCGCGGATCGAGCTGCCGACCGACGCGGTCATCCGGGTCGGCGCGGCCTGCGTCTGTGGGTCGGATCTGTGGCCGTACCGGGGAATTCAGCCGGTCGGCGGACCGTCGCCGATGGGACACGAATATGTGGGCGTCGTCGAAGAGGTCGGCGGCGCGGTGACCAGCCTCAAGAAGGGGCAGTTCGTGGTCGGGTCGTTCTGGGCCTCGGACAACACCTGCGAGATCTGCCGGGCCGGTTATCAGAGCGCCTGCGTGCACCGCGTGCCGATGGGGTCGCTGGGCGCGCAGGCCGAATACCTGCGGGTGCCGCTGGCCGACGGGACGCTCGTGGCGACGCCGGAGATGCCGTCGGATGATCTGATCCCGAGCTATCTGGCGGCTTCCGATGTGCTGGGGACCGGCTGGTTCGCGGCGGTGGCGGCCGAAGCCGGGCCGGGTAAGACCGTCGCTGTCGTCGGTGACGGCGCGGTCGGGCTGCTGGCCGTGCTCGCGGCCAAGCAGCTCGGGGCGGAGCGGATCATCGCGATGAGCCGGCACGCGGACCGGCAGAAGCTGGCGCTGGAGTTCGGGGCGACCGACATCGTGGCCGAGCGCGGGGACGAGGGCATCGCGCGGATCAAGGAGATGACCGGCGGGCTGGGGGCGCACTCGGTGGTCGAGGCGGTCGGCACGCAGGAGTCGATGACGCAGGCGATCCACTCCACCCGGCCCGGCGGCAACGTCGGCTTCGTCGGGGTCAGCCACGACGTGAGCCTCGACGGCATGGAGATGTTCTGGTCGCTGGTGAAGCTTCAGGGTGGGCCGGCGCCCGTACGCCGCTTCCTGCCCCACCTGATGGAGCTGATCGGCGACCGCACCATCGACCCGGGCAAGGTTTTCGACCTCGATCTTCCGTTGGAGCGGGCCTCGGAGGGGTATCAGGCCATGGACGAACGCCGGGCCGTCAAGGCTCTGCTGCGTCCCTGACAAGATTGCTTGCAGAAGCAAAAAAATATTAAGGAGTACGTCATCCTCACCGTCAACGCCATCGCCGCCCCGTCCGCCACCGAGCCGCTCGTGCGCACCATCATCGAACGGCGTGACCTGGGGCCGAAGGACATTCTGATCGAGATCCGGTACGCCGGCATCTGCCACTCGGACATCCACACCGTGCGCGGCGAGTGGGGCGAGGTGGCGTACCCGCTGACCGTCGGCCACGAGATCGTCGGTGTCGTGGCCCGGGCCGGGGCCGAAGTGACGCGCTTCCAGGAGGGCGACCGCGTCGGCGTCGGCTGCATGGTCAACTCGTGCCGGGACTGCGACAACTGCCGGGCCGGGCAGGAGCAGTACTGCCTCGGCGGCAACACCGGCACGTACGCCAGCGTCGACCGCGACGGCACGATCACCCAGGGCGGATACTCGACGCACGTCGTGGTCGACGAGGACTTCGTGCTGCGGGTCCCCGAGTCGATTCCGTACGAGAAGGCCGCGCCCCTGCTCTGCGCCGGCATCACCACGTACTCGCCGCTGGCGCACTGGAACGCCGGGCCCGGCAAGAAGGTCGCCGTGGTCGGCCTCGGCGGCCTGGGCCACATGGCCGTGAAGATCGCGGCCGCGATGGGCGCCGACGTCACCGTGCTGTCGCAGACCCTGAGCAAGAAGGACGACGGGCTCGCGTTCGGCGCCACCGCGTATCACGCGACCAGCGACCCGGCCACGTTCGAGGCCCTGGCCAACAGCTTCGACCTGATCGTGAACACGGTCAGCGCCCCGATCGACATGGCCGCCCACCTGGGCCTGCTGCGCCTGGGCGGCACGCTGGTCAGCGTCGGCGCCCCGCCGGAGCCTTTGCCGGTGCAGGTGTTCAGCCTGTTCAACAACCGGCGTTCGTTCGCCGGATCCAGCATCGGCAGCATCGCCGAGACGCAGGAGATGCTCGACTTCTGCGCCGAGCACGGCATCGCGCCCGAGGTGGAGATCATCGGAGCCGACGACGTCAACGAGGCGTACGAGCGGGTGCTGAAGTCCGACGTGCGCTACCGCTTCGTCATCGACATCGACACTCTTAGGGCATGACCACACTTGCCATCGTCGGCGCGGGGGAGGGGCTCGGCGCGGCCGTCGCCCGGCGCTTCGGCGCCGAGGGCTTCAGCGTCGCGCTCCTCGCCCGCCGCCAGGACCGGCTCGACAAGCTGACGGCGGAACTGCCAGGTTCCCGGGGGTACGCAGCCGACGTGCTCAACGCGGAAGCGCTGGCCTGGGCTCTGGAACGGGCGGCCACCGACCTCGGGCCGATCGAGGTGCTGCAGTACAGCCCGCTGCCGCAGCGGCAGTTCCTGAAACCGGTGCTGGAGACATCCGTGGAGGAGATGCGGGAGGCGGTCGAGTTCTCCGTCGCCGGCCCGATGACCGCGGTGAACCAGGTGCTGCCGGGGATGCGGGAGCTGGGCCGCGGCTCGATCCTGTTCGTCAACGGCGGCAGCGGCGCCCGCCCCAACCCGAGGGTCGGCGGCACGTCGATCGCATTCGCGGGCGAGGGGGCGTACGGGCAAATGCTCCATGAGACCCTCAGCGCCGAAGGCGTGCACGTCGGGCAGCTGATCATCCCGGGGGCGATCGAGCCGGGCCAGGCGGACGGGCTCGCGGACAAGCTTTGGCGGATGCACACCGACCGCGGCGAGTTCCGGGTTTTCGCGTCATGACGTACGAGATCTACACCGTGGCCGAACGGCCCGAGCTGGCCGAGAAGGGCATTCCGTCGGCCGAGGTGTGGCCGGAGTACAACCTGCACGGCGACCGGCTCAACCAGTGGTGGGGGCACCTCGACCCCGAGCTGGCCGACTACCAGTTCTTCCTGGTCGACGAGAACGACGACGTCGTCGCGGAGGGGCACACCGGGCCGCTGTGGTGGGACGGTGACGACGCGACCCTGCCGGGCGGGATCGACGCGGCGATCGAGCAGAGCTTCGTACGGACCCGGGCCGGCCAGCCGGTGAACACGCTCTGTGCGCTGGCCGCCGAGACTCCGCGTGACGGGCGGCGGCGCGGCATGGCCGCGGAGTTGCTCGGAGCCATGCGGGTGATCGCCGGGCGGCAAGGGCTCACGCACCTCGTCGCGCCGGTGCGGCCCTCGTGGAAGGAGCGCTATCCGCTGACCCCGATCGAGAGGTACGTCGGGTGGCGGCGGGCCGACGGGCAGCTGCTCGACCCGTGGATGCGGGTGCACGAGCGGCTCGGGGCGCGGGTGGGAGCGCCGCTGCCCGAGTCGATGCTGATCACCGGCACGGTCGGGGAGTGGGAGAGCTGGACCGGGCTGGTGTTTCCGGACAGCGGTGACTATGTGTTCCCGGAAGGGTTGGCTCTACTTCGTGTCGACCTTGGCGAGGATCACGGGTCGTACTGGGAACCGAACGTCTGGATGATTCACCCGGATCTCTCGTAGGACGTCAGGAGCTCGTAGTCCTTGGCGGGGCCGGTCGCGTGCCAATGCTCGGTGTAGCTGTCCGGGCCGGTGATGCGGCCGGCCACGACGTACGTGTCGGCCGCGCACGGATGCTCGGCCGACCAGGCGTCCTCGCTGAGGTCGAGCAGGTAGAAGGGGCGGCCGTCGGCGAAGGTGACGTCGAGGCGGTGGCCGCCGCGGTCGTGGTAGCGGAGCGACCTCGTGGCCGGGCCGCGATGATCCCCGTACGACAGCTCGCCCTGCTCGAAATATGACAGATCGTCACTGAACTCGGCCGTGCCCACGAACGCGCCCTCGACGCCCGCCCGGTGATCGACGATGCGCCGGCGCACCCGCCAGTGGCCGCGGAGGAACGACGCCACCGGGCCGTCCCTATGATCTTCAGGATCCGTCACCCCTCGGAGGTTCTCATGACGCAGTCCGTCGCGCTCACCCGGCCCCGGCCGCTCGTCCTGGCCGACCTGGTCCCGGGCGCCCTGGCCCGCGACGTCGCGCTGGTCGCCGGCGGCGCCGGCCTCATCGGCGTGCTGGCCCAGATCGCCGTGCACATTCCGGGCACCCCGGTCCCGATCACCGGGCAGACCCTCGGCGTCCTGCTGGTGGGCACCGCGTTCGGCATGCGCCGGGCCGCGGCCACGATCGCCCTGTACGCGGTGGCCGGCGTCCTCGGCGTGCCGTGGTTCGCCGACCACAGCAGCGGCTACTCGACGGCGTCGTTCGGCTACGTCGTCGGCTTCCTGGCCGCCGCGACGCTGTGCGGCTTCCTCGCCGAGCGCGGAGCGGACCGCTCGGTGTGGCGCGCGATCCCGGCCATGCTCGCCGGCGAGGTGCTCATCTACGGCATCGGCATGGCGTGGCTGGCCGTGGCGGCCGACCTGACCCTGAGCCAGACGATCAGCCAGGGCCTGACCCCGTTCCTGCTGGGCGACGCCATCAAGGCGGCGCTGGCGGCGGGCCTGCTCCCGGCCGTCTGGAAGCTCGTCCGGCGTTGAACCCGCGGCCCTTCGGCGCGTAGAAGATAGGCATGAGACAGGGTGGGCGGCGGGTCGATCTCGTCCTCGGCCTGCTCCTGATCGCCGGCGTGCTGACCGGGATCGCGGCCAACACCATCGGCGTGAGATGGCCGCTGAACCTGATCCAGCTGCACGCCGCCGGGGCCCTGGCCATCCTGCTCCTGGCGCCCTGGAAGTACGTGGTGATCCGCCGCGGCCTGCGCAACCCGCGGCAGCGGCGGCCCACCAAGGCACTGTCCCTGGCCCTGCTGTTCTTCGTGCTGGTCACGATCGGCAGCGGCCTGCTGCACTCGACGGGCCGGGTCGAGGACGTCGGCCCGCTCACCCTGATGCAGATCCACGTGGGCGCCGCGGTCGGTGCGGTGCTCGCGGTGGTGGCGCATTTCTTCGGTCATTGGGTACGCCCGCGGCGCGCCGACGTCGACCGCCGAGCCCTCCTGCGGCTGGCCGCCCTGGGCGCGGGCGCCGCGGTGGCGACGGCGGCCTGGGACGCGTGGGGAGCCACGGCGCGCCGTTTCACGGGTTCGGTGCCCCGCTCGTCGCTGCTGGTCACGTCGTGGATCAACGACGGCATCCAGCGCGTCGACCCGGAGCGGTGGCGTCTGCGGGTGGGTGACTCCTCGCTGACCCTGGCCGATGTCCTGGCCCTGCCCCACGAGCGTTTCACGGCAACCTTGGACTGCACGAGCGGCTGGTACAGCACCCAGGAGTGGGAGGGCGTCCGCCTCAGCACCCTCCTCGACCGGGCCGGCGTCACCGGGGGTGCCTGGCGCAGCATCGAGGTGCTTTCCACCACCGGTTTCTCGCGATGGTTCGGCGCCGACACGCTGGACGAGGTCTGGCTGGTGACGGCGGTCGGAGGACGGCCTTTGTCGTACGGGCATGGCTTTCCCGCCCGGATCGTGGCCCCCAGCCGCCGGGGCTTCTGGTGGGTGAAGTGGGTGACCTCGATCCAGCCGTCGTCCCGCCCACCCTGGACCCAGCCGGTCTTCCCCGTCAGCTGAGCCCTCCCCTTCCTTTCCGGGTCCCGGGGTATGCCTAGCCCTACCTTTGAACGGGGCCTAACACCAGTGCCCCGCCCGGCCCCAACCGGAAGGCTTGTCCCCGACAGCAGCAGCGGATCCGTGAAGGAGACGACGATGCAGCGGCGGACCATTCTCACCGGAACGGCACTCGGCGTGGCCGCTCTCGGTCTTCCCCAGCCGGCCCAAGCCCGGCCCCGGGCCTTGCTGGCCGTGAAGAACGTGACGGTGATCGACGCGCGTGGGGGCGCGCGGCGAGGCCATACCGTGCTCATCCGGGGCGACCGCATCCTCGACGTCGCGCCGGCCGAGCGGGTGCCCGTGCCGGCCGGGGCCACGGTCGTCGACGGGCGGGGCAAGTTCCTCATCCCCGGGCTGGCCGACATGCACACCCACGCCACGGGCATCGACGACACCGACCCCGAGCTGTACGTGGTCAACGGCATCACGACGACACGGCAGATGTCGGGCGGTGAGCAGGCGCGCGTCTGGCGGCGGCAGATCGCCGACGGCGAGCGCCTCGGCCCGCGCTGGGTGATCGGCAGCCGCATCGTCGACGGGTCGCCGTCGCTGTGGGACGGCCTGGACCCCGACGGCGGCGTGCACGTCACGGTCGCCACCCCCGATCAGGCGCGGGCCGCCGTCCGGCGGGAGCACGCGGCCGGGGCGGCGTTCATCAAGACGTACTCCCGGCTGTCCCGCGAGTCGTTCCTGGCCGTCGCCGACGAGTGCCGCAAGCTCGGCCTGCCGTTCCTCGGCCATGTGCCCGACGTCGTGCCGCTCTCCGAGGCCAGCGACCGCGGCCTGCGGACCGTCGAGCATCTGTTCACGATCTGGTACGACACATCATCCGACGAGGAGCGGCTGCGCCGGGCGGTGGCCGCCGTGCCGATCGGCCCCGGCGACTACAACGGCTGGTTCAACCGCATGCACCCGTGGGAGTACGCGGCCGCGCACACCTACGACCGCGGCAAGGCGGCGCGGGTGTTCCACCGCTTGGCCACCAACGGCACGTATGTCACCCCGACGCTGGTGCTGCACGAGACCAACGACATGCCGGAGGCGATCGACCGGCACGACCCGCGTTTCCGCTACGTCAGCGCCGACACGATCGGCTACTGGGACTGGACCTTGGAAACCCACTACCTGCCGGGCCGCACACCCCAGCGGGTGACCGAGTCGGCCGAGCTGTTCCGCCGCCGCTTGCGCCTGACCACTGCCCTGGCCGCGGCCGGGGTGCCGTTGATGGCCGGCACCGACCTGGGCACCACGTACCTCATGCCAGGCTTCAGCCTCCACGACGAACTGGAACTGCTGGTCCGAGCCGGCCTGAAACCGATGCAGGCCCTGGCCGCGGCCACCCTGAACCCGGCCCGCTACCTGGGCCGCCGCGACCTCGGCGTAGTCACCGCCGGCGCGGTAGCCGACCTGGTGCTCCTCGACGCCGACCCGCTGCACGACATCCGCAACACGACCCGCATCCACAGCGTCATCCTCCGAGGCGACCTCATCGGCCCACCCCGCCGCCACCAGATGCTGACCGCCATAGAAGCAGCCGTGAAACAGCCCAAGGAGCCCGTCACCGTAGCCCACCGGCCATGCCCCTGCTGAGTCCCGTCCTGGCCGGCCTCGGGCGCCGCGCCCGCCATCTCGTCGAGCCGCAGGTCGCCATGCCCTTCTTTCGTGCCGCCCGGTCCTCGCCGCGCTTTTGCCGCCCGGTTCCTGCCGCACTCTTGCCTCGCCCTGCCCCTGCGCGAACCACACCGCGAGGACGCCGAGACGTGACACGATCGGAAACCGCGACCGCCCAGAGCGCGTTGACCCGGGCGCTTCGGGACTGTGCCTGGAGTGGTGTTTCCGGCCCGACACGCCGGGCTGAAGACCTGGCGGGATGGGCACCGTGAGTGATGACATCGAACGTTATGAGTCCACGGAAGAAGACCGAGGGTGACGGGCGGCAGCTGTCGCCTGAGCAGGCCGTCGCGGCGGCGATGGTGGCCGAGGTCAAGGCCCGCGGACTGGAACTGACCGGCCCGAACGGGCTGTTGAAGCTGTTCACCAAGAATGTTCTCGAGACCGCGTTGAACGAGGAGATGACCGAGCATCTCGGTCACGAGAAGAACCAGGCCGAGCCGGCTCGCGAGTCGACGAATGTGCGTAACGGCAGCCGGGGTAAGACGGTGATCTCCGATGCGGCGGGCGAGGTGCGCATTGACGTGCCGCGGGATCGGGATGCGACGTTCGAGCCGCAGATCGTGAAGAAACGGTAACGCCGGCTGATCGAGGTCGACGAGATTGTTTTGTCGTTGTATGCGAAAGGGATGACGACCGGGGAGATCTCCGCGCATTTCGCGGAAATCTACGGGGCGTCGGTGTCGGAAGAAACGATCTCCCGGATCACCGGCAAAGTCGTCGCGGAGATGACCGAATGGTCGACCCGGCCCCTCGACAGCGTTTACGTGGCCGTGTTCATCGACGCGATCATGGTCAAGGTTCGTGAGGGGCAGGTCGCCAACCGGCCGGTCTACGCGACCATCGGGATCACCGTGGACGGCCGCAAGGACGGTCTGGGCTTGTGGGTGGGCTCCGGCGGCGAGGGCGCCAAGTTCTGGATGAGTGTCCTGATCAAGCTGAAGAACCGTTGGGTGCGTGATGTGTTCTTCGTGGTTCGGTCAACGCCGACGCCGCCCTCGCCGCTTTGGACGAGCTCGACGAGAAATGGGGTGGTAAATACCGGGCTATGATCCGGCTGTGGCGCAATGCGTGGAATGAGTTCATCCCGTTCCTCGACTACGACGTCGAAATCCGCCGGGTGATCTGCTCGACCAACGCGATCGAGTCGTTGAGCGCCCGTTACCGGCGTGCTATTCGGGCCCGTGGGCATTTCCCGAGTGAGCAGGCCGCGCTGAAATGCCTGTACCTTGTGACCCGCAGCCTGGACCCGACCGGAGCAGGCCGGGCCCGATGGACGATGCGCTGGAAGCCCGTGCTGAACGCCTTCGCCATCACCTTCGGTGACCGTTGGCCGGCCGCCGAAACCCACTGACCGAAGAGCCGGAAACGCCGATCTTGGTAAGGACCCGGCCCTTCGCGATGTGCTCGTGCCGAACGCTCGCGTCCACGGCTTCAAAGGCTCCAGCTCGAGGTGGCGGAAGGCAGGCGGAGGCCATTCTGCGAGAAGGCGACGGCCTGCGGCCCGTGTCCTGCTCCCGGGCACGGCCGCTGTCATGCAGGCTCGGGGCACCACGGCCGCCAGCTGCTTGCGCCTACATCTCCTGGGCCTGGAAGAAGTCGTGGAGGGCGGCGGCCATCAGTTCGGGGGCCAGGCTTGGGGCGAAGTGGGACTGGCCGGGCCAGCTGATCCGGTGGGCGTGGGGGAGCTCGGCGGCCAGGGCGTCCATGGAGGCCGGCATCGGGTCCCAGGTGTCGGCGCCCTGAAGGATCAGGGTGGGCACGGTCAGGTCCGGGAAGTGCGGGTCGTCGTCGGTCAGGGCCTCCAGGTCGTGCAGCCAGCCGATCTCGGCGGCCGGGTTTCGCGACGGCGGGCCGAACGCGGCGGCGATCCGGCGCGGCACCTGGGTCACCTCGTTCAGCACGGCGAACATGCCGGCGTGGTCGTCGCGTTCGAAGCAGTTCCGGTAGCGGTCGAGCAGCGGAGCGAGCCGCGGGCCGGTGGCGAACAGCGGCGGCTCGAAAACGGTCAGCGAGCGCAGCTCGGGCGTTGCGGCTGCCGTGTGCAAGGCGAGGATGGCGCCGTAGGAAGCGCCGACCAGGTGGGCTGGGCGGCCTACCGCGGTCAGCAGCGCTGCCACGTCGGCTACCTCGTCCTTGAAAGACTTGCGGGACTGTGGGGCGTCGCTCGGGGCGTAGCCCCGCCGGGCCGGGATCCACAGCTCGTACGCGCCGGTCAGCTCGGTCACCAGCGGGTTCCAGCTGTGCAGGCCGCCGCCTGAGCCGTGCAGGAGGACTATCGGGGCGCCCGCACCCTCGTGGCGGACGGTCAAGCGGGTGCCGTCGGACGACCGTACGTCAAGAAGGGTCATGGGTTTTCCTCTCCAGCAAGGCGTGCAAGTCGTCGACGATGCTTCGGAACGACGTGTCCAGGTCTCGTGGGTGGCCGAAACCGCCTGAGGCCTCCAGCGTGGCGAAGCCGTGCAGGGTGCTTCGGACCAGGCGGATCCTGTCGGTCAAGGCCGGCTCGGTCAGGCCGTAGCCGCGCAGCGTGGCGTAGCTGAGCTCGATCAGGCGGATGTGGCCGGGCGAGTTTAGGCCGATGTCCGGCGGCAGCTGCAGGTTTGTCGCCGCGTACTGGCCCGGATGATTCACCGCGAACGCCCGGTACGCGCCCGCGAGACCGGCCAAAGCCTCTCGGCCCGACCGGCCGGCCACCGCCAGCGACAAACCGTCGGCGAACAGGGCCGCGGCCCGGACGGCCACCTGATGCAGCAGCGCCTCCCGGTTGCGGACGTGGCCGTACAGGCTGGCGTCGGCCACCCCGAAATGCCTCGCCACCGCCGCGACCGTCAAGCGGTCCAGGCCGAGCGTGTCGGCCAGCTCGGCCGCCGCCGTGGCGACGCGCTCGGTGGTCAAGCCCTGCCGTGGCATCAGTCATCCTTGGGTGCATCGGATAAACCTAGGACCCCTAGGATACGCGGGCGAGTAAGAATGGGAACGATGAAAACGGATGTCGGGCGCGTCTACGACGACGTGGCCGCCGGTCAGGGGGCGGCGCGCGTGCTCGTCGACCGGCTCTGGCCGCGTGGGGTCAGCAAGGAACGGGCCGCCCTCGACGAGTGGTGCAAGCAGGTCGCGCCCACCCCTGAGCTGCGCAAGTGGTACGGCCACGACCCCGCGAAGTTCCCCGAATTCCGGCGGCGCTACGAGGCCGAGCTGGCCGGCGGCGAGCAGGCTCAGGCCCTGGCGCATCTCCGTGAGCTCGCGCAGAGTAGGCCCCTGCTGCTGCTCACCGCCAGCAAGGACGTCGCGATCAGCGAGGCCGCCGTGCTCGAAAAACTGCTGGGAGGCGGGCGAGGTGTCGCAAACGTCTCTGTCCCGGGACCCGGCGGCGGCGCTCAGACGTGATGACATGGAATGAGGTCAACTCAGCAATGGCAGGAGGGCGCATGTCGTCACGGACGGATCTCGTCGAAGATCTGATGGGCCGTTTCCCGCACATCCCGCGCGAAGCGGTCATCAAGGAAGACCTGCTGCGTGGCGGGCTCGCCTTCGACGACTCCGCGCTGACCGACAACGAGGGCGGCGACGTCAAGCCGAAGTCGTACTTCATCTTCTCGTTCGACCACCGGACGCTGCCGGAGCTCGGCACCGCGGCCCTGCGGCGGCCTCCTGAGGAGATCGTGCTGACCGGTGGGCCGTACGGGCTTCGCCGCACTGTTGTTTCGGTCCGCACCAATCCCGACTCGCCGTACAAAGTGCGGGCCGGCGAGGACGGGAAGCTTCAGCTCTTCCTCGACGGCAAGCCGATCGCCGACGTCGGTGTGCCGCCCATGCCGGACTACTACCGGCACACGCTGGCCAACGGCAAGCAGGTCATGGAGGTGGCGCCGACGATCCAGTGGGGCTACCTGATCTATCTGACCGCCTATCGCCTCTGTCAGTACTTCGGCGCGACCGAGGAATGTCAGTACTGCGACATCAACCACAACTTCCGCCAGCACAAGGCGGCCGGGCGGCCGTACACGGGTGTGAAGCCGGTCGAGGAGATCCTCGAGGCGCTCGAGATCATCAACAAGTACGACACCGCGCAGACGTCGACCGCGTACACGCTGACCGGCGGCAGCATCACGCGGCAGGTCGCCGGGCTGGCCGAGGCCGACTTCTACGGCCAATACGCCCAGGCGATCGAGGAGCGTTTCCCGGGCCGCTGGATCGGCAAGGTCGTCGCCCAGGCGCTGCCGCGCGCCGACGTGCAGCGCTTCAAGGACTACGGCATCCAGATCTACCACCCCAACTACGAGGTGTGGGACAAGCGCCTGTTCGAGCTGTACTGCCCGGGCAAGGAGCGCTACGTGGGCCGCGCCGAGTGGCACAAGCGGATCCTGGAGTCGGCCGAGGTGTTCGGCCCGCGCAACGTCATCCCGAACTTCGTGGCCGGCGTCGAGATGGCCGAGCCGTTCGGCTTCACGACCGTCGACGAGGCGATCGAGTCGACCACCGAAGGCCTCCAATACTTCATGTCCAGGGGCATCACGCCGCGCTTCACCACCTGGTGCCCCGAGCCGACCACGCCGCTCGGCAAGACGAACCCGCAGGGTGCGCCGTTGGAGTACCACATCCGGCTGCTCGAGGCGTACCGCGCGACCATGGAGTCGAACGGCCTGTCGAGCCCGCCCGGATACGGTCCGCCCGGAGCCGGCAACGCCGTCTTCTCGGTGAGCTCGTTCATGGACACGCTGCCGGCCGAGACGCCCATCGAGGAGTGAGGCGCTAAGGCCTCAGCGCGAAGAGTTTGGCCAGCCGGAGCCCGGCGGCCTGCGGGAACGTGGAAAATCTCGCCGCCGTCAGCTCCGGCGCCAGCTCGGCCAGGCCGGGGCGCACGAGCGCCGATCCGGGGTCGTCGTCGAGATAGGCCCAGCCCTGGCGCAACATCGGCCAGTGGCCGGCCACGACACCGGCGGCCTCCGGCGTGGCGGCGTGGGTCCAGGGCAAAGAGCTTTCCCTTTCCGTACGGGCTGAGCGTGCGGCCACGGCGGGGACGGTGACCCGCAGCAGTCCGCGATCGTCCGGCGCGGCCGGCAGATCGGCCAGCAGGGCGATGTCGTACGGAATCGGCTGGTCATGGGCGATGTAGCCGTACGCCATCCGGCGGATGCTCTCCACGTCGGCCACCGAGTCGTAGAGATAGGCGCCGAGCACACCCCGGACGGGGTCCATGTGTTTGCCGAGGCGCAGCTCGGCGGCGAGGTCGAGGGCGTCGCCGGCGCGCAGGCCCCCGCGTTCGAGCTCGCCGATCGCGGCCTCGGTGGCCCGGGCCTCGCCGGGCGGGGCGTAGATGTCGTGGTAGATGAGCGCCGCCGCGCCGGTGCTGGTCGCCACCACCGAGCCGATGAAGCCGGGAAGAGCGGTGACCGCCACGAAACAGCCGGCGGCCAGGTGGATGAGGGCCGGCGCCGGATGCCGCAGCGGCACCACCCCTGGCAGGCCGACATGCCACCAGTCGGGACGTCCGGCCGCGCCCGCGTGCACGCCGTCCGCCGTCCAGACCCCGGTGACCTGGCCTCCGTCGACCGCGAACCCGGCACCGGTCTCGAAATGATCGGGCCGGTTCTGCGTCCGCATGCGGCGTTCGAGAGCGTCGTCGGCGACGGTTTCGTAGCCGTCGTCCTCGAGCTGCCGTGTCACGCGGCCGCCGATCCGCAGCGCCTCGGCCGGTGGCCACGGCGGGAAGACCGGCGCCTCGACGGCCGGGCCGTCGCCGTAGTAGACGTCGTCGAGGTCGGGGAACGTCGGGCTGACGCTCGGCACGAGTTTCAGCCGATAGGTCTCGGCCAGGCGCGGCACCTCGGCCTGGAGATAGGCGCCCAGGCTGCGGCTGGTCACCATTCCCGGCACGACTTTGGAAAAGGCGTCCTGCTGCGTGCCCCACAACGCGGAAAGCGCCACCCCGGAGAAAAGGCAACGATCGTCATCGGGATCGGCGCCGGGGATCATGAAAGCCTCGGTGCCGTCCTGGGCCGCGATGAATTTGTCGACCGACATCGTGGCCGAGCGGGGACCCGGGCCGCGGCCGAGGAGCCCGTCCGGGGTCAGGTCGGCGGTGTCCACATCGGCCGGCAGCGAGCGGCAGGCGTCGGCGAAGATGGCGACCTGGTTGACGCGGTAGAGGGCCAGCCGGCGCCGTAGCACCTCGACCGCCACCGCCCGCAGCTCGGCGTTCCAGTCGGAGAGCAGCCACAGGCCCTGATCGAGCTCGCGGATGACGCCGTGCCCGGCGAAATAGATGATCAGGCGATGGAAGGGGCCGCCGGACAGCAGCGCCTCGAACTCGCCGCGCAGCCGGGCCGCCGTCACCGGCTCGCCGTCGTCGGTGACCAGCCGTGACTCGTAGCCGAAGCCCCGGGCCCAGGCGTCGAACTCGCGGGCGCCGTTCACGGCGCCGCCCAGATATGGCAGCGGGGGCGCTTCGCTCACCCCGATGGCGACGGCCGCCCGTCGTGCAGACATGGCATCAGGATCCCGCGCCGGCGATACCGGAGGCATTCCACCGTTCGGCCGATGAAGCGCTTCGGAAATGCGCGGAAGACTCAAATTTCCGGGGCCTCGATGCTGGGAGAAATTGATGTTGGCGGACCGCGAAAAGGAACGGGAATACGTCAGATCGATCGACTTGTCCGGCACCCCTCGCGGCATCGTCGCACAGGGCGCGGCCGGCGAGGCGCAGGAGGTCTTCGACGCCGCCAAGGACCAGGCCCAGGTCGTCGGCTCCGGCCTGCTGTCGTTCGCGCACGGCGTCACCCCGGAGGTCCGCGAGGCGATCTCCAACTCGGCGCTGCTGGCCCAGCTCGTGGCCAACAAGCGCGCCTCGGCCGACCAGGACCCCACCGCCTGGTACGCCGAGTACTCCCAGGTGCTGCAGAACATCGGCTGGGTCGTGCAGGACCGGGGCTGGGCCGACTACACGGCCGAGGGCAAGGCGGCCGAGGTGCACGAGAAGATCATCGAGGTGCTGTCGGTGGCGCTCGGCCCGTCGGTGACCGCGCTCAAGCTGATCCAGTCGGCGATCGACGTGCTGAAGAACATGGAGCCCGACACGTCGTGGCTGACCATCTTCAGCCGCGAGACGCAACACGCGCGCATCGCCCGCTTCCAGGTCGGCCTGGTCGAGCCGGGCGCGGCCGACGAGGTCTTCGTGACGATGCTGGCCTGCCTGATCGAGGGCGAGAAATCGGTCACCCAGGTGCTGTTCTTCAAATATCGGGCCGAGCGGGCCCGCTTCCTCGGTAACAGCGCCAAGGCCTCGATCAACCTCGGCGCCATCGAGGACCTCGGACCCGACATCCGCAAGAAGGTGCGGGCCTACATGACCGACTACGTCAGCGGCATCACCGACATCTGAGCGGTGTCACGATCGACTCGGCCGTGCGGTCCTAGCAGGCATGGAACCCACTTTCGAGACCGACATCCGTCCCCTGTTCCGCGAGAAGGACCGCAACTCCATGCTCTTCATGTTCGACCTGTGGTCGGCCGACGACGTGCGCGAGCACGCGGAGAGCATCTACGGCGCCGTGGTCCGCGGCCGCATGCCGTGCGACGGCGCCTGGGCCGAGGAGCAGACGCTGCTGCTGCGCCGGTGGATCGACGGAGGCGCCACGGCGTGACTGGCGGGGTTGCACTACCCTGACCTGGCGTTCGGTGGGGGAGGCGGCAACATGGCGACGGCCACGGCGATCTATCTGGTGATCGGTGCTGTCGGCGTCGGCGTGCTGGCGCTGTCCCTGCTCGGCGGCGAGTTGCTCAGCTTCCTTCATGTCGGCGACGGCCCGGTGTCACTCGAGGTCGTCGCCGGTTTCGTCGGTGCGTTCGGCTTCGCGAGCGCGATCACCGCGGAGCTTTCCGGTACGGCTGTGCTGGCCCCGCTCATCGGCCTCGTCGCCGCCGTGCCCACCGCCTGGCTGGCCCTTCGCCTCGGCCGCGCCGCCCGCACCATGCCGACCGACGCCACACCGCGCCGGCAGGACCTGGTGGGCACGCTCGGCGTGATCGTCACGGCCGTGCCCAGCGGGAGCGGTTACGGCGAGGTGCGGATCCTGCTGGGCGGGCAACCCGTCAAGCTGTACGCCCGCGCGGAGCACCCGATCGCCGCCGGCGCCCAGGTCTTCGTGGTCGAGGCGCCGTCCGACACCAGCGTCGTCGTGGAACAGACCCTTCAGATCGACCCTCACACCCCTGGAAAGGCCTAGATGTCACCTCTGCTCATCGCCATCGGCGGTGCCGTGCTGCTCATCATCCTCGTGATTCTGTTCGTGCTGTCACGGATCAAGGTGGCCGGGCCGAACGAGGCGTTCATCATCACCGGCCGCAAGGGCCGCGTGACCCAGTCCGCGGACGGCACCAACACCACCGACCTGTCCGGGCAGAAGGTCGTCATGGGCGCCTCGGTGTTCGTCCTGCCGGTCGTGCAGAAACTCCAGTCGCTCGACCTGTCCAGCCGCCGCATCGACGTCGGCATCAAGGGCGCCGTCTCCAAGCAGGGCATCCGGGCCGACCTGCACGGCGTGGCGATCGTCAAGGTGGGCGGCAACGAGGGCGCCATCCGGGCCGCCGCGCAGCGCTTCCTGCACCAGCAGGCCGAGATCGAGGAGTTCACCCGCGAGGTGCTCGCGGGCGCGCTGCGCTCGATCGTCGGCCGGCTCACGGTCGAGGAGATCATCCGCGACCGGGCCGCGTTCGCCAGCGCCGTGGCCGAGGAGGCCGAGCACTCGATGACCAACCAGGGTCTGGTGCTCGACACGTTCCAGCTCCAGGACATCCTGGCCGAGGGCTCGTACCTGCAGGACCTGGGCCGTCCCGAGGCGGCCCGCGTGCTCAAGGACGCCGCCATCGCCGAGGCCCGCGCCCGGCAGCAGGCCGAGCAGGAGCGCCTGCTGGCCGAGGAGGCCATCGCCGAGGCGCAGCGCAACCTGTCGCTCAAGCAGGCCGGCATCCAGGCCGAGATCGACGCGGCCAAGGCCAAGTCGGCCGCGGCCGGCCCGCTGGCCCAGGCCGAGCGCGACCAGGCGGTGCTGGCCGAGCAGCAGAAGGTGGCCGAGCGCAACGCCGAGCTCAAGCAGCGCCAGCTCGACACCGAGGTCCGCAAGCCGGCCGACGCCCAGCGCTACAAGGTGGAGCAGGAGGCCGAGGCCAACCGGGCCGCGGCCGTGCTGCACGCCGACGCGCAGCGGCAGTCGGTCATCGCGGCCGCGCAGGCGTCGGCCGAGCAGGCCCGCCTGACCGGTGAGGGCGAGCGGGCCCGCCGGGCCGCGCTGGCCGAGGCGAACGCGATCGAGGGCGCCAAGGAGGGTGAGGCGGAACAGCGCCGGCGCTCCGCGATCGCAGAGGCCATCGAGCGTGAGGGCGCCGCCGAGGCGGCGGCCATTCTGGCCAAGGGCGGCGCCGAGGCCGAGGCCATGGCGAAAAAGGCCGAGGCGTTCGCGGCGTACGGCGAGGCGGCCGTCCTCGACCTGCTCGTCCGTGTCCTGCCCCAGGTCGTCGAGGCGGCCGCGGCCCCGATGGGCTCGATCGACAAGATGACCGTCATCTCCACCGACGGCGCCTCGTCGCTGACCAAGTCGGTCGCCAACAACGTCGCTCAGGGCCTCCAGCTGGGCACCGACCTGACCGGCATCGACCTGGCCGGCCTGCTGTCCAAGCTGGGCGCCACCCACAGCACCCCCTCGGCCGCAAACGGCAAGCCGGCCGAACTCGAAGCCGACCGCTGATGTCCGCTGAGGGGCCGCACACGCGGCCCCTCACGGGCGCGGTGCGGCGCGGATCGACTACGCCGAAACGCCACTCTTACTGTCATGCCGATGAGAAAGCGTTGACAGAATCCACCCCTTCGCCCAGAAGCGGATCCTCCGTCGCTACTGCCGGCCTTCTCGAATGATCCAGAGACTCCTCCAATGGCGTTCTTCTGTTGAAGCGCCTTACGGCTCGTTTCAGGCGGGGTTGAGATCGCCGCGGTCGCATTTCTGGAGTCGCCGATGATTCCGTCATGCCGCCGGCACACGTGACACGAAAAGCGCGCCCGGTCGACCTGGGCCACACGGAACTGGTAGATCCTGAAAGGTCCGGCCGCCCGCCATGGCCGAGATCCAAGCCGGGCCGCCGGGTTGCACGCTGCCCGGTGGACTCGACCCGTGCGGCGACCTTCGCCTGGACCGCCAGCTCAGCCTGCACCACCATCTCAGCCTGGACCGCCGGCTCCGCTCGCACTACCGCCTCGGCCACCGCCGGCTCGGGCTGCACTACCGCCTCAAGCTGGATCACCGCCTCAGCCTGGACCGCCGGCTCGACCTTCGTCGACGCCTCAGCCCGCGCCGTCATATCGACGCGCACCGCCGTCTCGACCTCAACGGGCTCATCCGCACCACGAGAAGGCGCAGCCTGCGGCACGCCTTGACGCCGACCAGCGGCTGCCGATCCGGCCGCAGGCCCACCCGAACCCGGCCGCTGCCGCACCCACTCGACGTCGTCATCCCAGATGAGTGGGGGTATCCGCTCGACCGGATCATGCAACCCGAGCTCCCCGCACACACGCGAACAGCCATGCAACCGGCACAGTTTCAACGCGTGGCGCCGCTGAAGTCCCCACCGCCGCCGCTCATCACCATCACGCCGGAACTCCAGCATCTCCGGCGAATGAGAAGGCACGCCACTCCAATCCCGAATCGCCGCTATTACCGACCTCGAAAAGAACCCCAGCTGCGTCATGCACCATTATTCCGCACCCCGAAGATCGAAAACAAAGGATGGATCATGCCAATTGCAAATGGCTTGACCATCCCAAGCAAGGCGAGCGTGACAACACAATTCCCGGCCAGTGAGGAATGCATTCTCGTGCCGCTGATGCGCACTTTGCAGCCCCCGCGGCTCAACGGAATACCGGGATCTTGGGTACATGAAGTGACCGGCGGTGAGGTTCGTGAGATGGCAGCATGGCGTCCATGTCGAGCGACGCGATACCGGAGGTCCCTCATCGGCTGCGGTACGCGCGGTCTCGGTGGGAAGACCGTGGGCGGCTGAGCCAGCCGGCCATGAGGTGGAAGAGGTCCACCTGGCAGGCAACGCTGCCAGAGCATCATGACCTACTGGCTTCGTTACCGGACCACGTCGACCGGGCGGCCGTAGCGGAACAAGCATCCGGCGCTGTGGACGGCGAGGCAGCAGGGACCGCCTGCGGCACCTCGGGGTCGCCTTCGCCACCAAGTACCTGTACTTCTGCAACGCGCCGGGATCGGCGCCGGCACTGATCCTCGACAGTCTGGTGCAGCGGTGGCTACGCCAGCACACGGACTGTCACCTCCGACTCGACTGGCATGCCGGCGACTACACCCGTTACCTCCATATGGTCAGCACATGGGCGGCAGACAACGACGGAACCGCCTCGGTCCTGGAGGCCATCGAGGACGCCGCGGCAGCCTTCGCCGCCCTGACCGATGTCAGCCCCGTCGATGTGGACGACTTCGAGCGAGGCATCCGGCAACTGAAACGGATCTTGTTTACCCGAAGCGCGTAGACGTTCACGCCGTTCGCCGAAGCACCTCTCCGGCGTGAACGGAGTGCTCAGCGGGTGGGTAGCGGGGGCAGCGGGCGCTGATCCAGCCACGCCGTGAACAGCGGGCCCAGGGGCTCGGTCGTGAAGCGCTGGGCGTGGGAGCGGAACTGGGCCGTCGACACCGTCCCGTGGCGGTGCTCGGCGACCCACGAGCGCAGCAGGCCGAAGAAAGCGGCATCGCCGGCCTTCAAGCGCAGGGCGTGCAAGGTGAGGGCGCCGCGCTTGTAGACGATCGGGTCGAACATTCGGGTCACTCCCGGGTCCGATACCAGCACGTCGAAGGGGCGGGCGGCCAGCGTCGCGTGCCATTGGGCGGCCAGCGCCTCCACCGACGGGCCGCCCGAGACGTCCGACCACAGCCATTCGGCGTATGTCGCGAAGCCCTCGTTCAGCCAGATGTGCTTCCAGTCCGCCACCGTCAAGCTGTTGCCGAACCACTGGTGGGCCAGTTCGTGGGCCACCAGTCGCTCGTGCGTGCGCCAGCCGTCGACGTGGTTGCGGCCGAAGACCGCCATGCCCTGGGCCTCGATCGGGTCGTCCAGGTCGTCGTCGGCCACCACCACGACGTACTCGCGGAAGGGGTACGGGCCGAACAGGTCGGTGAGCACGTTCATGATCTCGCCGTGGCGGCCGAAGTCGTGCCGGAAGACGTTGCGCAGACGCGGCGGGATCGCTGCCCTCTGCACCACCTCGCCCGCGGCCATCTCCAGCAGCTCGTAGCGGCCCACCTGCACGCTCATCAGGTACGGCGCCGTGGGCTCGGTCCGCTCGTACACCCACGTGGTGTTGCCGGCGCCCCGGCGGCGGGAGACCAGGTCGCCGGTCGCCACCACCGTGTACGGGGTCGGCGCGGTCAACGTGACCAGGAAGGTGGCCTTCTCGAGGCGGTCGTTGCACGGGAACCACGACGGCGCCCCGTTGGGCTGGCTGGCCACCAGGGCGCCGTCGGTGAGCTCGTCCCAGCCGATGTCGCCCCAGCGTCCCGAGATCGGGACGGGCGAACCGGCGTACCTGACCTCGATCTTGAAAACCGCGCCGTATCCGACCGTTTTATCCGGTTTGATGCGGAGTTTTCCCGCACGGTGCGTATAACCGACCCGGTGACCGTCCACGCGGACGTCGGAAACCCGGAACACGCCCAGGTCGAGGCTGAACCGGGAAAGCGACTGCACGGCCTGCGCCGTGATCGTCGCCTTCCCGGCGAGACGGTTCGAGACGACCCGGTAATCGAGCTCCAGGTCGTAGTGCAGCACCCGGTAACCGCCGTTGCCGTGCCCGGGAAGGTACGAGTCGGTCGAACGATCAGCGCCCGGAGGCGTCATGCCCAGGTCGCGATCGGGTTGCCCAGCCAGCGGCTGTCGTCGGGCACCGCGTCGCCGCGGGTGACCAGCGAGCCGGGACCGACCGTGGTGCGCGCGCCGATGCTCGCGCCGGGCAGCACGATGCCGTGCGGGCCGAGTGTGGCGCCCGCGTCCAGAGTGACCTCGTCCATGGCCATGATCCGATCATGGAACAGGTGGGTCTGCACGACGCACCCCCGGTTGACCGTCGCACCCTCGCCCAGGCGCACCAGATCGTACTCCGGAAGCCAGTACGTCTCGAGCCACGAACCCCGGCCGATCTTGGCGCCGACGGTGCGCAGCCAGATGTTCAGCAGCGGGGTTCCGGCGCCGAAACGGAACAGCCACGGCGCGACCAGCACCTCGACGAACGTGTCGGCCAGCTCGTTGCGCCAGACGAACGACGTCCACAGCGCGTGCTCGGTGACCTTGAACCGGCCGACCAGCAGCCACTTGGCCAGGGTCGCGATCAGCGCACCGGTGATCACCGCGGCGAACAGCACCGGGCCGGCGGCGGCCGCCGTCACCCAGCCGTTCGTGGCGCGCCAGATCTCATCGAGGCCGGCCAGCACCAGCACGGCCAGCACACCGGCCAGCATGACCGGGATGACGCGGCACAGCTCGATCGTCGCGCGGGCCACCTTCAGGCGCAGCGGCGGGGCGTACGTCCGGCTCGAATCACCCGACTCGACCGTGCGGCGCAGCGGCATCGGCGGGGCCCCGAGCCACGACGAGCCCTTCTTCGCCTTGCGCGGCGCCGACGACAGCACACCGACCAGGCCGCGCTTGGGCACGGACCGTCCCGGCGCGGCCATGCCCGAGTTGCCGAGGAACGCCTGCTTGCCGATGCGGGCCGGCGCCACCCGCAGCCAGCCGTGGCTCAGCTCGTACGTCGCCACCATCGTGTCGTCGGCCAGGAACGCCCCGTCCTCGACGGTCGTCATCTTCGGCAGCGCCAGCACCGTGGACAGCTCCGCGTTGCGGCCGATCTTCGCGCCGAGCAGCCGCAGCCACACCGGCGTGAACAGGCTCGCGTAGATCGGGAACAGCGCGATCCGGGCCATGCCCATGAGCCGCTCGGTCGTCCACACCTGCCAGGCCACGCGGCCCCGCACCGGGTGATATCCCTCCCGGATCCCCACGCTCAGGACCCGGACGGTCAAGAGCACGAGGATGGCGTACGTCAAGAAGTACGCCACCGCCGCCACGGGGGCCATCAGCAACGCCGGGCCCAGGTCGAACCCGTCCCGGACGGTCCAGCCGAGCAGCGCCAGCGCGGGCAGCACCGCGACCACCGGGAGCAGGCCGAGCAGCTGGGCGGTCACGCTGTACACGCCGACCCACATCCGCGAACGGCGCGGGGGACGCTGCGACGGCCAGGACGCGCCGTCCTTGGCCGGGGCGGGCGCGGCGGGCGATCCGGCCCAGCGCTTGTTCGCCGGCACGGCGCCGGTGACGGTCGAACCGGCCTCGATGTGCGCGCCCTTGCCGATCCGGGCGCCCGGCATCAGGGTGCTGCGGCCGCCGACGCGGGCGCCGGCGCCGATGCGGACCTTGCCGACGCGTACGACGTCGCCGTCGACCCAATAGCCGGACAGGTCGACCTCGGGCTCCACGGCCGCGCCCCGGCCCAGCTTGAGCAGGCCGGTCACGGGCGGCGCCGAGTGCAGGTCGACGTCGCGGCCGATCTGGTTGCCGAGCGCCTTGGCGTACGTGATCATCCAGCCCGCCCCGGCCACACCGGTCGCCCCGGTGAGCTCGGCCAGCCGCTCGGCCGCCCACAGCCGCAGGTGAACGCCGCCGCCGCGCGGATAGGTGCCCTTGCCGACGCCGCGCAGCAGCAGCCGCGCCCCGCCGGCCGCGATGGCGATGCGCCCGCCCGGGCTGAACAGCAGCAGCCACCCGGCCGCGATCCACCACCAGTGGATCGCCGGGCCCCACGAGGTCAGCGCGAGCAGGGTGGCCGCCACGGTGAGCCAGCGCAGGCCGACCAGGGCCAGCATCGGCACCATCAGCAGGGCCTGGAACAGCCCGGTCCGGCGCGGGGTCGGCTTGACGTCGCGGCGCACGGTCTGGGTGGCGACGAGCGCGTCGAGCACCGCCGCCATCTCCGACAGGCGCGGGTTCTGATAGACGTCGGCCACCGCGATCCGCGGGTGCCGGAGCCGGATCCAGGCCACCAGCTGGGCCGCGCCGAGGCTGCTGCCGCCGCTGCTGAAGAAGTCGGCGTCGGCCGCGGTGGGCCGCAGTCCGAGAATCTGCTCCCAGCCCTCGGCCAGCCACGTCTCGGTGGGCGACAGCGAGACGTCGTCGGCCGAGGAGCCGGCCAACGGCCACGGCAGGGCGGCGCGGTCGACCTTTCCGGAGGTACGGGTGGGCAGGTCCTCGACGACGGCGAGCAGCGGCACGAGCGCGGCCGGCAGCTGCTCACGGATGCGCGCGGTCGCGGCCGCGAGGTCGAAGCCCTCGCGCGGCACCACGTAGCCGACCAGCAGCTGGTTGCCGGCGGCGGTCTTCTTGATCGCGGCGGCCGCGCCGGCCACGGCGGGCAGCGCCTGCAGGGCCGCGTCGACCTCGCCCAGCTCGATCCGGCGGCCGCCGAGCTTGACCTGCTCGTCGCCGCGGCCCAGGAAGATCAGGCCCTCGGGCTCGGCCCGCACGATGTCACCGCTGCGATAGGCCCGGGACCAGCCCAGCGACAGCAGCGGCGCGAACTTCTCGGCGTCCTTGGCCTCGTCGAGATAGCGGGCCAGGCCCACACCGCCGATGACCAGCTCGCCGGTCTCGCCCATCTCGACCGGCCGGCCCTCGGCGTCGACGACGGCCAGCTCCCAGCCGTCGAGCGGCAGCCCGATGCGCACCGGGCCCTCGCCGGTCAGCGGCGCCGCGCAGGCGACGACGGTGGCCTCGGTCGGGCCGTACGTGTTCCAGACCTCGCGCCCCTCGACGGCCAGCCGCTCGGCCAGCTCGGGCGGGCACGCCTCGCCACCGAAGATCAGCAGCCGGACCTCGTCGAGCGCCTCGGCCGGCCAGAGCGCGGCCAGGGTGGGCACGGTGGAGACGATGGTGATGCGCTGCTCGGCCAGCCACGGGCCGAGGTCGACGCCGCTGCGCACGAGCGAGCGGGCGGCCGGCACCAGGCAGGCGCCGTGGCGCCAGGCGAGCCACATCTCCTCGCAGGAGGCGTCGAAGGCCACCGACAGCCCGGCCAGGACGCGGTCGTGCGGGCCGATCGCCTCAGCGTCGTCGCCGGCCAGGAACAGCTGGGCCTCGGCGTCGACGAACGCGGCGGCCGAGGCGTGCGAGACGGCGACGCCTTTCGGCGTGCCGGTGGAGCCGGAGGTGAAGATGATCCAGGCGTCGTCGTTCGGCCCGGGCCGTCGGGCGACGGCTTGCTTGGGGGTACGCCTCATCGAGACGCTCAACCCGTCGCCGAGCACCGCGGCCACGCCCGCCTCGGCCCAGACCAGCTCGGCCCGCTCGTCGGGGTCGTCGGCGTCGACCGGCACGTAGGCCGCACCGGCGGCCAGCACGCCCAGGATGGCGAGGTAGAGCTCCGCCGTGCCGGAGGAGACCCGGATGCCGACCCGGTCGCCGGCCCCGATCCCGTGCCCCTCGAGGTCGATCCGCACCGCCTCGACCAATTCGGCCAGCTCACGATAGGTGAGCACCGAGCCGTCGGCGTCGATCGCGTCAGCCCCGCCGTGCGCCTGCACGGTCGCGTCGAAGATGTCGATGAGAGTGCGCCGCACCGGGGTGGAGCGGGAGTGGAACAGCGCCGGAGCCTCCGGCGCGAACTCGATCTCGGGAAGGTCGATCAGACGCAGATCGGTCGTCACAGTCACCGGGCGTGTGCTCCATCTCCACCACATCGGGCTTGTTTGTCGGCCAGGCGCACGACACCCGCCCGGGGCGACATTCAACGTTACAGGCGGGAAACGGGAAGTGACGGCGATGTGTCCAACGTGACAGGCGCTGCTCAGGCGTCGCCCATGACCAGCCCTTCGATGGTGTGCTTCTGCGTGATGGGCGTGAGCCGGTCGACGACCGGGCAGTGCAGATGCCTTCGTACGCCTTCGGGCAGCCCCGCCCAGTAGCCCTCCGTCACGGCCAGATCGTGCTTGTCGCTGTTGGTGGCGTCCGGCGCGTCCACGCCGAGCACCAGCACCGGGCGCGACAGCCGCGAGCGGTTCTTCGTGCCCCGGTGGATGGTCAGCGCCGACCGGGCCGAGATGTCGCCACGCTGGGGATACTTGCGGACGGCCCGCTCGTCGTAGCGGGCGTAGTGGGACTTCGGCGGGAACATCCCGTGGCCGAAGGCGGGCTCGTCGTCGAACTGGGTGCCGGGCGCGATCTCGAACGGCCCCATCTCGTCGGTGGTGTCCACGGCGGTGAGGTTGAAGGCCAGCGAGTCCAGGCGGCCCTCCCGGCGGGTCACCTCGGGCATCGGGAAGTCACGGTGCCACGGCTGGTTGACCGCGCCCGGGAACGGGATGTCGAAGCCGAGCTCCACGATCCGGTAGTCCGGGCCGAGCACGGCGGTGCACACGGCGTCGACCCACGGGTGGCTGACCAGCTCGACGAAGCCGCGCAGCTGCTCCGGGTGGATCTCCACGTACCAGCGCTTGGGGCCGCGGCCGACGGCGCCGCCCTCCCGGGACCGGGCCTCGGCGAACGCTGTCTCGATGTCCTCGCGCATGACGTCGGTCCAGGCCACGCCGAACGCGCCGCGCAGCGCCGTGATGCCCTCGTCGTAGATCGCGGCCCGGGCCCGCTCGCCGGCTGTCGCATCGATAGAAGTCGTCATTCCTCGTGCTTACCGCCGCGTTTCCAACGTTGCAACTCGACGGGAGCGCTCCCAACGGCCTACCATCCCCTCAACCCATCGATAACTGTCGAAGTACTCGCCGCCACCGGTCGAAGCGCTTCGACGATGTGCGGATTGGATTGACATGCGGAAACGCACACTCGCGCTCTCCCTGGCGGCGGCCACGGCGATCACCGCCGCGGTCGCGCTGCCCGCCTCGGCCGCGGCCGGATGCCGGGTCTCGTACGCCGTCAGCAGCCAGTGGCCCGGCGGCTTCGGGGCCAACGTCACGATCACCAACCTCGGCGACCCGCTCACCTCGTGGGCGCTCGTGTGGTCGTACGCCAACGGGCAGACCGTCACCCAGGCCTGGAACACCGCCCTGACCCAGTCGGGCTCGCAGGTGACCGCGCGCAACGCCGGCTACAACGGCAGCGTCGCCACGAACGGGACCGTGTCGTTCGGCTTCAACGGCTCCGCGACCGGCACCAACTCGGTGCCGACGGCGTTCACCCTCAACGGCACGTCCTGCACGGGCAGCGTCACCCCGACCACGCCGACCACCACCCCGCCCACGACCACGCCGCCGCCCACCACCGGCGTGCCCGCCGACGCGGCCTGGGTCGACTCGGGTCAGTGGGCGTCGTGGACCAACAACGGCTACACGCTCTACAACAACATCTGGGGCTCCGGCGCCGGCTCGCAGACGATCTGGGCCCGCAGCGGCACCAACTGGGGTGTCCTGGCCAACCACCCGCGCACGAGCGGCGTCAAGTCGTACCCGAACACCGGCAAGACCCTGAACCGCACGCTGAGTTCGCTGTCCTCGGTGACCAGCTCGTTCAACGTCTCGGTGCCGTCCGACGGCGACTACACGACGGCGTACGACATCTGGGCCAACAACCACGCCTACGAGGTCATGCTCTGGACCAACCAGCACGGCGCGGTCGGCCCGATCGCCGAGTCGTACGACGCCAACGGCGCCGTGCCCACTGTCCGCAACCTGTCGGTCGGCGGCCACACGTGGAACGTCTACCGCGGCTCGAACGGCGCCAACGCCGTCTTCTCCTTCGTGCGCACCAACACCAACGCCGGCACGATCGACGTCCTGGCCATCATGAACTGGCTGCGCACGAACAACTGGTGGGGCGACGTCACCGTCGGCGAGCTCCAGTTCGGCTTCGAGGTGACCGGCACGGCCGGCCAGTCCGCCTTCACCACCAACAGCTTCTCGCTCAGCTACAGCTGACCCCTGGGCGGGGCCGCCCCGGCGGCCCCGCCTGTCCGAACGGGGACACGTCGATGGCTGCGGACCCGGTGCGGGCGGACACTGACCGACATGACAAATCACGACGCCAACCGGCCATCTCGCACACGCGCTGCCGGCGACAGCTCATGAACAACAACCGGCTCCGCTACTACCTCGCACAGGCCGGTTGCGACGACGAGCGCCTCGGCGCGCACAGCCCACCCGGCAGGCGCTGCGACGAGGCCCTGACCGCGCTCGGTTTCACGCCGGAGCAGCTCGACCGGATCGACCGGTCCGTCCGGAAACACCGGGTCGGCCTGATCGCCTCGGCCGCCGTCTTCCAGACCGCCAACGTGGTGGCGTTCGGCTTGGCGGTGCACCGATATCAGCAGACGCTGTCCGGGCTGTCGCTGATCGTCGAGAACTGGGACGCCATCAAGCTCGCCTACTCCGTGGCCGACACGATCGGCTGGGACACGACCGCCGACCTGGTCATCGTCACGGCGACACACAGCATCCCGATCGCCGCCTTCCTCCTTGAGCACTCCGAGGAGATGCAGGGCCTGGCCAACGCCCTCGGCGTCGGGGCCGAGCTCGCGGCGGTCAAGGCCGACCTGGCCGACGCCCTGATCACCGGCGGCCTCAGCATCGGCTTCTCCGTGCTGGCCTGGGGCTTCGTGAAGTGGCTGAACGCGGAACCGCGGCGGCGGCTCCAGGAGCTGGAGTCCCGAACTCGGCCCGTGCAGGCGCTGCACGTGATGCTGGCCGCCGGTGCGTTGCCCAAGGCGGTCCGGGAGCAGCTTCCGCTGGTGCCCGGCGCGGTCTCCGAGATGAGGGCCGCCGCATGATCCCGGGTCTCGGCGCCGGGGTCCGGCTGGTCCGCGGAGTGCACCAGAAGAAGCAGATCGAATCGAGGATCGAGGAGCTCACCAGGCTCGGTGAGACACCCGCGGTCGCGCACTACGAAGGCCTGAAGCGGTTCGAGGTGGCCACGCTCATCTGCGACGCCCACCTGGGCGTGGTGATCGACGCGAAGGCCGGCCGCCGGAAGCTCCGCCGGGCGTGCGACCACTATCTGACCGTGATGAAGAAGGAGTACGACATGGTGCTCGAGGAGGCGTCAGGCGCCACGGCGACCAAGGCCGAGGTGTACGCCCTCGGACTGGCCCTGAAGGAGGTGGCCCTCTCGTTCGACGACGCCACCGCGGAGTTCACGGCGAAGTCCGACGCGGGCCTGGCCCGTCTGCGGACGGAGCTGGACGGCAACCGGCAGCGCTCGTCGGCGGCCCTGGCCGAGTTCGCCGGCGCCGCCCGGTCGGCGGTCGACCAGATCGCCGCAGCCGGGAACGGCCGGCTGGCCGAGCTCGACGGACAGGTGACGGCACGCCTGACGGAGATCGACCGGGAAGTGCAAGACAGGCTTGCCCGGATGGACGCCGCACGCGAGCGCGGCGATCGGGAGGTGGCGGCGGCCCTACAGGAGATCAGGTCCTCGGACCGCGCTCTGAAGACCATGATCCTGGTGGCCGGCGTGGTCGCGTTCCTGGCCGCGGTGCTCACCAGCCTGCTGATCACCTGACGGCCGGGATGTTCGCGGCCCTGACCGACTACGAGCTCCGGCACCTGGTCGGGCACCTCGTCGCCGGTGGGGACGAGGACCACCTCCACCGTCTGCTCAGCCTGCCGGACGGCGCCGGCAACGCGTGGTTCGCGGCGAAACGGGAAGCCGGCGCGATCGGCGACTACGCCGACGACCTCGGCGCCGCCCGGCGGGTGGCCGTCGCCGACCCGTCGGGCCTGGCCCACGAGGTTCGCTACGGCCTCATGACCGCCTCGCTGAACAGCCTCGCGCGCAACCTGCCGCCCGCGTTGCTGGCCCGGGCCGTCGACCACGGCCTGTGGCCGGCGGCCCAGGCCCTCCGCTACGCCGCGCAGATTCCGTACGGCCCGCTGCGCGCCGAAGCGTTCGCCCTGCTGGCCGGCCGTGTGGACGGCCGGAACCGCCGCGATGCCGTCCACCGGGCCGTGGAGGCGGCCGAGTCCATCGAGGCGCGCCCCGACTGGCGGCTGCGGGCGTACGCGCAGATCTACCCGGCCGCGCCGGACGATCTGCGGGAAGCCGTTCTCGCCGGCGCGACCGCGACTCTCGCGGAGATCGGCCGATGGGAGGCCGACGAGAACCTCGCCGCCCTTCTCCAGGCGATCCCGTCGGCGCGCTGGCCGGACCCGGCCGGGCTGACCGCTGACAAACCGGTCCGGCCGGGAAGCGACAACCTGGGGCAGCGGCTCCAGCCGTGGACCCACGGCGCCCGGCGGATGGCCGCCCTGGCCCCGGCCGCGCCGGACCGGCTGCTGGACGCCATGGTCGAGGCGGCGCGGTCGGCCGGCGAGCCGGCGCACCGGGCCATCCTCCTGGCCGGCTGCTGTGGTCGCCGGCCCGAGCTCACCGACGAGGCCCGGCAGGCTCTGGAAACGGTGCCGGACGTGCCCGTACGGGCCGAGGCTCTGGCGATTCTCGCTCCTCACCTGCCCGGGCCGGAGCGCCGGACCCGGGTGCGGGAGACGGCGCTCGCCGTAGCGGAGGACCCGGTCGAGCGCAGCCGCGCGCTGACGGCGCTCGCCCCCTTGCTGCCCGACGAGGCCGGCGCCCTCCGGGACGCACTGGCGGCGGCGGACGGCGCCGGTGACGAGGCGAAGTCGTACCTTCTGCGGTTCCTCGGTCCCGTCCTGCCGGACGACTGTGTCGAACCGGCCCTGCGCCAGGCGGGGACGTTGAGCGGTTCGGAGTGGGGCCGGGCGATGGCGGCCCTCGCTCCCCGGCTGTCCCGGGAACAGACCGTCACGGCGATCCGCGAATCCGAGCGGATCGACGATCTCTACGGGGTTCTCGGCGCCACCGTGAAGCTCCTGGCCGCCGGCGGTGCCCGCCCGGACGTGGTTGAGGACGCCCTGCGGCTGGCCCTGGAGTCCGGCCGGGCGTCGTACCTCACGCTGCTGGCCGAGGTCTTCAACGACGACCAGTTCGCCCGCGTGGCCCGCGCGGCTGTGGGTTTCGAGGATCAGGAGGACGCCCGCGACGTCTGGCGGGCCCTGGCCGACCGGGTGACGAGTGATCGGCTCGTTCTTCTCGACCAGGTCGCCGACCCGGCGAGCCGGGTCGCAGCCCGGCTGGCGCTCACTCCCACCGGCCTCGACGCCGGGGTCCTGGCGCTCGCCTGGACGGTGCCCGATCCAGCCGCGCGGATCCACTGGGCCGCTGCCGTGGCCGCGACGGGCGTGCCGATCACCGCCTGCGGGACCGACGTCATCGAGGAGGCGCTGGCCGCGGTGAGCGACGCGCAACGGCAGGCCGCGGCCTACGCTTGCCTGCTGCCGGTGCACCCGGATCCGCAAAGCCTCGTCGAGGCCGTGCTCGCGCTGGCGGCCCGGGCCGTGAAGGAACAGCAGCCGTTCCGGGAGTGGCTGAAGGCGAACCCGCCCGAGCCGTTCGGGTGGGCGCCGTCGGAGTTCCATCCCGATCGGGCGCTGGATCCGCTCTACGGCTACCTGGCACGAGAGCACGCGGCCGCGGCGTTCGACCTCATCGCCGAGGTCCGCCGGCACCAGGACCGCGCCCGCGCCCTGCTCGCCTTCGCCGAGAAGCGCCCGGTCGCCGGCGCCGACCGCTTCTGGGAGGTCGCCGGCATGATCGACGAGGTGGGGCCGTGGATCGATCTGCACATCGGCGTGCTCGGCCTGCTCGACGGCGTCGCCGAACGCGACCGCCTCGCCGCCTACGTGCTCGGGCGGGCCGGTGACTTCCCGCCCGGCTGGCGCGGCTCGCTGCTGGAGAGGCTGGCCCCGTTCCTGAGCGAGGAGATGATCGAGGGCGCCGCCACCCTCCCCGCGACGGCGGAAGGCGCCGGACCGCCACCGCCACCGCCGGCAGCCGGCCCGGACGAGTCGTTGCGGCGGGCCGTGACCGGCCGGTGGATCGAGCTCGACGGCCTCCTCGCCTACATCGAGGAACTGCCCCGGCCGGCCGTTCGCGACCATCTCACCGCCGGTCTCGACGTCCTGACCCGGGGGAGCCGCGATGACCTGGCCGGCGGCCTGGCCTCGCTGAGCCCGCTGATCCGCCGGGTGGCCGGCGAGGACGCCCCTGGTGATCTCGCCGCCGAACTGCTCCGCGTGGTCCGGTGGTGGCCCTGAGGGCGAGGCCTCAGTCCAGGAAGCCGGTGATCTTGGAAAGCGCGGTCGTGGCGATCCGGTTGTGCGACGGCCGCAGCCCGACGCCCTCCACGGCCAGGAAGTCCTGGAAGCTGGTGTGGTAGACGCGGTACAGCGGCTCACCGGTGTCCGACGGCGTCTCGTTCAGGAACTGCCGCCACTCACGGATCACCTCCCGGATCCGCCGCGGCGCGACCCCTGTCCACTCCTCGATCTGCGCGGGCTCGACCGGCTCCCGCACGGTGGCCAGGATGCGCAGCACCGGCTCGTAGAAGCGCTCGAAACGGTCCCGGTCGCGGGCCTTCATGGCCTTCCAGTGCTGCTCGTAGTAGGCGCGCAGGCCGAGCGGAAGCCGGTTGACGTCGTCCATCGTGTCCACCGAGATCTTTCCGGCCGCGATGTCGGCGAGCACGTAGACGACGTACATGAAATTGCCCTGGCTCTTGGTGGTGAGGGTCTCGATGAGCTCCGGGTGCTCCGGCAGCCGGGCCGCGACGTACGTGTGTACATCCGCCATGTTCTCCGCTCCGGAGTCTTCCAGATGGACGTCCTCGCGCCGGTCGACGACCAGCCGGTAGTCGAACTCCTCGCGCGAGCTGACCACGAAGAACACCCCCGGCGGCAGCACCCGGGGCAGGAGGAGCCGGTTCGCCGCGGAGGACGGGCCGTAGTCCTCGGCCTCGTCGAGCGCGTCGACCACCACGACGACCGGCTCGCCGTCCGCCTTCTCGGCGGCCTCCTCGAGCAGGCGGCTCAGGAAAGCACTGTCAGTGGTGGCGTCCGCGGGCAGCGTGGTGTGGCCGAGCCGGTAGCGGACGATCAGCTGGGAGCAGACGTTGGCGAGGAACCGGCGGGCGCTGGTGACGTTCGTCTGCGCGACGTTGAAGTGGTGGACGTAGCCGCGGGTCTTGACCAGCATGCTCATCAGCGAGGTCTTGCCGATGCCGGGCTCGCCCCGCACGAGGACGTATCCGGACGGGAAGCCCGGGTCGGCGATCGTGCGGTCGATAGCCCGGAAGGCGAACTCGCGGCCGACGAAGTCGCGGGTGCGCTCGGCGACGGTCTTCTCGATGCCGAGGACCTCCAGGCCGCCGGTGAGAGCCGCGGGCGCCTCGGCGAGCAGGCGGAAGATGTCGGTGGCGTGGGCGCCGGGCAGCGCCTCGACCGGGAGCGGTTCGATCCGCCACTCGTAGTGGGCGATCGCCACGTCGAGGGCGAAGCGCAGCGGGCGGTTCAGTTGCTCCCGTCCGGCCGCGACCGCCTGATCGAAGGTGAGCGGGCCGCCGGCGGCCTCGCTGTGGGCGAATCCGGTGCACTCGACGGCCAGATAGGCGCCGCTGTCCACCAGCTCGGCCAGCCGCGCCGCGTCCTCGACCGGGCCGGCCGCGAACAGCTCCCGTCCGGGCCGGTCGTAGCCGTTCCACTCCCGCAGGCCGTGGGTGGCGCAGAACAGGGCCAGGGCATGCCCGTCGATCACGACCACGACCGGCAGCAGCTCGTAGGCCAGGCACAGGCCGCAGAACAGGGCCGCCAGGTCCAGGCAGGTGCCCTCGCGCGGCGCGACGAGAACCTCGGCCGGTGTACGGGTCGTCTGGAGGGCGCTCGACGGGTGGTACTCCTCCAGCGCGTACCGGATCTGCCGCTCGCGGAGGGCGTCGTAGATCGCGGCGGCAACCGGCCGGTAGCGGTCCGCCCCGCCGGACAGGTCGAAACGGCTGACCTCGAGTGGCTGCCAACGGCTCGCCCGTGGCGTGATGAAGCGGACCAGCCCCCGCTCGTCGGCGCGCGGCCAGGCCGGCCAGGCGAGGGCGGCGCTATCCGGGTTCATCAGCGACGGCAAAAAAGTCGTGGACCGGTGGCGGCGCCCCGGGTCCGGCCAGGAGCGGCTCGACGGTCAGCCGGTAGACGCCGGCGGGCAGACCGGTCAGCTCCAGCGGTTTGCCGGGTGTCACCTCGGCGGTGGTCGTTGCCGGGCCGGTAGCGGGCTCGGCCGGTTCCACCCGGGCCCGCAACGCCACGGCCGAGGTGATGTTGAGCAGTTCGGCGTGGATCGTCACCGGCTCACCGGGCAGATAAAGGTCGTCGACGTCGAGCGCCACGGCGGGCCGGTCGGCGGCGACCGGGCTTTCTCCCGGCCCCCGGATCGCGCCGAGGCCGCGAACCTGGGACTGTTCCAGCCGTCCCCGCAGATCGGCGAGGACGGAGGCGTTGCATTGCAGGGAGCCGTGCCGCTCGGGGACGAAGGTGTCCCGGTAGGCGCCGGAGAGCTCGATCGGGATCGCCGACGCGCGCGGCACGGTGCCGTCGCCGTCGGCCAGCAGCGGGTCGATCCAGTCCGGCAGGTCACGGCCGACCACCACCCGGCCGCCGGCCAGGACCGCCGACTGGCTCGTCGGCTGACGGGTGCCGACGATCGGGACGATCGTGTAACCGGCGCGACGGTAGTCGTCGTCGTCCCGATGCTCGTCCACCTTGGCCTCGATCTCGCGGTGGAACGCCAGCGCGTCGGCGGCCAGGGCCGGATCGACACCGGGCAGGGCGCCGGCCTCGGCCACCCGCACGTAGTCGGCGCCGGACCGCAGCGCCCGGTAGATCGGCAGCAGCTGGTGCACCGACGGGAACGACCGCATCACCTCGGTGAGGTCGAGGAACGCCTTCTTGTAGCCGTTGGCCAGATAGCCGAGCGCGTCGAGGGAACCTCGGTACGGCGTGCCGAAGGTGACCAGGGCCCGGCAGTCCCGCCAGCCTTCGAGGACCTCGAGGTGGTACCGCGCGACCAGGCCGCCCATGCTGTGCGCCAGGAAGACCGTCTTGGCGGCGGGGTTGCCGGTGCGCCGGCGCCAGTCGTGCAGCGCCCGCCGGACGACCTGTGTCAGCCGCCGGGCCGCGATGCGGTTGTCGAGACGCCAGTCGTACGGGAACTCGATGAAGTTGCCCTGGGGAACGATCTCGAAGGTCTCGCTGATCAGCCGCACGAGACCGGTGTAACCGTCGATCTTGACCAGGCCCGGAACCAGGTGGACCGTGGGCACCAGCCGGTCGGCCACGACATTGCCGGGATCACCGCCGTGCAGGCGGAGGCCGTCCAGTGAAGCGCCGCGGCTCATCGCGTACGACAGCAGCGCCCGCCCGCTCGGCGCCCACACCTCGCTCCCGCCCGCGCTCAGCACGCTGCCGGTGATGCCCGGCAGCACCACGACGAGATCACGCAGCGGCTTCTTCGCCATCCCGCCATGGTTCCGCGGCGCCGCCGGACCGGCGTGCCTCAGTCGGAACCCGGACACGACACCGCTGAGCGCAGTGGGATTTTGCACTGTCAGTGCACTTGTGTGGTGTGGGCCGGGGAATCTAGCGTCACGCCATGGCTGATTCATGGACGTTCGCCGTTGCCCGTGAGGATCTCGGCCGGACTGCCGTCGTCAGCGGCGCGATACCGTCGATCCGATCCGGTGAGGCGCTGCTGCGTGTGGATCGGGTGGGCCTGACCAGCAACAACGTGACGTACGCGGTTCTCGGTGAGTCGATGCGGTACTGGCAGTTCTTTCCCGCCGAGCCCCGTGGCCTCGGCCCGGAATGGGGCCTTCCGCCGCTGTGGGGCTTCGCCGAGGTGGTCGAATCAACGGTGGCCGGCGTCGAGGTGGGAACGCGGGTCTACGGCTACCTTCCGCCGGCCGGTCATCTGGTGGTGCGGCCGGAGCGGGCCGGCTCGTCCGGGTTCCGCGATGGCAGCGCCCATCGAGCCGCCCTGCCGTCGCCGTACAACGCCTACCGCTCGACCGCGGACGACGCCGCGTACCGCGAGGACCAGGAAGACCTGCTGGTCCTGTACCGGCCGTTGTTCTTCACGTCCTTCATGCTGGCCGACCAGGTTGCCGACAACGACTTCTACGGGGCGCGGCAGATGGTCGTCTCGTCGGCTTCCAGCAAGACCGCCTACGCTGCCGCCTTCGAGCTGCATGGCCGCGGACCCCGGCTGATCGGCCTCACGTCGCCGGGCAACGTGGCCTTCACCCGGTCCCTCGGCTGCTACGACGAAGTCCTGTCGTACGACGAGACCGCCGGACTGCCGGCAGTGCCGACGGCCTATCTCGACCTGTCCGGTGCGCCGGCGACACGCGGTGCGCTGCGGGAGATCCTCGGCGACCTCCTCGTGCGCGACATCGCCGTCGGCCTGACCAACCAGATCCCGAACGCGGACGCGGCGGGCGAGGTCTTCTTCGCTCCGGTGCAGATGCGCAAGCGGCGCCAGGACTGGGGCCGTGACGGCCTGGACCAGCGCTTCGCCGATGCTTGGCGTCGATTTGCCGACGTGGTGGGTGCGTGGCTGGAGGTGCGTGCCGGTGACGGCCGGGATGACCTCCAGAGTTTCTGGCTGGACGTCTACCACGGCCGTACGCCGCCGCGCGCCGGCCACATCATCCGGTTCTAGCTCGCCCGTCCAAGCTCTGGGCGGGTCGAGCTCTGCCTCGGCCATGGGGAAGGTCTGCTCCGGCGTGTGCTCCCAGCGGCTCTGAATCCGGCGCCGTTGCACGTCGCGTTCCACCCACTCCACGGCGGCTCGTTAGTCTTCATCGGCAATTGATCGATGGAGCGTGAATGTCCCTACCCCCTCAGCCGCCGTCTTCGGGAGAACCCCGCTTCGGCGCGCCCATGCCCGGCTTTCCACCTCCGGCCGAGCCGCCCCGGAAGAAGGACCGGACCATGCCGTTGGTGCTTTCGGCGGTCGCGGTGCTCCTGGTGCTCTGTGTGGGTGGTGGCACCGCCGCCGTCGCTCTCCTTCTGCGGAACCAGGACGCTGAGCCCATCACCACCGAGACGGTTCCCGGCCCGACGACCGAACCGGCCCCGGCACCCACCAAGACCGTGAAGATCGTGAAACCACGGACGCTGGGCGGCCGCTCCCAGGTCCGCGACGCCGATCTCCAAGCAACCGCTGACCTGCTGAGAACGCGAATCGCGGATTCCGCCGACCCGAACTTCATCAGCGGCGTCTACGGCAAGCCCGGTACAAAGAACACCGTGTTGATGGCGGCCACCACATCATCCATCGCCTTTCCCCAACGGCACGTCGCCAGCACGCTCTCGAGCTTCGGCAACAGCACCGTCGGCGTCTCAGGCATCACCAACGCCGCCACCGGTTCCCTGGGCGGCGACGCCACCTGTGGCAACACCCTCGTCGAGGGACAGAAGGCCGCGGTCTGCGCCTGGGCCGACGAGGGCAGCATCGGCCTGATCGTCTTCTACGCCAAGACCGCATCCGCGGCGGCAGGCGAGTTCCCGCAGCTGCGTGCCGAGATCGAGAAGAAGGCGTGATCCGGAGCGGGCAGCTCAGAAAGATGTGGCCGATCTGGTCCGGGCGCAGGAGGCCACCGATGACCACATCCGCGTCTGGCATCTCGCCATGGTCCGCACCGAACAGGACCGTACCCAGGAGGAGTACCGGCTTACATAGATTCGCGGTTCGGGGTTCAGAAGACGTGACCGAGCAGGTCGATATCGCCGGTCGGCCAGATTGCGCCGGTCACTGACCGGACCATCAGCTCGTGCGGTGCTACCGCCTGCGCCAGGCCGATCACGCGATGGTCGTTGATCTTCACCCAGGTCAGTGGGTTGTCCACCCGCACGAAACCGTTGCGGTGATAAAGGCTGTCGTCGTCGGCGAAGAGGATGACGAAGTTCATTCCGCAGTCGGCGGCGTAGCCGTTCAGCTCATCCAGCAGGCGGCTCGCCAGTCCCTGACCGCGGCTGTCCTCGCGGACGCACAGGTCGACCACTCCGAACGTGCGGAGTACCTGGTCGCCTACTCGGATCACGCGGAGCTCGACGCCGAGTTGCGCTTGCACCGTGGGGCCGTCCGTGACGACGTACCGGAAATGGGGTGGGATTTTGAAGTAGCTTCGCTCCGGATAGCCCGGGAAGCAGGCTTCGAGCAGGCCTTGCAGAGCGAGGTGCAGCTCGGGGCCGATCTCGGCCTCGGGTAACCGCTTCAGCTCCATCGCTATCACCGGGTCAAGGTGGGCAGGGTGATGTGGGACGGGTGTGCTTCGTCGTGGAAGACCTCGAAGTGGTTGGCGCGACCTTCGACGGCGGTGCCGAACGGCTCGTCCGTGCCCATGTTACGGGCGTATCGGGGGAACGCGCCGCCGCTGACCTGGACGCGCAGGCGATGGCCGGCGTGGAACCGGTAGGCGGTGGGGAACAGCTCGACCTCGACCGGGCCGGCAGAAGGTGGGCGCAGGCGGCGGATGCCGTCGACGACGTTGCGGGAGACGCCCTTCTCGTCGACGTCGCACAGGCGGACGAACACGTCGGCGTACGGGAGTGACGTGCGCACGTGAATGGTGGCGTTGACCGGGCCCACGACGTCGAGAGGTGTCGACAGGACCAGGCCGGTGAAGACGAGCACGTCGGGGCGGGACTCGACGGAGGCGTTGTCGGCCTGCTTGCCGGGCGGCTGCAACAGTGGGCCGCCTACGGTGGGGGTGGGGTCGGCCGGATCGTAGGTGAAACGGCTCGGCCCGTCGCCCGTTGGAAGGGGGCCCAGCCCGCCTGAACCTTGCAGATAGAGGTTTTCCACGGAGGCGGGCGGTGGCCACTCCTCGAACGAGAGCCATTTGCGGGCCTGCTGGAGATAGACCCGGACCGGCGGGCCCGACGGGGCCGGGCCGCCGTGGAGATGGTGTTCGAGCCAGGCCACGTCCGTACGGACCATGGTGCGCCACTCTCCGGGCTCGCCGTGCAGCCAGGGGCCGACGACCAGGCGGGCCGGGACGCCGGCCGCGCGCAGGGCGGTGTAGTCGGCCAGGTTGCCGCCCAGGAACAGGTCCCACCAGCCGGTGACCATGCTGACCGGCGGCATCCGGCTCAGGTCGGCCTTGTCGTGGTCGGCCTGGGACCAGGAACCGGCCACGAAGTCGCGCCAGAACGGCACCGGCGCGCCGGCCACCGGCACGTCCACCGCCTGCAACGGCAACCGCTGCAAAGCACGGTGGACCCGGCCCTTGACCCGCGGGTCGGGGAACGGGAACGACCGCTCCTGCCGCCCGATCTGCGCCGACCAGGTCAGCGCCGTGTGGATCTGCGGCGCGCCGTCGACGTAGAAGAGTCGGTTCGTCACGTTCGCCGAGGTGATATGGGGCGACACGCACGTAAGCGGCGGTTCTGCGTACGGTGCCACCGCCCACTGCGTGTGCCCGAAGTAGCTTCCGCCGACCATCGCGATCCGCCCGTCGCACCACGGCTGCTCGCGGAGCCAGTCCACAGTGGCCAGGCCGTCGTCGCGTTCGGTGGTGAACGGGCGGAACTGGCCGCCCGAGCCGAACGTTCCGCGTGTCGCCTGCACGAACACCTGGAAGCCGCGACGGGCCAGCGGCGCCGGGAACAGCTGGCCGAACGCGCCCGCCCGGCCGTACGGCAGCCGGATCAGAACCACCGGCATGGGCCCGGCACGCCCGGCCGGCCGGTAGTGGTCGGCCAGCAGCGTGACGCCGTCCGGCATCGGCACCGCAACGTCGCGGCGTACGTCGTACGGCACCGCTCTGATCGGCAGTCCGAGCGCGACGTCCGCAGCAAGCCCAGCCACCCGCGTGAGTCTTCCCATCACTGCAATGTCGCACATCCGGCAAGGTGCCGTCATCGCCGAACCGCCGCTCCCGTATGGTGGCGCCATGGCCAGGGTCGGTATCAGTGACGTCGCCGCTCGGGCGGGCGTCAGTGAGGCGACCGTGAGCCGGGTGCTGAACAAGCGCGGTGTCGTCGCGCCCCGCACCCGTATGGCCGTGGAGGAGGCAATTCGTGACCTCGGCTACGACCGGGGCGCGCAGAGCCAGCTCGTCATCGTCCTGACCCCGGGGCTGGCCACGCCGTTCTTCGGGCGGCTGTGCGAGCTCGTCGAGTCGGCCCTGGCGCCGCAGGGCTTCAAGGCGATCGTCTGCTCGACGACCGTGGGCGGGCTCCAGGAGACCGACTTCATCAGCTCGACCATGGATCTGGGCATTGCCGGGGCCGTCTTCGCCTCGGCCAGCAACACCCTGATCGGGGTCGACACGGCGGCCTACCGGCTGCTGCACGAGCGGCAGATCCCATTCGTCACGATGAACGGCACCGTCGACGGCTTCCCGGCGCCGAGCTTCTCGACGAACGACAAGGTGGCGGCCGAGGTCGCCGTCGACCATCTGTGGGGCCTTGGCCACCGCGACATCGGCATGATCGTCGGCCCGGTCGGCAACCGGCCGAGCGAGCGCCGCCTCGAGGGCTTCCTCGAGGCCATGAGCGCGCGCGGCGCGGGCGATCCGAAGCGTCTCGTGGCCCATCAGGTCTACACCATCGAGGGCGGCATGTCGGCCGCCGAGGCCCTGCTCGACCAGGGCGTGAGCGCCATCGTGGCGGCCAGCGACTACATGGCGCTGGGTGCGATCCGCGCGGCGGGCCGGCGCGGCCTGAGCGTGCCGGGTGACCTGTCGGTGGTCGGCTACGACGACTCGCAGGTGATGGAGTTCGTCGATCCGCCGCTGACCACCGTGCGCCAGCCGATCGAGCGCATCGCGCAGTCGATCTCGACCGCCATGGTCCATCTGGTCAACCGCCGTCCGGTGCCCCCGGGCGAGCTGCTGTTCGACCCGGAGCTGATCATCCGCAGCTCCACCTCCGCGCCGCGCGCCTGACCTGCGGCAACTCCCCGAAAGGGGTACGACCAGTGTCGTACCCAGGGTGAGTCACGGGCGCGAACATCCCCTCGGAAGCGACATCATGATCTTATGGCGTGACGCCCATTGACGGGTCCATGACGTACATGCAACAGTGACTTTCATGTCGAGCACGTTACGCGGCGGCGGCAACGCCGGTCTCACCGTGAACAGCAGCATGAAAGACCTTGTCGAGTCTTTCATTTGGGCGTCATCGCGGGCCCGGTCCTGGGTGCAGACCGGCCGCGACGCCGCGTACCTGCCGAGCTACTGGGCCGGCCTGCCCGAGCGGCCGATGTTCTACTCCCGCGACCTGGCCCACCAGATGCTCGGCGCCCACCTGCTCGGCCTCGACACCGAGAACCTCGCGATGCTGCGCCACTTCGCCGCCTCGGCCACCGAGCGCCGGGGCTGGTACCCGCTGTGGGCCTTCGAGTTCACCGGCGAACCGGCCGCCATCGACTACCGCTCGGACGACGACTTCGTACGGGAGACCCCCGCTCCTTTCGAACTGGTCGAGAAGGCCGTCGAGCAGTTCCGCTGGACGGGCGACGACCGCTTCCTCCGTACGCCGGAGATCGCCGCCTTCATCCGCAGCACCACCACCGTTTTCGTCGAGACGCACGACCCGCTCGGCACCGGCGTCGCCGGAACCGCCTCGAACAAGGACTTCTTCGCCGGGATCGCCACCTACAACGAGGTCGAGGAGCCGCCCTACCTCCAGGTGGCCGGGGACGGCATCGCCAGCCAGTGGGCCGCGTACGAGGCCCTCGGCATCAAGAACGACCTCAGCGAGCAGTTCGAGCGCGACTGGTGGCTGCCCGCCGAGCGCCACTACGCGGCCGGCTTCACCGCCGACGGCCCGGTCACCGGTTTCCGCAAGGAGAGCTCCTGGTTCCCCGCGGTGAAGGGCCTGATCCGCGAGAACGCCGACGCGCACCTCGAGTTCCTCAGCGACGGCCTTCGCGACGACCCGCCGCACAACATCGAGGCGTACACCTATCTGCCCGAAGCCTTTCTCCGCTACGGCTGGGACGCCCAGGCGCTGCGCTGGATCCGCCACCTGGCCGCCTCCCGCTCCGACTATCCCGAGGTCTCGTTCACCCACGTCGCCCACGTGGCCGTCGGTCTCACCGGGCTCGAGCCCGGCGACGCCGCGGGCGAGGTGCGCACCCGTTCGCACCTTCCCGGCGGCGACTGGCTGGAGGCCAACGGCATCCCGCTCGCCGGGTCCGTGCTGGGCGTACGCCATGAGGGCCGGGAGAGCTCCGAACTCTGGGTCACCGACGGCCCCGGAGTCACCTGGACCGCATTCGAAGGAACCACCGTCCACGTGCCGAGCGGCTCGCGCGCCCGCGCGTACGCCGACGGCCGCGTCAAGAAAGGCAAGTGACTGTGCGCAGAAGAGTCCTCATAGCCGCCGCCGTCGCCGGATCGCTGGCCCTCACCGGGTGCAGCAGCAGCGGCTCCTCCGCCGATGGCGAGACGAAGAACGCCACCATCTCGTACGCCTTCTGGGGCAGCAACGACGAGGCGGCCACGATCAAGGCGATGATCGCCAAGTTCGAGGCGGCGAACCCCACCATCAAGGTGGAGCCGAACTGGATCCAGAGCGATTACGAGCAGAAGCTCCAGACCTCCATCGCCGGCGGTGACGCGCCCACGGTCGCCCAGATCTCCAACACCGCCCTGCCCAGCTTCGCCAACGCCTTCCGCGAGGTGAAGGTCGACAAGGGCATCTACTACTCGGACGCGGTGGCCGAGGCCGGCACCGTGAACGGCTCCGACCGGGCCGTCCCGTTCGTGGCCAAGAGCAAGGTGATGGCGGTCAACAAGGCGCTGCTCGACGCGGCCGGCGTCAAGGCCGCGCCCACCTCGACCGCCGACTTCGTCACCGACGCCAAGAAACTGACGAACGGCAAGAAGGTGTACGGGTCGGCGCCGCTCTGGTACGACGGCTGGCTCATCGCCGAGGGCGGCTCCTACTACAGCGCCGACGGCCAGAGCTGCACCATGGGCAACGCCGACGGCATCCGGGCGGCCCAGGTCGTGGTCGACTCGGTCAAGCCCGGCGGCTTCGCCCCGAACCCGATCGAGGCGCAGGGCCAGGACATGTTCCAGTGGTTCGCCGACGGCAAGGTGGCCATGCTGCCCGACTTCGGCCCGTGGAACATCGCGAAGATCGCCGCCCTCGACCCGGCCAAGTTCCAGATCGTGCCGATGCCCGGCAAGGGCGAGCCCATGGAGGTCGACAGCCTGGGCGTCTCACGCGACGCGACCGACGACGAGGCGGCCGCGGCCAAGACGTTCACCACCTACATGAGCTCGAACCCCGAGGCGCAGAGCCTGCTGGCGTCGACGACCTCGGCGCTCGGCGTGCCGGTCATCGAGGGCTCGATCGAGTCCTTCAAGGGCGTCGCCCCCAAGGTGAACCTCCAGGCCTTCGTGGACGCGGTGAAGAACGCGGTCAAGACGCCGTACGTCAAGGACAAGGTGAAGATCGAGAGCACCTTCTCGACCGCGCTGAACTCCCGGACCGCCATCGGCACCGGCAAGGAGGACCCGGCGGTCGTCCTCCCGCAGCTTCAGGCCGAGTGCCAGAAGCAGCTGGACGCCTCGAAGTAGGCCACGCATGTCGCAGATCGTGACGGCGCTCGAGGAGTTCCTGGCCCGGCTGAATGTCGTCGAGGAGCTGCGGCCGATTCTCTCGTTCGTCATCTTGCTCGCCGCGGTCTTCGCGGTCGTGGGAGCGGGATTGTGGGTCGCCGTGCGTGCGCGCTGGATGAGCCGCACCACGGCGGCGTTCTGGGCCTTCGTGTCGCCCTGGGTGGTCGGCTTCCTGCTCTTCACGGCCGGCCCCATGGTGTACTCGCTGATCCTGTCCTTTCTGGACTGGGATCTCATCGATCCGGCGAAGTTCGTCGGGCTCGACAACTACCGCGAGGCGGTCAGCGACCCGCGCCTCGGCCAGGCCATCAAGGTCACTCTGGTGTACGCCGTGGTCAGCGTCCCGCTGCAGACGGTGCTGTCGCTGGCCGTCGCGCTGCTGATGAACGTGAAGGTGCGGGGCATCCACCTCCTGCGTACCGTCTGGTATCTGCCGTCCCTGGTCACCGGGGTGGCGCAGACGGTGCTCTTCATCTGGGTGTTCAACCCCAACCACGGCCTCGTCAACGGCGTGCTGGGCCTGGTGGGCATCGACGGGCCGAACTGGCTCTTCGACACACACTGGGCGCTGCCCGCGGTCATCCTGACCAGCCTGTGGACCGTCGGCGGCAACATGGTCATCTATCTGGCCGGCCTACAGGACATCCCGACCGAGCTCTACGAGGCGGCCGAACTCGACGGGGCCGGCCGGTGGCGCAAGCTCTGGAACATCACCGTGCCGCAGCTGAGTCCCGTCATCTTCTTCAACGCGGTGACCGGGCTCATCTACGCCATGCAGACCTTCACCCAGGGGTACGTCGTCACGCAGAACGGCGGCGGCCCCAAGGACTCACTGCTCTTCTACGTCCTCTACCTCTACCAGAACGCGTTCTCGTTCTTCCGCACCGGATACGCCTCGGCCCTGGCCTGGATCCTCTTCGTGATGATCATGCTGCTCACGGCGCTGGTGTTCCGCGGCAGCGCGTTCTGGGTCTACTACGAATCACAGCGCCCACAGAAACGAAGGAGGCGTCGTGTCAGCCACCAGTCGTGACAGCAAGGGCGGTCGGATCGCCACGGTCGCGCTCCTCCTGGTCGGCTCGGTCATCTTCATCTACCCGTTCCTGTGGATGATCGCGACCGCCCTGCGCACTCCCGCCGGCGTCTCGGACGCGGGCATCGCCATCTGGCCGATCCAGTGGCAGTGGTCGAACTTCTCGGACGCGCTGGGCTCGTTCCCGTTCTGGCGCTACCTCACCAATTCGTTGCTGAGCACGCTGATCCCGGTCGTGGCGGTCGCCCTGTCGTCGTCGCTGATCGGCTTCGCCTTCGCGCGCATCAAGGCGCGCGGCGCGGGCATCCTGTTCGCGCTCGTGCTGTCGACCCTGCTCCTGCCGCAGGAGGTGACGATCGTGCCGCAGTTCATCCTGTTCAAGAACCTGGACATGCTGAACACGCTCTATCCCATCATCCTGCCCACGTTCTTCGGGTCGGCGTTCTTCATCTTCCTGTTCCGCCAGTTCTACCTGCGGCTGCCCGAGTCGCTCACCGACGCCGCCCTCATCGACGGCGCCGGCTGGTTCCGGATCTGGTACTCCATCTACCTTCCGCTGTCGCGCCCGATCCTGGTCGCGGTCGGCGTGCTCCAGTTCATGTCGTACTGGAACAACTTCTTCCAGGCGGCGATCTTCCTGACCACCGACAAGTGGAAGACGCTGCCGCTCGCCCTGGCCGGCTTCCAGTCCGTCAACGGCACCGACACGCCGCTGCTGATGGCCACCACGCTCGTGGTCACCATCCCCTGCGTCGTGCTGTTCTTCCTTGCTCAGCGCCAGATCATCGGGGGCATCTCATTTACGGGAAGCAAATGACCGACGTCGTATGGGTGCCCGGCGAAACCACACCCCGGCGGGAGACTCCGGTCGCGCCGGGCTTGCGCGCCAACACCCCGGCCGAGGTACGTCATGTGGGGCCGGCGATCACTGAGGCGACCTTCCGCCCCGGCCGCGACGAACTCACGTTCACCGTCACGGTCCCGGCGACCGACGCGGTCGCGTGGTGGCGGCCCGGAAGCACGCTGCCGCACGCGACCATCCCGCCGTCGTGGGCTGATGCCGTCGACTCGTCGCCGTTGCAGGGTCTGCCTTTGGGCGCCCTGCTGGCCGGTCGCGACCGCGCCCTGCTCGCCTACGCCGTGGACGCCGGCACCGGCTCGGTCCACGTGCGGGCCGGCCTGGTCGAGGAGACGGCCGAGTTCGTCATCATGGTGACGGCCACCGGCGCCGACGAGGTGCGGCTCTACCTGGACTCGTCCTCGGCTTCATTCTCCGAGGCGGTGACCGGCGCCGGTCGATGGCTCCAAGGCGCGGCCGGTCATCTCGGGGCGCCCGGCGCCGAGGACCCGGTCCTGTGCACCTGGTACTTCGCCCATCAGCACGTGACGGCCGACGCCGTGCTCGACCCGGCCACCCGGGCCGCCGAACTAGGCTTCGGCACCGTCATCATCGACGACGGCTGGCAGACCACCGACCACGGCCGCGGCTACTCCTCGGCCGGCGACTGGACCGTGGCCGAGGAGAAGTTCCCCGACCCGGCCGGGCTGGTCACCAAGCTGCGCGAGGCCGGCCTGCGCACGATGTGGTGGATCGGCACGCCGTTCATCGGCCATCGCTCGCAGGCTCGCGATCTCGGCCTCGCCGTCCTGGCCGACGATCCCGCGCTGGAGGCCCAAATCCTGGACCCCCGCGACGCCGCCGCGCGCGCCCATCTGGTCTCCCGGATCCGGGACCTGGTGGCCGGGACGGGCGCCGACGGCGTCAAGCTCGACTTCTTCGAGCGCTTCGGCACGCACACCGACGCCGTCGTCCAGCTGATGGACGACGTGGTCACGTCGCTGCGGGAACTCGGCCCGGAACCGCTGATCGAGTTCCGCGAGCCCTACATCCACCCCGCGGTCGGCCGCTACGCCTCGATGATCAGGGTCGGTGACTGCCCGTTGAGCGCGGCGCAGAACCGGGTCGGCATCCTCGACCTGCGCCTGGCCCGCCCCGGCGTGCCGATCCACAGCGACCCCATCATGTGGGCGCCGGACGACACCGCGGAACGGGTCGCTTATCACCTCATCAACGCGCTCCTGGGCGTACCGCAAGTGTCCGTTGACCTTTTGCACCTGCCCGCTCCGCAGGCGGAGGCACTCGCTTTCTGGCTCGGTTTCTGGCGGGAGCATCGCGATCTGTTGCTGCACGGCCGGTTGACGCCGCACCGGCCCGATCTGCTCTATCCACAAGTGACAGTGTCGGCCGGCGAGGTTCATCTTGTGGCGCGATACGCGCCGTACCCCATCAATCTCGCCGATTGCCGGGAACTGTTGATAGCCAACGCCGACGACAGCCCCGCGGTCGTTCTCAACGCCGTCGAACGTGAGGTCATACTGGAGATTCGCGACGCGCGCGGACGGCTGATCCTCGACGAACATCGCCGGCTGGCCGCCGGGCCGGTCGTCATCGACGTGCCTGCCGGTGGGCTGGCCCGGCTGCGACAGGAGGAACCGCGATGACCGACGCCGGCATCGTGCTCGTCCCGCACACCCACTGGGACCGCGAATGGTACGAGCCGTTCCAGGTGTTCCGGCACCGCCTCGTCGACGCGCTCGACCGGGTGCTGGACATGGCCGAGAGCGAACCCGGATTCCGGTTCACTCTGGACGGCCAGACCGCCGCCATCGAGGACTACCTGGAGATCCGGCCCGAGAACACCGAACGCGTGCGGGCCGCCGTGAGCCGAGGGCAGCTCGCGCTCGGCCCGTGGCTGATCCTGCTCGACGAGTTCCTCTGCTCCGGCGAGACGATCGTGCGCAACCTCCAGCTCGGCTGGACCGGCGCGCGCAAACTCGGCGCGGCCATGCCGATCGGCTATCTGCCCGACATGTTCGGTCACGTGGCCCAGATGCCGCAGATCCTGGCCCGGGCCGGGATCAGGCACGCCGCACTCTGGCGGGGTGTGCCGGCTTCGGTGGGCGGGCACGCGTTCCGCTGGGTCGCGCCCGACGGGTCGAGCGTGCGCACGGAATATCTCTTCGACGGCTACGGCAACGGCCTGGACGTGCTGCTCGTGCGGGACCGGATCCCGCAGGCGCTGCGCGAATACCGGACCCTGACGGCGGACCGCTGGGGTGACGACCCGATCCTGGGCATGGTCGGCACCGACCACTCGGCGCCCCGGCCCGACCTGATGGACCTGGTGCGCCGCTTCGACTCGCCGGTGCTGCCGATAGCCGTGGCCACGCTGGCCGAATACGTCGAACGGCTCCCGCCGGACGCCGGCCTGCCCGAGGTGCGAGGAGAACTCCGAAGCCACGCCCGCGCCAACATCCTGCCCGGCGTGCTGTCGATCCGGCGAGGCCTGAAGGACGCGATGGCCACGGCGGAACGTCTGCTGGACGAGGCGGAAAGGGTGTCGCTGGACGAGCCGCTCGACCGGACGGAACCCTTCCTCGAACGGGGCTGGCGGCGCGTCATCGAGTCGTCGGCCCACGACTCCGTGGTCGGCTCGGGAACAGACGAGACGGTGGAGCAGGTGGCGGCCCGGCTCGCGGAGGCGGCCCAGCTGGCCCGCGCGGTGCGGGACAGCGCGCTGGTGGCGCTCGCGAAGGAGGTCCCGTCCGACGCGTACCTGGCGGTCAACACGCGAACGACCGCGAGCACGGTCGTGGTGGAGGCGACGGTGGCGGCGGGGGAGGGCCCGCTGGAGGCGGTGACGGCCGACGGGCGGCGGTTGCCGGTGCAGGAATTGGGTCGTACGCCGGAACTGCTGGCCGACGAGACGTGGAAGGCGGAGGAGGTGGAGCGGGTGTTGCGCCGCATCCACCGCCGCGAGTTGTTCGGGCAGGAGATCGACGGTTATGAGATCGAGCCGGGTCGTCTGACGTTCCGGGTGGCGGAGGTGCCGGGCGCGACCGAGTTCGACCTGATGGCGTTGCGGGGCGGGTTGAGGCGGGCGGTGGCCGAGCATGGCGGGTCGTGGCGGGTGCGGACGTTTGCCGAGCCCCGCCGGCACGTCTTGACGGCCGTGCCGGTCGGGCCGTCCGGGCGTGTGGCCGTTCGCTTCGTTCCGGCGGTCGCGTCACCGAGCCCGAGCCCGAGCGCGCCGACCGCGCCGACCGTGCCGAAAGCTCCGGCCCCGGCCGAGCCGACGCCGACCCCGCCCTCCCAAGGGGGCCCCCGTCCTGGCCCATTATCTCAAAATCGGCCAACATCAAGTGCGGGGCTGTGGACAACCGCGAGCCCTGTGGACAAGCCGGCGCTCTTCGCGACCACGTCCTCGCTGGGCAACGGGCTGATCGCGGTGGAAGTGCTGCCCGACGGCACACTGTCGGTCCGTGGCGCTGACGACACCGTCCTGCACGGCGTCGGGCGGCTCGTCGACGGCGGCGACCGTGGCGACAGCTACAACTACGGACCGCCGGCCGCTGACACCTTGGTCGAGGTTCCTTCGTCGGTTGATGTGCGTGTCGTGGAGACCGGCCCCGTTCGTGCCGCCGTCGAGATCGAGCGGGTCTATCACTTGCCCGCCGCGTTGAGCGGCAACACTCCCGATCGGCGTCGTCACGAGACGCTCGAGATGACAATCAGGACGCGGGTCGAGCTTCGGTCCGGTGAGCCATTTGTCCGGTTGGCCCTCTCCTTTGTCAACGTCGTCGCCGATCATCGGCTGCGCTTCCACGTCCCGCTGGGACGGTCCGTGACCGGGTCAGCCGCCGAGGGCCAGTTCTCGGTGACCACACGTGGTCTCGACGCTGAGGGCGGCTGGGGCGAGTTCCCCCTTCCCACCTATCCCGCCTCGGGCTTCGTCTCGGCCGGTGACGCCACGGTTCTGCTGGCCGGTCCCACCGAGTACGAGGTGGTCGCCGACGGCACCGAGCTGGCCCTGACCCTGGTGCGCACCGTCGGGTCCATCAGCGTCAACCTTCACCCGCTGCGTGACGAGCCGGCCGCTTCCGAGATTCCCATCCCCGGGGGTCAGGAGCTCGGCAACGACTTCACCGTCCACCTTGCCGTGCTGCCGGCGGCCTGGGAGGCCGGGGACGCGGTGCGCCAAGGTGAGGCGTTCCGGTCGCCCGGGCTCTGGCAGCGGGGTGGGGCAGCGGCCGGTGGGCCGCTTCCCGCGGAGGTCACCGGTATCGAGGTTGGCGGGAGCGGTGTGTCCGTGTCCGCGGTGCGCCGTACCAGCGACGGCGTGGAGCTGCGCCTCGTTGCCATGACGCCGGTCGACACCGTGGCCTCGGTGACGCGAGCGGCCGTTGAAGTCGATCTTCTTGGGCGTCCGGTCGATTCGCCGGTGGACGCCGGTGAACTGCCGATGCGGCCGTGGGAGATCCGCACGTTGCGCCTGAAATAGGAGAAGCCGATGCCGGAGAAGAACACCCTCGAGCCCGAGCGGCTGCTCTGGTCGGCCACACCGGCCGCCGAGTGGCTGGAGGCCTATCCGCTGGGCGACGGCCGCCTGGGCGCCATGGTCTACGGCACCCCGGGCCGGGAGCACCTGCAGATCAACGACGGTACGGCCTGGTCCGGCAGCCCCGCCAACGAGCCGGCCAACAGCCACATCGACCCGGACCGGGCCGCGGCGGCTCTGGAAGCCGCCCGCGCGGCTCTCGACCGGGGCGAACCGGCCGAGGCCGAGCGGCACCTCAAGGACCTTCAGGGCGGCTGGTCACAGGCCTACCTGCCCTTCGCCGACCTGTACGTCACCGTGACGCCGGCCGGAACCGGGGAGGGCGTCGAGGCGTACCGCCGGGAACTCGATCTTCTGACGGCGACGCACCGGGTGAGCTATCGGCTCGGTGGGGTCGAGCTGGTCTGGGAATGTTTCGTCTCGCACGCTGATGGTGTGCTCGTGCTGACGCTGGACGCGGCCGAAGCCGTCGACGTCGAGTGGGCGCTCGACTCCCCGCTGATGGTGCTCGGCCGCGGCGGCGGTTGGCTCACGGTGCGGATGCCCAGTGACATGCCGCCGCCGCATGAGCCCGACCGGGAGCCGGTCTGGGGTGAGGCGGCGCTGCGCGGGGCCGTGGTGCTGCGTGCGGTGCACGACGGCCGGGCGCGGGCCGGTGGCGCGCACGGGATCCGGCGGCTGGAGCTGGTGCTGGCGACCGCGACGACCTTCGCCGGCATCGGTCGGCGGCCGGAGGGCGATGAGGCGTCGGCGAAGACGAAGGCCGAGGACCGGGTGTCCCGGGCCGGAGACAAGGCGCGGCACGTGGCGGCGTACGCCAAGCGTTTCGGCCGCACCACGCTGGCGGTGGAGCAGAAGACGGCGGCCCTGCTCTTCCAGTACGGCCGCTATCTGGCCCTCTGCTCGTCCGCTCCGGGCGGGCTGCCCTCGACGCTGCAAGGCCTGTGGAACAACGAGATGCGGCCGCCGTGGAGCTCCAACTACACCGTCAACGTCAACACCCAGATGAACTACTGGGCGGCGCGGACGGCCGATCTCGACGACTGCCTGGACCCGGTGGTGGATCTGCTGGAAGCCCTGGCCGACAGGGGCCGCGCCACCGCCCGCGACCTCTACCGGGCGCGCGGCTGGGTGACGCACCACAACACCGACGCGTGGGCCTTCACGTCGCCGGCCGGCCGGGGCCGGGCGGACCCGTCGTGGGCGTTCTGGCCGATGGGCGGGGTGTGGCTGTGCTGGCTGCTGCGGGACGAACCCCGCGCCTGGCCGGTGCTGCGCGGCGCCGCCGAGTTCTGCCTCGACTGGCTGGTGTCGAACCCGGACGGCACCCTGGGCACCTCGCCCTCCACGTCGCCCGAGAACCACTACCTGAGCGCCGGCGGGCGGCCGGTAGCGGCCGGCCAGTCGTCCACGATGGATCTGACGCTGATCGCCGGGCTGTTCGACACGGTCATCGCGCGCGGTGATGAGGGGGACCCGCTCGTGGCCGAGGTGATCGCGGCACGGAAGCGGATGCCGGCCCCGGCGGTCGGCGCCGACGGGCTGATCTCCGAGTGGCTCAGCGATCCACCGCAGGCCGAGCCCGGTCACCGGCATGTCAGTCACCTGGTCTTCGCCTACCCCGGTGACACCCCGGACGATCCCGCGATCCGGGCGGCGGTGTCCCGCAGCCTGGACGCGCGGGGTGACGAGTCCACCGGCTGGTCCCTCGCCTGGAAACTGGCCCTGCGGGCAAGGCTCCGCCAGCCGGAGAACGTGTCACGGCTGCTCGACCTGGTGCTGCGGCCGGCGCCGGCGGAGCGCACGGGTGAGCGCGGCGGTCTCTATCCGAACCTGTTCTCGGCGCACCCGCCGTTCCAGATCGACGGCAACCTCGGCTACGTCGCCGCGGTGGCCGAGATGCTCGTGCAGAGCCACACCGGGGTCATCGACCTGCTGCCGGCCGTGCCCGCCCAGTGGCCGCGGGGGCGGGTGACCGGGCTGGTCGCGCGGCCCGGTGTCGCGGTCGATCTGGCCTGGGAAACGGCCGACGGCCGGGTCCGGCCCACCGAGGTGAGCCTGCAAGGGAAGAACAAGGCCGGGCGCACGACCGTCATCGTCGCCGTGGACGGCGTACAAACGAAGGTGGACCTGTCCTCCGGTGAGCGTGTGAGGTTGCTATGACCGCTGCGTACGAGACCATCGCGCCACCCACCGGCGCGGCGCCCCCGCGGGCCCGGGTGGCCACCGACGCCGGTGTCCTGTCGCTCGACGGGCTCTGGCGGTTCGCGTGGTCGCCGACGGCGGAGACCGGGAAGCGGCCGGGCGATCCGGGGGAGGACTGGGACGAGATCCCGGTTCCCGGGCATTGGCAGCTCTACGGGTACGGCTCACCGGCGTACACCAATGTGCGTTATCCCTTTCCCATCGACCCGCCCCGGGTGCCGGAGGCGAACCCGACCGGCGAATATCGGCGGATCGTGCACCGGCCGGAGGACTGGGACGGCGGGCGCGTGCTGCTGCGGTTCGACGGGGTCGACTCGTGGTTCGAGGTGTGGCTGAACGGCGTCTCCATCGGGAGCTCCTCGGGCAGCCGGCTGACCGTCGAGTTCGACGTGACCGAGGCGCTGACCGGTGGCGACGACGTTCTCGCGGTGCGGGTGCACCAGTGGAGCTTCGGCAGCTACGTCGAGGACCAGGACCAGTGGTGGCTGTCCGGCATCTTCCGGTCGGTGGCGCTGCTGCATCGGCCCGAGGGAGGCATCGACGATGTACGGGTCGTCGCCGGCTACGACCACATCGAGGGCAGCGGCACGCTGACGGTCGAGGCGACGAGCACCCGGCCCGTGCGGTGGGAGCTGTCCTCGCCCCTGGCCGACGTTCAACCGTGGTCGGCCGAGAATCCGCAGCTGTACCGGCTGGTGGTGAGCACCGGCGCCGAGACCGTCACGCTCGACGTCGGCTTCCGGACCGTGAGCGTCGAGGGTGGCCGCCTGCTGCTCAACGGCGCGCCGCTGGTGTTCCGCGGCGTCAACCGGCACGACTTCGACCCGCACTGCGGGCGGGCGGTCTCACGCGAGGTGATGGAGCGCGACGTCGCGCTGATGAAGCAACACCACATCAACGCCGTACGCACGAGCCACTACCCGCCCGACCCGTACTTCCTGGAACTGTGCGGCCGGCACGGCCTCTACGTGATCGACGAGTGCGACATCGAGACGCACGGCTTCTCGCTGGTCGACTGGCGCGGCAACCCGTCCGACGACCCGGCCTGGGCCGGCGTCTACCTCGACCGGATGCGGCGCATGGTGGAGCGTGACAAGAACGCGACGAGCGTGGTCATGTGGTCGCTCGGCAACGAGGCGGGCTGGGGCCGCAACCTGGCCGCCAACGCCCGCTGGACGGCCGAGCGTGACCCGGGCCGGCCGATCCACTACGAGCAGGACGCCGAGTGCGAGAGCGTCGACGTCTACAGCCGGATGTACCCGGACTACGACGAACTGGAGGCGATCGGCCGGGGCGAGGAGCCGGCCCTGGCCGACCCCGACCGGGACCGGCGCCGCCGCGGCCTGCCGATGATCATGTGCGAGTACGGGCACGCGATGGGCAACGGGCCGGGCGGGCTGGCCGACTACGAGACCGTCATCGACGCCCATCCGCGGCTGGCCGGCGGCTTCATCTGGGAGTGGATCGACCACGGCCTCGGCGAGGAGGGCCTGTACGGCGGCGACTTCGGTGAGACCGTGCACGACGGGTCCTTCGTCATCGACGGGCTCGTCCTGCCCGACCGGACGCCGTCGCCCGGCCTGGCCGAGTTCGCGGCGGTGATCGCTCCCGTGCGCCTGCGGATCGACGGCGGCGACCTCGTCGTGGAGAACCGGTGGAGTTTCACCACCACCGACAAGGTGACCTTCAGCTGGACGGCCGAGGCCGACGACATGGTCGTCGACGAGGGTGTGCTCGACGTGCCGGCCGTCGCCCCGCTCTCCTCCGAGCGGATCCCGCTGCCGGAGGGCGCCGACCTGACCGTCACGGCGACCGTCGACGGCGGTCCCGTGTCCTTCGTCCAGCGCCGGGCCACGGCCAAGGCGCCCGCCGCCACCGGGCCGTTGCGCCCCGGACGGCCGGCGAAGCTGGGCCCGTTCCCGATCGCGGCGCTCACGCTGGACGCCTGGCGGGCGCCGACCGAGAACGACCGGTTCTCGCTGGAGGAGCGGTGGCGCGCGGCCGGGCTGCACCAGCTCGTCGAGCGGACCGTGGAGGAGGGACAGGACGAGACGTGGTGGCGCCGCCGGGTCCACTACGGCGCACCAGGACTGGACAGCGGTTTCGAGGTGGAATATCGCTGGGCCGCCATGGGTGAGGCGTGGCGGCTCGAGGTGGACATCGACCGGCGCGGCGAGTGGCGGCTGCCCCTGCCGCGGCTCGGGGTGGCTCTCGCCCTGCGGACCGCCGAGCCGGGCTCGGCCTGGATCGACTGGCTCGGCCTGGGCCCCGGCGAGAGCTATCCCGACTCCCGCGCCGCCGTGCGGCACGGGCAGTACGGCATGACGGTCCGGGAGTTCCAGACGCCGTACGTGGTGCCGCAGGAGAACGGCAATCGTTCGGCGGTGAGCCGGTTGACACTGTCCAATCCCGACGGTGGCGTGAGCATCGCCGGCGATCAGCCGTTCGAGCTGGCCGTACGCCCGTGGCCGACCCGCCGGCTCGAAGAGGCCCGGCACGCGTCCGACCTGGTCGAGAGCGATCTGCTCTGGGTCCACCTGGCGGCCGGCGTGACCGGCCTGGGCTCGGCCAGCTGCGGACCGGCCGTGCGCTCGGCCGCTGAGTACCGGGCCGCCCGGGCCCGCCTGGCCTTCACCTTCACGGGCTGACCGGGTGGAGGACATCCAGGCGGCGGTGCGGGCGGCGGCGGCGACCCGGGGACCGGTGACGGTGCGGATCCCGCCGGGGGAGCACCACCTGTGGCCGCGGGAGGAGAACCGGCGGGAGTTGTACGTCTCCAACACCGTGGGCGCCGATCCGCGCTATCGCACCAAGACGATCGGCCTGCTCGTCGAGGGGGCCGACGACCTCGTCATCGCGGGGGAGGGCGCGCGGATCGTCCTGCACGGGCTCCAGACGACGTTCGCCGTCCTCGACTCGAAGCGCGTCCGGGTGGAGGGCCTCGAATTCGACTTCGCGGTGCCGACCGTCGTCGACGCCACGGTGATCGAGGCCGGCCCCGGCCACCGGGTGATCCAGGTTCCCGCGGTCACCCCCTTCACCATCGCCGGCACATCCGTGCACTGGCACGGCGAGCGCACTCCGGCCGGTGGCTACACCTGGTGGGGCCGGGACGGGCTCGACTACACCCAGATCTTCGACCCCGCCACCGGCCGCACCTGGCGCGGTCCCAACCCGCTGTTCGAGGGCGTCCGGGCCATGCGCCGGGTGGGACCACGAGAGATTCGGATCGAGTACGTCCATGACATGCGCCCTTCAGACACGGGGCTGGTCTACGCGATGCGCCGGACCACGCGTGACCACCCCGGCGCCCTGATCGACGGCAGCGCCGACATCACCCTCTCCGCGCTGCGCTTCCGCTATCTGCACGGCTTCGGAGTGGTCGCGCAGAACAGCTCCGGCCTCACGGTCGAGGACTGCGAGTTCCGCACCCCGCCCGGCGCCGGGCGGCACACGGCCGGCTTCGCCGACTTCCTCCAGGTCTCCGGCTGCTGGGGCCGCGTCGCCGTGCGGGGCTGCCACTTCGACGGCTCGCACGACGACCCGATCAACGTCCACGGCACCTATCTGCGCGTCGCCGCCCAGCCGCGACCGGACACCCTGCTCCTCCAGTTCGCGCACCCGGAGACCGCCGGCCTGCCCCTGTTCGGGCCCGGCGACGAGATCGAGATCGTCGACCGGGAGACGCTGCTGCCGCTGGCTGGAGCCCGCGTACGGCACGTGCTCCAGCCCAGCGGCCGCGACCACGACGGGCCGCTCACCAGCATCCTGCTGACGGCCGACGGCCCGCTCCCCGGCGGCCTCGCCGGCGTTGCGGCGGTGGAGAACACCACCCGTACGCCCGAAGTCGAGATCGTGCGAAACGTCTTCCGCAACACGCCGACCCGGGCCGTGCTCGTGACCACCCGGCGCCCGGCGCTCATCGAGGGAAACCGGTTCGAGCGCACCGGAATGGCCGCGATCTACGTGTCCGGCGACGCGCGGGAGTGGTGGGAGTCCGGCCCGGTCCGCGACCTCACGATCCGGGGCAACGAGTTCGTCGAGCCCGGCGGCCCGGCCGTGCTCTTCGACCCGCGCCCCGGCGAGCCGGTGCACAGCGGGATCGTCATCGAGGAGAACGCGGTTATCTGACGAGCTCCTTCTCGGCCACCGCGGCGGCGTCGCGGCGGTTCGCCACCAGGCTGGTGATGGTGACCGTGATCAAGGTGAGGGCGATGACGCCGAGCGAGGCCAGGGTCGGCACCTCGGGCAGCGACGGCCAGATGCCGTGGGCCCAGTGCAGCACCAGCTTCACCCCGATGAAGGCCAGGATGATGGCCAGGCCGTAGTCGAGGTGGCGCAGCTTGTCGAGGACGTTGCGGAGCACGAAGTACAGCGCCCGCAGGCCCATCAGGGCGAACGCGTTGGTGGCGAAGACCAGGTACGGGTCCTCGGTCACGCCGTACACGGCCGGGACCGAGTCGACAGCGAACACGATGTCGGTCATGAAGACCGCGACCACCACCACGGCGAGCGGGGTCAGGGCCCGGCGGCCGGCCTGCCGGACGACCATCTTGGCCCCGTGGTACTCCTTCGTCACCGGGAAGAAGCGGCGCATCAGCCGTACGCTGCGCATCTGATCGATGTCGATCTGATGTTCCTCGCCGCGCGCCGCGTCGCGCATCACCTTCACCGCGGTCAGCAGCAGCACCGCCCCGAACAGCAGGAACGCCCACGTGCCGGCCTGGAGCACGGCCGCGCCGGCCGCGATGAAGACGCCGCGCAGGACCAGGGCGCCGGCGATGCCGTACAGCAGCACCCGCTGGGCCAGGGCCGGCGGCACCGCGAAGGCGCCGAGCAGCAGCATGAAGACGAACAGGTTGTCGACCGACAGGGATTTCTCGACGACGAAGCCGGTGTAGAACTCGATCGCCGGCCGGCTGCCGTACACCCACCACAGGACCAGGCCGAACACGGCCGGCAGGGTCAGGTAGAAGACCGACCAGCCGACCGCCTCGCGCATCGGCACGTCATGCGGTCGCCGGGTGACGAAGAAATCGGCCGCCAGCAAAGCGAGCAGCACCAGAATGCTGATCGCCCACAGCTGGGGCGACGCGATGGATTCGAGCATCGGGGAAACCTCCTCGGACATGAGTCATCGTCCGAGGTCTCCCTCACCCGCGACGGCACGGGCGAACGCACGGGGACGTACCGGGACGTCCGTGATGACCGCAACGCTCTGAGCGAGGTACTCCCCTCGCCGCGCACCATAGCGTACGAAACTGAAAGCCCGAACGGCTTGACGATCCGCCCGGGCCGCCGCATGGTGATGAGAGGCCCGTTTTCCCAGGTCAGCCGACCGTGAGGAGGTCGCCGTGCTGATCGACATCCTGTTGGGCGTGCTCCTGGTCGCGAGCGCTCTCATCTCCATGCTGGCGTTGTCAGGCTCCGGTCACCACCATCACCGTCACTGAGGCTCGATCCAGACGTTGCGGTACTGGACCTTGTTCCCGTGGTCCTGCAGCCGGATCGAGCCGGTGGCCGGGCCCTCGGGGATGTTGCCGCCGGTGCCGTTGGGGATCTCGACGTTGTTGTGCACCGTCCGGCCGTTCCAGACCAGGGTGACGCGGGCGTTCTCCGTCTTGGCGCCGGACGCGTCGTAGCGGGCGGCCCGGAACGTGATGTCGTACTTCTGCCAGGTCTCGGGAGCCGTCGCCATGTTCACGTCCGGCGCCTTGACCGTGTAGATCGCGCCGGCCTCGTTGTTGTCGAGCGTCGTGTCGCCGTACGAGTCGAGGATCTGAATCTCGTAACGCTCCTGCTGGTAGACGCCGCTGTTGCCGCGGTTCTGCCCGGTCACGTCCGGCGGGAGCAGCGGCACCTTGAACTCGACGTGCAGCTTGTAGTCGCCGAAGGCCTCCTTGGTGCGCAGGTCGCCGCAGCAGACCTCGGTGGTCTTGTCGAGGATCGGCCATTGCGGCCGCCGCCCGTCGGTGTGCTGCCAGTTGTCGAGGCCGTTGCCGTCGAACAGGACGATCCGCTTGCCGGGCTCGCGCACGCTGATCAGATCGAGGTTGACGTGCCCGGTGTCGAGGGCGTCGACCCGATATTGGATCTTGTTGACGCCCTTGTTCAGCCGCAGCGTCTCGACGGCGGTCGCCCACTCGTCCCAGGTGACCGTGGACGGCAGCGAGATCTGCTTCACCTTGCGGTCGTTGACGTGCACGCTGATCGTCTTGGCGCCGCTGAACGGGTTGGGGCCGTTGGAGTAGCGCAACCCGACCGCGTAATCGCCGCTCTTCCCGACCGTGACGTGGGTGGTGGTCGAGGCGTTCAGGTTGCCGAAGCCGGCCACGAAGCCGACGCCGGAGTAGCCGCGGTGGTCGGTCGCGAGCGACGCGCTGCCCTCGCGATATCCCTCCTCGGCCTCGTAGAAGACCTCCTGCTGTTGCGGGCCGGGCTTCTCGTTCATCGTGTACCAGGCCTCGGTGCTCCACAGCGTCTCACCGTCGCGGGCCGCGAACGGGCGCGGCGAGCGCAGGTGCACGACGCGGTCGCGGCGCAGTCCCTCCACGGTCAGCGTGACCGTCCTGCGGTCGCCCGAGACCTTGGCCCCGGTCACCTTCAGCGTCTCCTTGTCGACCTCCGGACCGCCGTACTGCGCGGTCGGGACGTAGCGCCACTGCTCGATGCCGTACGCCGTCGGCAGTTTCGCGATCGTCTCGTCCGACAGCGGCTTGGTGTACTCGATGGCGAACCCGGTCGGCGTCGCCTTCAGGGTCTTCATGTCGAAGACGTTCTTGCCGTTCGGCGTCAGCTTCTGCAAGCCGAACCGGAGCTTGCCCTCCTGGCCCCAGTTGCCGTCGGCGCCGAGACCGCCCACGTAGAGCGAGCCGTCCGGGCCGAGCGACACGCGGTTGACGCCGGCCTCGAGGCCCTGCGTGTGCCGGAAGACCGCGCCCTGCTCCTGGCCGTTCACCTTCTCCAGGTACGCCCGCTGCAGTCCGCCGTAGGTCACGTCGCCGATGACGAACTGGCCCTTGTACGGCCCCGACTTGAGCAGGACGGGCGTGCTGGGCGAGTTGGCGATCTGGTTCTGCGGCAGCCACAGCACGGGGCGGGTCACGGGCTGAGCGTCGTACGGCCCGTCCGGGTTGGTGTAGTGGTTGTAGAACGCGCCCTGCTCGATCTTGACGAGCTTGGACGACGGCAGCCAGCCGCCCTGGTTGTCGGTGACGTAGATGCTGCCGTTGTCGCCCCAGCCGATGCCGTTCGGCGTGCGCAGGCCGCCGGCGACCGTGGTGACCTTGCCCGTCTTGCGGTTCACGACGATGCTCGTGCCGCGCCCGCCGACCGGCTGCGGGTCGGTGGTGGCGCCGCCCAGGTTGATCGATACGGAGAGGTTCAGAAAGAAGTTGCCGTCTTTGTAAAGCAAGCCGAACGCGAACTCGTGGAAGTTGCCGCCGAACGGCCAGACCGCCACCGTGCGCCGCGTGTCGAGCACCTGGTCGCCGTTCGTGTCGCGCAGCTCGGTCAGCTCGTGCTTCTGCGTGACGTAGACGAGGCCATCGACGACGGCGATGCCCATCGGCTCTTTCAGGCCTTCGGCGATTTTCTTGTACGTCACCGGGCCCGGCCCGGTCGCGCCGGTGACCAGATAGACCTCGCCGGCCACCTTGTCCGACCCGCCCCAGGTGGACAGGACCATCTTGCCGTCCGGCCGCCAGGCGATGCCCGTCACTTGCGGCTCGAAGCCCGGCGGGCGCAGGTTCGTGAGGTCGTATCCGGGGTTCACGGCGGTCAGCGGCAGGCCGTCACCCGGCGTGTCGGTGCCGGAGGTGCACTCCTTGCGGCCGGGCGCGGTCACCCGCACCACGCCGGCGTCGGTGCTGAGCGCGCTCGTCGGCACCACGGCGAAGTCGTTGGCGCCGGGCGTCTTCCACGAAAGGGTGAGGCGCTGGCCGCCCTCGCGGTCGAAGTGCTCGACGCGGATCGGGTAGACGCCGGCGGTCAGCTCGATCGTGCCCTCGCCGGGCGGCTCGACGTCATGCAGGCCGTCGTGGTCGATCAGCAGCGTGTCGCCGATGAACAGCTTCGAGCCGTCGTCGCTGACGAGCCGGAACGTGTACGGCCCGGTGGCCGGCACCGTGAGGTTGGCCAGCGCGTGGGTGACGAAGTTGTCGTTCAGCCCGAACTGGTCGGTGCTCGACCAGTCCACTGTGGGCATCAGCTTGTCCACGTTGGGGGTCTGGCCCGGCTTGAGCTCACAGACCCGGCTCATCGCCGTGCCGATGTCGTACGTCCGGAGCGTGACCCCGGGTTCTTGCGGCGGATCGGCGGCGGCGTAGGCCGGCGCGGCGGCGAAAGTTCCAACTAGCAGGGCACCCACGAGCAGTCGTTTCATCGGCGCTCCCCGATTACGGCCGTGATTCAGGATGGTGAATATCGTGGGTCACTTTCGCCGGGACGTCCATAGCTTTCGAAGATCCTGCCCGAACTTTCCTCGTTCGAGCCAAAAGCCCCTCCTCGGATGATCGGCTGGCGCGCGATAGCCGGACAGGCTGTGCGATGCAACCAAATCTCGGGGGCTGAGACATTGAAGAGTGTCTTAACGGGGGGTTAAGGTGAGCCACTCTTCGGGGAAGGGGCTTATGTCATGCGTGGGCGTCTCGCTGTTTTCTCCGTGTTGGTCCTCTTGGGTACATTCACATTTCACGTGACACCCGCTTCTGGACACGTCCGTGCCGATGTGCATTCGCATGCGCACGCCCATGACGATTCGACGGAACATATGGCCGAGGATCTGGCCGGAACGCCGATGAGCGTCATCGAGCGGCAGACCGCCGAAAACGCGGCCCGCATCCAGCGGTCGACCGGGGTGCGGCCCGGAACGGCGACCAGAAAGGCGAACGTCGCGGCCGACCCCGGACTGTCCGGGTCGTGGGGCGCGGTGCTCGAGACGGCCGTCGTGCCGGTGTTCACGGCCGTGCTGCCGAACGGGAAGTTGCTGGTCTGGGACTCGGTCGGCGACAACTCGAGCGAGTCGTACCCCGACCACAGCTTCACCCGCGCGATGGTCTGGAATCCGGCCGACGACACGTACAAACGCGTCGATCTGCAGGGCTCGAACATCTTCTGCGCCGGTTTCGCCCATCTCGCGAACGGCAATATCCTCGTCGCCGGCGGAAATGCGAACGCGCAGTTGGACGGCACCGTGCACACCTATGTCTTCGACTGGCAGAACGAAACGTGGACCCGCGGCAAAGACATGGCCGGGGCCCGGTGGTACCCGTCACTGGCCGAGACCGCCAACGGTGAGCACGTCATCGTCGGAGGCGGCCCCACGGTGAGTGAGGTCTATCAGGCGAACGGCACCATTCGCGCCCTTTCCGGATTCACCAAGTACAGTTCCCGTCTCTACCCCTTCATGGGTTCACGCCCCGACACACAACTCGGGATCATCGGCCCATACACGACGGGCTGGACGGTCAACACGGCCGGCATCGGCATCGTCACGGCCACCGGCAACCGCGACGGCATGTTCCGCGACTACGCGAGCTTCGCGACGTACGACATCGGCAAGACCGTCGTCGTCGGCGGCGGCAACATGACCGAGGGCGGCCAGGCCAACGTCCCCACGAAGACGGCGGTGGTGATGAGCACCGGCGCTACCATGTTCCCGGCGACCACGCCGACCGGTTCCCTGTCCACCGGCCGCCGCCAGCTGAACGCCACCCTGCTCGCCGACGGCTCGGTCCTGGCCACGGGCGGCATGACGAGCGCCGGGACGAACCTCAACGTCGACCTGCCCAACGCGGTGACGACGGCCGAACGCTGGGACCCGGCGACCGGCCAGTGGTCGGTGCTGGCCGCCGCGAGCCGCATCCGCCAGTACCACTCGACGGCCGCCCTGCTCCCCGACGGCCGTGTCATGACGGGCGGCGGCGGCGTCTGCGGAGCCTGCATGGCCGCCGGATATCTCGAGAAGAACATCGAATACTTCACGCCGCCCTACCTCTACAAGAAGGACGGCTCCGGCGAGCTGGCATCACGCCCGGCCATCTCGGCCGCGCCGGCCACCGTGGGCATCGGCGCCGCCTTCACGGTCACGACCCCGCAGGCGGCCGCCATCCGCAAGGTGGGCCTGGTCGGCCTGGGCGACGTGACCCACAGCGTCGACCAGGGCCAGCGCTACATCCCGTTGAAATACACGGTTTCCGGTACGTCCTTGACGGTGACCGGTCCACCGAACGGAGGCGTGGCCCCACCCGGCTACTACATGCTCTTCATAGTCGACGCCAACGGCGTCCCGTCGGTGGCGAAGATGGTCCAGGTGGCCAAGGGCCCCAACCCGTTGATGAGCCAGGTGAAGAACGACACCGGCCGCTGCCTCGACCTGCCGGGCTCATCGCTGACCCTCAAGACGTACATGCAGACCTACACCTGCAACGGCACCAGGGCACAGGCGATGACCCGCCTCCCGAACGACAGGTCCCTGAGGGTCCTGGGCAACTGCCTGGACGTACCCGGCCAGCAGTTCGTGACGGGCCAGCGCATCTTCATCTACACCTGCAACGGCACCCCGGCCCAGACCTGGCAGTTCAACGCCGACAAGACGATCCGCCCGGTCGCCAAGACCACCCTGTGCCTGGCCGCGGGCTCATCGGCCGAGCGAGCCCAGATCCAGATAGTCACGTGCACGGGAGCCACCCTGCAGAAGTGGACGTGGTAGCTAGGTAGAACACTATGTTCTACAATCGTCGCATGGACAGCATCGGCGTTCGCGAACTGAATCAGAACACGAGCCAGGTCCTGGCCCGGGTAAGCGGTGGTGAGAGCATCGAAATCACCGATCGTGGTCGCCCGGTCGCCCGGCTGGTCCCTGTGAGCGACGAGATGTCGACGCTGGCCAAGCTGGTCTCGGCGGGAAGAGCTACGGCGCCGGTGAGCACAGGGCCTGTTCCGCTTCCGCCCCAGCTCGGCGACGCCGACGTGGACGTGGCGGCAGACCTGGCTTCGATGCGCGACGAGGAGCGCTGGTGATCTACCTCGACTCCGCTGCCGTGGTCAAGTTGGTACGGCAGGAGGCATGCAGCGCCGACCTGGTTTCTTGGCTCAACGAGCATCAGGATGTCCCACTGGTCTCTTCCGCCCTGGTTGAAGTCGAGGTGCCGAGAGCTCTCCGCCGGTCGGCCCCGCAGGCCCTGATCGGCGTGCCCGCCGCTGTCGGGCGGCTCTTCCGCATGGAGATCGACAGCACTGTCCGTGCCACCGCTGCGGCGTTTGCGGAGCCCATGCTGCGCAGTCTCGATGCGATCCACCTGGCAACGGCTCAAATTCTCACCAACGAGGCTGGGGTGACGCTCACGGCCTTCGTGTCGTATGACCGGCGGCTTCTTGACAGCGCCAAGACTGCCGGCCTGCCTGTGGCCAGCCCCGGGCAGGACTGACCTTCGTCCCCAAGCGGCTTCCAGGGTGGCGTGGTGACCGCTTCGTACGATGGCGGCCGTCGGGCAGCAGACGGCGGACCAGTGATGGGCGGTCGGGTGGGATGCCCCCCAGGAGCAGAGGACACGGCCGAGACGGCGGCCGGCCGGATGAAGCGCGGGCGAGGCCGCACGGCGGGTCGCACACCGATAGCGTTCTCGGTGAGGAAGACCTTGTCGCGGAGATCTTGCTGGCGGGTCGCTCGACAGCCGATGGCGGCACGGGCGGACGTCGCCCCGAGGAAGGGGCCGCCGCACCTGGGTCGCTGACCGAAGATCTGCGCACCGCTCAGGCCGGCTTGCGGCACGGCGTTCCCGAGGGCAACCGCACTCCGATCGATCCGGATCAGGACGCCACGGTTCGCCGGTCTCTGGAGATGGAGAATTCGGCGGCCGTGATCCTCGCCGATCGGGGTTACCGAATTCGCCAGAACCCGTCGAAGGCCGACGTCGCACTGTCCCGTCGCGAGACCGGCGACGTCGGAAACTCCAACAAGGATCCGGATTACCTCGTCGAGGGGCGCGTGTTCGACTGCTATTCGCCCGTCAATCCCGACAAGGCCGTGCGCGGCATCTGGACCGAGTGCAGGTCGATCTTCCGCCCTACCGACCTATGGAAGTGCTGCCATGGCCCTCGAATACCGACTGACCCTCGCTGGGGATACGCCCGTCAATCAGGTGGCGGCTCGCGCCTTCCCTGAGGCAGACGAGCGCCCCACCGGGGTTGCTCCGCTACTGGCCAGGGATCACCTGGAGAAGTACGGATTTGGGGTATCGATCCTCGCCGGCCGACACGGCTACCTCGACCTCCAGACCGACGACGGGTCGTGGGAGTGGGAGCCGGATTCGTACGTCCGCGTGAGCTTCCGCATGGACAAGTTCGCGGACTCCCGTGACACGGTGACCAAAGTGCTGATCGTGGTGCGCCGACTGCTGGAGACCGGGACCGAAGACGCGACATTCGACTTCAACGGCGACGTCCTCCTGTTCGCCCGCCGCGACGGCGAAATCGTGAAACACCGCCGCGACTCGTGGTGGAAGCGCTATCCGGCCGCCGATCAACTGATCTCAGCTTGACCGCGACCTCCAACGGTGTCGAGGGCGGTCCAGGCGAGGGCGGTGGCCGCGTCGAGCAAGGCCTTCTCGGCGTGGGGGCCTGTGCAGGCGGCGGCAAACTCCGGCTGGTGGTTGAGGGCCGGCAGGGAGTTGATTCCTATGTAGGGGTGAATGGCCGGAACCACCTGCGAGACGTTGCCCATGTCGGTGGAGGCCCGGTTCATGTGGCGGGCCGGGGAATTCGTATCGAAGACGCGGCCCACGGCGGTGGCGTTCCGGCGGTAGGCGGCCAGCGCGGGCTCGAAAGTGCGGAACTCCGCGTACGGCTTGCTCTCCGGGGTGATGTCCAAAGTGGCGCCGGTGGCCAAGGCACCCGCCTCGAAGCAGCGCCAGACCTTCTCCTCGGTGTCGGCCAACTCGGCCAGGGTGGAGGCTCGGACGTACCACCGGCCCTCGGTCTTGGCGGGAATGGCGTTGGGGGCCTCGCCGCCGTTCGTCATGATGCCGTGGACCCGGACCGAGTGGGGAAGTTGCTGGCGTAGCAGGCCGATCGCCACCTGGGCGATGGTGAAAGCGTCGGCCGCGTTCACGCCCTGCGCGGGGTAGGCGGCGGCGTGTGCTGCTTTGCCGTGGTACGCCACGTGGGAGTGGGACACGGCGAACGGCTCGGCCTCGGCCACGTCGACCGGAGCGGGATGGGCCATCATCGCCAGGTCCAGGCCGGCGAAGGCGCCCCGCTCCAGAAGCTCGATCTTGCCGCCGCCGCCCTCCTCGGCCGGGGTGCCGTAGACCTCGATCGTGAGGCCGTACTCGTCGGCCAGCGGGGCCAGGGCCAGCGCGGCGCCCACCGTGATGGCCGAGATGAGGTTGTGGCCGCAGGCGTGGCCCAAGCCGGGCAGGGCGTCGTATTCGGCGCACAGGCCAAGGCGGAACGGGCCATTTCCGTACGTCGCCAGAAAAGCCGTCTCCAGGCCGAGGTAGGCGGGGGTGACGGTGAAACCGTGCTCCTCCAACGGGGCCGGCACCCAGCGGGCCGCCCGATGCTCCTCCCAGGCGGTCTCCGGGTTGGCGTGCAGGCGCTCCGACAGGTCGATGAGGGTGGGCGCCAGGTCCGCGATGGTCGCGGCCGCCGTTTGCTTACTCATCGCCGGGTACGCCGTACGAGGGAGCCGCGGTCGGATCGAGGCCGCGCGTCACGTAGTCGTCGCGCTGCGGGAGCCACAGATCGAGGAGCGCGGCCAGGTCGTCGACGGGGGAGCCGGACCAGTCGACCCGCAGGTCCGTCTCGCGCCACGCCACCTGGCGTACCACCGCGAGCCCGGCCGAATGCAGCGGCCCGGCCTCGCCTCCGGCCGACAGGCCGGCCTTCAGTGCCGCCAGGAGGCGCTCCTCCAGCTGGCCCGGCGCGGCGGCGAAGCCCTCGACCACCGCGTCGATGACGTCGGTGCCGGCGAGCATGTTGCCCGCGGCCACGACGCCGGGGCCGACGCGGTGGTGATGAACGCCGAGCGTGTCGGCGCCGGAGAAGGCCGCTCCCTTACCGTCGGGTGTGAGGACCGTGAGCTGACGGAACTCGATCAGGTCGGCCGGGCCCGAGGGCGACACGCGCGGGCGCGTGATCTTGTTCAGGGCTTCGCAAGCGCTGGAACCAGCTGACAAGGCATCGAGCAGCGCGGCGCCCAGGCGCGGATCGGTCACGTTCTGGGACGCGGCGCCGCCGACGCCGGGGCGCAGGTGGACACACCGCGCGGCCACGGCGGGGCTCGACGACGTGACGGCCATGCCGATCGCGCCGGCGCCGTCGGTGGCCAGGATCGAGAACGTCATGACGGGATGACCGCGATCGCGTCGATCTCGACCAGCCACTCGGGGCGGGCCAGGCCGGAGACGACCAGGCCGGTGGAGATGGGGTGCACGCCCCTGGTCCAGCGGCCGATCGTCCGGTACACCGTCTCCCGGTAGCGCGGGTCCACGATGTAGATCGTCAGCTTGACCAGGTGTTCCATTTTCGCGCCGGATTCTTGCAGGAGCATGGCGATGTTCGTCATGGCCTGCTCGGTCTGTGCTTCGACGTCGCCGACGCCGACCGACTCGCTCGTGTCGAGGTTCTGGCCGATCTGGCCGCGCACGTAGACCGTGTTGCCGGCGACGACGGCCTGGCACAGGTCGTTGTCGAGCTTCTGCTCCGGGTACGTGTCGCGCGTGTTGAACGGGCGGATCCGGGTGTGCCCGCCGGCGACGATAGGAGGATTCACTGTGCTGTCTCCGAATAGGCGAGGTAACCGCGCTGGGTCATGATGTGGTCGGCCACGTGCCGGGCGTCGTGCCAGACGCCCCAGATGAAGCTGGAGCCGCGCCGCGACAGCCACGGCAGGCCGAGGAAGTACACCCCCGGCTCGGACGACACGCCGCGCCGGTGCCGCGGTTTGCCGTTCTCGTCGAAGGCGCCGACCTGGAGCCAGCCGTAGTCGGCGGCGTAGCCGGTCGCCCAGACGATGGCGGCGATTCCGGTCAGATCGAGTTCGTCCACTGTGGCCTCGGGCGCCGGCCCCAGGACCCGGGCCTCCGGCTCTTCCGGCAGATCGAGACCATTGCGTACGACGTACGCGTCGGCCTCGTCCAGAAGCGCCAGATAGTTCGCGTCGCCGTGGGCGATGTTCCGCTCGAGGTCGTCCGCGAAAGTCAACTTCCCGTCGGCGTACGACTGCGTCATGCCCACGAGGGTGATGCCGCTCGCGGCGAGCTCGCGGAAGTCGACGGTGTGCCCGCCCCGGGCCCCGCTCACCGCGATGGTGACGTGCTCGGCGCCCTGCGGCGGCGTTTCGGCGTCCCACTTCTGCAACACGCCGAGCCACCAGCAGAAATCGCGGCCGCGGTAGCTGCGCGGCGGCCGGTCGTGCGGGCCGACCGAGAGGTGGACGGCGCGGCCCGAACGGCGCAGCTCGTCGGCGATCTGCACGCCCGACGAGCCGGCGCCGACCACGAGCACGGCGCCCTCCGGCAGCTGGGCCGGGTTGCGGTAGGCGTTCGAGTGGATCTGCACCGGCCCGGCCGCGTCGGGCACGATCGGCGGGATCACCGGGCGCTGGAACGGCCCGGTGGCGGCGACGACATAGCGCGCGTCGACGGGGCCGTCGGACGTGTCGACACGGAAACCCGGGCGGTTGGCGTGACGGCGTACTGAAAGAACTTCCACCCCGGTTTTGATCGGGGCGTTGATCTTCTCCGCGTATGCCGTGAAGTAGTCGGCGACCTGATCCTTGCCGGCGAATCCGTCGGGCGAGATGTCGGCGAACTCGAGGCCGGGGAAGCGGTCGTGCCAGGCCGGGCCGTTGGCCACCAGCGAGTCCCACCGCTCCGAGCGCCAGCGCTCGGCGATGCGGTGCCGCTCGAGGACGAGGTGCGGCACGCCGCGGTCGCCCAGGTGCTCGCTGATCGCCACGCCGGCCTGCCCCGCCCCGACGACGAGGACTTCTACCTCTTGCATCCGACCTCCCCATTTCGTGCTGCGGAAATCGTCGCCCGCGTCGCTGATTCTGTCCAACAGATGTTGTTGCTCCATTGCATCTGATTTAGTTATGGCAGCAGGAGTCCTGGGCGGCGCGCGGCGCCGGCGTGTCGAGGGCGGGATTGCGGTCGAAAAATCCTGCGGGCTTCAGTACGAACCCGGCATAGTCGACCGGCATGATCGGCCAGTCCTCGGGCCGCGGGAAGTGCGTCAGCCCGAACGTGTGCCACACGACGATGTCCCGGCCGTCGATGTCGCGATCCTGCTTCATCCACGTGTCGATGCCGGTCGTGCCCGCGTTCTGGTTGACGAAGCGGCCCGACGGATAACGCTCGGTGTCGTCCTGCGCCGTCACCCACAGATGCTTGGTCGTGAAGGCGGCACGGCGCGCGATCGACGACGAGGGATCGGCGAGCAGCGTCGGCTGCCCCTCCGGATGCAGCGCGTAGGCGACCGGCTGCCCCAGCCCGTTGCGGACCGACGGATTGGATATGTGCCAGGTGCGGCCCACACTCCCGTCGGCCAGCCGGGCGGCGGTGCGCTCGGTGGTCAGCCTGGTCGAGCGGCGGGTGAAGGCATTGCCGTACGGGTTGACGTCCGACACGGGCACACGGACGGCATCCACCTCGTCGACCGCGTTGCCGGCCCCGTCGACCATCATGTCCAGCCGGGCCGAGAAAAGATGCTGGTGGTACGGCGCGCCGACCCCCGGGGCGACCTCGCTGGCCCACGGATAGCCCTCACCCGGGTACGCCGAGGCGAAGACCACGCCGGTCGCCTTGCACTCCAGCTCGATCGTGCCGTCGAGGTAGAGGTACCAGTAGAAGCCGTAGTCATAGTTGCCGACAGTGATGAAGAACGAGATGACCAGCCGCCGCTGGCGGCGCACCGACGACGACCGGTTGTACATGTCGGTGTGCTTCCAGAGCAGGCCGTAGTCCTCCTCGTGCATGCAGATCGCGTTCGGCAGCCGCCGGGGATGCCCGTGGTCGTCCGCGATCGTGGCGTCGAAGTAGAAGATCTCGCCGAGGCAGTCGCAGCCGAGCGTGAGAGCGTTGGCCTCCTTGCCGAGGGAGTACTCGCCGGCGTCGAAGTAGTTCTGCCAGAACCGGACGGGCGAGGGATCGCCGTAGGGAACGACCATCTCGGCCACGGAAGCCCGGTAGATGATGGGCCGGACGCGGCCGCCGTCCTCGAAGCCGATCTGGTGCAGAGTAAGGCCTTCGACCTGGTCGAAGCCGATCCGGAACTGCCACTTCTCCCAGGTGACGACGTTGCCGTCGACGGTGAAGCTGGCGCCGTCGGGCTGCGTGATGTGCAAGGGTTTCTGGGTGGTGCGCTCGGCCTGGGGCAGGTGGAAGTCGGCGGCCTCGGAGGGGATCGGGAAGACGCCGTCGTCGATGAGCTCGACCACCTCACCGGTGATCAGATCGACGTAGGCGACGACGCCGTCGATGGGATGAGCCCAGACATTGTCGTCGTCGTCGAGTTGTTGGAAGGCCAGGCACCGGACAAGGCGCCGCCCCTGTTCGCCGGGGATGTCGAAGACGCCGGCGCTGAGCGCGGAGATCCGCACCCGCCGTGGCTCGGTGAGCCCGCGCCGGGCCATGGCCGAGTTCCACAGAGCGTTCCTCCAGAGGATCTCCTCGACGAGTTGGAACTCCTCACCCATGATCGGCGGCTGCCCCTCGGCGACGACGTCGACGACGCGCTCGCTGAGAACGCTCTCACTGACAAGGGAGACGAGAACGTCCCGCACTTCACCGGTGGCCCGGTCGAGCAGAACCGTGCTGACCCGCCGGTCGTCAACCGTCCCGGCCAGCACCGCGCTCTTGGACGGCTCCGCCAGCATGACAAGAGGAAAGCGGGTGCTCGCCGTGACAAATCCGTTTTTGTCGAGGATGGCGCGGTTGAGGGAGATCTCCTCAGCGGTGAGCCGATCAAGCGGGTGGGTGGCGCTCGCCGGCGCGGCGATCCGCGCCGAATCCGGCTCCGCCGCCGTTCCGGTTCTCGTTGCTGTCCCGGTCGCCGGTTCCACTCCTCTCCCCGCTCCCGTTCCTGCCGCCGTTCGGAGGTGAGGCGAGAGGGTGGGGGCCGCCAAAGGCTGCAGAGATGGCGAGGCGCTCGCGGGCGAGCGTGGGGCCGGGGCGGGTGGCGCCGAGGATTGCGTTCTGGGAATGGGGGAGCTGGCGCAATGTGAAGCGGCTGGCGCTTCGGATTGCGTTCCGGGAGTGGGGGAGCCGGCGGATTGTGAGGCGGGTGGGAAGGGTGGTTGCGGGGCCGGGGCGGGTGAGGCCGGGCGGTCGGGGGACGGTGAAGTCGAGGGGAGGGAGGTCATGCGGGGGTTCCTTCTTTGTCGGCCGGGGTGGGTGCGGCGGCTGAGGAGGCGGAGCGGACGCGGGCGCCTCGCAGGTAGCCGACTACGCCGAGGATCAGGAGGACGATCAGGGTGCCCAAGGTGAAGACCTCGAAGCGGGTCTGGCTCACGCCCCAGATGTCGGTGAACGAATAGTCGATGTTGAAGAGGGACTCCAAGGTGCCCGGGAAGACCGCCACCCACGAGCCGAGCAGGATCCAGGCGAAGCACAGGGCGCCCAGCACGGCGAAGCCGCGGTCGGAGACCGGGACGCGGTACGGGCGTGGGGCGTCCACCTTGCGGAGCTTGATGGCGGCGGGAATGACCAACAGGTAGCTCAGCAGGAACGTCGAGATCGAGATGGTCAGGACCACGCCGAAGACGGCCGCGTTGTCGCCGGTGATCTGCATCGAGGCCAGCAGGAAGACCGTGGCCACCACGCCGGAGAGCATGTTGACGCGTACCGGCGTACCCAATGAAGCGGAGAACTTGCCGAAGAAGCCGCCGAAGAATGACCCGTCGGCGGCCGCCATTGCCTGCATGCGGTCGGAGACGATCATCCAGGCGGCGCCCTGGCTGGCCAGGATGAAGATGAGCACGATCGACGTCAGGGTGAGCATGGTGTCGGCGGCGCCGCCGTACACCGAGTAGACCGTGCCCACCGCGTCGAGCAGGCCGCCGATGCCGGTGATCTGGTCGGCCGGGATGACCAGCAGGATGGCCAGGATCGGGATCAGGTAGCAGGCGGCGGCGATCGCGGACGAGCGGAAGATCGAGATCGGGACGTCGCGGGCCGGGTTCTTCATCTCGCCGGCCGCGCTGCTCGACGATTCGAAGCCCAGGAACGCGAACAACAGCACCGGCACCGAGCCGAACAGGCCGGCCAGCGTGGGGTTGAAGTCGCCGGCCGAGAGGCCGGCGACGCCGTTCTTCACCGCGTAGACGATCGTCGTGAAGACGAAGAAGACCAGCAGCGCCACCTTGGCGATGGCCCCGATCGTCGGCAGCCACTTGCCGCGCCGGAGGCTGATGATCGCGGCCGCCACCGTGATCCAGATGAAGATCAGCTTGAAGGCGTAGTCCGCGAACGATCCGGACTTCAGTTCGGCCAGGTGCCCGCTGAACGTCTCGGCGGCCAGGAACGCCATCGACCCGCCCACCCAGACCGGCTGGGTGACCCAGGTGAGCAGGGCCGCGATCGCGGCGGCGCCACGCCCGAAGGCCATACGGACCCAGATGTACGCCCCGCCCTCCTCCCGGAAGGTCGAGCCGACCTCGGCGAAGATCAGGCCGTACGGGATCAGGAACGTCACCGCGAGCACGAGCGCCCAGGTGAACGCCTCCGCCCCGTACGTCGAGACCTGCCCGAGGGTTTCCAGGCCGACGACCGCGGCGATCATCAGGAAGATGATGTCGAAGGTGCCGAGGCTGCGGTGCAGCAGACTGGTCTGCTCCCGCGCCAGGCTGGTGGACGTGTCCATGAGTGGCCCCTATATGTGGTGGACGGCAACGCCGTCGGCGAAGGTGCTGCGGACGCGGATCGCGGAGAGGGACGACGCCGGGACCGCGTACGGGTCGGCGTCGAGCACGACGAGGTCGGCGGCCTTGCCGAACTCGATGGAGCCGGTGGTGTCGTCGCGGCGACTCGCCCGGGCCGCGCCGATCGTGTACGCCTGCAAGGCCGCTGAAAGAGCAAGGCGTTCGCCGGACAGGAGCGGTTCGGTCTGAGCCCGTACGTCCTGGGCGTGCGGGTCGGCCGCCGGCGCGGTCCGGTTGACCGCGGTGTGCAGGCCCCACAGCGGGTCGGGGCTGGAGACGGGCCAGTCCGAGCCCAGCGCGATCGGCGCGCCGGCCGCGGCCAGGGTGCCGAAAGCGAAGTGCATCTCCTGCTGGGCCGCTGTCAGGTAGGGCAGCTTCGTCTCGACCAGCACCGGATCGCGCCGGGCCCACAGCGGCTGAAGGTTGGCGATCACTTTCAGGAGGCTGAAACGGACTACATCGGCCGGGTCGATGAGGTCGATGTGCGCGATCTGGTGCCGGTGGTCCCACGCGCGGTCCGACGCCTCGATCGCGTCGAGGCATTCGCGGACCGCCCGGTCGCCGACCGCGTGCAGGTGCACGTCGAAACGCTCGGCGCCGAGGCGCCTGACGACCTCGGCCAGGGCCTCGGGTTCGATGAAGCTGAGGCCGTGGGTGTGCGGCACATTGGCGTACGGGCTGAGGACCGCCGCCGTGAGGTTCTCGCAGACCCCGTCCTGCATGATTTTGATTGCGGTCGTACGAAATTTCTTGCCGGCCGTCTCGTGCCGCCGGGCCAGGTGCCGCTCGATCTGCTCGAGGCCGGCGTCCCGGTCCCACCACAGCGCCCCGGTCACCTTGGCCGTCAGCCAGCCGGCGGCCTCGGCCGCCCGATATGTGTCGTACGGGTCGGGCCCGCCGAGAACCGCCCCGATCGCCGCGTCCTGCCAGCCGGTGACGCCGAGTCGGTGCAGATAGCTCTGCGCGGTGCGCAACGCCTGCTCCTGGGCCGCGCGATCGGGCGCGGGCACCAGCCGCAACACGAGGTCGGCGGCCGCGTCGCTGAGCATCCCGGTCGGCTCGCCGGCGGCGTCGCGGTGGATGACCCCGGCGTGCGGGTCGGGCGTGTCGCGGTCGATGCCGGCGCGAGCAAGTGCCACCGAGTTGACCCACACCCCGTGCGCGTCGTGGCTCAGGAAGGCCGCGGGCCGGTCCGGGATCAGCCGGTCGAGCTCGTGCCGATCGGGAAACCCGCCCGGAAAGACGTCGCCGTACCAGCCTGACCCCAGCACCCATGCGCCCCCGCGCGGATCCGAGGTGGGTGAAGCGCCACCGCGAAGGTTCGGCGTGGGCGATGCGCCGGCGACGTGAGCGGCGATCAGCGCTCGGTAGTCGGCCAGGCTGTGCACCCCGGACAGGTCGCAGCCGGTGAGCTGGAGGCCGGCCGGCAGCGGGTGCACGTGGGCGTCCTGGAAACCGGGCAGCAGCGCGCCGCCGTCGAGGTTCACGACCTCGGTGCGCGGGCCCAGCCAGGAGCGCACGTCGCCGAGCGCGACGATCACGCCGTCCCGCACGGCCACGGCGTCGGTCATGGGGCCGGCCATGGTGTGGATGGCGCCGCCGTGAAAGATCCAGTCGGCTGCGGTCACCGGCTGCCTCCATTCTTTGCGCTGCATCTCAAACTATGGCGGTTGACCCTGCCTCAACTCCGTTTCAAACTGGTGAATCAGCGAGAATGATTTTTCTATGCTCAGCATCAAAAAAGCGCATGAGCGCAGGTGGGGGAGTGCGTGGCCAGGCCCAAGGAGCAGACCGCCCGGCGGGGTGAGATCGTCGCCGCGGCGCAGCGGGCCATCGTCGAGCGCGGCCTCGCCGGTCTCCGGATCAAGGATGTCGCACGGGAGGCGGGGCTGTCGCCGGGTTCGGTCAGTTACTACTACGGCGATTTCGACGACCTGCTGGCCGACGTTCACCAGGACGCCGTCGACCGGTTCTACTGGCAGCGGCTGGCCGCCATCGAGGCTTCCGACGAGCCCGCCGCCCAGCTCACCGCCCTCGTGCGGGCCGGCATGCCGGCCAGTGCCGACGATCCGACCTGCCGGGTCCTCTACGAGCTGCACGTGCACGCCGCCCGCAACCGCACCCACGCCGTGCTGATGACCGCGCTCTACGACCGCGAGGTCTCCCTCTACCAGCAGGTTCTGCGCGCGCTCGGGCTCGACGCCGCCGCCTCGGCCACGGTGGCCTCCAACGCGGTGGCGCTGGAGGACGCGTACGGCCTGCACATCGTCGGCCGCAACGCGCACGTGACCGCCGCCGGGGCGGTCGCGAACATCCTGGCCTATCTGAGCATGGCCACCGGCCGCGAACTGAAGGGCTGAGCACATGGCCGACCCCGCCTACACGTTCCTCCAGCTGCGCTACTTCGCGGCCGCGGCCGAGCTGGGCAGCATGACCGCCGCCGCCAAGGAGCTCCGGGTCTCGCAGTCCGCCGTCTCGACCGCGGTCGCCCAGCTCGAGAAGGAGCTCAAGGTGCAGCTGCTGTTGCGCCACCACGCCCGCGGCCTCACTTTGACCGCGGCCGGCAAGGCGTTCCACCGGGAGCTGCGCAGCTTCCTGGCCCATTCCGTCGAGCTGGCCGAGTCGGCCCGCAACGCCGGGCAGGGCCTGGTCGGCGACCTCACCGTGGGCTGCTTCTCCACGCTGGCCCCGTTCCGGCTGCCCGGCCTGCTCACCCGCTACGAGGAGGCCTATCCGCAGGTGCGCATCGACGTGCTGGAGGCCGAGCACGCCACCCTCCAGCGGGCGCTGCGGGCCGGCGAGTGCGAGGTGGCCGTCTCGTACGGCTACGACCTCGCCGAGGACATCGACCGCGAGGTGATCGACGCGTCGCCGCCGTACGCGATCGTCGCCGCCGGCCACCGGCTGGCCGCGCGCGGGGAGGTGTCGCTGGCCGAGCTCGCGGTGGAGCCGATGATCCTGCTCGACCTGCCGCACAGCGGCGCCTACTTCGAGGCGCTCATCGCGCGCACGGGCATCGCCCCGGTGATCCGGCATCGCACGACCGGTTTCGAGACCGTACGGGCCCTGGTCGCCCACGGCCGCGGCTACGCCCTGCTCAACCAGCGCCCGGCCGGCGACAACACCTACGACGGCCGTCCCGTGGTCGCGCTCCGCCTCCGCGACGAGGTCGAGCCCCTCGAGATCGTGGTGGCCTGGATGAAGGGCGTACGGCTGACGCACCGGGCCCGGGCCTTCGTCAGCATGGCGAAAGACGCCTACCGGCGAAATTCCGATGCATAGCATCGGCTGAGCCGATGGCCCGGACATCACAGCGTCACCGGCGGGCGTCGACGATTACCGGACCGTTACCGGCTGATGCCGGGAAAGCGTTGCATCGGGAAATCAGATGCAAGGCAGCGATTACAAATGTTTGTCCGATGGACCACGCACGTTTGATAGTGCAGGTCACACCCCACGGCCTGCCAGGAGACGCCATGGACGGACAGAACGCCTCGACGCTCCAGGTCGAGTCGCACACCATCGAGCACATTCCGGTGACCGAGCGCCACGGCACCGCGCGCAGCCTCTTCACCATCTGGTTCGGCGCCAACATCATGCTGCTCACGGTGGCCACCGGCGCCGTCGCGACCGCCGTCTACGGCCTGCCGATCTGGGCCGCTGTCGTCGCCCTGGCCATCGGCAACCTGGTCGGCGGCGTGGTCATGGCGCTGCACGCGGCGCAGGGCCCGCAGATGGGCGTGCCGCAGATGTTGCAGACCCGGGCACAGTTCGGGTCGTACGGCAGCCTGCTCGTCGTCGTCATCGTGATCCTGATGTACGTCGGCTTCTTCGCCTCGAACATGGTGCTCGGCGGCCAGGCCCTGGCCAGCGTCACCGGCCTGCCCGAGACGCCGTCGATCGTGCTCATGGGCGCCATCAGCGTCCTCGGGCCGCTGCTCGGCTACCGCTTCCTGCACATGCTCGGCGGCCTGATGAGCGTCGTGGCCGGCGGCGCGCTGGTCATCGCCTTCATCTGGGCGCTCGGCATCAACGGCCTGCCCTCGGGTGTCGCGTCGAGCGGTTCGTTCAGCTGGATGGGCTTCTTCGGGGTGCTGTCGCTGGCGGCTCTCTGGCAGATCGCGTACGCCCCGTACGTCTCGGACTACAGCCGCTACATGCCCCGCGACACCGGCGTGCGGCCTGCCTTCTGGGCCACCTGGTCGGGCGCGGTCTTCGGCTCGCTGCTCACCATGATCCTGGGCGTCTTCGTCGGCGCGGCCTTCCCCGAGGAAGACTCGGTGACCGGCCTCGGCCACCTCACCTCGGGCGTCGGCGCGCTGGTGGTGGCCATCTTCGGGCTCTGCATCGCGGTCAGCAACGGCATGAACCTGTACTGCGGCGCGCTCTCCTCGATCACGGTCGGGCAGACGATCTTCCCGCGCTGGAAGCCGGGCGCGTCGGCCCGCACGGTCATCTCGATCGCCCTGTTCGCGGTGGCGATGGTGATGGCGCTGGCCGGCAAGGACAACTTCCTGGTCAACTTCACCAACTTCATGCTGCTGCTGATGTGCGTGCTGGTGCCGTGGACCGCGGTCAACCTGGTCGACTACTACTACCTCAAGCACGGCAAGTACGACATCAAGTCGCTCTTCGAGCGCGACGGCGGCGTCTACGGCCGGTTCAACGCCGTCGCCATCGGCTGCTATGTGGCCGGCATCCTCGTTCAGATCCCGTTCCTGAGCACCACGATCTACACGGGCCCGATCGCGTCCCGCCTCGGCGGCGTCGACATCTCGTGGATCGTCGGCCTGGCCGTGATCTGCCCGCTCTACTACGTGCTGATGAAGCGCACCAGCACCAACGCCGCGCCCGCGGTGGCCGTACAGGAGGCCTGATTTCCATGACTGACTGGCACGCTCTCGCCCGTACCGTCGAACCCCGCTCCGACGCCTTCATCGACGGCAAATCGGTGCCGGCGGCCGACGGGCGCCGGATCCCCTCGGTCAACCCGGCCACCGGCGTGGTGCTGGCCGAGGTGGCCGCGTGCGGCGAACAGGACGTGGACCGGGCCGTCGCGGCGGCCCGGCGCGCCTTCCCCCGATGGGCGGCCACCTCTCCCGGCGAGCGGAAGGCCGTTCTGCTGCGGCTCGCCACGCTGATCAGGGAGAACGCGGACGAGCTGGCGCTGCTGGACAGTCTGGACGCCGGCAAGCTGATCAGCGACACCTCGACCATCGACGTGCCCGGATCGGCGGCGATTCTTCAGTGGTACGCCGAGACGATCGACAAGGCGTACGGGGAGATCGCCCCGACCGGGCGAGGTGATCTGGCGCTGGTCACACGGGAGCCGCTGGGCGTGGTGGCGGCGGTCGTGCCGTGGAACTATCCGCTCGAGATGGCGATCTGGAAGGTCGCGCCGGCCCTCGCGGCGGGCAACGCGGTGGTGCTGAAGCCGGCCGAGGAGTCGCCGCTGTCGGTGCTGCGGCTGGCCGAACTGGCCGTGGAGGCGGGGCTGCCGGAGGGCGTACTCAATGTCGTTCCCGGTCTGGGGCCGGAGGCCGGCAAGGCGCTCGGGCTGCACCCGGACGTGGACGCGGTGACCTTCACCGGGTCGACGCCGGTGGGCAAGTTGTTCCTCCAGTACGCCGGTCAGTCGAACATGAAGCAGGTCTGGCTGGAGTGCGGCGGCAAGAGCGCGAACGTGGTCTTCGCCGACGCCGCCGACCTGGACGCGGTCGCGGCCGGGGTGTGCTTCGGCATCTTCACCAACGCCGGCCAGGTCTGCTCGGCGAACTCACGGTTGCTGGTGGCGCGCCCGGTCGCCGATGAACTGATCGCGAAGATAACCGAGAAAGCCCGGCAAATCCGGCAAGGCGATCCTCTCGACGAGGCGACCACGATGGGGCCGCTGGTCAGTGACGCCCAAGCGGCGCGGGTTCTCTCGTACGTCGAAGTCGGGCACGCCGAAGGGCGCGCGATCCTGCCGGGCGGTCCCCTCGAAGGGGCGCCCACGAAGGCGTACGTCAATCCCTCGATCTTCGAAGTTGGTCCGGAGAGCCGTCTCTCCCGGGAGGAAGTCTTCGGGCCGGTGCTCGCGGTGCAGGCCTTCGACAGCGAGGACGAGGCGGTGGCGATGGCCAACGACTCGATCTACGGGCTGGCCGCCTCGGTGTGGTCGGACAGCCTCTCGCGGGCCCATCGCGTCGCCGGGCGGCTGCGCGCGGGCACGGTCTCGGTGAACACGGTCGACGCGCTCGACGTCACCACGCCGTTCGGCGGCTTCGGGCAGAGCGGCTTCGGCCGCGACCTCTCGCTCCACGCGCTGGACAAGTTCACGGCGCTCAAGACCACCTGGGTGAACTACCGATGACCGACTATCTGATCGTCGGCGGCGGCACGGCCGGATCGCTGCTCGCCGCCCGCCTCTCCGAGGACCCGTCGGTCAGCGTCACGCTGCTCGAATGGGGGCCGTCGGACGTCGGCGAGCCGCGGGCGCGGTCGATCCGGCGCTGGGCCGAGATGCTCGAGGGCCAGTACGACCTCGACTACCGCAGCGTCCCGCAGGCGCGCGGCAACAGCGACATCCGGCAGGCGCGGATGCGGATCCTCGGCGGCTGCTCGACGGCCAACACGATGATCACGTGGCGGCCGCTCGCCTCCGACCTGCGCGAATGGGTGTCGCTGGGCGCGACCGGGTGGGAGCCCGAGGCGGTCCTGCCGTACTACGACAAGCTCCAGATCCCGATCTCTCCGGTGGCTCCGGCCGATCAGAACGCCTACGTGGCCGACGTGGTCGCCGCCGCCGCCAAGGCGCTGGACGTGCCCGTGCAGGAGCAGTGGAACGACGGGCGGCTCGACGCGCGGGCCGAAGGGGTGGGGTTCTTCGAGGTCGGCTACGACCCGGCCACCAACGTGCGGGGTTCCACGTCGATTCACTATCTGCACGAGGCCCTCTCCCGTCCGAATCTGACCGTGCACACCGGGGTGCGGGCGCTTCGCGTGCTCCTGGAAGACGGCCGCGCGACCGGCGTGCACACCTCGTCCGGGACATTTCGGGCATCCCGCGAGGTGATCCTCTGTGCCGGGGCGATCGACTCGGCTCGCCTGCTGCAGCTCTCGGGCATCGGGCCGCGCGAGGTGCTGGAGACCGCGGGGGTGCCGGTCGTGGCCGACCTGCCGGTGGGCGAGAACCTGATGGACCACGCCGAGGGCCTGATCCTGTGGGAGTCGGTGAAGCGGCCGCCGGCCGAGTGCGCGAGCGGCTGGGACGCCGGCGGCATGGTCAGCGTCGACGGCGATCTCACCCGGCCCGACGTTCTCATGCACTTCCCGGTCGAGGCCTGGGCCGTGCACGCCGAGACCTACGGCGTGGATCTGCCGGCGAACATCGTGCAGATCGCCCCGAACGTGGCCCGGCCGGCCAGCCGCGGCACTGTCCGCATCACGTCGGCCGACCCCTCCGACCCGCCGGAGATCGACTACGGCTACTTCACCGACCCCGAGGGCCACGACGAGCGCATCCTGATCGCCGGCATCCGGGCCGCGCGGAAGATCGCCGAACAGGAGCCGTTCCGCTCCTGGCTGGTCCGTGAGGTCTTCCCCGGCCCGTCGGTGGTCAGCGACGAGGATCTGTCCGAGGCCCTGCGCGCGACCCACCAGACCGTCTACCACGTCTCCGGCACCTGCCGGATGGGCGCGGTGCTCGACGGTGACCTGCGCGTCCTCGGCGTCGAGGGCCTGCGCGTGGTCGACGCGTCGGTGTTCCCGGCCATTCCCGCCGTCAACCCGGTCGGCACGGTCATGGTCGTGGCGGAACGGGCCGCCGACCTCATCACCCGGGCGCCTTTACACAACTGATTAGTTGTGCAAAGGTCTGGTTGTGGAAGCGACAACTCTGGCCCGGACCTTCGCGGCCCTGGCCGACCCGACCCGGGTGGCGATCGTGGCCCGGCTCGCCACCGGCGACGCCACCGTCAAGGAGCTGACCGAGCCGTTCGACCTCACCCAGCAGGCCGTCTCGCGGCATCTCAAGGTGCTGGCCGACGCGGGGCTCGTCACGCGACGACAGCAGGCGCAGGCGCGGCCGGCCAGCCTCGAGGTCGAGCGGCTGATCGAGATGCTGACCTGGATCGACGCCCGCCGGGCCGAGTGGGCCGGCCGGCACGACCGCCTGGCCGAGCACCTGCGGGGGCTGAGATGAGGTACGTGCACGACGCGCCCGCCGAACTGGTCTTCGCCTGCCTGACCACGCCCGAGCATCTCACCCATTTCTGGGGCCCGGACGGCACGCACACGCCGCTGCCGAACATCGTGGTCGACCTGTGGCCGGGCGGCGCGTTCGAGACCACGATGGTGAACGACCGCAGCGGCGAGACGTACACGATGCGTGCCGTGTACGTCGCCGTCGACCCGCCGCGGTTCCTGTCGTGGCGCGAGGCCGGCTCCGGCGTGCTCACCGAGATCACCTTCACCGACCGCGGCGACGGCACCACCGAGGTCGTGACCGTCCAGCAGGGACTACCACCGCACATGCTGACACCCGAGGCGCGGGCCGGCTGGCGCAGCGCGCTCGACCGTGCCGCGGCGCACGTGGCGGTCCAGGCGCTCGCCGGGCCGCAGTTCCAGGCACTCGCCGAGGCGCTGGCCGGGCAGTCGCCGACCGCGCCATCCCTGTGTGAGGGCTGGGAGGTACGCCACGTGGTCGCGCACATGACGATGGCCGCCCGCTACGACGGGCCGGCGTTCATGGCCGAGCTGGCGTCGGTGGGCTACGACTTCGACGCGCTGTCCGAGAAGGTCGCCCGCCGCGACGGCGAACTTCCGTTCGCGACGTTGCTGGCCGATCTGCGTGGCGACACCATGGCCCGGTGGGCGCCGCCCGGCGGCGGCGCGGCCGGGGCGCTCAGCCACGTGGTCATCCACGGCCTCGACATCACCGCCGCCCTCGGCCTGCCTCGCACGGCGAGCGACGAGGCCACCCGCCTCGTCCTCGACGGGCTGGCCGACGGCAAGCATTTCGGCGTCGACACCACGGGGCAGCGGCTGCGCGCCACCGACCTCGACTGGGAACGCGGGGACGGTGTGCTGGTCGAGGCGCCGGCGGGCGATCTCGTCCTGCGCCTCAGCGGCCGAACCCGTCAGCGATAACCCACGTAGATCACGAGCTGGTCCTCGTGGAGTTCGGTTCCGACCTGCACGAAACCGGGATCGAAGAGCCGCGGGGACAGCGTCTTCTCCTCCTCCAGGCCCATCGTCCGGGCCAGCTCGGCCGGCGACTGCCCGGGCGGGGGCGTCACGGTCAGGCGCCACCAGCATCCGCCGGAACCGCAGGCCTCGCGCTGGTCGGCGACGGTCGCGCCGGCCGGCACCTCGGGGATCCGCGACTTCGGCGGCAGCGACCCTTCACCGCCCAGCAGCAGCAGGAACGAGAACCACAAACCCCAGAGGATTGCGAGTACGGCTACCGTCGCCCCCGCGGCGATGAGGATCAGCTTCGCCGGGCCGAGTCGGATGATCATCACGACAGGGTAGGCGGTCAGGCCCCGCTGCTGCCGGTGCGCTTGAGCGCGAGGGCGCCGAGGGCGAGGCCGAAGACGGCGGGACCACCTTCCTGGTCCGCCTGCCCACCGGTGGCGCGGTCGTAGGGTGGGGATGACAACCGGCGGAAGGGACATACCGATGGCCAGGACCTGGTTCATCACCGGCAGCTCGCGGGGCTTCGGGCGGGAGTGGGCGTCGGCGGCGCTGGAGCGGGGCGACCGGGTCGCCGCCACGGCCCGCGATGCCGGCTCTGTGAAAGACCTTGTTCAGCGGTACGGCGACAACGTGCTCCCGCTGACGCTGGACGTGACCGATCGTCAGGCGGCGCTCGACGCGCTCGCGACGGCCGACGAGCATTTCGGGCGGCTCGACGTGATCGTCAACAACGCGGGGTACGGGCAGTTCGGCATGATCGAGGAGATCAGCGAGCAGGAGGCCCGGGCGCAGTTCGAGACCAACGTCTTCGGGGCGCTGTGGGTGACCCAGGGCGCGCTGCCGTACCTGCGCAAGGCCGGTGGCGGCAACATCATCCAGGTGTCGTCGATCGGTGGCATCTCGGCGTTCGCCAACATCGGCGTCTACAACGCGTCCAAGTGGGCCCTCGAGGGGTTCAGCCAGGCGCTGGCGCAGGAGGTCGCGCTCTTCGGGATCAAGGTGACGCTGGTGGAGCCGGGCGGTTTCAGCACCGACTGGGGTGGTTCGTCGGCGCGGCACGCGACGCAGTCGGAGACGTACGAGAAGGTGCGTGCCCAGGCAGCCGAGGCCCGCAGCAAGCGCGTGGCCAACCCGGGCGACCCGTCCGCGACCGGCGCGGCCATCCTGAAGATCGTCGACGCCGAGAAGCCGCCGCTGCGCGTGTTCTTCGGCGAGGCGCCGCTGGCCATCGCCACCGCCGACTACGAGTCCCGCCTGGCCGAGTGGCGCGAGTGGCAGCCGCTGTCCATCGAGGCTCAGGGCTGACGCGGCTGGGCGTCGTGATGCCGCTCCAGCAAGGCCTCCAGGCGCTCGGCCGGCATGGGGCGGCCCAGCAGGTCGCCCTGGGCCAGGCGGCAGCCGGCCGTCTCGGCGGTGTCCAGGTCGGCCCGGTCGGTCACGCCGTGGGCGATGACGTCCATGCCCAGCCGGTGGCCCACGGTGACGGCGACCTCCAGGACGGCCGGCTCGTCGAAGACGTGGTCGATCTTCAGTAGGTCGACCGGGAGGATCCGGAGGCGGCTCAGCGAGGTCGGCCCGGTGCCGAAGTCGTGCACGGCGGTGCGGACGCCCTCGGCTCGCAGCCGCCCCAGCGACGCCGCCACCTTGTCGACGCCGGGCTGGCGGACGTCGTCCTCGGAGATCTCGACGACCAGGGCCGCCGGCGGCAGGCCGTGCGACTCCAGGGCCGTGTGCAGGCTTGCCTGGAAGGACGGGTCGGCCAGCTGACGCGGGCGGACGGTGACGGCCAGCCACAGGTCGGGGTGCAGGCGGCGCCAGCCGGCCAGCAGCCGGCACGACGTCCGCAGCACGTGGTCGCCGATCTTGGACAGGACGCCCAGCTCCTCGGCCAGGGCCAGCAGCTCGCCGGTGGGCACCGGGCCGACGGTCGGGTGCCGCCACACCGGCGCCACCTCGACGCCGGCCGGGCGGCGGCCGGGCAGGTCCACGATCACCTGGAAGTCGAGGTCGACGACCGCGCCCGGCAGGTCCTGCTCCAGGGTGGACCGGCGCAGCAGACGGGTCTCCATCTCGGCCTCGTACCATTCGACGGCGCCGGGCGGGCCGGAGCGCACGGACCGCAGCGCCAGCTGGGAACGCCGCAGCACCTCGCCCGCCGGCTCGTCACCGGCCATGTCGGCCAGACCGGCCCAGGCCGAGAGGTGCGAGACCGTGCCGGCCGCCGTGTACGGCGCCGACAGGGCGTTCACGAGCTGACCGGCGAGCAGCTGGGCCCGTACGGCACCATGATGCGTCAGCACCGCCAAGCGTGACTCGCCCACCCGGGCCGGCACGTCGGCCGCCGGCACGCCGGTCCGCAGCCGGCGGGCCGCCTCGACCAGCACCGATTCGGCGAGCTCGCGCCCGTGCACGTCGCCGACGGCGGTGAGCCCGCCCAGCTCGATGACGATCATCGCCGCCGCGCCGGGGATCAGCTCGGCCGCGCGCAGCAGGCCCTCGCTGTTGGCCAGGCCGGTCTGCCGGTCGAGGTGGGTCTCCTGGCGCAGCGTCTGCTCCAGGTCGCGGGCCTGGCTGACGTCGCGGATGTGCACGACCAGGGTGCGCCCGGGCTCGGCCGGGTCGGCGCCGCTCGTGGTCCACTCGGTCTCCCGCCACCGGCCGAAGCCGTCGCGCAGCCGCACCGCGATGACGTCGCCCGAGCCCGGGTCGGCGAGGCGGGCGGTCAGCGTCGCGTGGACGTCGTCGACCTGGACGGGGTCGATCAGCAGCGCCACCGAGCGCCCGAGCGGGAGCTCGAACTGGCGGAACGAGGCCGGCGACTGCCAGCGCACGGCCAGGTTGGCGTCGAGGACCATGGCCACGTCGGTCGCCCCGAACATCAGGCTGCGCAGCCGGTTCCCCTGGTCGGTGAGGTGGCCGGCCTGCCGGCGCAGGGCGACCGCCGACACGAACTCGCGGGCCGCCACCGCCGCCACCCCGAGCGCGCCCAGCATGATCGCCGGCGCGTCGACGCCGCCGCCGTTGAGCAGGTGATAGACCGTGATCAGGGCCGATCCGAGGATCGGGACGGTGAGCAGCGGAAAGCTCGCCGACGGCTCGCTGCCGGGCGGCGGCATGGGCGCGAGGTCGGGGGAGAGCCGCACCGAGCCGTACCAGAGCAGGCCGCCGGCCACGTTGATCGCCACGGCGGCGATGACGGCCGCGATGGCCGCGTTCGGCACGGCCGGATAGTCCAGGCCGATGACGAGCGCGGTCAGCCCGAGCAGTGACAGCGCGGCGGCCGGTCCGCACCACAGCAGGGCGGTCCGGTGCCGGATGGCGTGCACGCCCGCGACCCCGGCCGTGGTGGCCGCCCCGCCGCCGAAGATCAGCGCGGTGATGGTGGCGCCGCGCTGCTCGCCGCCGTTGCTGAACAGCAGCAGCCAGGCCGAGAACATCAGGCAGGACCAGACCCCCAGGACATCGAGGGCCGTACGCAGCCGGGCCAGCCCCGCGCGCTGCTGTGGTGGCCGCAGGATCGCCGGCAGATAGAGGGCGGCCACGAAGAAGAGGCTGACCAGCGGGATCTCGGCCGGCAGCGGGACGCCGTCGACCAGCGCATGCGGCGCCACGGCGGAGGCGACGCCGCTGGCCGCGCCGGCCAGCGCGGTGAGCCCGAGACCGCCGGCCAGCGCCAGGGCCCGGGCGCGTGGCCCGGCCGACCGGCCGGACAGGGCGGACCGCGCCATCACCACCGCCGTCGCGGCCGAGGCGGCGGTCAGCAGACCGGCCAGGCTGCCCACCGGGAGCGCCGCCAGGGCCGGGAACAGCAGGAACGCGTGGATCAGCGCGACCGTCGCCAGCAGCGCGGGCACGATCAGCCGGAGAGGGGGTCCGCCTGCCATGATGCAGAACCAACGAGAGTTCGCCGCGATGGTTACGGTCCGGGGAGAAAAATGGCAACTATCGATCGGGTCGAGGTGCTCGTCACCTCGCCGGGCCGCAACTTCGTGACCCTGCGGATCACCACCTCGGACGGGGTGACCGGTCTCGGGGACGCGACCCTGAACGGGCGCGAGCTGGCCGTCGCGTCCTATCTGCGCGACCACGTGGCGCCGCTGCTGGCCGGGCGCGATCCGGCCCGCATCGAGGACACCTGGCAGTACCTCTACAAGGGCGCCTACTGGCGGCGGGGGCCGGTGACCATGACGGCGATCGCGGCGGTGGACGTCGCGCTCTGGGACATCAAGGGCAAGGTGGCCGGGTTGCCGGTCTATCAGCTGCTCGGCGGGCGCTCCCGGGACGGGGTGCTGGTCTACTGCCACGCGAGTGGGGTGGATGTGGCGGCGCTGGTCGACGACGTGGCGGCGTACCGGGAAAAGGGTTTCAAAGCGATCCGAGCGCAAGCGGCCGTGCCCGGCGTCAGTGGCACGTACGGAATTCGTCAGGGTGCCTACTATGAGCCGGCCTCGGCGGCGCTGCCCGAGGAACAGTTGTGGAGCACGGAGGCCTATCTCGACTTCGCGCCGGCCTATCTGGCCAAGGTGCGGGAGAAGTTCGGCTTCGGGCTCCATCTGCTGCACGACGTGCACCACCGGCTGACCCCGATCGAGGCCGCCCGCTTCGGCAAGAGCGTGGAGGAGCTGCGGCTGTTCTGGATGGAGGATCCGACGCCGGCCGAGAACCAGGAGGCGTTCCGGCTGATCCGGCAGCACACGACGACGCCGATCGCGACCGGTGAGGTGCTCAACTCGATCTGGGACGTCAAACAGCTCATCACCGAGCAGCTCATCGACTACGTCCGCACGACGGTGGTGCACGCCGGCGGCATCACCCATCTGCGGCGCATCTTCGATCTGGCCGCGCTCTACCAGGTCCGTACGGGGTCGCACGGCGCCAGCGACCTCTCACCGGTCACGGTCGCGGCGGCCGTCGCCGTGGACATCAGCCAGCCCAACTTCGGCATTCAGGAGCACATGGGCCACACCCCGGAGACGTACGAGGTCTTCCCCGGCACGCCGCAGGTCACGGACGGCCTGCTCCACCCGTCGGAGGAGCCCGGCCTGGGCATCGGGTACGACGACGAGGTGGCGGCGAGATTCCCGTACGAGCCGCGATATCTGCCCGTCGCGCGCAATCTCGACGGCTCAGTCCACGACTGGTGAGTGGTGCACGACGGCCACCGTGCAGGCGCTGTGCCGCAGCAGGTGCTGGCTGACCGAGCCCAGGAGCAGGCCGCGGACCGGGCCGCGGCCCCGGCTGCCGACCACGATCAACTGCGCGGTGTGGCTGGCGGCGGTCAGGGCCTCGGCGGCGTGGCCGGCGACGGGCTCGACCGTGACGCCGGGGGTGGAGGGGACGCCCGAGCGGGGGCCGGACAGGATCCGCAGCGGCGCGTCGCGGGCGCCGGCCTGCTCGGTGGCGAAGCGCAGCACCGCCTCCTCGGCGGCCGAGCCGTCGACGCCGGCCACCACGGGAGCTCCGGGGACGGCCTGCCCGCGAACCACGACGACGGGGCAGTACGCGTGGGCGCTGACCGTCGTGCTGACCGTGCCCAGCAGGTTGGCCACGGCGCTGTGGCCCCGGCTGCCGAAGACGATCATCTCCGCCTCGGCCGATATGTCGAGCAGAGCCTGCACGGGCGGCGAATGCACCGCCCGGGCCTCGACCCGCACGTGCGGATGTGTCCGCCCGGCCTCGGCGACCACCTCGTCGAGCGCGGCCAGGACCGTCTGCTCCCACTCGCCGCCGGGCAGGATCTCGCCGGCGTTCGACGGGATCCAGCTGGGCACCTCGTGGGCGTACAGGAGGGTGACCGGGGATCCGGCGCCGAGGGCCCACGCGACCGCGGCGCGGGCGTCAGGAGAGTGGTCGTAGCCGACGACGATCGTCACACTTTTCGACCATACCGGTCACACCTGCGCGACGAGGGCCGGAGCCAGAGCCGTGGTCGACGGGCGGATCGTGCCGTCGACGAAGATGGCGTACCAGAGGCAGAAGATGGCCACGGTCCAGACCTTGCGGGAGTTGTCGGCGTGCCCGGCCCGGTGCTCGGCCAGCAGGCGCCGGGCGTATTCGAGGTCGAGCAGGTGGCGGGCGCCCGAGCCGGCCAGCAGGCCGTCCACCCAGTCGCCGATCGCGCCCTTGAGCCAGAGCCGGGTCGGGGTGGGGAAGCCCAGCTTGCGGCGGTCGCGCACCGACTCGGGGACGATGCCGCGCATCGCCTCGCGGAACGCGTGCTTGGTGGCCCGGCTGTGCGGCGGCAGCTTCAGGTCGGTCGGCAGGCCGGCCGCGGCCGCGTACACCGCCTGGTCGAGGAAGGGGACGCGCAGCTCCAGCGAGTGGGCCATCGACATGCGGTCGGCCTTGGTCAGGATGTCGCCCGGCAGCCAGGTGTGCAGGTCGACGTACTGCATGGAGGCCACGTCGTCGACGTCGGCCGTCTCGGCGTACAGATGTGAGGTGATCGCCGTGTGTGGTTCGGCGGTGAAGCGCATGAGCTCGGCCTTCTCGGCGGCCGAGAAGATGCGGGCGTTGCCGTAGTAGCGCTCCTCGATCGGGGTGGTGCCCCGCTCGATGAAGCTGCGGCCGCGCATGCCCTCGGGCATCGCGTGGGACAGGCCGCGCAGGCCCCGCTTGAGACCGGCCGGCAGCCGGTCGACGTTCGACAGCGAGGCCGGCTCGCGATAGATGGTGTAACCGCCGAACAGCTCGTCCGAGCCCTCGCCGGAGAGCACCACGGTGACGTAGCGCGACGCGGTCTGGGCCAGGAAGTAGAGCGGGATCAGCGACGGGTCGGCCACCGGGTCGTCGAGCAGATAGACGATGCGGGGCAGCTCGCGGATCACGTCGTCCTCGGTGACCAGGGTCGGGGTCAGCTTCACGCCGAGCTGGTTCGCGGTGTCCTGCGCGATATCGATCTCGGAGTAGCCGTCGGTGCCGAAACCGGCCGTGAAGACGTGCAGATCGGGCTTGACCTCGCGGGCCAGCGCCACGATGGCCGACGAGTCGACGCCGCTGGACAGGAACGCGCCGACCGGGACCTCGGCGTGCAGGTGCTTGTGCACGCTGTCGCGCAGGGCGTCGCGGATGCCCTTCTGCGCCTCCTCGGCCTTCATGGCCAGCGGGCGCAGCGACGGGCGGAAGTAGCGCTCCATGCGGATGCCGCCGCCGGCCGTCCAGGTCATCCGGTGGCCCGGGGGCAGCCGCTTGACCTGGCGGTGCAGGGTCAGCGGGTCCGGGACGTACTGGAAGGTCAGGTAGTGGGCGAGGGCGTCGGTGTCGAGGCCCGAGCGGGAGCTGCCGCTGAACGACAGCAGCGCCTTGCGCTCGCTGGCCAGGAACAGCCCGTCCACAGTCTCGAGGATGTAGAGCGGCTTGATGCCGAACGGGTCGCGCGCGGCGTGCAGGGTGCCGGTCCATCGGTCGTACGCCACGAAGGCGAACATCCCGCGCAGCCGGGGGAGAGCCGCCGGGCCCCAGAAGTGGAAGGCGGCCGCCAGCACCTCGCTGTCACCCTCGGTGGCGAAGGTGGCGGCGTGCTCGCGGATCAGCTCCTCGCGCAGCTCCCGGTAGTTGTAGATCTCGCCGTTGAACACGACGGTCCACCTGTCCCGGTAGTGCACGGGCTGCTGGGCCTCGGCCCGGTCGATGATCGCCAGCCGCTTGAACCCGAAGGCGGCGCCGTCGGCGAACTCCACCTGGGTATCGTCCGGGCCGCGGTGGTGCATCGACTCGAGAGCGCCGGCGAACGCGGCGGCGGACGCCTCATCGGGCGTTCCGGCGGCCGGGCGGCTGCTCACGAAGACGCTGAGCCCACACATACGTACCTCCCCAGGTTCGGTTCCGGGGAAACGTAGGTCGCATCCTGTGAAGAACTTGTGGGCTCATCGCAATCGGCACGGACCTTCACAGGATTCCAACATTCGGTGGCTTCAGTGGTCGAGGCTTGCGGTGCTGGGTCAGAATCGCCGCGTGACCGCACGTATCCTCGTGGCCGACGACGACCCGAAACACGCCCAGCTCATCCGCCTCTACCTCGAGCGCGAGGGGCATCAGGTGATCACTGTCGGTGACGGCCGGTCGGCCCTCGACGTGGCCCGCGCCCGCAAACCCGACCTGTTGGTGCTCGACGTGATGATGCCGCTGGTCGACGGGCTCGACGTCTGCCGCATCCTGCGGGCCGAGTCAGACGTGGCGATCCTGCTGGTCACCGCCCGCTCGTCGGAGAACGACATGCTCCTCGGGCTCGACATCGGCGCCGACGACTACATGGCCAAGCCGGTCAGCCCGCGCGAGCTGACGGCCCGGGTCCGCGCCCTGCTGCGCCGGGCCGGCTCGTCCGACACGGGCCTGCTGAAGGTGGGCGACCTGGAGATCGACGCCGGGCGGTTCGAGGTACGCGTGCGCGGCGAGGCCGTCACGCTGACGGCCAAGGAGTTCGCGATCCTCGAGCTGCTGGCCAAGGAGCCGGGCCGGGTCTTCACCCGCGGCCAGATCATCGACAAGGCGTTCGGCTTCGAGCACGACGTGTCCGAGCGCACGGTCGACGCCCACGTGGTCAACCTGCGCCGCAAGGTCGAGGAGAACCCGGCCGAGCCGGAATACGTGCAGACGGTGTACGGGCGGGGATATCGGATGGCCGAGCATTGAGCTTCCGGGTCCGTATCTTCCTGCTGGTCATGCTGGTGGCGCTCAGCGCCATCGGCGCGACGGCGTGGCTGACCCTCAACCTGACCCAGCGGGAGGTCTCGGGCGCCCTCGAGGCGCAGACCCGCCATCGGGCCGAGATCGTTCAGGAGATTCAGCGGTACGGGCTGCGGCACGGCAACTGGCCGGGTGTGAACCGGCTCGTGACCGAGCTGTCCGACCGCACCCATCTGCACATCCAGTTGCAGACCCTGGACAAGCAGGTGCTGGTCGACTCGGACACCGAGGCCGGCCGGGCCGCCGGCGCGGTGCAGGCCGTCGGATACGACATCAACCCGCAACCGGCCTTGCAGGACACCGCTCCGGCGCCGTCGGTCAGCCCGGGCCCGTCGGCCGTGGTGACACCCCGGTTCTATCGGCAAGCGGCGCTGATTCCGCGAGATCTGTTCGGCCCCACCCCGACCGACGAGCTGTACGGCGGCCCGGCCGCGCTGGCGGCCCGGCAGGCGGCGCAGTACCGCACCGGCCTCGTCCTGGTCCGTTGTCTGAACAAGGCCAAGGGGACGGAGGCCGCGCTCGGCAGCGACCGGCCTCCGTACGTCACCGCCCAGCAGCGCGCCCAGTCACCGGAGTGCCTCAAGCAGGCCGAGGCGAAGGTGCTGGGCGACAAGGCCTGGTTCGCCAGCTACTGGGACTACCTGGACACCTGCGTCGGCGCGCCCCGGCGCCTCGTGGGTGACCCGCTGGGCTCCAAGTGCATAGCCGGGGCGTACGCCGACACGGTCGTCACCAGCTCGGCCATGCCGCTGCGGCTCTTCCTGGGCGCGCGCGGCACGGTCGACATCGCCGACTTCGGCCGCCCGGCCATCATCGGCGTGGCCGGCCTGGTCGTCGTGGCGATCGTCGGCACGTTCCTGATCGCCCGGCAGGTGAGCCGGCCGGTGCGCCGCCTGACCGGCGCGTCCCAGATGCTCGCGGCGGGCATGCTCGACGTGCGGGTGCGCGTCAAGGGCGAGAGCGAGCTGGCCCGGCTGGCCGCCTCGTTCAACACGATGGCCGGGGCGCTGGAGCAGAGCGAGGAACGCCAGCGGCGGCTCATCGCCGACGTGGCCCACGAGATGCGGACGCCGCTGTCGAACCTGCGCGGCTATCTGGAGGCGCTCTCGGACGGGGTGGTCGAGCCGAGCCCCGAGCTGTTCGCCTCGCTGCACGAGGAGACCCTTCTCCAGGGCCGCATCCTCGACGACCTGCAGGTGCTGGCCCTGGCCGAGGCGGGCGACCTCGGCTATACGAAGACGCCGGCCGACCTGACCGAGCTGGCCGCGGCCGGGGTGACGGCCCATCGGGCCCGGGCGGCCGAGGCCGGGGTGACCCTGACCCTGGACGAATCCCCGCCGGTGTGGGTGGAAGCCGACCAGGACCGGCTGCGGCAGGTGCTGGGCAACCTGCTGAGCAACGCGATCCGCTACACCGATCGGGACGGGCAGGTGGTGGTACGTGTCCGGGCCGAGCACGGCGAGGCGGTGCTGACCGTGCGCGACACGGGGGTGGGGATCGCGGCCGGCGACCTGCCGCACGTCTTCGAGCGCTTCTGGCGGGCCGACAAGGCACGGCAGCGCGCCACCGGCGGCACCGGGCTGGGCCTGACCATCGCTCAGCGCATCGTGACGGACCACCAGGGCAGCATCGAGGTGACCAGCCAGCCGCACCTCGGGACGACCTTCACCGTACGGCTGCCTACGTCGGTCCCCGGTCGACGAAGCTGAACGGGATGGTGGCCGGGAAATCGCCGGCCAGCTCGACGTAGAGGCGGGCGTCGTCCTCGCTCCACTGCACGATGCCGTACGGCTCGCTGATCAGCGAATAGGTCGGGCGGTTCTTGTCGTCGAGCTCGCTGGTCGCGGAGATGGCGAACAGGGTCTCGTCGGAGACGGCGCAGTCGAGGGGAACCAGCGCCGAGGAGGCCCGGGTGTCCGAGGGCTCGATGCCGAGGCAACGGCGCTCGCCGGACAGGGTGGGCACGGCCGAGGCGATCTGGAACTGCTCGCCGTGCGGGATGAGCATGAAGACGGACTCGGGGGTGGTGCCGCCGCCGGCCTTGGCCGGGGCGTTCTGCGGCAGGTAGAGGTCTTTGTCGACGTTGGCCAGATGGAGCAGGGTGCGGCGCTTGCCGGCCAGGATGCCGGGGAGGCCGGTGGCGGCCGGGGCGGGCGCGGGGGAGGACGACGCGGGGGCCGGGGTGGCGGCTTCGCTGTGGCGGTTGCGCAGCACGAACCCGGCTGCGCCGGCGGCCAGCGCGAAGACCACGACGGCGGCCGCAATGGCCCATGCGCGGCCGCGCCGGGGATGAGTTGGGTAGTCGGGCGGGACGGGCGACGGTGGGGGCGGCCCTTCGTTCCAGGCGGGCGGCGGGGGTGTCGCGGTGAGGGCCGACGTCGGGTTTCCCAGCAACGCGTCGAGCAGCTCGCGGGCCGTGGGGCGGGCGGCCGGGTCCTTGGCCAGGGCGCTCTCGACGATGCCGCGCAGGGGGCCGTCGAGGCCGGTCAGGTTGGGCGGCTGGGTCATGATGCGCATGGCGGTCGCGGTGGGGGAGTCGCCGCCGAACGGGGTGCGGCCCGTGGCGGCGAAGGCGACCACCGCGCCCCAGGCGAAGATGTCGGCCGGGAAGCCCGCGGTGTCGGAGTCGAACCGCTCGGGCGCCATGTAGGCGATCGTGCCGACCATGTTCCCGGTGCCGGTGTGGCGGCTGGTCACCTCGGTCGGCCGGGCGATCCCGAAGTCGATCACCTTGACGCCGCCCATGGCCAGCAGCACGTTGGCCGGCTTGAGGTCGCGGTGGATGACGCCGGCGCCGTGAATGCCGGACAGCGCGGTGGCGATGCCGACCGCCACGCTGTGCAGCGCGGCCCCGCCCAGCGGCCCCTTCTCACGGACCACGGCGTCGAGGCTCGGCCCGTCGACGAACTCGACCACCAGATAGGGCGGATCGTGGTCGGGGTCGGCGTCGAGCACCTCGGCCGTGGAGAACGGCGGAACCTGCCGGGCCCGGTTGACCTCGCTGCGGAACCGGCGCACGAACTCGGGGTCGGCCGCGAACTCGCTCCGCACGACCTTGACGGCGACCGGCCGCCCGGCCGGGGTGCGCCCGTGGAAGACAGTGCCCATGCCGCCCTCGCCGAGACGGCCGTCCAGCTCGTATCGGCCCAGCCGGGGCGGGTCGTCGGGACGCAGCGGCCGGTTCACGGACCGAACATTACCGCCAGCTGTCGACAGCTCTCCGGCCCCCGCAGGTCATCACGTGTCGCTCTCACAGGCACACACGAGGTGACCATCCATCGATAAGGTGGCCCGCATGGTGTGTCCGACCTGCGGCCTCGACAACGATCCCAGCGCCGCGGCCTGCGCCCGGTGCAACACCGCGATGCTCGCGGCCCCCGCGTGGCCGCCACCGGGCCCCACCCCCGCGGCCCCGCCGTCCTCCCCGCCGCCGGGCTACACCCCGCAGCCCACGTACGGCGATTCTGGTCAGCCCACACCCGGCTACCCGGGGAACGGCTACCCCGCGCCCCCGTCGGCCCCGCCGGTCTACGGCCGGCCGCCCCGCAACTGGCTCCCCCTGGTGGCCGGCATCTCGGTCGTCGTGCTGATCGCCCTGATCGCCGGCCTGGTCCTCTACCGCAACGGCCAGGACGATCCCGTGGCCGGCCCGCCGCCGGTCACTCAGACGACGACCGCCCCGGCGACCACCGGGACGACGGACCCGACCACCGCCCCGCCCACGACCGCTACCACCACCGGCGACCCTCTGCCGCAGGCCCGGGTGGTCGACGACGTGCTGGTCCGCAGCAAGTCCAGCCGCGACAAGCTGAACAGCGCCATCGACCGTGTCGGCCGCTGCACCGGCTTGAGCGGCGCCCTGGCCGACATGCGCGCGGTCGGCGACGAGCGCCGCGCCCAGATCGACGAGGTCCGCAACGCCGACCTGTCCGCGGTCGGCAACGGCGAGTCGATCCGCTCCACGTTGGTCACCGCGCTCCAGCATTCGTTGGACGCCGATGCCGCCTTCGTGGAGTGGGCCGCGGCCGCCGTCGCCAACGGCTGCGCCGACACCACCGGCCGCAAGGCCGCCTACGCCCGGGGCCTGTCCGAGTCCGAACAGGCCGGCACCTCGAAGATCGCCTTCCTGGCCGTCTGGAACCCGGTGGCCGGCCAGCTGGGCCTGCCCACCCGGACCCGGCAGGGCATCTAGGTTCAGCCGTCGAAGGCCTGGCGGAACCGGTCGAGAGCGATCTCCGGGTCGCCCGAGGCCCACCCTTCGAGCGCGACCACGCCCCGATAGCCGAGCCGCCGGAGCACGGCCGCGACCGCCGGGTAGTGGATCTCCCCGGTACCCGGTTCGCACCGTCCCGGCACGTCCGCGACCTGGATCTCGCCGACGACCGGCAGCGCTCGCTCAACCAGCTCGACGAGGTTCCCTTCGCCGATCTGCGCGTGATAGAGATCGAGGTTGAGACGCAGATGAGGGCTGTCAACGGCCTCGACCAGCGCCAACGTGTCGGACGCTCGAGCGAACGGCGTACCCGGATGATCGACCGCGGTGTTCAGATTCTCCAGCGTGAAGACCCGGCCCGCACGCTCTCCGAGCTCGGCCAAACGCCCGAGCGTCCGCGCCGCGGTGAGCCACATCCGCGGCGTCACCACGGCGGCCGCCACGACGGGAAGCCCTCGATCGTCCAGTCCGGTTCCATGCAGGTTGAGGCGCGGACAGCCGAGCCGCTCGGCCACGGCAAGTGCTTCCCGAGCCGTCCGCACCAGCTCCTCGGCGCCGTCCGGATCGGCGAGCGTCCCACCGAGATATCCCGTCATGGAGGAGACGGTGGCGCCCGTGTTCACCAGCGCCTCGATGTCCTTCCCGGCCCAGCCCCACATCTCGGCCTCGAAGCCGAGCCCGGCGATGCGCTCGACACGCTCGGCGAAAGGCCGGTCGACGAACACCATCTCCGCGCACACGGCCAGCCGAAAGCCGGTCATGCCGCTGTCCGTACGGGCCGGCCGGTCCGCGCGGACTCCGCGGCGGCCAGAGCGATCGCGAGGGCGGCGCGGGCGTCTTCACCGGTGACCGGTGGTGGGGTGCCGTCGCGGACGGCGGTGGCGAAGGCGGCCAGTTCGGCGATGTAGGCGCCGCCGAAGAGCTCCTGGTCGCTTTGCATGGTGGCCACCATGCGACCGGAGGGGCCGGAGAAGGTCATCGCGGTGCGGCGGGCATCGCCCATGGTGGCGGCGCCGTCCGAGCCGAAGACCTCGGCGCGGACGTCATGGCCGTACGACGTGGCGAAACAAGCCTCGGCGAAGCCGGTGGCGCCGTTGTCGAACCGGACGATGACGGCGGCCGTGTCGCGCAGGCCGCGATCGCGCCAGTCCGGCTCGACCAGGGCGTCGGCGGTGGCGTAGACCTCGACGGCGTGCGCACCGGGGTTGAGGAAGCACAGCACGTCGAAGTCGTGGATCAGGGTCTCGTAGAAGATGGTGTCCGGCGGCACGCGGGCCGGGTCGAAGCCGCCGGGATCGCGGGTCAGCGAGCGCAGCAGCCGCGGCGTCCCGATCTGTCCGCCGTCGAGCAGCGCCCGGGCCGCGGCCCAGTCGGGCGCGAACCGCCGCTGGAAACCGACCTGGAGAAAGACGCCGGCGTCGCGGGCGGCGGCGATGGCGCGGTCGGCGTCGGCCAGGGTGAGCGCCATCGGCTTCTCGCAGAAGACGCTCTTGCCGGCCCGGGCCGCGGCCACGATCAGGTCGGCGTGGAACCGAGCGGGCGCAGCGATCACCACGGCGTCGATCTCCGGGTCGTCCCACACTTGGGCAACGTCGGTGTAGAACCGGTCCGCCTCGAGCTCCTTACCGCCACCCACAGGATCGGCGACGGCGACCAGCCGGGCCCCGGGCAGACGCCGGCCCAACGTCTCCCCATGGAACAGGCCCATCCGGCCGGCTCCGATCAGCGCGAATCTGGAACGTTCCATAAAGGCACGGTACGACTCCAGCCCTGGAACGTTCCAGTCCATCGATTTGCACATGGCGAAACTAGAACGTTCCAGCCGGACCGAGGGGACGCGGACCGGGAGGTTCTAGTCGGACAGAGGGGTGCCGCGGGCTGGAAGGTTCCAGTCGGACAGAGGGGTGGCGCAGGCTGGAAGGTCCGGCTGGGTGGAGGGGTGCGGCCGAGGGGTGCGGCCGAGGGGTGCGGCGGGGGTGCGGCGGCGGGCTGGAAGGTTCCAGTTCGGGATGCCCGGGAAGACCGCGTTGGAGCGGATGCCGCGCGAAGGGTGGGTCGGAAGGTCCCGTTGGGCGGAGGGGCGTGGCTGGCGGGCTGGAAGGTTCCAGTTCGGCGGAGGGGCGTGGCCGTTGGGCTGGAAGGTTCCAGTTGGGCGGTGGAGTATGGCTGGCTGGCTGGAAGGTTCCAGTTGGGGCGGTGGGGTATGGCTGGCTGGCTGGAAGGTTCCAGTTGGGGCGGTGGGGTGTGGTGGGCGGCTGGAAGGTTCCAGTGGTCAGAATGCTTGTGGCGGGCTGGAACGTTCCAGCCCTAAGATGCTTCTATGGCTAACGAGGATGCCCGGCCGACGCTGTCCGATGTGGCTGCTCGGGTCGGTGTCTCGAAGTCTCTGGTGTCGCTGGTCATGCGTGATGAGCCGGGTGCCGGGGCTGAGACCCGTCGGCGCATTCTTGACGCGGCGGCTGAGCTTGGTTATCACCCGGACAGCCGGGCGCGGTTGCTGCGCAGTGGGCGCAGCCGGCTGCTGGGCGTCGTGTTCGGCATTCAGCATCCCTTCCACGTTGACCTTGTCACCGGGCTTTATGCAGCGGCCCGGGAGGCCGGGTACGAGGTGGCGCTCAGTGCCGTCACCCCCGGGCGTGACGAGGCCGAGGCCACCGAGAGCCTGCTCCAGGACCGGTGTGAGGCCCTGATCATGTGTGGTCCGCAGACTTCGGCGGCCCGTCTCACCCGGCTGGCGACCCGCCTGCCCGTCGTCGTTCTGGCCCGCGACGCCCGCAACGCCGATGTGATCCGCACCGATGACGCCGAGGGACTCCGGCAGGCTGTCGACCACCTGGCCGGTCTTGGTCACCGCCGGATCGCTCACATCGACGGTGGTCGGGCTCCCGGCGCCGCCGATCGACGCCGCGGATATCGGGCGGAGATGGAAGCCCGCGACTTGGGGGCCTATGCCCGCATCGTCCCCGGCGGCCTGACCGAGGAGGACGGCGCCCGCGCGGGCCGGCAGCTGCTGACTGGCAACGAGGGTGAGGCGCCGACCGCGATCACGGTCTTCAACGACCGTTGTGCGACCGGCGTCCTCGATGTGTTGATCCGTGCCGGGGTGAGAGTGCCCGAGGACATCAGTGTCGTCGGGTTCGATGACAGTCACCTGGCCCGACTCGCTCACGTCGACCTCACCACGATCGCCCAGGACGTCGCCACCATGACGAGGCTTGCCGTCGCCCGCGCGGTCGAGCGCATCGACGGCGCCGAGGTCAGCCGGCGCGGAATCGTCGTGCCGCCCCACCTCGTCGTCCGGGGAACCACCGGTCCGGTGAGGTGAGTCGCGGCCTCAGGCCTTCGGAGTGGCCAGGGCGGCCGTGACGGCCGCCTCGGCGGTGGGCTTCTCGATGCCCAGGCCGGCCAGGACGCCTGTGCCGTCCTCCAGTTCCAGCAGTGCGAGCAGGATGTGCTCGGTGCCCACGTGGGTGTGGTTCATGCGCAGGGCCTCGCGGAACGTCAGCTCCAGGGCCTTCTTGGCGTGGGCGTCGAACGGGATCATGGCGGGCACCGACTCGGCCGCGGCGGGCAGGGTCTTGGCGGCGACCTCGCCCACCTTCTTCAAGGTCACGCCCTGCGCGACGATCGCCCGGGCGCCCAGGGCGGACGGGTCGGCCACCAGGCCCAGCAGCAGGTGGGAGACGCTGATCTGGTCGTTGCCGCGGTTGCGGGCCTCCTCCTGAGCCGTCACCACCACCTTGCGGGCGCGGTCGGTGAAGCGGCTGAAGCCCTGGCTGGCGTCCAGGCCGGGGGTGTCCGGCTTGGCCACGAAGCGTTTCTGGGCCGCCTGCTTGGTGACACCCATGCTCTGGCCGATCTCGGTCCACGAGGCGCCGGAGCGGCGGGCCTGGTCGACGAAGTGGCCGATCAGGTGGTCGGCGATGTCGCCGAGGCGCTCGGCGGCCAGGACCGCGTCGGAGAGCTGGTCGAGGGCGGTGGAGTTCTTGGTCTTGATGGTCTCGATCAGGTCGTCGAGCCGTACGGAATCCGTCATGCGTCAACCATAGGTTGACGGTGGCGGAATCGTCAACTCAAGGTTGACGCCGGATCAGAACGGCCATTGTGAGGCGACGATGGCGCCGATCGCGGCCGCGGCCTCCACGACCGTCCGCGTGCTGGTGGCGTTCTCCGCCAGCGAGCGGAGGCGGGTCTGTACGCGGTCGCGGGCCTCCGGCGTACCCTCCTGAATGTCGCCCTCGATGGCCTGGACCTCGCGGGGGTGTTCCCCGCGGATGACGTCGAGGCGGGAGCGGACCTCGTCGGCCGGGGCGGCGAAGTAGTTGTTCTGGACGTTCGAGTTCTGGCCGCCGATGTTCTGCTGGCCACCGTGGACGTTCATGGTGCCGATCTTGATTTCCGGCTCAGGCACGGGATCCTCCGGGCGCGTTGTGCTGGGTGAAGGTGTTGCGGCCGCCGAAACTCTGCTGGCCGCCGTAGAAGGTGGCGTTGTCGATGGAGACCGACGCCACCGCGGCGCGGAACTCGGCCGTGTCGACGCCCTGCTCGGCCAAGTAGTCGAGGACCGTCTCGTTCACCACCCGGTCGAGCAGCTTCACGTATTTCTCGGCGTCGAGCACCTGCATGAACTTCACGGTCGGGCGCTGCGAGGCGAGCTCGCGCACGCTGAAGTGGGCGCCGTAGTCGTAGAAGCGGAAGTCGTCGGCGCTGTGGCCGGACCGGGCCATCCGGCTCGGCAGGCGCAGCGTGTCCCAGCCGAGCCGGGCCAGGTGGAACGGGCCCAGGATGTTGTCGCGCAGGAAGTTGCGCAGCGTGTCGGCCAGCGCGTGGCCGGGCACGCGCTCCGGGCGTACGTTGTCGACGAATTGATAGCGGGGTTTGACCTGCGGCATGACCGTGCACACGAACTCGGTGTAGAGCATGCCGCCCTCGGCCGCCAGGTGGATGAACGCGGTGACGCCGATGCCCGAGTCCTGGGCGGGCAGCACGAGCCGGCCGTCGGGTGTGCGGATCTCCTTGCCGCTGGCCGGGATCACCGCCCGCAGGTAGTGCCGCAGGCCGCCCTGCGGGCTGCCCATGATGGCCTGGATGGTCTCGGGCGACGCCAAGGTGCGCGGGGTGCGGGTCTGCGGGTCGATCAGCGGGTCGTCGCCGCGGCGATGGCCGTCGGCGGCCACATAGGGCACCACGTAGATGTTCGGGATCCGCTCGCCCTCGCGCAGCTTCTCGTCGCGCAAGCCGATCACGGCGTCGTGCACGCGCTGATTCAGAGCCACCGTGTCGATCGCGATGCGTGAGGCGCCGGCCTCTGGCCGCAGCGTGATGGCGAACGACCAGCTGTGCTCGATGAAACCGGCGCCCGCGTACGGATCGGTGTCCTGCACGCAGATGTTGCCGCGCTGCATCGCCGCGACCACACCGAGCCGCCACTCGACGCGGGCGTTGAACCCGCGGGGCACGACCGGCGGGATGCCCGGCGCCAGCTCGGTGGTGAGGATGCCGTACGCCTGCCGCCGGGACAGGAACAGGGCGGCGAACATGCCGATCGCGAGCACGATCGGCACCACCACGAAGAACGCCCCCACGCCGCCGGAGACCGGCGAGGAATAGGAGTACGAGGAGTAGGAGGAGCCGAGGTCGGCCAGGAAGCTGGCCGCGACGACCTGGAGCAGCAGGTAGCCGAGGAAGCAGAACAGGAGACCGGCCACCGCGGCCAGCCCGGCTATGCGGACCCCGCGGGGCAGTTCCTTGTAGGACGAGGAGCGCAGGAACACGATGACCGCGCACAGCCCGAGCCATCCGACGGTCGCGAAGCTGGCGGCGCACAGGCCGGCCACGAGCAGTCCGGTGACTATCGCGTAGCGGATCAGCAGCAGCCGGCGGGCGCGGAGACAATGCCGGACGACCGGGTCGAGATCGAAGCCGTACGACGGCGGGACCGCCTTGCGCTCCTCCTCGACGACCTCGCGGATCACGTCGTTGGCGAAGTCGGGGTCGAGATAGGGCGCCCCGCACAACTGCCGGGTCGCGTCGTTCAGTGTGGTGCCCGGCACGTACGACGGCATGCTCAGCAACGGCGGCTGCGGTTCCCCCATGCCGGGAACCTATCGGCGATTGTCGCTGCCGCGCCACCCCGGAAAGGTGGCGCGGCGCGACGTCCCGCGATCCTTACTTCTTGGGCGGGGTCACCTTGAGGAGCATGAGCGGAAGCGGGCCGGTGATCTGCGTCTTCACCTCGAGCTTCACGCCCGCGCCGGCGACCTTCACCGAGCCCTGCGGGTTGGTGCTGTCGTAGTACTTCAGCGGGTCGGAGTCGTCGAAGACCGGGATGGCCTTCTGACGGGGCACCGACACTCCGGCGCCGTTGCGGTGGAACGTGACCGGGTCGGTCGACTGGAGACCGAAGGTCGCGTCGAACGGCTGGCGGCGGTTGCCCAGCAGCACGCCGTCCGGGAAGACGACCGGCTTCGGGCGGGCGTCGACCGGGAGGCTGAGACCCACACCCGGGTGACGGCTCGTGTTGTTGTTGCCGGCGGCCGGGTTGACGTACCAGACCAGAAGGCCGTCCTGGTACGGGAAGCGCTCGGCCCAGTCGGGCCTGGTGTCGGCCCAGCCCCAGTTGTACGGGCCCAGCTTGAGGGTCTCGTCGTAGCCGGTGTACGTGCGGTACTCGGCGGCGTAGTAGGAGCCGTCGGCCAACGGGACCACCACGGCCTGCGGCAGCTTGCTCTCGCCGTTCGCGGCCGTACCCAAGGTGACGTACTGGCTCTTGCCGGGCTTGACCGTCACGAAGTTGGACCAGCCGAGGAAGATCTTCTCCCAGGCGCCCATGTAACCGGGCGTCGAGCCGATCGTCGGCGCGCCGCGGCCGAGCCACGAGCCGGCCGACATCAGCGTCCAGAAGCCGGTGCCGTTGTCACCGCCCGCGGTGTCGTAGAGGTCGGGCAGGCCCAGGTCGTGGCCGTACTCGTGGGCGAAGACGCCGAGGCCGCCGTTCTCCGGCTCGGTCGTGTAGTCGCCGATCCAGATGCCGGTGTCGCCGATCTGCACGCCGCCGGCCAGGTTGTTCGCCGGGCCCGCGGTGCCCTCGAGGTCGGAGAAGGCGTACCAGCGGTGCGACCAGATCGCGTCCTCGCCCTGTGCGCCGCCGCCGGCCTCCTCGCCCTCACCGGCGTGGATGGCCTGGAAGTGGTCGACGTACCCGTCCGGCTCGTTGAAGTCGCCGTCGTCGTCGAAGTCGTCGCGGTCCCAGACGTCGAAGGTCTTGAGATAGGCGGCGACCTCGGCCGGGGTCTTGCCGGCCGCGATCTGGCTCTCGTACCAGGCGGTCGCGCTGTCCTTGATGTAGTTCCAGTAGCCGTCGTCCTCGGCGATCTCGTTGCTGCCGTAGCGTGCCTCGTTGTAGGGCAGCTTGACCCAGTCCGAGACGTCGCCGCCGACCGTGTAGCGGCCGCCCGACTGCTTGTAGTAGAAGTTCGCCATCGACTCCTTGTTCTTGGCGAACAGCAGCTGCTTGTAGTGCGCCGCGTTGAAGTCGGCCTGCCAGATCGTCGTGTTGTCGTCGGCCCGGTTCGGCTGCGGGATCTGGTTGTGCACGGGGCCGGGGGTGCCGCCGCTGGCCGGGAGGGTGGCGTCGCCGAACTCGGTCAGGAAGGTGAGGACCGGGTCGGTCTTGGTCTCCTTCTTGCGGTATTCGACGTACTTGCCCTTGCCGAGCTTGACGACCTCGGAGCCGTTCTTCTTCTCGGTGGTCACCTGGCCGGCGATGAGCTTGCGCACGGCCTCGGTGCGCTCCGCCTCCCGCTGCTCAGCGAGCGGGTGCGGCAGGTTGTCCTCGCCGAGCGACGCGGTGGGCTCCCGATCGGCCCGGTCCGGCCCCGCGGCGGGCGCCGCTGCGGCTGGCGTGGCGATGAGGGTCGCCACCACCGCGCCGGCCAGCGCGACGCTGAATGTCTTCCTCAAGAGGGTCACTCCTTCAAGAAAGCTACGTCCGTCCGCTCATAGAATCTTAGATATTTCGATGTAGCAATGGGACGGAACTTTTCTCAGAGAAGTTAAAAGTTCTCGATGTCTTGACTAAAGCTTCCGGGCTCCGAGGATGGGGGGATGAAGCCGCTCCGCCGGGGTCTGCTCGCGCTCGCCGCTGTCGCCGTTGTTCTGTTCGGACTGCCGCCGTCACCGGCCGCGGCCCACGGGACGCTGGGCATGTCCGTGCCTGCTCAAGGGGCGACGGTCAGTGCGCCGCTGGGCAGCGTGGAGCTGTTCTTCACCGAGAAAGTGCCGGACAACGCGTACTTCGCGATCAGCGCGCCGGGCGGTGGGCGGGTCGACAACGGCTGGGAGCACGCGGCGCCGCGTCCGCTCGACAAGCCCGTGACCGAGTACTTCATGGTGGACGGCAAGTTCGAGCCCCGGCAGTACACGACCGGATATCCGGCCCGGGTGCGCGTGGCGCATCTGCCGGCCACCGGCGAATACCGGGTGGACTATCAGTCGAAGGCGTCGGACGGTGATCCCGTGCGGGGGTCACTGACCTTCAAGTACACGGGGCCGGCCACTGCCGCGCCCGTCGGGTGGGCGCCGCCGACCAGTCAGCCCGACCCGGCGCTCGGGCTGTCCGAGGGACAGGGCGCCGCCCCGGCTCCCGCTCCCGCGTCCGCGGCCGCGCCTGCCCCGATTGCGGCGCCCCCGCCGGCTGACGAGGGAGGAAATGCCCTATTTGTTTGGCTGGGTGCGGCGCTGGTGGTGGTCCTGGCCGCCGGCTTCGTGATCTGGCGCCGAGCGCCCGCACTGAACCGTGGCCGTACTTCCAGCCGCGCCTCGGGCCGGACTTCGGCCTCGGCTTCAAGCCGGGACTGGCCCCGGAAGTCAGGGCAGGCCATCGGGCGGACAAAGCCGCCCGCGGAAGAGGGCGACGAGCGGCGGTCCGTTCCGATGGGGCCGATCGCTGTCGGTGCGATCGTGGTGGCGCTGATCGGGGGTTATGCGCTGGGGCGCTCGACCGCCGCCCCGGAAGCTCCGGCCGCGCCGCCCGCCCCGGCGGCGGCCGCGGCGATGGCCACCGGGCATCAGCACAGTGGCGGCGCGGCCACGCTGGAGGCGTCCGGGACGGCGATCAGCTCCGGTGGCTACACGCTTCAGCCGGTTCATCGTTCGCAGGCGGCCAAGACCACCACCGACTACACGTTCCGGATCCTGGGAGCCGACAAGAAGCCGGCCACCCGGTACGCCGTGGTCCACGACAAGCCGCTGCACCTCGTGGTCGTCGGCCGTGACCTGGCCGACTTCCAGCATCTGCACCCCACGATGTCGCCCGACGGCCTGTGGACGGTGCCGCTGGCGCTGGCGAAGCCCGGCGCCTACCGGATCTTCGCCGACTTCACCGTGGAGAACGCGGCCGGGTCCACGGTCCCGCTCGTTCTCGGCGCCGACCACCACGTGCCCGGCGACGGCCCGCAGGCCGACCTGCCGCCGGCCGCCACCACCGCTCAGGCCGGCCCGTTCACCGTCACCATGGAGGGCACGCCGCGCCCCGGTGCGACGGTTCCGGTCCTCTTCCGCGTCACCCGGGGCGGCGCGCCGGTGAGCCTGGAGCGCTACCTGGGCTCGTACGGCCATCTGGTCATCCTCCGCGAGGGTGACCTGGGCTATGTCCACGTGCACCCCGACGCCGACCTCTCGGACGGGGCCATCAAGGTCGCCACCTCGATCCCGGCCGCCGCCCGCTACCGCGCCTTCTTCGAGTTCCAGGTGGAAGGAAAGGTCCAGCGGGCCGAGTTCACCCTCGACCTCGACTGAGACGCCCACCGCGCCGGTGGTTCCGGCGTGGTGGGCGATCCGTCAGGTGGTGCGGTCGACCGCGGCTGAGGCCAGGTCGGCCAGGGCCGTGCGGACGAAGTCGGGCAGCGGGGCCGCCTCCAGGGCCGTCAGGCCGGCCTCGGCCCGGACCCGGATCATCTGCTCTATGCGGTCGAGCGCGCCCGTCTCCTTGATGATGGAGCGCAGCTCCTCGGCGCCGTCGGCGTCCAGGGCCGGGTCGCCGAACAGCTCGGACATGCGGGCCGCCTGGTCGCGGTCGGCGGCGTCGCGGGCCAGCGCCATCATCACCGTCATCTTGCCCTCGCGCAGGTCGTCCAGTGTGGACTTGCCGGTGACGGCCGGGTCGCCGAAGACGCCCAGCACGTCGTCGCGTAGCTGGAAAGCGTCGCCCAGCGGGTCGCCGAACTCGGTGAACGACGCCGACAGCGAGCGCGGCGCACCGGCCAGGCAGGCACCGATCTGCAGTGGGCGGGTGACCGTGTAGCGGGCCGACTTCATGCGGATCACCGTCAGCGCGCTCGCCACGGAGCCGTCGCCGACGCCGGAGACCAGATCCAGGTACTGGCCGGCGATGACCTCGGTCCGCATGAGCGCGAAGGCGGCGTACCCCTGGTGAATCTGTCTCGGGGGTAGCCCGCATTCGTGGAACATCTGCTCGGCCCAGGCCGCGCACAGATCGCCGCAGAGCAGTGCGGTGTTGCGGCCGAAGGCGAGCGAGTCGCCTCGCCAGGCGTGGCGGTCGTGGACGGTGGCGAACAGGCGGTGCATCGACGGCTGGCCGCGACGGCGGTCGCTGCCGTCGATGATGTCGTCGTGGATGAGCGCGAAGGCGTGGAACAGCTCCAGCGCCGCCGCGGCCCGGATCACCTCGGGGCAGTCCTCGCCCCCGCCGCCGCGCCACCCCCAGTAGGCGAAGGTGGGCCGCAGCCTCTTGCCGCCGGCCAGGACGAAGCGGCGCAGCGAGTCGAGCGCGCCGCGCGGGGCGCCGTCCGGCCACGCCGGGTCCTGGCGGTCGATGAACTCGGCCAAGGCGGTGTCGAACCGTTGACTCAGGGGCCGGCGCGTCGCCTGGAGCGTCATGACGCCAGCCCCGCCAATTCCAGCAACAGGGCCTTCACCTCCGTCGCCGCGATCTCCTTGCGGGCCCGGGCCGGGTCGGAACACAGGAACACGGGGCCGTCGTCCGGATCGTCGGGCAATCGGCCGTGCGACCCGCGCACGGCCTTGGCCCCGGCGTCGAGGCCGACCACGTCCATCACGTAGCGCAGGCCCAGTTTCTTGCGGGCCACCGCGGTGACCGCGCGCCGCTTGGCCGCCGCCGGGTTGGCCGGGTCGAAGAACAGCTCGGCCGGGTCGTAGCCGGGCTTGCGGTGGATCTCGACGACCCGGGCGAAGTCGGGCGCCCGCGCGTCGTCGAGCCAGTAGTAGTACGTGAACCAGGAGTCCGGCTCGGCCACCAGCACCAGGTCGCCCGCCCGCTCGTGGCCGAGCCCGTACCGCGCCTTGTCCGGGCCCTCGAGGACCTGGTCGACGCCGGGCAGGGCCGCGCAGAGCTTGGCCACCTCGGCGACGTCGGCCTGGTCGCGGACGTAGACGTGGGCCACCTGGTGGTCGGCCACGGCGAAGGCCCGCGACACCCACGGGTCGAGATATTCCATCCCGTCCTGGGTGTAGACCTCCAGCAGCCCTTCCTTGCGCAGCAACCGGTTCACGTCGACCGGCCGGCTCACGTCGGTGATGCCGTACTCGGACAGCACCACCACGGTGGTGCCCTTCGCGGCCGCGTCGTCGAGCAGCGGAGCCAGCACCTTGTCGAGCTCGGCCGCGGCGGCCGACGCCTCGGGCGCCGAGGGGCCGAAGCGTTGCAGGTCGTAGTCGAGGTGCGGCACGTAGACGAGGGTGAGATCGGGCTGTTTGGTCCTCAGCATGTGCCGGGCGGCGTCGACGATCCACTGCGACGACGGCATGCCCGCGCCGGGTCCCCAGTATGTGAACAGGGGGAACGGCGGAAGCTCGTCGTGCAGCGACGGGGGATAGGTGTAGCAGTCGGGCTCCTTGCGGCCGTCCGCGCGGTAGATCGGGCGCGGCGTGATGGTCCAGTCGACCCGGGCGCCCATCGCGTACCACCAGCAGACGTTGGCCACCGTGAAGTCCGGCCGCAGCCGCCGGGCGTCGTCCCAGATCTTGTCGCCGCCGACGAGCGCGTTGTGCTGCCGCCAGAGGAAGACCTCGCCCAGTTCCCGGAAATACCAGCCGTTCCCGACGATCCCGTGCTCGCTGGGCAGGGCCCCGGTCAGGAACGTGGACTGGGCCGAGCAGGTCACCGCCGGCAGCACGGTGCCGAGCTCGGCCTGGAAACCCTTACCGGCCAAGGCCTTCAGCCGGGGCATGTGCGCCAGCAGGCGCGGGGTCAGCCCGACCACGTCGAGCACCAGCAGCTTGCTCATCGGTTCACCGCCATCAGGTCGCGCGCGAAGGCGAGCTCGGCCGCGATGCCGTCGGCCAGCCCCGCTTCATCTCTCGGCCGTTGTGACTCCGGGAGGACACCCCAGGTGTACGTCTCCACGTCGAAGTGCTCGCATCGTTCGCCGGGCGCCGTCAGGAGCTCGTACAGCGCCTCCCGGATCGCCGGCACGGTCGACGTCAGCGGCGCCTCGGGCTCGGCGTGCAGCGGCACGTGGTAGTGGATCCGCCACGGCCCCGGCAGCCGTCGGTCGAGCGCCTCGTCGAGGTCGTCGGCCGACCCGCCCTCGGCCGAGCGCGTCTGATGCAGGAAACGCTTCTCGGCGTACGACCTCAGCACCTCCTCGGCCGCGAGCGGATCGTCGGCCTGGAGCGCGGCCGACACCTGGGTCTTCACCACCGGGATGCCGGCCCGCCGCAGCCGGTCGAGCGCCTCGGCCGGCTTCTCCCAGGCGCACGCCAGATGGGCGAGGTCGAGGCACACGCCCAGCCATCGGGTGTCCACTTTGGCCAGCAGCTCGGCCGCCTGCGCCGTGTTCTCGACCAGGCAGCCCGGCTCCGGCTCGAAGCCGACCCGGATCGTCCGCCCGGTCTCGCCCGCGATCCGGTCGAGGCCCCGCGCCAGGTCGTCCAGATGCCGGGTCGCGGCGGCCTGCCGTTCCACGTCCCACGGGGTGCGCCAGGCCAGCGGCAGCGACGACACCGAACCGTAGTTGGCCGTGTCCGGCATGAGATCGGCCAGGACCCGCGCGCAGTTCAGCGTGTAGTCCAGGCGTTCCCGCTCGGTCCAGTCCGGGTAGTAGACGGCGTGCTTGACCACGGGCGCCTGGAACGCCTCGTACGGGAAGCCGTTGAGAGTGACCACCTCCAGACCCCGTACATCAAGCTCTCGACGCAGTTTCCTTCGCAAAGTGGGATCGCCGGCGAGCGCCGCCGCGGCCGGCGCGGCCAGCCACAGGCCGAGGCCGAGCACGTCCGAGCCGAGGCGCCGCCGGATCGGCAGGGCGTAGGTGTCGAGCTGGCCGATGATGCCGTCGAGGTCCTCGGCCGGATGCACGTTGGTGCAGTAGCTCAGATGCATCAGCTGCCTCCCCGCAGGATCGAGTTGCCGGCGAAGGTCGCCTCGGCGCCCTCGACGTCCGACAGGTCGAGCCGGCCCGACTGCGAGTAGAAGGCGACCGGGTTCTGCCACAGCACCTGATCGACGTCCTTGTCCGAGAATCCGCCGGCCAGCATCGCCTCGGCCGTGCGCACGGTCAGCAGCGGATCGGACTTGCCCCAGTCGGCGGCCGAATTGACGAGGACGCGCTCCGTGCCGTACTTGCGAAGGATCTCGACCATGCGATCGGGCGACATCTTCGTGTCCGGATAGATGGAGAAGCCGATCCAGACCCCGGCGTCGCGGGCCGCGTCGACGGTCACCTCGTTGAGATGGTCGAGGGCGACCCGGCCCGGGTCGATGCCCGACTCCTTGATGACGTCGATGCTGCGCTGGGTGCCGCGGGCCTTGTCCCGGTGCGGCGTGTGCACCAGCGCCGGCAGGTCGTGGTCGAGGGCGAGGGCCAGCTGGGCCGAGAACGCCTCGTCCTCGGCCGGTGTCATCGAGTCGTACCCGATCTCGCCGACCGCCACCACCCCGTCCTTGGCCAGATAGCGCGGCAGCAGGTCGAGCACCGGCCGGCAGCGCGGATCGTTGGCCTCCTTGGGGTTCAGCGCGATCGTGGCGTGATGGCGGATGCCGAACTGCGAGGCCCGGAACGGCTCCCACCCGATGATCGAGTCGAAGTAGTCGGTGAACGAGCCGGGGTTCGTGCGCGGCTGCCCGAGCCAGAACGCGGGCTCCACCACCGCCCGCACCCCGGCCTCAGCCATCCGCTGGTAGTCGTCGGTGGTGCGCGAGGTCATGTGGATGTGCGGATCGAAGATGCGCATCAGGCCTCCTTCAGCTGGTCGAGCAATGCGAGCGCGTCGGGCGGCATGTCGCGGCCGGCGGCCTGGCGTTCGAGGGCGAAGGCGCGGAGCATCGCCCCGAGCCGTGCGTCGGCCCTCTCGGACAGGCGGTGGATTCCTTGCAGGGGTACGCCCATGAAGACGCACTTGAGCACGGCCTGGCGCCACGCCTCCTGGTCGAGGTGGTCGCTGTACGGCCCGAGGGCGGCCGCGACGAGCCGCGTGTCGTTGGTGCGCAGCGCGTCCTCGAGCAGCGGGACGGCGCTGGGCCCGATCGGCAGCAACGGCAACGCCTTCAGCACGGCGAGCTTCTCGGCCGTGTCCCCGTAGCGGTAGATGTCGCCCACCTGCTCGGGCGGCACGGCGGCCAGCAGGAGGGCGCGGGCGGCTTCGTCGGTCGCCCAGTCGCCGGTGAGCGGCTCCCGCCCGTACTTGCGGCCGGCCGCCGGGAAGAGCGCGGCGACCGCGCCGGGATCGTTGTTGACCCGTTTCAGATCGGCGGTGAGCCGTTCGTTGCCGTCCAGCCTCGCGTGCAGGTCATCCAATGTGGTCATGCGAAACCTCCTTGGCCGCGTTCCTGAGGAAGTCCAGCGACTGCGCGGCGATCGCCGGCGCGGCGTGCGAATGGCGGGGCAGCTCGACCGAGATCAGGCCCGGATAGGGCGCGAGCGCGGTGAGCACGGGCGGGAAGTCGATCTCGCCGGTCCCGAACTCCAGATGCTCGTGCACCCCGCGCCGCATGTCGTCGATCTGCACGTTGACGAGGTGGTCCATGACGGCCGTGACGCAGTCGGCGACCGGGAGGGGCTCCAGGCAACGGCAGTGGCCGATGTCGAGCGTGATGCCGAAGTTCGGGGGCTCGCCCAGATCGGCGTACAGCCGCCGCCAGTCGGCGATGTCGTTGACGAGCATGCCGGGCTCGGGCTCGAAGCCGAGGGTCACTCCGGCCGAGGCCGCGACATCGACGACTTCGAGGCAGCCGTCGACGAGCCGGCCCCAATGCTCCGCCCGCCCGATGCCGGCCCAGAAGGAGACGGCCTCGGCGCCCAGATCGGCGCCGACCTGGACCGCCTTTTTGAGGTATTCGAGCCGGAGCGCGGGATCGTCGTCCATCAGGGTGGGCGAGTGCTTGCGCCACGGGTCGAGCAGATAGCGGGCGCCGGTCTCGATGACAACAGCCAGGTTGTGCTGCTGGAGGTCGGCGGCGACCTCGGCGGTGCGGCGGGCCAGGTCGGCGTCGAAGGGGTCCAGGTGGTTGGTGTCGAGGGTCAGGGCGACGCCGTCGTAGCCGAGGTCGGCGATGACGGCCAGGGCCTCGGGCAGGCGGTGGTTGCCGAAGCCGTTGGTTCCGTAGCCGAATCTCATGTGGGCGACACCTTCCGGGCCAGGCGCCGGGCCAGGGGCGCGACCAAGGCGAGCGCCAGCCCGTACGCGGGGGAGCCGGCCCGGGCCGTGAGAGCACCCTGAAGCTGCGGCAGATCGGTGATGCCGGCCCCGACCGCCGCGCGGATCCGACCGGCCGAGGGGTCGGCGGCGGCGCGGATCTGCGCTCCGCCGTATCCGGCCAGATACCAGACGGCGAGGGCGCCGGGCGCGGCGGAGAAGCGGCGACCGGGGGTGGGTGCCGCCGCCGCGGCCACCGCCAGGCCGAGCGTGCCGGCGAGCGTGGCCGACGGCAGGGCGGCCGTGGCGCCGGAGACCTCGCGCCGGGACAGGGCCGTGACCGTGTAGGTGTGCGCGGCCACGGTCAGGGCGGAGGGCACGGCCCGCCGTACGTCGCCGCCGCTGGCGCCGAGCAGCACGTCGAGGCCACGGCAGGCGGCCATCACGGCCGGGCCGGCGGGCGTGTTCTTGGCCCAGACGTCGTAGGCCCAGACCGCCGCGGCCAGCGGGGCGGCGACCGCGAGCGCTCGCCGGCCGCCGGCCAGCGCGGCCAGCCCGACGCCGGCCGCGGTGAGGCCGGCGGCGGTCAGCAAGGCCTGTCGCGGCTTGACCCGGCCCGAGGGGATCGGCCGTTCCGGGCGTTCGCGGGCGTCGAGCTCCCGGTCGGCCCAGTCGTTGGCGGCCATCCCGCCCCAGTAGAGGCAGACCGACGAGGCCATCAGCGCCGGTGTCGAACGCCGCATTCCGCCGGCCGCCGCGGCCCCGGCGATCGTGTCGCCCGGCACCGACAGCGCGGCGGGGGCGCGGACCAGCTCGGCGAGATCGCGCCAGCTCGGCCGGTCCCCACGCGCCGCGGCAGAGACGGGCGCCGCGGCAGAGACGGGAGCCGCGTTAGAGGCAGGCGCCGCAGCGGAGGCCGGCACTGCGGCGACGGCGGGATCACCCATCGGACAGGCCATGGACAAAAGCGACCAACCGGGCCCACTGGTCGGGAAGGGCGTGTGGGACCTCGCCGATCGGGTCCTTGAAGAAGAACGCCAGGTCGGTGAGCGGGCCGCTGCGGCCGGCCGCGTGTGCGGCCGCGGTCAGGCGGGCCAGGTCGAGGATCAGCGGGGCGGCCAGGGCCGAGTCGCAGCCGTGCCAGGAGAACTCCATGCGCATGCGGGTGCCGAGGAAGCCGCTGAAGGTGATCAGGTCCCAGGCCGTCTTGAAGTCGCCGATGTCGTCGACGTACTCGATGTGGCTGCTGCCCTGTGGCTGGTAGCCGAGGGTCTCGGCCAGCACCCGCTGCTTGCTGCCGGCCTTGGCCGCGTTGGCCGCCGGGTCGGCCAGGTTGGCGCCGTCGCCGCCGCCCAGCAGGTTGGTGCCGGCCCAGGTGCGCACGCGCAGGTTGCGCATGGCGAACATGGGCGCCAGCACCGATTTCACCAGCGTTTCGCCGGTCTTGCCGTCGTGGCCGGCGTACGGCAGGCCCACCGAGTCGGCCAGCTCCCGCAGGGCCGGCAACCGCGTGCCGGTCGACGGGGTGAAGTCCACGTACGCGCAGCCGGCGGTGAAGGCGGCGTACGCGTAGAGGGAGCTCGGCGGCAGAACGACGCCGGGCGCACCCAGCGCCGTCTCCAGCGCGGCCAGCGAGGAGTGGCCCGGATGAGGAACGGCCGCCGGCTCCGTCGAGGAGACGTTGACGACGACGACGCGTTCGAGGCCGCGCCGCCGCCGGAAGTCGTCGATGTCCTGGGCGATCAGACGCGCCACCTCGAGCTGGGTCGCCGCCACCGGCACCGGCCGCAGCTCGCGCTGCAGGGCCGGCAGCTGGTCGGCGACGGCCGCCGCCGGGCCCGCGGGGAGCACGCCGGCGGCGACCAGGTCCTCGACCTTCTTCTCCAGGGTGATGTCGCTGATGTCGTGGCCACCGAACACCAGCTCGCCCAGGCCGGGAACGGCCCTGCTGGCCAGTGCCGGCAGCTCGGTGACGCAACCGAGCGGCTCGGCGAGCCCGGCGCGTAGTGCGGTGGCCCCGACCATGCTGGTCACCGCCACAGATCCTCTAGCTCCGATCAACCACACGCCGGTCGTCATATGAACCTCCCTGTTCCTACTGCTCAGTTGCCGTAGACCTCGAAGTTGTAGAGCGAATAGCCCCACTGGGTCCCGCGCGCCGTTCCGTTGATCCGCACGTACCGGGCCTGCGCGCTCAAACCCGGATGGTCGTCCTCACCGCCGTTGGCCGCTGTCACCGACTTGACGGTGGTCCAGGTGGTGCCGTCGGCCGAGGTCTGGATCTGGTACGCCGACCCGTAGGCGGCCTCCCACTGAAGGCGCACCCGCGACACCGTGTAGGTGGCGCCCAGGTCGACCCGGATCCACTGCGGGTCGCTGAACGCGCTCGACCAGCGGGTCGTCGACGAGCTGTCGACCGCGTTCGAGGCCGGGTAGCTCGCGTTCTCGACGCTGGACGCCGTGGTCGGCTTGTTCAGGGCCACGTTCGACGCCGGCGGCGCCACGCTCAGGTCCTTGACCCGCACGTTGCGGAAGGCGGCCGTGTCGGCGCTGCCGTGGTTCTGCAGGCCGATGTAGCCGTCCAGGTTGCGGGCCGGGTCGGTGTTGGTGAAGTCGTTGACGAGCCGGCCGTTCAGGTAGACCCGGATCCGCTGGCCCTCGACGAGCAGCTCGTAGGTGTTCCACTCGCCGGGCGGGTTCAGCGCGGCGTCGCGGGCGGCCAGGTCGGCCGACTTGAAGGTGTAGATGGCGCCGGTGGTGCGGTCGGCCGCGTCGGTGGCGTCGATCTGCACCTCGTAGCCCTGGTTGACGGCCACCCACGGGTCGTTGTTCGGGTTGGGGAAGCCGACGAAGATGCCCGAGTTGCTGTCACCGGTCAGGCGCCAGTCGGCCTTCAGCGAGTACGAGGTGAACTGCCGCGCCGAATACCAGAGCAGGCCCATCCCACCGGTCGAGGTGAGGGTCGCGTCGGTGTTGGTGAAGCTGCCCGGCCCGGCCTGCGTCCATCCGGTCGTGCTGCCGTTGTAAATGGGCGTGTATCCGGTCTCGGTACGGCAGTCGGCCTTGGCCCGGCCGGCCGCGTAACGGATCCCGCCGAGCAGGTGACTGCGGAAGTTGCTCTCGGCGTACGACGCCTGGGTGTGCCCGAATCCGGTGTACCAGGACCGGCCCGAGTCGACGGTCTTGCACCAGGCGATCGGGTGATCGGCGCCCATGTTGCCGCCCGAGTACGTCGACTCGTCCAAGGTGGCCAGCACGTGCGCGCTGCTGCGCGGGTTGGTCCGGTAGTTGTACAGCTCGTCGGTGCGTGTCCACGACTGCGGCAGGTGGGCCGAGCTCGCGTGCGCCCGGTCCTCGACCTTCGAGGTGACCTGCTGGATGGCCGGGTGCGAATGGAAGTAGGCGCCGACCAGCTGGCCGTAGAACGGCCAGTCGTACTCGGTGTCGGCCGCCGCGTGCACGCCGGCGAAACCTCCACCACCCTTGATGTACGTCTCGAAGGCGCTCTGCTGCGTGGCGTTCAGGACGTCGCCGGTGGTGTTGAGGAAGACCACCGCCTCGTACTGGGCCAGGTTGGCCGTGCTGAAGGCGGCCGCGTCCTCGGTCGCGGTGACCGTGAAGCTGTTGGCCGCGCCCAGATCGCGGATCGTCTGGATGCCGACGGGGATCGCGTCGTGCCGGAAGCCGGCGGTCTTGGAGAAGACCAGGACGTCGTACGGCGCGTCGGCGGCGTTCGCACTCGACGCGGTGAATGTGCAGGCGGCGATGGCGGTCAGGGCCATCGCGCCTGCCAGGAGCTTGCGCATGGAACCTCCTTTGCTAGGGGGAGGGTGGGCGCCCGCGTGGGGGAACGAGCGCCCACCTTCTTGCGGGGAAGGTCAGCTGCCGTACACCTCGAAGTTGAAGAGGGAATAGCCCCAGGCGGTGGCCCGGGCCGTGCCGTTGACGCGGACGTAGCGGCCTTGCGCGTTCAGGCCGGTCAGGTCGTCCACGCCGCCGTCGCCGCCGGTCACCGAGCGGACCGTGGTCCAGGTGCTGCCGTCGGGCGACGTCTGGATCTGGTACGCCGAGCCGTAGGCGGCCTCCCACTGCAGACGTACCCGGGAAATCGCCTGTGAACTGCCCAGGTCGACCCGGATCCACTGTGGATCGGCGAAGGCACTCGACCACCGCGTCGTGGTTGACGCGTCCACCGCGGCGGACGCCGGATAGGTGGCGCTCTCCGTGCTGGACGCCGTGGCCGGCTTGTTCAGCGACAGCAGGTTGGCCGTGCTGAAGGTGAAGCTGTCGACGTCGTAGAGCGCGCCCGTTCCCGTACCGGCGAAGGTCAGGTAGAGCGAGGTCGTCCCGGCCGGGGCGCCGGAGATGGTGCCCGTGACGTTGACGAAGGTGTCCCACGAGCCGGTCGGGGCGACGGTGGCCGACCCGATGACCGTGCCGGTCGGGGAGCCCGTACGGACCTGGACCGTGCCGCCGCTGCCGGCCGAGGAGACCCGGGCCGTGAACGAGGTGGCGTTGTTCAGTTTGTACGGGTCGAACTGGATCCAGTCGCCGTTGTTGATGTCGCCGACCGTCTGGCCGCCCTCGGCCGTGGTCTTGCTGAACTTGTTGACGCCGGAGGACGTCTTGAAGTGCTCGGCCTGCCGCTTGCGCGGTTGCAGGATGTGCTGCGCGTGGGTGGTCAGCCCGCCCTTGTCGGTGTACGACGCGTCGAAGATCGGGAAGATGTTCGCGGCGTCGTCGTGCTCACCGTCGGTCGGGATGGCGATGGTGCCGGAACACCCGGTCTGCGACGTGATCTGGTGCCCGTGCTGGTCGTGCCCGAGCACGTAGGCCATGGTGACCTTCGAGCAGTCGATCGTGCCGTCCTCGGGATCGGTGACGGTGACGCTCCAGGGAACGCTGTCGCCGAACGACACGAGCTGACCGGAGGCCGGGGTGGTGATGGTGACGCTGGGCGCGGTGTTGCCGACGGTCACCGGCACGCTGGCGGTGCCGGTCGCGCCCTGCGGGTCACGAACGGTCAGCGTCGCCGCATAGGTGCCATTGGTGGCGTACGTCTTGGTGGGGTTGGCCGCCGTTGACGTTGTGCCGTCCCCGAAGGCCCACGAATACGTCAGGGCGCCGCCCTCGGGATCGCTGCTGCCCGCGGAGGAGAACGTGACGGTCAGCGGGGCGGACCCGGAAGTGGGGTTGGCACTGGCCACGGCGGTCGGAGCGCGGTTGGCCCCGGCCACGTAGTCGTAGCGGTACAGGGCCGAGTTGGCGTCGCCGTTGAAGTAGCCGGTGCCGTAGTCGAGGACGTACAGCGAGCCGTCCGGCCCGAACGCCGAGTCCATGACCTGCTTGCCGTTCCACGGGAACGTGTCGATCGCGCCCGGTGTGCCGTTGGCGTTGACCACGATCGGCTTGATCCAGCCGCGGCCGAACTCGGCGGCGAAGAACTGCCCGTCGAACGACTGCGGGAACTTGGTGGTGGAGGGGTTGCTCGCGCTGTACCGGTAGACGGGACCGCCCATCGGGGACTCGGAGCCGCCACCGAACTCGGGCGGGGAACCGGCGTCACCGGCATAGCGGATCCAGGCCGGCTGAGCCGGCGGCAGGGTGGTCAGGCCGGTGTTGCGGAACGAGTTGTTGGTGGGCCCGCCGGTGCAGTTGTACTTGGCGCCGCCGGTGTTGGCCGCGAAGTCCCACTCGTTGTAGGTCTCGTTCGTGGTGTTCGTGCCGGTGCAGTAGGGCCAGCCGAAGTTTCCGGGGCCGGTGACCCGGTCGAACTCGACCTGACCGGACGGGCCGCGGGTGGCCGAGGTGGTGCCGGCGTCCGGCCCGTAGTCACCGACGTAGACGTGGCCGGTGGCCTTGTCGACGCTGATCCGGTACGGGTTGCGGAAGCCCATGGCGTAGATCTCGGGCCGCGTGTTGGCGGTGCCGGGGGCGAAGAGATTGCCGGCGGGGATCGAGTACGACCCGTTGGCGTTGACCTTGATCCGCAGGATCTTGCCCCGCAGGTCGTTGGTGTTGCCGGCGCTGCGCTGAGCGTCGTAGGCCGGGTTGCGGTTGGTGCGCTCGTCGATCGGCGAATAGCCGGCCGAGTCGAACGGGTTGGAGTCGTCGCCGGTCGACAGGTAGAGGTTGCCGGCGGCGTCGAAGTCCATGTCACCGCCGACATGGCAGCACATGCCCCGGTCGGTGGGCACGTCGAGGACGGTGACGGCGCTGGCCTGGTTGATGGTGAAGTCGGCGTTGAGGGTGAACCGCGAGAGGCGGTTGACGCCGGCCCAGGTGGCCCAGGTGGCAGCGGCGCCGGTGGCGGGGGCGTCACCGGAGGGGGTGTTCAGCGGAGGAGCGTAGAACAGGAAGATCTGCCGGTTGGTGGCGAAGCCGGGGTCAACGGCGACGCCCTGAAGGCCCTCTTCGTCGTGGGTGTAGACGGGGATGGTGCCCACGACAGAGGTGGCGCCGGCGGCGTCGGTGCGCCGGACGGTGCCGTCCCGGGAGGTGTGCAGAACGGAGCGGTCGGGCAGGACGGCGAGGCCGATGGGTTCGCCGGTCTCGGCGACGCCCTTGGCCAGGGTGACCTGCTGGAAGTCGGCGGGGTTGATGACTGCGGACGCTGGGGCGGCGGCCGCTAGGGAGAGGAGGAGAGTGGTTGAAGCCATCGCAGTTAATCGATGGATTCGGGTTCGATGGTTCACGGAGTCCCTTCCTTACCTGGGGATGAGCGAGGGGGACATCTGCCGGAAACATTCCCGTAGTGCTGCTCACGTTATGAACTTCGCGTCGTCCGTGTCCAGACTTTTGGATCGACCGTCTTAAACTTTTACGTCATCCGTCGAAAGTTCATCTCGGTGGTGGCGCGATCACATGACGCGATGGCTGGGCGGGGTGGGCTTGCTCGCGCTGGACGGCCGGGGGCGGAGGGTGTCCACTCACGGCTGGCTGGGGAGCGCTTTACGCCATGAGTGGGCACCCTCCGCCCCCGGCCTTGCCGGGGAGCTTGGTGTCGGCCAGGGGAGGGGTCACTCGCGGCTGAGCGGTGAGTCCGGCCGGCGGGCACCGCGCGGTGGGTGGATGGAGCTGTTCGCTGCCGCGCTGTGGTCCGGAGGGTAAGCCGGTCACGCAGGCACGCTGGGTGGTGGGTCGCGCGGCAATTCCAGGCCGGTCGCGCGGGTTGATGGGAGGGACTGGCTTGCGACCTGAAGCGTTCGCTGTGCGGGCCGGTCGCCGCAACTGCGCTAGACAGTTCACTACGGAAGCTGCCTTCAGGCAGCAAATTGATCGTCCGGATTTTACATGCCTTTCGAGGCGCCCGTCGTCGAAGCATCGGCGGCGCTTTTCAGTCGACTGCGGAGATCGCCCGGTCGCCATTCTGGTGTCGCCGATCATTTCGTGATGTCGCTGCCGATAGGTGTGCTGCCGAAATTGCGCGCCGTCGGCCAGAGTCATGCGTGCCGTCCGATCCCGAATGGCCCGTCCGGCGCCGACGAGCGGCGCGTGAGGATCCGCCCGGTCCGGTGGACTCGGCCCGCGCGGTTACTTTCGCCCGGCCCAGCCGGTCCGGCGTCGCCGCCTCAACCCGTTGCACCGCCTCAGCCCGAACCGTCGATTCGGGCCGCGTTGGCGTCTCGGCGCCGCACCCAGCTGACCTCGTCATCCCAGACCAGCGGCGGTATCCGCTCGGTCGGATCAGGCAAACCCAGCTCTCCGCGCAACCGCGAACAACCATGCAGCCGACACAACTTCAACGCATGGCGTCGTTTAAGACCCCGCCGCCGCCGCTCCGCCGCATCGCGCCGGAACGCCAGCATCTCCGGCGAATGGCTCGGCACCCCACCCCGAAGATCGACAGCAAAGAAACGATCACACCAATAAAAAATGATACGGGCAAGCACGTTTCCAATCAGCGAGATGCGCATTCTCATGCCGCTTGTCGCGCGGCGTGGGCGCTCGACGCCTGCTCGTGGCGATGAGGCGCGCAGCGATGTCTATCGCATGGGAAGCTTGGTCTGTGTGGTGCCTCGATCCCGGCAACAGCCCTGAGTTGGTCGGTAAGCTGCGGCCGCACGGCCGCGACGGTGACTTTGACGTTGCGTGGGTTGGTGAGGGATGGCGGGCCCTCGTTGAGGAGTGCCATGACCGGCTCCTGGCCGTCTTCCCGCAGTACGAGCTTCTGGCCATCAAACAGAAGTACGGCGAGCTGTCCTACCAGGCGTTTCCACGCCGCTGGGTTCAAGGCCAGCGGCAGTGGTCGTCTGAAGAGGCGGCCGAGTTGGACTCCATTACGGCCTGGTTCGGAACTCTCTCCCAAACTGTGTGCGAGTGGTGCGGTGCCGCCGCGAAACTTCGCGAATGGCGGACCACGGAACTGACGCTGTGCGATGACTGTGACGCGCGTTTTCCAGACCCGCCGGTCCCGGTCCACCAAGCTTGAGTCCAGCTGGGACTCGGCTTCAGCAGTTGACCACGGCGTGCGGGCCCGAATCGGTGTCCTCGGCCGAGGCCGTGCCGGGGAACTCCGTGCTGACGATGCGGCAAGTGACGACGGCGTCCGCTTGCTTGCCGGTGGTCCTGGCGGTCAGCGCCAGAGCGCTGGCCGGCATGTGCGGCGGCGCCTGCACCGTAGGTTGATCCTGACCGCCTCCCCGCTGATGCGGAAGGTGGCCGGCGCGATGCTGACGGTCTGGGACTGCGGGGTTCCGCCATCGCGCGGCCACGTGTCGACGATGTGGTACGCCGCCGCTCCCGCCAGGGCCGCGACACTGCCACGAGGGCCACTTCGATCTCACGGCGAGCATGATGACGCATGGCGGAGACGTCGCGGTTCGAGTGGGGGCTTTAGGGTGGATTGATGCCTCAGAAGCACCTTGTTCGGATCGGCAGTCGGTCGTCGCCTATGGCGCTGGCTCAAGTTGAGCGCGTTCGGGTGGAGCTGGCGGTCAAGCGGCCCGATGTGGTGACTGAAGTTGTGGCGTTCACCACTCGCGGGGATCGGTGGGCGGGGGCTCTGTCGGAGCTGGGCGGCAAGGGAGCGTTCACCAAAGAGATCGATCAGGCGCTGCTTGAGAAGCGCTGTGACCTGGCCGTTCACTGCATGAAGGACGTGCCGGGGGATCGACCGGTGCCAGACGGGACTATTTTCGCCGCCTATCTGGCTCGGGATGACATTCGGGACGCTCTCGTGCATCCCGGAGGGTTGTCGCTGGCGGCGCTGCCGGCGGGGACCCGGGTCGGCACCTCGGCGGTGCGGCGGGTGGCTCAGCTCGGGCGGGAGTTTCCGCAGCTCGAGACCGTTCCTCTCCGGGGGAACGCCAACAGCCGGCTGGCCAAGCTCGACGCCGGCGAGGTCGACGCGCTGCTTCTCGCGGTGTCGGGGCTTGAGCGGATCGGGCAGCCGGAACGGATCACCGAGGTTCTGCCCGTCGATGTCATGTGCCCGCCGGTCGGGGCGGGGGTGCTCGGGCTTCAATGCCGGGAGGATGACACGGCCACGCTTGAGGCGGCGGCCGCGCTGGGGGATCCGGAGACCTGGCGGCAGACTGTGGCCGAGCGGATGCTGCTTCATGTGCTGCAAGGGCACTGCAACAGCCCGATCGCCGGATACGCGGTCAGTGAGGCGGGCGGGCGGCTGTCGCTGAAGGGGCGGGTCTTCTCGCCGGACGGCAAGAGGGTGCTCGAAGCGCGCGAATGGGACGACGATCCGGTTACTCTCGGTGTTGCTGTGGCGTTGTCGCTGCTGCGTCAAGGGGCCCGCGGGCTCATCGACGCTCCCAGGCAACCCTAAACAAGATCACGTAGTCTTGGCGCCTGCCTGTTGCGCGGGGATGGTTCCCTGTGCCGGCGTGTTCGGGGTATTCGTGGAGAAAGGTGGTCTGGAGCTCCGTGTCTGTCGGTAACCGGACGAAAGACCGTAAGTGGCCTACCAAGGCTGTTTTGTTGCTCCTGTGCGGGCTGTTGACCGGCGTGGTGGTGTCGGCCGCCTCGTTCCCGGCGTTCGCGCTCGGCGGGCTGGTGGCCAAGGCGGGCGCTCAGGAGTTCTCGTCGCTGCCGAGCACGCTCGTGCAGCAGTCGACCCCGCAGGTGACGCGGGTGTTCGCCAACGACGGCAAGACGCAGATCGCCGTCCTCTACGACGAGTTCCGCAGCGATGTGCCGATCAGCCAGATCTCGGTGAACATGCAGAACGCCATCGTCGCCGCCGAGGACCACAAGTTCTACGAGCACAACGGCGTCGACCTCAAGGGCATCGCCCGGGCCGCCGTCAACAACAACAACGGTGGCTCCAAGCAGGGTGCTTCGACCCTGACCATGCAGTACGTCCGCATGGCGCAGGCGTACGGCGCCAAGACCCCGCAGGAGGCGATCGACGCGACCCGGGACAGCCCGGAGCGCAAGGTCACCGAGATCAAGTACGCCTTGCAGGTCGAGAAGGACCTGGACAAGAAGCAGATCCTCGAGCGTTACCTGAACCTGGCCCCGTTCGGTAACGGCGCCTACGGCGTCTACGCCGGCAGCCGGGTCTACTTCAAGAAGTCGCCCAAGGACCTGACGATCGCCGAGGCCGCGCTGCTGGCCGGCATGGTGAAGGCGCCGACCGCGTTCGACCCGACCACCGCGACCGGTTACCCGCAGGCGCTGGACCGGCGCAACTACATCATCGACAACATGGTTCAGCTGGGCCAGATCACCAAGGCGCAGGGCGACGAGGCCAAGAAGGTCAAGCTGGGCCGTACGACGAACCGTCCCGGCAACGGCTGCACCTCGGTCGCGAAGAACAACTGGGGCTTCTTCTGCGACTACTTCTACCGCTGGTGGATGGGTCAGTCCGCGTTCGGTGACAACTCGTACGAGCGGGAGCGCCAGCTCAAGACCGGTGGCTACCGCATCGTCACGTCGCTCGACGTCAAGGCGCAGACCGCGGCCCGTACGGAAATCACCAAAAAGATCAAGGACAAGAACAAGAACGCCGTCCTGATCGCGGCGGTCGAGCCCGGCTCGGGGCGGGTGAAGGCGCTGGCCGCCAACCGCAACTACAAACTCGACGACGGCACCAACCCGCTGAGCTCGAACCCGCAGACCCGCAAGGCCGGCGCCCGGGCCACCTATCCGAACACCACCAACCCGATCATCACCGGTGGCGGCGACATCAGCGGCTATCAGGCCGGCTCGGTGTTCAAGATGTTCACGATGGTGGCCGCGCTCGAGAACGGCCTGGAGCTCAGCCACTCGATCACGTCGGACTACTTCTACAAGTCGAGCTACCCGGTGGCGCGCAACTCGCCGGCCGCCTGCCCGGGCACCTCGTTCTACTGCCCGGAGAACGCCTCGAAGAGCGAGAAGGGCACGTTCAACATGTGGACCGGCTTCGGCAAGTCGGTGAACACGTACTTCGTGCCGTTGCAGGAGCAGGTCGGCGCCGAGAAGGTCGTCGACGTCTCGAAGCGGTTCGGCCTCCAGTACCGCGGCGGCGACCGTGACCTGATCGCCACCCCGGAGGCCGCGCACCAGTTCGGCGCGTTCACCCTCGGCGTGACGGCGTCGACGCCGCTGGAGATCGCGAACGCGTACGCCACGCTGGCCGGCGACGGCATGTACTGCGCGCCGACGCCGATCAAGCAGATCTACGCGGCCAACGGCTCGAAGGTCAACGCCGGCCAGCCCGCCTGCAAGCGGGCCACCAGCGCCGACGTGGCCCGCAAGGCCCTCGACGCGGCCCGCTGCCCGGTCGGCGACCGCGCGCAGCTGGGCAACTGTGCCGGCTCGACGGAGCCGAACGCGTACCGCACGATCGGTCACCCGATCTTCGGCAAGACCGGAACCACCGACAACGACAAGACCGCGTCGCTGGTCGTGGGCTCCCGCAACCTGGTGGTGGCCGGCTACATGGTCAACCCGGACTGGGCCAACCACACCGACCGGATGCCGCACAGCATCGTCAACCCGGTCGTCTACCGCACCCTGGCCGACTACATGGAGGGCCAGGAGCAGGTCGAGTTCAAGAAGCCCGGCGAGTAGCCAGGGCCGCCGCGAGCTGCCCGCGGCTGGTGATTCCCAGCCGCGGGTAGACCCGGTAGAGGTGCGATCCGACGGTCCGGTGCGAGATGAACAACCGGTCCGCGATCTCCCGGTTGCTCAGGCCGCGTGCGGCGAGCTCGGCGATCTGCGTTTCCTGAGCCGAGAGGTACGTCTCCCCGCGCCGCCGGGCGCACGAGTCGCCCGTGGCCAGCAGCTGGCTCCGGGCCGCCTCGGCCCAGGGCACGGCGCCCATTCCGTCGAACAGATCGTGCGCGGCCCGCAGCGACTCCCGGGCGTCGACATAGCGGCGCTGCCGCCGCAGGCGGCGACCGTGATGCAGGTGCAGCCGCGCCCGCGCCAGCACACATCCGGGCGGCAGCGCGGCCAAGGCTCCGGCATGGCCGCCGTCGTCCCTGGTGAGCACCGCTTCGACGTACACGCGGGCCGAAATCAGCAACTCCGAAGGCAGGCGCCTGGCCGCTGCGGGCAGCTCGGCGAGCAGCGCCCGGGCTTCCTCCACCTCACCCGCGGCCGCGGCGGCGTCGGCCAGGTCGATCGCCACGTGCCACCGCCGCAGCGGCCCTCCGGCCAGGAACAACTGCTTGATGATGTCGTACGCCTCCACGGCGTGGCCCTCGAGCAGCGCGCGCAGCCCCTCGGCCTGCCGGGCCGCCTCGCATCCGCCCGGCGCCCGGCCGACCGTGGCCGCGACGCGAAGGTCCCGCACCAACCCGGCCGCCTCGTCGTGGTCGCCGCGCATGGTCGCCACCAGCGCCGCCGTGCCGGTCAGGCTGAGCCAGGCCGCGGTCTCGCCGGTCGCACCGGCCAGGGCGCGCCCCTCGCCGGCGTCGGACCAGGCCCGTGCCAGGTCGCCCAGGGGAATCCGGCTCCGGGCCCCGGTCAGTGCCCGGGCCAGCGGCCCGGCCCGCCCCTCGGCCCGCCACAGGTCGGCCGCACCGGACAGCAGCCGCGCACTACTGGTGAAGTCGCCACGAGCCATCGCGGCGTCGCCCATCACATGCAAAGTTCTCCCCGGCATCCTTCCTCCTCCGACGCCCCGTGATCAGCCAAGCGCCCGCCACGCCGGATGACCATGCGGAAACACACGCAGAACCGCGGCCTACAGTGATCGTGGGAGGCGCTCATGGCGGAGAAATCGCTGGCCACGGTGGTGCGTGAGCTTCGGCAGCGTGCCGGTCTGACGCTCGAGGAGCTGGCCGGGTCGTCCGGGCTCAGCGTGCGCGCGATCAGCGACCTCGAGCGGGAGCGCAGCCACACGCCGCAACGCCGGACGATCACCGCACTGGCCGACGCGCTCGGGCTGGACGGCGACGACCGGCAGGCGCTGCTGGCCGCGGCCCGGGAGAACCGGCGCCGGCGGCAGACGGCCTCACCGAGCGGCGCGTGGCTGCCCCGGGTGCCGGGCGACTTCGTCGGCCGCGCGGTCGAGCTCGACCGGCTGCGGCTCTCGGCGCGGCCGGGCGGCCCACCGGTGGTGATCAGCGGCCCGGCCGGTTCCGGCAAGACCACCCTGGCCGCGCACGCGGCCCGGTCGCTGGCCGGCGGCTTCCCGGACGGGGTGCTCTTCGTCGGCCTGCGCGGCATGGCCGACCGCCCGGCCGGAACCGACGAGATCCTCACCCGGCTCCTGCACGGCTTGGGCGTGCCGCCGAACGCCCTGCCGGCCGGGCCGGGCAAGCGGGCCGAACTGTACGAGCGGCTCCTCGTCGAGAAACAGGCCCTGATCGTCTTCGACGACGCCGCGGACGAGGAGCACGTACAGCCGTACCTCAGGAAAGCCCGTGGCGTGAGTGTCGTGACCAGCCGGCGCCGGCTCGCCGCCCTCGACGGGGTGACCAGGCTGGAGCTGAGCCCGTTCTCGCCGCACGAGGCGATCGAGCTGCTGCACGCCATCCTGAGCGATCCGTTCGCCGGCGAGACCCCGCCGGAACCCGAGGCGGCGGCCGAGGTCGCCGCTCTCTGCGGCCATCTGCCGCTGGCCATGCGAATCGCCGGCAACCGGCTGCGCAGCCGTCCAGGGTGGACGCTCCGCGATCTGGCTGATCGCCTGTCCGACGAGGAACGCCGCCTCGACCGTCTGGTGGCCGGCGATCTGCTGATGACGACGGCCTTCGCCCTGTCGTACGCCCAGTTGTCGCCAACCGCGGCACAGACCTTCCGCCGGCTGTCGCTGGTGCCCGGCGGCGACGCGGGCACCGCTCTGGCCACCGTGGTCGCCGGCGCCGACCGGCCGGTGGCCGAGGACGCGCTCGACGAGCTCCTGGAGCTCGGCCTGCTCCAGTCGGACACGGCGGACCGCTTTCACTTCCACGATCTCGTACGGCTTTTCGCCCGCGCCCGCCTGGTCGAGGAGGAGACCGCCGAGCAGCGGCACGCCTCGGCGCGGCGGATGACCGGCTGGCTGCTGGACGCGGCGACTGCGGCCGGGCGCTGGTACGAGGGCGACGGCACCCCGGCGGCGCTCGACGGCGGCCTGCGGCTCGGCTCCACCGGTGACGCCGAGGCGTGGCTGCGCGCCGAGGCGGACAACTGGCTGGCCGCGATGCGCTCCGCCGATCGGCCCCGGGCCGTGCTCGACACCGCTGAGGCCATGCACTGGTTCTCTGACTTCTGGTCCTACTGGGACGGCTGGGAGGAGGTCTTCACGCTCGGCCGCGACGCCGCCCGCGAGCTCGGCGACCTCGCTCAGGAGGCCACGCAGACCAACTACCTGTCCTGGGTTTTCACCTTTCGCCGGGACGAGGAGGAGGCGCTGCGCCGGGCCCTCGAAGCGCTGCGGCTGGCCGGGCTCGGCGGCGACCGGGCACAGGAGGGCTGGGCCCTGCACTACGCCTCGCAGGCCGAGGTCGACCGAGGGAACCTCACCGAGGCGGCGGCCTACGACGAGCGGGCCGCGGTGATCTTCGAGGAGACCGGTGACTACGACGCGATGTGCCAGGTGCTGCTGGCCCGGGGCGACATCGAGTACTTCGCGGGCCGCCCGGCCGAGGCACTGCCGTTCTTCGGCCAGGTGCTGGAGGTCATCGACGATCCGGCCCGTCCGGTGCTGCCCTCGGTGGCGGGGTTGATGGCGGGCCGGGCCCGGCTGGGGGTGGGCCACGCCCTGTGGAAGGCCGGCCGGCACGAGGAGGCAGCGGTGGTGTTCGGCGAGGCTGCCGAACGGTACGCCGCCATCGGCGTATGGGACATGCAGGCCAAGGCGGTCCTGGCTCTGGGGCGGGTGTTGCGCGATGACGGCCGGGCCGAGCCGGCCCGGATCGCGCTGCGGCAGGCCGAGGCACTCTTCGTGCGAACCGGCATGGACGAGTCGGTCGCGGCGGTGCGGGAGGAGCTGGCCACCCTGTGACTCACCCGGGCGACCGGCCGGCGAAGAGCCGGACCAGCTCGTGCAGCCGGTAGCCGCCGCTGCCGATCTCGGCCAGACCCGCCTCGACCAGTTCCTCCAAGGCGTCCTCGTCGTCGACGGCCTCGTACCGGGCAAGTCGGCGGAGCGCCAGGGCTGCCGGTGGCGTCAGCGCGCGATAGGGCCGTGCGAGCACGTCGTTGACCGGGAATCCCAGATCGGCGAGCCGATCCAGGCGCCGGTCGGCGGTCGCCAGGTCACCGGCGGTCTGTCCGGCCGCCACCCGCAGGGCGAGCGGAAGAAAACCGCAGAGGGCGGCCACCTCACCGTCCACGAGCCGGGCCGCGTCGGCCGGTTCGAGGGGACCGAGGTGGACGCGGTGCACCGCTTCGAGCCCGCTGAGCAGCCGGCGGCTGGTCACCAGGGTGAGCACCGCCCCGTCGGCCGGCAGCAGCGGCCGCACTCGTGCCTCGTCAACCGCGTCGTCCAGCACCACCAGGGCGGCCCGTTCCCGTACGGTCTCGCGATAGTGCCCGGCCCGGTCCTCGGCGCCGGCCGGGATGTCGCGCTCGGGCACTCCGAGCGCCCGCAGGAGATCGTCCCCCGTCCCACCGCTCATGTCGGCGAAGTGCGCGCCGCCGGGAAACTCGGCGGCCAGGGAGCGGGCGGCGCGCACGGCCAGGGCCGTCTTGCCGGTGCCGCCCAGGCCGCAGATCACCACGACGGGGGCGGTGCGCTCGCCGAGCGCCTGCCGCGCCAGCTGCCGCAACCGGGTCAGCTCGGCCTCGCGGCCCACGAAGGGCTCCGCGTCTTCCGGCAACGGCAACAGTGGGCGCCCTCGCGCTGCGGCAATGAGCTGCGAGCCCTGCCGGAGGTCCAGGCCGAGCGCGTCGGCCAGCGCCGCTATCGTGCGGCGCTGGGGCCGGCGGCTCCGGCCACGTTCCATGTCGCTGATGGCGCGGGCGCTCACCCCGGAGGTCGCCGCCAGCTCGTCCATCGTCAGCCCGGCCTGTGAGCGCAGTTCGCGTAGCATCGCCGCGAAGCTCGGTGTGCCGGTCACGCGTCATGATCGCATGCTGGTCGTTCTACCGGGCAGACGTTTGACGCGCGCGCGATGGGGTATCGCGCGGCGACGAGCCGCCACGTGACCGACAGGAATCGACATGTCTTTGCAGTACCGGATCGAACGCGACGCGAACACCGTCACGGTCGCGCCCGAGGGCGACATCAGCCTGGAGACGGTCGACGTGCTCCGGGAGGTCCTCCGCAGCACCGTGGAGGCGCCGAACACCGACCGCGTCGACGTGGACATGAGCGGGGTGGCCTTCCTCGACTCCAGCGGCATCGGCGTGCTGGTCGCCGCCCAGCGGGCGGCCGCCGCCCGCGGCATCACCCTGATGCTCAAGGAACCGACGGCCATGGTCCGCATGGTGCTGCAGATCGCGAGCCTGGAAGAGATCCTGGTCCGAGAGCCCGTGGACGACTGAGTCGCCGACCAGTCGCTGAGAGTTACTGGCCGTTACTACGGAATTTAGTCAATACCAATAGTGTCCACTGTCGATGAAAGTGACAAAGTTCATCGATATAGACCGGGGTCTCCCCGTTTCGTACTCTGATCCGCCTGGGGCTTGATCAACCGGTGTGGCGTTACGCCGCACCGGGCGTAGGCCTGCGCTCTGAAGTGCGTAAACGGGGAAGGACGCTGGATGCTGCCCAAGAACAGGTGGACTCCGCGACTGGTGGCGCGATGGCGCCGCCTGGCCGTGCTGGGCCTGGTCGCGGTGACGGGCCCGGCCCTGATCGGTTTGACGCCGGTCGCGGCGGCCGCGGACCCGAAGAAGCCGGACTTCCCCGAGCCGCAGAAGATCGAGCGGGTCGAGCTGGGCAAGAGCAAGGTCAAGCCCCGCGACATCCCGAAGAAGACCTACGCGAAATTCGACGCTTCGAAGAACGCCGCGCTGCCGGCCGCCCAGGACACCACGGTCAAGCTGACCGGCCGGTCGAAGGTCCGCGCCGGCTCCTCCCCGGTTTCGGTGAGCAGCGCCGCGGCCACCCAGGTCCGGGTCACCACCGCCGACCAGAAGACGGCCCAGGCGGCCGGCGTCAACGGCTTGATGTTCACCGTACGAGACGCCGCGGGCCCGGTCGACGTCGACGTCGACCCGTCCACGTTCCGCAACGCCTACGGCGGCAATTTCGCGTCCCGCCTTCGGTTGGTCCAGCTGCCCTCGTGCGCGCTGACGACGCCTCAGCTTGAGCAGTGCCGCACACAGACGCCGCTGCCCGCTACAAAAGCGTTGTCGGCGACGGTGGCCTCGGGCTCGGTCGTGCTGGCCGCGACGGCCGGCACCTCCAGCGAGACCGGCGACTACAAGGCGACCGACCTGTCGCCCGGTGGCTCCTGGTCGACCAGCGGCAACACCGGCGCTTTCACCTACAGCTACCCGATCGTCGTTCCTCCCGCTCCCGGTGGTGGCGCGCCCGCGCTGAGCCTGTCCTACAGCTCCAACGCCCTGGACGCCCGGACGTCGGGGACGAACAACCAGTCCTCGGCGATCGGTGACGGCTGGTCGTTGCCGGACAGCTTCGTCGAGCGGACCTACAAGCCGTGCGACGACATCGACGACTCGGGCGCGCCGGACAACGCCGGGGACGTCTGCTGGGGTGGGCAGATCCTGACGCTGTCGCTCAACGGCAAGTCGACCGCGATCGTCTACGACGACGCGACGCACACCTTCCGCCCGGCCGACGACTCGTCGACCACCAAGATCGAGAACCTGTTCGGGGCGACCAACGGCTCGAAGAACAACGAGTACTTCCGGGTCGTCGAGAACGGCGTGCAGTACTACTTCGGCCTGAACCGTCTGCCCGGGTGGACCACCGACAACGAGGAGACCAAGTCGGTTCGTACGGTGCCGGTCTACAAGGCACACGGCGGAATATCGGCCTGCCCGGACGGTTCGTTCGCCGCGACCGCCTGCAAGCTCGGCTACCGGTTCGGCCTTGACTACGTCGTCGACCGCAACGGCAACGCGATGGCGTACTACTACAACCAGGAGCTGGGCTACTACGGCGCCAACATGAAGGACACCGCCGTGGAGTACGTCCGCGGCGGCGCGCTCAAGCGCATCGACTACGGCTTCCGCGGCACGCCGTACGTGGCGAACCCGCCGGCGCGGATCGTCTTCACCAACGACGAGCGCTGCCTGGTGGGCGTTCCGGCCGGAAACACGTGCGACGATTTCACCGTCGCTCATCCCGAGTACTGGCCGGACACTCCGGTCGATCTGAACTGCTCCAGCGGCAAGGACTGCACCACGCACGCACCCACCTTCTGGTCGCGGCAGCGCACCAAGAAGATCGTCACCTACGCGCTGGTCGGCAGCGCGCTGAAGCCGGTCGACCAGTACGACCTGAACCAGACGTTCCCGGCCAACGGCGACGAGGCGCCGACCCTGTGGCTGGAGTCGGTCAAACACACCGGTCTCGACCGGCTCGGCGGAGCCACGGCCGACGCCGACGGCGGCACCGTCACCTTCTACCCGCGGCAGCTGCGCAACCGGGTCGGCACCCTGCCGGGCCTGGAGGCGATGTGGTTCAACCGGATCGGCACTGTCGTGTCCGAGGCGGGCGCCGAGACGATCGTCGACTACTCCACGCCGAACTGCGCCGGCGTGCCGGCCAGCGATCTGAACGACGACGACGACACGGCGGCTCAGGCGTACGCGTCGACGAACAAGACCGGCTGCTTCCCGGTCTACTGGACGCCCGAGGCTCAGCCGCGCGCGTTGATCGACTGGTTCTACACGCACCCGGTCACCCGGATCACCACGATCGACAACTACAACCACTATCAGGACGGCAGCCAGCCGAAGACCGTCACCGAGTACGCCTACAAGGGCGACCCGGGCTGGCGCTACGACGACAACGAGGTGGTGAAGAAGGAGAACCGGACCTGGGGCCAGTTCCGCGGCTACGAGCAGGTCGACGTCACCACCGGTGACACCTCCGTCTTCCACTACACCAACAAGAACCAGGTGTACGACCAGAAGACGCTGACCAGGACCTTCTACTTCCGGGGCATGAACGGCGACACCCTGCCCGGCGACAAGACCCGTCCGGCGACCTCGCTGACCAGCACCGACGGCTCCGTGACGGTCGCCGACTCGGCGGAGTTCTCCGGCCAGGCCTTCGAGACGGTGAGCTACCTCAACGGCGCCCCGAGCGCGACGTCGATCACCGTTCCGAAGGTCATCGGGCCGACCGCCTCCCGCGCCCGCGAAGGCCTGCCCGCGCTCAAGGCGAACATGGTGGTCACGGCGCAGACGTTCGCCCGGCAGAAGGTGTCGTACGGGTGGCGCACGAACGAGACCCGCACGTTCTACAACACCACGCTGGGTCAGAGCACCACCGGTATGCAGGTGCAGAACGACGACCGCGGTGAGGTCGGGGCGGCCGGCAACGTCGCCCGGTGCGGCTTCACCCGCTACGTCGAGGGCGCGGTCTCGCTGGTCGGCGGCGGCACGGCCCCGTTCGTCCTGCCGGCCGAGGTCATCAACACCAACCAGGACTGCTCGGCGGCCGGCGCGACACCGTCCGGGACGCTGATCTCGAATACGCGGACGTCGTACGACGGCAAGACGTTCTCCTTCATCGGCGACGGGCAGACCAGCCCGCAGAAGCCCACCGCCGGCAACCCCACCTTGATGCAGACGGCCGCTACCACCAACGGGGTGACCGTCAGCAAGTGGCTGGACGCCACCGCCACCACGTACGACGTTCACGGCCGGGCCCGGACCATGACCCGTACGCCCAATTCGACCGGCCTGGCCCAGAAGACCTTCACCAGGTACTCGCCGGACACCGGGGCGCTGCCCGCCACGGTCACCACCGTCGTTCAGGCCCGCGCCGGGGTCGACTGCTCTGCCGTCACCGTGTCGAGCAAGGACTGTCAGCTCTCCACCAGGACCCTGGACCCGGTGCGGCAACTGGCCCTGGCCGAGACCGGCATCGCCGGCGACACGAGCACGGCCGACTTCGACGCGCTCGGCCGCATCACCAGCGTCTGGCTGCCGAACAAGAACGAGGCGGCCGGAGCCCCGGCCAACATGACCTATCAGTACGCGGTGCGTTCGACGGCGCCGAGCGTCGTGACCGCCCGGACGCTGAACGACAGCGACCAGGTGGGTGCCGCGCCGACGTACACGGTCAACAAGGTGCTGTACGACGCGCTGCTGCGCCCGCTGGAATCGCAGACGACCGGTGAGAACGGCAGCACGGTCGTCTCCGACACCCAGTACGACTCGCACGGCTGGACGGTGCTGACCAACAACGCCTACGCCGTCTCGGGCAGCCCGTCCGACACCCTGATCTCCGACCGCCTGTCGCAGGTGTCGATCCCGTCGACCACGGTCACCGACCACGACGGCCTGGGCCGGGCCACGCAGGTCACGGCCGAGCACAACGGCGTCGAGACCTGGCACACCCGCAACGCGTACACCGGTGACAAGGTCACCACGATCCCGCCCACCGGTGGCATCGCCACGACCGGCATCGCCAACGTTCGTGGCCAGCTCACCGAGCTCCAGCAGCACACCACCGCACCCACGCTGTCGGGCAGCCTCACCGGCGGGTTCTCCGCAACCGGGGGTACGGCCAACAGCGTCACCTACGGCTACACCGACTCCGGTCAGCAGGCCACCGTCACCGGCCCGGACAAGTCCGTCTGGACCTACACGTACGACCTCCTCGGCCGGCAGACCAGGCTGGTCGACCCCGACGCCGGCATCAACCTCGCGGGATACGACGACGCGGGCAACCTGACCTCGACCAAGGACGCCCGGGGAATCGAGCTCAACTACTCGTACGACCTGCTCGGCCGCAAGCTGAACGCCACCAAGAAGAGCACGGGCTTCGAGTTCGCGTCCTGGACGTACGACACCCTGCGGATCGGCAAGCCCACGTCGTCCTCCCGCAAGGTGCCGGACGTCGTCGGCGGCTACACCGTCGCGGTGACCGGCTACTCCACGCTGGGCAACCCGATGGGCCAGACAGTGACCCTGCCGTCGGCGGAGGGCCCGCTGCCGGTGTCGTACACGACCTCGTTCGCTTACACGCCGAACACCGAGTTGCTCGCGCAGCAGACGGATCCGGCGGTCGGCGGCCTGCCGTCGGAGACGATCGACTACAGCCACAACCTGCTGGGCGCGCCGACGAAGACGACCGGTATCGGGTCGTACGTCGCGGGCACGGTCTACACCGACTTCGGTCAGCCGAGCAAGGTCACCCTGGGCCCGTCCAGCAACCAGGCCGAGGTCCTCTACAGCTACGACGAATTCACGCTGCGGCGTATCGGCCGGCAGGTCTCCCGGGTGCAGGGGATCGGCCCGCTGGTCGACGAGACCAATTACAGCTATGACGATGCCGGTAACCCGTTGTCGGTGACGAACAAGCAGTCCGAGAACGGCAACATCGTCACCGACACCCAGTGTTACCGCTACGACAGCCTGGCCCGGCTGGCCGACGCCTGGACCTCATCCGGCGCCTGCCCGGCCGAGTCCGTGGCCAAGCCGGTCGCGGGCGGGGTGGCGACCGGTGCCGGCTCGTACTGGCAGTCGTTCACCTACGACGCGATCGGCAGCCGTACTCAGCTGCAGGATCACGCCACCGGCAGCGGCACCAGCGACGTCACGACGAAGTACACGCTCGGCTGCTCGGCGAACTGCAACCGCACGGGCGCTCAGCCGCACACGCTGACCGCCACCAGCGGCAACGCCGACCCGACGACGTTCGTCTACGACCTCTCCGGCAACCTGCTCAGCCGTACCGCCGCCAGCGGCAAGAACCAGACGCTGAAGTGGGACGACGAGGGCCGCCTGGCCGAGGTCACGACGAGCTCTGGCACGACGAAGTACCTCTACGACGCCGACGGCAACCAGCTGATCCGCCGCGATCCCGGCCGCACCAGCCTGTTCGCCGGCGACACCGAGGTCGTCATCAACACCGCCGTCAACCCGGCGGTCTCGCTGGGCGCGGTGCGCACTTACAGCCACGGCGGCGGCGGTGCCGCGGTGGCCATCCGCTCGACCCTGCCGGGCGGCGGCACCCACTACATGATCAGCGACACCCACGACAGCGCCACGCTGTCGATGGACACCACCACTCAGGAGATCTCCCGCCAGCAGTTCAAGCCGTACGGTGAAGACCGCAAGAGCGCCAACACCACGGGCTGGCCGGACATGACCCGCGGCTACCTGGGTGCCCCGAAGAACCTCGATACGGGTTACACCGACACCGGGGCTCGCAAGTACGACCCGGTGCTGGGCCGTTTCATCAGCCCCGACCCGCTGCTGGTCACCACCGATCCGGCCCAGCTGGGCGGCTACACCTACGCCGGCGACAACCCCATCACCAGCTCCGACCCGTCGGGCCTGATCGCCAAAGACCCCGCCCCGGTCTGCGGCCAGTGCGTGGTCGACGGCGGCGGCACCCAGAGTCTCCCCAACCTCGACGTCAAGAGCGACGGCAACGGGGGAGGCACCGTCGGGGGCGTCAAAGTGACCGGCGCCCAGGTGAAATACAACGTCTACAAGTTCGCCCTCAAAGTCGACTGGGCCTACGGCTTCTATCACAGCTCCTGGGGCGAGCGCTGGGAAGCGCTCGACGACGACACCAAGATGCTGTGGATGATGAGCGCCGCCTGCAACGGCGCCAACGGCGGCGGCGCGACGTGCTCGTCCATGTACGCGAAGGACGTCGAGCACGCCCTGGGCGAGGTGACCGGCCCCAAACTCCCCGGCGGACTTACCTCACAGGACATAGCCGACGGCCTCCTGGCCGAAGACGGCGCCGGCGCCGCCCGCGGGCTGATCTCCGAGGGCAAGGTCTTCAACCAGGCGACAAAGGTATCCGCCAAAGAGGCCTACGAGGACCTCGCCGAACTGGTCGAGAGCTCCGGCAAGGCCTGCCTCAGGAAGAACAGCTTCTCGCCCGAGACCTTGGTGCTGATGGCGGACGGCTCAACGAAGCCGATCGCCGAGGTCCGCGAGGGCGACGAAGTCCTGGCGACCGATCCGGAAACCGGTGAGACCGCCTCGAAGGAGGTCACCGCCCTCCACATCAATGCCGACACCGAGCTGACCGACCTCACGATCAAGCTCGCCGACGGCCGAAACGTCATTGTCCACACCACCGAGGAACATCCGTTCTGGAGCCAGGACAGGCGCGAGTGGATCGAAGCCGGCGATCTGGCACCGGGCGAGGGGCTTGCGGCCCGTTCGCCTTCGGATGACCCGGAGATCGGGTCTGTCCGGGTCTTCGATGGCCGGCGGGCGATGTACAACCTGACTGTCGCGGACATTCACACGTTCTATGTGCTGGCCGGCAAAACCGCGGTTCTCGTACACAACTCGGATGAGTGCATTCTCTACAAGGCGCCCACCAAGGGGATGACGGACAAGCTGGAGAAGGAGGGGTTCGACCCCGCGGACTTCCCGGGTCCGGACGGCCCGTACCAGGATGGGAAGGCGTACTTCGGCCTGAATGAGAAGGGCCTCGAAATTGCCCTCGACTATGCTAGTAGGGGTGCATATGACACGGCGATCATTCGGGTTCGCATTCCGAAGGCCGACTTTGAGAAATACTTCAAGCAGTTCATCGGCAATCACAATGGGGTGCCGAACTCGGAAGTGGCTATCCCTAACACCGCTTTCGAGCGACTCAACCAGTATCCACGATCGGCGATCCGGCCGTGACTAGTGCTGACCCAGGTCGCGTGGAGTTGGAGCGGATCGGCCAGAGCGCGCGTGGCCGAGTGGTAGCCGTCTTCCGTTGGGGGGTGTTTCTCGACCTCGGCCTCTCGAGGCCAGGGTTGATCGATGCCTTGTACATAGACGACGGCGATGTTTATGTGGAAGATCAAATTGTCGAGGTCGTCCTGGATTCATTCGACGATCAAAAAGACAAGTTCATCGCGAGGCCGCCGAGTCAGACGCCGCTGACGGAGCGCCTCCGGAAGAAGGGGTTCAGCGAATAGCAGCGCTGAACCGCCTCGTATTCCCTCCACAGAAGGGCCCATCCCCCATGTCCTCACGCTTGTTGCGTGGGCGGCGGCTGTCCGTGTCATCTGCGGTGGCCGCGCTGCTCACGGTTGGGGCGATAGGAGTGTCGGCGCCGGCTCAGGCGCGCACCCCTGCCGCTCCGGCAACACCTACACCCACTCCTGCGGCTGAGAAGCAGACGGCCGATCCTGTCGCGGCCGCTGTTGAAGAGGCACGCAAGACAGGCGAGCCGGTTCGGATTCCCTCGCTCACCGATGGGTCGTCGACCACGTCGGCGAATCCGGATGGGCAGCTGACCACCACCTATTCCTCCAGTCCGCAGCGGGTCAAGCAAGGCGGGCAGTGGGTTCCCATCGACACCACGCTCGTCAAGCGCGGTGACGGCAGCTACGCGCCCAAGGCGGCCGAGTCCGATGTGGTCTTCGGTGGGGGTGGCAGCAACGCCCTCGTTTCGCTCAAGGAGGGTGACGCCGGGCTGAAGTTCACCTGGCCGGGGAAGCTGCCGGCTCCCACCGTCGCGGGCGACACCGCGACGTACGCCAATGTCCTGCCCGATGTCGACCTTCAGGTCACCGCCGACGCCACCGGGTACTCGTCGATGCTCGTGGTCAAGAACGCCAAGGCGGCGGCCAACCCGAAGCTTCAGAAGATCGACTTCGGGCTCACCGGGACCGGTGTCACGATCTCGTCCACCCGGAACGGCGGTGCGGAGGCCGTCGACACCAGGACGGGCGAGACCGTTTTCCACGCTGACACCGCTCTCATGTGGGACAGCAGCACGCCCGTGGCCACGCCGGCGGCCAACGCCAAGGGCGCCGCCGCCATCAAGAGTGACGAGAAGCCGAGCGCCGGTGTGCTCGGCGGGCGCCGGGCCAAGGTCAAGGTCGGTGTCGGCGGAGGCAAGCAGAGCCTCACGCCGGACCGCGCGCTGCTGACTGCCAAGACGACGAAGTTCCCGGTCTTCATCGACCCGGTCTGGCAGGGCAACCCCACCCAGTACCAGTGGGCGCGTATCTCCAGCAACGGCTGGGACGTCTACAACTCGACCTCCAAGACCGGCGCCACCAGCGCCCGCATCGGCTACGACAACTGGCCCGGCGGGGCGGGGGAGCGGGCCCGCACGTACTACCAGATGAACACGGCCGGAGTGGCCGGGGCCGAGATCTCGAGCGCGACCCTCTACGTCACGCACCGGTGGGCCGCCTCCTGCTACAAGACCGGAGCGGTGGTGTACGGCACGGCCGCGCCCAGCTCGTACAGCGCCTCCGGTCTGCACTGGGGCAAGGAACCCAAGAAGACCACCGGCGTGCTGTCGACCGTCCAGGGCTACGAGGACGACTGCGGCACCAAGGACGTGCGTGTCTCGCCGGCCAAACTGAACTTCAACGTCACCAGCTACCTCAAGACGGTGGCCCGGAGCAAGGCGTCGCGGGCCAACTTCCTCGTGCAGGCGGCCGACATGGACGACCCGTACTTCTGGAAGCAGCTGGGTTACGGCGGCGGCGCCAGCCTGTCCGTCACCTACAGCTACCGGCCCACCCTGCTCAACGGTGACGGCGACCCGACGATCAACCCGGCCATCTGGGACATGGGCCGGTGGCGGACCACCACGCACACGCCGACGCTGGCCGCCAAGGGCACCAACGGACTGGCCAACGGGCAGCTCGAGAACGTCGGGATCATGTACGAGATCTATCGGGGCAGCACCCGGATCGCCCGGGCCACCACGTCGAAGAGCAAGAACGGCACGGCGTGGACCATCCCGGCCCTGCAGGACGGCGACTACGAGTGGCGGGCCACCGTCGTCAACGAGACCGGCCTGACCGCGACCGCATGGACCCCCTGGCAGAAGCTGACCATCGACACCGCGGCGCCGTGGGCCCCGAAGGTGAACTCGACGCAGTTCCCGTCCAAGCAGCTGGGCGCGGCCTTCGGTGACAAGGGCACCTTCGTGTTCGGCCCGGACAAGACCGGCGGTCACAAGGACAACGTCACCGGTTATCTCTTCACGCTCGACGGCGACCTCACCAACGTGACCTACAGCGGGGTCAAGAGCACGCTGACCAACTGGACGACCAGCATCACCACGCCGGTGCCGGGGAAGATCTACTACGCCAAGGCGGACAACGGGAACGGCACCGGGACCGTGGTCGTCAACGGCAGCGCCGGACCACAGTTCACGCCGGGCACCGCGGGCGCGCACAAGCTGGGCGTCAAGGCGGTCGACCAGGCCGGATCGACGTCACCGCAGACCGCGTACGTCTTCTACGCCGGCCGCAGCACGCCGACCTACGCCACCGCGACGAAGATGGTCAGCGGCTGGACGGCCACGAACACCGACGGCACGACCACCGTGGTGCCGCCCTACGCGGCGACCACCACCGGCAAGGTCATCACGCAGTCCGGCGGTGGCGGCTTCTACTTCGCCGACGGCTATCAGGCCGTGCTCGCCAACGGCACGAACAAGGTGTCCAAGGGCGACTCGGTGACGTACTCGTTCAACGTGCCCTCGACCGGGCTGTGGGAGGTCGGCGTCCACATCACCGCCGGCACCGCGAACGGCAAGTACGACCTGGTCTTCGACAAGGGCAAGGCGACGGCGAAGACCCTGCTGAGCAACTACGACACGTACGTCGCCGTCCCGGAGACCCGATTCGTCAACTTCGGCGTCCTCAAGGACAGCGCCGGCAAGCCGATGACCCTCCAGCAGGGCGTGCACACCGTCACGTTCACCATGACCGGCACCAACACGGCGTCCAACAGCTATCAGTCGGGCATTGACGTCGTACGACTGGCGCCGATGTTGACCTGTGCGATAAACAACCCGGCCGCCTGCTACAACAACACCGCCATCAGTACCTTCACGGCCGGCACCACGCCGAAGGTCACGGTGGCCGACGCCGACGGGGCCGGCGCCAGCTTCGAGGCCACCGACCTGAAGGCGGCCGGCTGGAACCCGGGCGCCACCGTCACCGTGAACGGCGCGGCGATCAAGCTGCCCGCCGCGTACGGCAACGCCACCCCCGACAACATGCTGTCCTCGGGGCAGATCGTCACCGTCCCGTCGACCGGTGTGGTGAACGCGGGCAACGCCGTGGTCTTCGCCGGCTTCACCACCCACGGACCGGTCAAGGGCGCCACGGGCACCATCACGTACGCCCAGGAGAGCTGCGGCATCAAGAGCCAGGCCTACACGCTGGACTCCCTGCCCGACTGGGCCAGTGTCCCGGCCGGCGACGCCGCTCTCGCCTTCACGCGCTACAACAAGAGCAACGCCACCCAGGTCACCGCTCCGGCCGGCGTCTTCACCGCGAGCGTGCCCCTGGCCTGCCCGGGCGCCGTCGTGGAGAGCATCACCCTGCCGGTGGTGTCGACCGTGGCCCAGTCCGGCACGGCGACGCTGCACTTCTTCGGCCTGGGCATCCGCCCGACGTCGATCACCGAGTCGGCCCACTGGACCGGCAGCTGGTCCACCGCCCAGGACGTCGCGGCGGTGCCGCTCAGCAGCGGGGCCAACGCCACGCTCAACGGGCAGACTGTCCGCATCCCGGTGCGGCTGACGTTGGCCACGGGCGGTGACGCCCATAAGGTTCGGGTACGCCTGTCGAACGGCACCGGGAAGACGCCGGTCACCTTCGGCGCGGCCTCGTTCGCTCTGCAGGCCGGCGCCGGAGGTGCGGCCGCCGCGTCGACCCCGGTGGCGCTGACCTTCGGCGGGGCCACCAGCGTGACCGTGCCGGCCGGCGCCGATGTGGTCAGCGACCCCGTGGCGATGACCGTGCCGGAGCTGACCACGGCGCTGGTCAGCTTGAAGGTCAACGGTTCCCTTACGGCTCTGGCCGGGCATCGTGACGGCAAGACGCCGATCTACACGAGCGCTTCGGACAGTGCCGACCACACGAAGGAGCAGGCGGCCACCGGCTATACGAAGTCGGCGATCTACGGTTTGCCGTTCGTGTCCGGTGTTGATGTCACCACCTCGGCCACCAAGCCGGCGGGTTCGCTGGTGCTGTTCGGTGACCAGACGGTCAACGCCGACCACGCGGCGGCCGACACGGTGAGCCAGCTCGACAGCCGGCTGGCCGTGGCGCTGTCCACCGCGCCCGACGGCGACCGGGTGGTGCCGTTCGGCGTTCTCAACCAGGGCACCGGCAGTTCGAGCAACCGCGCCGTGCTGCCGCCGGCCGCCGTGCGGCTCGGACAGAACGCCAACGGCCTGGTGGACCGCCGGATCCTCAACCAGGCCGGCGTCCGCACCGTGCTGATCTCGTCAGGGTCGAGCGACCTGCTCGCCTGCACCGGCACCGCCGACGCCTGCGCCACCCAGGTGCAGGACAAGCTGGTCGCGCTGACCAGCCAGCTGCACCAGTACCGGTCCGACGACAGCCTGGTGGTGCCGGCCAAGGCCGGGCCGCTGAAGGTGTACGTCGCCACGCTGCCACCGTTCGCCGGTACGCACACCGCCACCCAGGAGCTCGCCCGTCAGCAGGTGAACAAGTACGTCCTGGGCCCGGACGGCGCGGCGCCGCTGAGCGGCTACGCCGACGGGGTGATCGACTTCGCGTCCGCGGTCTCCACGGAGAGCTCGGCGGTCTCGGACACCGTCCTGGACGACTACCTGACCTCGTCGGTGCCGAACGCCCTGTACTACGACCGGCTCGCCCAGCAGTACCTGGACGACTCGGATCTGGGCGACCGGATCGACGACTCACAGACCGGCGGCACCGAGCCGGACGCCGAGCCGATCGGCGTGTGGCGCCTCGACGAGGGCGGCGGCGAGTGGGGCCGCGACGTCGGCTGGGGCACCGGCCCGGACCGGGAGACGCACGACGCGTGGTTGAACGAGCTGAGCTGGGGTCAGGGCCGCGCGCTGGGCAAAGTCGCGGCGACCTTCAACGGCACCAGCAGCTACGGCCAGACCGACCTGAAGCCGAACGTCACCAAGAGCTTCACGGTCTCGGCCTGGGTGCGGCTGACCGACAAGTCCCAGGACCGTACGGTGTTCGCCCGCAACGCCGCCGGTTACGCGCCGATCGCGCTGTTCTACCAGCAGTCGACCGACCGGTGGCTGGCGCAGATGCCGTCCGCTCCGGCCGGCGACGACGTGGTCTGGGGCGACGCCCTGTCGATCGAACCCGCGCAGACCGACGTCTGGACCCACCTGGCCGCCGTATACGACACGGAGCTGGGCTCCCTGACCCTGTACGTCAACGGGGTCGCGGAGACCTCGGTCGAGAACGTGACGCCGTTCAACGACGCGGACGGCGCCACCTGGATCGGCCGCGGCGGCAGCACCTTCTTCAAGGGCGACATCTCCGATGTGCGGATCTGGGCGAGGCCGACGGACCCGGCCGAGATGGAGGGCCTGTCGGCGGCTGCCCCCATCGCCGACTGGGAGTTGGAGGACACCAGCCTGCCCGGGGTGGCGGTGGACAGCACCGGACTCGAGCACAACGGGACGCTGCCCGCCAACCCCGTGTGGGCGTACGGTCACAACGATTGGGACTTCAACGCCCTGACCCTGAACGGCACCAGCGAGGCGATCACGTCACCGGCGTTGCTCCGGACCGACCAGTCGTTCTCGGTGGCGGCCTGGGCCCGGCTGACGAAGACGGGCGCCGACTACACAGTGGTCGGTCAGGACGGTTCTCAGACGGGCCGGTTCAAGCTTCAGTACGCCCACGACTGCACCTGCTGGCGTTTCGCCACCGCCGGCACGGACACGGCCGCCCCGGCCGTGACCAAGGCCGACGGACCGGCCGGCGCCGCCGTGGACACCTGGACGCACCTGGCCGGTGTCTACGACGCGGTGTCGGGCACGCTGAAGCTCTACGTGAACGGTGAACTGGCGGCCACCACCCCGGTCACCGCCACGCCGTGGCATGCGTCCGGCAGCTACACCGCCGGCCGTGGGCTCGCCGCGGGCCAGCCCGCCAACTGGTTCCCCGGCGACATCGACGCGGTCCGCGCCTATCAGGGCGCGATCACCGCCGACGTGGTGACCGACCTGTTCAACTCGTAGCACCACCCACGAAAGGGGTGGCGTCCGGATCCTCGGGCGCCACCCCTTTGCGGAAATTGTGAAAAAGTTCATCGATATAGACCGGCGTCTCCTCGTTTCGTACTCTGATCGCCCTGGGGCTCGATCATCAACCGCTGCGCCGCTCCGCGCCGCGGTGTCCGCCCATGCCTTGGCATGGAAACACGGGGAGGACGCTCGATGCTGCCCAGAAACAAATGGGCCCCAGGACTGGTGACGCGATGGCGCCGCCTGGCCGTACTCGGCCTGATCGCGGTGGGTGGCCCGGCCCTGATCGGCTTGACGCCGGTCGCGGCGGCCGCGGACCCGAAGAAGCCGGACTTCCCCGAGCCGCAGAAGATCGAGCGGGTCGAGCTGGGCAAGAGCAAAGTCCAGCGGCGCGAGGTTCCGAAGAAGACGTACGCGAAGTTCGACGCTTCGAAGAACGCCGCGCTGCCGGCCGCCCAGGACACGACGGTCAAGCTGACCGGCCGTTCAAAGGTCCGCGCGGGCTCGTCCCCGATCTCGGTGAGCAGCGCCGCGGCCACCCAGGTCCGGGTCACCACCGCCGACCAGAAGACGGCCCAGGCGGCCGGCGTCAACGGCTTGATGTTCACCTTGCGCGACGCCGCGGGCCCGGTCGACGTAACCGTCGACCCGTCCACGTTCAGCAACGCTTACGGCGGTAACTACGCGTCCCGTCTGCGGCTGGTCCAGCTGCCTTCGTGCGCGCTGACGACGCCCGAGCTCGAACGGTGCCGCACGCAGACGCCGCTGCCCGCTGCAAAAGCGTTGTCGGCGACGGTGGCCTCCGGTGCGGTCGTGCTGGCCGCGTCGGCCGCCGCCTCCGGTGCCACCGGCGACTACAAGGCCACGTCCCTGTCACCGGGCGGCTCGTGGTCGACCAGCGGCAACACCGGCTCCTTCGTGTACAACTACGCGATCGCGACGCCTCCGGCGATCGGTGGTGAGGCGCCCGCGGTCAGCCTGAACTACAGCTCGGGGTCGCAGGACGCCCGGACATCGGGTACGAACAACCAGTCCTCGTGGGTGGGTGACGGCTGGTCGACGCCGGAGAGCTACGTCGAGCGCACCTACAAGTCGTGTGACGACATCGACGGTTCGGGCGCGCCGGAGGGTTCGGGCGACGCGTGCTGGGCCGGCGAGATTCTGACGTTGTCGCTCAACGGAAGCTCGACGCCGATCGTCTACGACGACAAGACGAAGACCTTCCGCTCGGCGCACGACGCGTCGACCACGAAGATCGACCGGCTGACCAACACGACGAACTACACCAAGAACAACGAGTACTTCCGGGTCGTCGAGAACGGCGTGCAGTACTACTTCGGCCTCAACCGCCTGCCGGGTTGGACCGCCGGGCAGGACGAGACCAAGTCGGTGCAGCGGCAGCCGATCTACAAGGCGCACGACGGGGTGGCGGCCTGCCCGGACGGCTCGTTCGCGGCGACGTCGTGCACGTTGGGCTACCGGTTCAACCTGGACTACGTCGTCGACCGCAACGGCAACGCGCGGGCGTACTACTACGACCAGGAGCTGGGCCACTACGGGGCCAACATGAAGGACACCCCCGTCGAGTACGTCCGCGGCAGCACCCTCCAGCGCATCGACTACGGCCTGCGCCCGACGACGATCTTCGCGGCGAACCCGCCGGCGCAGGTGCTGTTCACCACCGCCGAGCGCTGCATCAAGGGCGTGCCGGCCGGCAACAACTGCGACCAGTTCACGATTTCGCATCCCGAGTACTGGCCGGATGTGCCGATCGACCTCAGCTGCGGCAGCACGGGAACCTGTACCAATCACGCGCCGAGCTTCTGGTCGCGCAAGCGGCTGACGGCGATCGTCTCGCAGGCTCTGGTCGGCGGCGCGATGAAGCAGATGGACCGCTACGAGCTGAACCAGACCTTCCCGACCGGCGGCGATCACGCGCCGACGCTGTGGCTCGAGTCGGTCAAGCACATCGGCGTGGACCGGCAGGGCGGGGCGACCGCGGACGCCGACGGCGGCACGGTCACCTTCTACCCGAAGCAGCTGCGCAACCGCGTGGGCACGTTGCCGGGCCTGGAGGGCCTGTACTTCAACCGGGTCGGCACCGTCGTGTCGGAGACCGGCGCGGAAACCATCGTCACGTACAGCACGCCGAACTGTGCCGGGGTGCCGGCCAGCGACCTGAACGACGACAAGGACACGGCGGCGCAGGCGTACGCGGCCTCGAACAAGACCGGCTGTTTCCCGGTCTACTGGACGCCCGAGGCTCAGCCGCGCCCGCTGATCGACTGGTTCTACACGCACCCGGTCACGTCGGTCGAGACCATCGACAACTACAACCACTACCAGGACGGCAGCCAGCCCAAGACGCTCACCCAGTACAAGTACGGCGGTGACATCGGATGGCGCTACGACGACAACGAGGTGGTGAAGAAGGAGAACCGCACCTGGGGCCAGTTCCGCGGCTACTCCGAGGTCGAGGTCACCACCGGCAACACGTCGGTGTTCCACTACACCAACAAGAACCAGGTGTACGACCAGAAGACGCTGACGAAGAGCTACTACTTCCTCGGCATGAAGGGCGACCGGACGCCGAGCGGCGGCACCCGTCCGGTCCCGGACCTCACCAGCACCGACGGGACGATCTCGGCGCCGGACGCGCCGGAGTTCGCCGGCTCGGTCTTCGAGACGGTCACCTACACCGGGGCCAACGGCACTCCGGACTCGTCGACGGTCACCGTGCCGAAGCTGATCGGGCCGACCGCGTCGCGGGCCCGCGACGGGTTGGCGGCGCTCGAGGCGTACATGGTCGGAACGTCGCGGAAGGTCGCCCGCCAGAAGGTCTCCTACGGCTGGCGGAGGACGGAGAGTCTCACCTTCTTCAATGCGACGCTGGGCCAGAGCACGACGGGTATGCCGGTGCAGACGGCCGACCGCGGCGAGACCGGCGCCGCCGGCAACGTCAGCAAGTGCGCGTTCATCCGCTACCTCGACGGTTCGGTCGCCCTGCCGGGCGGCGGCACCGCTCCGTTCGTGGTGCCGGCCGAGGCCATCACCACGGCGCAGGACTGCGCCGCCGCCGGGGCGACACCGTCCGGGACGCTGCTGTCCGACGTGCGGACGTCGTACGACGGAAACGCCTTCGCCTACAACGGTGACGGGCAGACCAGCCCCGCGCGACCGACGGCGGGCAACCCGACGCTCCTGCAGACCGCCTCGGCTGCCAGCGGCGTGAAGGTCAGCGCCTGGCTTGATTCGACCGCGACCACGTACGACAGCTACGGCCGGACGCGGACGACGACCCAGACGCCGAAGTCGGACGGCCTGGCCCAGACCGTCTACACCAAGTACAGCCCGGACAGCGGCGCGCTGCCGAGCAAGGTCACCACGATCACGCAGGCGGCGGCGGGAGTCGACTGCTCGGCGGTCACCGAGTCAAGCAAGAACTGCCACGTCGGCACCCTCACGAACAACCCGCTGCGTCAGCTCCCGATCGCCTCGATCGGCATCGACGGTGCCCTGACCTCGTCCGAGTACGACGCGCTGGGCCGGATGACGAAGGCCTGGTTGCCGAACAAGAGCAAGGCGGCCGGGGCTCCCGCCAACCAGATGTTCGAGTACAGACTGCGCTCCGACGGCCCGAACGTGGTCACCACCAGGACGCTGACGGACAGCGACGCGGTGGGCGCCCCGACGACGTATGTGGTCAACAAGGTGCTGCACGACGCGATGCTGCGCCCGCTCGAGTCCCAGACGACCGGCGAGAACGGCAGCACGGTCGTCTCCGACACCCAGTACGACTCGCACGGCCGGACGGTCATCACCAACAACGCGTACGCCGTCTCCGGCAACCCGGGCGACACGCTCGTCTCCGACAGCTTGTCGCAGGTCACGATCCCGTCGACGACGGTCACCGACCACGACGGCATGGGCCGGGTGACCCAGACGACCACCGAGCACAACGGCGTCGAGACCTGGCACACCCGCAACGCGTACACCGGCGACAAGGTCACCACGATCCCGCCCACCGGTGGCATCGCCACCACCAGCATCGCCAACGCGCGTGGCCAGCTCACCGAACTCCAACAGCACACGACGGCGCCGACGCTGTCGGGCAGCCTCACCGGTGGCTTCACCGCCTCCGGCGGCACGGCCAACAGCATCACGTACGCCTACACCGCGGCGGGCCAGCAGTCCACGATCACGGGACCCGACAAGTCCGTCTGGACCTACACCTACGACCTGCTGGGCCGGCAGACCCGCAAGACGGACCCGGACACCGGCATCGGCGCCGCGGGCTACGACGACGCGAACAACACGATCTGGACCAAGGACGCGCGCGGCATCCAGCTCGACTACACGTACGACCTGCTCGGCCGCAAGCTCACGGCGACCGACAAGAACAAGAGCGACTTCAAGTTCGCCTCTTGGACGTACGACACCCTTCGCATCGGCAAACCCACCTCATCCACCCGCTACGTCCAGGATGTGGTCGGCGGCTACACCGTCGAGGTGACCGGCTACTCCACGCTGGGCAACCCGATGGGCCAGACCATCACCCTGCCGTCCGAGGAGAAGCCCCTTCCCGTCTCCTACACGACGTCGTTCGCCTACACGCCGAACACCGAGCTGCTCGCACAGCAGACGGACCCGGCGGTTGGCGGCCTGCCCTCGGAAACGATCAACTACGGCCACAACCTGTTGGGCGCGCCGACCAAGACCGCTGGCATCGGGTCGTACGTCGCGGGCACGGTCTACACCGACTTCGGCCAGCCGAGCAAGGTGACTCTGGGCCCGTCCAGCAACCAGGCCGAGGTCCTCTACAGCTACGACGAATTCACGCTGCGGCGTATCGGCCGGCAGGTCTCCCGGGTGCAGGGGATCGGTCCGCTGGTCGACGAGACCAATTACAGCTACGACGACGCCGGTAACCCGTTGTCGGTGACGAACAAGCAGTCCGAGAACGGCAACATCGTCACCGACACCCAGTGTTACCGCTACGACAGCCTGGCCCGGCTGGCCGACGCCTGGACCTCATCCGGCGCCTGCCCGGCCGAGTCCGTGGCCAAGCCGGTCGCGGGCGGGGTGGCGACCGGTGCCGGCTCGTACTGGCAGTCGTTCACCTACGACGCGATCGGCAGCCGTACTCAGCTGCAGGATCACGCCACCGGCAGCGGCACCAGCGACGTCACGACAAAGTACACGCTCGGCTGCTCGGCGAACTGCAACCGCACCGGCGCCCAGCCGCACACGCTGACCGCCACCAGCGGCAACGCCGACCCGACGACCTTCGTCTATGACGTGGCCGGCAACCTGCTCAGCCGTACGGCCACGAGCGGCAAGAACCAGACGCTGAAGTGGGACGACGAAGGCCGTCTGGCCGAGGTCACGACGAGCTCTGGCACGACGAAGTATCTGTATGACGCGGACGGCAACCAGCTGATCCGCCGGGACCCCGGCCGCACCAGCCTGTTCGCCGGCGACACCGAGGTGGTCATCAACACCGCCGCCGACCCGATGGTCTCGCTGGGCGCGGTCCGCACGTACAGCCACGGCGGTGCCGGCGGCGCGGTGGCCATCCGCTCGACCCTGCCGGGCGGCGGCACCCACTACATGATCAGCGACACCCACGACAGCGCCACGCTGTCGATGGACACCACCACTCAGGAGATCTCCCGCCAGCAGTTCAAGCCGTACGGCGAAGACCGCAAGAGCGCCAACACCACGGGCTGGCCGGACATGACCCGCGGCTACCTGGGTGCGCCGAAGAACCTCGATACGGGTTACACCGACACCGGCGCCCGCAAGTACGACCCGGTGCTGGGCCGTTTCATCAGCCCCGACCCGCTGCTGGTCACCACCGATCCGGCCCAGCTGGGCGGCTACACCTACGCCGGCGACAACCCGATCACCCACGCCGACCCGTCCGGCCTGCGAGTCGACGGCGACGTGCCGGGATGCGAGCGGAACAACGGCGGCACGTGCGGAACCCCGCTCGAGGAACGCCCGGTCGATAAAGGGGACAACAAGGAGAAGGACCCCGTGCCCTACTCCGGCACGGGCGAATCCGGTGAGGTCTCCATCGCCGGTGTCACCGTGACCGTCAACGAGGTCGAAGATCCTTGGAAGTTCGCCCTGATGGTCAACGACGAGTACTACAGGCTCACCGAGAACGGCCGCCGGCTCGGCGGCACGGACGAGATGAAGCTGCTGTGGGCCATGGTCAATGCCTGCAACCGTGGCACCTTCTGTGAGCAGTGGTTCACGAACGAACTGAGCGGAATGCACGCCCAGACGATCACCTGGTACAAGGGTTGCCAAGGCAAATGCTTCGAGAGGTACCTGTTCACGGTCGCCTGGATCCAAGGCATGATCATGGACGCCGCCGGCCCTGGCAATATGCGCGTCGGCAAGGGCAGGAAGTCGGGCAAAGCGAAGGTCGACGGAGTCGACGAACCTGGTTTCGGCGTCAGTGTCTGCAAAATCGGCGGCGGCAACAGCTTCTCGCCTGACACCCGTGTTCTCATGGCCGACGGCTCGACCAAGACGATCGTGGACATCAAGGTCGGAGACAAGGTTCTGGCCACCGACGCCGAGACCGGCAGAACCGGACCGCAGGCCGTAACAGCTCTCCACGTCAACACTGATACCGACCTCGCCGACCTGACCGTCGAGGCGGGAGACCAGAAGAACGTCATCCACACCACCAGAGACCATCCCTTCTGGATCTCTGACCGTGGCGAATGGGTGAACCCCCTGGTCATGGCTCCGGGTGATGGTCTTACGACCATCGCGCCGTTGACCCTCCCCGAAGTGAACGCGGTTCGGCTCTTCACGGGCCGGCAGGCGATGTACAACCTCACAGTCGCCAGCGTCCACACGTACTATGTGCTTGCCGGCTCGACTCCCGTGCTTGTGCACAACATGGAGTGCGACGTCCCTGGTCTGGACTCCACTGGCAAGGTCCATGGCGAGATGCCACCTGGAAATCGCGTTCCCTCCCATTGGACGGCGGAGCAGCTCGAACAGCTTGAGGGTGAGTTGGTGAAGAGCATCGCGCGGCGTAAAGAGGTGAACCTAGATCTTGGTCTCGACTATGGCCATGCCAAGCGGCTGGCGGATGAAGAGGCTCTACTTCGCGACGTCCGTAACAGGTTGAACGGTAAGTGATGATTGTGGATACAGGACAAGCTGGAGACGCGCTGGTTCAGCGCATATCGAATTCAGGTCGGAGCCCTGAAGAGTACGGCGAAGACGCTTACGCTCTCCTGCAGGAAATATTTCGCGGCTACTCGATATCGCGTTTGAAGGCGTTGTTGTCGAGCGAGAACATCCCGACGGCCGAGGCTGGAATATGGGTGTTGTCCGAGTTGGGGAGCAAGGCGGCACCGTTGCTCGGTGACATAGCTCCTCTTCTGCGATCGCCGAGCCGGAAGGTTCGGTACTGGGCGATTGATGTCGTGCACTCCAGCGCGGGCCCTGACGACGGAGATCTGATCGGCAAGGCTTTGAGCCTTCTGGACGACGACGATCCAGCGGTTCGCAGAGCGGTTATTTTTTTCCTGTCCAGGATTTCGGATGCGCAACTCTCGGCCGCGATCGATCGGCTAGGAGAGGGGAGATTGACTCGTCTTCTCGGCTGGTTTCGGCGAGTGATCGGTGGCGGATTCGAATCGGAAATACTCGAGCGACTGCAAGATGAAGACGGCCTTGGCCAGAGGGTCGCGGTGGCGGCTGCGGCCCGTATTCCCGATCGCGGCGGACCTGCTCTTCAATGGGCTGCTGCCGAAGGTCCCGATGATGTAAGTGTATTTGCATCCAGAGAAGTAGGTAGATGACCGCGGATATCCGCTGCGGAACCGCGGGCCGATGGTGGCCCGCGGTTCGTGAAGCGGTGGCTTCGTCTTAAGGGCCCATGGCCCGCACCTGCTCGTCTCGAATTTGTTGTTCCCCGAGAGAAGGGCTCCTCCCTCCATGTCCTCACGCTTGTTGCGTGGGCGGCGGCTGTCCGCGTCATCCGCGGTGGCCGCGCTGCTCACTGTTGGGGCGATAGGGGTGTCCGCGCCCGCCCAGGCGCGCACCCCCGCCCCCGCAACCCCCACTCCGTCGTCGGCCGCTGAGCAGGCGGCTGCTGATAAGAAGGCGGCCGATCCGGTTGGAGCCGCGGTCGACGAAGCTCGTAAGACCGGTGAGCCGGTTCCGGTTCCCTCGCTGACCGATGGGTCGTCGACGACCTCGGCTCAGCCTGATGGGAAGCTCACCACCACCTACACCTCCAGCCCTCAGCGTGTGATGCAGAACGGGCAGTGGGTTCCCATCGACACCACGCTCGTCGCGCGGGCCGATGGCACCCTCGCGCCCAAGGCCGCCCAGTCCGATGTGGTCTTCGGGGCCGGTGGCAGCACCTCGCTGGTGTCGCTCAAGGATGGCAAAGCGTCCCTGGCCTTCACCTGGCCCAGCAAACTGCCCAAGCCGACCGTTGCCGGGGACACCGCCACCTATCCGAACGTCTATCCCGACGTCGACCTTCAGGTCACGGCGGACGCCACCGGATACTCCTCGATGCTCGTCGTCAAGAACGCCAAGGCCGCCGCCAACCCCGCGCTTCAGAAGATTGACTTCGGGCTCGCCGGCAAGGGCGTCAAGGTCTCGCCGACGCGGAACGGCGGTGCGGAGGCCGTCGACACCGAGACCGGCGAGACCGTCTTCCACGCTGACACCGCCCTCATGTGGGACAGCAGCACGCCGGCGCCCGAGCCGTCCGCGACCGTGAAGAAGAAGAGCGACAGCGTCGAGCGCCCCGGGCCCAACCAGATCGGCGGGCGCCGGGCCAAGATCAAGGTCGGGGTGAGTGGGGGTAAGCAGAGCCTCACGCCCGACCGGGCTCTTCTCACCGCCAAGACGACCAAGTTCCCCGTCTTCATCGACCCCGTCTGGCAGGGCAACCCCACCCAGCACCAGTGGGCTCGCATCTCCAGCAACGGCTGGGACGTCTACAACTCGACCTCCAAGACCGGCGCCACCAGCGCCCGCATCGGCTACGACGACTGGGCCGGCGGCGCGGGTGAGCGGGCCCGCACGTACTACCAGATGAACACCTCAGGTGTCGCTGGTGCGGAGGTCTCGAGTGCGACCCTCTACGTCACCCACCGGTGGGCCGCTTCCTGCTACAAGACCAACGCCGTCGTGTACGGCACCGCCGCCCCCAGCGCCTACAGCGCCTCCGCCCTGCGCTGGGGCAAGGAACCGGCCAAGACCACCGGTGTCCTGTCCACGGTCGCCGGGTTCGAGGACGACTGCGGCACCAAGGACGTCCGGGTGTCGCCGGCAAAGCTCAATTTCAACGTCACCAGCTACATCAAGACGATCGCCAAGAACCGGGCTTCGCGGGCGAACTTCCTGGTGCAGGCGGCCAACATGGACGACAAGTACGCCTGGAAGCAGCTCGGCTACGGCGGCGGCGCCAGCCTCTCGGTCACCTACAGCTACCGGCCCACGCTGCTGAACGGCGACGGTGACCCGACGATCAACCCGGCCATCTGGGACATGTCCAAGTGGATGACCACGACCCACACGCCGACGCTGGCCGCCAAGGGCACCAACGGCGTGCACAACGGGCATGCCGAGAACGTCGCCATGATCTACGAGATCTACCGCGGCAGCACCCGGATCGCCCGGGCCACGACGGCGAAGAGCAAGTACGGCACGGCGTGGACCATCCCCACCTTGCAGGACGGCGAATACCTGTGGCGGGCCACCGTCATCAACGAGAGCGGCCTGACCGCGTCCAGCTGGACGCCGTGGCAGAGGTTCACCATCGACACGACGGCGCCCCTGGCGCCGAAGGTGCACTCGACGCAGTTCCCGCCCAAGCAGCTGGGTGGCGCGCTCAGCGACAAGGGCACCTTCGTCATCAGCCCGACCCGGGTCGCCGGGAAGCCGGAGAACATCACCGGTTTCCTGTTCTCCCTCGACGGTGATCTGGCCAACGTCACCTACAGCGGGGTCAAGAACACGCTGACCAACTGGAGCACCAGCGTCACGACACCCGTGGCGGGGCGGATCTACTACGCCAAGTCGGACAACGCGAACGGCACCGGAGCCGCCGTCCTCAACGGCAGCGCCGGTCCGCAGTTCACACCGGGCACGGCGGGCGCGCACAAGCTGACCGTCAAGGCGGTCGACCAGGCCGGTTCGACGTCTCCGCAGACCACCTACATCTTCTACGCCGGCCGCAGCACGCCGACCTTCGCCACGGGCACCAAGCTGCTCAACGGATGGACGGCGACGAACACCGACGGGACGACCACTGTCGTCCCGAAGTACTCGGCGACCACCACCGGCAAGGTGATCAACCAGGCCGGCGGCGGTTCCCTCTACTACGCCGACGGCTACCAGGCGGTGCTGGCCAACGGCACGGCCAACGTGTCCAAGGGCGACAGCGTCACCTACTCGTTCAACGTGCCCTCCCCGGGACTCTGGGAGATCGGTGTCAACATCACGGCCGGCACCGCCAACGGCATCTACCGGCTTGTCTTCGACAAGGGGCTCCCGACGGAGACCGTCCTCCACGAGTCGTACGACTCCTATTCGGCCGTGCCGGAGACCCGGTACATCAACTTCGACGTCATCGGGAAGAAGCAGGGCAAGCCGCTCGACCTGGCGCAGGGTGTGCACACCCTGACGTTCACCATGATTAATAAGAATGCGGCTTCGGCGGGCTACCAGTCGGGCATCGACGTCGTGCGCCTGGCGCCCGTGCTGACCTGCCCGATCAACAACCCGACGGCCTGCTACAACAACACCGCCATCAGTACGTTCACGGCGGGGACGCCACCGAAGGTCACGATCGCCGACGCTGACGGCACCGGCTCGAGCATCGAGGCCACCGACCTGAAGGCTTCCGGCTGGAACCCGGGTAGCACCGTCACCGTGAACGGCGCGGCGATCAAGTTGCCGGCCGCGTTCGGCAACGGCGCCAGCGACAACATGCTCGCGTCGGGGCAGATCGTCACCGTCCCGGCCAGCGGGGTGGTCAACAAGGGCAGCGCCGTTGTCTTCACCGGCTTCACGACCTTCGGACCGGCCAGGGGCGCGACCGGTACCATCACGTACGCCGACGGAAGCTGCGTGAAGAGCCAGGACTACATCCTGGACTCGCTACCCGACTGGACCAAGGTCCCCGCCGGCGACGCCGTTCTCGGTTACACCAAGAAGAACTACAGCAGCGGTCAACAGGTTCCCCTGGCGATCAGTATGTTCAGCGCGAGTGTTCCGTTGCATTGTCCCGGTGCCGTAGTGGAGAGCATCACGCTGCCCCTGGTGTCCACCGTCCCGCAGGCCAATACGCCCACGCTGCATTTCCTGGGGCTGGGCATCCGCCCGCTGTCGGGCACCGAGTCGGCCCGCTGGACCGGCAGCTGGTCCACCGCACAGGACGTCGCGGCGGTGCCGCTCAACACCGGCGCCAACGCCACGCTCAACGGGCAGACTGTCCGCATCCCGGTGCGGCTGACCCTGGCCACCGGCGGTGACACCCACAAGGTCCGCGTACGCCTGTCCAACGGCACCGGAAAGACGCCGGTCACCTTCGGCGCGGCTTCGTTCGCGGTGCAGGACAGCGCCGGCGGAGCGGCCGCCACAGCCACCCCGGTGGCGCTGACCTTCGGCGGGGCCACCAGCGTGACCGTGCCGGCCGGGGCCGAGGTGGTCAGCGATCCGGTGGCGATGACCGTGCCCGAGCTGACCACGGCGCTGGTCAGCCTCAAGGTCAACGGTTCTCTCACGGCTCTGGCCGGGCATCGTGACGGCAAGACGCCGATCTACACCAGTGCCTCGGACAGCGCCGACCACACGAAGGAGCAGGCGGCCACCGGATATGCGAAGTCGGCCATCTACGGTCTGCCGTTCCTGTCCGGCGTCGACGTCACCACCTCGGCCACCAAGCCGGCGGGTTCGCTGGTGCTCTTCGGTGACCAGACGGTCAATGCCGACCATGCGGCGGCCGACACGGTGAGCCAGCTCGACAGCCGGCTGGCCGTGGCGCTGGCCGGAGCGTCCGACGGTGATCGGCTCGTGCCGTTCGGCGTTCTCAACCAGGGCACCGGCAGCTCCAGCAACCGGGCCGTGCTGCCCGAGTCCACCGTGCGGGTGGCCAAGAACGCCAACGGGCTGGTGGATCGCCGGATCCTCAACCAGACGAACGTCCGCAACGTGCTGATCTCGTCGGGATCGAGCGACCTGCTCGCGTGCACCACTACCGCCGACGCCTGCGCCACGCAGGTGAAGGACAAGCTCGTCGCGCTGGCCACCCAGCTGCGGGAGTACCAGTCCGACGACACCCAGGTGCTGCCGGCCAAGGCCGGCAAACTCAAGGTGTACGTCGCCACGCTGCCACCTTTCGCGGTGACACACACCGCGGCCCAGGAGGCGGCTCGTGAGCTGGTCAACCAGTTCATCCTCGGCCCGGATGGGCGGGCGCCGCTGGACAACTACGCCGACGGGGTGATCGACTTCGCGTCGGCCGTCTCCGCCGAGAGCTCCGCGACGTCGGACACCGTGCTGGGCGACTATCTCACCGACGGGGCGCCGGACACCGACTACTACGACGCCCTGGCCCGGCAGTACCTGGACGACTCGGATCCGGGCGACCGGATCGACGAGTCGCAGAGCGGGGGCACCGAGCCGGACGCCGAGCCCATCGGTGTGTGGCGCCTCGACGAGGGCGGCGGCGAGTGGGGCCGTGACGTCGGCTGGGGCACCGGCCCCGACCGGGAGACGCACGACGCCTGGCTCAACGAGCTGAGCTGGGGTCAGGGCCGCGCGCTGGGCAAAGTCGCGGCGACCTTCAACGGCACCAGCAGCTACGGCCAGACCGACCTGAAGCCGAACGTCACCAAGAGCTTCACGGTCTCGGCCTGGGTGCGGCTGACCGACAAGTCCCAGGACCGTACGGTCTTCGCCCGCAACGCCGCGGGCTACGCGCCGCTGTCGCTGTTCTACCAGCAGTCGACCGACCGGTGGCTGGCGCAGATGCCGTCCGCTCCGGGCGGCGACACGGTGGTGTGGAACGACGCCCTGTCGATCCTTCCCGCACAGCAGAACGTCTGGACGCACCTGGCCGCGGTCTTCGACGCGGACCAGTCCTCGCTGACCCTGTACGTCAACGGAGTGGCGGAGACCTCGGTCGAGGAGGTGACGCCGTTCAACGACGCGGACGGCGCCACCTGGATCGGCCGCGGCGGCAGCACCTTCTTCGCCGGCGACATCTCCGATGTGCGGGTGTGGGCGCGCATGACGCAACCGGCCGAGATGGAGGGCCTGGCCGCGGCCGTGCCGATCAGCGACTGGGAGTTCGAGAACACGACGCCCACCACGGTGGTCGACGACACCGGCCTGGGACACGACGGAACGTTGCCGGCGAACCAGGTCTGGTCGCCCGGCCACAACGACAGCGACTGGTCGTCGCTGACCCTCAACGGCACCAGCGAGGCCGTCACGTCACCCGCCCTGCTCCGGACCGATCAGTCGTTCTCGGTCGCCGGTTGGGCCCGCCTGACCAAGTCGGGCGCCGACTACACCCTGGTCGGTCAGGACGGTTCGCAGACGGGCCGGTTCAAGCTCCAGTACGCGCATGACTGCACCTGCTGGCGCTTCGCCACCGCCGACACGGACACGGCCGCCCCGGACGTGACCAAGGCCGACAGCCCGGCCGAGGCAGCCGTGGAGACCTGGACGCATCTCGCCGGCGTCTACGACGCGGCGGCCGGTGAGCTGCGGCTCTACGTCAACGGCAAGCTGGCGGCGACCACGCCGGTCACCGCCACACCGTGGCAGGCGGCCGGCAGCTTCACCGCCGGTCGCGGCCGGTCGGCGGGTCAGCCCGCCGAATGGTTCCCCGGCGACATCGACGCGGTCCGCTCCTACCAGGGTGCGATCACGGCCGACCAGGTGGCCGAGCTCTTCGAGTCGTAACACCGAACGGGGTGGCGTCCGGTCTTCCGGGCGCCACCCCGATCAGCCAGGCGTCAGTGCGCGCCGCCGCACACGATGGCCCGGTCGTAGCGCTTCATGAGCTTCAGGCCGTCCCGGGCGGCGCGGTCACCCTGATCGGCCAGGGCTTCCAAGCGGCGCCGCCAGCCGATCCACCGGGCAACGCTGAAGCCGTTGCCGGAGGCGTCACCGAGACGGCCCGCGTACGTGCGGTTGTGCTTGGTGGCGTCGACCAGCCGCGGCCCGGCGTGACGGAACCAGGCGACGGCGGCCAGCACGTGCAGCGCCGGGTCGGCGGGGGTATCCAGGGCGGTCCCGATCGTCCACAGCCCCTGCAACAGAAAGTCCATGACGCCGGGCGTGAGCCGGGCCGCGAAGGCGTTCAGGGCGGCCCGGTCAGGGCCACGACCTCACCCCAGGCCGCCCACAGGACGCCCTCGACCTCGTCCGGCTCGTTCCGGCACGCCACGGCGACCGGCGCCACGAACGCGGCGACATCACCGCGCGACATCGACCTCGGGCAGATCAAGGACGTCCCGCCGCTGTGGACCGACGCCGTCATCAAGCTGAGCGCGGCGCCGGTCGTCTCCGTCGCGAAGATCCGCGGGCGGGCGCGCGGCGGCGGTGACGAGCTGCTGCTGGCGTGCGACATCCGCTACGCCCGGCACGGCGCCGAGCTCGAGGTGAACCTGGGCCCGCTACTGGGCGACCTCGCGTAGCGCCGGCGCCACCTCGGCGCCGAGGCGGTGCACCGATTCCCGCACCGCCCCGGCGTCCAGGCCGCCCCAGTCGGCCAGGGCCTGGACCCGGTCGAACGGGACCAGCTTGTGCAGACGTTCCAGCTTCTCGGTGATCTGTTCGCTGGTGCCGATGAACAGATGACCGCCGGGGCGCAGACCGCCGGCGAAGGCGACGGGGGAGACGGGGAAGGGCAGGAAGTCGCGGTAGTTCGCGTACGTCTCGCGCGCCTCCCGCTCCGTCGCGGCGGCGAAGTAGTGCACGGCCAGCCCGACCTGGGTGCCGCCGGCGGCCCGGTACAGGTCGGCGAGCCGGCGCAGGTCGTCCGGCGAGCCGCCGATGTAGCCGAGGATGAGCGGCAGCCCGGCGGCGCCGGCCCGCAGGGCGCTGCCGGGGCTGCCGCCCGCGCCGATCCACACCGGCAGCGGCTCCTGCGCGGCCCGCGGAACCACGTCGGCCGGCACGAGCGGCGGCCGGTGCCCACCCGGCCACGGCGTGGTGTCACCGTCGCGCAGGCGCAGCAACAGGTCGAGCCGTTCGGTGAAGGCCTCGTCGTAGCGGTTCAGGTCGACGCCGAAGAGCGCGAACGGGTCGGGAAAGGCGCTGCGGCCCACGGTGATCTCGGCCCGGCCGCCGCTGATCAGGTCGAGAGTCGCGAAGTCCTGCCAGACCCGCACCGGGTCGTGCACGCTGAGCACGGTGACCGCGCTGGTCAGCCGGATCCGCCCGGTGCGGGCGGCGACCGCGGCGAGCACGGGCGCCGGCGACGAGACCAGGAAGTCGGCGCTGTGGTGCTCGCCGACGCCGAAGACGTCGAGCCCCACTTCGTCGGCCTGCACACCGAGCTCGACGATCTGTTCCATCCGCCGGGCCGGGCTCGTCCCGGCCGGCAGGTCGGTCAGGGTGGAGACGCCGATCTGGACCGTCATGACCGGGCCGCTGTCTTCCAGGCACCGACGAAGAAGCCGAGATCGCTGAGTGCCATGGTGTTCTCCATCCGAAATATGTGGAAGGGGTCTTCCGTTTCCGCACGCTAACCTAAACGGAAGAGGTCTTCCAAATATTCGGGGGTGTGATCGGTGGCACGGCGGGCCGACGCGGAACGCAACCGCGCCAAGATTCTCGAGGCGGCCGCGGCGGTGTTCGGGGAGTCCGGCATCGACGTGCCGATGAGCGAGGTGGCCCGGCGGGCCGAGGTGGGCATCGCGACGGTGATGCGCAACTTCCCGGCGCGCGAGCAGCTCATCGAGGAGACCTTTGCCGGGCCCATGCACGAGTACGCCTTGACGGCCGCCGCCGCGGCCGCGGATCCCGATGCCTGGCACGGATTCCGGAGCTTCCTGGAATACCTCGTCCGCGTCCAGAGCGGCAGCCGCGGCTTCAACCAGGTGCTCACCACGATGTTCCCCGGCGCCGAGCGGCTCGAGGCCCAACGGCAGGCGGCGCTGCGCGACTTCGTCCGCCTCGTCGGCCGGGCCAAGGCAGCCGGGCGCCTGCGCCCGGACTTCTCGCCCCACGACCTGCCCCTGTTCCTGCTGGCCACCTCGTCCGTCGTGCGCCTGGGCGACGAGGCCGCGACCGCCCGGCTCGTCGGCTATCTGATGCGGGCCTGCGCGGCCGGGCGCGAGGAGCCGCTACCGCCCGCTCCAGAACCCCGTGGTTTGTACGAAGCGCTGGAGCAGCGGGGGAAAAGTCCCTGATCAGACATCATGGACGTGGTCCACCGGCCTACATTCGGCAGATGCTGGGTGATGACGAGGACACCGACGACCTTTCCATCGAAGCGCTGGTGACGGCGGTGTCGCAGGAGCTGCTGGCCTCGCAGCGGAACCGGCTGGCGGCCGGCGGCCCGGCCGTCTTCGAGGTCAGCGAGATGAACCTGGAAGTCAGCTTCGTGGTGACCCGGTCGGTGAAAGGCTCGGGCGGCTTCGACCTCAAAGTCGTCAAGGCCGATGCCGGAGCCCAGTACGACAAGCAGAGCGTCCACAAGGTGTCGTTGCGGCTGACCGCCCTGCGCGACCAGCCGCAACCCTTCGGTGGCTTCGGCGCGGTCCGGCCGAAGCGGACCGAGGACGGCTGAGCCGCCGCATGACGCTGCACATCGTCGAGGCGGGACGGCTCGATTCGGTGAGCCTCTTCGCCCGCTTCAACTTCCGGCAGGAGGATCTGCTGACCGCCGCGGCCACGGGCCGCAAGCCGGAGCCGCTGCGCACCTATCTGCATGAGCTGACCCACTATCTGCAGGCCGTGACCACGCCGTACGGCTACTTCCTCCAGTGCTGCCGGATCCTGCAGAAGCGGGCCACGGTCGTGGCCGTCCGCACGTTGCTGGAGGGCGGCTGCCCGGTCCGGCTGCCCCTGCTGACCAACCTTCCCGCCATGCCGGCGGAGGTCGAGGCCGAGGTGGGGCGGGCCTTCTCCCTGTGGCTCAACGTCGAGCACCTCATCGCCGTGCTGAGCGGCGACGACGAGCGCGCGACCCGATTGACGGAGTGGTTCGTCGGGGACATCGAGCGGGTGAAGGGCGGCCGGCTCCCTCTCCGGCCGCCGCTGCTCGGCCTGCGCGAGACCTTCGCCCTGGTCCAGGACTCCCTGGCCGATCTGATGAACTTCGACGCCGAGGCGCTGGCCACCGAGATGAAGAGCCGGGGGAGCGACTTCGACCGGCGTATGGAGAAGCTCGTCACCGGTCTGAGCGTGTTCGGCGGCAACCATCAGTGGAGCGTCGCGGCCATCCTCGAGTCCGCCGCCACCGCGGCCGAGCTCTGGGGCTCAGGACTCGACTTCGCGACCTTCGAAGCCTGGGCCGGCGCCGCGGTTCCGGCGGAGCTCCGCCACTATCGGGAACCGCTCGCAAGCGCGATGGAGACGATCCGGACCCGGGACGTGGACTCCTTCCTGCTGAGCTACATGGCGATCTGCGACGCCGCCCTGTGCGCGCCCCTGCTGCCTCAGCACGCCCGGCTGCGCCTGGCGAAGCCCGGATTCGACCAGCTGATGCCCTCAGTGCGGTTCGGGCGGCTCCTGAGCGCCGCCACGGGGGTGACGCCGATGCGGGACCACCGGGACGCCCAGCGTTACGTCGGTGAGCTCTTCGCGTCACTGGACTGGTGCACGCCGGCCGAGGTCGGCGCGGAAGCAGTGCACGGGACCACCGATCCTCTCTCGTTCATCTACGAGCAGAGCCGGCAGTGGCGGGCCGAGATGTCGCCGGCCGCCTTCATCGGTGTGGACGGCCTTCTCATCGGAGCCGGGCAGTGGCGGGACCTGTTCAACTTCGTGATCATCGACTACTCGGACAAGACCACGTACCACAGGGACAAGGACTTCCTGGAGAGCATGACCACCCGATATCTCGAGATGCTCGGCCTCCAGGCCGTCATGCTCGGCGACACCCTGGAGCTGGCGGTGCCGTACAACGGGCGCAGCGAGGCGGAATGCCAGTGGATGACCGATTGGCTGCGCCAGCACTTCGCCGCCCTGTTCGACCGGGATTTCCCGGAGCTGCGATTCGTGCCCTGAGTGCGCGGGGGCGACCGGCGCCGCCCTTTCGGTCACGGGTCGCCCCGCGCCGACCCGGTTCGCCGAGGACGGCGGCGTCTCGTACGCCTACCGCCGCTTCGGATCGGGCGGCGACGTCCCGCTCGTGCCGCTCCAGCACTTCCGCGGCAACCTCGACAACTGGGACCCGGCGCTGACCGACGGTCTCGCCGCGTCCCGCGAGGTCATCCTCGTCGACTACGCCGGCTTCGGCGCCTCCACCGGCGAGCCGGCCCGGCCGGCCGGGCGGAGCGCCCGCGACATCATCGCGTTCACCGGCGCGCTCGGGCTCGACCGGATCGATCTGCTCGGATTCTCCCTCGGCGGCTTCGTCGCCCAGGAGATCGCCCTGGTCCGCCCCGTGGCGGGGCGCCATGTTCGTGGCCGCCGACGCGCGGCCCGCGCCCTATCTCGTCGGGGCCGTCATCGCGGTCGCTTCGGAGCGGCCCTATCCGGCGCCAGGAGTGGTCGGGACAGGACTGGCGGTGCTGCTGTTCGCCGTTCATCTGCGGCTAGCCGGCTTTGGGCGTCGTTGAGGCTCTGGTGTTGGCCCATACGGCCAGTTCGCCTCCGGGGAGGCAGACGATGAGAGGGCCGTCGGGGTTGGTGAACGCCCACGACTCCACCTCGGGGTCGGCGGTTACGCGCAGCTCGTAGCCGGCACCGAACGTTATGGACAGCTCGCCGTCGCCGGCTGTCTGGGCTGTGCTGACCACGTCGCCCAGCAGCGAGGCCAGGGCATCGGAGCTGTCGTCGCCCGGCAGGAGCTGGGCCTGGGTCTCGGGGGTCGTCAAATGGGCGGCCGTCTCGATGAGGATCTGGCTGCCGCGGGAGAAGCTGAGGACCAGGGCGTCGCCCAGGCGGACGTACTCCAGGTGCTGTCCAACCAGGGGGGAGAGCGGCGACATGCGTACCTCGATCGGCTCGGCGTGAACTGACGAGCTGGACCGTATCGACCGCTTTCATAACGGGGCCTTAAAACAGGAACGCAGCTCTGATCACTTCAGTCACGCCGGGTTTGCCGTACAGTTCGGTCCTGATCCGACCGAGACTCTCGGCGCCCAGCGCGTCACGCCACGCCGTCTCGGCCCGGTGCATGGCGACCTTCACGGCGCAGGGGCCGTCCGAGGGTGGCATGAACTCGCCGATGCGGCCGCACCGGCGGATCTCGGCGCAGTGGAAGACCGGAGCGGGGCCCTCGATGGCCTCGACCACGTCGCGGAGGGTGATCTCCTCCACGGGCCGGGCCAGGCTGTAACCGCCTTGCGGGCCGGCCGTGGAGACGAGCAGGCCCGCCCTGACCAGGTGTTGCAGCTGCTTGGTCAGATATGCCTCGGGCAGTTCGTGTGCCGCCGCGAGCTGGCCGACCCGGGCCCGGTCGCTGTCGAGCAGGCTCAGGTTGATCAGTGTGTGGACCGCCCATTCGACGCCCTTGCTCATCCGCATTCTGGACATCCTATATCCGTGATGGAGGCGACATCCGGTGGACGAAACTATCCTGGATATTTAATGTCCAGGATATGAAGAAGATGAACGAGATTTTGGTGGTGGGCGGCGGATTCGCGGGTGTGTGGAGCGCGGCGGCTGCGGTGAGGGCGGCCAACGATGCCGGGGAGAATATCGGGGTCACGCTGGTCAGCGCCGGGGACGACCTGGTGATCCGGCCGCGGCTCTATCAGAGCGACCCGGGCCGCATGCGTGTGCCGCTCGACTCGATCCTCGGGCCGGTCGGTGTACGGCGGGTGGCCGCCACGGTGCGGGCCATCGACGTCGCCGGGCGGACCGTGACGGCGGTCGGCCGGGACGGTGAGGAGCTTTCCCTGGCGTACGGAAAACTGGTCCTGACCGCCGGAAGCCAGGTCGTGCGGCCCCGGCTCGAAGGGGCGGCGCACCTGTTCGACGTGGACACCATCGGGGCCGCCTCCGCGCTCGATGAGCACCTGCGGGACCTGCCGCCGCACACGGTCGTGGTGGTGGGGGCCGGCTTCACCGGGCTCGAGATCGCCACCGAGCTGGCCGGGAGGGCCGAGCGGGTCGTCCTTGTCGACCGGTCCTCGGCGGTCGGTGCGGCGCTGGGTGAGGGGCCGCGAGCGGAGATCGAGGCCGCCCTCGACCGTCTCGGCGTGGAGCGGCGACTGGGTACGACGGTCACGTCACTCACGCCGTCCGAGGTCCGGCTCTCCAGCGGCGAGGTCATCGCGAGCCCGACCGTGGTGTGGACGGTCGGCATGGTGGCCAGCCCGCTCACCGCGCAGATCCCGGCCGCCCGGGACGGGCTGGACCGGCTGCTGGTCGACGGCGCCATGCGGGTGCCGGGTGTTCCCGACGTCTACGCGGCCGGTGACACGGCGGCCGCGATGGTCGAGGCCGGGCAGCTGACGATGCAGAGCTGCCAGTACGCCCAGCCGATGGGCAAATGCGCGGGGCACAACGCGGTCGCCGACCTGCTGGGCCGGGCGACGCTGCCGTTCACCCCCGATCCGTACAGCAATCATCTCGACCTCGGCCCGGCCGGCGCCGTCGCCACGAAGGGCTTCGACCGGGTCGTCAGTCACACCGGGGAGCGGGCCAAGGCCGAGAAGCAGATCATCAACACGCGGTTCATCTATCCGCCGGCGTGGTCGGCCGAGGCGCTGCTGACCCGGGCCGGGCGGCTGTCGAACCGTGCCGCCGCAGCAGCATAGGGACGAGCATGGCCGGGAACATCAGGAGGTGGCCGGCCAGCATCAGGGTGCCGCCGTCGACGAGGCCCATGCCGTACGGGATGAGCAGCACCAGGAAGGGCGCGGCCATCGCGGCGCACATCTCGGCGATGTGGGGCCACGAATGCTTGCGGACGAGCATCCAGGCGGCCATGCCGACCGACATGTTCACGGTCATCGCCATCGCCTCGGCGGCCGGGTAGGCCTCCAGCGAGGGCCACAGGGGAGCCAGGGCGAACATGCCCACGAACATGGCGACGACCATCTCGATGTAGTGGAGGGCGAAGCGTGTTTTCGTCATACGCCGATGGTCGGGGCGCCGGGGTCATGATCTCAGGTGCCGAAGGTCATGGGTGGGGTCACGGGATCAGGCCGAGGTCGCGGGCGCGCAGGGCGGCCTGGGTGCGGTCGCGGACGCCCAGCTTGCCGAGCACGTTGGTCACGTGGTTCTTGACCGTGCCCTCGGCCAGGAACAGGGCAGCGGCGATCTCGCGGTTGCTGCGGCCCTCGGCCAGGAGGCGGAGCACCTCGGTCTCCCGGTCGGACAGCGGGTCGGCGGGCGGCTGGGGCGCGGCCGCCCGGGCGAAGGTGGCGACCACCTTGGCCGCCACCGAGGGCTGAAGGACCGACTCGCCGCGGTGGGCGGCCCGGACGGCCTCGACCAGACGCTCCGACGACACGTCCTTCAGCAGGTAGCCGACCGCTCCGGCGCGCAGCGCGGCGAAGACGTCGGCGTCGTCGTCGAAAGTGGTCAGGGCGATGACCTGGGTGCCCGGGTGGGCGGAGCGGATGCGGCGGGTGGCCTCGATGCCGTCGAGCACGGGCATGCGCAGGTCCATCAGGACCACGTCGGGGCTCGTCCGCGCGACCTGGGTCAGGGCCTCGTCGCCGTTGCCGGCCTCCCCGGCCACCTCCAGGCCGTCGACCACGCCGAGCAGGACGGCCAGGGCCTCACGGAACAGGGCCTGGTCGTCGACGATCAGCACGCGGGTCATCCGGGCACCTCCATCCGCAGGGTGGCGCCGCCGCCGGGGGCCGGCTCCAGGGTGAGGCGGCCACCGATCCGGTCCGCTCGTTCGCGCAGGCCGCGCAGTCCGAAACCGCCCGTGTCGCGGCCGGCGACGCCGGTGCCGTTGTCGCGCACCTCCAGGCGTACACAAGCAGGGTCTGAGAAATCGAGAATCAGCCGAGCCTCGGCCGCACCGGCGTGCTTGTGGACGTTGGTGAGTCCCTCCTGAGCCGTACGGAACAGGGACTCCTCGGCCTCCGCGGTCAGCGGGCGGGCCTGGCCGACGATGATCGTCTCGTCCGTCAGCCGCTTCAGAGCCTCGGGCAGGGGCGCGGTCGAGCGCAGCGCCCCGACGGACCGCCGCACCCCCCGCAGCGCCTCCTCGGCCTGATCCTGCGCCTTGCCGAGCATCTCGTCGGCCTTCGAGGGCTGGGACAGGACCGCGCGGGCCGCCTTGATCTGCATCTGGACCACGGTCAGCGCGTGCCCGAGCCCGTCGTGGATGTCGCGGGCGAACCGGTTGCGCTCCTCCAGAACGGCCAGGCGCTCCACTTCGGCCTGGGCCCGCGCGAGCTCCTGGCGCGCGGCCTGCTCCCGCATCAGCAGCTTGGTGAGGACGGCCGCGAAAACAGCCGCCGCGAGCAGCCCGAGCCCTTCGCGCACGCCCTCGGACAGCGCCATCCCGGCGTGGAACAGCGGCAGAAGCACGACCAGCACGACCACGGCCGCCACCGGCATGGTCAGCGTCGCCTGGATGACGAGCACGACCAGCATGAGGGTGGCGCCGACCGACGCCTCGGAGACGACGAAGACCGCAAAGCCACAACAGAAGAGACTGATTATGTACGCGTATGAGAGCCGTGGCCGGGCCTTGCGCGTGACCCACTCGTACCCGGCCGTGGCCAGCACCAGGAAGATCGCCCCGGGAACGAGCGCCACGGGCGGCCGGCTCCCACCGGCCACATCGACCAGCAGCGTCACGAAGGCCGCGACGGTCAGCGCGGCCATGGCTGCTCTCACGCCCTTACTTTCCGGCAGCCCCGGCCCGGGGTCAAACGCCTGTCCGCCCAGCGGCCGCCCGCTCATCGGCCCACCGGCCAGGCCGTCGGCCGTGGTGGGTTCTGGTCCTTAGCAAGTACACAGGCGCGTCACAGGTTCATGGGGGCGCTGGGTGTGATTCATTCTCGCGTTATGCAAGATCTCTAGCGTCCCGGCCCATGAGATCAAGAGTCCTGCCCTGGGTGGGGGCGGTCGCCACCGCCACGACGCTGATCGCGTCGCCGGTGGCCGCCAACGCCTCGGTCAAGCCCACAGCGCCTGTCACCGGTGGCATCCCGCTGGTCGACACCGCGGAGCGGATCGGGCCCGGCATCGATCTGCGGCACGTGCAAGCGCTGGAGAGCAGCGGCTGGTACGACGCCCGGTTCCTGACCGTCGACCTGTCCGAGAAAGCCGTCAGCACCGACCTTCTCACCTCCGGGGCGGTCGCCTCGGGTGGGCCGCTCAGCGAGGCCGCCGACAAGGCCGGCGCGGTCGCCGGGGTGAACGGTGAGTTCTTCGACATCGGTGGCAGCAACGCCGCCCTGGGCGGGGAGATCCAGAACGGGCAGCTGGTCAAGACCGCCGACGTCAGCGGGCGGCAGCACGTCGGCGTGAGCAAGGACGGTGTGGCCCAGCTCGTCGACCTCGCCGTCGACGCCGGCGCGGTCTTCGGCGGGGCCGACCACAAGGTCCTCACCATCAACGCCGCCAACGGCGCTGGTGTGCCCGCGGACGGCCTGGTCGCGTACACCCGAGCCTGGGGAACCTACAGCCGCAACCGCGGGTTCACCGGTGTGGACGCGGTGGAGGCGGTCGTCTCCGGCGGCAAGGTCGTCTCGGTCGGCGCGCCCGGCGCGGGGGAGATCCCGGCCGACGGCTTCACCCTGGTCGGGCGGGACACGGCGGCGACGGCGCTGCGGGCGCTGAAGGCGGGCGACGCGGCCACGCTGTCCTACGGGATGTCGAACGACGCCAGCAAGGCCATGAAGTTCGCCCTGGGCAACGGCGGCACCGTGGTGAAGGACGGGAAGGTCGTGCCCGGCCTCGACCCGTCGATCGCGCCGCGCACCGCGCTGGGCTTCAAGGACGGCGGCAGGACCCTCGTGCTGGCCACCTGGGACGGTCCGGGCGGCACCGGCAAGGGCGGCGTCGGCATCGACAAGGAGGCGCGCGACCTGGCCGCGCTCGGCGTGCGGACCGCGGTCAACCTCGACGGCGGTGGCTCGACGACCATGGTCGCCAGGGCTTTGGGCGACGACCAGGCCACCGTACGGAACGTGCCCTCCGACGGGCACGAGCGCAACGACCCCAACGGTGTCGGCGTCTTCGTGGCGCCCGGCGACGGCAAGCTCCACGACCTGCTGATCAACGGCGAGGCCAAGGTCTTCCCGGGGCTGCACCGCACGCTGACCGCGGCCGGTGTGGACGACCACCAGACTCCCGTGGCCGTGAAGCCGCAGTCGGTGCGCTGGTCGGTCAAGTCCGGCGTGGTCACCGCCCCGCGGCGCGGTTCCGTGCTGGTCACGGCCTGGGCGGGACATGAGCTCGCGGTCAAGAAGGTCGACGTGCTGGGCGCTCTGGACCGGGTCGAGCTCTCGGCGCAGCGGCTTTCCATCGCCGAGGCGGCCGCCTCGCAGGCGGTGACGGTCGGGGTGACCGGCCGCGACGATCAGGGCTACACCGCGTCGATCGACCCGGCCGACCTGAAGCTGGCGTACGACCACAGCGTCATCGACGTGGTTCCGGCCGGCGGCAAGCTGAAGATCGTCCCGCTGAAGGCGGCGGGCACGGTCCTGACCATCTCGGTGGGCGGCAAGTCGGTCCAGCTGCCGATCACCATCGGCGTGCAGACCGTGACGGCGTACGGGTTCGATGACGACGTGCTGGCCCGCTGGCGCAACAACAGCACCGCGGCGACCACGTTCGCGAAGGACGCCGACGGCCTGAAGATCGACTTCCCGGCGATGCGCAACGTGGGCATCACGGCCACGTCGGCCGCCGGCCGGATCGCCGTGCCGGGGCAGCCGCTGCGCGTACGGGTCCGCATGAAGTCCAGCATCAGCGTGCCGGCCGGGCTGACGTATCTCGGCTACTACGACGGCACCGGCAAGGCGTCCGGCGTCTACGGCACCGCGCTCGAGGCGAGCACCGAGTGGCAGAACGCCACCTTCACGCTGCCCGCCAGCACGGTCTTCCCGATCGCGATCGCCAGCTTCCAGGGCATCAACACCGCGGTGGCCCAGCAGAAGGCGGGCACGTTCGTCCTCAACCGCGTCGAGGCCGACGTGCCCACCTCGATCGACCTGCCGGCCCGGCCCGCCCTCCAGGCCGACCGGCTCGTCTCGGCCGACGGCACACTGCCGGGCGGCTATGGCACGTGGAAGTTCGCCTCCCTCTCGGACGTGCAGTTCACCGCGGACAACCCGGCGCTGACCCAGGTCGCCACCGCCGCCATCCAGCGGATCCGGGCCACCCGGCCCGACCTGGTCATCCTGAACGGCGACATCACCGACCGGGGCCTTCCGCAGGACCTGTCGCTGGCCCGGCAGGTGCTGACCGACGCCGGCTGCGACCTGGTCGCGGCGGGACAGAAGCCGTCGGGCAAGCCGGGAACGGTGCCCTGTTACTACGTTCCGGGCAACCACGAGTCGTACGGCCTCGACAACACCCAGCAGGATCTGACCAACTTCACCAAGGAGTTCGGCCGGCCGTATCAGACCTTCGACCACAAGGGCACCCGGTTCATCCTGCTGGCCAGCTCGCTCGGCTCGCTGCGGGCCTCGGCCTGGGACCAGTGGCCGATGTTCGCCCAGGCGCTGACCGACGCCGAGCGTGACCCGTCGGTGCGCAACGTCGTCGTGGCCGCCCACCACCCGGTGGACGACCCGGCCGACACCAAGTCGAGCCAGATCACCGACCGCAACGAGGCGGCCCTGATCGAGAAGCTGCTCACCGACTTCCGCGGCAGGACGGGCAAGGGCGCGATGATGATGGGCTCGCACGCGCAGATCGCCGACGTCCACCGCCTCGAGGGCGTCCCGTACTTCGTGCACCCGTCGTCGGGCAAGGACCCGTACGGCACGCCCGACCGGGGCGGCTTCACCGGCTGGGCCGACTGGTCGGTCGACCGGACCCGTAACGCCGCCCAGCAGTGGCTCACGGTGGACGTGCGGGCCTTCGCCCAGTCGATCACGCTGAACGCGCCGGTCTCGGTCGCCCCGGGCCGGACGGCCTCGCTCAGCGGCAGCATCGTGCAGCCGGAGGGCGTCGGGACCGGCACGCGGGTGGTGCCGCTGCGGTATCCGATGTCGGTGCACTGGAGCGGCTCGTCCACCCTGGCCATCGGCAGCGGCGACCAGGCCGTGGCGGCCGCCCGCCGCAGCGGCAAGGTGGCCATCCTCGACCCGGCCACGCGCGAGCTGACCGCGCTGCGCCGCGGCTCGGTGACGGTGACCGTGACGAGCGACTCGATGCGCGCCTACACGGGCGCGGCGTCGCTGGCCCCGATCACCACCTCGAAGACCGTGACGGTCAAGTAGGCCCGGCCGCTGGGCCGAGGGGACTCATCCCTCGGCCCAGTCGGTGGAGGCGGCCAGGGCCTCCTGCGGCTCGATCTGGGCGAGACGCTCGCGCAGGGCGCTCGTCACGAACCTGTACGCGTCGGAGCCGAGCACCAGGCGCAGCGGGGCCGGTGACTGGCCGGCGCTCTCGATGATGCGGGCGGCCATCTTCGCCGGGTCGCCCAGCGGGGGACGGGTGCGGTCCTTGGCCCCGCGGACCATGGCGGCGGGTGTGTTGTCGTACGCCTCGAGCGGGGTGGCCAACTGCAGGCTGCCGAACCGGAACTCGGTGCGGGCGCCGCCCGGCTCGACGATCGTCATCTCGATGCCGAACGGGGCGACGTCGCGGGCCGTGCCCTCGATGAAGCCCTCGATGCCCCACTTGCCGGCGTGGTAGAGCGAGGCGCCCGGGTTGGTGGCCTGACCGCCGTACGTGGAGATCTGGATGACCCGGCCGCCGCCCTGGGCCCGCAGGTGCGGCAGGGCCGCCCGGACCACCGCGATCGAGCCCAGCAGGTTCGTGTTGATCTGGGCGATGACCTGCTCGTCGGTCAGTTCCTCGGCCGCGCCGAACAGGCCGTAGCCGGCGTTGTTGACGATCACGTCGACGCGGCCGAGCTCGGCGAACGCCCGGTCGACGGCCGAGCGCACGCCCGGCCGGTCGGTCACGTCCAGGGTGGCGACCCAGAACCGGTCGCCGTACTTCTCCCGGAGATCGTCCACGGAGTGCGAGCGCCGCACGGTGCCGGCGACGCGGTCGCCCCGCGAGAGCAGCTGTTCGGTCATCTGGCGGCCGAAGCCGCTGTTGACGCCGGTGATGAACCATGTCTTCGATGTCATGAGGTCGACTCTGCGCGGGCCGCGGGGGAAGTGGCAGACAGAGTTGTTCCTGGTAGTGGCGGGGACAGGCACCGGGGCGCGGCGGCTCGTACCGTGGGGATCATGGACAACGCGCTGGGCGATTTTCTGCGGGCACGCCGCGAACTGGTGACGCCGGGCGAGGTGGGCCTGCCCGGCGGCGGGCTGCGCCGGGTGCCGGGGCTGCGCCGCGAGGAGGTGGCGATGCTGGCCGGGATCAGCGCCGAGTACTACCTGCGCCTGGAGCAGGGCCGCGACCGGACGCCGTCGGCCCAGGTCGTCGAGGCGCTGGCCCGTGTCCTGCGGTTGGACGCCGAGGGGACCTCGTACCTCCTGGACCTGGCCCGGCCGAAGAGCCGGCGCCGGGCCCCGAAGGCCGCCGACCGGGTGCCGGACGGCATCGAGATGCTGCTGGGCACGCTGAACGTGCCCGCGTTCGTGGTCAACCGCTATCGGGACGTGCTGGCCGCCAACCCGCTGGCGGCCGAGCTGTCCCCGCTGATGCGGCCCGGCACGAACCGGCTGGTCGTGCTCTTCACCGACCCGTCGGCCCGGCTGGCCCACCCTGACCTGGACGAGAACGTGGGCAACGTGGTGGCGCAGCTGCGGGCCGAGATGGGCGCCGACACCGACGACCCGCGCCTGCAGTCGCTGATCGGCGAGCTGTCGCTCAAGAGCGAGCAGTTCCGCAAGCTGTGGGCCCGGCACGACATCCACCGCGGCGGCAGCGACACCGGCGTCATCCACCATCCGCGGGCCGGCGAGATGCGGCTGCGCCGCGAGAAGCTGGCCGTCATCGGCAGCGACGGCCTGCAGCTGGTGATGTACCACGCCGAGCCGGGCAGCCCGGCCGCCGACGCCCTGGCCCTGCTGGCCAACGAGCTGGAAACAGCGGGGCCGCCGTGAGTCAGCTGACTGAGAGGTTCCAGTCGAGGATCTCCTGGGTCGACGACGTGCTGCCGGTGGAGCCGGTGAAACCCGCCCACGCCATGTCGGCGCCGACCTGGGCCGCGAGGTCGACGGTCGTGCTGATCAGCTGCCGGCGGCCGACGTGCACGGCCAGGTTGTGGGTGCCGGCGTCGTAGGTGACACGGACCCAGACGGGCGTGCCGAACAGGGGCGTGCCGGTCGGTGCGGCGGCCAGGTGGTAGTCCGGGTTGCCGCGCAGCACGACACCGGCGTGGCTGGCGTCGGCGTCGCCCGGGTTGCGGAAGTCGTCCAGCTCGACCGCCACGCTCTCGTGGATGCCCCGGTAGCCGAGGCCGCCGCCCCAGCCGCCGAGGGCCCTCGGGCCGGCCGCCTGCACCAGGAAGGCGACACCGTCCGCGCCCGGGGCGTTGCCGCGCAGGTGCACGCCGAAGCTGGTCTCGAACGAGCGGGTCAGGTCGATCTGCTCGGCGCCCCACGCCGAGCCGGCCTGGCGATAGCCGCCGCCGGTCAGGCGCAGCACCGAGCTGGGCGAATCGCTGGCCGACACGAAGCTCGCCGAGCCGTTGAGGCTGAAGTCGCTGAACGGGAATCCGCCCGGCGCGGCCTGGGCGGGCGACGCCGCGACGGCGGCCGCCACGGACGCGGCGGCGGTCAGCAGACCGCCCGTCAGCCGCTTGCGATAGACAGACTGGGACATTGTTCCGTCCTCCAGAGAAGCGGTGTTGGCGGGCTCAACGTAGGTCGGCCGAGGGGCTCCCGTACGCGGAATCGGCGCATTGGCGGCAGGTGTTTGCGTCGGCATAGTTTGGGGATCTCAACAAGCTTTGAGGAGTGCGGAATGAGCGGCACGATCGATCTCGGCGGCCGGACGGTCCAGCGGCTCGGATACGGCGCCATGCGGATCACCGGACCGGGCATCTGGGGCCCGCCGGCCGACCACGACGAGGCGGTACGGGTGTTGCGCCGCTCGGTGGAGCTCGGTGTGACCTTCATCGACACCGCCGACTCGTACGGCCCGGAGGTCTCGGAGAATTTGATCCGGGAGGCCCTGCACGACGGCAAGGGCTACGGCGACGTGGTCATCGCGACCAAGGGCGGTTTTGCTCGTACCGGTCCCGGAGCGTGGGTGGCCCTGGGCCGCGCCGAATATCTCAAGCAGTGCATGCAGCTGTCCCTGCGGCGCCTCGGCGTCGAGCAGATCGACCTGTGGCAGCTGCACCGCATCGACCCCAGGACACCGCGCGAGGAGCAGTTCGAGGTGCTCCGCTGGTTCCTCGACGAGGGCCTGGCCAAGCAGGTCGGCCTGTCCGAGGTGACGGTCGAGGACGTCAAGCAGGCGCAGGACTTCGGAGTGCCGGTCGCCTCGGTGCAGAACCGCTACAACCTGGGCGACCGCCGGGCCGAGGAACTGGTGGACTACTGCGCCGAGCAGGGCATCGCGTTCATCCCGTGGGCGCCGGTCGACGCGGGCGCGCTGGCCCGGCCCGGCGGCCCGCTCGACAAGGTCGCGGCGGCCCACCCGGGCACGACGACCGGTCAGCTGGCGCTGGCGTGGCTGCTGCGCCGCTCCCCGGTGATGGTGCCGATCCCGGGCACCTCCTCGGTGGCGCATCTGGAGGAGAACTGTGCCGCTGCGGAGATCCGGCTGACCGACGAGGAGTACGAGGCCCTGGTCTAGGAGCGCCGGGCGGCGAACTTGCCGCCCGGGTCGAGGCGGGTGAGGATCGCGCCGGTGATCTCGCTGAGCTGGGCGATCTGTTCCGGGGTGAGGGCGTCAATGACGTACTCCCGGGCCGTGGCGACGTGGCCCGGCGCACTCGCCTTGACCTTCTCCCAGCCGGCGTCGGTGAGCCGGGCGTTCGTCGCCCGCCGGTCCTCGGGGCAGGGGAAACGCTCGACGAAGCCGCGCGTCTCCAGGCGCTGCACGACGTGCGAGAGGCGGGGGAGGGTGGCGTTGGTCATCTGGGCCAGCGCCGTCATCCGCAGCGTCTTCCGGTCGGCCTCGGAGAGCATCGCGAGCACGTAGTACTCGAAATGACCGAGGTCGGCGTCGCGGCGCAGCTGACTCTCCAGCACCCCCGGCAGCAGCTCGAGCACGGCGGCCAGGCGAACCCAGGCGTTCAGCTCCTCGGGGGTCAGCCATCGTGTGTCCATGACCACATCATCCCACGCAATTGGTTGTTGCTACAACTTAGGTTCGATGCGATAGTTGTAGCAACAACCAATGAGGGAGATGGTCCAGATGGCACACGTCAGCATCATCGGCACCGGGAACATGGGCGCGGCGATCGCGAACCTGGTCACCAAGGGCGGCAACACCGTCGAGACCTTCACCAGCGCCGACGCCGCCAAGCCGGTCACCGGCGACATCGTCGTGCTGGCGGTGCCGCACGCGGCCGTCGCCGGCATCATCGCCGAGCGGGCCAGCCAGCTGGCCGGCAAGGTCGTCGTCGACATCACCAACCCGGTCGACTTCGCCACCTTCGACGACCTGGTCGTCCCGGCCGACAGCTCGGCCGCCGCCGGCATCGCCTCGGCCCTGCCCACGGCGAGCGTCGTCAAGGCCTTCAACACCAATTTCGCCGGTACGCTCGTCGCCGGCACCAACGGCACGGAACCGACCGCGGTCCTGATCGCCGGCGACGACGCCGACGCCAAGGCCCTGCTGGCCGGCGTGGTCGCCGCGGCCGGTCTGCGCGCCGTCGACGCGGGCGGCCTCAAGCGGGCCCGCGAGCTCGAGTCCCTCGGCTTCCTCCAGATCGGCCTGGCCGCCGCCGAGAAGGTCTCCTGGACGGGTGGCTTCGCCGTCGTCGCCTGACGCTTGAAACCCCGGGGTGGTACGTCTTCGTACCGCCCCGGAAGCGGCCGCACCTACCGTCGGCGACATGAGGGCAGCGCCGGCGATGCTGGTGGTGGCGTCGGTCGCGTCGGCGCAGTCGGGGTCGGCCGTCGCGCGCACGCTTTTCGGGGAGCTGGGCCCGGCGGGCGTGCTGACCTGGCGGATGGGGCTGGCGGGGCTCGTCTTCGCCGTCGTCGTGCGGCCCCGGGTGTGGCGGTGGACGGGCGCCGCGTGGCGGGCCGCGATCCTGCTCGGCGCGTTCGCGGCCGGGCTGACCATGCTGTCGTACCTGGCCTTGCGGATCGCGCCGCAGGGGATCGTGGTGACGGCGTCGTTCGCCGGGCCGCTCGTGCTGGCGCTGGTGCAGACGCGGCGGTTGGCCGACCTGTCGTGGGCGCTGGTGGCCGCGGGCGGGGTGGCGCTGCTCGGGTTGCGGGCCGGCGCGGACGTGCCGCTGGCCGGGCTCGTGCTCGCGCTCGCGGCGGGCGCGTGCGGGGCCGGATACATCGTCTTCAGCGCGCGGCTCGGCGGGGCGGTCAGCGGGGTGGGCGGACTGGCGGTGTCGTTCGCGGTCGCGGCGCTGCTCGTGCTGCCTTTCGGCTTCTCGGGGGCGGTACAGGCGTTCGGTGAACCGCGCCTGCTCGGCGGCGCTGTCGTCGTTGCGCTTCTGGCCGGCGTCATCCCGTACACCCTGGAACTGATCGCCTTGAGAAGGCTGCCGACCCGGATCTTCGGCGTCCTGATGAGCCTGCAACCGGCGGCCGCGGCGGTCGCCGGGCTGGTGATCCTCGGGCAGCGGCTCGGCCCGGCCCCGATCGTCGCGCTGATGCTGGTCAGCCTGGCCGCGATCGCGCTTGTGCGGGGTGGTTACGATGCGCCGTCGGCGCACAGCCGGCGCACAGACTCGAGCCCTCAGGTGTAACTACATGACCACAGCGGACAAGCCCCGCGCGAACGTGTTGTGGCGGGTGCTGCCGTGGTTGATCCCGGCGGTCGCGGCCGTCGCCACGCTCCTCCGGCTCGACACCCCGGCCGGGCCGATCGCGATCTACGCCGCCTACTTCGCGGTCGCCGTCGTGCTCCCGGGCACGCTCGTGCTGCGCGCGCTGCACGGCAGCCGCGGCAACTGGCCCGAGGACCTCGGCCTGGGCGCGGCGGCCGGGCTCGTCGTGCAGCTGATCGGCTGGGCGCTGACGGCCGCGACCGGCGCCGGGCTGCTGCTGCCGATCTGGCTGGGGCTGGTCGTGCTGCTCTTCGTGGCGGTGCCCGGACTGCGCCGGCACTGGCGGATCAGCGATCCCCAGCCGCTGCCCCTGGCCTGGTCGTGGGGCATGTCGGTGGTGCTGCTCCTGGTGGTGCTGGCGGGGGTGACGAACCTCCGGACGGTCCCGCTGCCGCCGACGACGTTCCAGATCTACCAGGACATCTACTACCACCTCGCGCTGGTGCACGAGATGGCCCGCACGATCCCGTTCCACGTGCCCCAGGTGGACGGCGAGACGCTGCGCTACCACTACCTGTCCGACGCCGACATCGCGTCGGCCTCGGCCCTCACCGGCATCGCGCCGGAAACCGTCTATCTGCGACTGTGGTTCCTGCCGATCGTGGGCACGGCCGCTTTCGTCTTCGCGGCGCTGGCCCGCACGGTGAGCGGCCGCTGGTGGACCGGCCCGGTCGCGGCGGCGGCCGTCGTGGCCGGCCGGGCCATGCTGGCCAACGGCGCGGTCATGCCGTTCGGCAGCGGACTGCCGGTCATGCTGATCAGCCCTTCACAGACGTACGTCATGCCGCTCATCGCCCTTTTCACGGTGATCGCGGTCGACGCGCTGCGCGGCCGGCCGCTGCGCTGGATGTGGGCGGCGCTGCCGCTGCTCGCCGTGGCCTGCGCGGGATCGAAGTCGAGCGCGCTGCCGCCGCTGGTGGCCGGTCTTGGGCTGGCCGGCGTGGCGCTGCTGATCAAGCATCGGCGCGTGCCGTGGACGGCGGCCGGGCTGCTGGCCGTGGCCGGGTTCGGCATGCTGGCCGGACTGAGGCTGTTCGCCGGTGGGGGAGCGGGCACCCTGCAACTGCAGTTCCTGAGCACGTTGCGCCGGATGCCCCCGTACGAGCGGACGATCGGCTCCGGCGACGGCATCGAGCTCGGCGGCCTGGTGCCGGACGGGGTGGCCCACGCCGTGACGGCGGGCCACCTCTTCGTCGCCTTCGTCGTGCTGTGGTGGGTGGTGTCGCAGGCGCCGCGCCTGCTCGGCCTGGCCCTGCGGCCGCGCGACTTCGACGCGGCCTGGTGGCTGCTCGGCGGGATCGTGCTGGCCGGTGTCGGCGCGGTCTGGGTCTTCTGGCACCCGTCGTCCAGCCAGATCTACTTCTTCGCCGGCACCGCCCCGTTCGGCGCGCTGCTCACCGTCTGCGCCCTGGCCGACCGGGCCGACCGCTTCCGGGCGGCGGCGGTGGGGGCGGCGCTGGCCGCCGCGGCCTGGGTCGTGGTCGTGCCGCAGATCCACGGGCCGTCCCGGAACAACTTCGTGGGATGGGGCAAGGCCCTGGCCGAGCCGTTCCTCATCACGGCGGTGGCCGTGGTGGTGGCGGCCGGGATCGCGGTGGCCATCCGGCGCAAGCGGGCCCTGGTGGCCCTGCCGACGGCGCTGATCGCCGCGGTCGTCGCGGCCGGGCTGGCCGGCGGGGTGAGCTATCAGCTGGCGAGCCTGAACGACCCCCGGCCGACGGTGCGACCGGCCGTGGCCGTGACGGCGGCCGAGATGCGGGCCGCGCTCTGGCTCGGCGAGCACTCGGGCCAGGACGACCTGGTCGCCACGAACGTGCACTGCGTCCCTCTGAATGCCGAGAAGTGCAACGCCCGCGCCTTCTGGGTGGCCGGCCTCAGCGGGCGGCGCATGCTGATCGAGAGCTGGGGCTATTCGGACTCGGCGGTGGCCGCGCACGGGAAGAACGGGCTCGCGTACTACTTCCAGCCTCCGCCCGACCCCGCGGTCCACGAGCTGAACGAGCGCGCCTTCGCCCGGGGCGACGAGGCCGACATCCGGCGGCTGCGCGACGAGTACGGCGTGAGATGGCTGTTCGCCGACAGCCGGGCCGGTGAGGTCGCGCCCGCGCTGACCCGGCTCGCCGACATCCGCTATCAGGACGGCGCGGCCACGGTCTACGAGATCAGGCCCGGCGCCTGAGCCACGACCTCGACATCACGGGGCGTCAAAGGGCGCCCGCGGGTGATGACGACGACATGGTCCATGCCGTACGACCGCAACTCGGCGCACCGCGCCGCGAAAGCCGCCGCCGGCTCACCGTCGGCCAGCCCGGTGGCGACCGTCTTGGTGATGCCGCCGAAGTCGCGGCCGACGGCGTCGCAGTGCCGGCGCAGCACGTCGAGCTTGCGCCGGATGGTCGCGCCGCCGTCCGGGACGTCGAACAGGTTGCAGGCGTCGGCGTGCTCGGCCACCAGGCGCAGCGTCCGCTGCTCGCCGGTGCCGCCGATCAGGACGGGCGGCCGGGCGACGGGCGGCGGATAGGAGAGCGGAGTGTCGCCCTTCCAGGTGGCGGCGGCCAGCCGCAGCGTCTCCTCGAGCAGCCGGAAGCGCTCGCCGACCGGGGGCAGCGGCAGGCCGATGGCCTCGGCCTCGTCGGCCTGATAGCCGGCGCCGAGCCCGAGCCAGGCCCGGCCGCCGGAGAGCACGTCGAGCGTGGTGACGGTCTTGACCAGCAGCGCGGGAGCCCGGAAGGTGACCGGGCTGACCATCGCCCCCAGCCGGACGCGCGAGGTCACGGCCGAGAGGAAACAGAGGACCGAGTACGCCTCGAGCATCGGATCCGTGGCCTTGGCGGCGGGATCGGCCTGGACGAGGTGATCGGCGACCCAGAGCGTGTGCAACCCGCAGTCGTCGGCGGCCCGGCCCAGATCCCGCAGATCGACGGGGTGGTTGGTGATGCTCACGCTGACGTCCATCACGCGGCCGCCGTCGTGTATTGGAGCGCGGCCAGCTGCCAGCGGCCGCCGGAGGTGGCCCACATCTGGCTCACGCGGAACCGGCCGCGGATCACCTCGCCGTGGTATCGGCACTCGGACTCGACCAGGTCGGAGCGCAGACCGGAGCCCTCGTACGTGTGCGTGGTCCTCTCGACGACATCGAGTCGAACCTGCTCGTATTCGCTCTCGCGGTGAACGCCGATCCAGGTGTCGCGGTCGATGACGAAGCCGCGCGGCCCGGTGATCACCGCGTCGGCCGCGACGAGCTCGGTCAGGGTGCGCCAGTCCCCGTCGAGCAGGGCCCGGTTGACCCGCTGCTGAAGGTCGTCGATCGTGGCGCGCGTTGCTGTTGGCATGTCGCCTCCTCGATTGTTAGAGTCACTCTAAACTTAGAGCGACTAAAAAAGAAAGAGCAGGATGGGACTTCGCGAGGAGAAGAAGGAGCGCACCCGGCGCCAGATCGCCGACAGGGCGTGGGAGCTGTTCGCCGACCGCGGCTTCGAGCGCGTGACGGTGGCGCAGATCGCGGCGGCGACCGGGGTGTCCGAGGCGACGGTGTTCAACTACTTCGCGTCGAAGGAGGACCTGTTCTTCGAACGCCTGGACAGGTACGGGCTCGACCTGGTGGACGCGGTGGCCGCGCGGCCGGCGGGCGAGAGCGTCCTGTCGGCGTTCCGCCGCCTGCTGCTCGAGTCGGGCGGCCTGCTGGGCCGGGCGGGCGACGATCCGCGGGCCCTCGACCGCCTGCGGACGGTCAACCGGGTCATCGCGGACAGTCCGGCTTTGCGGGCGCGGGAGGAGCTTTCCTACATCCGTACGGCCGACGCCCTGGCCACCCACCTGCCGGCCGGCCCGGTCCAGGCCCGGGTGGTCGCCCACGCGCTGGTGGCGGTGCAGCGCTCCCTGGTCCGGCACGTCCGCGAGATCGTGCTGTCCAGCGCCTTTCCCTCCGGCGCAACGGCCGTTCCGTCCTCGCCCGCGTCCTCGCCCGTGCCCTCACCTTCGCCCGTGCCCTCACCTTCGCCCGTGCCCTCACCTTCGCCCGTGCTCTCACCTTCGCCCGTGCCCTCACCTTCGCCCGTGCCCTCACCTTCGCCCTCGCCGTCACCTTCGCCTTCGTCCTCGGCTGGGGCGGCGGGCGGTGAGCCGTCGTTGGCGGTTCGTGAGCTTTCGGCGGTTCGTGAGCTTTCGGCGGTGGTGGCGGCCGAGGGAGCGGAGGCCTTCGCCTTGCTGGAGCGGGGGCTTGGTGACTACGGAGCCACGGCGTAGAGCTCGACCAGACGATGCCGGGCCGCGGCCAGACGATCGCCGGTGACGGCGAGGAAGCGCCGGCCCAGGTCGAGGGCGAGGCCGGGGTCCTCGGCCATGAGCTTGTGGACCCGTACGGCGTCGAGCTCGACGGCCCGGATGTCCTCGGCCACGACGGCGCCGAAGCGCCAACGGCAGGGCGGGAGCAGCCACGACCAGCCCACCACGGCGCCGGCGCCGAGGCGCTCGATGGTGACCTCGCCACGGCCGGGCACGAACAGGTCGATGGCGACCGTCCCGGAGTGGACGAGCCAGAAACGGTCGGCCGCGCCGTCCTCACGGCACAGCCGGTGCCCCGAGGCGCGGTAGACCGGGCGGCCCGCCCACGACAGCCGGTGCGTCCAGTGCGCCGGCATGTCGGCCACGAAGTCGTGCATGGTGAGCAGATCGAAGACGGACAGTGTGGTCATGGCTCCAGGCTTGTCCGGCGGCCGGGCTCCCAGTAGGGCCGAAAGGACCGTCAACCTTCCGGCCCGGCCGGCCCGGTTACTTCCGCCGCCGGCCGCCCGTTGTCGCCTATCCGGCGGCGTCTCGGCGCCCGGGCCGTCACCATGGCCCGATGACCGACCTTGCTCCCTTGCTCGACCGGGTGGCCGCGGCGGCCCGCTGCCTGATCCGGGGCGACGCGCGCGGCTACTTCGACCTGCTCCCGCACGCCGGCGACTACACCTTGATGTCCCCGTACGGAGGCGAGGTCGATCACGGCGCCACTGTGACGGACGAGGCCGTGGCGGGCATCGCGGAGTGGTTCCAGGGCGGCGAGGCGGAGACCGAGATCGTTGCCGCCCACCAGTCGGGCGACCTGGCTGTGCTGGTCCTGATCGAACGCCAGCACGGCCGCGTAGGCGGCCTGACCCAGGACTGGTCCCTGCGGGTGACTTTGGTCTTCCGCCGGGAAGAGGACCGCTGGCTGCTCCTGCACCGCCACGCCGACGCGCTGACCCACCGCATCGACCACGACACGCTGGCCGCCCTGGCCCGCGGCGTCAGGCCGGGTTCCGCTCCAGATAGCGAAGCCCGCGCTTGAGATAGACCCGCGGGTTGGTGTCCAGGCACCGGGCCCACAAAGGTTCCGGTTCCCCGCGCAGCCAGGCATAGCGTGCCAGCGCATAGCCGTACATGGGCTCCGTCAGATAACCCAGCCGCGACGTCCGGTATCCCGCCTCGTGCCGGTTGAACTCGAAGGCCGCGTTGGCCGCGAAGATCCCCAGCCCGAAGTACACGCTCAGCAGATCGGTGAGCGGCTCGTGGTCTTCCCGCTCCGGATCGATCCGTAGCCCGCCACCCGCGCCGCGGTCGTCGTTGAGCAGGATCGCGTGGCCGAGTTCGTGGGCGATGGTGGCGACCAGGGCCATGGGCTCGGCCGCCTTGTCGTCGCGGATGCCGATGACCGAGCGCCCGTTCCGAACGCGGTGGTGCCCGGCCGCCACGTGCCATCGCCGGTTCAACGGCACGTACGCGGCCAACCCGTCGTCCTCGTCGTCAGCATCGTGTTCGAGGTCGATGCGCGCCGGATCGACCCCCATGTGCGCGCAGACCCGGCGGAACACCGCGCGGACGTCGTCCCGGCTTCCCCGGTAGACCCCCGGGAAGAACTCGTCCGTGGGCAGCACGACCGTCCCCAGCAGCCGCTCCCGCCCGAACTCGCCGATCATCCAGTCCAGCGACGTCTCGATCCAGTCGCGCTCCACCTCCCGTACCGGGCATTCCGCCCGCCCCCACCACCGCATTCCCCAATTGTGGAACCGCGGTTCAAGACAACAACACAGGCAGACCCCGCAGCCCGCGCAGAAGCAGCCCCGGCCGCCACTCGGGACGGGCCGACGGCGCCAGGCGAAGACCCGGGAACCGCTCGATCAGCCGCGCGAAGGCGATCTGCCCCTCCAGCCGGGCGAGCGGCGCCCCCAGGCAGTAGTGGATGCCGTGCCCGAAGGCCAGATGCGGATTGTTGTCCCGGTCGAGCACCATCTCGTCCGGCGACGGGAAGCGCTCGTCCCGGTTGGCCGCCAACAGCCCGATCACCACCTGGTCCCCGGCCGCGATGCGCTGGTCGCCGATGGTCAGATCGGTCGCCGCGATCCGGAACGTGGCCGTCTCCACGGGCGCCTCGAACCGCAGCATCTCCTCGATCGCCGCCGGCAGCAGCCCCGGATCGGCCATCACCCGCTCCCACCGCTCCCGCTCGTTCAGCAGCAGCCAGGCCCCGTTCCCGATCAGGTTGACCGTGGTCTCGTGCCCCGCGATGAGCAGCAGGAACACCATCGAGGTCAGTTCGTCCTCGCTGAGCCGGTCCCCTTCCTCGCGCACCTCGAGCAGCGCCGCCAGAAGATCGTCCCCACCTTGGTGGCGCCGCCGGGCAAGCAACTCCTGGATGTACGCGATCAACGCCAGCACAGCACCGGAGTGGTCGACGCCCGGCTGCGGCCCGCCCACGATGATGGTGGTCCACTCCCGGAAGGCGTCGCGATCGCCGGCCGGCACCCCGAGCAGCTCACAGATGACCTGAATGGGCAGCGGAAAAGCAAAGGCGTCGATCAGATCGACCTCGCGCCGCCCCGCCATGTCGTCCAGCAGTCCCGCGGTGATCTCCTCGATACGCGGGCGCAGCGCTTCGACGCGGCGGCCGGTGAAGGCCGCCGACACGAGCCGCCGCAGGCGCGTGTGGTCGGGCGGGTCGGCCGCGAGCATGTGCCGGCTGACCGAGGGAAGGCCGATCGCCGGGTACTGCTTGGAGAGCCGCGGATCGCTCAGCGCATGCTTGGCGTCCTCGTACCGGGTGACCAGCCAGGCGTCGGCCCCGCCGGGAAGCCGCACCCGATGCACCGGATCCTCGCTGCGCAGCCGGGCGTAGAACGGATGAGGGTCGGCGTGGAACGCCGGGTCGGTGAGATCGAGCTGAGCGTCCTGCGTCATGGGCTCTCCTCCGCGCCATCCATGGCTATCGATGAGAGTACCGGCCCGATCGCGATGCGCGACCGGGCCGGGCCATCGTCAGATCTCGCCCCAGTGGGCCGACTCGCCGGCGGGGGAGCGATGCTGCGGAACGTCCCACGGGTTGTCGTCGCGCAGCGGCTCGGGAAGCAGCGCGGGCGGGCAGTCCTGATAGGTGACCGGCCGCAGGAACCGGTCGATCGCGGCCGTGCCCACCGACGTGGTGGTCGGGTTGGTGGTGGCCGGCCACGGTCCGCCGTGCTGCTGGGCCGGCGTCACCGCCACACCGGTGGGCCACCCGTTGAACAGCAGCCGCCCGGACCGGTCACTCAACAGCGCGACGAGATCGCGCAGCCACGGCGAGTCCTCACCGGCGCCGGTGTGCACACCGGCCGCCAGCGACCCCTCGACCAGCCCGGCCAGCTCACCGGCGAGCGCCCCGCCGGGGTCGTAGCGAACGACCACCGACAACGGCCCGAACGCCTCGTCCAGCAACGTGTCCCGATGCTCGATCAGCGTCGCCAGATCGGTCTCCACCAACGTCGGCGAGGCATCAAGGTCGGAGACCTCGCCCGCTACGACCACCGTGACCCCCGGCGTGCCCAGCACTTCGTCGCGCCGCCGCGCATAACCCTCGGCAATGCCGGAATGCAGCAGCCGATGCGGCCCCGCCGCCTCGAAGGCACCGGCCGCAAGCCCAGCGATTCCCCCGGCCACGGAAGCATCCCCAGCCGGGTCGCCCGATGCGTCGCCTTCGGGTGCGGAAGTGACGGCCGGGACGAAGAGCAGGCCCGGCTTGGTGCACAGCTGGCCGGCGGAGCTGGTGACGCTGGTGGCGAAACCGGCGGCGATCTGGTCGGCCCGCTCGGCGAGGGCGGCCGGTGTCACGACGACCGGGTTGATGCTGCCCAGTTCGCCGTAGAACGGGATCGGGTGTTCGCGCTCGGCGGCGATACGGGCGAGCGCACGGCCCCCGGCCACCGATCCGGTGAAGGCGGCCGCCGTGATCCGCGGGTCGCGCAGCGCGGCGACGCCCTCCTCCTGACCGTGGATCACGGTCAGGGCGTCGGCCGGCAGGCCGGCCGACGCGATCGCGGCGCGGGCGATCTCGGCGGTGCGGTCGGAGAGTTTCGGGTGGCCGGGGTGGGCCTTGACCACGACGGGGCATCCCGCCGCCAGGGCCGAGGCCGTGTCGCCGCCCAGCACCGAGAAGGCGAACGGGAAGTTGCTCGCCGCGAAGTTGAGCACCGGGCCGAGCGGCACCCGGTAGCGCCGCAGGTCGGGCCGTGGGCCCAGGACGAAGTCCGGGTCGGCGTCGTCGATGCGCACGTCGAGGAACTCGCCCGCGGCCGCGACCGAGGCGAAGAGCCGGAGCTGCACGGTGGTCCGCTTGAGCTCGCCGCGCAGCCGGCCCTCGGCCAGGCCCGTCTCGGCCTGCGCCACGGGGACCAGCTCGTCGGCCGCGGCGTCGAGCGCGTCCGCGACGGCGACCAGGGCGCGAGCCCGATCGCGCGGTGAGAAGGCGCCGAAGTCGGCCGCGGCCGCGGCGCCGATTACGTCAGTCATGAGAACCTCAGAACGCGAAGCCGGTGGGATAGGGGTCGGACGGGTCGAGCATGTACTGGCCTATGCCCGTCACCCAAGCACGTCCGGTGATGGTCGGCAGGACGGCGGGCCGGCCGCCGACGGTCGCCTCGCCGATCAGCCGGCCGGTGAAACGGCTGCCGATGAACGACTCGTTGACGAAGTCCTGGCCGAGCGCCAGCTCGCCGCGCGCCCACAACTCGGCCATCCGGGCCGATGTGCCGGTGCCGCAGGGGGAGCGGTCGAACCATCCCGGATGGATGGCCATCGCGTGCCGGGACAGCTGGGCGTCGGAGCCCGGCGCGAGGAACTCGACGTGGTGGCAGTGGTCGACGCCGGCGATCGACGGGTGCTTGGGAGGGTCCTGCTGGTTGATCGCCTCCATGATGGCCAGCCCGGCGTCGAGAATGTCGCGCTGACGGGCCCGGTCGAACGGCAGCCCGACCGCGTCGAGGTCGACCATCGCGTAGAAGTTGCCGCCGAACGCCAGGCTGTACGGGACCGTGCCGAGGCCGGGAACGTCGATGCTCGCGTCCAGCCGGTCGCAGTACGCAGGCACGTTCTCCAGAGTGACCGCGTCGGCGTGCCCGTCGCTCACGTGCACCCTGGCGACGACCAGGCCGGCCGGGGTGTCGAGCCGGATCGTGGTGACCGGCTCGGTGACCGGCACCATGCCGGTCTCGACCAGCACCGTCGCCACCCCGATCGTGCCGTGCCCGCACATCGGCAGGCAGCCCGACACCTCGATGTAGACCACGCCGAAGTCCGCGTCCGGCCGGGTCGGCGGCTGAAGGATCGCGCCGCTCATCGCCGCGTGCCCGCGCGGCTCGTTCATCAGCAGCTGCCGGATGCCGTCGAGGTGCTCGATGAAGTGAAGGCGGCGCTCGTTCATGGTGGCGCCGGGGATGGTGCCGACACCACCGGTGACGACCCGCGTCGGCATGCCCTCGGTGTGCGAGTCGACCGCGGTGAACATGCGGGACGCGCGCATGTCAGACCGCCAGGCTCGCGACGGCCTCGACGGCCCGCTTGGTCTCGGCCTCGATCTGGGCGCGGTGCTCCGGCGTGAGCGCGCCGCGCGGCGGGCGGCACGGGCCGCCGTACCGGCCGACGATGTCCATGCTCAGCTTGATGGCCTGGACGAACTCGGTGCGCGAGTCCCAGCGGAAGAGCGCGACCAGCTTCTCGTACAGCGCGCGGGCCTCGGCCACCTGACCGTCGAGCATGAGGTTGTAGATGCGCACCGACTCGGCCGGGAACACGTTGGGGAAACCGGCGAACCAGCCCACCGCGCCGTCCACCATGAGCTCGAACAGGACGTCGTCGGCGCCGGCCACCACGTCGATGTCGCACTTCTCGCGGATCTCGAAGAGCCGCCGCACGTCGCCGCTGAACTCCTTGACCGCTTTCACCTGCGGGATCTGCGCGATCTCGGCCACCAGCGAGGGCACCAGGTCGACCTTGGTGTCGTACGGGTTGTTGTAGATCATCATCGGGAGCCCGGCCTCGGCGATGTGCGTGTAGTGCTCGACCACCTGCGACGCGCTGGCCCGGTACATGGTCGGGGGCAGTGCGAGCACGCCGTCGGCGCCGTCCTCGGCCGCCAGCTCGGCCCAGTGCTTCGCCTGGTGCCAGCCCGGGCCGTGCACGCCGGCGACGACCACGCCGCGCCCGCCGACGGCCTCGACCGCCACCTGGACGACCTTGCGCCGCTCGGCGTCGGTCAGCGACGAGTATTCGCCGAGCGAGCCGTTGGGCCCGACACCGTGGCAGCCGTTGCTGATCAGCCAGTCGCAGTGCTCGGCGAACTTGTCGTAGTCGACGGCCAGGCCGGCCGGGGCGGAGGGGTCTTCACGGTAGGGGAGGGCGGTGGCGACGATGACGCCACGCAGAGTCTCGGTCATTCGGTGTCTCCTTGCATGCGTGCCAGTTCGCCGAGGCGAACCAGGCCGGCCAGGGGGCGGGTGGCGGTCCGGCCCGGGTCGAGCAGGCCGCCGGTCGTACGGTCGAGAAGCTCTTCGACGCTGCGCCCGCAGACCCGGCCCTGGCAGACGCCGAGCCCCGCACGGGTGCTCAGCTTCAGGGACCGTAGCCCGCGCGACCCGGTGGCCGCGGCGATGTCGCGCAGCTCGCCCGCGGTCACCTCCTCGCAGCGGCAGATCAGGGTGTCGTCGGCGAGCCATCCGGTCCAGCCCGGGCGGATGCCGTGCCCGGCGCCGAGACGGGCGGCGAAGCGCTGGTTCACCAGGACCTCGCGGCGCTGGGCCGCTGTGGGAGCCGCCCCGGCGGCCACCGTGCCCGCGAGCGCGCCCTCGGCCAGGGCCAGATCGGCGCCGCCGATGCCGGTGATCTCGCCGGCCGCGAAGACGCCGGGCACGCTTGTGCGGCAGGCGCCGTCGACGACGACGGCGCCGTCGGGCCCGGTCGCGCATCCGGCGGCGACGGCCAGCTCGGTACGGGGCAGGAAGCCGTGGCTGACGCAGACCGCGTCCACCGCGATCCGCCGGGACGTGCCGGGAACCGGCGCCCACTCCGTGTCGAGGCGGGCGACGGTCACCTCCTCGACCCGGTCGCGGCCGTGTGCGGCGATCACGCCGGTCGCCACGCGGTAGGGAACGCGGTGACGCGCGAGATCACGGACGTAACCCGCGAGCTCGCCGGTCTTGTGCGAGGCGCTCAGCAGCTCGGCCGGGCGAGTGGTCCAGGCGCGGCCGAGCCGGCCCCAGCCGCCGGCCTCGAGCACGCCGGCCACCCGGGCGCCGGTGCGGATCAGGCTGGACGCCACCGGCAGCAGGAACGGGCCCGCCCCGGCGACCAGCACGCGCCGGCCCACCGCGACCCGCTCGGCCTTGGCCAGCGCCTGGGCGGCTCCGGCGGTGAAGACACCGGGCAGGTCCCAGCCGGGGAAGGGCAGTGTCCGCTCGTAGGCCCCGGTCGCGAACACGAGCGCGTCGGGCTCGAAAGTCTGTGGCCGGCGATCGCCGCCGTCGGCGGGGCCGATCAGCACGTGCACGGTGGGTGGCCGGTCGTCGTGGCGCTCGGCGAGCCAGACCTGCGCCCCGGTCACGATCTCGACTCCGGTCAGTTCCCTTCGGAGGGCGGCGAACCGTCCCCAGCCGTGATGCAGCACCTGCTCGCGGGCGGCCGGGCGCTGCGCGGGGAGATGACGCCAGTATTGGCCGCCGACATCCTCGGCCGCGTCGAGCACGACGACCCGGGCGCCGGACCGGCGGGCGGCCGCGGCGGCGGCCAGGCCGGCCGGACCGGCCCCGATGATCAGAACCTCAGTCATGGGTGGTCACCTCGTCTCCGTCGGCGGCGCGGCGCTGACAGGCGCGCACGTCACGCAGGCCGTTCACGGTGATCAGGCAGTCGAAGCAGACGCCGATGCCGCAGAAGACGCCCCGCGGCCGGCCCTGCCGGCCGGTGGTGCGCCAGCTCTGGCGGCCCGCGCCCATGAGCAACCCGGCGATGGTCTGCCCGGCCAGGCCCGCGACCGGGACGTCGTCGACGACGATCACGATCTCCGCCGCCTCGCCCGGCTGAACGGGGTCGTCGGCGGGGCCTATGCGGGCCGGTCCGGTCGTCGTCATGCTCAGTAGTATGTCACACACTACTTACGAGATGCGAGGCCAAAGTCGGCCTTTCCACGGCGAACGGCGAAGCCGGCACCCTCGTCTCCCGCCCCAGCAGCAGGTCGGCCAGCAACTCGGCGGTCGCCGCCGACAGCACGATGCCCGCGCCCTCATGTCCGGTCGCATGCCACAGGCCGGGCAGCCGCGGATCGGCCCCGATCACCGGCAGATGGTCGGGGACATAGGGGCGGAAGCCGCCGTACGCCCGCATCACCGCAACATCGGCCAGGAAAGGAAAAAGCACCATCGCCTTGGCGGCCAGCGCGGACAGGACCCGCGCCTCGATCCGGCCGTCGAAGCCGCGCCGCTCGCGCGAGGAGCCGATCAGAACCGTGCCGGACGCTGTCGACTCGACCACGCTGGATGTCTGGAGCGCGGCGTCGCTCGACCCGACGGCGCCCACGTAGTCGGCGTCGTAGACCTTGTGGCGGATGCGCTGCGGCATGCGGGTGGTGACCAGGATCGTGCCCCGGCGAGGCCGCACCGGCAGCGCGACGCCCAGGCGGGCGGCGACCTCGCCGGACCAGGGCCCGGCGGCGATCACGACATGGTCGGCGTGCAGGTCACCGGCGGTGGTGCGGACGCCGGCGAGCCGATCGCCCGAGAGAAGAGAAGAGAGGACTTCGACCCCTTGCCGTACGGCGGCGCCCCGTCGCCGGGCCTCGGCCAGCAGCGCCTCGGTGGCGATCGCGGGCTGCACCTGCGCGTCCTGCGGATAATGGACGGCCGCGGTGTAGTCGCGGGTCAGCTCGGGTTCCAACTCGTGCGGATCGACCTCTTCGGCGATCACCCCGGCGCCGCGCTGGCGGGACGCGAACGCCCGCAATCCCCGGGCCCCGGCCTCGGTGGTGGCGACGACCAGGCCGCCCTTGGCCTCGTACTCAATGCTGGGAAAGCCTTTGACCTCGTCTTTCATCGCTTCCCAGAGCGCCAGGGAGCGCTGGGCCAGCACCAGCTCGTCGCCCGGCCCCTTGTCGGAGACCAGCAGGTTTCCCTCGCCCGCGGCCGACGTGCCGCCCGCCGAAGCCGCGCGATCCAAAACGGTCACGGACGCGCCGGCGCCGGCCAACTCGCGCGCCACGGCGGCGCCGACGATGCCGGCGCCGACGACGATCACCCTCATCGCGCGCCCTCGGGGCGACCGCTCCACCAGCCGGTGACATGGCCGATGTGCACCCGCATCAAACCCTCGGCGGCGGCGCCCTCACCGGCCACGAGAAGGTCGAGCAGGGTGTGATGCTCGGCCGACGAACGGGCCAGCTCGGGCGTGCCCAGCATGTTGGCCAGACCCACCAGCCGGGTCTGCTGCCGAAGATCGCCGACCAGCGTGACCAGCCGATCGTTACCGGTCAGGCTGAGCAGATGAAGATGGAAGGCGGTGTCGGCCGCCAGATAAGTCTGCAACGCGGAGGCGTCCGCGCTGGTCACGATGTCTTCGGCCTGCGCGCGGAGCTCGGTCAGCGCCGTACCGTCGATCTTGCCCGCGAGCAGGCGCATCGCCGGCGCCTCGAGCCACTGACGGATCTGCACGATCTGCTCGAGCTCCTGCTCACTGACCTCGGTGACCCGGAAGCCCTTGTTGCGCGCGATCTCCACGAAACCGCGTTTCTCGAGATTCAACAGCGCTTCCCGTACGGGAGTGGCGGAAACGTCGAAACGCGCGGCCAGCGTGGGAGCGGTCAGCATGGTGCCCGGTGGGAACTCTCCGGAGACGATGGCGGCCGAAACCGCCTCCTCAACGGACTGGCGATAGCTGCCGGCGGTGTGCAGTGGGCCGATCGTCATGCTGTTGCCTCCTCCAGTGGTATGTGACATAGTACAGCGCATGTTCAATGCGGACCAGGTGCACTCGCTCGGCTTTTCTCAAGCCGTCGCGGCCCTGCGCGGTGCCCTGACCGCAGGCCTCGACCCCGAGCGGGAGCCACCGCGCATACCTATGAATACCGGCACCGGCGAGATCCTCGTGATGCCCTCCGCCGACCGCAAGACCGCCGGCGTCAAGCTGGTCACCATCGCCCCCGGCAACCCGTCCCGCGGTCTGCCCCGCATCCATGGGGTCTACGTGCTCTTCGACGCCGAGACGCTGGTGCCGCGCGCGGTCCTCGATGGAGCGGCGCTCACCGCCCTGCGCACTCCGGCGGTGTCGGCGCTCGGCGTCGACCTGGTCGCTCCGCCCGGCGCCCACCGGCTGGTCGTCTTCGGCACGGGCCCTCAGGCTCGCGGTCACGTCGCGGCGCTGCGGGCGACAAGATCGATTGATTCCGTACGGATCGTGGGCCGCGACCCGGCGAAGACGGCCGCCTTCGCCGAGAGCCTGCACGCGACCGCTGCCGACGCCTCCGCAGTTGCCGAGGCCGACATCGTGGTCTGCTGCACCACGGCTCGGCAGCCTCTCTTCTCCGGTTCGCTGCTCGCGCCGGAGGCCGTGGTGGTGGCCGTCGGATCGCACGAGCCCGAGGCCCGTGAGGTCGACGCCGAGACGGTGAGCCGGGGCGGCGTGCTCGTGGAATCTCGCGCGGCTGCCCTGCGCGAGGCCGGCGACGTCATTCAGGCCATCGAGGCCGGCGTCATCGACGACGGCGCGCTGGTCACCTATGCCGACCTGGTCCGGGATTCCGTCCCCACCCGGCCCCGGTTGATCAAAACTGTGGGGATGGGCTGGGAGGATCTCGTGATCGCCACTGCCGTCGTGGAGGCCGCCGCATGAGACTGTCCGCTCTGGTGCTGCCCGACCGCCATCCGGCCAGCACATTTCTCGCCGAGGTGTCCGAGGCCGAGCGCTTCGGCGTGCACACTGTCTGGACCTACGATCATTTGACCTGGCCGTTGCTGGCCGACAATCCGTGGTACGGCTGCGTTCCCCTGCTCGCCGCGGCGGCCGTGACGACCACGCGCGTGCGCCTCGGCTGCCAGGTCGCCACGCCGAACTACCGGCATCCCGTGCCGTTCGCCAAAGAGCTCATGACGCTCGACCAGCTCAGCGGCGGCCGCATCGACGTCGGGCTGGGCGCCGGCGCCGAGGGGCCCGACGCGCTGGTTCTCGGTGACCCGCCACGTACGCCGCGCGAGCGCATGGACCGCTTCGCCGAGTGGATAGACCTGCTCGACACGTTGCTGCGCGAGCCGGTCACCACGGTCCGCGGCGAGCGTTACTCGGCCGTCGACGCTCATCAGCTTCCCGGTTGCGTTCAGACTCCGCGCGTGCCCTTTACCGTGGCCGGCACCGGCCCGCGCTCCCTCAAGCTCGCCGCCCGCCATGGTCAGGCCTGGATCACCTACGGTCCTTACGGGCCCGCGGTCGGGCCTGAGGAATGGTTCGCCGCGCTCGAGAAACAGGCGGGCCAGCTGGACGATGCGCTGGCCGAGGGTCAGTCGCTATCCCGGATAGCCCAGTTCGCCGTCACCGTGAAGTGGCCCTTCGAGAGCAAGGACCGCTACCAGGACACCGTCGGCCGCCTGCGCACCCTCGGCTTCGACGAGATCAGTATCCATTGGCCCCGCCCCGACGGCCTCGGCGTTCCCCGCGACGCCCTCGACTTCATCGCGGAGGCCCATGGCTTGTGAAGGGCTTGACGGCCAACCGTGAGGCTTGCGAGGGATGCGGTCGGATTCCGGCCGCTGTCAAGCATTCGCCGATTCTTATGCCTGGCGTCAACCAGCGGTTCGGAAAGGCCCTGACACTACGAGAGGCGGTGGTGCTGTCCCTACCCATGATCGGCGGGCTTGCACCATCGAGCGGCGCTCCTGACATCCGTACGGTCGAAGGCAGAGATCGAGGGAGGACGTCGTTGCTGGACCATCTGATGCCGTTGATCTCGTCGCCGTGGATCTACCTCGTCGTCTTCGTGCTGGTGGCGATCGACGGGTTCTTTCCGGCCATGCCCTCCGAAGCCGTGGTGATCAGTCTGAGCGCGCTCTCCACGAGCGGCTCGGCCAACCTCGCCGCGCTCGCGGTGGCGGTGGTGGCTGGAGGAATGGTGGGGGACTGGATCGCCTACGCGCTGGGGCGCGGGGCCGGCCGCCGGATCAGGAGCCGCAAGCTGATCAAGGCGAAGGAAAGAGCCGAGCGGGCGATCGGGCGCTATGGCGGAAGCGCGATTCTGGTTGGCCGGTTTCTGCCGTACGGACGGACGGCCAGCGCTCTCACGTCCGGGTCGGTGTCGTTTCCGGTGGGGCGGTTCCGGTTGTTTTCGCTGCTGGCCAGTGCGGCCTGGGCGGCGTACATCATCGGCTTGGGTCTTGTCGGAGGTGTCGCCTTCGCGGGCTCGCCGCTGCTCGGCACGGCGTTCGGCTTGGCCATCGGTATGGGGCTGGCGGCGGTGGGTGCGCTCGTGCAGAGGAGACAGGCGAAGAGAAGGAAGGCGGCCGGCGACGGCGCCGCAGCGGGTCGCGAGCTCGTGGAGGCGGGCCGGCCCGAGGCGTGAGCACGGGCGCCGGCCATGGAAGGACCGGCGCCCGGGGACAAGCGCGAACAGGGTCAGGAGACGACTTCGCCGGCCTGGATCACTGTGCGGTTGGCGGGGCCGGACCACAACACCGATGGGTTCTCGAAAGGGTTTCCGTCGACTATGAGGAGGTCGGCGACGTAGCCGGGGGCCACCCGGCCCAGATCGTCGCGGCCTATCAGGGCGGCGTTCACCGATGTTGCCGACTGGAGGGCCAGGTGTACGCCGTCCACCTCCACCTGGAGGCGTAAGCCCTGGAGTTGTTCCTCCTCCAGGACGCCCATCAGGTCGGTTCCGAAGCCGACCCGGACGCCGGCTGCGCGGGCCAGCTCCACCGCTTTGCGGCCGGCCTCCAGGACCTCCCGGTTCTTTCGCTGCGACACCAGCGGCATGCCCAGCGCGTCTCCCCGGCGGTCCATCGCGTCGTACGCCGCCAATGTCGGCACCAGGAAGGCGCCCTCGGCGGCCATCAACGACGCCGTCGAAGCGTCCAGCAGGTTGCCGTGTTCGATCGTGCGGACGCCGTTCGTGACCGCGTGCCGGATCGCCTCGGGGGAGTAGGCATGTGCCGCCACGTAGCTGCCTCGCCTCGCCGCCTCCGATGTGACCGCTTGGATCTCCTCCGGCGAGTACTGCGGGATCCGGATCGGGTCGGTCAGCGACACCACCCCGCCCGACGCCATGATCTTGATGGCGTGGGCTCCCCGGCGCAGCCGGTCCCGGACGGCCACCCGCAACGGGTCGACGCCGTCCACCACCTCGACCGTGTGGGCGCCGCAGCCGCACACGTCCGAGTCGGCCGCCCGCACGTCGCCGTGTCCGCCGGTCTGGCTCAGCGCCGCCCCGGTCCACAGGTAGCGCGGCGACGGGATCAGCCCCTCCCTGATCGCCCGGTCCAGGCCCGCGTCGCCGCCCGACGGATCTCGCACCGTGGTGAAACCTCGGGACAGGGCGCCGGCCAGCCGCTTCGCGGCGGCCAGGGCGATGTAGCTCAACGGCCGCGACTCCAGCGACAGCATGTTCAGATCGATGCCGTACGCGTGGCAGTGCGCGTCGATGAGGCCGGGCAGCACCGTCCGCCCGCGCGCGTCGATCACCCGCGCGGAGGAAGGGGCGGCGCCGTCGCCGACGGCCGTGATCCGGCCGTCGGCGACGTGCACCGAGCCTTCGACGAGGTCGCCGTTGACCCCGTCGAAGATCGTCGCGTTGATGATGGACAGCGACGTCACGCCGGCACCGTGGCGCGCAGCCGGGCGGTGGCCTCGGCGTCGACCTCGAAGCTCGCCGGGTCGACCACGACGCCGTAGGAGTCCTGAGCCGCGGCGGCCGACACGAAGCCGTTGCGGACGTCGGCGGCCACGCGGGCCGGGTCCCGGTCGTACGGGTTGCCGTAGCCGCCACCGCCGCCGGTGTTGTTCACCAGCACGTCCCCGGTGTCCAGGAGGTTGTAGCTGCCGCCCGTCACCTTCTCCCGATCCGATCCCGGGTTCAGCACGATGTGGTTGTTGTCGCCCTCGTGCCCGCCCTCGATGGGCCACGGCTTCGTCTTCGTCTTGTACACGATGCAGATGCCCGTCGACGGGGCCGTGAAGCGGTACGACCGGCCCACCCCCACGCCGCCCCGGTGCTTGCCCGCTCCGCCCGTGTCCGGCCGGTAGCCGTACGACTCGATGAACATCGGCGATTTCGTCTCCAGCACCTCGACCGGGTTGTTGCGGCATCCCGGCTCCGACAGGTGCATGATGCCGTCCGCGCCGTCGCCGCCCGCGTGACCGCCGAAGCCGACCGCCTCGTTCGTCGCCTCCAGCCACGCCTCGCCGTTGCGCGGGTTCACGCCCAGGCCCATCATCGAGCACACGTCGCCGCCCGAGCAGGCCGGCACCAGATCCGGCATGCCCTGGGCCAGCGCCTTCAGCACCACCTCGCCGCCGAGCAGGCCCGTCCAGAGCGTGAACGTCGGCATCGGCGGCACCGCGTGCATCACCGAACCCGGCTCCGTGATGACCCTCAACGGCCGGAAGTTGCCCGCCACCACCGGCGTGTCCGGCGTCGTCAGCGACTTGAAGATGAGGCTGCAGAACGCCTCCGTCTGCCCCACCGGCAGGTTGATCGGGCCCCGGACGTCCTTCTCGCTGCCCGTCCAGTCGACGATCATCTCGTCGTCGGTCACGGTGACCGTCACGTTCATTTTGATCAGGCGGTCGAGGTCGACGCCGTCCTGGTCGACGAAGTCGTGCGCCGTCCACGTACCCTTCGGCAGCTTGGCCAGCGCCAGCCGGGCCAGCTTCTCACCGTGGTCGTTGATCGCCGCCATCGCCTCCGTCAGCACCGAGGCGCCATATTTGGAAGCGATTTCCTGTGTACGCCGGACGCCCGTGAAGCACGCCGACACCTGGGCCTGAAGGTCGCCGATGGTCCTCTCCGGCATGCGGCTGTTGAAGCGCACCACGTTGAAGACGTCGTCGTTGGCCACCCCTTCGCGGTACAGCTTGGCCGCCGCGAAGAAGATCCCCTCCTGGTACATGTCGGTGGAGTCGAGGACGTACCCCGCGTCCTTCTGCTTGAGGTCGAGCACGTGGATCCGGCACGAGGCGAAGCCGATCAGCGAACCCTCGCTGTGGATCGGCGCGAACACCAGCGGATCGAGCGTGTGCGCCGACGACCAGTACGGGTAGTTCAGCAGGAACACGTCACCGGGCAGCATCTTGTCCACGCCGAGGAACTCGACCGCCCGCTTGATGCCGTGGTCGTTGCCCCGGGTGAAGACCGCGATGCCGGGCGCGTCGGCCACCACGTCGCCGTTCGCGTCGTGGATGCCGATCCCGTAGTCGTGGATCTCGTAGACGACCGTGTTGTAGGCCGTCCGGCACAGGTTGCGGGCCATCTCCTCGGCGCCGGCCAGCAGGCCGTGCCGGATGACCTCGATGGTGATGGAGTCGATCATGAGTCCGCCTTCACGGTGATGACCATTTCGCCGTGCGAGCCGACCCGCAGGTGGTCGCCGGCGTGGATGACGGTGGTCGCGGTGTGTTCGTGGATGACGGCCGGCCCGGTGATCTCGTCGCCGGCCAGCAGGTTCTCGCGGGTGTAGAGCGCGTACGGCACCGCCGGCGACGACGCCGAGACATACACGTCACGGGTTCCCTCCGGCGCGAGGGCACCGGACGAGCGCGCCGGCAGCGCATTCAGCACCGGCTTGTCGACCTGCCCGGTGGCCCGCAGCCGCAGCGTCGTCACTTCGATCGGATCATTCATGACATGTCCGTACTGACGGAGATGCAGCGACGTGAACTCCTCCTCGACCACGGCCGACAAATCGGATGAAAGCGCGGGCACGGGAACGGTTACGGTGTGCTCCTGCCCGGCGTAGCGCACATCCACACTGCGGGAAAGCACCTGAGCGTCCGGCGCGAAGCCCTCGGCCGACAGCGCGGAAGCAGCCTCGACAGCCATCTCCTCGTAGGAAGCGGCCACCCCGGGAGAATCGAGTGAGGCGAGCGGCGTCACGGCCGTACGGGCGAAGTCATGCTGTACGTCGGCGAAGAGCATCCCGAACGCCGAGAACGCCCCCTGGCCCGGCGGCACGATCACGGTCGGGATCCCGAGTTCATGGGCCACGTCCACGGCCACCAGCCCGCCGCCACCGCCGAACGACAGCAGCGCGAAGTCCTTGGGATCGCGCCCCACCTCGACGGTGATGGCCCGTACGGCGCCCATGATCTTGGTCGTGGAGATCCGGATGATGCCGCGCGCGAGGGCCAGCGGCTCCATGTCCAGTTTGTCCGACAGAACCGACAACGCGTCGAGCGCGGCCCGCCCGTCCAGCGTCAGTCGCCCGCCCAGCGCGGCCGAACCACCCATGTACCCCACGGCCAGAGCCGCGTCGGTGAAGGTCGGCTGGGTGCCACCCTTGCCGTACGAGGCCGGCCCCGGGTCCGCTCCCGCGCTCTGCGGCCCGACCTGGAGCGCTCCCGCCCCGTCGAGCCAGGCGATCGAGCCGCCACCGGCCCCGATGGTGTGGATGTAGAGCGACGGCGTGTTGATCGGCAGGTTCTCGAACTCGGCGCCCTGGTGCAGCACCGGCGCGCCGTCGACCACCAGCGACGCGTCCAGGCTCGTCCCGCCCATGTCGATCGTGATCAGGTTTTCCGAGCCGATCAGCTTGCCGAACTCGGTGGCGCCGATGACGCCGCCGGCCGGACCGGAAAGGATCAGGCTCACCGGTTGCTCACGGGCCGCGCTCGCGGTCATCGCCCCGCCGCCCGAGCGGGTCATCAGGAAGCGCCCCTCGAAGCCGCCCGCGGCGAGCTCGCCCTCGAGCCGGGTGAGATAGCGGCGGACGATCGGCTTCACGTACGCGTCCAGCACCGCCGTGCTCGTCCGCTCGTACTCGCGATATTCGCGGGAGAGCTCGTGCGAGACGGTCACGACCACGTCCGGCGCGACCTCGGCGAGGATCTCGCGCATCCGGGTCTCATGGGCCGGGTTGGCGTACGAGTGCAGGAAGGCCACAGCCACAGAGTCGTAGCCCCGGGAAGCGATCGTCGCGGCCACCTCCCGGGCGGCGTCCTCGTCCAGCGGCTGGTGCACCGAGCCGTCGAACAGGCTGCGCTCGGGCACCTCGAACGTGTCGTACCGCTCGAGCAGGGCCGTCGGCGGCCGGTAGGTGATGTCGTAGTTGGTGCGCCGGTCGGTGCGGCCCAGCAGATAGACGTCGCGGAAGCCGGCCGTGCCGATCACCGCGGTGCGGGCGCCCGTGCGGGTCAGCAGCGCGTTGAGGCCGAGCGTGGTGCCGTGCGTGAACATGGCGACCTCGGAGATCGGCGCCTCGGTGGTGCCGAAGGCGTCGAGCACGCCCGCCGTGGGCTGGGACGGTGTCGTGGGCACCTTGCCGAACCGGATCTCCCCGGTGGCCGGCGTCAGCTCCACGACGTCGGTGAACGTGCCCCCGACGTCGATGGCCACGCGGCTGGTGCTGGTCATGGTGTTCGCCTTTCGCCAAAGCGCATGCGGCGGCCAAGGCCGTGAAGAAGGCATGCGGGAGAAGACGGCTGTGAAGAAAGCCGGGAGGACGTCGCCGGTTGGCGCGGCGAGGAGCCGAACGTTTCACGGCGCCGGAAGCCGTGTCAATCGTGAACGGCGCGACCGCCGGAGCCGCGAAAAGCCCGGGAACCGGTGCCTGCACAGCGAACGGCCGCGCCGCTGTGCTCGGCGCACATCCGTGGCCGACCGGCCACGGTCAGCATTTGCCAACTCCTGAACCCGACTGCACCGGGAGGCCCCGTGTTCCGCAGCGTCCTCACCCTCCGAGCGGCCGCCGGCAGGTCGGCCGACCTCGAGACCTTCTACGCGGACAACCGGGTCCTGGAGAGGGCCCGGACGTTCCCCGGGTGCCGCGCCGCCGAACTGTTGCGATCCGTCGACGCCGGCGCCGCGACCCACATCGTCACCGCCGATTGGGACACCGCGGCCGACTACGGCAACTGGGTCGCCGACCCGTGGCGGGCCTCTTTGTCCGAGGGGCTCACCGCACTACTGGACATCCGGGAAGACGAGCCGCTCGTTGGCGGAGTTTTCGAGCTCGTCGAGCCCTCTTCGAGAACAGAGGAGCACCAGTGATACGAGTTGCGCGCTACACCGCCGCCGGCCTGGCCGCCGCGGTCCTGATCGCCGGTTGCAGCAAGCCGGACTCCGAAGCCGCCGGCAGCGCGGCCACCGCCGCCCCGGCCGACAAGAAGCTCAGCATCGGATTCTTCGGTTTCGCCAAGGCCAACTCCTTCGCACAGGCCACCTGGGCCGGCATCCAGGAGTACGCGGCCGCCAACAACGCCGAGGCCACCTTCCTCGACTCGAACTTCGACGGGCCGACCCAGGTCAACCAGCTTCAGGACGCCGTCACCTCCAAGCGCTACGACGTCATCATCGTGCAGGCCAACGACGGCACCGCGATGGTCAACCCGGTCAAGCAGGCGGTCGCCGCCGGCATCCCCACGGTCATCGAGTTCACCCCGGTCGGCGGCAAGTACGACACGGCCGATCCGCAGATCCCGGGCACCGTCAACATCATCGACCCGCCCACGGTCAACGGCGACGGCCTGGCCAAGCTGGGCAACGAGGCCTGCAAGACCGTCACCGACGGGGCCTGCAAGGTGGCGTACTTCCAGGGCTTCGCGAACTACCCGCTGGACACCGCCCGCACGGACGCCGCGGTCAAGGCCCTCAAAGCGGGCGGCGCGGCCGAGGTCATCTCCAACTTCGTCGGCGGATACACCCCCGACAGCGGCCGTACGGCGATGCAGAACCTTCTCCAGGCGCACCCCGACGTCAACGTGGTGATCGGGTCGTCGCAGGCCCTCGAGGGCGCGACCCCGCTCGCGGCCGGCAAGAAGATCACCTTCGTCGGCAACGGCGGTTCGACCCAGGCCTACGACTACGTCAACAAGGGCACCTGGTACGGCGTCTACTCCGTGCCGGAGAAGAAGTCGGGCGCCAAGGCGGCCGAGCTCGGCCTGGCCAAGGCGCGCGGGCAGAGCGTGGCCGAGTCGACCGTGGTCTGCACGACCCTGACCGACTTCAACTGCCTCGGCACCAAGACCAGCCTCGAGGGCCAGACGGCCGACTACTCGGACTGACATGACGACCGACGGCAACCAGGCCCCGTCCATCTCGGTGCGGGGCATCGAAAAGAGCTACAGCGGTGTCTCCGTCCTGCGCGGCGTCGACCTCGACATCGCGCCGGGCGAGGTGCACGGCCTGGTCGGCGAGAACGGCGCCGGCAAGAGCACGCTGCTGAAGATCCTGGGCGGGGCGATCCGGGCCGACGAGGGCACGATCAGCTTCGACGGCGAGCGGGTCACCATCGCCAGCCCGCGCGACGCGATCGCCCACGGGGTCAGCCTGATCTCGCAGGAGGGCGCGCTCGTACCGGCGCTCTCCGTGCTGGACAACGTGTTCCTGGCCCAGTGGTCGCAGCGCGGCAGCTGGATCCAAGCCCGGCCGGACAAACGCCGGCTGGCCGACCTGATCGAGCTGACCGGTTTCACGGTCGACCCGGCCGAGCGGGTCGACCGGCTCCCGATCGGTGTGCAGCAGCAGGTGGAGATCCTGCGCTCGCTGGCCCGCGGGGCCCGGGTGCTCGCCCTGGACGAGCCCACGGCGGTGCTCAGCGAGCACGAGAAGGAGAACCTGCTCGGCCTGATCCGGCGGCTCGCGGCGAGCGGCACCACGGTCATCCTGATCTCGCACTTCCTCGACGAGGTGCTGTCCGTGGCGGATCGGATCACCGTGCTCCGGGACGGCAACCTCATCCGTACGGGAAAAGCCTCGGAAACCTCGCCGCGGGACCTCGTCGCCCAGATGGTGGGCCGCGAGATCGACGTCCTCTATCCGGACCCGGACCCCGTGCCGGCCGATGCGGCCGTCGTGCTCAGCGCCCGCGGCCTGCGTCGCGGCCTGGTTCAGGGCGTCGACCTCGAGGTACGGGCCGGGGAGATCCTCGGCATCGCCGGGTTGGTCGGCAGCGGCCGTACGGAGACCCTGCGGTTGCTCTTCGGCGCCGACAAGGCCACCGAGGGCATGGTCGAAGTCGACGGCGCCGCCCTGAAGAGGGGGACGCCGCGGCATGCGATGGCGGCCGGGGTGGCCATGGTGCCCGAGTCCCGCAAGGAACAGGGTCTGGTGATGGTTCGCTCGGTCGCCGAGAACGTCGCCCTGTCGTCGCTGCCCGGCCGCCGGGTCGGCCCGTTCGTGCGGAAGAAGGCCGAGGGGGCGGCGGTCGGCGAGATCGCGAAGACCGTGGACATCCGGGCCGCCAACCCGACCGCACCCATCGAGACGCTCTCCGGCGGCAACCAGCAGAAGGCGCTGTTCGCCAAGTGGCTGCTCCGCGAACCCCGGGTGCTGCTCATCGACGAGCCGACCCGCGGCGTCGACGTGGCCGCCAAGACCCAGATCCATCACCTCATCACCGATCTGGCCCGCGACGGCATGGCGGTCGTCTGCGTGTCCTCGGAGATCGAGGAGCTGCTGGCCCTCTCGCACCGGGTCCTCGTGCTGCGGCATGGCCGGCCGGTGGGGGAGTTCCCGCGCGGCACCACCCCCGAGACAGTCATCTCAGCCGCGTTCGGCGATCAGGAGGTTTCCACGTGAGCGTCGACGTATCCCCCCAAGCGGTGACCAAACCCCCACCCGTGGCGGGCGTGTCGAGCCTGGCCTTCCGGCTGCGCGACTACGGCATCGTGGCCGCGTTCGTGGTCATCGTCATCGCCCTGTCGGTCAGCACCGACACGTTCCTGACCAGCGCCAACCTCGTCAACCTGCTGGATCAGACGGCCGTGCTGGGCCTGCTCGCGGTCGGGGCCACGGTCTGCATCGTCAGCGGCGTCTTCGACCTGACGGCCAGCGCCACGCTGGCCCTGTCGGCGATCATCGGCGTGCAGATCGTCAAGGTCACCAACGTGTACGTCGGTTTCGCCGGCGCCGTGGCGGCGGGCGCCCTGCTCGGCTTCATCACCGGCATGGTGGTCACCCGCAGCGGGGTCAACTCGTTCGTCGGCACCCTGGCCACCAGCCTCGTCTACCGCGGCCTGGCCGTCATGGTGACCGGCGGCGCCATCGTCTATCCGCTGGCCACCCAGGCCGAGGACTTCGGGATGCTGACCTGGCCGTCGCTGTTCGGCCTGACCTCGGCCACCATCGTGTTCGTGGTGGTCGTGGCGGCCATCGGCGTCATCGTGGCCCGCACGACCTTCGGACGCCGGTTGTACGCCGTCGGTGGCAACGCCGAGGCGGCCCGGCTCTCCGGCATCCGGGTCGGCTCGATCCACGTGTCGGCCTTCGTGATCAGCGGCATCTGCTCGGCGCTGGCCGGGCTGATCCTGGCCTCCCGGGCCGGTTCGGCCCAGTCGACCATGGCGACCGGCATGGAGCTGACCGCCATCGCAGCCGCGGTCGTGGGCGGCACCAGCATCCTCGGCGGCGAGGGCGCGGTCTGGCGCGGCATCGTCGGCGCGCTGCTGCTGACCCTGATCGGCAACGGGTTCAACCTGCTCGGCTGGGACACGATCTATCAGCAGGTCCTGCAGGGCTGCCTCATCCTGTTCGCCGTGACCATGGACCGCTGGCTGCGAAAACGCACAAGATGACGGACTAGGATGTCGCAATGTCGGCACCAACCATCGGAGTTTCGCTGAGGCCCGGGAGGGCGTACGCGGCGGTGGTGCACGGCGCGACGGCGGTGCCCGTGGAACCGGTCGCGCCGGCCCGCACCGACGCCGACGGGGTCATCGCGGCGGCGGTGGCGGCCGCGCGGCGGTTCGCCCCCGGCGGGGCCGACGCCGTGACCGTGGACATCGCCCCGGTGCTGCTCGACACGCTGCTGCGCCCGGAGAGCGACATCCCGCCGGTGGCGGTGGTGCGGATCGTGCCGCGCGCCGCCACCGACCCGGTCCTGGCCCGATCGCCGGCCGAGGTGGTGGAGCGCCGGGTCGCCGGCCGGTGGACCGTCGGCGGCGGGCACGACCTGCTCGGCAACGAACTGCTCCCGCTCGACCGGCCGGCGCTGGCCGCGTTCATCGGCTCCCTGGCCGAGACCGGCATCCGGCACGTGGCCGTGGTCGCGGCCGGCTCGCAGGCCAAGCCCGCCCACGAGCGGGAGGTGGCCGACGCCATCCAGGCCGCGGTGCCGGGCGCCCGCATCTCGGTGGCCAGCGACTACGGCGGCCAGGGACTGACCGCCCGGGAGGCGACGGTGGTGCTCGACTGCGCGCTCACCGCGCTGACCGAGCGGCTGCTCGACCGCTGCGAGCGCACCCTGGCCAGACTTCCGGGAGACGTACGCCTGCGGGTCGCCCGCGGCGACGGCGGTTACAGCACGCCGTCGCGCATCCGGGTCACCCCGGTCATGGCGTTCGGCTCGACCGACGCGCTCGAGCTGTGCGGGGCGGCCCACCTGGCCGGGCTGGACGACTGCCGGGTGCTGCTGCGCCGCGACGGCCAGGACGTGGCCGGCGAGGTGCGGCACCGGCTGGCCGTGGTCCGCCTGGCCGAGCAGCCGCGCCTGGGCACCGAGCTGGTGGTGCCGACGGCCGCGCTCACCCCGCAGCCCCGCGAGACCTCACGCGGCGCCGACGTGCCGCTCGTCCTGGCCGAAAATCCCGACCTGCTGGCCTGTGTGGGCGCGGCCATCGCCCGCCCCGCCTCCTGGCTCGACGAGGTCGCCTTCATCGAGTCGGCCGACGAGCTGGAACGCGTCCGCCGCGACGTCGAGGAGCGGGCCACGGCCATGGTCATGGCCAACGGCGCCGCACCCGGCACCACCCACATCGCCGAGATCTCCACGGTCGCGGTCCCGTACAGCCCGTCGGGAACAGTGCGGATCCGCGTACGGGTCGCCGGCGCCCCCGACGACACCCTGGCCGGCCGATGAGCGGGAGCGCGGGCTACCTGGGCGCGATGGCCTCGATCAGCGCCGAGGACGTGCCCGCCCTGTACGAGGGGGCCAAGTTCTACTCGCCCGCGGTCGGCGACGCCGGCCGCTCGTCGGTGACCTCGTGGCTGGCCGGGCTCCTCGAACGCAACGGGCCGGTGCCGCTGATGCGCGTCGAATCGGTCGCGCCGGACACGCCCTGCGTCTCGGTGTGCGTGCTCGGCTCGGGCTCGGCCATGGCCGACCTGCCGCCCGCCGGCGACGAGTTCGTGCTGGCCGTCCGGCAGATCGAACGGCTACAGAAGGTGAAGTTCGGCGCCGTCTACCCCCTCGCCGCGGCCACCATCAGCGCGCTGGTCCCGGTCGTGACGGCCGCGCAGCTGGGCGTGCCGCTGCTCGACGCGGACGGGATGGGCCGCACCTTCGCGCTGATCCACCACACCGCCATGCACCTGGCCGGGGTGTCGCCGACCCCGCTGGCCGCGGTCGGCCCGACCGGCGAGAGCGTGCTCGTCGAGGTGCTCTCCGGGCCGCGCGCCGACCGGATGCTGCGGGCCAACGTCGACACGGTCGGCGGGTGGGCCGCCCTGGCCGCGTACCCGGTCGACGCCGGAACCCTGCGCCGCGCCGCGCTGCCGGGGACCATGTCCCGGATCACCAACGTGGGCCGGGTGCTCCTGGAGACGACCGACCCCGAGGTGCTGGTGACCCGGCTCGGCGCGATCACCGGCTGCCGGCGGATCGCCCGCGGGCGCATCGCCGAGCTCGAACACCTGAGCCGCCAGAACGACGTCACCATCCCGGCCCACCCGTCCAGCCTCGTGGTCGAGGAGACCGGCGGCCTCGGCCGGCAGGTGCGCATCGAGCTGCGCAGCGAGATCGTGGCCGTCTTCGCCGACGGCGCGCTGATCGCCGGCGCGCCCGACCTGATGTGCCTGCTCGACGTGTCCCGCGGCGCCCTGGCCACGCTGGACAGCCTGGAGCCGGGCGACCTGATCGACGTGCTGGTCACGCCGGCCGACGCGGTCTGGTACTCCCCGGAGGGGATGGAGATGGTCGGCCTGAGCTCGCACGGGATCCCGCTGGAACACCCGAGGCGCCGATGAGAGCGCGCCCCTCCACCCTGCCCATCACGCTGGGCGAGCTGGCCCGCGTACGGCCGCTGGCCGGGGCCGAGCTGCATCTGGCCGACCCGTCCCGCACGGTCGAGCAGGTGGTGCTGGCCGAGACGTTCGACCGGCTGCGGCACTGCCTGCCGCACGAGCTGGTGGTGCTGCACGACGAGGCCGCCACCGGTGGCTGGTCGCTGGCCGCGGCCCTGCATCTGGCCTGGGAGCGCAACCTGTCGGCGGTGGTCGTGTCCCGTACGGTGGCCGGCGCCTCCAGCGCCGCCCTGGCCGAGCGGCTGGCCATGTCGCTGATCGTCATCGAGGACGACCCGATCGAGGTCGCCCTCCAGCTGGCCGGTCAGGTCAGCGCGCCCGCCGCCGCCCGCGCCCAGCGCCAGGCCCGGATCGCCGAGCAGCTGGCCGAGCAGACCGGCATCCGGGGCGTCCTGGGCGTGCTCAACCGCGAGCTGCAGGGCGTGCCGGTGGCGCTGGTGGTCGGCGACGTGGTGGTGGCCGGGCAGGCCGCCGCCCTGGCCGAGCGGCCGCAGGTGCGCCAGATCGAGGTCGAGGTGCACGCGGCGGGGGAGAGGTCGGCGGCCCGGATGGTGGCCGCGGTGCCGGTGCCCGGACCGGCCGCCGTCGACCAGGTGGCGTCGCTGCTGCGGCTGGCCCGGCCGTCGCTGCAGGCGGCCTGGGCCCGCAGCCGGCTGGACGCGGCGGCCCGGGCCGCGCACGAGCAGGCCGCCTTCGAGCTGCTGCGCCGGCTCGAGACGGACGAGGCGCCGAGCTGGGCGGCCGAGCTCGGCTGGCAGGTCGGCCTGCACAACCGAGCGGTCTGGCTCGCGCCGGTACGGCCCGAGGGCGAGCCGTCGGACGAGGTCACCTATCTGATCCGCGCGTCCTGGCAGCGCGGGCACAGCATCTGGCCGCTGATCGCCGAGGGCGACGGGTGGATCTCCTGGCACAGCGGCGCCGACCCGGACGACGTGACGGCGCTGCGCCGGACGCTGACCGGCTTCCGCGACTCGGCCGTGGCCCACCGGCTCGTGCTCGGCGTGGGCCGCGCCCACGAGGGGGTCGGCGGGCTGATGCGCTCGGCGGCCGAGGCCCGGCTGGCCGCCCACGTGGCCCGCGAGTCCGGCGCCGGGTCGGTGCAGTGGTTCGATCAGGTGGGTGCGGCGGCCTCGCTGGCCTGGCTGCCCACCACCGAGATCGCCCAGGTGGCCGACCTGACCCTGGCCGAGCTGATGGCGGCCCGTGACCGGGCGCCGCTCGTGCAGACCGTGCTCGCGGTGCTCGACGCGGGCGGATCGCTGAGCCAGGCCTCGCGCCAGCTGGGCGTGCACCGCAACACGGTGCTGGCCCGGCTCGCGCGGGCCCGGCAACTCGGCCTGACCTACGACGAGCCGGGCCAGCGCCTGGCCCTGCACGTGCTCTGCTACGCGCTCACGACTCTGTGGAACCGATCCCGTAGCGGGAACGAGCCGTCTCCGCCGTGATGTTGCGGTCGAGCACGTCGGCGCGGACGTCGTCGGCCGACCGCTCGGTGGGGTCGCCGTAGCCGCCCCCGCCGCCCGTGGCACACCGTACGACGTCGCCCTTCTTGATCTTCATGCCGTTGATCTTCAAGATCCGCCGCTCGTCCTCGCGGCCCGGATTGATCACGACCTCGGGACCGACCGCGTCCTCGCCGCCGAACAGGCCCCAGGCGGGCTGCCGCGACCGCTCGAACCACAGCGACACCGACATGTCGGTCTGCGCCTCGTACTCGCGGACGACGCCGTTGCCGCCGCGCCACCGGCCCGAGCCGCCCGAGTCGGGGCGGATCCGGTATTCGGTGATCCGCCACGGATAGCGGGTCTCGTGCACCTCGATCGGGATGTCCTTGAGCGAGCCGTTCACGTTGTTGATCAGCGCGCTCTCGCCGTCCGAGCCGTTCCAGGCGCCCCAGCCGCCGACAGTGGCCTCGAGGCTGACGAAGTCGCGGCTCACCCGTGGATCCGTACCGGAACTCAGAATGATCATCGAATCGCCGTGACTGGCCCCGGCCACCTGGTCGGGCAGGGCCGGAGCCAGCGCGCGGGCCACCATGTCGATCAGCAGGCCCAGGTGCGAGAAGTACCACTGGCAGGCGGCCGGTGACCGCGCGCCGAGCACGGAACCCTCGCGGACCTGGGTCGTCATCGACCGGAAGGAGCCGCCGTTGCCGGGCAGGTCCGGGCTGACCAGCAGCTTGTAGCCCACGCGCAGGGCCGAGACGGCCTGCGAGACGCCGCAGTTGACCGGGCCCACGGTCTGGTCGGCCGACTCGGTGACGTCGAAGTCGATCTCCTCCCCGGCCACGGTGATCCTCAGGCGGATCGGGATCGGGGTGTCCAGGTCGACGCCGTCGTTGTCGAGCACGCCCTCGGCCGTGTAGACGCCGTCCGGGATCTTCGCGATGACGGCACGCTCGAGGAGCTCGGTCTGGTGGAAGATCTCGTCGCGCGCGGCTTCGAGAACGTCCAGGCCGAACCGGCGTACGATCTCCTGAAGTCGCCTCTCGCCCATCTGGATGCAGGCCATCATGGCGTGCATGTCGCCGGTGGTGGGATAGGGGAAACGCACGTTGGTGCCGATCGTGTCGATGACCGCGCGCTCCTCCTGCCCGCCCGAGACCAGCTTCTGCGGGCCGAGCCGCAGCCCCTCCTGGAAGATCGAGATCGAGTCCATCGAGCCACCGGGGTCCTTGGAGCCGACGTCGATCCAGTGCGCGCGGCTCGCGGTGAAGCCGACCAGGGTCTCGTCGACGAAGACGGGGCCGAAGATGGTGACGTCGTTGAGGTGCGTGCCGCCCAGGTAGCTGTCGTTGAGGATCCACACGTCGCCCGGCTGCCACACCTCGCGGCCGAAGCGCTCCTCGGTGGCCAGGGTGCAGGTCTCCAGGTTGCCCAGGAAGATCGGCAGGCCGGCCGACTGGCCGAGGACCTGGTGGTTCGCGTCGAGCAGGGCGACCACGCAGTCGCCGCATTCATAGATGATCGGGGTGTACGCCGAACGGATCAGCGTGGCGTTCATGTCATCGGCGGCCGCGTTGAGCGCGTTCCGGATGATCTCCACGGTAACCGGGTCGATCATGCGTCCTCGTCCTTCCTGATCACAAGCGAGCCGATGTCGTCGACGCTGACGCTGTAGCCGGGCGGCACCACTGTCGTGGCGGTGTCCTCGACCACCACCGCGGGGCCTTCGAAGGTGTGGCCGACGAAGAGATCGTCGCGGCGGGCCACGATCGCTTGTTGTGCGGCCCCGTCGAAGATCACTTCTTTGATGACGTGGGGGAACTCCGCGGTGGTGGCGGCCGGCCATTTCTGCGGCTCGGGACGGCCGAGATCGCCGAAGGCGGCGGTGCGCAGCGCGACGAACTCGATCGGGGCGCCCAGGTTGGCGTGACCGTAGCGGGCCTTGTGCAGGTCGGCGAAGCGCTGGGCGACGGTGGGGAGGAAGTCCTCGTCGTTCGGCTCGTCGGCGCTGGTCAGCGGCACGGTCAGCGTGTACTCCTGCGCGGCGTACCGGATGTCCACGGCATGGGTCGCGCTGCGCTTCTCGGAGGAAACGCCCTCATCGCCCAGGGTCTCGAGGCCCGCCTGCTCCAGCCGGCTGAGCGTTTCGGACATATCCGAAGTGTCGAGGTCCTGGTCGAGGAAGAAGTACGGCTCGGTCCAGTCCTGCCGGATCCGCGTCTGCAGCATGCCCCAGGCCGAGAACGCGCCCGGGAAGCGCGGCACGATCGTCTCGGCGATGCCCAGCTCGCGGGCCAGGAAGACGGCGTGCATCGGGCCGGCCCCGCCAAAGGCGACCAGGGCCGACTCGCGCGGCTCGATGCCCCTCGACACCGTGATGGTGCGGATCGCCTGCGCCATCTTGGAGTTGGCGACGTCGCAGATGCCCTCGGCCATCGCCTGGGTGGTCATGCCGAAGACCTCGGCCAGCCCGTCCACGGCCTGGGCGGCCGCGTCGGGGTCGAGCGTCATCTGGCCGCCCGCGAAGCCCTGCGGGTCGATGCGGCCCAGCACCAGGTTGGCGTCGGTCACGGTCGGCTCGGTGCCGCCGCGGCCGTAACAGGCCGGACCGGGCCGGGCGCCCGCGCTGCGCGGCCCGACCCGCAGGCCACCCGCCTCGGCCCACGCCACCGAGCCGCCGCCGGCGCCCACGGTGTGGATGTTGACCACGCTCATCAGCATGGGCAGGCCCTCGAGCTGCGCCTCGGCCGACACGTCGGGCTCGCCGTCGACGATCAGCGAGACGTCGAAGCTGGTGCCGCCCATGTCGACGCCGATCAGGTGCGGCCGCCCGGTCTGCCGGGACAGCTCGGCGCCGGCGATCGCCCCGCCGACCGGCCCCGAGAGCAGCGTCTGCAGCGGGCGGCGGCGGGCCGACTCGGCGGTCAGGATGCCGCCCGACGACTGCATGACGTGCAGCGGCACCCGCAGCCCCCGGCTCTCCAGCCGCCCTTCCAGGTCGAGAAGATAACGGCGGACGATCGGGCCGGTGTACGCCTCGACGACCGCCGACGACGTACGTTCGTACTCCCGCCATTCCTTCGCCGCCTCGTGCGACACCGAGACCGTGACGTCCTCGCCCAGCTCCTCGTGCAGGATCTCCCGGGCCCGCAGTTCGTGGGCCGGGTTCTTGTAGCTGAACAGGAAGGCGATGGCGACGGCGCCGGTGACCCGTTTGGCCGCCTCGCGCACCGCGTCCTCGTCCAGGGGCACGAGCTCGGTGCCGTCGGCCGCGATCCGGCCGCCGATGCCGACCACGTCCCGGCGCGGCACGAGCGGCGTCGGTTTGCGGTAGTGCAGGTCGTAGAGCCTGGTCCGCGGGCCGCGCGCGATGTGATAGCTGTCCTCCACGCCCGCGGTGCCCAGCAACAGCACGGGCACGCCGCGGCGCTCCAGGAACGCGTTGAGGCCCTGGGTCGTGCCGTGCACCAGGAAGTCGATGCCGGACGGCTCCTCGACCACCGCGCCGAGCCCGGCCAGCACGCCCTCGCTGAGATTGCCCGGGGTGGTCGACGCCTTGGTGGCCGCGAACGTCCCGCTCTCCTGGTCGTACGTCACGACGTCGGTGAAGGTGCCACCGATGTCCATCGCTACTCGATACCGCCCCATCTGCTCTCCCTCGATCGGTCCTCGCAAGCTAGGGAAGGGCGGTGTGCGGCAAGTGTGCGCGGGGCCTAGCGGCGCCGCGCCGCTGCGTGCTTCGCGCACGATCGGCTTCCCGGGCGGGCCGACAGACTGCGGCCATGACTGTCTTCGCGAAGCGCGATCGCCGGGCGGAAATCGAAACGGCCATCGATGCGGTGACCTCGTCCGGAACGGCCGGCGACGCGGTCGCGCTGGCCCGGCTGCTGACCAGCGCCCCGCCGAACGTGCTGACCCCGGCCGCGGCCGCGTCGTGGGCGTCGTCCCTTCCCGGATTGACTGTCACGGTGCTCGACACGGCGGATTTCGGCGCCCTGTCGGCCATCGGCGGCGGCTCGGCCAACGCGCCGCGGATGGTCCGGCTCGACCATTTAGGTGGCTCGCCCGAGGTCGCCCTGGTCGGCAAGGGCATCACGTTCGACAGCGGCGGCCTCTCCCTGAAGTCGCCGGCCGCCATGCAGTCGATGCGGATGGACGTGGCCGGCGCGGCCACGGTCCTGGCCGTCATGGCCGCCCTGCCCGCGGCGGGCTGCGCGATCCCGGTCACGGCGGTCCTGCCGTTCGCCGAGAACCTGCCGGGCCCGGGCGCGGCCCGCCCCGGCGACGTGGTGACGGCCTGGAACGGCACCGAGATCCAGATCCTCGACACCGACTTCGAGGGCCGGGTCATTCTGGCCGACGCCCTGGCGCTGGCCGCGTCCCTGTCACCCGGCCTGCTGATCGACCTGGCCACGCTGACGTACCAGGCCGAGATCGCGCTCGGCCCGGAGATCGCCGCGGTCTTCGGCCGGGACGACGACGCCGTGGCCCGTTTCCTGGCCGCCGCGTCCCGAGCCGGTGAGCCGATGTGGCGGCTGCCGTACGACGAGCGCTACATGGACCAGGTCCGGACTCCGTACGGCGTACGAAACCACCCCTTGCACGACTCCGGCCGTGCCATCACCGCCGCGTTGTTCCTCGGAGAATTCGTGCCGCCGTCGGTCCCGTGGGTGCACTGCGACATGACCGGCCCGGCATGGAAGGGGGACGCCTCCATCGACGGGGCCACGGGCTTCGGCGTCCGCACTCTCCTGGATCTCGTTCTCACTCCCCATCAAGAGTGATCACGACTGCGCCGAGGCGCTGCTCGGTCTCGACCCGGCGGTGAGCGTCGGCCGCCTCGGCCATCGGGTAGACCCGGTCGACGATCGACCGGACCTGACCGGCTTCGATCATCTCGGTGAGCGTGGCCAGGGCTTCGGTCGTCTCGGAGGCGAAGGCCACGGTGACGCTCTTGGTCAGTGCGGAGCGGAGCAGAACCGAGAGGCGGGGGTTGCCGTTCAGATAGCGCCCGCCCGGCCGGAGCATGCCGAGGAGACGGCGGTAGGGGCTCCCGGCGACCATGTCGAAGATGACGTCGAAGCTGCGGCCGGTGGCCGTGACATCGTGGGTGGTGTAGTCGACGAAGTCGCCGGCCCCGAGACGCCGTACGAGATCCTCCTTGATCCCATGGTCGACGGCGGTGACCTCCGCACCCATGGAGCGGGCGATCTGAACGGCGTGGGCGCCGATGCTGCCACCGGCGCCATTGATCAGCACGCGTTCCCCCGGTTTGATCGCGGCGCGCCGCATGAAGTGCAGGGCATTGAGCCCGCCGAGCGGAACGGCGGCCGCCTCGGCAAACGTCATGGTGCGGGGCTTGGGCCCGACGGCGGCGCGTTCGGGGAGAACAAGATATTCACCGTAGGCGCCGAGACGAAGTCCGGTACACCCGTAGACCTGATCACCAGGGGCGAAGCGGGTCACACGCGCGCCGACGGAGGCCACTTCACCGGCGAAGTACATGCCGAGGATGCGACGCCGAGGCCGTACGACACCGACCGCGAGGCGAAGCGGAAGCCAGGTCCACTTGACCGAGAACCGAAAGCTCCGAAACTCGCAGTCGGACTTGGTGGCTTCGGCCGCCCGAACCCGGATCTTCACGTCCCGATCCCCAGGGTCACGCGTGGGCACATCGGCCAGACGCAGAACGTCCGGCCCGCCATAACGCGAGTAGCTGACGGCCTTCACAGGGTCATCGGACCGTTTCACAGCTTGGCTGTCAACCTCGACCGCGAGCGGGACGGATCACGTTGCGGTGAGGCGGCACGGCAGAAAGCTGTTCGCAGGCGGGGAAATGCGTTGTCCCGCCCTTTTCGATTGGCATGATCGTTTCTTTGCTCTCGATCTTCCGAGCACAGGATAATGGCTCATGGCGCAGCTAGGCTTCTTTTCCAGGTCGGTAATTGCGGCGATGCGAGATTGGTCCGGGGTGCCGAGTCACTCGCCGGACATGGTGGCATTCCGGCGTGGTCAGGACGAGCGGCGGCAGTGGGGCCTCAAACGACGCCATGCGCTGAAGTTGTGTCGCCTGCATGGCTGTTCGCGGTTGTGCGGGGAGTTGGGTCTGCACGATTCGACCGAGCGGATACCGCCGTTGGTCTGGGATGGCGAGGTCAGCTGGGTGCGGCGCCCGGACCCGAGGGAGCCCGTCGGCCAGGCGCTCCCGGCTCGTCGCCCGGACGGCATGTCGGAGGCTGCGCCGGCCACTCGCGCGGAGAGGTTAGTCGAGCCCGAGCCCGAGCCCAAGCCCGAGCCCGCCGCGCGGGCCGAACCAACCGCCCAGGCCGTGCCCGCCGCGCAGGCCGAACTAGCCGCGCAGGCCGAGTTAGCCGTGCCGGTCGTGCCCGCCGCGCAGGCCGAGCTTGCCGCCCCCGCCGTTTCCGCCGTTTCCGCCGTGCCGGTCGTGCCCGCCGCGCAGGCCGAGCTTGCCGCCCCCGCCGTTTCCGCCGTGCCTGCCGTGCCGACCGTGCCCGCCGTGCCGACCGTGCCGACCGGGCTTGTCGCTCAGGCCGAGCCCGCCGCTCAGGCCGAGCCCGCCGTGCCCGCCGTGCCCGCCGTGCCCGCCGCGCAGGCCGCGCCCGCCGCGCAGGCCGCGCGGGCCTCCACCCGCCGTGCCCGCCGTGCGGGCCGCCACCCGCCGAGTTTGGCGCGCCGGCTGGGCTTGCCGTCCCGGCCGTGTCCGCTGCCCAAGGTGAGTCGGCCGCCCTGGCGGAGCTAACCGCTCAGGCCGTGCCCGTCGCGCAGGCCGTACTTGCCCACGATGGGCGAGTTTGCCGCCCCGCCGTGCCCGCCGCCCCGCCGCCCGGCCGCTCCGCCGTGCCCGCCGCCCCGCCGTGCCCGCCGCCCCGCCGTGCCCGCCGACCCGCCGCTCCGCCGACCCGCCGCGCGGGCCGGGCCCGTCTGCTCGACTGGCTCGCCACACCCTTGCCGCCCCGGCCGGGCCCGGCGCTCAGGCCGAGTCAACCGCCCAGGTGGGGCCGGGCGGAGCCGACCATTCGCGCCGGGGCGGTAAAGCGCCCGAATTGATGGTTCGGGGTGAAGCGGTCGTCAGGCTGAGGCGACCGTTGAGGGCGGTGGATTCGGCCAATGTTGCCGTGTGGGCAGGGTCCACGAGACGGGGTGGATTTGTGTCTCGTCCTGGAATCTCGGTCGCGCTGACCGTGGTTGGATGTCGCGCATAGATTTGGCGGGCGAGTGCATTTTCGGCGTCACTTGTATTGGTGGAATGGCGACCGTGGAGTGGCGATGTGTCGCTCATGATGTTCATTTAATGGGTTCCATTGTGGGATTGTCGGAGGCGGCTCGGTGGCTAAATAGGCGGAATCTGGCTGTTCGGGGGGTTTGTGGGTGGAAGGTGGGGGAAGGGCGGGGGTTCTCAGTGCGTGATGGAGGGCACCCATTTGTTCATCGCGGTTTCGTGGTTCGGGGCGGGGGGACGGCATAAGTTGACGTTGCAAGCAATGAACCGAGGGGGGACAGCATGGGTTTCATCACGACCACGGATGGCGTCGAGATCTTCTACAAGGACTGGGGGTCGGGCCAGCCGATCGTCTTCAGCCATGGATGGCCGTTGTCGTCCGACGACTGGGACGCGCAGCTGATGTTCTTCCTCAGCAAGGGCTACCGGGTCATCGCCCACGACCGGCGGGGGCACGGTCGTTCGGAGCAGGTGGCCGATGGGCACGACATGGACCACTACGCGGATGACCTGGCCGCGCTGACCTCGCATCTCGATCTGCGCGACGCTGTTCACGTCGGGCACTCCACCGGTGGTGGCGAGGTTGCCCACTACATCGGCCGCCACGGTGAGTCGCGTGTCGCCAAGGCCGTGCTGATCAGCGCCGTACCGCCGATCATGGTGCAGACCGAGGCCAACCCGGGTGGGCTGCCCAAGAGCGTCTTCGACGGTATCCAGGAGCAGGTGGCCACCAACCGGTCCGCTTTCTACCGTGACCTGCCGGCCACCGCCTTCTACGGCTTCAACCGTGACGGCGTCGAGCCGATCGAGGCCATCATCCAGAACTGGTGGCGTCAGGGCATGGCGGGTGGCGCCAAGGCCCACTACGACGGCGTCGTCGCGTTCTCGCAGACCGACTTCACCGAGGACCTCAAGAAGATCACGGTTCCGGTCCTCGTCATGCACGGTGACGACGACCAGGTCGTGCCGTACGCCGACTCGGGCCCGCTCTCGGCCAAGCTCGTGCAGAACGGCACCCTGAAGACCTACGCCGGCTTCCCGCACGGCATGCCCACCACGCAGGCCGCGGTCATCAACGCCGACCTGCTGGAGTTCATCCAGTCCTGACCGGCGGACAGGCCGCCGGGCTCCGGCCCGGCGGCCTTTCACGTACGGGCGGTCAGCAGCACCATGCCCGTCGTCTCATAGCCTTCACCGGTCGGCGCCGAGTCGACGTGCTCCACCGTCAACTCGGCCGTGACCGGTGCGAAGACGTCCCGTACGACTCCCGAATCGACCGGAATTCCCGGCCAATAAGGCCCATCGGCGATGCGGTAGCGGCCCATGTTCTCCATGAACGCGGCCACCAGCCAGCCGCCCGGCCGGACCGCGCCCGCGAAGGCGTGACAGAGCTGCCGGAACTCGTCGGGGCTCTCGGTGGCGCTCTCCGCGACGAAGTGCATCGAGGCCAGGTCGTACTCACCGGGCACCAGATCGCCGGCGCCGCCGCGGCGCACCCGCACCCGGGCGAGCGCCTCACCGAGCGTGCCCGGCAATGCCGGCTGCAGCTCGCGGCACCTGCGATAGAACAGCTGCCAGCTCTCCTCCGGACCGTCGCGGAGCTGGGACTCCAGGTAGGCGACGCTGGCCGCGCTCGGTTCCACCGCCTCGATGTCACGGCTGACCGCGGCCGCCACCATCAGCGGGTAGAGGTTCGGGCCCGCCCCCAGCTCCAGCGACCGTCCGAAGTGGCCGGCCGGGAAGCGCCGGAAGAACGCGCTGTGGTGCACCAGGACCGCGTCGTCGTCCGCGCGCACCTCGCGGTAGACCGCGTCCAGATAGTCGGGCACCGGCCACAGATCCCAGTTCGCATCCTGGTTCCGCCACATGCGTCGATGATGCCGCGTCTCAGGCCGCCTTGCCGTACGCCGTCCGGCGCAGGAACGCCTCGAGCCCGGCCAGATCGTCGGTGTTGATGTGGTCGACGTCGGCGGCGACCAGCTCCCGCCAGACCGCCTCGCGTTGCGGGCCGGCGACGTCCGGGGTGGCCCAGAACCGTACGCGCTGCCGGTTCGCGTGGGCGTCGCGGACGAATTGGCGCAGCTTCGCGCGCTCCGCGGCCGGGATGGGGCCGGCGCCCTGCCAGGTGAAGAGGTTGGTCCAGTTGTCGCTGATCAGCGGGATGAAGCTCGCCGGCGCACCCGTGTTCAGATCGGCGGCGCGGCCGTCGTAGAAGGCGTACCGGACCCGCTGCGCGGCCATCAGATCGCGTGGCCGGTCACCGCTGACGACGACGGTCACGGCATCGTCAAAAACCCGGCCATTGGTGTACGTCGTCAGGATGCTCCGGTAGCGCCGCAAGACCCGGTCGAGCTCGGTGTAGGTCGCCGCCCCGGTGTTCTTGATGTCGACCAGCAGTTGTACCGATCGGTCGCTGCCGCGATAGACGTGACCGTGGTTCGCCCGGACCCGCCGCAGCAGCGGGTCGAGGTAGAGGCTCTGCAACGTCCGGCCGGGAACGACGTCCTCCGGGTCGTGGCCGACCAGCAGCTCGCCGCCGACGAGGTAGATGTCCGCCTCGACGCTGGTGAAGCCGTGCGACAGCGCGTCGGCGAGCGGGCGCTCGTGCTCGTAGTCGTTGTGGGCGTGGGCGCGCGGCAACGGGCGTACCGTGTGCCGGTCGCCGGCCTGTGCGGCGGCGGGGGCGAGCGTGAGCAGCGCGCACACCGCGGCGACGAGGGTCAGAACTCGACGGGTCATGCGGCGAGGCTATCGATGCATCGTGAACCTTCGATGACGTTCGCATGGTGGCGGTGGCAGGATCGGGAGATGAATCAGGAACAGCTGGCCAAGGTCGGGTCGGGGACCGGATTTTTCGCGGCGCTCGACCAGAGTGGCGGGAGCACGCCCAAGGCACTCGCGCAGTACGGGGTGCCCGAGTCGGCGTACTCGGATGATGATCAGATGTTCGATCTCATGCACGAGTTCCGGGCCCGGATCATCTCGGCTCCGGCCTTCGGCGGGGATCGGGTGCTGGCCGCGATCCTGTTCGAGCAGACGATGGATCGTGATGTCGACGGGGTGGGCGTTCCGGCGTACCTCTGGGGTCGCAAGCAGGTCGTGCCTTTTGTGAAAGTGGATGAGGGGCTGGCCGCGGAGAAGGACGGCGTGCGGCTGATGAAGCCGTTCACGCGGCTGGACGGGCTGCTCGAGCGGGCCGTGGGCCGGGAGGTGTTCGGGACGAAGATGCGGTCGTTCATCGCCGCGCCCGGCAAAGGGGGCGTGGCGGCCGTGCTCGACCAGCAGTTCGAGTACGCCGTACGGATCCTGGACGCGGGGCTCGTGCCGATCATCGAGCCCGAGGTCGACATCCACAGCGACGGCAAGGCGGCGGCCGAGGAGCTTCTGCTGGCCGGCATCGTCGACCGGCTGGCCGGTGTGCCGGACGGGCGGCAGGTGATGCTCAAGCTGTCGATCCCGAGCCAGGACGACTTCTACGCGGGGCTGATCGCGGAGCCCAAGGTGCTGCGCGTCGTCGCGCTCTCCGGTGGCTACACGCAGCAGGAAGCCGATGAGCGGCTGGCCCGCAACCATGGGCTGATCGCCAGTTTCTCGCGGGCGCTGACCCAGGATCTGCGCCGCGAGCAGAGCGACGCCGAGTTCGACCGGGTGCTCGACAAGGCGATCGGGGACATCTATCGCGCGTCGGCATCCTGACGGCCGTCACCGCCGAAGTCGGCGGCTCGTTCTCAGGCCGTGATCAGAGATTTACCGCCGGGACCGTATCGGCCGTTGGTCTTGTTGACCATCACCGTTTCGGCTGATGTCGGGAAGGGTTCAACCGAGCATCATGGTCCGATCTGATCGAGAAAGTGTGACCATGTTCAGGACAATCGACGCCGACTCCCGCTCGGCCACCGCGAACGAGATCGCCGCCCGCCTGCGCGCGCAGTACATAGCCAGCGGCGACCGCGCCTATCTCCATGCCGCCGCCATCGCGCTGGGACAGACCTTCCCGGCCGCGACCGCCGTCCCGGAGCCCGCGCCCGCGAGCTGAGCCGCGTTGCGCCCTTTCACCGCTCTCGGAAGGCGGCCCGGTAGGCCTCGGGGCTGACACCCCGGATCCGGCGGAAGTGGCGCTGCAAGGTGTCCATGCTCCCGAAACCGCAGCGGCGGGCCACCGCGGCGATCGTCGCGTCGGCCCGCTCCAGCAGCTGCTCGGCCCGCCGCACCCGTTGCTCCCGCACCCACGCCGCCGGTGTCGCGCCGGTCGCGGCCGTGAAGTGCCGGATGAACGTCCGCGGTGACATGGCGGCCCGGTCGGCCAGGGCGTTCACCGACAGGTCGGCGTCCAGGTGGTCGGCCGCCCAGTCGAGCACCTCGGCCAGGGTCGGACCGGGATCGTCCGGGGTGACCGGCCGCCGGGCGAACTGGGACTGACCTCCGCTGCGGTGGGCCGGCACGACCATCTCGCGGGCGACCCGGTTGGCTACGTCGGCGCCGTGGTCCCGGCGGATCAGGTGCAGGCAGAGGTCGATCGCGGCCGACGCCCCGGCGCTCGTGGCGATCGTGCCGTCCACCGCGTAGATCCGGTCGGCGTCGACCGTCACCGACGGGAAGCGGCCGGCCAGATCATCCGCGTATGCCCAGTGGGTCGTCGCCGTGCGCCCGTCCAGCAGCCCGGCCGCGGCCAGCGTGAACGCGCCCGTGCACAGGGCGGCCACCGTCGCTCCCCGGCCGGCCGCCCGGCGCAGCGCCGCCACCAGCTCGGGCGAAGGCGGCGGCACCGGCGGCCCGGCCCCGGTCACGATGATCAGATCGGCCCGGTCGAGGTGGCCCAGCCCGGCGGTCGGTGTCATCAGGAAGCCGGTCGAGGTGCGCAGCGGCCCGGGGGTCTCGGCACACACCTCATAGCGGTAGCGCGGCAGCTCCGGATCGACCCGCGGCAGCCCGAAGATCTCGCTGGCGATGCCGAGCTCGAACGCGGGCACCGGCTCGGCGACGACCACGGCGACGTCCGTCATGCCTCCCACAATGGCACGAACTGCGGCCCTCATGGCAAACGCGCCATCCGGGGGCGGGTAGGTGACAGGCATGACCTTCGCCGGACCACTGCTCATCGTGTACGTCGTCTGGGGCTCCACCTATCTCGCCCAGAAGATCGGTCTCGAGGGCGTGCCGCCGCTGACGATGAACGCGTTCCGCTTCCTCGTCGCCGGGGCGCTGCTCTACGCGTACTGCCGCTTCCGCCGGGTCCCGCGCCCGGACCGTGAGCTGTGGCGGGCCGGCGCCGTGCTGGGCCTGCTGCTCCCGGCCGCCGGCACCGGCGGCGCCGCCTGGGCCGAGCAGTGGCTCTCCTCCGGGATCACCGCGCTGTTCCTGGCCAGCATCCCGCTCTGGATCGTGCTCGGCCGCCGGTTCTTCGACCACGAGAAGGTCACCTGGCCGGTCGTGCTGGGCCTGGCCGCCGGCTTCGCCGGGGTGGCCGTCCTGGCCCGGCCGCAGGGCGGCGGCGACGCCGTGGCCATCGGGGTCGCGCTGGCCGCCTCGCTGTGCTGGGGTCTCGGCACGGTGTACGCCGGTCACGCGCCCCGGCCGCGGTCGGCGCTGATGGCGAGCGCGATCCAGATGCTGTGCGCCGGCGCGATCCTGACCGTCCTGTCCGGCGCCACCGGCGAGTGGGCCCGGATCGCCGTGACCGGCCGGGCGGCGCTGGCCGTGGCGTACCTCATCGTCTTCGGCAGCCTGGTGGCCTACACGGCGTACACCTGGCTCCTGAACCACACCGATCCGCGCATCGCCGGAACCTACGCGTTCGTGAACCCGGTCGTGGCCGTTCTTCTCGGCTGGTGGATCCTGAGCGAGCCGCTGACCACGCGGACGATCCTGGCCACCGTGGTGATCGCGGCCGGGGTGGCCCTCATCGTGCTGGCGCCTAAGCCGCAGCCCGCTGATCTTGCGCGAGCAGGTCGCTGACGGCCGCGGCCGGTAGCGGGCGGGCGAAGTGGAAGCCCTGCACGTGGCGATATCCGAGCTGGTGCAGGCGCTCGGCCTGGGCCGCGGTCTCGACGCCCTCGGCGACGGTGCGCAGGCCCATGGTGCGGGCGATGCCGGTCAGGGCGGTGACGACAGCCTCCTGCTCGGGGGCGCCGCCGAGGCCGTCGACGAACGACTTGTCGACCTTGATGACGTCGACCGGGCAGGTGCGCAGCAGGCCGAGCGACGAGTGCCCGGTGCCGAAGTCGTCGAGGGCGATGCTGACGCCGAGCGCGGAGAGGGCTTTGACGGTGGCCAGCGCGCGCCCGCCGCCGAAGACCGCCGTCTCGGTGATCTCCAAGGTCAATTGCTTCGGTGGTACGCCATGACGAGCGAGCGCCGAAGCCACAAGATCAGGCAACGCCGGGTCGAGCAGTTGCCGCGCCGAGACGTTGACCGCGACCGAGTGCAGGCCGGGCCAGGCCGCGGCCTGGGCGCAGGCGGTGTCGAGGATCCAGGCGCCGAGCTCGATGATCAGCCCGGTGTCCTCGGCGACCGGGATGAAGTCGGCCGGCGAGACGACCTCGCCGCTGGGCAGGGTCCAGCGCACGAGGGATTCCACGCCGTAGATCTCACCGTGCGGCAACGTGACGACGGGCTGGTAGAGCAGGTGGAACTCACCCTGGTTGAGCGCCCGGCGCAGATCGGCGGCGAGGGTGGCCCGCTGGCGAAGCTCCCGTTCGAGCGACGCGTCGTAGCGGACGACCAGCCCACCGGCCGCCTCCCGCAGGGCGACTTCAGCTTCCCGGTAGTCGTCCCCGATCCCGACCGATACCTCGACGATCATGTCGTGCCCGGCCGCCCGAAGCGGTTCCGCGGTAGCCGCGACAAGCCGCTCAGCAAACCCCGGACCAGGGGGCTGGAGCACGCCGAACTCGTCGCCGCCCAGGCGGGCCACGACTGCGCCGGGGCCGGCCAAAGCGGTCAGGCGGTCGCCGAAGGCGATGAGCAGGGCGTCGCCGGCCTCGGGGCCGAGGCCGTCGTTGATGGCGCGGAACTCCCGCAGGTCGATCAGCACGACCGTGTGGCCGGGGGTGACCGCCTCGGTGAAGTGGCGGCGGTTGTAGAGGCCGGTCAGGTCGTCGTGTGCGGCCCGGTGCGCGACCGTGCCCAGCAGCGTGGCGTTCTCGGCCAGGGCCACCGCCTGACGCGCCACCACCAGGAGCAGCAGCAGCGTCGTGCCGGTGACCTGGGCCGTGCTCAGGTGGCCCTCGCGCAGATACACCGCGGCCAGCAGGACGCTGGCCAGGCCGGTGGCCACCAGCGGGATCGCGGTGCCGTGCTTCGGGCGGGCCGACGGGCGCACCTTCGCCGTGCCGCCCGCCGCCCGCCGGGCCGCCATCACGCCGAACAGGCCGACGAACGGCAGGACGGCCGCGCTGCCGTTGAGGTGCGGCCAGGGCAGCAGCAGCGTCATCAGGAGCGTGGAAAGTGGGCCGGCGATGCCGATCGGCGCCAGCCACCACAGGGCGGCGCGGGGGACCGGGCTCTGCCGGGCCGACATGATTTTGACGACGACCATGACGCCGGCCACCGCGATCGCCATCATCGCGATGTTCAGCCACCAGGCCGCCACGCCGACGCCGAACTTGTCGATGAACCAGTCCAGATATCCCGAACCGGCGATACCGGCGGTCACCGCCACCACGGCGAGGTCGAGGACGGCCGTGGTGATCTGCCGCCAGCTGCGGCCCCCGCTGGGCAGGCGGAGCAACGCCGATATGGCGAGGACGGTGCCCACGACGTACAGCAGAAGGGTCCTGGCCCCGATCGGCGGCATGCCGGACCAGGCGGTCGTGGCGATGTCGGCGATCTGGCTGAGCGCCGCCACCAGGACGAAACCCATGGCGACGGTGAGACGCCGCCAGAACGTCCGCAGGGCGCCCGTGCTCGTGGCGGCCACGGCGCGGAAGCCGGCGACCGCCAACGCGAGCGCGACCACGGCCGGCGCCCACACCAGCAACCACGGGAACCCGGCGTGCATGCCGAGCACGATCAGCGCGATCTCCGCGACGGCGGCCGCGACGGCCCAGGCTCCCCTCATGAAGGGAGAAATCGGCAGCGAAAGCCTAAAGCTAAGAAATGTCAGGCCGCTGCCGGAATGTCCGTCGCGGTCTCCGGGCCGGCCTTGCTGTCGATGAACTCGTGCAGATGCTGCCACTCGGTCTCGCGGACGGCCCCGAACGCCCGGGCCTCGTCGATGAGATCGCGGGCCCGCGCGTAGTCACCGGCGCTGAAGGCCGCGCTCGCGGCGGCGTTGGCCTGCTGACCTCGTACGCGCCGGATCTCGTCCCACTCGGCGGCGCTCCGCACGGTCGCGCTCGGCACCCCGTGCTTCTTCAGCCACGCCATCTCGTCGTCGGTGGCCTGGGTCACCCGGCCCACGTACTCCGGACCCCACTGCTCCAGCGCCAGCAGCAGTTGCCGCTGCCGGACGGCGGTCCTCCGTCTGTCCAAGCTCTCGGTCATCGTTCCCCCCAGAAGATCATCAGGCACGACTTCCCCTGGTGTCACCCTTTCTAACCCGTGAGGGCGCAAGTGCAGTGACGATCACACCTGAGCTCACCGGGCATGGTCACGCACGAGGACGCCCATTTTGCCCGGCGCGAGGTCGACGGCGACGATTTGTCGCGTTCGGTGTTCCTCCGCGGTTCCGTCACCGATGCAACCATGGTGCGGGCCACCCTGCGTGACGTCTTCGTCGCTGGCGCCCGCTGGGAGCGGGTCGACCTGACGGGGGCCAGGATGCCGCACTTCCAGGCCGAGCGGACGGTCTTCCGGGACGTGACCTTTCCCACGCTGGGCCGGGTCGAGTTCACCGGGTGCGCGTTCGAGGATTGCCGGTTCACGGGACGACTGCGACGTGCGCTTCCTGGGGCGCGTCCACCCCTCCGTACTGCGAAATGGTGTCTTCTTCTCGGATGACTTTCAATACGCCGAATTCGACGGTACGGAGTTCGACGGCGTCCGCTTTCCCGAAGGTGACGCGCTGATCGTGGTGCCGCGGGCGTTCCGGGCCGTGGCCGAGCTGGCCGGACGGCTGTCGACGACGCGGCGGGACGAGGTGGGCCGGGAGTTGCGCCGCTTTCTGTCGGAGCAGTCGCTGCGGCCCGGGCTCAGCGAGACGGCCGGGTGGGTCGCGAGCCGCCGCGACTTCGGCCGGGACGAGCTGGCCGAATTCGCGGCAGTGACGATCGGTGAGGTGTGGGAGCGGATCAGCACCGCATCGCGATGACGTCGACGGCCTGCGTGTTGGCGACCGGGATCCAGAGGCTGTCCAGGCCGAGGCGGTCGTAGCGGAACGGGCCCCGCGTGATCGGGCCGATCCAGGTGACGACGGTGGTCACGCAGTTGGCGGGAGCCTCGAAAGCGTCGGTGTCGCGGAAGGTCATGAACTGGGCGGAGAGCTCGTACGGCCGCAGCCACGTCTCGGCCGGGAAGTGGGAGATCCGGACGTACCAGGGGGAGTGGTTGGCCACCTCGCCGCCGCAGAACGGATCGTGCACCGGGGCCGCGGGCAGCAGGAAGGCCAGTGTTACGACAGCGACCGCTCGCCTGCCCATACATCGATGATGGACCCCGCGCCGCGATTTAAGGTTGTTTAATGTTCGGGTTTCATCCGCCGGCGACGCGGCCCTCGTAGTTGTCGATCGAGAGTGATCGACAGCGAAGGAGCGACGCGATGTACCCGATCCGCCGGCGAAGCAAGGTGTCCCGCAAAGTGATCCTCGGAGCCTCGGCGGTGGTGCTCGCGGGCGGCGCGTTCGCCGTCGGCACCGGCCTGAGCAGTGCGGGGGAGAACTGCGCCGGCCTCGACCAGGCGCTGCGGCAGAACCTCCAGTTCATCGCCGGTCAGCGGGCCGCGCCCGACGCCCAGTCGGAGGCGCGCATCGCCAACCGCCAGGCCGTCGTCGACCTGATCAACCAGCGGCGTCAGGTCGCCGGCTGCAACGCCGACGTGGCCGCGGAGGTGCCCGTGGCCGCGCCGACCGTAGCGCCCACCACGAAAGCCCCCACGAAGCCGGCGGCCCCGCCGGCCGCTGGGGCCGGCGAGGTCGTCTGCAAGGGCTCGACCGTCACCCTGTCGGGCGAGGCCGGCGCGCCGTTCGCGTCGAGCGGCACCTTCCCGCTCGGCACGGTCCTGAAGGTCACCAACCTCGACAACAACAAGAGCATCACCGTGAAGGTTCAGACCACCTCCGGCAGCTGCGTCCTGCTCAACAACGCCGCCTTCGAGCAGGTCCGCGAGCCCGGCAAGTTCCTGATCCGCCGCGCGGTGATCACGCGGGTCGGCTGACCTACTTGCCGAGGTCCTTCATGTCGAAGACGTCGGCGGCGGCCGGGGCCTTGAGGTCGGCGAAGGTCTCGCCGTACTCGGTGAAGGCCAGGCTGCCGTCGGCGGCGGTCGGGCCGTCCAGGCGCAGCGGGTACGTCTCGCCCTCGGCGGCCACGTAGAGGATGCCGCCCTTGCCGTCCACGGTGTCGGTCAGCCCGAGCGCCTGCTTGCCGTCGATCTGCTTGGCGCCGGTCTTCTCGACGGTGCCGTCGGGCTCGAGGATGTCCTCCATGTTCGTGATGGCGAACATGGAGGCGGTGTCCGTGTCCTTCGCGTCGATCTTGACCCACCGCTTGCCGATGACCTGCGCGATGGTCTTGCCCTGGGCGCCCTGCGCGGTCCAGAACTCCGCGCTGGGCCGGAAGTAGCGCTGCGAACCGGCCGAGAGCAGCTCGATCTTGCCTTCCTTGGTCTGGATGAAGCCGATCACGTCGTTGCCCGCGATCTTGAGGTCGACGGTGGTCTTCTCGCCGTCCTCGGTCATGCTGCCCGCGACGTGGTAGGACTTCGCCGACTTGAGGGCGGTCTTGGCCTTGTCGAGAATCTGCTGCCCGGTGAGCGCGTCGAGCCCGCTCGCGGCGGGAGCGGAGGAGGCCGGCGCCGCCGCCTTGGTGTCGCCCGAGCTGTCGCTCTTGCTGCCGCAGGCGGTCAGGGCCAGCGTCGCCGCCAGGACAACCGACACGCCAGTGATAAGTCGGATTTTCATGCTCTATATCCCCGTTCTGAATTCGCGGCGATCAACATAACGGTGAACCGATCGGTCATCGCACGCGGGCCGATCGGTCATGCGGTCCTGGCGCGGCCCGTCTAACCTCGGGTCATGTTGACCGCCGAGAAGAAAAGCCTGTGGCGCGGCCAGTACAGGATGGTCGCCGACGGCCGTGAGGTCGCCCAGTGGGACCCGTCGTGGTGGCGCTCCGGCGGCGAGTTCGAGGTCGACGGCCATCGTTTCACCGTGCGGTCGAACGCCTGGGGCAGCCGGTTCACGATGCTAGACCAGGCCGGCAACCAGGTCGCCCACGTTGAGCGGGCCGGACGTAAGACCTGGTCGGTGCACGCCGGCGGCCTCGTCTACGAGTTCCGCCGCACCTCGATGTGGGGAAACCAGCAGGAGCTGCTCTCGGCCGGGGTCAAGGTGGGCTCGCTGCGCCGTACGAGCGCCTGGTCGGGCACGGTCGAGGCCGACCTGCCCGGCATGCCCCTGCCGATCCAGATCTTCGTGGTCGGCGTCCAGATCGCCATGTGGCAGGCCCAGCAGGCCGCCGCCGGCAGCGCTTGATGACCGACCTCGCCCGCCGGGGCGCCGAGCACATGTTCAGCCAGGACCACGCCAGCCGCTCGCTGGGCATGGCGCTCGAGGAGGCCGGCCCCGGCCGCGCGGTCGTCACCATGACGGTCCGCGACGACATGGTCAACGGCTACGACCTGCTGCACGGCGGCCTGCTGGCCGCGCTCTGCGACACCGCGTTCGCGGTCGCCTGCAACACGTACGGGGAGGTGACCGTCGCCGCCGGCTTCGACATCACCTTCCTCGAGGCGGGCCGGCGCGGCGATCACCTGCGGGCCCACGCCGTCGAGCGCTCCCGGCGGGGCCGTTCCGGCCTGTACGACGTGACGGTCACCCGCGCGGACGGCGTCGTGCTGGCCGAGTTCCGCGGCCGCAGCCGCTCCCTCGGCAGGCCGATCGACACGCGGACGACGCCTGAGAGATAGAAGGGCGTCACTTCGGGCGCTTTGGATAACGGCATGAAGCGTCGTGCCTTCCTCGCCACCGCCCTCGCCGTCACCGTAGCCGTGGGTGGCGTCGCCACTCCCGCCCACGCCGATGTCAGGCTCGCCTCGGCCGCCAATTTCCGCGACGTCGGCGGCTACACGACGGCGGATGGCCACACCGTCCGTACCGGTGTCGTCTTCCGGTCGAACAAGCTGAGCAACCTCACCCCGGCCGAGCAGCAGACCATCGTCGGCCTCGGCATCACCCTCGACATCGACCTGCGCAACATCTCGGAGCGCTCGCAGGAACCCGACCGGGTGCCGGCCGGCGTCACCTATCAGGTCGCCGACGTCGTCTCGCTCGCGCACGGCCTGCGCTTCCACAAGGACGCGGCCGCCACCCTGGCCGCCGCTCTCGCCGCCGGCCTGTTCTCCGGCTCGTCCGACCTGGGCCAGTCGATCGGCTACCCGTTCATGGTGAACTTCGTCGGTGCCGACTACGCCTTCCACGACGTGCTGTACGCCGTCGGCCACCACCCCGGCGGCCTGGTCTTCCACTGCAGCGCCGGCAAGGACCGCACCGGCTGGGCCACGGCCGTGCTGCTCACCCTGCTCGGCGTGCCGCGGGCCACGGTCGAGCAGGACTTCCTGGCCAGCAACACCTATCTGGGCCGCTCCGACGCCGTCGAGGTGTCCTGGCTGCGGGCCGCCTTCGCCCAGGTGAACTACATCTACGGCAGCTTCGACAACTACCTGCGCCAGGGCCTGCGGCTGACCGACGCCGACATCGCCGCCATCAGGTCACGACTGCTGGTGTGACCTCACGCCGCCGGTACTCCTGCGGGCTGGTCCGGTAGAACCGCTTGAACGCGTTGCTCAGCGAGAACGCACTGCCGTACCCCACCTGGCGGGCCACCGCATCGAGCGTCGCGTCCCCCTGCCGCAGCAGGTCGGCCGCGACGGTGAGGCGCCAGCCCGTCAGGTAGGACATCGGCGGCTCCCCGACGACATCGGTGAAGCGCCGCGCGAAGACCGCCCGCGAGGCGCCGGCTTTGGAGGCCAGGGAGGAGACCGTCCAGCCGTACGCCGGATCGTCGTGCATCAGGCGCAGAGCCGGGCCCACCACCGGGTCGCCCTGAGCCCGCAGCCATCCCGGCTTGTCCTCGTCCGGCGAGGCCAGCCACGACCGCAGCACCGACACGAGCGTGAGATCGAGCAGCCGGTCGAGCACGAGATCCTGAGCCGGAGCGGTGCCACCCATCTCCCGTACAAGAAGGTCGATGAGTGCCCGATCGCCGGCCGCAGCCGGCCGCACAAGCACACCCGGCAGCGCGCCGAGAAGCCGCCGCCCGACCTCGCTGTGCATCTGATAGGTCCCGCTGATCATCACGGTCGCCCCGTCGGGCGCCGCGCCCCAGGTCCGCACCCCTTGCCCGGTCATCCGCATCTCCGTGCCATCCGCTGCTTCGCAGCGTTGCCCCGGATGGATGATCACTTGCGCTTGGCGCCCGGGCCGGTCCCCCATGTCGTACGGCTGAACGCCGCTGACCACCGCGACATCCCCCACCCCGATCCGAGCGTCCGGCTCACCGTCCCGCCAGATCCACGCTTCCCCTTTGACAAGGGTGATGAGCGACAGCGGCGACCCGTCCTGAAGCCGGAGCCCCCACGGTGGATCCAGCACGGACCGCAGGAGAAACGCCCCACGGGCGCGAGCCCCGTCCAGCAGCCCCGTCAACACATCCATAAGGCAGTATCTCCCTGGGAGCGACCCCAGACCCCACGGTGCGGTGGCCGCGCCAGGAGCGACGGGTCACGGGTCGTGCGGGGCTGGTTCGAGCGAGCCGTCGACCCACCTTCGGAAGCCGAGATCACACAGCGCGTCGCGGTCGGCGTCCGAGAGCTCGGGGCCGCCCAAGTCGTATCTGCACTCGATGGCCGTAGAGACCAATCTCAGGTGTCCCCACTGCTTGACGCCCACCTCCGCCATACGGTTACGGACGGTTTCAGCGTCGCCGGTCACATAGCTTTTCACCAGCATCAGGGCAATGTGGGTCGCGCAGTCGTGGAACGCCGGGGGCAGGTCGGTCGCATTACCCGAGATGGGTCCCAGCCCTCCCAGCGCGCCGGCCAGCCACGTCGAATGCGGGATGAACTCGGCCGGCGGTTCCCGCAGTGCGCTTCTCACGGCGAGCGCTCGCGGGAGCAGCACCTCCTCGACGAAGGCCCGGTCGTCGCTGGTGGCGTTGATGCCCCACCAGACGATGATCTCGGCCAGGCTGGGTGCGCTCCGGCAGCCCCAGGGAAGCGGCATCGGTTCGACCCGCCAGTGACCGGTCTGGGACCTGAAGGCACGGACGAGCAACGACTCGTCAGGGTTCGTATCGATCATCAGTCCGCTCGAAAGGGCCACCGACTCCACCCACGGCTCGGTGGAGATCCGCAGGATCTCGGCCGCCGCTCGGGAGAACTGGTCCGAGAATCGTGCGCGGAAGCCGGTCTGACGGACACTCTGCCCGAATTCGAAGTCGAAGAGGTGGGCCAAGGTTTTCACCACTACCGGATATCGTGACCGGGGCGTCTTCGATCGCGTTCGATGCCCCTCGAGTAGGTCTTCGAGCCCGGCGGCGACCGCCTCCGAGGCCGCCCTGAGGTTTTCGGCCGAGACCCGGGAACTCTCCAGCCAGTAGACCCCACGTCCGTTCGGTGAACTGGCGGAGTGACCGATGGCGTTCGGCGCGGCCAAGAGGGACTCGCGGTAGTACTTGATCGACGCTTTGACCACTCGTTCCACCGTTTCCGGGCGCAACGGGATCGACTCCAGGCTTCCGGAGCAGACCGTGAAGGCGATGTCGCGTTCCTGCGGCTCGAGTTCGTCCAACTGGGCGACGAGTGCGTCGATCAGCCGGTTCTCGAGGCCGCGCTCCTTCTTCGAAGAGAGCTGGACGATCAGCTGACACACGATGTTCCAGTAGGACTTCTTCGCCTTGTCGACCACCAACTCGATGAGCTGATCAGCCTGGAGGGTCTCCTTGTAATGCTCCGCGGCGAAATACTCGAGGAAGGTCCGATGCGTGAAGCCGTAGAGGCGCTCTCCCCGAGGCGATTGCCCGATCTCCGTCAGGATCCAGGCGCGGTCCCGGCAGAATTCCAGGAAGAGGCCGGCCGCGATCTCCGCCTCCCGGCGGTTCTTGTACTGCCACCCACTCAGGTACTCCGTGGCCACGCTGATCAGCGTCTCCTCTTTCACACCTCCCTGTGCGTCGGCTCTGGAGAACACCCATTCAGCGATGTGCTGAACCATTCCGTCGACGTGCGCGTCGAATTCGAAGACGGGCCGCAACCGCCTTCGTCTGTCCCAGGTGTCGAACAGGAGTCGCGAGCAGCTTACGTAGATCTCCGGCCGGTTGCGGGGGATGAACCCCTGATGGCGGTAGAGATTGCAGATGAGGGCCAAGAGGAGGGGGTTCTCGCGCAGGTCCTCGATGTTGCTGCTCTCGGCGAGAAAGCTCGCCGTCAGGGTCCGCCGGCCGGCCGGTGTCAGGTCTTTATGAAGATGGAGGTCGAACCACTTCCGCGCGTAGGCGCCGACCTGCTCGGCGGAGAAGGGCCCGATCGTGGCCACTTGGAACAGATCCGGGCTCAGCGGCGCCTGCCGGTAGCCCACAACCCGGCTGGTTACCAGGATGCGGCAGCGCGGGTACAGCCGGGCGAACGCGTCCACCGAGCGCGATACCGCCTCGCGGTCCTGCCGGTGCGTGATCTCGTCCAGGCCGTCCAGGATCAGCAGCATCCGCCCGCTCGAACAGAGAAAGTCGACCTCCGCGCGAGAAAGTGTGACCTGATATCTGTTGGCCAGGACCATCTTGGCCGCGCCGATGATGTCGACGCCGGTGGGTGAGAAGATCGGCTCGCGCAGTTCTCGCAGGACGATGGGGAACGACAGGACCGGATTGTCCTTCGATCGTCTTTCGGCCGTACCGGGCAGGAGCCCGTTCGAAACCCGTTGTGCTACATAGTGGGAGAGTGTCGTCTTTCCAGCTCCAGGGTTTCCCACGACGACCAGGCGGGCGGAAGTTTCCAGCAGATCCGCGAGATCCGTGGACACAGGAAGTTCAGATTCTTTTCTGTCTGGGCCGTACGTCTTCGCCCGCTCATCGGGTGACTCGTCGAGGACGATGTGAGGCACTACGTAGATGTCGTCGATCGGCACCCGCGTCACCTCGAGGACGCCGGGCGGCGTCAGGTGACCGTGTACCTGGTCCACCGCCTCCTGGATCTGCGACGTCTTCCGCTCGATCGCCTGCCGGTCCACGTGCTCATCGTCGATCAGCGTGTTCAGCGTCGCGAGCTGCTTGGCGATCCGGGTCGTCTGTCTTTCCTGAATTCGCCGCAGGGCGACCTCGCGCTGGCGCTGAGCTTCGTCGTTCTGATCCTTTTGTTTCGCGGCCGGATCGGGGCCGATCTCCTCTACGCATTCGACCGCCACCTCGTCGATCAAACCGATGATCTTTTCCGAGGCGACCACGGAAGACGCGGGGGACACGCCGTAGTAGATCAACAGCTGCCGGCACTCTTCGTTCAGCGTGGACAGGACCTCTCGCCCATCCCGGACGATGTGGAACGCCACCGCGTCGGTCGTCAGGTTTCCCAGGTCTCGACTGGCGAGAAAGCGGGTGAGGGCGTCAAGGTCCTCGGAGTGCGCACCAGGACCGAGATATTGGGACAGGTCCGCACCTCGAAGCGCGCGGTTCAGCGCTTCGTCGACTGCCTCGACGTCCAAGGAAGGCGTCGTCTCCTGCGTACGATCACGCCATTCCCGGTACACCTCCAGAACGGAATCGGAGAAGACGTTCGCGAGATAGCTGGAGATGATCCCGGTGCTGATCGGGTCGAGCATCGAAATACTTTATCAAGATTTACTTGTCCTCAGCCCGAGCGTGGCCTGGCCGCGCGATCGACGAGGCCATACTGTACCGACTCGGGTGACGGCCGGCCGAGCTGTGCGCCAAGGGAAGAGGGACCATGCGGATCACGGTGCTGGGTGCGGGTTCATGGGGGACCACTGTCGCGTCGGTACTCACCCGCCGGGATCACGAGTCGCTGATCTGGGCGCGGAACGAAGCGTCGGCGGAGGAGATCAACGCCAAGCACACCAACGAGCGTTATCTGGCCGGCTTTCCGCTGCCGCCGCGGCTCCGGGCCACCGCTGATCTGGCCGAGGCGGCCGCGCACGCGGAGCTGCTCGTCGTCGGGGTGCCCACGGGGGCCTTCCGGGACACCCTCGAGCGGGTACGGCCCGACCTGCACCCGTGGATTCCCGTGGTGAGCCTCAGCAAAGGGCTGGAGCGCGACTCGCTCCTGCGGATGACCGAGGTCATCAAGGACGTGCTGCCGGGTCATCCGGCGGCGGCGCTCACCGGGCCCAACCTGGCCAAGGAGATCATGGCGGGCATGGCCGCGGCCACCGTGATCGCGACCGAGGATCTGGCCGTCGCCGCCGAGTTGCAGCGGGTGTTCCGGCGCGGTCTGCTGCGCGTCTACACCAACCACGACGTGATCGGGTGCGAGGTCGGCGGCGCGCTGAAGAACGTCGTCGCGATCGCCACCGGCATCGCGCAGGGCCTCGGCGTCGGCGACAACACGCGGGCCGGCGTCATCTCCCGCGGGCTGGCCGAGCTGACCACACTGGCGGTGGCACTGGGCGGTGAGCCGAGCACGCTGGCCGGCCTGGCCGGCATGGGCGACCTGGTGGCCACGTGCATCAGCCCGCACAGCCGCAACCGCTACGTCGGCGAGCAGCTGGGCCGGGGCCGTAGCCTGGACGACATCCTGGCCGAGATGGGCCAGGTGGCCGAGGGCGTCAAGACCGTGCACGCCGCGGTCCAGCTGGCCGACCGTCACGACCTGCCCATGCCCATCACCCGCACGATCCACCGCGTCATCACCGGCGACATGACCGCCGAGCGGGCCTACGAGGGCCTGCTCCGCACCCACCCCGCCGGCCACGAGTCCGAGCCCGGCTGAGCGCCGACGCCTCGCCGCCGGACCGCAAAATCGCCGCCGGCCGCCTAGGCCGTTTCCTGTAGGTCGGCACGCAGCCATAACACGATGGCGGCGATGATGATCTGTGAGCGGTAGTAAGCGACGCGTTTGGCGTAGCGGGTGGCGAGTGCGCGGAATTGTTCGAGTCGGTTGAAGCAGCGCTCGACGACGTTGCGGCTGGCGTAGTGCTGGGGATCGAAGGCGGGTGGGCGTCCGCCGCGGGAGCCTTTGGCTTTGCGGTGGGCGATCTGGTCGCTGCGCTCCGGGCTGGTGAACGCGATCCCGCGGGCTCGCATCGCCGTCCGGGTTGATGGATGGGAGTAGGCCTTGTCGGCCAGGACGCGGTTCGGGTGTGTGCGAGGGCGGCCAGGTCCGGCACGGCCGACCGCGACCTGGTCCAGCAGTGGCAGCAGTTGCGGGTTGTCCGCGGCCTGGTCCGGGGTCAGGATGACCGACATGGGCAATCCGCGTCCGTCGACGGCGAGGTGGATCTTGCTTGTCAGTCCGCCGCGGGAGCGTCCGAGGGCCTCTCCGCCGACGGCGAGGTCTTCGACCCACTCGCTGGCGCAGCCCCCTGTCGACGCTGAACGTCCATTCCACGTTCCCGACTGAGTCGTCTTTGACGATCACCTCGTCGAGGATGCGTTCCCAGGTGCCGTCCGCGGTCCAGATCCGTAGCCGCTCGTGCGCGGTTTTCCAGGGCCCGTAGCGCTCGGGCAGGTCTCGCCACGGAGCGCCGGTTCGAAGCTTCCACAGGATCGCGTTGATCACCTGACGGTGATCACGCCACCGCCGGCCGCCGCTCTCGGCCGGCGGTAGCAGCGGCTCGATCCGGACCCAAGCCTTGTCGGTCAGCTCACCACGTCCCACCAGCGCTGGGTCGCTCGCGGGGCGGCCTGAGCACCAAAATCCACATCGCGGTCGACGGCCGTACGGCCGTGGCCAGGCACAGGGGCGGTCGCCGCGACGGCGAGCACGACGATCGGCCCGGCTGTCATGTTTCATCGAACTACGTATTTGGTTTCCAGCTCATTAACAGCGGAGATCGACCGACAGGATATCGATCAAGGCTGTCGTAGCGTCATCAGCACTTCAGGCCTCTGATCGAGTCGAGGTGTTCCGTTGACGCAATCCCCCTTCGGCAGGTCCGTGCCGTTCATCGTCGCGGCCGTGACCGCGCTGGCCGTGAACCCGGCGGCGCCCGCCCACGCACAAGCAGCACCCAGTGCCCCGAGCCCGGTCAACTCGGGTGCCGGGACCACGATCACGCTGATCACCGGTGACAAGGTCACCGTCCGGCCCGGTGTCACCACCATTCAAGGGCCTGATGGTGAGCAGGTCGGTGCTCACATCACCACCGTCGGGCCGGACACCTACGTCTACCCGGACAGCGCCATGCAGTACGTCGGGGCCGGGCTGCTCGACAAGCGACTGTTCAACGTGACCTATCTGCTCCGCGAGGGCTACGGCGACGCCGTCACCGATCGGCTGCCGGTCATCCTCGGATATTCGGGCTCGGCCGCCAAGCGCAGTGCCGCCGCCCTGCCCGAGGGCGGCACCGAAGTACGTGCTCTGCCCAGCATCAACGGCAGCGCGGTGAGCGCCGAACGCGACAAGGACTTCTGGACCTCGCTGACCGGGGCCGCCCCGGAGGGCGTACGGGCCAAGAAAGCCACCGGCTTCGCCCATGGCATCACCAAGGTGTGGCTGGACGGCAAGGTGCACGCCGACCTGGCCGACAGCGTGGCGCAGATCGGCGCCCCGGAGGTGTGGGCCGGCGGCAACACCGGCGAGGGCGTCGACGTCGCCGTGCTCGACACCGGTGTCGACGCCGGGCACCCGGATCTGGCCGGCCGGATCGAGTCGAGCCAGAGCTTCGTGCCCGGTGAGGACGTCACCGACGGGCACGGGCACGGCACGCATGTCGCCTCCACCATCGCCGGCTCCGGCGCCGGTGACGGCGGCAAGGAACGGGGTGTCGCCCCCGGCGCCGACCTCGAGATCGGCAAGGTGCTCGACAGCGGTGGCTCCGGGCAGGACTCCTGGATCATCAGCGGGATGGAGTGGGCCGCGCGGGAGCGCAAGGCCAAGGTCATCAGCATGAGCCTCGGCGGTGATCCCACCGACGGCACCGACCCGATGAGCGTGGCCGTCGACGAGCTCAGCGCCGAGACCGGCGCCCTGTTCGTCATCGCGGCCGGCAACAGCGGGCCCACCGAGACCACCGTCGGGTCGCCCGGCGCCGCCGACGCCGCCCTCACCGTCGGCGCGGTCGACCGCGACGACCATCTCGCCGACTTCTCCAGCCGCGGCCCGCGGTTCGTCGACGGCGCGCTCAAGCCGGAGATCACCGCGCCCGGCGTCGACATCGTCGCGGCCCGCGCCGCCGGCACGACGATGGGCCAGCCGGTGAACGAGCTCTACACCTCGGCCTCCGGCACCTCGATGGCCACGCCGCACGTCGCCGGCGCGGCCGCCCTGCTCGCCGCGCAGCACCCCGGCTGGACCGGCCAGCAGCTCAAGGACGCCCTGGTGAGCACGGCCAAGGAGACCCCTGACTACAACGCGTACGAGGCCGGAAGCGGCCGCCTCGACATCGCCGCCACGACAAAGGCGACGGTTTTCGCCTCCGCCTCGGCCTACCTCGGCATCCACCCCGTCGAGGACGAGCCGTCGGGCACCGTCGAGCGCCAGATCACGTACACCAATGTCGGCGGCAGTGCCGTTGATCTCGACCTGGCCGCGACCGGGCTCGACTTCGCGAAGCTGTCGGCGCCGCGGGTGACCGTGCCCGCCAACGGCACCGCCTCCGTCACGGTCTCGGTCGACCTGAGCAGTTCGCCGCAGAAGGGCCGTTTCACCGGCAGCGTCGTCGCCACCGGTGCCGGCGGCAGTCACGTGGCCGACACCCTCATCGGTATCAGCACCGAGGACCAGCCCCGGCACCTGACCATCACCCCGACCGGCCGCGGCGGCGAGCCCATGCCCGGTGAGATCATGATGCTGCGCGAGGGCGACCCGGCCGGCGCCTACTACAACTTCCTCACCATCGACGGACGCCCGATCGACGTGCTCGTGCCGGACGGCCGTTACGCGGTCTGGATGTGGGGCGACGTCGAGGGCACCCACGGCCCCAACTCCCGCGGCATGGCGCTGGTCAGCGCGCCCACGGTCGTCGTCGAGAAGAACACCGCCATCGAGCTGAAGGCCTCCACCACCCGTGAGGTCCAGGCGATCACGCCCAAGGCGTCGGCCACCGCCGAGGTCCGCCTCGATTACCACCGCGAGCTGGGCGACACGGCCAAGGCCACCGACTCCTTCATCATTCCCCGCTACTACGACAGCATCTGGGTCACGCCCGGCCAGAAGGCCCGTGACGGCAAGATGTCGGTGACCGCCCGCTGGCGGAAGACCGAGCCGCTCATCTCGCTCGGTGAGCCGTACGACGATCTGCTGTTGATCTCCGGGTCGGCCATCCCGGCCGAGGGCACACGCCGGCTCGAGGCGGTCTTCGCCGGCACGGGCACCGCCGCCGAGTTCGCCAAGGTCAACGTCAAGGACAAGATCGCGGTCGTACGCCGTGACGACCTCGACGACCAGGTGAAGGCGGCCGAGAAGGCGGGTGCGGCGGTCCTCGCGGTCGTCAACAACGAGCCCGGGCGCTATTTCGACGCCACCTCCAGGACGAAACTGGCCGTGGTCTCGCTGACCGCGGACGGCGGCGAGCGCCTGATCGCTCAGCTCGCCAAGGGCAAGGTGACCCTGAACGTCGCCTCCGACCCGACCACCGACTACCTGTACGACCTGGTCCGCTACTGGCCGAACGGGACGCCGAAGTCGCTCACCTACCGCCCGTCGGAGCGTGAGCTGGCCCGGGTCGACGTCGACTTCCAGAGCACCTCCACCCGGGAGATGTCCGAGAAGCGCTTCGACAAGAACCCGGACCTGCCGGTGAAGGTCGGCTCCACCACCCTGCTGCGCTCCGAGCGGTTCCGCACCGACTGGGTCACCGCACAGGACGGCGTCCGCTGGTCGACCGACATGGACGACTGGTACTCGTTCCAGCTCGGCGGCGACACCACCTACAAGGCGGGCAGCCGGACGGAGGAGACGTGGCTGGGCGCCATCCAGCGCCCGCGCATCAACGACGCGGTCACGCTGCCCTACCGCGACGGCGACCGGATCGTGGCCGAGATCCCCGGCTGGGGCGACTCGGGCGCCAACCACGCCGGCGTGGCCTTCCCGGACGGCGGCGAGATGACGGCCACCCTGTCGCAGGGCAGGTCGGTGATCGAGCAGAACACGTACAACTGGATCGACACCAACTCCGGGCTGAGCCCCAAACGCCTCCCGTACCGCCTGGTCACCACGACCCAGCGGGACTCGACGTCGTACCCGTACTCGTCGAAGACGCGGACGACCTGGGACTTCTTCTCGGACGCCAAGACGGCCCGCCTGCCGCTCATCCAGCTCGACTACAAGGTGGACACGGACATCTCGCACCGGGCCTCCCGCTCGACCGCCATCACGGTCGTGCCGTCCCACCTGACCGGCGGCCCGAGCACCAAGGCCATCGGTACGGTCACGCTCGAGGTGTCGTACGACGACGGAGCCACCTGGGTACGCCAGCGGCTGCACCAGTCGAAGGACGGGTGGACGGCCGACCTGCGGGCGCCGAAGAACGCCCAGCACGTCACGCTGAAGGCCGGCGCCAAGGACGCGTACGGCAACAGCGTCGAACAGACGATCACCCGGGCCTTCGGCCTGAAGTGACCGGACAGCCGGGCCGCGACATCCCCCCGTCGCGGCCCGGCCCTCTCGAACGTTCGGGGGAGATCTTCTCCACTTCGGACGCACTAGTGTCGCTTCCGTGACGCGGGAAGCGCTCTATGTGCGGGCCACCGCCGCGGTCGCCGCGATCGGCGCCGTCTGGTGTGTGGCCTATCTCGGCGCCGGCATCGGCGCCGAGGCGACGGCGTACGTCTTCGTCCCGATCGGCGGCGCCCTGGCCACCGCGTCGCTGCACGGCCTGTCCCGCCGTGACCCGTTCTGGCGGGCCGTTTTCCTCTCCATCGGCCTGATCACCTTCGGGTACGCCTGGCTGGCCGTGGACTCGCTGGCCCACGCCGACGAGGTGCGCACCCGCGCCATGCCGACCCCGGCCGCGGCGATCGCGGCCCTGGGCTTCCTGATCGCCATGGGCGCCCTGGCCCGGGTCCCGGTGTCCCGGGCCGGCGCCACCGAGCGGTGGCCCATGGTGCTCGACCGGCTGATCGCCTTCCTGGGCTGCGCGGCCGTGCTCTGGTACATCGGGCTGGCACCCATGCTGACCGCCCGCGAGTCCCTGAGCCGGCAGGCGACCGTGCTGGTCGGGCTGGGCCTGCTGATCGCGGTCGGCGCCGCCACCAAGGCCTCGTACATCGCGGGCGGCCCGGTCGACCGCGTGGCGATCCGCTTCATCGCGGCCGCCGGTGGCGTGCCCGCCGCCGCGACGGCCGTCCTGGCCGTGCAGTTCGGGCTGATCGCGAGCGTTCCGGCGCAGTCGGTCGTCCTGCCCCTGGCTCCGCTGCTCATCACCCTGGGGGTGGCCGCGCAGACGCGCGCCGACCGGGGGCTGCGCGCTCCTGCGCGTGTCGGCGTGCTCCTTCCGTACATCGCAATGCTCTTGGTTGATGTGCCTTTGATCGCGGTGGCGCTGGGCGAACCGCTGCGCTGGCCGGTCCGGGTCGCCCTGATCGCCGCCGTCGTGGTGACAGGGCTGGTGATGGTCCGGCTGTACCTGACGTCCCGGGAGAACGCGCGGCTGCTCGGCCGTTTGAAGTACGAGGTGAGCCACGACGGCCTGACCGCGCTGGCCAACCGGGCGCTGTTCCGGGATCGGCTCGCGGACGCGCTGAGCACCACCGGCCAGGCCTCGGTGCTGCTCATCGACCTGGACGACTTCAAGACGGTGAACGACCTGCTGGGCCACGGCGTCGGCGACCACCTGCTCATCTCGGTGGCGCGCCTGCTCCGCTCCGAGGTGGGTTCCCACGGCCTGCCGGCGCGGGTGGGCGGCGACGAGTTCGCGGTGCTGCTCACGTCCGACGCGGAGGCCCTGGCCGTACGCCTGCTGGCCGCCTTCGCCCAGCCGATCAGCGAGCACAGGCTGCTGGTCCAGGCCAGCATCGGCATAGCGACCGCCACTCCGGGCGCCACGGTCGACTCGGTCCTGCGCGACGCCGACGTGGCCATGTACACGGCGAAACAGCAGGGCAAGGCCGGTTTCGTACGCTACGTCGAGGGCCTGGGCGAGCCGGTGCTGGCCCACATGCAGCTGGGCGGCGAGCTCCGCCGGGCGTTGGACAACAACGAGTTCCGGGTGGTCTACCAGCCCATCATGCGCCTGGACGGCACCCGCCTGTTCGGGGTGGAGGCCCTGGTCCGCTGGCACCACCCGACCCGGGGCGTGGTCCCACCGGCCGAGTTCATCCCGGCCGCCGAAAGAACAGGTCTGATCGTCCCGCTGGGCCGTTTCGTCCTGCGCGAGACATGCCGCCAGGCCGCTTCCTGGCTGGCCGAGTTCGGCCCGGACGCGCTGCAGGAGGCCGGCTTGAACGTCTCGGCCCGCCAGCTGCACGACCCGGACTTCGTGGCCGACGTGGCGGAGGCCCTGTCCGACAGCGGCCTCCCGTGCGAGCGCCTGGTCCTGGAGGTGACGGAGTCGGCGGTCCTGCGGGGCCAGCAGGTGTCCAGGGCGTTGTACGACCTGGACCGCATGGGCATCCGCCTGGCCCTGGACGACTTCGGCACCGGCGAGTCGTCGCTGAGCCTGCTGAGAGCCTTCCCGGCGGCAATAGTCAAGCTCGACAAGTCTTTCGTGGACGGCATCGAGATCGACGACGGCCACCCGGCCGCGGCCGGTGCTCGCCAGGCCGTGGCCCGGGCGGTGATCCAGCTGGCCCACGCGCTGGGCCTGGACACGGTCGCCGAGGGCATCGAAAGCCCCGAACAGGTGGCTACGTTGCGAGAGCTGGGCTACACGCTGGGCCAGGGTTTCCACTTGGCCCACCCGATGCCGGCGGCCGAGGTGTCGCGGCTGCTGGCCCTCCAGCAGTCCGCGGTAGACACCAGGCTCAGTCCCAGAAGTTGAACACCGCTTCACCCTTCATTCTGGTCGAACCTGGCCATGCCGGGTTCGAGGGGGAGCGCCAGGGCGTTCACCACGTACGAGGTGGTGTGGTAAAAGCCCGCGAGCAGCAGGAGTTCGAGGATCGCCCCGTCGCCGTAGTGGTCCCGCAGTCTGTTCCAGAGGTGATCGTCGACGGTCGCCTTGGTGTGGAGCGCGTCGCACAGGTCTATCAAAGCGCGCTCCTCGTCGGTCCAGCACGAGTCCTCGGCCTTGCCGTGCGTCAGGGACGTGATCTGGGCGCTTGTCAGTTCGGCCGGCCCTGCGAACGTGGTCACGTGCACGCCCCACTCGTACTCGGCGCCGCACAGGGCGGTGGTGCGGTCGATGACGATCTCGCGCTGGCGGAGTGTCAGGTGACCGCGGTCGAGCAGCCCTCCGGAGAAGAACTTGAAGAAGAGCCGGCGGTCCCGCGCGAGCGTCGTGAACAGCGCGAGCGGCGGCCGGCCCCGCATGACGCCGTCGATGGCGGCCTGAACGTCAGTGTCGAGGGGCTCGCCGGCGGGAGCGATCCGAGCGCGCGTCATGCGGCGACAGTAACAGCTGCGCTATAGAATCCATAGCGTGGACAAGTTGACAATCGGCTCACCCGCCCGCGGCACCTCCACCGGGCGCCCGCTCATGGTGCTTTTCGACGCCCTGGGCCGGCGCGGATCGCTGCGCCTGCTGTGGGAGCTGCGCGAGGGCCGTTCACTGACCTTCCGAAGCCTGATCACCGCCTGCGAGTCGAACCCGGGAGCCCTCAACACGCGACTCAAGGAGCTGCGCGAACTCGGCCTGATCAGCCACGACGGCAACGGATATCACCTGACCGAGCTGGGGACCGGACTCACCGAGGCGCTCGCCCCTCTCAACTCCTGGACGGTCAAGTGGGCGAAGAGCCTCGAAGCGCCCGTCCCCTGAGATCAGGGCGCCAACAGGCGTTCGACCAGAAGCCGTTGCGGCTCGGCCAGGGCGAACACGCTGGCCGGATCACGCGGGGCGAGATCGGAGTCGGGCACACCGTCCTCCCAGTCGATGTGCCCCCAGAAGTCGACCTCGTCGGAGACGAGCATCGCCGCCGCTTTCCCGACGTCACCGGTGACGCCCAGGGTGCGCATCGCCCCGGCGAAAAGAGCCACCGCCTCGGGGGTGTCCGCCGCCGCGTCGCCGAAGGCCGGGGCCAGCAGAAGCAGGGCCTGTGCTCGGCGGATCGGGTCGTCCTGCCGGGCCGCCACGCCGGCCAGCTCGGGCCACGAGAGGCCGGGCCCGGTCTGGTGCCCGTCGATCGCCGCGATCGGAACGGCCTTGGCCCCGCCGCCGGGCAGAACCAGATAGTCGACGCCGCCGTCCTCGTCGAGGTTCCGGAACACCACCACCAGTTCGGCACCGTCGCGCAAGTCGACCCGCAGCACCTCCCAGCGGCTCGGGTCGATGTAGTCGTACAGGTCGTCGTCGCCCGGCAGGCCGCCGAAATCCGGAACCATCAGCGTGCGCAGATAGCAGGACCAGAAACCGGGCTTACCGAGGAGATCGCGGCCGTCGGTGAGCAGTGCCGTGACATCGAGGTCGGGGTCGCCGCCGAACTGCTCGTGATAGCCGCCGAGATTCATGGTGGCAGCGTAGAGGGACGCACCTCAGCCACCCGTCCTCTCATCCACATTAGAGTTGTGGCATGAGCTTCGATACCGGCATTCCGCACTCGGCTCGCGTCTGGAACTACTGGCTGGGCGGGACGGACAACTTCCCCGTCGACCGGGAAGTGGGTGACCAGTTCGCGGGGCTCTATCCGGACATCGCCGTGGTGGCGCGGTCGTCGCGGGCCTTCCTCAAGCGCTCGGTCACCTTCCTGGCCGCGGAGGCCGGCATCCGGCAGTTCCTCGACGTCGGGACCGGCATGCCGACCGCCGAGCACACCCACCAGGTGGCGCAGGCCGTGGCGCCGGAGGCCCGCATCGCGTACGTGGACAACGACCCTCTCGTGCTGTCGCACGCTCGGACCTTGCTTACCGGTACGGCCGAGGGAGTCACCGAATACATCGACGCCGACCTCCGTGATCCGGCCGCGGTTCTCGAGGCGGCCGGGCGGAGCACCCTCGACCTGTCGAAGCCGACCGGCCTGATCCTCATGAACATCCTGGGCCATGTGCCCGACCTGGACGACGCTGTGCGCATCGTCCGTCAGTTCATGGGCGGGCTGGCGCCGGGCAGCTACCTGGTCACCGCCGACGGGACCAACGTGCTCGACGGGCCGGCCTTCGAGGAAGCCATCGGGGTGTGGAACGCGAATGCCCCGCTCTCGTACCACCTGCGCCGGCCCGAGGAGCTCGCCCGCTTCCTCGAAGGGCTCGAAGTAGTCGAGCCGGGGCTGGTCCCGTGTTCCCGCTGGCGCCCGGCTGAAGGTGACGATCGGCGCGAGGTCGACGAGTTCGGAGCGGTGGCCTACAAGCCCTGACGCAGCCGGCCCCGGCGCCACTGCCAGTGGTTCCCGGCCTTCAAGTGGTCGATGATGGCGCGCTGCAGGACGGTGTCGCGGGGGAGCTGGTCCAGGGGAGTGGTCAGCGTGCGGAACACGAAGCGGCGGGCCTCGACGTCGGCGTCCAGGCCCTCCGGTTCCTCGTACGGCAAAATGTCGAACCGCTGCTGGAAACGGACGATGTTGGAGTCGGCGGGCAGGTAGTTTAGCAGCTGCGGGTCGAGGAGCCAGGAGCCGCAGGTGAAGGCGTCGTGGCGTTCCTCGGGGAAGTGGCGCGGGAAGAAACCGCGGGCCTGGTCGAGGGACTCGTCGACCGATGCCGGCGTCAGCCGGCCCGACTCGGGAATGTGCAGATCGATGGTGTCGCCGCGCTGGAACTGCAGGCGGCCCAGCTCGTACAGACCGCCGCGCACGTGCAGGGTCAGCCAGCTCTGCATCACCGGCCAGCCCTCGCCTTTCATGCGGCGGTCGACGGCCAGGTTGCGGCCCAGATCGGCCAGCGTCGCCCGGGTCACCTCGTCGGGAATGTCACGGTTGCGGTGGTACGCCTCGACGACGTCGACCAGGGACAAATAGACGTAGACGAAGTAGCGCGGCAGCGCGGGCCCGGGCGACAGCCAGCCGTAGCCGCCCAGATCGGCCCGGACCAGCGCGGTCGAGCGATCGAGCAGCCAGCGCAGCGCGGGGCTCCACTGTGGGGAGGGCCAGCCCGCCAAGATCTCGGCGGCGTCGTCCGGTCGCACCCCGAGACGATCGAGACGCGGTGACGTGGGCAGGGGAGCCGAGGGCCGGTCACCGGCCAGGCGATGAACGCGGTCGATCTCCTCAAGGGGCACGCCGAGCTGCGCGGCTATGTGATCCAGGTCCACCGGCTGACCTTACCGCCGGTGTTACGCTTCGCCTCGATGCCGACTTCCGCGCCCGGAGCGCGAGCAGAGCCGCCGGGCGGCGATCCCCAGCGCAAGCCCGGGCCGCCCCGTGAGAACGCGCGCGAGTCCGTGCGGGCCGTGATCACGATGCGCGATATCGCCGAGGCTTCGGGAGTTTCGCAGAGCACGGTTTCGCGGGTTCTGAACAATGCGCCGACCCGGGTGCCGATCGCGGCCGAGACCCGGGAGCGGGTCATCGAGACGGCCCGTCATCTGGGCTACCGGCCCAATCCGCTGGCGCGGGGGCTGCGGGGCGCGTCGACCAACCTCATCGGTGCCGTCGTGCGGGACTTCAGCGACGTCTTCTACGCCGGGGTCATCGAGGCGCTCGTGGTCGAGTCGGTCGCGCACGGCTACAACGTCGTGCTCGGCCACGTGCACGGGCAGCTCGACGCCGCGTCGCCGCTGACCACCGTGCTGGAGACGCGGCACACCGACGCGATCATCCTGCTCGGCGACATGCAGGGCTATCCGGAGCTGCTGGCCGACCTGCGGCGCTCCCCGGTGCCGGTGGTCGGCCTGTGGCAGGGCGCCAGCCCGCTCGAGTTTCCCACCGCGAACCCGGACGACCGGGCCGGCGTGCGGGCCGGCCTCGAACATCTGGCCGCGCTCGGGCACCGGCGCATCGGGTTCCTCAGCGCCGAGCTGCCCAACGAGTACCGGATCCGCGAGGAGGCGTACGTCGATTTCATGCGGGAGCGGTTCGGCGGCGTACCCCCTAATTATCTTCGTCGTTGCCCTGGATCTCTGGACGGCGGCGAGTCGGCGCTGGCCGAGCTGATGAGCCTGCCCGAGCCACCGACCGCGGTGGCCGCCTCGACCGACCTGGTGGGCGTGGGCGCGCTGCACGCCGCACACACTCTCGGCGTGGCGGTGCCCGCCCAGCTCTCCGTCGTCGGCTTCGACGACATCCTCATCGCCGCACATACGGTGCCCGCCCTGACCACGCTGAGGATGCCCATCGCCGAGATCGTCGGCTTCGGCGTGTCACAGGCGGTGTCACTGGCCCGCGATCCGTCATCGCGCCCCGAGCCCGGCGTAACCGTCTTCCAGCTCCCGCTGATAGTGCGCGACTCCACAGCACCGCCCGCCTAGCGCGCGATCCAGAGTCGCGTGTCGCCCCGCTGAGCGCGGGATCCAGGCCCGCGTGCCGTTCCGCCTAGCGTGGGATCCACACCCGCATGCCGCCGGCGCCTCGATTTGCCCATGCGAAGTACGGGATGGCGGCGTCCAGGCCGATCATCGACTCGGCCAGGTCGGGGCGTGGCACCAATGCCGGCTCCCGGCTGAAATCCCATGTCAGGTCCGGGACGTCGGCCTCCTCCACGCAGTAGACCAGCGGGCCCCTCTCCAGCGCCGCGCATCCCCGCACGGCGTCGATCCGCGGGTCGGGCTCGGTGACCCGGGCCGGCATCTCGAGGTTCAGCTCGACGACATCCCCGGTCTTCCACCTCCGGTGCCGCTTCACCACTCCCGCCGCCACCGCCAGCGTGCCGTCAGGTCCGGTCAGGGTGGCCGAACGGCACCACCGCGGCACGCGCAGGGACAGGGTCCATGGCTCCGCCGGAGATTCCAGCAGTTGTACGGCGATTCGCCCCTCCCACGGATAATTCGTGTCAATCCGCAGGCGTGTCGGGCCGGTGTCGATCGTCGCCGTGGCGTACTGGTGCAACTGAATGCCGCTGTCGTCCGACGTTGCAAGAAATTGCTGGCAGGACGCCAGCAGCCGCATCAGGTTCGGCGGACAGCAGGCGCAGCGGTACCAGGGCTGTCGTTCCCCGGTGCCGTCCGGTGCCCGGTGGACGCGGCGCTGCAACGGATTCGTGTAGAAGAAGCGGGTCCCGTCGAGCGACATCCCGGGCAACACCCCGTTGTAGATGATCCTTTCCATGGCGTCGGCGTATCCCGCCTCGCCCGTGGCCAGCAGCAAGCGCCACGCCAGCATCACCCCGGCGATCGAGGCGCAGGTCTCGGCGTACGCCCGGTCCGGCGGCAGCTCGTACGGATCGCCGAACGCCTCGTCCCGATGCCGGCTGCCCATGCCACCGGTCAGATACATCCGGGTGCGTGTCAGGTCGTCCCACCGGCGGCGCGCCGCGGCGAGCAGCCGATCGTCACCCAGCTCGACAGCGACATCGACCGCGCCACAGTCGAGATAGAGCTGCCGTACGGCGTGTCCCGCCACCGATGACGCCTCCCGCACCGGCTCGTGGTCCTGCCAGTACGCCGCGCCGAACTGTTCCGCACCGGGCAGCGTGCCGTGTCCGCGCGTGTCGATCATGCGGGCGGCCATCGTCAGATAGCGCCGGTCACCGGTCACCCGCGTGAGTTCCACCAGCGCCATCTCGATGTTCGGGTGCCCGTCGATGATGCCGTCCGGCACGTGGCCGGCGGCCCGGACCGCTATGTCGAGCAGCCGGTCGTCGCCGCGCGCGCGATGCCACGCCACCGCCGCCTGGATGAGGTGGCCCAGGCAGTAGAGCTCATGACCCCAGGACAGGTCCTTGTACGGTTCGCCGGCCCGGACATAGCTGTTGAGATAACCGTCGGGCCGCTGGGCCGAGGCGACCAGGTCGATCACGTCGTCGGCGGGCAACCCGGCCCACCCCACCGCCTCGAGCCACTTGTAGACGTCGGAGTCGAGGAAGGGCAACGTGCCGCGATAGCCGTCGGCCAGCCGCAGATTGTCGAGGTTCCCGGCCTTCTCCAACTGCTCGAGTCCGTGCGGGATCGTGTGTTCCCGGTTGACGCGGACCCGCGAAGCCCAGAAACCGCCGGTCAGTTCGACACGCCGGGCGTCCAGCGGGCGGAGCCGGGTCAGCGCCGTCTTCGACGGCTGCACTGCTGTCACGCTCATTTCACGGCTCCGCTCATCAGGCCGGCCATGTAGTACCGCTGAAGCAACAGGTAGACGGCCACGCAGGGAATGATCGAGATGGTGATGCCGGCCTGGAGCATGCCCCAGTCGGTGCCGCCGAGGCTGGTCTCGGTGCGGGCCGTCGCCAGGATCACGGGCAGGGTGAACTTCGCGCTCGAGCTCATCATCACCAGCGCGCCCAGAAACTCGTTCCAGGACGTGATGAAAGCGAACAGGGTCACCGTCACGACCGCGGGCAGGGTCGGCGGCAGGAAGACACGCCGCAGGATCTGGTGCGGCGCCGCGCCGTCCATGATGGCGGCCTCCTCCAGTTCGCGGGGCACCGCCGCGAAGCTGTTGCGCAGGATGTAGAGGCTGAACGGCAACTGGATCGTGGTGTGCAGGATCGCCAGCCCGATCAGCGAATTCGTCAGGCCGATCTTGGCGAACATCAGGAACATCGGGGTCAGGAGCGCCTGGTACGGCACGATGAGCGCGAACAGGAGCACGATGAAGATCAGCTCTTTGCCGGGCACCGGGAAGCGCGACAGGCCGTACGCGGCCGGCACCGTGAGTAGCAGGGTGAAGACGATCGTCAGCACGGCCGTGCCGAAGCTGTTGCCCAGATAGGTGAGCAGCCCCTCCTGGTAATCCCACAGCCGCTGGTAGCTGTCCAGGCTCAGCCCGTGCGGCAGATAGGTCGGCGGGGCGGCGGCCGCCTCGGCCGTCGGCTTGATCGAGGCCAGCACCGAGTACAGCAGCGGCAGCATCATGACCGTGCCGATGGCGATGCAACCGGCGGCCACGAGGTGGCCGCGATGTCCGGCCCTGATCGGTTTGGCGACGGCCCGCTGCCGCGTCCGGGCCAGCGTGGCCGTCACGACTCGCTCCGGCGGGTGAGCACCAGCTGGACGACGGTGAAGGCCAGGATGGTCACGGCCAGGATCAGTGACAGGGCGGCCCCGTAGCCCAGCTTCAGATAGGGGAACGAGTTCAGGTAGACGAAGAAGACCGAGGTCGCGGTCTCGTTCTGCGGCTGCCCGGCCGTCATGATGTAGAACTGGTCGAACGCCAGCAGCGAGCCGATCACGCTGACCAGGGTGACCAGCAGGACCGTGCGCATGGTGAGCGGCAGGACGACGCGGCCGATCCGCTGCCAATAGCCTGCCCCGTCGACCTGGCTGGCCTCGGTGATCTCGGTCGGGATGGCCTGGATGGCCCCGACGAACAGGATCATCCCGAAGCCGATGACCTTCCAGACGACGGACGTGCTGATCGCGAAGTTCGACGTGCCGGCGTCCACCCCGAGCCAGAGCACGGGGTGGTCGACGAGGCCGAGGTCGAGCAGGATCCGGTTGACGACGCCGAAGTCGGTGCTGAACAGCCAGTACCAGAGCAGGCTGGAGACGCCGAGGCCGATGACGACCGGGACGAAAATTACCGTACGGGTGATGGCGCGCGGTTTCGACGACGGCGCCGTCAGCAGGGCCAGCAGGTAGCCGCCGACGATCAGCACGGGCGTGATCAGGGCCGTGTACTTCAACGTGAACAGGAACGACGTCCAGAACTGGCGATCGCCGAACGCCTGCCGGAAATTGTCCACGCCGACGAAGTGCGGCTCGGAGATCAGCGACCACTCGTGCAGCGACATCCACACCATCCGGCCCAGCGGATAGACGGTGAACACGAGCACGAACACGAGGGCCGGAGCGGTGAACGCCAAGCCGGTGAGCCGGTTACGACGCGTACGCTGCATGGCCTTTGTCTCCTAGGACTTCGCGGCGATGTCCTTCATCGACTTCTTGGCGTCGGCGATGACCGCGTCGAGGTCGTCGCCGGTGTAGTACGCGCGTTGCAGCATCTTGAGCCACGGGCCCTGCGGCGAGTTGATCTGCTCGAAGAAGGTCAGGGTGTACGGCGTACGTCCCACCGTCAGCGCCTCGGCCACGTCCTGCACCAGCGGTTCGGCCTGGAAGTACTTGTTGTCGACCATGTCGCTGCGCGTGGTCAGGTTCAGCGCCTTGGCGTACACCTCGACCTGAACGTCGTCGGAGAGCAGGAATTTCATGAAGTTGACAGCGTCGTTGACGCGCTTGCTGCCCTTGGGGACGACGACCAGGTCGCCGCCGATGAACGAGGCGCTCGAGCCGTCGGTCATGCCGGGCAGCAGGGCCACGCCGAAGTCCATCTTGGGGTTCTGCTGCCGGGCCAGCGTGATGTTGAAGTTGCCGGTGCCCATCATGCCGACCTTGCCCGAGCCGAACTGGAGGTGGAACGTCTCGCCGTTCTCGGTGCGGTCACCCTCGTGCACGTTGCCGGCCTTGACCATGTCCCGCTCGAACTGGAGCACCTGCTTCACGCCGTCACCGACCAGCGGCTCGTCGCCGGGCCCGGCCGCCTCGATCTTCGCGCCGGACGCCCACATCAGCGGCCCGACCGTGAAGATGTTGCAGCCGGCGCAGTTGCCCGGCAGGTAGTAGCCCTTGACGTCCCCGCCCAAAGCGGTGATCTTGTCGGCGTACTCCCGCAGCTGGGGCAGGCTCGTCGGCGGCTTGGCCGGGTCGAGGCCGGCCCGCTTGAAGAGATCCTTGTTGTAGAACAGGGCTGACACATCGGCGTACAGAGGAACGCCGTAAAGCTTGTTCTCGTAAGTGGAGACTGTCATGTGCCCCTTGCTGGCGGTCTTCAGCTCGGGCCAGCCGCTGATCCGAGCGGTCAGGTCGACGAGCTGCCCCGCCTTCTCGAACTGGGGCGCGTAGATGAGATCCATCCCCATCAGATCGGGCACCTGCCCCGACGCGATCCCCTGAGCGATCTTGCCGACCATCTCCGTATGCGGAATGTAGGTGAGAGCGACCTTGCAGTCCGGATTCTTGGCGTTCCACGCCGCGACCAGCATGTCGACCATGTCCTTGTTGCCGCCCGAGCGCTCCCACATGGTGAGCTCGCCCTTCGTGGCGCAACTGGTCGTAGCCTCCACGACCTGCTCGGACGTGGACTCCTCAGCCCCTTGGGAGCAGCCGGCGACCCCGATCATGGCCGCGACCGTCAAGAGGGACAGCCGCTTCCGGTTCCTCATTAGACGCGCCTCCTGCCGAGCACCCCCGGCCCGGATGCCGGGTTACCGGCGACCGTACGCCCACCGCATACGTTTGCGTACATACGTTTGCAGCCTTCGGCACAGCTTGCCGAACCCGACATAGACGACGGCTCACCAGGAGCCGTACCGTCAGCGGCATGTTCGTGGACGATGACCGGTTCCCCTTCCTGGCCGACCTTCGCCGGTCCTCCGGAGAGATCCGGGCGGAGTGTGCGGCCCTGCGCGAGGAGTCGTTCGAGCCCTGGGTGCAGCGCGAGATGTACGGCACCGGGTGGAGCGTCTACGGGCTCGTGGCGTTCGGCACCCGCATCGAACAAGCGCTGGCGGCCTGCCCGCACACGGCGGCCGCGCTGAGCCGGATCCCTGGCCTGACGACGGCGGGCTTCTCCCGCATGGTTCCCGGAACCCACATCAAGCCGCACCAGGGCTGGGTCACCACCGTCTACCGGGCCCACCTGGCCTTGATCGTCCCGGATGGCGACTGTGCTCTGCGAGTCGGCGCGGAGACCCGCCCTTGGCGCGAAGGTGAAGTGTTCGTCTTCGACGACACCACCGATCACGAGGCGTGGAACTACTCCACGACCACCCGTACAGTCCTGTTGTTCGACTTTTTGCGCCCCGGCCGAACCATGGACGAGCTGGACGACCTGCCGCCCGAGGTCGCGGCCGCCGTCCACCGCCGGGCCCGACCTTCGGAGGCACGTTGAAGCTCCTGCTCACCTCAGGCGGCGTCACGAACAAGAGCATCAATGCGGCGCTCGTACGTCTCCTCGGCAAGCCGATCGCCGAAAGTCACGCCCTGTGCGTTCCGACCGCCCAGTGGGGGCACCCCGCGTGCGGTCCGCAATCGGTGCGGGGGCTGGTGAACGGTTATGAACACCTGACCGGGCTGGGCTGGGCGTCGCTGGGTGTCCTCGAGCTGACCGCCCTGCCCACCATCGGCGCTGAGCGCTGGATGCCGTGGGTTCGCGAGGCCGACGTACTGCTGGTCGACGGGGGCGACGCCACCTATCTGAGTCACTGGATGCGCGAGTCCGGCCTGGCCGAGCTGCTGCCGGCGCTGTCCGGCAAGGTGTGGGTGGGGGTGAGCGCCGGCAGCATGGTGATGACACCCCGCATCGGGAAGCTGTTCGTCGAGTGGGCGGCCGCTCCCGACGACCGCACGCTGGGCGTGGTCGACTTCTCGATCTTCCCGCACCTGAACGCCTTCCCCGGGAACGCGATGGCCGACGCCGAACGCTGGGCCGCCGAGCTGGGCGCCCCGGCCTACGCGATCGACGAGCAGACGGCGATCCAGGTCGTCGACGGCGCGGTCGAGGTGATCTCCGAGGGCGAGTGGAGGAAGTTTCAGTAGAAGATCGAAGCTTCTCATCGTCGAGCAGGTCCCCGTGCCTCCACCCCCTCGACCCGGTCCATGGCATCGTTGAGGGTCCATGTCATCCCTTCAAGACAGTGCGGTGAGTGATCCGCGCGGGGAACCACGTGACGTCCTCGGGTGTGCCGTCGACGGTGCCACGCGCGCGATTGGCCACATCGGCGACCTGCCGCGCATCGGCCGCCGAGGTCAGCAAACCGTGCTCGTTGATCCGGACGGAAGCCGTCCGCTCCCGTAGGCCGTAGCAGAGCCAACTGTGGACGGCCCGCCTCGAACCCGAGCACTTCGAAGCCGAACGCCGGGCCGGGCGGCGGGGGAGTCCGCCGGGCGAGGTTCAGCAGGATCGGATGGGGATAGTCACCGATCCAGTCCTCGACCATCCTGGCGAGGTCATCGGCGTCCGATGGCTGCACGCTCACGGCGAGCACGTGGGCGGCCGGCGAGCTCCGAGCGGTGCTGAGGGCATCGGCCAGGGTGAGATGCCACGGCGCGATCAGCGGATCGTCGCCGAAGGGCAGCAGGTCGGCCAGGCAGTCGCTGACCGTGACGACTTCGGGCGGCAGGCCCTCGGCCCAGCGCGCGGCCGGAGGTGACCAGCGTTGTCCCACCGCGAAGGCGGCCAGGATCATCGGAGCGCGACCGACAGAGGCGGGCTGTAGCGCTGGGTCGCCTCGATGCCGAGCAGGAAGCGAACGGTCATCGACGCGTTCGCCATGTGATAGTCGCTGCGCCACAGCGTGACGGCCGCCGCAGTCGTTTCTTCGGCTCGGACCGTGTCGAGGGCGCCGTGCGCGTCAAGGTGCTCCAGTCGACGGGCGAGCCGGCGGAGCCGACCGTGGCTTTCGCTGTCCGCGGTCAGCGAGCACAGCAGGTGGTTGGTGACGGCCGACGGGGAGTCGACGATGTGCTCGATGTTGTCGCCCTCCCGCTCCCAGACGAAGGCGTCGCCCCGGGCGTCGGCGACCAGGAAATGGCACGAGCTGTACCGGGTGTAGTGCTTGGCGCCGAGCAGCGCTTCGCGAGCCTCCTCGGCCGTACGGCACCGGTCCAGCAGAAACCTCGGCAGCTGAGACTCGTCCAGACCGGCCTGCGGTGAGCCCGAGGGCCTGATCGTCTCGCCTTGCCCGTCCGCGAGCTCGACGATGCACAGCCCCGCCTCGTTGATCCCCTCCAGGCAGCCGCTCAAGTTGTTGCCGGTGACGGCCACGGACGCCAGGCCCTGATCCGGGTGCATCTCCACCACGTGGGGCCGGGCCAAGGCGGGAAGCCGCTGCCCGTGGGCGGGCGGCGTGGTCTCGATGACCGACTCGTGAATGTCGAAGTTCCGCACGACCCTGGGCGGGCACCACACCGCCGAACACCCACCCGGCAGGGGCGGTCCGTTGAGCTCGTCCACGCACAGCGCCGGATCGTCGTCATCCACACCGAACGCCGCCGCCATGCCCCGCGACCGTTCGCGATGCTCGGGCCAGTTCACCTCGAACCATCGCCGCCGCGCACGCCCGACCACAGCCGCCACGGGCCGCGGCGCCGAGCCGTACACGCCGGCCGCGGCCCGGGCCAGCGCGAACCCCATGTCGGTCTGGCTGCCACGTACCACAAGATGGGACGGAACAACGAAGTCACCTGTCACATCGGCGATCTTCACATGGAAGCCTCAGGAGTGGGCGTGCCGGCGGTGATGATGGTGCTACGGCATCTGTGATCATGGTGACGGACGGAGGGCCGAACCCCGTACGGCCGAATGCGTCTTCAAAGGCATGAAAACCAAGGCCGCGGTTCTGTTCGAGACGGGGAAGCCGTTCGAGATTGTCGAGCTTGAGCTGGATGAGCCTCGCGAGGAGGAGATTCTCGTACGGTTTGTGGCGGCTGGGCTCTGTCATTCGGAGCTGCATTACACGAGTGGCGACATCGCGGCCCGCGTGCCCTTCGTGGGTGGGCATGAGGCGTCCGGTGTGGTCGAGGCCGTCGGGTCGCGCGTCACGCGGGTCAAGCCGGGCGATCACGTCGTGACGACCTTCGTGCCCAGTGACGGGACCTGCCAGTACTGCTCGACCGGGCGGCAGTCGCTGTGCGTGCTCGGGGCGACCCTCGCCACCGGTGAGCTGCCGCAGGGTGGGTTCCGGCTGCACCACGGTGGCACGGACGTGGGCGGCTTCTGCATGATCGGTGCCTTCTCCGAGCGGTCCGTGCTTTCGCAATATTCGGTCGTACGCATCGACCCGCGCCACGATCTCGTGACGGCGGCCCTGTTCAGTTGCGGAATTCCGACCGGCTGGGGTACGGCCACGAAGGCCGCCGATGTGGAGCCCGGTGACGTGGTGGTCGTCTTCGGCGCCGGCGGCATCGGCATGAACGCGGTGCAGGGCGCGCGGTACAGCGGCGCCAGCGAAGTCGTGGTGGTCGACCCGGTGAAGCTCAAGCGGGACACCGCGCGGCATTTCGGGGCCACTTACACCTACGCCACGGCCGCCGCCGCCCTCGACCGGATCAGCGAGCTCACCGGCGGCGCCATGGCTGACAAGGCGCTGGTCACCGTGGGGCAGGTCGACAGCGACGTCGCCACCGCCGCCTTCGACGCGGTGGGCAAGAGCGGCACCGTGGTCATCACCGGCCTGGCCAAGGAACGGTTCGCGGTGCGCTCGCCCAGCGACATCATGTTGGTGCAGCAGAAGACCGTGCGGGGCGCGATCTACGGATCACTCAACCCGCAGTACGACATCCCGCGGCTCCTGCAACTCCACCGCACCGGCGACCTGCGGACCGACGGGCTCCTGACCAGGACGTACACCCTCGGAGAAGTCAACGACGGCTATCGTGACCTGGTCAAGGGCCGCAACATCCGCGGGGTCATCGCGCTCTGAGCGTTTCGCTTATGGAGGTGAGGGTCCAGGGCATTCCGCGTCTACGAGGTGGCCCGTCTACTGGAAGGCATGATTCTTCTCATCGGCGGGACAGGAAAAACCGGGCGCAGGGTGGCGCAAAGGCTTGTGGAGCAGGGGATTGACGTACGCCTCGGGTCGCGCCGCAGCAGCACGCGATTCGACTGGCACGACGAGTCGACGTGGGCGCCCGCGCTCGTGGGCGTGCGGGCGGCGTACATCACCTTCTATCCCGATCTCGGTCTGCCTGGTGCGGCGGAGATCGTGGGCGCCTTCGCCGAGAAGGCGGCGGGCGCCGGGGTCGAGCAGTTGGTGTTGCTCTCCGGACGCGGGGAGGAGCTCGCCCAGCAGGCCGAACGGAAGGTGCAGGCGGCCGGGACGGGCTGGACGATCGTGACGTGCTCCTGGTTCATGCAGAACTTCAGCGAGGACTTCCTCGTCGAGGCCGTCCGCGGCGGCGACATCATGCTGCCGGCCGGTGACGTGCCCGAGCCGTTCGTGGACGCCGAGGACATCGCCGACGTGGTGGCGGCGGCGCTCGTCGATCCAGGCCACCGGGGGCACCGCTACGAGCTGACCGGGCCGCGGGCGCTGACCTTCGCCGACGTGGCGGCCGAGCTGAGCCGCGCCACCGGCCGCACGATCAAATACACACCCATCACCCATGAGGAGTACGGCGTCGTGCTGCGCGACGCCGGGCTGCCGGCCGAACTGGGCGACATGTTCCGGCACGTCCTCGACGGCCGCAACGTGCGCACGGCCGACGGGGTGAGGCGGGCGCTGGGCCGCCCGGCCCGCGACTTCGGCGCGTACGCGGACCGCCACGCGCCCACGGGAGTCTGGGATCCGGCCGGGTAACGTGGCCGTCCATGCAGCCCACCTCGAAGCTGGAACGCCGCGTGGTGACCGCCGCCGAGAAAGCCCTGGCCCAGCAGCGGTACGTGAGCCCGCTGGACGTGCTGACCGGCCTGGGCTGGCTGGATCCGGGCCGGGTGACGGAGTGGCGCCAGGGCCGGGCGCCGGTCCTGGAGGCGGTGGCGGCGGTCTCCCCGGCCCGGATCACCGACGCGCTCGAGGTGTTCCACCGCTGGGTGCGAGGCCGCGGCTTGCAGCCGAGCGAGGTGGAGTACGTCTCGGCGACCCGCGACCGCCGGCCGCTGCGCTTCACCGAGTCGGGTGACGAGACGGCGTACCGGACGCATTGGATGGCGGCCGAGCTCACGGAGAAACAGCGGGAACGGATGACCACCCGGCAGAGCAAGGCGCCGGACCTGGTGGTGGTGCTGCCGTCCCGCGAGTTCACCTGCACGGGCTGCGGCCACACGGGCGCCGACATGCTGATGATGGAGGACGGCGGCCCGATCTGCCTGACCTGCGCCGACCTCGACCACCTGGAGTTCCTGCCGGCCGGCGATGCCGCCCTGACCCGCCGGGCCAAGGCGGCGAGCCGGCTCTCGGCGGTGGTGGTCCGGTTCAACCGATCCCGCAAACGCAACGAGCGTCAGGGCCTGCTGGTTGAGCGCGCGGCGATCGAAGAGGCCGAGCAGCAGTGCCTGTCCGATGAGGACGCCCGGGCCCGCCGCCGGGAACGGGACCGCGAACGGCGGGAGGCCGCCGACGAGGTCTTCCAGCAGAACCTGACGGGCGAGATCCTGCGCCTGTTCCCGTCCTGCCCACAGGCGCGAGCCGCCGAGGTCAGCGAACACACGAGCCTCCGGGGCTCGGGTCGGGTGGGCCGCAGCGCCGCCGGCCGTTCCCTGGACCCCGACGCGGTGACGAGGGCGGTGATCGCCTCGATCCGCCACAAGGACACCCCGTACGACGACCTGCTGATGTCCGGCGTCCCCCGCGACGAGGCCCGCACCCGCATCCGCCCCACCATCGACAAGGTCCTCGACAACTGGCGGCGTCCTCTCTGAATTCAATATGAACGGAGCGGATAAGAAAGGGAAACGGTAATAGAATTAATTCCTCCCCTTGTGAACCTTGTCACGGCAGGCGGGTCATCTTCATCGGACTCTGTCGATTAAGCTTTCGCTCGCTTGTAAATGCGGGCATAAGCAACGGGGGCAAGGGGGCGATATGTCCAAGGCTTTATCGCGAGCAGGTGGCAGTATTCAGAAGTCCGGGGTGCGACGTGCTCTGGCGATATTCGTCACCGGCCTGGTGGCCGGAATTGTCGCGGTGGTGGCTCCGGTCTCTTCCGCTCAGGCGTACGTCCTTTGGACATGTAAGTTCGCCCAAGGGGCGCCGCTTTATGTCGAGCGGGCCGCCAATACTTACGGCTGGTACTGGGACCGGTCGAAGGAGGCGTTCGCGCGGTGGAACTCGACAAATACGCCGACCAGCTTCGGTGTCACCACTGATCGGCCCGGAAACGTCGTCATCAGCTCGTTCGCCTTCGCCGACCCGACCGTCTACGCCGAGACGTCCGGCCGGTGCAGCGGCGGCGTGTGGTCCGGGCACACCGTCAACATCCGCTGGTCCATCGGTCTTTACGACGAGCTGACGTACGCGCAGGGTCGCCTGGTCGGCACCCACGAATTCGGTCACGCGCTGGGGCTGGATCACACGAACCCGTCGTGCACCGGAACGAAGTCGGTAATGGTTCAGGGGCCGAAGAAATGGACCTGCGGCTGGGGTCTGGAACCGTGGGCCGACGACATCGCCGGTGTTCACTACCTCTACTGATCGGGGCTGACAACATGCGTGGAAAGTTTGTCGGAATCGCCGCGCTCGGGCTGGGAGTGGCGGCCGTCGCGGGAATTGTCTTCGCCGGAAGCCCCTCCCGCGGATCCGCTGAGCCGGCGCCGGAAAAGGTCGTCATTCACACCGATCGCTACGAAGTCGCGTCGGCGTCCGAGCTCGCGGATCTGTCGGAGCAGGTCGTGTCCGGTGAATTCATCGGTGTGGCCAGGAGCGGCATGGGCGGCGAGTACGGTCTCGCCCAACCGGACGACGCCGCCCAGCCGCCCGTGCAGGTGTGGAAATTCAAGGTCGACAAAACTCTGAAAGGCGCCGAGAAGGGCGAAGTCCTCGTCGTTCGATACGACGCCGGAAAAGTCGCCAGTGACGACTCGCCGGTCTCCGGCGGGATGCGGGCCGTGCTCTTTCTGAGCCGCGAGGTCAACGGCGCCCGCGTCGTCGTCGGTGGCGACCAGGGCATCATCCTGCGGTCCGCCGGCGACAAGCTTTCGCCGATCAACCGCGAGGTGAAGGCTCTCCCGGACGCCGGCAGCCAGGAAGCCCTGACCCGGACTGTCAAGGACTGACGGACGGGGGCCCGGCGGCGGCTGCAGCCCGGCGCAGGGCCCCCTCCTCGGTAGCGTCGGGGGCCAGCTTTCGCAGCTCACGGGCGGCGTCCAGCTCGGACAGCGCCGCCGCCCGGTCGCCCCGGGCCAGATGGGCCTCGGCGAGCAGGCGCCGGGCGACCGCCTCCTCGTGGGGATCGCCGACGCTGTGGTGGCACCGCGCGGCCGATCCCAGATGCTCGACCGCGGCCAGGGTGTCACCCCGCCGAAGATGCGTGGCGCCGATGTTGGCCAGCGTCTCGCCCTCGGCCTCCCGGTTGCCCGCGTCCCGGAACGCGAGCAGGGCCCGCTGGAAATGGGTCAACGCGGTGCCGAACCCGCCCAGCGACGTGTGTATGCGGCCCAGAGTGTCCGACGCGAGCCCTTCGCCGTAGCGGTCGCCCTGGTCGCGGAACTGCTGGAGGGACCGCGCGGCCGCCTCCACCGCCTGGTCGGGCTTGCCGCCGTCCAGGTGGACCATCGCGAGGTTGTTCCACGCGTGGGCGACGCGGCGAGGGTCGCCCACGGCGGCACTCAACCGCAGCGCACGATGATAGGCGTCCTCGGCCTCGTCGAATCGCCGTCGCCCGGCCAGGACACGGCCGAGGTTGATCAGGACGCGGGATTCACCGTCGGCGTCGCCCGTCTCCCGGTAGTAGCGTTCCGCCTGCCGCAGGTGGTCCGTCGCCTCGGCCCACCGGCGCAGGGTGCCGTGGGTGATGCCGAGGCTGTTGTGCATGGCCGCGCGGCCGAACTCGTCCCCGATCCGCTCGGCGGCCTCGAGCCCGTGCTGGTACACGGCGAGCCCGTCCAGGCCGTCGCCCCGAATCTGGTAGTAGACACCCAGCAGATACGCGAAGTTCCAGGCCGGCCTGTACTCGCCCCGGTCGAGGGCGGATCTCGTCATGGCGGCGAGCCCGGGACGCTCGCCGTCGAGCAGCGCCAGCGCGGACTCCAGCCGTTCCGGCACGAGCGCCTCGTCCACCGGAGTCCGTGGCGTCAACGGTGGACGGCGGCGGCGGGGCATACCGAGCCGGGACACGACCTCGGCCACCGCCATGAGCCAGTCCAGCACCCGGTCCGCCGCCGCGGCCCGGTCGGCGGCCGGTTCGTCGGACTCCAGCCGCTCGGCCGCGTAGAGCCCGACCAGGTCGTGCATCGTGTAGCGCTCCAGCGGTGACTCGTCCACCAGGTGTGCCTCGGCCAGCGAGCCGACGATGCGGTGAGCCTGCTCCGGTGCGACCCCGAGCAGAGCGCCGGCGCCGTACACGCCGACATTGGCCCCCGGGGCCAGGCTCATCCGCCGGAACAGGCGCCGCGCCTCGGTGGCCAGGCGCAGGTACGACAGGTCGAGCGCCACCCGCACGGCCGCCTGCGCGTCGTCCTCGACGGCCAGCGCGTTCAATCGCCCGTCACGAAGCTCGCTCACATGGTCGCGGATGGCCGCCGCCGGGTCGTCGTCGAGGTTGGCCGCGGCCACGCGCAGGGCCAGCGGCAGCCGTCCGCACGCCTCGGCCAGCTCGGCCGCCGCGCCGGGCTCGGCGTCGACCCGGGCCGGCCCCAGCACCGCCCGCAGCAGATCGCCCGCCTCCTCGATCGCCAGTGGCGCCAGCGCGACGCGGTGCGCGCCCTCCAGCGCCGTCAGCCCGCCCAGCCGGTTGCGGCTGGTCACGACGACGGCCGAGGTGGGCCCGCCGGGCAGCAACGGCCGCACCTGATCGACACCGGAGGCGTTGTCGAGCAGGACGAGCATGCGCCGGTCGGACAGCTGGCCGCGGTAGGCGGCGGCTGCCTCGTCGACGCCGGCCGGGATCCGCTCGGCCGGCACCCCGAGAGCGCGCAGGAGCTGGCCCAGCGCCTCGATCGGCGTGGTCGGCGCGTCCACCGCGAAGCCGCGCAGGTTCACGTAGAGCTGGCCGTCCGGGAACCGGTCGCGTACGGCGGTGGCCCAGTGCAGGGCCAGCGCGGTCTTGCCCACGCCGGCCGGGCCGACGATCGTGGCGACGATCGGGGAGTGGTCGTCGAGGACGACCTTCAATCCGGCCAGCTCGGTGGACCGTCCCGTGAAATGACGGGGTGGGGCCGGCAACTGGGCGCGGCCGGCCGAGGCCGTCACCGGCCCGCCGCTCGCCGGTTCGAGGTGGGGATCGCCGCGCAGGATCGCCTCGTGCATCGATCGCAGGCCCGGTCCCGGATCGATGCCCAGTTCGTCGGCCAGCCTGTCCCGGACGGTGCGATAGACGGCGAGCGCGTCGGTCTGCCGGCCGCCACGGTAGAGGGCCAGCATGAACAACGACACCAGCCGCTCGCGGAACGGGTGGCCGGCCACGAGGGCGGCCGTCTCGGCCGCCGCCGCGGCGTGGCGCCCGCAGGCGAGATCGGCCTCGAGCTTGGCCTCGACCGTGGCCAGCCGCAGCTCCACGAGGTCGGCGCCGACGCGGTCGCGCAACCAGTCGGTGGCCACGTCGGCCAGCAGCGGGCCACGCCACAGCGCGAGGGCCTCGCCCAGAACCCGGGAGCGGCCGGCCGGATCGGGCAGGCGGGCCGCCGACTCGGTCAGAGCCCGGAACCGGCCGGCGTCCACACTGTCCGGCGGCACGTCGGCGACGTAGCCGTCACCCCGGGTGCGCAGCTGGAAGCCGTCACCGCCGTCGCGGTGGGGGTCGAGCAGGCCGCGCAACCTCGACACATGGCTGCTCAGCGTCCCCCGCGCGTTGGGCGGCGGCTCGCCCTCCCAGAGTAGATCGACCAGCCGATCGATGGTGATCGCCCGGTTCGGTTCGAGCAGCAGCAACCCGAGGAGGCATCGCTCACGGCGACGACTGCCCAGGTCGACGCGGTCTCCCGCCCGCAGGGCGGCCATCGGCCCCAGCACCAGGAAATCCATGGTGCTGTATACCTTAGCGTCCGGCGGCTCCCGGCGGGGGCCCGCCAGGAGCCTCCGGACGCGATCAGAAGAGCTGGCACACCGGGCACAGGGCGGCCGAGGCCCACGGGGGAGCGTAGCCACTCACCCAGGTGTTCGACTTGCCTCCGCTCCCGCCCGGGATGCCGACCGAGTACCCCGCGTATGTCGCGTGGACGTCCTCGCCGTCCTTGCCTTTGCCCCAGGCGTATTCGACGTCCACCGGCCCGGCGCCGCCGCCGCCGAACTTGAACTCGTCGGCCAGGCTGTCCTTCGTCCTGGCGTCGGACACCTGGACGCCGATGCTGACACCACCTCCCATGCCGTAGCTGCCCGTGCTGCCGTCGAGCGGTTCGGTGTTGCCGGGTGGTGTCGCGCCGGTCGCCGTGACGAACGCGCCGTTGTCGTCGGTCTGCAGGCACACCGACCCGCTGAGGTTGAAGACCAGTGCCCCGCCGCCCGCGAGACAGATGCCGACCGTGCCCATGGGCTCGGGATCACCCTGAATGGTCATCGCGTCCTGTGTCAGGGCCCGGTGGAAGTTGGCCGAGCAGCCGCGGCCCATGGATTCGCAGCCGGCCGCGACTCCGCGCACGGCGTGCTCCATCGCCCCGTAGCGATTGTCGTGCGTGACCCCCGGCGCCATGGCGTCGGTCGACTCGGCCAGGGCGTACGGGTCGGGGTGGTCCATCGGCAGCATGTAGCCGTCGATCGTCACCGTGCCGTCGTGGTAGATGACGAGCTTGGTGCCGTTCTTGTAGTTCCGGCTGTCCTTGATGCCGCGCGGGGCGGGCTTGTAGTCGCCCAGGCAGTCCGCGCGCGGGACATTGCGCGGGCACAGCTTCATCTGCTGCTGCCGCCACTTCTTCTTCTCCCGCTGCACGTTCTGGACGAACTTGTCGGCCGCGCCGCCGCATTCGTCCAGACAGACCCGCATTCCGGACGCGTCGTTACCGGTGACCGGGGTGTTGTTGGCGTACGCGTACCCCTGCCAGCTCTGCGGATCGCCCACGTCCATGAGCGGGTCCACCGCGAGGAACCGGCCCAGCTCCGGGTCGTACTCGCGGGCGCCGAGGTGGACCGTGCCCGCGGTGTCCTGCTCGCCGCCGACGTAGCCGAACGGGTTGGACCAGGCGGGCGACGTGCCGCGGGCGACGCCGAACGGGGCGAAGCGCCGCTGGGTCAGGGTCATGTCGGCCGCCCGGAAGGCGTACTCGCTGCTGCCCTGGTGGTCGGTGGCCTGCCAGGACAGCCCGCCGGCAGTGTCCCGGCTGGCCACCGTGCCGGCCAGGTCGTGCTGGTAGAGCCGGGTTCCGGTGACGGCCCCGCCGGTCGTGGCGCGGAACTGCACACCGCCGACATAAAGGGTCCGGCCCTCCGGGTCCCGCTGGAGCAGGCGGCCGCCCTCGGGGTCGTACAGGAACGTCGTGCTCTCGCCCTTCTCGGTGACGCCGGCCAGCTTGCCCTCGGCGTTCCACGACAGCGTCTGCTCGCCGGCGGCTCCCGGCCGCCGCACGGTGTTCCCCGTCTGGTCGTACGAGTAGCTCTCGGTCGTGGTCCCACCGGGCCCGGCCTTCGACAGGGTTGTGACGGCGTGGGGCTGGTCCGCGTCCGCCGCCGGATAGGTGAGGGTCTTCGTCGTGGCGCCTCCGGTCCGGTGCTCCGTCTCGGTGAGACGGTTCCCGTTGGGCGCGTAGGTGTAGGTGCGAAGGTAGGGTGCGGGCCCGCCGGTCCTGGCCGCCGCCGGGTCGGCGGCGCAGTCCCCGTCGGCCGGGGTCCAGGCCGCGGTCAGCCGGCGCACGCCGTCGTACCGGAAGCACTGGGTGTCGTCCTCACCGGCGCCGAACGCGGCGAGCTTGTCCGCGATGGACGTGATGTTGCCGGCGGGGTCGTACTTGTAGAACGTGTCGGCCGCGACGACGGGAGCGAAGTCGGCCAGGACCTGGTGCTCGGCCAGCCGTCCGGTGCCGTGCTCGTAGGCCATGTACTGCACGACCTCCTTGCCCGTACCACCGCTGGAGTGCACGGCGGCCACCTTTCCGTCGTGCCGGTACTCGGTCCGGGTCACGTAGGTGCTCAGCCCGGTCACCGTGTCGGGCAGGCCGAGCGGGGTGTAGCCGAAGGTGATCGTCTCCGCGGCCAGGCCGCCGAAGTTCGCGGCGCCCGTCTTCGCGGGCAGGGTCCGCGTCGCCACGCTTCCGTTCACGTTGTACGTCTGCGACGTCGTGTACTCGCCGGCCAGCGCCCCCTCGACGGCCGGGATGGTCGTCCTCGTGCCCAGCGGCTGGTACCGCGGGGTGTACTGGGTGATCTCGCTGACGTACTGCCGGCCGGCCTCGTCCAGGCGCGTGGACGAGGTGAGCTGGCCCTTGGCCAGGGTGTCGAACGTCCACGACGTGAGCAGCCGGCCGTCGGCGGAACCGAGCCGGGTGGCCGTCTTGCGGCCCAGCGGGTCGTAGCCGAAGGCCACCGTCACGCCGCGGGCGTCGGTCATGGTCTCCATCTGATCGGCGTCGTCGTACGTGTAGGTGACCACGCCCTTGCCGGGATCCTCGTCCCGGATCTGCCGGCGCCGCTGGTCGTAGGCGTACCGCCAGGTCGTCCCCGACCCGTCGCGGATCGAGGCCAGATCGCCGGCCTTGGTGTAGGTCCGCACGGTCTCGTCGTAGGCGCCGGCCGGCACGTTGCCGCGGTACTGCCGGGACCTGACGACCTGGCCGCGGGCATCGGTCCACTCGGCCGTCGCGGTGGCGCCGGGCGGGGCCTCGGTACGGGTGTGATCGCCGCCGTAGCTCGTTCTGGTGCGCCACTTCGCGACCGCGTCGACCTGGAACGTCTCGGCGTCGAGCCGCTCGGCGCCGTCGTAGGTGAGCACGGTCTGCGCCGGGACCGCGGTGTCCCCGGCCGGCACGAACAGGGCGGGACCCGGCGACGCGGCGTTGAAATAGGGTGGCCGTCGCTTGGCCTCCAGGCCGCGGCTGTCGTACAGGGTCTCGGTGATGACCCGGCCCCCGCCGTTGGCCGGCATCTGTGACTGCCGGGTCCGCAGCAGGCCGTCGTACAGCGTGTACGAGCGGATGTGGGCCGTGCCCGCCGTGTTCAGTTTCAGGGTCGTGACCACGGTCGGGGCGTCGTTGCGGACCGTGTACTCGTAGCCGATGTCGGGCAGGGCCGGACTCTGCCGGCCGGGAAGCCAGACGCCGGTCAACCGGCCCAGCGGATCGTAGGCCAGCCGCGTGATCCGGTCGTTGGCGTCGGTCATCCGGGTGGCCAGTCCCCACGCCGGTTCCGCCTCGGTCACCGCCGACCACTTCAGGGGGTTGACGACCTCGGTCCGGGCCAGCGGGCCGCCGGCCTCCGGCGTGTACGTGGTTTCGGTCGTCCGGCCGAGAGCGTCGGCCGTCTCGCTGGGCCGGCCGTGATCGTCGTAGGCGGTCGTGTTCTGGGTGACGTAGGCCGGGCTGCCGCCGCTCCAGCCGGCCAGCCGCTCGGTACGGGTGGCGAGTCCCCGTGTCAGCGTGGTGCCCCAGCTGTCGGCGCCGTCGTACCAGGTACGCACGTCGGAGATGACGTCCTTGGCGCGGTCGGGTGTCGTCGCGCAGTCGACGGCCACCGTCTCGACCCGGGCCAGGCTGTTGAGCATCGTGCCGGCGGCGTTCGTCGCGTACGTGTAGCGGGTGCACTGATCGTCGCTGGTGGTCGCGAGGTCACCGGCGTTGTCGACCCGGTCGACCCGCCCGCTGCGATCGGCCAGGAAGGTGCTGGAGGTCCGGGTGGTGCGCCAGCCGCGACCCGCGTCGAGCGCGGTCCTGACCGTGGTGACGCCGGTGCTGACGACCCGTGCCTCGGTGGTGATCTGGTGCAGTGACTGCGTCGCGGTGGGGCCGAACTGGTAGGGGTCCTTCAGCGTCTTGCCGACCACCTCGCCCGTGGTGCCCAGATAGGTGATCTGCTCGCGCAACTGCCCGGCCAGCCACTCGTGGTCGGTCCACGAGCCGCCGTCGGAATCGGTGACGGCGGCCGACCGGGTGCCGGTGGCGAGCCGGTCGCCGTGCATGCCCCGGAAGTACCGGAACTCCGTCCGGGACTGGTCGGAGCCGTTGCGCCCGTGGGTCTCGGTGACCGTCTGGTAGCCGCGCCACTGACCCCAGGTGCGGCGCGTGGGCAGGACCATCGGATTGTCGTCGGAGTGCCAGGCCGGGGCGTCGTAGTTGTAGTAGGTAACCTGTTCCGGGGCGGCGCCGGTGAGATCCACCGTCGACACCTCCTTGACGACATGTTTGTGGAAGTACTCGAGCTTCGGCGTGCTCGCGCCGGCGGGCAGCCAGTACACGGGGAAGCATCGCTTGGCGTTCGCGTCCGCCGAGGCCGGCATGGTGGTGCCGGCCACGCACTCCGCCGGGTAGTACGTCACCGTGATGAGGGCGCCGCTCTCCGAGGTGATGGACGACATGCGGTAGCGGATGATGGAGCTCGCCGCGCCGGCCGGGTCCACCCGGTTCGATCCCTGCACGGGCGTGAACTGGACGGGTGGAAGGCACAGCTCGCCGCCGACCAGCCCGCAGTGCTGGAGCTGCTTGAGCCACAGGATCTTGGCGTTGCCGTCGCCCGGGTTCTTGAACTCGTGGGTCAGCCGCCACCGGTCCACATCGCGCCAGGTCTTGGCGCCGTTGGCCACCTGCGTCCTGATCTCGGTCAGCTTCTGCGTGCTCCAGAACGTCGGTGAGTACTTGCCCCGGCAGTCGCCGCCGCCGCAGCTCTGGTCGAGCGGGACGTCGGGGAAGTTGGCCGGGTTGGACTCCACGCACGTCGCTCCGGCCGTGACGCACCGATAGGCGTATCCGAACACCACACGGGCCGGCGCCGTGCCGGCGAACACGGTGTCGGCCCCGGCCTCCTGCCGGGTGCCGTAGGCGATCTCACGGACCCGGCTCGCCCGTACGTAGGCCGGGGTGTCGGTCGCGGTCACGTTGCGGGCGTAGTGGTTCATCTCGCGGTCGTAGAAGTACGACATCGTGTTGCCCAGCGGGTCGATCACGTAGTCCAGGCCCCACCGGTAGCCCTGACGGCAGCTCGACGCGGCGAACGTCGACTTGTTGCACGGCTCGAGCGCCTGGTTGCCGAAGACCGGCGCGTAGGAGACGGAGTTCGTGACCGGATCGGACGTGCCCGATCGCCAGCCCGGCAGCCGGTTGAGGCCGAAGAAGTACTGGGTTCCGTCGGTGGTGGTGACCTTCCAGTACTCCCCGTCCTCGTCACCGTTGTCCGGCCCGGTCAGGCGCTCGACAGTGGATCCGTCGTCGTTCGCCGGCCGCCACACCTTGGCGGTGGTGTCGTAGACCAGCCGGCTCGACCGGCCACCCAGGCTGAGCATCGCGTTCTCACCGGCCCAGCACAGGTCGCCGACGTTGGACTGCCCGTCGTCGGCGCAGGCCCGGTAGCCCCGGTCGATGAACCCGGGATTCCACCCGAAGCCCTCACCCATCTCCGAGGGCTGGGAGTTGGTGGCCGCGCTGAACCCGTCGACCGCCTGGGCCGAATATCCCAGCCCCAGGTTCGGCTCCGGCCCGCCCGGCGCCGGCGGTGTCCGCAGGGGATAGGACCAGGTGAAGTCCCCGGCGCTGCCACCGGCCGACCACGAACCGGACGCCTTGAGGTCGGTCGCCTTGTAGTCGCCACCGTCCGACGACGGCCCGGCCGCGAGCGCGACCAGCGTCCCGGCCGGCGACAGGTCCAGCTCGGCCGTCATCACGCCGCCGGCCACGTCGTTCGTGGCCGCGAGCGGCGTCGCCCGGCAGGTGGCGGCATCGGGTGTGGTCAGGCCGCACTCGGGCAGCCGCACCAGTCGCAGGCGGCGGGCCCAGTCGCCGCCGTACGCCTCGGCGAACTCCGTGTAGCGCACCGCCACCCGGGACCGGCCGGTCTGTGCCACGCCGTCGGCCCGGGCCAGGCGCACCGCCAGGTCGTATCCCGACCGGCGGGAGACCGCGCGGTCGACCAGTTGCGCGTCGACCGAGCCGGGCGCCGCCGCTCCGCCGCCCGCCGACACCGCGACCGGCATGGCGCCGCCGAACACCGGGGCGCGGCCGTTCGCCGGCAGCTTCGCCGAAGTGGTCGCCGGCCATCGCACCGATGGCACCGACGTCACGGCCGGTGTCCGGTCCGGCGGAGCCGGGAGCGCCGTGAAGTTGTTCCCGGGCACCGACGCCAGATCGGCCGGCCGGGCCGGGCGGGGCGCGGCGGCCTCCGCCACCGCCGGCGGCACCACACCGACCGCCGACACCAGCAGAGTCGCCGCGAAGATCATGGTCGGCGAGCGTCTCAACCTCATTTTGTCTCCCCCCGTAATGAAATGCGGTTAACCCGGGTACGCCTCGATCTCGGCGAACTGCATGAGTTGCAGGCCCGTGCCGGTGACCCGGATCCGGGTGGCGGAGCGAGGCGGGAACGTGAAGTGGTGCCCGTCGGCGGTGACCGGGGACGGGTAGCCGGCCCGGCTGAGGACGGGCGACCATGTCGTGCCGTCGAAGACCTCGATGGTGAAGTTGTGCGGGAAGTTGAACCCGACGGCCGACAGGTCGCCGCGCGGGTACAGGACGACCCGGCCGGCCTGACCCGGCTCGGGAAGGGCGAGCTCGATCCATTCGGTGTGGTACGTCTCCACGTCGGACCAGGAGCTCCACCCGAGGCCGCCCGTGACGCCGTCGGTCGCCGCCGGCAACGACCAGCCCCAGTCGCTCGGCGCGCTGCTGGACGCCGTACCGGCCGCCCCGGCGGCGAGATTGGCGTCGGCCACGGTGCCCCGCGGCCCGGCGCCGCCCCGATAGGCGAGCACGGGCGGGGCGAACGAGCGCCCGGCCGCGGCGAAGGTGTAACCCCGGAGCTGGTAGCCGCCGCAGCAGCGGTAGAACGCGGCGATGCCGGTGGCGCCGACGGTCGACAGGGCGGTCCGCCCGCCGCACCACGCGCCGGCGGCGCTCGTCCAGACCCGTCCGGGCGATCCGACGGTGCGATCGGCGTTGCCGTAGAACGGAACCAGGGTCGTGGTGCAGCCGCCCCGATCGTGCAGGAGGACCACGTCACCCCGGCCGTCGGCGTCGAAGTCGCCCGGCACCAGGTCGGTCGCCGACCAGCAGAACGCGCCGGCGCCGGAGTCCCACTTCAACCCGGCCGGTTCGAAGCCGCCGGGGGTGCCGTAGTGGATCCACATCTTGGTCTGGCAGTTCGGGTACTGGTAGAGGTATCCGACGTCGACGCGGCCGTCGCCGTCGAAGTCACCGGCGAAGGTCTTCAGGTTGGCCCAGTCGGCCCACCCGGCCGGGTGGGTGTACCAGGTCGCGGGGGCGGCGAACGACGGCACGCCCGGCGAGCCGTCGGCCAGGAGCACCCGGATCGAGTACGTCGTGTTGCCGTCGTTGTGGACCACGGCGATGTCGGTCCGGCCGGCCGGGTCGGCGTCGAAGTTGCCCGCCACCAGCTTGACGTTGGCGATGTTCCAGCCGGTCAGGATCTGGGAGGGCGCGCCGAGCACGGCGTTGCCGGTCGAGCGCTGGACGGACAGGCGAACGTTCGCGCCGTCGGATGTGAGGACCGCGACGTCGCTCAGCCGATCGCCGTCGAAGTCGCCCTGAACCGTCCGCGTGCCGGCGAGGGGATATCGGACCTCGACGTCCTGCACGGCGGCCGGGCCGGCGAGCCCGTCGCCGTCGGCGTTCCAGCGCCACAGGGTGGCCTGGCCGCCGCCGACATCGACGGGCAGGGTCACGTCGGCCCGCCCGTCGCCGGTGGCGTCACCCGGCATCGTCGCCGCCGCCGCGGCCGGGTTGGCCCGGAACTGCCGCGTTCCGGCTGCGTCGGGCGCGGTCGGCGGCACCGGTGAGCGGTTGCCGGCCGAGTCGACCGCGACGACCGTGAGGAAGTTCTTGCCCAGACCGGAAGTGACCGGCACGAGCGGCGCCGACGCCCGCCCGTCGAAGCCGGCCGGTACCCAGATCGTGGGCGCCGTCTCCACCGATCCGGTCCCGTAGTAGTACCCGGTGATGTCCGTGTCGCCGTCGGCCGGGCCGAAGGTCACCGTCGCCGTCGAGCCGACCCGCGTCGTCGCCGGCGGGGTGGCCGGGAACGGGGGCAGCTGCGTGCTGGTGACGCTCGGCTGGCCCGGTGTCCTGTTGTCCACGACGAACTTGCACCACGGGGTGTAGTCGCTGTGATCGGTGCCGTCGAAGGCTCGTACGCGCCACTGGATCGTCTGCCCGTCGGGCAGCGACGAGGCGGGCAGGCTCGCCTGGAACTCGTGGGGCGGCGTGACCGACGGGGTGTCCGGGAGGGCCGCGACCGGTGTGCCGGCGGTCAGGTTCTGCCATTCGAACCGGGCCAGGACGGTGGCGCCGGCGTCGACGTCACGCGCGGTGGCGGCGAAACTGACGCCGCCCGTCGCGTTGACCCGGCCCACGGTGTCGCAGCCGACCCGCTGCGACGTGCCGATCGTGGCCGGCCCGTCCGGCACCGGCGGCACCGTGTTGTAGGTGATGAGCAGCTGAGCGTCGTTGCGGAACCTCTTCCAGCCACCCGGCATGGTGGCCTCGTTGGCCGCCTTCAGCCCGATCGCCACGGTGGCCCACCGGCCGGCGGCGGCGTCGGTGACGGCCGCGTTGACACCGAAGTCCAGCCAGCCCGGCCCGTTCGCGCATCCACTCTTGCGGGCGATGTTCACCGCGGACAGTCCACGGCTCCAGGTCCCCGCATGGTTGTTCCAGTTCGTCGCGGTCGAGACGTCGCCGACCTGCCACGCCTCGACCCAGTCGGCGGTGCAGTCCCACGCGTGCGTCTCCCAGGCCCGGAACGTGGCGCCGAGGACGTGGGTGCCGTGCACCGCCGCCGGCATGGCGAACTCCCAGATCAGTCGCTTGACCTGGTTCCGGTTGCAGGTGCTCTCGACCCGGACGTCGCAGTAGCCGGCGCCCTCGTCGCTCTTGCCGTCGAAGTTGTAGTACTCCTCGTCCGGGAAGCCGCTGGAGATCATGGCCCAGTCCTGGCGGCCGGCGTCCACCTGCGGGTCGATGTAGAGCGGCAGGACGGCCGCCGGATCGTCGAGCAGCTTGCGGTCCGGTGCCAGGGTCAGGCCCGGCTCGCCGATCGTCAGCGCGATGCCGGCCACCCGGTCGCCCTCGGCCGGCCCGTCCGGCGACCGCGGCGCGCCGACCCCGCCGGCGCCGCCCGACGAGTCCCACATCTTCGGGGCCGGACTGGTGAACACGGTCCGGCCGCGGGCGTCGCCGGCCACGAAGCCGCCGCCACGCGGGGTCAGCGTCAGATCGGTGTCCACGCCGAAGGTCACCGTGCGCAGCGCGGGCAGCGACTCGCGGGTGCGCACCACCAGCGTCTCGGCGAACCCCTCGGGCCGGGCCGACAGCACCAGGTCGACGCCGGGCAGCACGTCGGCGTAGGTCGCCCGCGAACCGGACAGCACGGGCGCCGGCAGGGTCCACGGAGCCGTCAGCGCCAGCGAGCCCCCGGCGGTGGCGATCCGCGCCATGGCACCGGCGCCGGCGGCTGAGAAATCCAGGCCGGCCGCCGTCGCCAGCGGCCGAACCCTGCCCCCGTTGGACCGCAGCGTCGTGTCGACGGCGGCCCACGACCCGCCGGAACCGCGCACCCGGCGCGGCACGGCGGACGTCTCCAGCGTGTAGGAACCGTTCGGGTTGGCGAACACCTGGTCCCGCTCCGACCGCCGGCCGAGCACCTCGACCCGCGACCCGCACGCCTCGGCCCGCGCCGTCGCCGCGGCCGCGTCCGCTACGCCGGCGGGACACGCGGCCGCCGCCGCGCCGGCCGGACCGCCCGGCGCGGACAGTCCGGAGGCCACCACCACCACCACGAGGGCGGCACCCGCAACGCGCCGCGCGGAACCGAACATGCGTGCACTCCTTGGGCCAGGGCCGCACGCATCGGTCAATGGCGTCCGGTCAGGACGCCATCATGGGTGACCAGGTTTGACATTCGTTTGACACGGGTTCAGGCGAACAGGGCGCGGCCCCAGAAGTCGTCCGGGCCGGACAGGCCCGGCGGGCAGGCGAAGACGCCGCTGGAGACGTGGCGGACGTATTCGTTCATCTCGTCGTTGGCGGCCAAGCTGCGCTGGACGGGGATGAAGGCTTTGGCCGGGTCCCGCTGGTAGGCGATGAAGAACAGGCCGGCGTTCAGGCGGCCCAGGCCGTCCGAGCCGTCGACGAAGTTGTAACCCCGGCGCAGCATCCGGGCGCCGCGGTTGGTGTCGGGGTGGGCCAGGCGTACGTGGGAGGTCGTGGCCAGCAGGGGCTGACCGTCGGCGCCGACCGCGGTGAAGTCGGGCTCGTCGAACTCGGCGTCCGCTCCCAGCGGGGCGCCGCTTCCCTTGTAGCGGCCGATGATGCCTTCCTGTTCGGTCAGGGAGGAGCGGTCCCACGTCTCGATCAGCATGCGGATCTTGCGGGTGACCAGGTAGGAGCCGCCGGTCATCCATTCCGGGCCGTCGCCCGGCTGGACCCACAGGTGCTCGCGCAGCAGGCCGGGCTGTTCGGCCTTCAGGTTGCGGGTGCCGTCCTTGAAGCCGAACAGGTTGCGCGGTGTCGCCTGCCCGGTGGCGGTCGATGACGTACGGCCGAAGCCCAGCTGGGACCAGCGCACGCTGACCGTTCCCATGCCGATGCGGGCCAGGTTGCGCACGGCATGCACGGCCACCTGCGGATCGTTGGCGCAGGCCTGGATCGCGATGTCGCCGCCCGAGATGGCCGCGTCGATCGTGTCGCCGGTGAAGCGGGGGAGGGGCTCGAGGGGAACCGGTCGCCGGGCGGCCAGGCCGAACCGCTGGAACAGCGACGGCCCGAAACCGATGGTGATGGTCAGCGACGACGGCGGCAGGCCCAGCGCTTCGCCGGTGTCATCCGGCGGCGCCTCGGGCTCACCGTCGACCGCGCCGATCTCACCGGCGTCGCGGCCCGCGGTCATGCGGGCCGCGGCGGCTGTCCAATCGCGCAGCATCCGGACCAATTTGTCCCGGTCCGAGGTGATGACGTCGAACGCCACGAAATGCAGCCGGTCCTGGGCGGCCGTCACGATGCCGGCCTGGTGCTCGCCCGCGAAGGGCACGACATCCGAGACCGGCGCCGCGGAGGAGTCGCGGTTGAGGGCGGCGCCGCCGGCGACACCGGCCGCGCCCAGACCCACGCCGGCGCCGGCGAGCGCGATGGCTCGCCGGCGCGACATCTTCCACGGCATGATCACGCCTTCTTCGCGACGACCGCGGCCACCTTGCTGATCGGCTCGGCCAGCGCGTTGATCGCGTCCGACAGGGTCTTCAGGTCGGCCTGGGTGAGCTGGTCGTGCAGCTTCCAGCCGTCGCCGTCGCGGTACTTCGACAGCGCGGCGTCGACGTTGGCGAACTCGGAGTCGAGCGTCTTGACCAGGGCCGGGTCGCGCTCCTCGAGCACCGGGCGCAGCGAGGCGATGGCCGCCTTGGATCCTTCGACGTTGGCGTTGAAGTCCCACAGGTCGGTGTGCGAGTAGCGGTCCTCCTCGCCGGTGATCTTGCCGGAGGCGACCTCGTCGAGCAGGCCCTTGGCGCCGTTGGCGAGCTGGAGCGGGGACAGCTTCTCGGCGTTGGCCTTCTGCACGATCTCCTTGACGTCGGTCAGCAGCTGGTCGGCGATCGGGCCGTCCTTGCTGATGTCCGGCTTCGCCGCCCACAGGTCCTTCTCGATGCGGTGGAAGCCGCCGAACTTCATGCCCTCCTCGGTGACCTCCTCGCGACCGTCGATGCGCGGGTCGAGGTCGCCGAAGATCTCGGCCACCGGCTCGATCCGCTCCCAGTAGGTGCGGGCGATCGGGAACAGCGCCTTGGCCTCGTCGACCTTGCCCGCCTTGACCGCGGTCACGAACTCGGTCGTCTTGGTCTCCAGGGCGGCGGTCTGGCTCTTGACGTACCGCGAGTAGCTGGCGGTGGCCTCGGCCAGCTTGGCGTCCTCGGTGAGGGCGGGGGCCGAACCCGACACGGTCAGGGCTCCCCGGATGCCTTTGCCGATCATTCCAGGCTTACAAGCGGTCTCGTACGTCCCCGCGGGCAGCTCCACGTGCAGGTTGCGCGACAGTCCGGGCGCGATGTTCTCGACCTCGGCCATCACCCGGTCGCCGGGCGCGTAGACGTAGAACTCGGTGACCTTGTTGCCGCCGTTGGTGATGGCGAAGACGCTGGTGCCGGCGTCCACCGTGGTCCTGGCAACCTCGCACCCGGTGTCGCTGGCCTTGACCGCGATGGGCCCGCCGGCCGCCTCGTCCGCGCCGGAGTCACCGGAGCCGCAGGCGGCCACGGTGCAGACCGTCGCGACGGCCAGCAGAAGGGGGGTTTTGCGCACGATATCTCCTAGGACTGCGCCGGGGCGGGAACGGCGGCCGTTTTCGGCCGCAGGAAGAGGAAGAGAACGGGTACGGCGTAGACGGCCCAGGCCACGACCTCGAGCACGGTCGCGGTCGGCGTCACGTTGAACATGCCGGTGAGCAGCGCGGTGTACCACGCGTTGGGGTCGAGGGCGCCGCTGATGTCGTACGCCAGATTGGTGAGTCCCGGAACGACGCCGGCCTCCTGAAGATCGTGGATGCCGTATTTCAGGATTCCGGCCGCGACCAGGATCAGCAGGGTTCCGGTGACGGTGAAGAAGACCGTCAGGTTGATCCGCACCGCCGTGGCGTACATGACGTAGCCGAGCAGGACCGCCGTGGCGATGCCGCCGAGGAGCGCGTAGAGCGGGCCGCCGTTGATGCTGGCGCCCTGCACCGCCGAGTAGAAGATGAGCGAGGTCTCGAGGCCCTCACGGACCACGGCCAGGAACGCCATCACGGCCACCGCGAACGAGCCGACGGCGAGGGCGTCGCTCAGCTTGCCGCGCAGCTCGCCGGCGATGGACCGGGCGGCCCGGCGCATCCAGAAGATCATCCAGGTGACGAAGGCGACGGCCAGGATCGAGGTGATCGCCTCGAACAGCTCGCGGTGCTCGTATTTCTGCAGGAGCGTGGTCGAGGTGTAGCTGAGCAGCCATCCGAATCCGACGGAGAGCACGACGGCCAGGCCGACACCGGCCCAGACCTGCGGCAGCCGGTCCTTGCGGTCGGCCTTGACCAGGAACGCGATGACGATGCTGACCACCAATGTGGCCTCGAGCCCCTCGCGCAGGCCGATGAGGTAGGTGGCGAGCATGTACGGGGTCCCCTCACTAAGGCGTGCCTAACCTAGCTACTACAGACTGTAGATTAGGGAAGGCTGGCCTTAGTGTCCAGGGGCGGTCCGGGTGATCAGTCCTCGTCGGCGCCGTCGAGCAACTGCCGCAGCAGATCCTCGTCGCCGGGCTTCAGTTCCCCGACGAAGCGGCGCAGGACGGTGGCGCGGTCGGCGCCGGCGTCGAGCAGCGAGCCCATCTTGCGGGCGGTCACCGAGGCCTCGTCGGTGAGCGGCGCGTAGCGGAACGACCGGCCGTCCTTGTAGCGCGCGAGCAGGCCTTTCTCGTACATCCGGGTCAGCACGGTGACGACGGTGCTGTACGAGAGGCGGTCGGTCAGCCGGCCGAGAACGTCGCGCGGCGTCAGCGACTGGGTCGCGTTGACCAGGACCCGGAGGATCTCCGATTCCAGCGCGCCGGCCTGGCGGCGCCCGGGCGCCTCTTCATCGTCGGCGTGCACGTTGCGCAGCATACCGAGATCGTCTGTGCCTGCTAACTTCTACAGCGTGTAGAAGAGAGGCGGTCACCGATGACGGCGACGCTGGGAAACATCCTCCTGGTGTTTCTGGCCGACCGGCCGGGAACCGCGCACGAGCTGCAACAACGCCACGCGCAGACCTTCGGGCGGGAACGCTCGGTCGACATCGCCCGGGTGCTGGCCGCGCTGCGCCGGCAGGAACGGCTCGGCAGCGTCGGCACCGAGGCCCCGCCCCAGCCGCGGCGCCCGGTGGTCTGCTATCTGACCGACGCCGGCTACGCGCGCCAGCGGGCCTGGATGCTCGGCGTGCCGGCCGACGTCACCGGCGAGGACGTGATGACCCGTGTTCTGCTGGCCACGGCGGCGGCCGACCGGGAAACCTTCGACGCCGTGATCGAGTCGTGCCTGACCGCGCTCAAGTCCCAGCGCTCCCGCGCCCGCCGGCATGCCGTGCTGGAGGCGGGCAGCGCCCTCGCCGAGTACGAGGACGCCGTCGCCGCCTCCCTGCTGGCGTGGCTGCGGCGCCTGGCCGGCCGTCCCCGCCGGCGCGACGCCGCCGCTTAGGAACGCTCCAGGGTCGCGCGGTCCCACTTGGCCAGCTCGGCCGCCGCCTCGTAGGCCGAGCGCAGGAAGTCGGTCAGGGCCGCGTCGGGATCGGGGGCCGAGGCGACGGCCTCGTACGGCAGCAGGAACTCCCGGATCGTGGTGTCGTAGTGAGCGGCCTCCGGGCGTACCGGGAAATCGTTGTAGCCCTGAGGTTCCGGGTAGGCGTACGCGTAGAAAGCTCCCTCCTCGCCGCCGCCCGGCCAGAAGCCGAAGCTGGCGAGCTCGTGGGAGTAGGCCTCGTGCATGACCGACGGCGGGCAGTTCGGCGCGCCGCCCGGATGCCGCGGGGCGAGACGGCCCGAGAACCGGGTGTACGCCAGGTCCATCGACCCCCAGAAGAAGTGCACCGGGCTCGTCTTGCCCAGGAACTCCCACCGGAAGCGGCTGAACACCCGCTCGACCTGCAGAAGCTGCCGCCAGAAGAGCCGGGCGGCGTCACCGTCGTACGACCTGTGGGTCTCGTCCTCGGCGAACGGGATGGCCGGGTCGACCTCGTTCGGCACGGGGTGGATGACCGTCTCGACGCCCAGCTCGGCCAGGGCGAGCATCGTCTCGCGGTAGAACTGGGCGACCGTCTTGGGTTCGAGCGTCACCGTGCGCGACCGGCCGTCGCTCATGCTCACCCGCAGCACCTGCCCGAGGAAGTCGAACTCGATCTCGAACGACCCGTCCCCGTACGGCACGGCGGAGGTGGTCAGCCCGCGCGCGCTCGGATAGAGCGTCACGTGCCACCAGTGGTTGACCGCCGGCGCGTGCGCCATGCGGACCTTTCCCACGATCTGCGCCCACATCTGCAACGTGTCGCGGGTGTCCACCCAGTCGGTCACCCTCAGCCGCGGCCACTCACTGTTTCCCATCGTCCGAGCCTGCCACAGCTGACCTGCGACAACCCGGCGCCGGAACTGTGATTCAGCGCGCGCGGCGGTAGTGCATGGCCACCGCGCCGTTCCCGAGCGGGTCCGCTGAGATCAGCTCGAGCCGGCGCGTGGCGGGCAGCCCGGCCTGGTACAGCGTCGGGCCGTGGCCGGCGATCCGGGGATGGACGAGCAGCCGGTACTCGTCGATCAGGTCCAGCCGGTCGAGCTCGGTCGCGAGCGTGCCGCTGCCGAGGAGCACCCCGGCCGGGGTCGCGTCCTTGAGCTTGCGCACGCCCTCGCTCAGATCGCCGGCGATGTGGTGACTGTTGGCCCACGGGAAGTCGGTGCGCGTCGACGACACGACGTATTTGGGCTTGGCCTCCAGCTTGGCCGCCCACGCGCGCTCGGCCGGCACCGCCTCGACGTCACCGCGAGCGACGGCCGGCCAGTGGCCCTCCATCATCTCGTAGGTGACGCGGCCCCACAGCATGGCGCCGCTCTCGTCCATGAGACGGGTGAAGAGGGCATGCGTCTCATCGTCGGCGATCCCCTCCTGGTGGTCGACGCAACCATCCAGGGTGACATTGAGGCTGAAGGTGAGAAGTCCCATGGCCGGCGAGCCTAACGCCCCCACGGCAACCGGCGCAGCGTCTTGGCGAGGCGGCCCCGGAGCAGCAGGCGCCGGACGTCCCACGGGCGGGGCTCGTTGAGGATGACGAAGTCGTCGAAGCGGTGGAAGCCGCGACGGCCCTGGACGCTGTGGGCGGCGTCGCGGGCGGCGCGCAGCTGGGCGACCGTCATCTGGGGGTCTCGCTCGTCGGGCTGATAGGTGGCGCCGATGGCGTAGTCGCGGCGGGGGCGGCGGCGCATCTCGACGTGGCAGCCCAGCACGTGGGTGACCGGGTGGCTCTCGGCGAACTCGACCAGAAGGTCCAGTGTGGAGACGAAGGCCGCGTGGTCGAAGACGTACAGCCGGCCGGGCAGCACCGTGTCGCCGGTGAGCAGGAAGCCGGTGTGCGGGTCGAAGACCGTGATGGCGGCCGCGTGGTGGCCGGGGGAGTGGAGGATGGTGAGCGGGCGGCCGCCGAGGTCGAAGTCGCCGGTCCCGAAGAAGTCGCGGACGGTCTCGGCATCGTGGCCGACGACGACCGTAGAAGGGCGGTCGCTGAACTGCGCGTCGCCCGCGACGTGGTCGCCGTGCGGGTGGGAATGGGCCACCACGAGGCCGTATCCCGGCTCCGGGTGGCGCTCGGCGATCAGCCGGTCGACGGTCTCGCGCAGCGGCGAGTCGGCGGTGGCCCCGGTGTCGAGCAGCAGGGCCCGCTCGGCGCCGAAGAGCAGGTAGAGGAACGGCGCCTCGTACGTGACCGTCTTGCTCTGCCGCAGGATGACCGTGTCGTCGCCGTACGCGTGGACCTGCAGGGGTGGTTCGCCGGTCGCACCGTGATTCCAGGCGACTTCGAGGGTCCCGTTCACGCGGGTCACTGTACGGCGGATCGGTCAGCGGCGGGGGGCCACCGGCTCGCCCAGGCCGAGGGTGAACAGGCGCTGGTCGACCTCGTTCAGGGCCAGCCGCAGCGCGCCCAGGGCGACGCCGTCGGCGCCCAGCGTGGAGGCGCGGACCTCGGGGACGCGCAGGCAGAGCTTGGCCAGCTCGCGCGACAGCGGCTCGACGACGAGGTCGGCCGAGCGGGAGAAGCCGCCGCCGAAGACGACCACCTGGGGGTCGAGGGCCAGGACCAGGGCCGCGGTGCCGACCGCGAGGTCCTTGACGTATCTGTTCACGGCCGTGCGCGCGTCGCGGTTGCCCTCGCGGGCCGCGGTGAAGACCCAGGCCGCGGCGTCGTCGGGGCTGACGCTGGACGGGACGCCGGGGCAGTTCTGCAGGTGGGCCGGGGCGGCGAGCCAGCGTACGGCCTTGAGCGCCCCGATCTCACCCGCGGCGCCGCCGAAGCCGCGCCGCAGCACGCCGTCGATGATGAGGCCGGCGCCGGTGCGCATGCCGCCCTGGAGGAAGACGATGTCGTTGGCGTCCGAGGCGGCGCCCTGCCAGCGCTCGGCCACCGCGGCCAGCTTGCAGTCGTTCTCGACGACGACCGGGCAGGTGAACCGGTCGCTGAGGTGGGCGTGCAGGTCGACGGTCTGCCAGCCGGGCAGCGGGGTGAACAGCGTCGTGCGGCCGGTGGCGTCGACCGGGCCGGTGACGCCGATCGTGACGGCCCAGATGTCCCCGGGAGTCTTGCCGGACTCGCGCAGGCAGGAGGCGATGAGCTTGTCGAGGGTCTTGAGGCGCGTCGCGGGATCGGCCGAGGCGTCGACCGAGACCCGGGCCGTGTGCACGACCGTGCCGTCGAGGTCGGCCAGCAGGGCCAGGATCTTGTGGCCGCCGACGTCGACGCCGAGCACATAGCCGGCGGTGGCGTTGAACCGGTAGCGCCGGGCCGGGCGCCCGACCGTGCTGCTGGCGCCCGGCTCGACGACGGTCGCCCACCCGGTGGAGACCAGGCCCTGGGCGATGACGTCGACGGCCGGGCGCGACAGGCCGGTGAGGCCGGCCAGCTCGGTGACGGTGGCCGGGGGTTGATCGCGCATGGCCCGGACCACCGTCAGCGAGTTGAGCTCCCGCAGCCGCGACAGGTCGGCTCCGCTGATGACCTGGTCTGTCACGGTCTGCCCTCGCTAGATATCGCTACGGAATTTACAAATCCAGCAGTCTACTGGAACCCGATGCTATCGATGGTGATGGTGCTGTTCCCGCCGTGCCAGAAGCTCATCGACAACTGCCCGGGACTCGTCCGGTTGATCCCGTTGGCCACGAGGGGGATCACGATGTCCTGATAGCCGGTGGTGATCACCGGATGGCTGCTGAACTCGCCGAGCTTCCTGGTCACGCCGCCCAGCGTGAGCTGGATGTCGTTCTGCTCTCCGCCGTGCAGGCCTTTGACCCGCACAACCAGATTGGTGTACGGGGTGAGGTCCGTGAACACGTCGCTTCCGAACCATCCGTTGTTGTTGTACTGCAACGCGAGCGCACCGCCCGACGACACGCCCCCGCCGTTCACGAACGAGTTCGCGCCGGTCCACTTCCCGAGGTCGTTGACGCCGTTCCACGAGCTGAAGTCGTCCACCGTCAGGCCCGGGGCCGGAGTCGAGCCGCCGACGTTGATACCGCCGAGACCCAGCCAGCCGTCCGGGTTCTGGGTGGCGTTGCCGAAGCGGAGCTTCCTGGCGGCCGGGCTGACCGCTTCCAGGGGGTTCTTCACCTTCATCACCAGCTGGTACGACCCGTTGGCGACCCCGCCGAGCGGCACGTCGGCTTGGAAGTACTGCGGATAACCGAAGTCCCGATATCCGGTGCCCGCGTTCCAGTCGGGGAAGTTGCGGATCTTCAGCGGCATGACCTTGCGCAGATCCCACGGGGTGTCCCACGTCTTGACCACGCCACCGCTGGAGTTCTTGAGCCCGAGCGTGACCGTCCACGGGTAGTAGAACGGCGCCACCCCGTTGTTGACCAGCGTGACCCCGACCGTGGCGGTGCCCGAGACCGTGTTCGGATAGTAGGCGTGGGTGGCCGTCAGGTCGTACCCCATGAGCCGGACCGCCGCCGCGACGTTCGGGTCCGACGGGCTGTAGTTCTGGCTGCCCTGATTGATCTTCCAGGTCGTGTGTTCGAGCTCGATGCAGGCCTTCATGTCGTCGACCTGCCCGGAGCCGCCCGGCCAGTTGGCGAACGCGGTGCCCTGGATCTCCGGGCGGACCTCGCCGCCCATCGACGACGTGATCCACTTGTTCTCCACGCCCATGTTCAGCGCGCGCTGAAGCTGCGAGTACGAGGCGCCGCCCAATGATTGCGGCAGCGTGACCCCGGCCAGGGGTGATCCCTCGCGGTAGCAGAACGAGTCGTCGTGATAGCCGATGTCGCGGGTGCTGGCGGCGCCGCCGGCCGAGTCCGGATAGCGGATCTCCAGCTTCGTCCTGCTGAACGCGTTGTCGAAGGCGGCCACGATCTGGGCGCCGTGTGCGTCGGTGGGCATGTAGTTCGGATAGCCGTCGGCCGTGTCGGTGTCGTACGGCCAGGTGTGCCATTCGCCCCAGAGCCCGACGAGCCCCAGGTTGACGAAGCCGATGCGCGGGTCACCGTCGTAGCGGGCGCCGAGCGCGGCGATGAAGTTCGCGACCGCGTTCAGCAGGTACGGGCTGTCGTAGTCGGGCGAAACGGTGCCCCAGAAGGCGTTCGACCGGTAGGCGACGTGCCCGTCGAAGCAGCTCGGGATGGCGTTGGCGGGGTGGCTGCCGGTGCCGCCCGGGTACTCCATGTAGAAGCGGATCGCGGCCTGGTTGCCGTACGAGGCGATCTCGTTCAGCGCGGTGTCCACGATGGACCAGTCGTACGTGCCGCAGGCGGAGCTTCTCATGACCTCGGACAGGCCGAAGTAGCTCCACGTCAGCGAGCGGGGATAGCCGGTGTTCTGGTTCTCGCCCGGCGTGTAGAAGCGGGCGAATCCCTTGAGCGGGTTGTCGATCGGGCTCGGGGCGGCGGTCAGGGGATGGCCGGTCAGGCCGGGAGCCGGCGCGGACGGGGGAGCGGGCCGGCCGGGCGGGGCGGCGACGGCTGCCGTAGGGGCGATCAGGACCGCGCAGACGGTGGCGGCGGCGAGGGCGAGTAGGCGCATGGGGTCTCCGTATTACGAGGAGGTATTGACAAAGTTTCCATGAGCTTCATCATTATTAGCGGCCGAGCGCCTCGCCGCGCAAGAAGCAAACATCGGAGATTCTCGATGACCGTTCACACCGTTGCCGTGCCCGTCACGGCCGCCGTGCCGGCCACGAGGAAGAGGAGGGACGACCGCCGGGCCGCCTGGCTCTTCCTGCTGCCGGTCCTCGTGGGCTTCGCCCTGTTCTACCTTTATCCGACGGTGCGCGGCGTCTGGTATTCGCTCACCGACTACAGCCTGCTCGGCCGTCCGTCGTTCGTCGGCGCCGGCAACTACACCCAGCTCGCGTCCGACCGGGCGTTCTGGGACTCGCTGAAGGTCACGGCGTACTACGTCGTGCTCAACATCGGCTCCCAGACCGTGCTCGCCCTGCTGCTGGCCGCGCTCATGCACCGGCTCACCCGCTCGACCGTCCTGCGGGCCACGCTGCTGCTGCCCTGGCTGGTGCCGAACGTGACCGTCGGCCTGCTCTGGATGTGGCTGCTCGACGCCAATCTCGGCTTCGTCAACCACCTGCTCACCGCGGTCGGCCTGGACAGCCAGGGCTTCCTGGCCTCACCCACGCAGGCGCTGCCGTCCATCTCGCTGATCAACACCTGGGCCTACACCGGCTACACGGCGCTCCTGCTCTACGCCGGGATGCTGCAGATCCCCCAGCACCTGTACGAGAGTGCGGCTCTCGACGGCGCCGGCGAGCTCCGGATGTTCCGCCGGATCACCCTGCCGCTGCTCCGGCCCGTACTGGCGCTGGTCCTGGTCGTGTCTTTGATCGGCTCTTTCCAGATCTTCGACACCGTCGCGGTGACCACCGACGGCGATCCGGCCGGGGCCACCCGCGTCATCTACCTGTTCATCTACCAGCAGGCGTTCAAGTACTTCCACATGGGATACGCCTCGGCCGCGGCGATGGTGCTCGTCGTGATCCTGGGCCTGCTCACCGCCGTACAGCTGCGGCTTCTCCGCGCCTCCCGATCGGACCTGATGTGAGATGTCGCGAAAACTCGCCTGGCTCGTCCTGATCGTCTTCGTCGCCCTGACGATCCTGCCGTTCTACTGGATGGTCCGCACGGCCATCACGCCCGCGGCCGACCTCTACACCGACAACGCGTCGCTGCTGCCCGACCACCCCACGATGATCAATTTCTGGCGGATCCTCGGCCTCGTCGACGAGCGGACCGCCCGCGAGGCCGGCGGCACCGGCGCCCGGATCGACTTCCTGCGCTACACCCTCAACTCCGGCATCTACACGGCGCTCATCGCCACCGTGCAGACCTTCTGCTGCGCGATGGCCGGGTACGCCTTCGCCCGCCTCCGCTTCCCCGGCCGCGACCTTGTTTTCGGCATCCTCATCGCGGCCCTCATGGTGCCGCCGATCTTCACCCTGCTGCCCAACTTCACGCTCGTGAAGAACCTCGGCATCATCGACACCTTCGCCGGGATGGTCGCGCCGTCGCTGCTCATGACCCCGTTCGCCGTGTTCTTCCTCCGGCAGTTCTTCCTCTCCGTGCCGCGCGAGGTCGAGGAGGCGGCGACCATCGACGGCGCCGGCCGCTGGGGCGTCTTCTGGCGCGTGGTCATGCCGATGAGCCGCGGGCCGCTCATCACGATCGCGCTCACCACCTCGGTGTGGGCGTGGAAGGACTACCTGTGGCCGCTGCTGGTCGGCCGCGGGGAGGAGACCCGGGTGCTGACCGTGGCGCTCGGCGTCTTCCTCCAGCAGTCACCGAACACCCAGCCGGACTGGACCGGGCTCATGGCCGCCTCCACGTTGTCCGTGCTGCCCGTCCTCGCCCTGCTCGTCTTCCTGGGCAAGCGACTCGTCCAGTCGCTCAACTTCACCGGTATCAAGTGAAAGGTGCTCCGATGAAACGCCTTTTCGCCGCCGTCGCGGCCATAACCCTGTCCCTGACCGGCTGCTCCTCCGGCTCCTCGTCCTCCAGCGACAAGGTCAACCTCAGTTACTGGCTGTGGGACGACAAGCAGCAGCCCGCCTATCAGAAGTGCGCCGACGCCTTCACCCAGGCCAACCCGAACATCACCGTGACCTTCACGCAGACCGCGTGGGACCAGTACTGGCAGAACCTCACCACCCAGCTCGCGAGCGGCAGCGCCCCCGACGTCTGGACCGACCACGCCTCGTACTATCCGCAGTTCGTCACCAGCAACCAGATCCTCGACATCCAGCCGTACGTCGACAAGGACAAGGTCGACCTGTCGCAGTACCAGGCCGGGCTGGCCGATCTGTTCGTCAAGGACGGCAAGCGCTACGGCCTGCCGAAGGACTGGGACACGATGGCCCTGGTCTACAACAAGGCGCTCGTGAAGGACACGGCCGGCCTCGACCAGCTCACCTGGAACCCCACCGACGGCGGCACCTTCGAGAAGGCCATCGCGGCGGCCACGGTGGACTCGGCCGGAAAGCGCGGCACCGACCCGGGCTTCGACAAGACCAAGGTCAAGGTGTACGGCTTTCTGCCCGAGTGGGCCGACGGCGGCCAGGGCCAGAACGGCTGGGGCGACCTGGCCGTGGCCAACGGCTTCACGTTCCTCGACAAGAACCCGTGGGGCACGCACTACAACTACGACGACCCCAAGCTGGCCGAGACGATCGACTGGTTCAAGCACCTCATCGACGCCGGATACGCGCCCGGCTTCGACAAGCAGTCCAAGCTGAGCCGTGACGCGATCATGGAGTCGGGCACGGGCGCCTTCACCGTGGCCGGCTCCTGGATGGCCGGCACCTACCTCGCCGGCAGCGCCAAGCAGAAGTACGCCTTCGCGCCGCTCCCGGCCGGGCCGGCCGGCCGCAAGACCGCCATCAACGGCCTGTCCGACGCCATCTATGCCGGCACCAAGCACCCCGACCAGGCCTGGCAGTGGGTCAAGTTCCTGGGCTCGGCCGAGTGCCAGAACATCGTGGGGGAGAGCGGCGCCGTGTTCCCGGCCGTCAAGTCGGGTACGGAGAAGGCACTGGCCGCGCACAAGGCGGCCGGTCGCGACGTCAGCGTCTTCACCGAGGAGGCGGCCGCGCCCGGCGGCACGTTCTTCCTGCCGATCACCGACCACGGCAACGAGATCAGCCAGATCGTGCAGGACGCCATCCAGTCGATCGTCCTGGGACAGGCGCCGTCGTCCTCGGAGGCCCTGAAGAAGGCCAACGACCAGGTCAACAACCTCTTCTAGGGAGAAACATGGCTCAGCTCGTGCAGCTCGGCGGACGTACCTTCGCCCTCGCCGGTTCGAGTGACGAGACACCGAGGTCCGTTCCCGGCGGGGTCCTGCTGCCCCCGGGTCGCGTCGCGATCCTGCACGGGCTCGGCGACGCGTCGTTCTACCGCCACGGCCAGAACTCGTGGAGCCCCACCGGCTGGCGGCCGCTCAGCTCGCCGCCGCTGCGGATCCCCTCGGCCACGCGGATGGTGACCGCCGACGATCCGGCCTTCGACGATCCGGCCCGTCACCACGGATCCGCGGTCGCCGCGTTGCAAGGTTCCGACGGCCGGACGCTGCTTCTGGGCGCGCTCGGCCTGGAGACCCCGCGGTTGACGGCCGACCAGGACACTCTGGCCGGGTGGTACGCCGGGTCCGGCGACGATTGGTTCCTGGCGTACGGCGACGAGGCCACCGTCTTCACGGCATACACCGATCAGCTGGCGGCTCGCTACGGTGGCGCCCGGCGCCGGGCCGGCAACGTCTGGTGCAGCTGGTACGCGTACTACGAGAACATCACCGAGACCCGGCTGACCAAGGACCTGGCCGACCTGGCCGGCCTCCCGTACGACGTCGTGCAGATCGACGACGGCTGGGAGGTGGCCGTGGGCGACTGGCGCCCCAACGCCAAGTTCCCGAGCGGCATGAAGGCCCTGGCCGACCGGATCACGGACGCCGGCTTCACCCCCGGTCTGTGGCTGGCGCCGTTCATCTCCCCGCCCGACTCCCCGTTCCTCCTGCGGGGGCCCGACGGACGACCGGTCATCGCCGGTTACAACTGGGGCGGCCCCTACTACGCGCTCGACATGGCCCGCTCCGACGCTCGAGATCACGTGGCCGCACTGATCAACACGGTCGTCCACGAGTGGGGCTTCCGCTACCTGAAGATCGACTTCATAAACGCGGCCGCCGCCGGCGGCCCCGGCCGCGAGCACGTCTATCGGGAGGCCCTGGAACTGATCCGCTCGGTGGCGGGCGACGACGTCTACCTGCTCGGCTCGGGCGCCCTGTTCCTGCCGTCGCTGGGCCTGCTGGACGGCCTGCGAAGCGGCCCCGACGTGGCACCCATGTGGGACAACTACGCCTCGGCCGACCCGTCCGACGCCACCGCCCGCAACGCGGTGGTCAACAGCATCCACCGGTTGTGGTGGTCCCCGCTGGTCGAGGTCGACCCGGACGTCGTCTACTTCCGCGGCAAGCTCAACCTGCTCACGCCGCAGCAGACCCAGTGGCTGCGCGACCTGGCCGACATCTGCGGTTTCCGGGCCGTCTCCGACCCGCCGAGCTGGCTGACCACCGACGAGCTGTCCACCCTGCGCGACTACCTGTCGGCGCGCCCCGCCATCCGGCAACTGTCCCGCTACCGCTACCTGATAGACGGCCGCGAAACGGACTTCACCGCCGCGGTGGCCGGCGGCGGACAGGCGTACCCCATCTCCTGAAGTTTCCTTCGCTCCGCTTTCGGTCCCGTTCGCTGAAATAGGGGGCAAGGGCGGGCGCTCGGTGACACCCCCAACCCCGGACGCCCGCCCGCTCCAGCCGCCCGACGATCGGAGCCGCACCATGACCCCCGAAGGCCTGGGCCCCACACCTCGCGGCCCCCACTTCAACTCCCCTTCAGTGCCCGCCGGACCGGCCGCGATCCTTCCGCCGGCCGCTGTCTCGCCCTCCGGGCCTGGCGTGGCCCGGCGCTGGCCTTTGGCGGTCGCCGGTGGCCTCGCGGTTCTGGCCTTGGCCGCGGGTGCGGGCGGCGCCGCCGGCTACGTGGCCGGGCGGGACGACACGACGGCACCAACGGCGGCGGCCCCCGCGACCGGAGCCGTTCCGGCCGACCTCGTGGCGGCCGCGGCCAGGGCCCTGCCCGGCGTGGTCTCGGTCCAGGTGGGGAACGGTTCGGGCTCCGGCTTCGCCTTCGACGACCAGGGCCACATAGTCACGAACAACCACGTGGTAGCCGCCGGCGGCCCGGTCAGCGTCGTCAACGCGGCCGGCCGCCGCCTGTCCGCCACGGTGATCGGCACCGACCCCGGCAACGACATCGCCGTTCTCCAGGTGGACCCGTCAGCCGACCTGCCCCCGCTGTCCCTGGCCGCTCCGGCCCCGCGCGTAGGCGAGCCCGTCCTGGCCGTGGGCTCCCCACTGGGCCTGTCCGGCACGGTGACCGCGGGCATCGTCAGCGCCGTGAACCGCCCGGTCCGCCTCGGCGGCGAAACCGGCCGAACCGCCATCCAGACCGACGCCTCCATCAACCCCGGCAATTCAGGCGGCCCTTTGATCAACGCCAGGGGCGAGGTCATCGGCGTCAACACCGCCATAGCCACCCTCGAGGGCGGCGGCAACATAGGGATCGGCTTCGCCGTCCCCATCGACCGGGCCCGCCAGGTGGCCACCGACCTGATCAGCCGAGGCTGACCTCAGCGACGGCAGCGTGGGGCGAGGTGCGACAGCGCCCTGTTCCAGGCGGGCACGAGCAGGTCGTGGGTGCCGTCCGGCCACATCTCGAGCCGTGCCTGCGGAAGCCGTCGCTGCCACCAGGTGCCGTGGCGGGAACCGGTGAGCGGGTCTCGGGCACCGAAGAGCAACAGCGTCTTCGCGGTGATGCCACCCACGTCGAACGGCAGATCGTCGCCCGCGGGCTTCGGCGTCGAGACGAGGACGACGCGGTCGACCAGCCCGGCGTTTGCCGCCGCGAACGCCAGGGCGTCCCCACCACCAGCGGACCACCCCACCACGGCGACCGGCCCCGTGGGCGCCGGCGCGCTGTCGGCGCCGTCCCCGGCAAGCAGCGTGACGCCGCGGGCCCAGGTCAGCTCCGGATCGGGGTCCGCATCGGAGCCGAACAGCACAACCGTGCGGCCGGCGACCCCCTCGACCAGCACTCGCATCGCCGAACCTTAGCAACGCCCAGCCGCACCCGCCGCCCCGTCCAGCGTCCCTCACCGCCCGTCCACTTCACCCCCCCGCGCCGTCCACCTCACCTGCCGCGCCGTCCCCTCTCACGCGGGGGCCAGTGCATCCGAGCGCTAGCTGTAGCGACCAGGACTGTTGTTGACGTGGTTGATGGGTGGCTGGCCTCCGAGCGTGGTGTGGGCTCGGTGGTAGTTGTAGGTGTGCAGCCAGCTGGGTAGGGCGTCGGCGCGGTCTTGGCCGTTGGTGAAGGGCCTTGAGTAGATCTGTTCGTCGGCCATGGTGCGGTTGAAGTGTTCGGCTTTGCCGTTGGTCTGGGGGCGGTAGCGGCGGGTGAAGCGGGTTTGGGCGCCGAGGTCGGTCAGGGCTTGGTGCCGGGCGCGGCCGCGGCGGTGGGCCAGCGTGTTGTCGGTCATCACGCGTTCGATCGCCGGGATGCCCAAGCCGGCGAAGTGTTCGGCGGCGCGGCGCAGGAAACCGGCGCAGGTGCCGGTTTACTCGTCGGGGTGGATTTCGGCGTAGGCCGGCCGGGTGTGGTCGTCGATGGCGGGGTGCACGTATTCGTAGCCGATCCGGGTGCCGGCGCGAGCGCGGCGGCGTTCGAGGCTGTCGCGGCCGTGCATGCGCCAGCCGCCACCGTCGCGCAGCCGGCCGATCTTCTTGACGTCGACGTGGATCAGTTCGTCGGGCCGGTCGCGTTCGTAGCGTCGGATGAGCTGGCCGGTGGGCCGGTCGATCAGTCCGGCGTCGCCTTCGGCGCGTCAGCGGGCCTGCCATTTGTGGCCTGTTGCCCGGGATACGCCGGGGTCTTTGACCACGTGCGCGACTGGGCGCCGGTCGGTGGTGACACGCTGGATGAGCAGGCGTCGGCCGTGCAGGGTCAGCCGGGCATTACGGTGGGCCGTGAAGACCTCCGGTCTAGGTGAAGCGTCGCAACTTCCACCTCGCCGGAGGTTTTCTCATTGATCAAGCCGCCACGCCGTGTCGACAACCCTCGTGGTCACCACAGCTAGCGCCTAGAATGGCGAGGGTGCCTGTCATCGATCTTGATTCACCGGCTTCGGCCGGCGCCGAGCGGGCCGTCCGGCGGAAGCCGCGGGCGCTGGGCGTGGCGGTTGCGGGGCTTCTCGTCCTCTTCGGGCTCTCCGGGGAAGTCAACCGGGGTACGGGTTTCCTCGACGAAGCGATCTGCGACTATCTGAACCGCTTGCCGTCGGCGGAGATCTCCGTGTCGGCGGTCGTGATCGACGCCCGGTCGGGTGAGGCACAGCAGACCACGACCATCGAAGGGCCGTGTGTCACCAGGACGGGCGGGTAGTTCGCGGGGTGCCGCTCAAGCTCAGGATCGCGTAGCCGAACGCCACGCAGACCGACTGGACCACCAGGACGAAGACCGTGTAGACGAGCGTGGCCTGCCAGTTCGAGGGCTGGTAGTGGATGTCCGACAGGACGATGGGGTCGCTGAAAGCGCGGTGCATGGCGCCGTACCAGATGCCGCCCAGCACGCTCGTTCCGATGTCGCCGGCGGTCAGCACGAACCAGAGCAGGCCCCACGGTATCGAGCGGAACGCCTGTTTCAGGACCGGCAGGAAGACCGCGAAACCGGTCAGGGCCAGCCCCACCACCGAGGCGACCACATAGCCCACGGCGTCGTTCGCTTTTATCGAGCCGGCGATCGACTGGATGGACAGCCACGCGTCGGTGACGCTCAGGACGAAGCCCACGGGAAGAATGGCCCAGGCCAATCCAGGTCTCACTGTTGCCGTCCGAGGAAGAGTGCGAAAACGATGACGATGGCGAGGAGTGCGGCCGCGAAACCGGCGATGATCGGCACCTTGTGGGCGGCCGCCGACCGAGGGGGTGGTGCCAGCGCTTCGAGGCGGGCGACCAGGTACTCGGCGCGCCGTACGGCCTCCTCGAGCCTTGAGACCAGAGGGTCCATCACTTGTCCCCATGCATGAAGATCAGGAAGAGCCCGACGGCGAAGCCGGCCAGCAGGACCATGATGTAGCCGTACTCGGGAAGGCCGAACGTCCTCCCCGAGCGGGCGTTGTCGATGTACCAGAACAGCAGTCCCGCCGCGGTGAATACGCCGAGGAAATAGCCGGCGATGTCGGCCAGCGTGTCGAGCGCGCCACCCCCGGCGGCGACAACTGCGTTCATGGCAAGGACGTTGACACAAGATCTGGAACGGAGGATTCGTCCTTTCGGGCTATTCGGGACAGGTCACCCGGTAACCGAAAGGTCTACCCTTTCCGGGTCGGCGGGCGCTGGAAGGGGTCGGGCAGGCGGCGCCAGGCCTCCTCGCCGTCGGCCAGTTCGTAGTCGGTGAGCAGGCAGCGGCTCAGGACACGGTGGATGTGGACCGGGTCGAGGTCGATGCCGATGAACGCCAGATGGTGGTGGCGGTCGCCGTAGTACGGGTCCCAGTCGATCTCGGCGGCCAGCCGGCGTTCGGTGTCGACGTCCGACCACTGATCGAGCGGCAGAGCGTCGAGCCAGCCGCTGACCGGGCCGAGGCTGAGCTCGCCGGCCGACTCCCACGTCATGGCCAGGTCGGGACGGGTGGCCAGCCAGAAGTGGCCCCGCGAGCGGAGCACGTTCTCGGTGACGTCGTCGAGGGCGTCGTGCAGCCGCCCCGGATGGAACGGCCGCCGGGCGTGGAAGACGCACGACACGACGCCGTGGTCGGGCACGGGCTCGTGGACGCCGACCGCGTGGCCGCGCAGCCCGCGGGTGACCGGCGACAGCGGTTCGGCGCGGCCCGCCGTGATCGGCACGCCGTGGCCCGCCCAGGGAGCGATCCGCCGCAGCAGCACACGGATCTGCTCGGTCTCCCATTCGTCGTCACCCTCGCGCCGGCCGGTGAGCAGCACCGAATCGGCCTGCTCGATCTGCCGGGCCACCAGGTCACCGATCGCGGATTCGCTGGTGAGGCCGTCCAGCACGAGATCGGCCGGAACCACGGTGGTCACGCTGGGTGCGTTCGCTCGCGGTTCCCAGGCCGTACGGACCTCGTCCGGCTCACAGTCCTCCGGAAGAACCACGACGGTGCCGTCGGGCGCGGCGAGAGCCTCGTCGAGCGAGGCGCAGCAGAGCAGCCTCCGGCTCGGCTCCGCCGTGAGCAGGGTGTGTGCGGCTTCGGCGGTGACGTGCGGCCAGAAGCCGCCGAGCATCGTGACGGCCATCAGTGCTGGTGAACCAGGTCGAGGTCCCAGGACGGGAACGGGTCGGGCAGCAGCCGCCAGGCGTCGGGCCCGGCCGCCAGCTCGCCGGGGGTCAGCAGGCATTGGCGCAGACGGTCGCCGAGCTCGCCGATCGGCAGGTCGACGCCGATGAACACCAGCTCCTGCCGCCGTTCGAGCTCGTCGCCGGGCGCGCCCATCGGATCGAGGCGGCCGTTCGGGCCGGCCTGCGACCACAGTGCCACCGTGTCCGGCCGTGTGGCGAGCCAGAGAAAACCTTTGGAGCGCAAGACGCCGTACGACTCGATCGCCGTCTCCAGAAGGTCCCAGAGCCGCTGCGGATGGAACGGCTCGGCGGCCCGGAACACGAGGCTGCCGATGCCGTACTCGATGGTCTCGGGAATGTGCCGTCCGTTGAGCTCGGCCACCCAGCCGGGCGCGGTCTCGGCCGCGGCCATGTCGAACCGGCCGGTGTGCAGCAGCTCCTTCGGCGCGACCCGGCCCATGACCGAGCGGATCTGCCGGGCCGACGGGTTGAGGCGGGTCACCAATGCCTCGACCCGCTGGAGCTCGGCCATGCTGACCAGGTCGGTCTTGTTGATGACGACCACATCGGCGAACTCCAGCTGGTCGACCAGCAGGTCGGCGATGGTGCGCTCGTCATCCTCGTACGCCGAAAGGCCCCGGTCCTCGAGGGTCTCGCCGCCGTTGACGCGGGCGATCAGGTGCGGAGCGTCGACGACGGTGACCATGGTGTCGAGGCTGGCCACATCGGCCAGCACCTGGTCGTCGTCACCGATCCCGAAGGCGAAGGTGGCCGCGACCGGCATGGGCTCGGAGATACCGCTCGACTCGATGAGCAGATAGTCGAAACGCCCCTGCCGGGCCAGGGCCGCGACCTCACCGAGCAGATCGTCGCGAAGCGTGCAGCAGATGCACCCGTTGGTCATCTCGACCAGCCGCTCCTCGGTCCGCACCAGCGCCGCGTCGATGTTCACCTCGCTCATGTCGTTGACGACGACGGCCACCCGCATCCCGTCCTGGTTGGCCAGCACGTGGTTGAGCAACGTCGTCTTGCCGGCCCCGAGAAACCCGGAGAGCACAGTGACCGGCAGCTTGCCCGCGCTCATCGGGGCTCGACCACCTGACGGCCGCGGTAGAGCCCGCAGTGAGCACAGGCCCGGTGCGGCACGACTTTCTCGCGGCGAGGACACGGGCAGTCGGCGAGCGCGGGCACGGCCGCTTTCCACTGAGCGCGCCGATGCCGGGTGTTGGAGCGCGACGTGCGCCGCTTGGGGACAGCCATGGAGTTCCTCCGCTATTTGAAAACGATTGTCATTATAGATTACGGGTCAGGCTCTCAGGCGGGCCACCACGCCGTGGCGCGGGGCGGCCAGCTGGGCGACGAGGAAGGCCGCGGTCAGAGTCAGCACGATCGTGCCGCCGACCGGGAAGTCCCATGACCACGAGACGTACAAGCCGATCGCGGCTCCGCCGGCGCCGATCGCCGGGGCCAGGACCATCATCACGGGGAGGCGGTCGGTGAGCAGGCGGGCCGTGGCGGCCGGGGTCACCAGCAAGGCCAGGACCAGGATGTTGCCGATCGTCTGCACGGCCATCACCACGGCCAGGGTGACCAGCACGTAGAGGACCAGGTCGAGCCAGAAGACCCGCAGGCCCAGCGCCCGGGCCATCTCGCGGTCCAGGGTCACGGCCACGAATTCCTTGTGGAGCAGGAAGACCGTGAGCAGTACGGCGATGGTGGTGCCCGTGACGACGTACAGATCCCGATCGGGAATGCCGGTGATGGAACCGAAAAGGAACTGCTGGAGCGAACCGGCGTAGCCGGGAGCCCGGGAGATGATGACGATGCCGAGGGCGAACGCGGCCACGAAGAAGATGCCGATGACCGAGTCCTCCTTCAGCCGCCGGTTCTGCGCGAAAACGGTGACCAGCAACGCCGTCACCACGCCGGCCACCGTGCCGCCGACGACGAGGCTGCCCGAGAACAGGAAGGCGATGGCCAGGCCCGGGAAGACCGCGTGGGCCACGGCGTCGCCGATGAAGGCCATGCCGCGCAGCACCACGTAGCAGCCGACGACCCCGCACATGACGGCGGCGAGGGTGGCGATGGTCAGCGCCTTGGGCAGGAACGCCAGGTCGGGGTTGGCCAGGTCGGCCAGGAACTGCAGTGGTGACACGTCATGCTCCGACGAGTTTGAGCAGATGGCTGCCGGGGCCGACGTCGAACGTCCGCATCCAGGTCTCGGGGTCGCGCAGTTCCTCGGCCGGGCCGTCGGCGATGACGGTGCGGTTGAGCAGGATCAGCCGGTCGCAGGTGTACGCCGCGGCGGCCAGGTCGTGGGTGGCCATGACCACGGCCCGGTCCCGGGCCAGGCCGGCGAAGAGCGCGGTCAGGGTCTCCTGCGACGGCATGTCGAGGCCGGTGAACGGCTCGTCCAGCAGGAGCACGGGCGGCGACAGCACCAGGGCACGGGCGACCAGGACCCGTTGGCGTTGCCCGCCGGAGAGTTCGCCGACCGGGCGCTTGCGCAATTCATGCAGTTGTACGCGGTCGAGCGCGTCCCAGACCGCCTGCCAGTGCCCGGCGCGCGGCCGGCGGAACAGGCCGATCCGCCCGACCAGCCCGCTGAGCACGGTGTCCTCGACCGAGGCCGGGAAGTCCCAGGTGAACTCGTGCCGCTGCGGCACGTACCCGGGGGCGGAACCGGCGATCGCGACCCGGCCCCGCCGCAGCGGGACCAGGCCCAGCGCGGCCCGGATCAGCGTGGTCTTGCCCGCGCCGTTGGGGCCGAGCAGGGCGACGAGCTCGCCCGCGCCGACCCGGAGATTGACGTCCCGCAGCACCGGGCGGCCACCGAGATCGGCGTCCACCTCGGTCATCTCCAGCGCCGCGCTCATTCGGCCGACCGCTCTTTCTCGGCCCGGCGGCGCACGCCCGACTGCCGGACGGCGACGACCGCGATGACGAGAACGGCGAGGGCGCCCGCACCCGCGAGGTAGGGCGTCAAGTTCGTACTGGCCTCGTCCGCGGCGGAAGCGGCGGAAGCGGAGCCGGACGGCAGAGGTTGGGTGAAAGCGGCCGTGCGGGCCCCGGCGGGATCGGTCGTGTCGCCCACGGCGAAGCGCAGGACCGTGGAGGAGGAGGCGGCCGAGCCGTCGGTGAGTTCGGCCGAGATGTCGAGGGCGAGCAGATAGACGCCCGGTCTGCCGAAGACCCAGTTGGCGTGGGTGTGCGTGTTCGTCTCGACCCAGATCGGTTGCGGGTACGGCTTGGCCGAGCTCCACAACACCTGCGGCGCACCGAGATTGCCGGATTGCAGGAACACGGTGACGTTCCCCGGCCCCTGAACGCCGCGCAGGCTCATGGTGACACCGCGGTCGATCGCCTTGAGGACTCCCGGATCCTGAGTGTTCCAGCCGATCCAGACCACCCCCGCCTTCTCGGTCTGCGGAACGACGTACACCTGAGCCCCGGGCTTCTCGCCGAGGAAGGCGTACGCCTCGTCGTCCGGCACCGCCTGCCGCGCGGTGTCGCGGACCCGGAGAACGGCCTCGGCCGGCTCGCGCCACACCGACGGCACCGTGTGGTCGTCGTGAATCTGAACCGTCCACCGGCTGTCCCGGCGAACAGGTCCTATGTCGACATGGCCGCTGTCCAACACCGCGTCACCGTGAGCCTGCGCCTGGTCGGCGGCGGGCGGCGGAACGCTCGGCGTGACGCCCAGGACGGCGGCGGCGGTGAGGCAGAGCAACGATTGCAGCAAGGCGGATCCTCAGGTCAGACAGCGGTGAAGGGAGTCGGCGTTGAAGCGCATCATCGCCACGTAGCTGGACACGCGGTCGTCGAAGGCGTCGCCGTAGATGTCGCAGACGCGCACGTGTTCCTGCCGGGCCACCTCGACCAGCGTCGACGACCGCGCCCGCAGGTTCGGTTCCAGGAAGACGGCCCGCACGCGCAGATTCCGCAAGGTCTCGGTGAGACGGCGGCGGTCGGCCAGGCTCGCTTCCACGGCCGGGTTCGGGGTCACAAAACCCGCGACCACGATTTTGTACGCCTTCGCGAGGTACCCGAACGCATCGTGGGTCGTGACCAGGTAGCGGCTCGGCTCGGGGATCGAGGCGATCCGGTCGCGCACATAGTCGTCGAGCGCGGTCAGCTCGCGCAGATACCGGTCGGTGTTGGCCCGATATTCGGCCGTGCCCGCGGGATCGGCCTTGATGAGACTGTCGCGGATCAGTTCGGCGTACGCCTGGGCGTTGCCGACGTCCTGCCACAGGTGAGGATCGATCTCGCCGTGCACATGCCGCCCGAGAACGGCCTGCGGGAGCTGATAGATCCGGCTCCCCGGGCGTCCGAGGAAACGCATGCCCGGCCCGGCCGGGACCTCCTTCAGGGCTTTGGCCGGGACCTCGATGACCGTACGGGCCGGGTCGAGCCGCTCGTCGTCGCTCAGCAGGTAGATCTCGCCGCTGTCGAGGTCGGTGGTGATGTCGGTGTGGCCGTCGCGCAGGATGGTCGCGCCGGTCATACCGGGCACGGTGTGCGGGTCGACGCCGACGGCGAAGGTGACGGTCTGCTCGCCCATCGGCTTTCCGAGTTCGAGCTGGGCCCGAACCGAGAGGTGGTAGACGCCGGGCTCGGTGAAGGCCCAGCTCATGTGCATGTGCGCGTCCGGTGGGAGGACCACGTTTCCGCCTCCCTTACCGGGCTCTATGAAAATGTCCGGGCGGCCGAACGACTCGGTCAGATAGGCGGCGAGCCGGCCCGGCCCCCGCACTCCGGTCGCGGAGAACCGGACGTCCGAGGTGCGGTCGGCCCCGAACCGGGCACCGTCGCCGGAGACGCGCAGCCCGAGCCAGACGGTGTCGAGCGAGACGTCCTCGACGAGCGGGATGATCTCGGCGGCGTACTTGGTGGCGCCCTCGGCCAGCGAGATCTGCTCGACGCCGCCGGGCAGGTTGGCGTCGAGGGTCTTGATGACGTTCTGCGCCTCCAGCAGCAGGTAGTTGCTGAACGCCAGATCGGCGTAGACGACGTTGCGCACGTCGCGCAGGGTCGGCTCGTACGCGTGGGCGTCGGCGTTGTCCGGCACGATCGAGTCGACCAGCACGCGGTCGCCGCCCACGTTGCGGACGAGGTCGGCCAGGATGCCGGTGGTGGTGACGACCTGGACCCGGCCGTCGGCGTCGCTGAGGGCGGCGGGTGGCGTGCAGCCGCCGAGGGCGGCGGCCAGCAGGGCGAGGGCGGCGATGGGGCGTCTCATCAGGCATTCCCGTACGGTGAAGTGGTGGGCCCGCTCCAGTTGCGGTGGAGCGGACCCACGCTTGTTACGGCTGGACGGTGAAGGTGAAGGCCTTCGCGCCGGTGGAGACGGTGGCGCCCGTGGTGGCCAGGCGGCCGGTCACCTCGAAGGTGACCGTGTAGGTGCCGGCCTGGGTGAAGCCCCAGTTGGCGTGGGCGTGCACGTTGCGCGCCACGGTCCTCGAGTCGGGCAGGCCGTCACCCGAGTCGTACAGCTTGGTCGGTGTCCCGGCCGAGACGGTGTAGACGCTGACCGAGCCCGGCCCGGTGACGCTGGTGAGCTTGAACGTCACGGAATTGCCCTGCAGCACCCCGCTCGGGATCTCGAGGGTGTTCCAGCCGGCCCACAGCAGCCCGGCCGTGTTCGCCTGCGGCAGCACCCAGGCGGTGTCACCGGCGCCGCCGAGGAACGACCAGGAGGCGCCGGCCGGGACGGTGACCTTGGCAGCCGCCGGAACCTGGAGCACCACGCCGGCCGGGTCGCGCTCGACGTCGGTGCCGCCGGTCCCGTCGCTGACGTTGAGGGTGAGGGACCCGGAGGCGTAGTCGACATCGAGGACGTCGACGTGGCCGGCGGTGAGCGTGACCGGCGCGGCGGCGGCCGGAGTCAACGCCAGCCCCACGGCGGCGAACAGCGCCGCGATCCCGGTCACGGCTGCACCACGACCTTGTAGACGGCCGGATCCGACGTGATGGTGGCGCCGGTCGCGGCCAGGGTGGCGGTCGCCCGCACCTTGATGAGGTAGACGCCGGCCTTCTGGAACGCCCAGCTGGCGTGCTGGTGCGCCCCGGCGGCCAGGGCCACCGAGTCGGGCAGGCCGTCACCGCTGTTGACGAGAACATGCGGCGTGCCGACCGCGTCCTCGGTCCAGATGGCCAGGCGGCCCGGCCCGGTCACCCGTTCGACCTTGGCCGTGACCGCGTCACCGGTGAAGACGCCGGCCTCGATCTCCTCGGCCGAGAGGCCGGGCCAGAGCAGCTCCTCGTCCTGAATCTCGGGAAGCACCCAGACCTTGGATCCCGCGCCACCCAGGAAGGAGAACGAGGGATTGTCGGGCACGGTGGTCCTGGCGGCCCGCTTCACGAACAGCACGACGTCGTCGGGGTCGCGCTCGACATCGGGTTCGACGCTCTCGTCGTGGAGGCCGAGCTCGAGCGCGCCGTCCTCGTAGGCGACATCGACGACATCGACGTGCCCGGCGCTGATGACAACCGGGGTGGCGAAGGCCTGCGCCGGCACGGCAGTGCCCAGCAGGGCGGTGGCAAGGGCGCCACCACCGACGAGCAGGCGAAGCGATCTACGCAAGGGAGTCTCCTTGGGGTGAGGTCCGGCCGCCATCGACCGGATCGATACAAACCTTAATGGTTTTCATTTTCATTAGGAAGGTCGGGTGTGGACTTCGGCTTGTTCGCCGTACGTCAGCTCGGGCGCGAAGGCCGGCGACGCCGCGCCAGGACGAAGGCCGTCGCTCCGGCCGCCAGGAGCAGGGCGCCGCCACCCGCGATGCTGACGATGTTCGCGCCGGTCTTGGCGAGATTGCCGCCGGTTGTGCTTTCTTCGGCGCCGCTTCCGTTACCCGTTCCGCTGCCGCTGCCGCTGCCGCTGCCGCTGCCGTCTCCGTCTCCGGTTCCCTCGCCGGCTCCGTTGCCGGGTTTCGAGCCGTCGTCGGTGTCTGTGGTGTCGCCGACCGCGATGGTCAGCGTTCTGGTGTCGGAGACGGTCTTCCCGGCGGTCGTGGTGGCGGTCATGTCGACCGTCAGGCGGTAGAGCCCCGCCTTCGTGAAGGCCCAGTTCCCGTGAGCATGGGTGTTGGGGGCGATGCCGAGCTGCTGGGGCAGGCGTTCGGCGGAGTCGAAGAGGACTTCGGGCGTGCCGAAGGAGCCGGTGAGGAAGAGCTTGAAGTCCCCGGGCCCGTCCACGGAGCGAAGCTTCCAGGTGACGTTGCCGCGGGTGCCGTTGACCACGGACTCGTGCTGGGTGTTCCAGCCCGGCCAGACGATCCCGGACTGCTGCGACTGCGGCAGAAGGTAGACCTGTTCACCGGCCTTCCCGAGAAACGCGTAGCCGGCACCGGCCGGAACGGCGATCCGAGCCTTGTCGGTAACCCTGAGAACAACGTCAGCCAGCTCCCGCCATGTAGGGGGAGTGGTCGAGTCGTCCTTGAGCCGGATCGTCAGCGCGCCCCCGCTGAGCTGCGGACCCATGTCGACGTGCCCATCGGAGATGACCTTCCGGGTGGCGCTCTTCCCGGTGGCCCCCGCCTGGATCGTTCCGGAAGCCGTGGCCGCGCCGCGCTGCGGATCAGCCCCCTCCGGTTCCGACACGCTGCGCGTGTCGGAAATATCGGGTATGCGCCCGGCAGGTGTGGGAGGGGCGGAGGTGGAAGGGATCGGCGCGCCAAGGCTGGGTGAGGGAGGAACGGGCGCGGAAGGGGTGAGGGCTGACGGGCCGGGGCCGGTGGGTGAACCAGGAACCGTTACGGCGTAGGTCTTTTCGTCCTGGGCCGGGCCTGACGAGGTCTGGGCCCTGGCTCGCAAGGTGACCCGGTAGTCGCCGGGAGCGCTGAACGCCCACACCACGCCGCCCGCGCGGTGGCCTGCCTTGAGCTGGGTGCTGGTTGGGCCGTCGCTGTCCAGTAGGAGGGTTGGGCGGCCCCACGGTGTCAGCCTGTACGCGGCAAAGGAGCCGGGGCCCTCCACCTCGGCCAGGGTCAGGGTTACCGCGCTGCCGGTCACCGCGCTCGGATCGACCTCGGTCGTGGTGAAAGCGGGAAGCCGGGAACCGTCGTCACGCAGCGCCCACACCGGGGCGCCTTGGCGGCCCAGGAAAGCGAACGCCGGGTCGGCCGGCACCGCGCCGACCGGGCCTCTCTCGGCGGTGAAGTGGAGGCCCGCCGGATCGGCCGTGGTTGCGGTGAGGGCGTTGCGGAAGCTCAGGTGCAAGGTGCCGGATCTCAATGTCAGGGCCACCAGGTCGGCGCCGTCCACGTTCGGGGACGGAGCGGCGGCGAACGCCGGTGACGGTGTCAGCGCCGCGATGGAGGCCGCTACCGTGACGGCGGTGGTGCGCAGGCGCTTCATGAGAGTCCTTTCGTTGAGATCTGGTCTCGGCCTCGCTGCTCGGCGGCGGCGATGGCGGCGGCGATTCGAGCGCGGCGGCGCCGGCGGGTGAACAGCCACCCGGACAGCAGGGTGCCGGCCAGGGCCAGCAGCGCCAGTTGCGGCCACGGGATCAGCCAGAGCGTGTGGCGGGAACGGGCATCCGCGGTCGACAGGAGGATCTGGTCGCGGAACAGTGGTGGCACCGCGTCGAGGCGGATCGAGGTTCTTATCGCGCCGCCGGGCAGGATCTCGGGTATCGGTGGGGCGGTCGCGCTCGTCGAGCCCAGGCCGAAGGGGCCGCTCGCCTTCGCGGCCGGGTGTGCTCCGAGACGTACGTTGCCGGTGTTCTTGATGGTGAAGGTCGCCGTTACATCGGGGAGAGTGAACGGGTTCCAGCTGGGCCGGGCGTCGAGGCGTACGTCGGTGATGGTCTGTGAAGGGCGCAACGGGCCGGTGACCCGGAGGTAGACACGCGTGCCCACGCGATGGTCCACAGTGAACTGGCCGTCGGCGCCTTCGGTCATCGAGGCGACCACGCCGCCCGCGTGGTCGCCCGGAGTGGCGTTGGTGGGGACGGTCAGGGTCAGCGGGACTACGACCCGGGAGGACTTGGGCAGGGTGACCGTCGTGCGGCCCAGTTTGATCCAGCTGCCGGTGTCCTTCGGGGTAGCGCCGGCCGTCAGGAGGTCGAAGCCGCCGCCTGCGGTGGTGAAGGCGTCACTCGCGTACAGCCGAAGGGTCAAAGGCTTCCGGGAATGGTTGGTGACCGCGATGTGGTCGGTGAGGGTGGCGCCCGGGTCCAGTTTGTAGTCGAGGGCCGTGCGGCCGTTGGGGCCCTTCGGGCCGGACGGCGCGACGGACCAGGTGAGGGAGTCGGCATGGGCGGGCGTGGGAGGGGCCAGGACGGCCGTCAGGATCAGGACCGCGGCGATACGCATGAGGGGTTCTCCGGCGGGGGGGGGGGGCCCCCCCCCCCCCCCCCCCCCCCGCGCGGGGGCGGGGGGGGGGGGGGGGGGGGGGGGGGGGCGGCGGGGGGGGGGGGGGCGGCCGCCCCCCCCCCCCCGCCCCCGGCGCGCGGGGGGGGGGGGGGGGGGGCCGCGGGGGGGGCGCCCCCCCGCCCCCCCCGCGACGTCGTCAGATGGCGGTCAGGGTGAGCGTGCCGGTGTAGGTGCCGGCCGCGGTGTCGGTGGGAACGCTCAGCTTCAGCGCGGCGTCGAGCTCGGCGGTGCCGAGGCCCTTGCCGGCGGCGGCCGAGGCCAGGACGGCGCTGTCACCCAGGCCGGTGCTGGGCTGACCGGAGACGTACGGCGTGGCGACCGGCCCGGCGATCACGCCCTGCTGGCCGCCCTGTCGCGTGACGGTGGGCGTCCAGCCCAGGTAGCCGCCGGCGAAGGTCTTGCCGTCGGCGCCGCGGAAGCCGTCGGCGACCTGACCCGACGCGCTCCAGCCGGGCTTGGCCTGGCGCGTGTCGGTGACCGTCACCGGCCGCAGGGCGCCGGTGGACTCCCACCGGTCGCCGGCCGCGGAGAGGGTGGCGGCCGGCAGGGTGACGGCCCGGTCCTCGGGGTCGACGCTGATCACGAGGGCACCCTCGGTGGCGCTGATCGTCGCCGTCACCGACTTGGCGGCGCTGCTGCCCTCCGGCGGGAAGGCCACCCATAGGGTGACCGGTTCGCTGGCGGGGCCGCCTTCGAGCGCGACCCGGTAGTCGGTGCCGTTCAGGGCCCGGGTGGCGGTGAAGCTGTACGCGGCGCCGGTTTCGCCTTCGATGGGGGTGAAGTCGGAGGCGCCGGGCTTCCTGCTGAACCACTGGTACTGGCTCGACGGGCCCTGCGGGGTCTGTACGGCTTGGAGGGTGACGGTGTCACCGGGCTGGTATTCGCCGGCCATGCCGTTGACGGTCAGCGCGCCGCCCGATGCCTCGCCGACCTGGAACCGGTAGTCGACGGGGCCGGTGCTCACGGCCGAGCCGTTGCTCAGGGTGGCGTCGGCTTGGAACTTGAGGGTGTACGCCCCGGGCTGGCTGAACACCCATCCGGCATGCGCGTGGGTGTGCACGGGGACGTCGAGCCGGTCGGGCAGGCCGTCGGCGCTGCGGAACTTGATGTTCGGCACGCCCAGCGAGGTCGTGTCGAACAGGGTCACGTCGCCGGGGCCGTCCGCGCCGACCAGGCTGATGGCGACCTTGTCGCCGGTGAAGACGCCGGAGCTCAGCTCGGTCGTGTTCCAGCCCGGCCACAGCAGATCCGGATCCTGCACCTGCGGCAGCATCCAGATCCTGCTGCCCGGCGCGCCCAGGAACGAGAACGACGGCAGATCCGGCACCGTCGTCTCGGCCGCCGGCAGCACCCGGAAGGTGACGTCGGCCGGGTCGCGCACCACCGACGGGCTGACCGTGTCGTCCTTGACCTTCAGTTTGAGAGCGCCGTCCTCGTAGTGCACGTCCACGGCATCGGTGTGCCCTTTGGACAGCACCACCTTCTCGGCGGCCAGCGCCGGCGTACCGCTGAGGACCACGGCGGCCGCGACCGCGCCCACGACCCATCTCTTCACGCATCGTCTCCTTCACTCATGATGAAAACGACTCTCGTTTTCGAGTGGGGACCGTAACATGGCGCCGACTGTTATTGAAAACGGTTTTCATTGTATGGTGCTCGCCATGTCCTTCATCTGCGACGTGACCGGCGCCAAGCCCAGCTTCGGCAATGCCGTGTCCCACTCCCACCGCCGAACCCGCCGCCGCTGGAACCCCAACATCCAGCGCCGCCGCTTCCGCCTGGCCGACGGCCGGACCATCCGCCTGAACGTGAGCACGAAGGGCTTGAAGGTCATCGACCGCGACGGCATCGACGCGGTCGTGGCCCGCCTGCGCACCCGGGGGGTCAAGCTCTGATGGCGGGAACCTAATCTGCATTGCCACTGCAAAAAGGGTTAGGATCCCGGCATGGCGCGACTCCTGCTGGTCCGGCATGGTCAGGCATCGTTCGGGGCCGATGACTACGACGCTCTGTCCGAGCTTGGTGGTGAGCAGGCGCGGGTGCTGGGAAAGAACCTCGCCGAGCGCTCGATCCGGCCCGGTCTGGTGGTGAGCGGGACGCTGCGCCGCCATGAGCAGACGGTGGCGGGGCTGCTCGACGGGCTCGGTGGCGAGGTGCCTGTGAGCGTGGACGCCGGGTGGGACGAGTTCGACTTTCAGCGGGTCGTGGAGCTTCACGAGCCGGACTTTCGGGAGCATCTCGGGTCGGCTCGGGCCTTTCAGGAGCTCTTCGAGGCGGCCACCGGGCGCTGGTGCTCGGGGAAGTACGACGGGGAGTACGACGAGTCTTTCCCCGCCTTTCGGGGACGGATCGGAGGGGCGATCGAGCGCGCGCATGGCGTGCTGGGGGAGCATCGCGAGGTTGTCGTGGTCACCTCGGGTGGGCCGATCGCGCTTGTTGCCGCGCTGCTCACCGCGGGGGCCGACGTCGACCCGGTCACTCTCGCCACCATGTGGACGGCGCTGAACCGGGTGGTCGTCAACACCGGGGTCACCAAGCTGGTCAGTGGGCGCACGGGACTGTGGATGTCCACCTACAACGAGCACACGCATCTCGAGACCGACCCTCGACTGCTCACCTACCGCTGATGGCCCGTCGGCTGATCCGTCCTCGCCGCTGGGATCCGCCGCGCCTTGCCGACTCCGGGGCGACGGCGGAGCTCAGCGTTTCCCGGCGGCTGCCGACCGGGGGCGTGGGGCCCGAGGACGTCGTCTTCGACCATGCGGGGCGGGTGGTCGCCGGGCTGGCCGGTGGTCGCGTCGTCCGGATCGATCCGGCCAGCGGTGAGCGTGCCGTTCTGGCCGAGACCGGTGGGCGGCCGCTCGGGCTTCATCCTCGGGCCGATGGCGGTGTTCTCGTCTGCGATCACGACAAAGGGCTGCTCGAAGTCGGCGTGGACGGTAGCGTGACGCGGCTGGTCGATGTCGCCTTTCCCAGCAACGTCGTGGAGGCGAGCGACGGCACGATCTGGTTCACCACGTCGACGACCCGGTGGACGCTCGACGAGTATCTCGGTGACGTTTTCGAGCATTCCTGCACCGGGCGGCTCATGCGCCGCGCCCCCGACGGCACTGTCACCACCGTGCTGGACGGGCTGAAGTTCGCCAACGGGCTCGTGCTCGCTCCGGACGAGTCCCATCTGCTGGTCGCCGAGACGGCCGGCTACCGGATTCAGCGGCACTGGCCTTCGGGGCGGACCGAGGTCTTCGCCGACAACCTGCCCGGGTTCCCCGACAACATGTGGCTGGGAAGTGACGGGCTGGTCTGGGTGGCCATCGTCGCGCCCCGCAACGCGCTGCTCGACCGGCTGCTGCCGCTGCCCGGGTTCCTGCGGCTCCTCGTGTGGAACCTCCCTCAAGCCGTACAACCGAAAGCCGCTCCCATCGCCTCCGTCATGGCCTTCACGCTCGACGGGCGGCTGGTGCACGACCTGCGGACGGCCGGCGGGTCGTACGGCTTCGTCACCTCCGTGGCCGAGCGGGACGGGCTGGTCGTGCTCGGCAGCCTGACCGAGTCCGATGTGGCCGTGCTGGGTAACAGCCATGCATGAGGACCTATCGATCCCGGGGCTTTCTGCTGGTGTTGCCGCTGATGCTGGTGGCGACGGTCGCGCTGCCGGTGGCCGCGCTCTTCATCGATGCCGGCGCCTGGTGGGCTGAGGCGCTCTTCCTGCTCATCGCGATTCCGGCCGGCTGGTGGTACGTCGCGGTCCGGCTCATCTACCGGATGGACCTGACCGACGACGCGCTGATCCTGCGGGCGGCCCTGGCCCGCTACCGGATCCCGCTGAGTGAGCTGGCCGAGATCGGCGGGCCCGAGCACACCAACAGGAACCGGGTCGTCCGCCGCGACGGCCGGGTCTGGGGCGTGCTCGCGGACGACGGGCTGGTCGCCTTCGCCGACGAGGTGGGCCGGGCCGCGCCGCACGTCCAGGTGCGGGTGAGCGGCTGGCGGCGCCGCATGGAGAGCTGAGCTGATCCGCGCCGGCACGGCGACACGGCCGACGTGCTGGGCGCCGCCGTCCCGGTCCCGGAGCCGATCCCTCGGTTACTTCTGGAAGGCCCACTCCACGGTGACGGTCGCGGACAGCCGCTGCCGTCCCGGCTCGACGACGAACCGCGCCCCGGACGCGGCCATGCTGTCCTGCGCCATGGGGCCGCCGCCCCAACTCGGAGCCGACTCGCTCACCCGGACGACCCGGCCGAGCTTGCGGCCGGCGGCCCCGGCGTAGAGCTCGGCCTTGCCGCGGGCGTCGGCGAACGCCTTGCGGCGGGCCTCGGCCATCAGCGCGGCGTCGTCCTCGATGGAGAACGACACGCCGTTCAGCCGGGACGCGTTGCCGCCCGCGGCGACGGCGGCCGACAGGAGAGCGCCCGCCTTCGGCAGGTCCCGGATCTTCGCGGTGAGCCCCTGACTCACGGTGTAGCCGGTGATCTCCTGCTTGTCGTTGGACCGGGAGCTGATGGTGGCGTTGGACGTCTGGAGATCGGCCTTGCCGAGACCGGCGCGCACGAGGGCGTCCCGCATCCGCCCGGCCGCCGTCCCGGCGGTGTCCAGGGCCGCGTCGACGGTGGCGGCGCTGCTCTCCACCCCGAACTCGGCGGTGAGCAGATCGGGCTCGCCGTGGACCGCGCCGTCGCCGGTGACCACCACGCTCTCCCGCTCGGCGGCGGCCGCGGGCGCGCCCAGCAGGAGCGACGCCATCACAACAAGGGTGGGGACTGCGAAACGATTCATACCCCGATTGAAGGCGGCCGGACGGCCGGCCGGTGCGGATTCCCGCGCATCTCGACCATCAGTGTGGGCCGAGGGCCTCCGGCCCGGGCACGGGTGCGGGCTCCTTCAACTCGACGAAGACGCAGTGCGTCGGGGTCGCCCCGGTGTTCTCGCCGACGTGCTCCTGCGCGCCCAGCCATCGCGCCTGCCCGGCGGTGAGGTCGACGTCGGCCGTACGGTCCCCGGCGCTGACCCGCCGCTGAAAGGCGCTCAGCGTCACCATGACGCTGTCCGGATGCTCATGAGGGTGGGTGCGGTCGCCGGGCTCGTCCCTGTATTCGAGAACCCGGACCCGCTCGTTCTCGAAGACCACTTTGTACAGGCCCGGGTCGGTCACGGTCGGATCGTGGTGGCTCATCGCGGCCTCCCGCCGTCATATGGGACTGGAGTCCCATGTAAGGCCACCGTACGCTGACGGCGTGGGGATGCCCTATGAGTCGACCGGCCGAACCGGCCAGAAGTCGCGGACCCGACAGAGCCTCGTCACCGCCACCCGCGCTCTGCTCGCGGCCGGGTTCACCCCGAAGGTGGAGGACGCGGCGGCCCACGCCGGCATCTCCCGGACCACCGCCTACCGGTACTTCCCGAGCCAGCGCAGCCTGCTGCTGGCCGCACACCCGAGCATCTCGCCGGAGACGCTGCTGCCGCCCGACCCGCCCACCGGCCCGCGGGAGCGCCTGGACGCGGTCGTGGACGCCTTCACGGCGTACAACTTCACCTGGGAAACTCAGCTGCGCACCTCGCTGCGCCTGTCCCTGGAGCCGAGCGCCGACCGGACGGCTCTACGGCAGGGCCGCGCGATCGGCTGGATCGCCGAGGCCCTGGCCCCGCTGCGTGACAGCCATCCGCACGTCGACACTCAGCGGCTCGCCGTGGCCATCCGCTCCGCCACCGGCATCGAGACCCTGGTCTGGCTGACCGACATCGCCGGCTACAACCACACCCAGGCCGCCGAAACGGTCCGGGCGACCGCCCGCGCCCTCCTCGACGCGGCGATCAGGGTTCGGGAATGAGCGGCTTGGTTCCCGCGTACGGGGGTAAAGCAACCTCCTATGACCGGCAACGATGACGACGTCGCGCTCGAGGCGGCGGCTGAACCCCTGGTGGTCGCGCTGGACATCGGGTCGACCGCCACCCGGGGCGGGGTGCACGACGCGTCGGGAAGGCGGGTGCGCGGGCTCCAGCACAAGGTGCCGCACGCCTTCACGGTGGCGCCGGACGGCACCTCGGTCATCGACCCCGACCAGGTGACGGCCGAGGTCGAGCAGGTCCTCGACGCGGTGACCGCGGATCCGCGGCTGGGAAGCCGGATCGCCGGCGTCGCCATGGACACTTTCGCGGCTTCGCTGATCGCGGTGGACGCGGCCGGGCGCGCGCTGACGCCCTGCCTGACGTACGCCGACTCGCGCAGCGCCGCCGCTGTCGCGGCCCTGCGGGAAGAGCTCGACGAGCACGCGGTGCAGCAGCGCACCGGCACCCGGTTGCACACCAGCTATCACGCGCCACGCCTGCGCTGGATGGCCGAGACGCAGCCGCGGGTCGTTGCCGAGGCCGCGGGCTGGTGGTCGCTGGGTGAGTACGTGTGGGCCCGGCTCATCGGGCAACCACTGGCCGGCACATCCACGATGGCCTGGACCGGGCTGCTCGACCGCCGCACGGGCGAGCTCGACGGCGAACTGCTGACGGCCGCGGGCGTACAACCTCAGCAATTCTCTTCTCCGGGTGACGAGCCGCTGGCGGCTTCGTCGCGCTGGGCCGCCCTCGACCGGGCCGTGTGGTTCCCGGTGATCACGGACGGCTTCGCCAGCAACATCGGGTCCGGCGCCCTCGACGCCACGGTCATGACCGCGGCGACGGCCACCAGCGGCGCCCTGCGGGTGCTGCTCGAAGGACCGGCCGACCCGCTGCCGTTCGGCTTGTGGAACTACCGCGTCGACGCGCGGCGCACGCTGCTCGGCGGGGCGATCAACGACGTCGGCCGGGCCGTCAGCTGGGCGCAGAGCACGCTGCGCCTCGGCGAGGAGACCGGCGCCGTGCTGACCGCGCCACCGAGCGACGCCACCCCGTTGGTGCTGCCCTACCTGACCGGCGAGCGGGCGCCCGGCTGGGTCGGCGGCGCCCGCGCCCTCTTCGGCGGTGTGTCCGCGGCCACCGGCGCCGACGCCATGTTCCGCGGCGTCATCGAGGGCGTGGCGATGACGTACGCCCGTGTCGCCGACGAACTGCGCCCGGCCGCCCCGGGCGTCGTGGAGGTCGCGGCGGCCGGCCGGGTCAGCAACGACCAGCCCGAATGGTTGCAGATCCTGGCCGACGTGCTGGGCCGCCCGGTCACCCACGTGACGCGGCGCCGGGCCACCCAGCGCGGCACGGCGCTGCTCGCCCTGGACGTGCTGGCGCCGGACGTTCCCCGCGCGCCCCGATCTGTCGGCGCGACATACGAGCCCCGCCCCGGTGATTACTACGCGGATCGCCGGGAGCAGTTCGCCAAGGTGTACGACGCCCTCGTGCACCGCTAAAACCTGTTGCGCGGTGTGGTTTGGTCGAAAGATGGAACTGGGCGAGATCGTCGAAGCCGTGGCGGGCTGGCAGCACACCGGCGGGCCGGTCCAACTCCATCCCGGTGACCTGGGGTGGCATTGGCGCTTCGGCGAGCGCGAGCTGGCCGCGGCCGTCCGGGTGTGGACCCGCGACGGCCAGATCGCGGCGGCCGGCCTGGTGGAGGACGACGGCGAGTTGATCCGCATGGCCATCGCGCCGAGCGCCGCCGGCGACGACGCGTTCGCGGCCCGGATCCTGGCCGGCCTGACATCGGTCAAGGCCGTCGAGGTCCGCTTCGGCGCCGCCCTCCGAGATCTCCTCAGCCGCAGCGGCTGGACACCCGACGAGCCGTGGACCCCGCTGTCCCGCGACCTGACCGAGCCGGTCGAAGACTGCGGACTGCGCGTCGAGGTGGTCGGCGCGGACAGGGTCGAGGATCGGGTGGCGGTGCAGCGGGCGGCGTTCACCAATTCGACGTTCACAGTGGACCGTTGGCACGCGATGGCGGCCGCCCCGCCGTACCGCCAGGCCCGCTGCCTGGTCGGCTACGACAGCGAGGACAACGCGGTCGCCGCGGTGACGGTGTGGTCGGCCGGAAAGGGAAGCCCGGGCCTGCTCGAGCCGATGGGCGCCCACCGTGACCACCGCGGCCGGGGGCACGGCCGAGCCATCACGGTGGCGGCGGCAGCGGCCCTCCGGGAGATGGGCGCGTCCACCGCCACGGTGTGCACACCAGCCGCCAACACGGGCGGCGTCGCCACATACGTCTCAGCCGGTTTCCAAAAGCTCCCGAACGTCACCGACTTCCGCCGTCCTCAAGCATGAAGGAGGGGATGGCTGTCAGCGTTCGGCGCGCAATGATTCACGACCCTCGTCTTGTTCAGGAAGATTGTTCGTAGGGAGCGAAACATGGTCGACCGAGAGATCACCATCCTCCTGCACGACGGAATTTCGGACGAGAATTACGCGAAGCTCGCCAACGTCATCTGGTCGGTCGCAGACCTGGCCGGTGAAGACTTTGTCGGGGTGCTTCCAGACGGTGGCACCACTGACGAGTACCTCAACGACTGGTACGACGACAAAGACGGCTCAGCCCGCTGGGGAGACAAGGCAGTCAGGCGCAGGCGCAAAGGGTGACCAAACGCCCGCTATCCCTGGTCCTTAAATGATTCAGCCGAGATCCCCGCACCGACTGCGCGGATAACTCAGATGCTTCCGTTGGGCCGGTGCCGAAAACGGTCCTTCTCGTCGTCGTGTTCGAGCAGCCCCGCGCTCACCAGGGCGTGAAGGGCCTGATGGAGCCCGTCGCCGAGCGGATTCGCCGTCCAGAACACCCACTTGTGCTCGGTGAACTCGTCCGGCGGCAGCGCGCCCAACGCCACCGCCAGCTCATATCCAGCACTGTCCGAGTCGCGCCAGTCCGACATTCGCGTCAGGAAGGTCACTGGCTGACCAGAGCCAACCGGGACGGCGGGATCCTCCCCGGGAAGTAGGCGTAGCCCTCGGGTGATGTGAGCAGCTGGGACGGGTCGACGTCGTCGACGGCCCAGACGTCGACCGGGCCGCCGGTGTTGTTGAGGCGGACGAACCAGCTGGACTCCGACTCGTCCCGGCAGAGGAAGACGCCCTGCTGTTCGGGCTCGCGGCTGCCGGCGATGCCCGGTGCCGCCCCCATCCGGGTCCAGTCCAGGCCGAAGGCTCGGATGGAGTCGCGGTTGCGTACGGACGAGACGTGATGGAGGCGCGGCACCCGGCAATCTTTCCATCCTGCCGGTCAGGCCTCGGGTAGGCCTGACCGGCAGATCGTGGATCAGCTCAGGGGCGTTCCGTGAGCGGAAAGGGCCGCGGCCGCCTTGGCCGCGGTGGCCGGGCGGGGCGGGATCGCGGACGTGTCCTGGGCGAACGTGGCCACCGCGGTGGCCACGCCGTCGGCGTTCACGTCCAGGGCGTAGGCGTTGATGTTGCCGATCAAGTGGTACTTCTTGCGGAGCTGCTTGTAGAGGGCCTTGTCGGCGCCGTCCTTCTCCGGCGTGAAGCTGTCGCATGCCTGGTGGTAGCAGGGGTCGTACGCCGCGCCGGCCACGCCGCCCCACAGGGCCACGTCGGCCTCGGTCTTCTCGACCTCGGCTCCGGTGAACAGGCCGCCGGCCGGGATGCCGGTGGCGATGAACGGGCCGTAATCCGAACGGCCCGTGAAGTCGGCCGCCGCCGTGGCCTCGCCGCGCTTGGCGAAGAACTTCTGGAAGACGGCCTCGATCTGGGCCGAGCCGGCCGGGCCGGGGCCGGCGCCGGAGGCGGCCGAGTCGTCGCCGTCGTAGACGCCGAAGGTGTAGTTCGGCGAGCCGATCATGTCGAAGTTCAGGTAGAGCGCGATCTTCGCCTGCTCGGCGGCCGGCAGGTTGGTCACGTAGTACGTCGAGCCGACCAGGTTGGCCTCCTCGGCGCCCCAGAACGCGAACCGCAGCTTGTTCTTCGTCTTGTGCTTCGACGCCTGCAACGCGGTCTCGAGGATGGCGGCGCTGCCGGTGCCGTTGTCATTGATGCCGGGGCCCTCGGGCACCGAGTCGAGGTGGGCGCCGGACATGACGACCTCGTTCGGGTCGCCCCAGCGGGACTCGGCGATGACGTTGCTGGTGGGCCGGACCTCGGCCTCGGCCTCGACCGTGATGGTGACGTTCAGGCCCGGCGTGCCGGCGAAGGCCACACCCTGCGGGTACGAGATCGAGATGGCCGGGATGCCGACCGGCGCGCCGAGCGTGCCGGCGAACAGGTCCTGGCGGTCCGGTGCGGTCGAATCACCCTGGTTCATCACGATGACGGCGGTGGCTCCGGCCGCGGCGGCGTTCGCCGCCTTCTGACCGAACGAGCAGCCGCCGCGCTGCACGAGAGCGATGTTGCCGCCGACACCCACGAAGTCGGCCGCCTCACAGCCCGAGGTGCTGGTGTTGGGGGTGGTCAGCTGCAGGTCGACGCCGACCACGGTGCCGGTCGCCGTGCCGCCGCCCGAGCAGTCCAGGACGTCGTAGTCCTCCTGGTCGACGTAGGTGGTGGCGGTGGGCGCGTTCTGCGTAAAGGCGGACGCGCCGTCGGTGCAGTAGTTGAAGTCGAACGGCTGCCGGGTGACCTTGTATCCGGCGTGCTTGAGCAGCGCGGCGACGTAGTCGGCGCTGCGGTCGAATCCGGGCGTGCCCGAGGCACGCGTGTCGTCGTTGCGGTCGGCGATCGCCTGGAAGGCCACGAGATGACGCAGCACTCCGGCCAGGGTGACCGCCCGGGGCAGGTCCTTTATGCTGCTGCCCCCGGCCTGAGCGGGGGCGGAAAGAGCGAAACTTCCCAGCAGTACGGCGACGGCGGCCGCGCCGATGAGGCGTCTTCGCACGATGAACTCCCTTCGATGACGGCAAATATCCAGCAACATAGATCGACTACGCGCCGTACGGAAGCGGTCACTCGGTCAGCGGTGCTCGGCCGTTCCGGCCGGGTTCGCCGGAGCCTCCATCCATGTACATCTATAGCCCTCAAGCTGCGAAAATGGCACTTTTCCGACGTACCCTCCTGCTCAGCTCCGCCGCCGCGGGTGTCGCCGGCGCCGTGACCGCGAGGGCCCGGAGACCGTCACGCCGGCCAACTACAGGCAGCGGCACGCGCGACCGGATCACTCGAGGCTGGGTTCGACGTCGGCGTCCGCAACCCGGTCGTGCTCACCGGCGACGTGCACGCCCACTGGGCCGACGAGCTGAAGCTCGACTACATCGACCCGGCGTCGCGCACGGCACCGTACGTCAAGACACCCTCCGCCCCTGACTCCTGGCTCACGTTTTCGCCTGTGGCGGCGGCCGCCGGGGTATCCACTGGTCCCATGAGGGAACGGGCCGGGACAGCGGTGCTGGCGGCCGCCGCGGGAGCGACGGATCTGCTGGCCCTGACCGTGCTGGGCGGCGCCTTCGCCAGCATCATCACCGGAAACCTGGTGACACTCGGGTACGGCATCGGCACCACCGACGCGGCCCGCGTCATCCCCGTGGCGATCGCCGTGACGGCGTACGGCCTCGGGGTCTTGATCTGGCGTCTTCTGCCCCCGGCCGTGACCGCGCCGCTGCTGGCCGAGCTCGCGCTGCTCGCCGTGGTGGCGGGCGGCCTGCTGACCGAGCCGGGCGTCGGCGGCAAGCGGGTCCTGCTGGCGGTGGCCGGGATCGCGATGGGCGGTCAGAGCGTGGTCGGGCTGCGGTTGCGCGCCTCGACCACGTACATGACCGGGGCCCTGGCCACCGCCCTGACCGGAGATCTGCGCAAGGCGGGGCCGGCGCTGCTGCAACTGGCGGCGCTGGTGGCGGGCGCGGCCGCGGCGGCCGGGCTCATGGCGGTGGCGCATGGGGCGGCGTACGTGCTCCCGGTGGTGCTGATGGGATCGGCGGTCCCGCTGCTGTCGCCGGGGCTGCGAAGTAGCGCCACAGCTCAGGAAACGCCCGAACCAGAAGCGCGACCGTCAGCACGGTGAGGACTCCACCGGCCACGATCGCAGGCCGGGCGCCGAGGGAGGCGCCGGTGAGCCCGTGCACCACGTTGGCCAGCTGAGGACCGCCCATCAGGACGACCGTGAGCGACCCCTGGATGCGGCCGCGAAGGGCGTCGTCGGTGTGTGCCTGCGAGATGGCGTTGCGGAAAGTGCTCAGCGCGAAATTGACGGCGCCGCCCAGAACCAGCGCCACCAGCGCGACGGCCAGGTTCGCGGCCAGGCCGAGCAGAATGACGCAGCCACCCCAGGTCATCGCGGCCGAGGCCATCAGGGCGCCGTGCCGCCGGGCCCGGCTGAGAGCCCCCGAGAACAGGGCGGCCAGGAGCACCCCGGCCGGATAGGCCCCGAACATCAGGCCGAGCTCGGGGCCGCCACCGGCCGGGCCGCCGTACGTCCGTTCGGCCAGCTCGGGGAAGAGCGCGGACGGCATGGCGAAGACCATCGCGGCCAGGTCCACGGCGAGAATCGCGACGAGAACCCGGCGCCCGGCCAGATAGCGGAAGCCGTCACCGAGCCGGCGCAAGGTGCCCCGCGCCGGGCTCGCCGACGGGGGCATCGCCGGTAGCCGGGCCACCGCCCACAGCACGAGAGCAAGCGCCAGCGCGTCGAGCAGATAGAGCGTTCCGAGCCCCACGACCGGAACCAGCGCACCGGCGAGCAGAGGCCCGGCGACAGCGCCGCCGTACCGGGTGAGCGAACTGAGGCTGTTGGCCGCGACCAACTGGTCCGGGGGCACCACCCGGGGCACCACGGCGCCGGTCACGGTCAGGGTGACACCGAAGCTGACACCTTGCCCGGCGACGAGAGCAAGCGCCAGCGGCACGGACTCGAGACCGAGAACGGTGTTCAGCCACAGACCGAGATACACCAGCCCCAGCCCGGCGTTGCCGGCAAGCAGCAGCCGCCGCCGGTCCATCGCGTCGGCCAGGGCCCCCGCCCACAGCGCCGAAACGACAAGCGTCCCGAGCGAAACCGCGGCCGCCACCCCGACGACGGCCGACGACCCGGTGAGCGTGAACAGCTGGGTGGGCACCGCGACAAGGCTGAAGGACCCACAGAACGCGGTGACCGCCGACGCCACCCAGAGCCGCCGAAAGGCAGCAACCCGCAGCGGCCGTCCATCGATGAAGAGCTTCACAGCCCCGATGCTGGGATCTGCCCCAGGGACAAGGTCAACAGGTCACCCCGCGATGAGCGGCCTGACCTCGACTGCTATCCGCCGATTGCCGGCCGTCGTGGCTGACCCGTCGGAGCGGACGGGGCAGCGATCTTTGTATCGATGTGGATAGATTCGCCGGGACCGTTCCCTTCGACGGAAGGAAAGTGCTGTGCGACGACTGTTCGTGGCACTGGCCGCCGGCGTGGTCACCCTTGCTGGGACTGGTGTGGCTGCTCAGGCCGCGCCGGCGCCGGGTGGGCCCGGGGTGGGCGACAGCTACTTCCCGGACTACGGCAACAGCGGGTACGACGTCTCCCACTACGACATCCGCCTGCGGTACACGCCGGCCACCGATCGGCTGGCCGGCACCACCACGATCCTGGCCAAGGCGGAACAGGATCTCAGCCGCTTCAATCTCGACTTCGTCCTCGACGTGTCGTCGGTGCTGGTGAACAACCGTCCGGCGACCTTCGCCCGGCAGGGGGACCACGAGCTTGTCGTCACGCCGGCCCGGCCGGTCGCCGACGGCGGCGCCATGACCATCGTGGTCCAATATTCGGGTGTGCCGTCGAGCAAGGTCGCGGCCGGGTTCACCGCCTGGATCCGTACGCCCGACGGCGCCATGGCCATCGGTGAGCCGGAAATCGCCTGGTGGTGGTACCCGAGCAACGACCACCCGACCGACAAGGCCACCTTCGACGTCTCCCTGAGCGTGCCCGACGGTGTCGAGGCCATCAGCAACGGCGTCATGCCGCGCCCGCCGGTCCGCGAGACCCTCGGCTACACGCGGTGGAGCTGGCGTTCCCTCAAACCGCAGGCCACCTATCTGACCTTCATGACCGTCGGCCAGTACGACGTCATGACCGACACGACCGCGAGCGGCCAGCCCGTCTACAACGCGTACTCCCAGCTCATGACCCAGGAGCTGCGTGAGGCGGCGCAGGTCAGCGTCGAGCGCACGGCCGAGATCACCGACTGGGAGACCACGCTGTTCGGCCCGTGGCCGTTCGAGGCGCGCGGCGGCGTCGTCGCCCCGCCCGCCACGCTGTGCTGCGCGCTCGAGAACCAGACCCGGCCCAACTATTCGACGGCTTTCTTCACCCGCGGCTCCAACACGTCCGTGGTCGTGCACGAGAACGCCCATCAATGGTTCGGCGATTCGGTGTCGGTGGCCGACTGGCGTCACATCTGGCTCAACGAGGGCTTTGCCAGCTACGCCGAATGGCTCTGGTCGGAGAAGAACGGCGAGGGCACGGCCCAGGAGATCTTCGATTATCTGTACGCCACCTATCCCGCGAACGCTTCGATCTGGACCACGGCCCCGGCCGATCCGGGTGTCGCCCGGCTGTTCGGCGACGCCGTCTACGACCGCGGCGCCATGACCCTGCACCAGCTGCGGCTGGCCGTCGGCGACGACGACTTCTACGAAATCCTGCGCACCTGGGCCGCCGAGCACCGCTACGGCAACGCCACCACCGGACAGTTCACCGCCCTGGCCGAGAAGATCTCCGGCCAGGACCTCGATGCCCTGTTCCAGGCGTGGCTCTACACCCCCTCCAGGCCGGTCGTGGCCTCCGCCCTGGCCCGTAAGGCGGCCGCCGCCCCGAAGTCGTGGGCCGAGATCAGCCACACCCACGATCTGATCCACCAGCACTGACCGGTCCGGGGGGGGGGGGGGGGGGGGGGGCCGCGGGGGGGCCCCGGGGCCCCCCCCCCCCCGGGGGCCCCACCCCCCCCCCCCCCCCGGCCCCGAGCCCCCCCCCCCCCCCCCCCCCCGCGCCCGTTCACCGGAGCAGGCGTCGTTCCTCCTCACGCCTGACCCTCAGTGCGATCGCCCGCGACGACCTCGTCCGTACGGCGGCGAACTTGACGATGGTGAGCATGCGAAACATCGCGTGCAGGTCCAATTGATGTTCCCCCGGCGCCTTCGGCAACTGCTGGACGAGGGCCAATGTGCGGTCCGGGGAAATCCCGATCCAGTGTTTCCGGGAAATGTGAAGGCAGGGTGCAATCGGGACGCGAAGATTAGCAACGGCCTCATGGGCCCGGCTATGCTGATGATGTAAGACGCGATTAATAATTCCCGGCGACCAGTCAATTATCTCATGAGCATTGTCAATCGTCGTCACCGGGCCAGGCAGGCGACGGCGAATACGGCGGCCACCACGCCGTACAGATGGACGGTGTGCAAGCGCTCGCGGAGGACCAGGCGGTTGAGGAGCAGCGTCACCGCGGGATAGAGGGACGCCACGACGGCCGTGGGGGCCAGGGCGGACGCGGCGGCCACGATGAAGGCGGCGTCGGCCGCCACGTCGGAGGCGCCGACCAGGAAGATCCGTGGCTGGAGCAGGGCGGACCGGGAGCCGCCGACGATGAGGGCCATGGCTATGGCGGCCACGCCCGCGCTTGTCCGGGCCGTGGCCAGCGCCCAGAACTCGTCGGCCTCGGCCGCCTCGTGGATGAGGACGAAGAAGGCTCCGAAACCGAGAGCGGCGCCGAGGGCGCAGGGAATGGCCCATCGGCGGGTACGGCTTGACGTCTCGCCCGGCACGGGCCAGCTGGCCATGGTGGCGCCGATCAGGCCGGCGGTCACGCCCAGGGCCACGCCGGCGCCGAGGCGCTGGCCGTGCAGGAGGCCCCAGCCGACCGGGACCAGGGCGGCGACCGCGGCGACCGGGGCCACCACGACCGGTGAGCCCTCGCGCATCGCGCGGTAGAGCAGGCCCATGGCCGGCAGGCCGACCAGGCCGGCGGCGGCGCCCAGCCACAGGCGGGCGTCCCAGGCCGGTGGGAGGCCGCGGACGAGCGCGGCGGGCAGGATCAGGATCATGGCGGCTATCTGGGAGCCGATCAGGATGGTCAGGATCGGCCGGTGGCGGGTCAGCACGCCGGCCAGGAAGTCCGACGTGCCCCATCCGAGGGCCGCCACGACCGCGGTTGTCATCACCCACGCCATGGCCGTCAGGGCGCTTCACGGTGGAATCGGCACAAAACCATGCGGCCGATCCTTCCGATCGGGGCGCCCGCGGTCAGTCGCCCGCAGGTGGGCGGCCGACCGGGCTAATCCCATCGGTCCTTGTTGTTGATCTTTCGTCCGACTTCTGGCCATGTAGGTGTCCTCTCGGGACACGATGCTCTCTCTTGATCGATACCCCTCGAGAAGGAACACGAATGCGCATCCGGTATCTGGCGCTGGCACTGGCGCCGATCCTCTCGACCGCGGTGCTGGCGGCGCCCGCGGACGCTCACCGGGAACTGTCGCCGTTCGACGCGGTGAACCAGTTCATCGGCACCGAGATGGACACGACGCAGAACAAGAGCAACGACGCGTACGGCAACACGTTCCCCGGAGCGGCCGTGCCGTTCGGCATGGTGCAGCCCAGCCCGACCACCTACAAGGCGGGCAACGCGCTGGTGGGGGAGAAGGGCGGCTACGAATACACCGCCAGTCTGATCCGCGGATTCGGCATGACCCGCTATTCGGGTACGGGCTGCACGGGGCGCTACGGCGGTTACGAGTTTCCCACCATCCCGTACGCGGGTGAGCTCACCGACGGCGTCCTGCCCACCAATCCGTCGGCCGACGTGAAGCCCTATTACCTGAGCTTCAGCCACGCCAACGAGGTCTCCCAGCCGGGCTACTACAAAGTGGCCCTGGACAACGGCATCACCACGGAATTGACGGCCAGCAGCCGTACGGCCGTAAGCCGTTTCTCCTTCTCCGGCAACGCGACCCTGATCCTCGACGTGTCCGGGCAGAACAACCGGTCGTTCGGCAGCGAGGTCACCGTCGACCCGGCCACCCGCACGGTCAGCGGCTGGATGTACGGGACCGACGTGTGCGACGTCGGCAACCTCTACAAGGCGTACTTCTCGACGACGTACGACAAGCCTTTCGCGTCGTACGGCACCTGGAACGACGGCGAGATGACCGCCGGATCGGCCCACGCCGTCAAGAGCACCACCGACACCGGCGTGGACTACCGCCACGACACCGGCGCGTGGATCACCTTCGCCGACGGCGCCAAGGTCACCGCCAAGACCGGATTCAGCTATGTGAGCGTCGCCAACGCGGCCGCGAACCGGGACAAGGAGGTGGGCAAGGAGCGTTTCGATTCCGTACGCAAGGACGCCGCCTCCCAATGGAAGAAGGCGCTCGGCACCATTGACATCGGTGGCGGCACCGACGCGCAGCGGACCTCCTTCTACACCGCGCTCTACCATTCGCTGCTGCACCCGAATGTGCGTGACGACGTCAACGGCCAGTACCTCGGCTACGACAATCAGGTCCACGCGGTCGCCAAGGGACGGCATTTCTACGAGAACCTGAACTTCGCCGGCTCGGGCTGGGACATGTACCGCAGCCAGGCTCAGCTGATCGCGCTGACCTTTCCCAAGGTCGCCTCCGACATGGCGCAGTCGATCGTCGACATGGTGAAGCAGAAGGGCTCGTGGGCGCCCGGCGCGGCCCGCATGCAGGGCGACAACTACCAGGTCATCCTGGCCACGCTCGACGACATGGGTATCGCCTTCGACCGCAAGGCCGCGCTGGCCTCGATGGTCGCCACCCAGAAACTGCCCGCGGTCGCCAGCAGCCGCTCCGACGCGTACCAGTACTTCGCGACCGGCCTGATCGAGAACCGTAAGGGCGACTTCGCCACCTCGCGTGTCCTCGAGTACTCGATCGACGACTTCGCCATCGCCCAGCTGGCTCTCAAGGAGCACGACAAGGCGAACTACGACTTCTTCATGGGCCGCGCCCAGAACTGGATGAACGTCTTCGACCCGGTCACCCAGCACATCCGCCCGCGCGAGCGCACCGGCTTCGACCGGAGCTTCGATCTGCGTGTACGGGAGGACGGCGCCGGCCGCGGCCAGTTCAACCAGTCCACGGGCTACCAGTACGGCTGGCTCGTCCCGCAGAACATGTCCACGCTGATCGCCCAGCGCGGCGGGGTCGCGGCGGCCACCGCCCAGCTCGACACGCTCATGGCCCAGCTCGACGCCGGCGCGTACACCCAGACCGGCAACTACCTGTCGAACCAGCCGGCCTTCGGCACGCCGTGGGTCTACAACTGGCTCCAGGCCCCGGCCAAGGCCACCGACGTGCTCTACCGGGCGGTTTCCGAGATGTACGACACGACGCCGTCGGGCCTGCCCGGCAACGACGACCAGGGGTCGCTGAGCGCCTGGTACGTCTTCGCCGGCCTGGGCGTCTACCCGGCCGTCTACGGCACCGGCGACCTGCTGATCAGCGCTCCGATGTTCAAGAGCGTCACCATCGACCCGGTCGACGGCCGGCGTGACATCCGGATCACCGCTCCGGGCGTACAGAATGGCAAGAAGTATGTGTCGTCCCTGAAGGTGAACGGCGCTCGGCGCAGCGCGAACTGGCTGGATGCTCGCACTGCCGGCCGCCTCGACTTCACGATGTCGGCCACGCCCGGCACGTGGGGCACCGGGGCAAAGGACGTGCCGCCGTCGTACACGGACGGCGCGGACGCCCGGAACAACATCGGCACCACCCCGAACGGCAAGGGCAACCTGGGCTCGATGGACCTGAGCGACTGGTCCTTCTCCCGCGAGAGCCTGGCCGCGGCCGGCGCCACCCCCGGCGCCTCGCTGCCGCTGGGCCAGACCGGCATCGCCTTCACCTGGCCCACCGCCGAGCCCGGCACCCCCGACAACTGGATCCCGCACGGCCAGCGCGTCGACCTGCCGAACCGCCGGTCCTCCGCGGTCTCGTTCCTCGGCCTGGCCACCAACGGCCCGTCCACGGGCACGGCCACGGTCGTCTACACCGACAGGACCACCCAGCAGGTGACCGTCACGTTCGCCGACTGGGCCGCGGCCGACCCGACCACCCTCATCACCCTGTCGGGCCGCAACAACGCCAACGGCACCGCCGGCGACGGCACGTTCCGCGTCTTCGCCACCGCACCGGCCGCCCTCGACAGCACGAAGACGGTCGACGCGGTGATCCTGCCGCAGTCCACCGACAAGGGCATCATGCACGTCTTCGACGTCGCGGCGTCCTGACCCAGCCCTTCACCGGATCTCCCCAGGCCGTACGCCCACCCTCCTCGAACGTTCGCCAAGCTGACCGGGCAGTCGGGTCAGCTTGGCGAACGGGAGCGCGGCGGCCTGGGTCACAGGCTGGTGGATCCGCTGACCGGCCGCACTAGGCTCCTGATCATGTCCAAGATCCCGCTTCCCGCGAAGCTCACCGAGTTCCTCCGGCAGCCCCACCCCGCGGTCATGGCCACGGTCGCGGCGGACGGGCGGCCGGTCACCGTGGCCACCTGGTACCTGCTGGAGGACGACGGCCGGGTGCTGCTCGGCCTCGACGCGAAGCGGGCGCGGCTCAAGCACCTGCACCGCGACCCGAGGGTCTCCCTGACCGTCCTGGCCACCGACGACTGGTACAGCCACGCGAGCGTCCAGGGCCGGGTCGTCTCCATCGCCGACGACGAGGGCCTGGCGGCCATCGACCGCCTGGCCGTCCACTACACCGGCGAGCCGTACGCGAACCGCGAGCGCCCCCGCGTCGCCGTCCAGGTCGAGATCGACACGTGGCACGCCTGGGGCGACCTGCGCGAGTGAAACCCGGCCGGCCCTCCGTCGGCGCGAAGCGCAGATCAGGAGGGCCCGCCCTTCGCGGGGGTGTCGTCGGGGAAGCGCCACTGATGCTTCCCGATCATCAGCACGAAGGCGACGAGGCCGACGGCCAGGACCGGGTCGCCCGAACCGGCCGCTTCCACCTGTGCGTCGACGCAGCGCCCGTGCTCCGTCAGATGGGCGATCGCCCTCATCTCGCTCAGGCTGACCAGCAGGCCGAGGGCGAAAACGAGGAACGAGGCGGCGATGATGGCCGCCTCGAGAGGTTCGAAGCGCATTCCCCGGCGGAGCGAGAACCGGCCCTTCGGCAGCGATCGACGTCCCAAAGTCGGTCATTCCTTCCGCTCATGTAGGCGAGCCTCCCAGAATCGCTCCGTCGCTGGGACGCGATGGCCGAATCGCTGGCCGAGAAATCGCGGCCCACTCCCCGCATGGCCCCGAGCGCCGCGCTTCGGGATGTGCACAGTGGACCCGGCTTGGCATGATGGACGTCGATGACGAGCGCGTCGGGAGCCGCCGAGCGGGCACGGGCCGGGATCCGTTCCTGGGTTCGGTCCGCCGGGTCCGGGCTGCGCCGGGCCAGCCCGTACGGGATTCTCGCCTTTCTGGCGGCCTCGGCGGTGGCGCCGATCGCGGGGGCCGCGCTGGGCGCCTCGGGCGAGTTCGCCGCGGCGCTGGGGCAGGCCGGTGGCATGGGCAGCAACTATCTGGGTGATGCGCTGGCCGATGCCGCTCGGCGCCTCTCCGCGTCGCCGCAGGCGCCCGCGACGGATGAAGGGGATGAGCGCTGGCGGGACGCGGTTGCCGCTGAACTGCTGGAGCGGCTCGAAGAGGGCGACACCCGGCTCCGGGACGACCTGGCCGAGCTGCTGCGATCGATCGGGGCCGTCGAGACCGCGCTGCTGGCGGCCGACGAGGAGACACGGCGGCAGATCGCGGTGGCTCTGGGCGCGGCGCACGTGCTCGGGGCCGAGACGCTGCGGGTGCTCGACGAGATTCAGCACGGGCTCAACGAGCAGGCCGAGCGACAGCGCCACGACACGGGCCAGGTGCTGACCGCGCTGGCCGCGACCACGGCGCTGATCCGGTCGCTGCGCGTTCCCGGTGACGCGGCGCCGGTCGAACCGCCGGGGCCGGCCGGCGTGTCGCCCTATCCGGGGCTGGCCAGCTTCGGCGTGGAGGACGCGCCGTTCTTCCACGGCCGCGAGGGCCTGATCGGGGAGCTGCTCGGGCGGCTGGCCGAGCAGACGCTGGGCGGGCCACCGCTGATCCTGGTCGGCGCGTCCGGTGTGGGGAAGTCGTCGTTGCTGCGGGCCGGGCTGCGAGCCGCGGTGGCCGCGGACGGCGCCGGTGAGGGCAGTGGCGCCTGGGAGTGGATCGACCTGACCCCCGGCGCGACGCCCGTCGCCTCGTTGCGGGCCGTGCTCGGCGACTCCGCCTCCGAGGGCCGCCGCGTTGTTCTGGTGGACCAGTTCGAGGAGCTCTTCACGCAATGCGGTGACGCGGAGGAGCGCGCCGCGTTCGTGCGGGCGCTTGTCGACGTACCCGACAAGGTCCTGATCCTTGCTGTCCGAGCCGATTTCTATGCGCAGTGCACCGAGATCGGGGCCCTCGCGGACGTGCTCGCGCGCGGGCAGGTGGTGCTCGGGCCGCTGGGGGAGAAGGAACTGCGGCGGGCCGTCGCCGAGCCGGCGCGGGACGCGGGCCTGAGCGTCGAGGCCGGGCTCGTCGAGGTGCTGCTGCGTGACTACGAGCCCGGCGCGCTGCCGTTGCTGGCGCACGCGTTGCGGGCGACCTGGGAGCGCCGCGAGGGCGACACGCTCACGCTGGCCGGCTATCAGAGGACCGGCGGGGTGCGGCGGGCCGTCGCGGAGACGGCCGAGGGGGTGTACGACAGGCTGGACGAGCCGGGCCGGGCAGCGCTCCGCTCCGAGCTGCTCGGGTTGGTCACCGTCGTCGAGGGTCTGGCCGTACGACGGCGGGCGGCCCGGCCCGAGGTGGACATGACGGTGCTCGGGCCGCTGGTGGCCGAACGCCTCGTCACGGCCGGCGAGGACACGGTCGAGATCAGCCACGAGGCATTGCTGACCGGCTGGCCCCGGCTGGCGGGCTGGGTCGAGGACGCCCGGGCCGAGATCGTGCTGCGACAGCGCCTTTCCCAGGCCGCCAGGGAATGGGACGAGGGCGGCGAGGATCCCGATCTGCTCTACCGGGGTGGCCGGCTGACCGAGGCCCGGGAGTGGGCGGCGGGACGGTCCGACCTGCCGCCACCGCAGGCGCGGTTCCTGGTCGCGTCGGCGGCGTCGGCCGAGGCCCGGCAGGTCGCGGCGCGGCGGACCACCCGGCGTTTGCGGCGGCTCGTCGCCGGCCTGAGCGTGGCGCTGCTGCTGGCGGTGGCCGGCGGCCTGGTCGCCCTCGACCAGCGCGGCGAGGCGCGGGCCAACGGGCGGGCGGCGCTGTCGCGGCAGTACGCCCTGGAGTCGCAGACGCAGCACTATGGCGACCCGACCGGATCGGTCGACCGGGCGCTGGCCGCCTGGGACGCCGAGCCGACCCAGGAGGCCCGGAACGCGCTCATGTACGGGCAGCACACCCAACTGGCCGGGCGGCTCGGCACGCGGACCGGGGCCTCGGCGATCGCGGTGAGCCCGGACGGTGGCCTGGTGGCGGCCGGCTATGCGGACGGCGACATCGACCTGTGGGACACGGCCTCCCTGCAACCGGCCCGGCCCGCTCTGCGCCATCCCACCGGCAACCTGTTCCACCTGAGCTTCTCGCCGGACGGGCGGTTCCTCGCCTCCGGATCGATCGGTGACGACGGGGTGGTCATCTGGGACGCGCGCTCGGGTGAGATGCGGCACCGGCTGCCGGCCTTCGGCGCGGTGGCCTGGTTGCCCGACTCGTCGGCGGTGCTCGCCGCGCGCGCCGACGCGCTGAGGACGATCGGGGAGTGGGATCCCGAGCGGGGCCGGCTGACCGGGTCGACCGCGCTGCCGGTCGACGCCTCCATCGGGCTCGCGGTCGACGGCGGCGGCCGCAATCTGGCGGTCGTGGGACCGGAGGAGGGCGCGATCGTCGAACGGCGCGGCGGCGTCACGCGGGCCCGCATCGCGGACGTGTTCCACGTGGCGGCCGGGCCCGGCGACAGCTTTCTCACCATCGGCAAGGAGAACGGCAGCCCGGTGCGGATGTGGTCGGCCACCGGGAACTGGCGCCCGGTGGTCGTGCCCGACCCCACCCGGGAGGCGGAGCCGGCGCCGCCGGGACGCTTCGCGGTCACCCCGGACGGCACGATCGTCACCGCCAGCGGTGAGGCCGGCGAGATCCTGCGGCTCACCCTCGGCGGGCCGCGCACGGACGTGACCGGCCTGCAGGCTGTGCCCTTCTCCATCGCCGTCTCGGGTGACGGCCGGCTCCTCGCGCTGGCCGGGGGGAACGATCCGCCCACCCTGATGCGGCCCGACCGGAGCGCCCTGCCCCATCCGCAGGTCGTCGACTCCATGGCCGTCGACCGCACGGGCGAGCGCCTGGCCACCGGTTCCCACGACGCCGCCATCCGGATCTGGGATCCGCGCACCGGATCGCCGCGCTCGACGATCGCCGGGGACGAACCGGCCGGGCTCGCCTTCGGGCCGGACGGCAGCCTGGCCGCCTCGGTCGACAAGGGCGGCCGGGTGCTGCTCTTCGACCCGGCGCTCAAGCCGGGGCCGACGTTCACCGTCCGCCCGGGCCTCACTCCGGAAGCGGTGGCGTTCTCGCCCGACGGGTCGCTGCTGGCGGCGACGACACCACGCCGTCTCGGCGACGGGGTGACCGAGAGCGACGTGCAGAACCTCGACGATCCGGACGTCGTCGTCTGGGACCTGCGCACCCGCCGGCAACAGGCCGAGCTCAGGCTGCCCGATCAGGTTCCCGTCCGGCTCGCGTTCACTCCGGACGGGCGGCACCTGCTCGTCACGTCGAATCGCACCCCGGCCCCGGGCCGATGGGACGGCCGGGTGTCGCGCTTCCGCGTACCGGATCTGGCCCTGCTCGATTTCCGCGATCTGCCCGGGACCTACGCCGGGGAGGTCGCGGTCAGTCCCGACTCGGCCACTGTGGCGCTGCCCACCGACGACGGCGTCCGCCTGATCCGGGTCGACGGGCTGGCCGTGCGGGGCAGCGTCGGCGCCCAGCCCGTCCGGGTGACCCGGATCGCCTGGTCGCCGGACGGCCGGACGTTGGCCACCGGCACCGACACCAACGACGGGCTGATCTACCTCTGGGACAGCGCGACCGGTGATCGGACCGGCGAGCTGCGCGGCAACAGCAACCAGAAGGGGCCGCTGGCCTTCACCCCGGACGGCAAGCGTCTGCTGGCCGGCCTGAACGACTGGACCGTCGGCGTGTGGCAGCTCGACCCGGCCGACGCGATTCCCTCACTGTGCGCCATCTCCGTGCCTGTCAATCGGGCGAACGGGCAGGGGCTTCCGGCACTGTGCCGATGAGGGTTCCCCCAGCCCACGCCAGGTACGCTGCGGCGCGGGGGGATGTGATCGACGTGGCTGGTGAGAGGCTGCGGGGGCGGCGGCGCGAACGTGAGGCGCTGGACCGCCTGCTGCGCGACGTACGGGGTGGGCGGAGCCATGCCCTCGTCCTGCGGGGCGAGGCCGGTGTCGGCAAGACCGCGCTGCTCGACCATCTCGCCGAGCAGGCGTCGGGGCTTCGGGTGCTGCGGGCGGCCGGGGTCGAGCTCGAGTCGGAGATCACCTATTCGGCTCTGCAGCAGCTGTGCGCGCCGCTGCTGGAACATCTGGACCGGCTGCCGGCGCCGCAACGGGCCGCCCTCGCCACCGCCGTCGGGCTCGCCGCCGGGAAGCCGCCGGAGGCGCTGCTGGTCGGGCTGGCCGTGCTGGGGCTGTTCGCCGAGGCCGCGTCGCAGCGGCCGCTGGTCTGCATCGTCGACGATGTGCAGTGGCTCGACCGGATGTCGGAGCTGATCCTGACCTTCGTGGCCCGCCGGCTGGACGCCGAGTCGGTCGCCCTCGTCTTCGGCGTGCGGAGCCCGGCCGATTCCCTGCCCGGTCTGCCCGACCTGACCGTCGAAGGGCTGTCCGACGCCGATGCCCGGATCCTGCTCGACTCCGCCCTTCCGGGGCCGGTCGACGCCCGGGTCCGCGACCGGATCGTGGCCGAGACCCGCGGCAACCCGCTGGCGCTGCTGGAGCTGCCGCGCGGGCTGTCCACGGCCGAGATGGCGTTCGGCTTCGGCGGGCTGAGCACGGCCCCGCTGGCCGGGCGGGTCGAGGACAGCTTCCAGCGCCGCATCGCGGCCCTGCCCGCCGAGACCCGCAAGGTGCTGCTGGCGGCGGCCGTCGAGCCCGTCGGCGACGTACCTCTGCTGTGGCGGGCCTTGGAATCGCTGGGGATCGGGCCCGAGGCGGCGGTGCCGGCCGAGACCGCGCAGCTCATCGACCTGAGCCGCCGGGCCCGTTTCCCCCATCCGCTCGTGCGGTCCGCCGCCTGGCGCTCCGGCAGCGCGGCCGAGCTGCGCGAGGTGCACCGGGTCCTGGCCGAGGTCACCGACCCGGTCACCGACCCCGACCGCCGGGCCTGGCATCGCGCCCACGCCGTCGCCGGGCCGGACGAGGAGGTCGCCGACGAGCTGGAGCGTTCGGCCGACCGGGCCCGCGCCCGCGGCGGCTGGTCGGCCGCCGCCGCCTTCCTGGAACGCGCCGCCGAGCTCACCCTCCACACCGACCGCCGCGTGTCCCTGCTGCTCGCCGCCGCCCGCGCCCACTCCGACGCCGGCTCGTTCGGCCAGGTGCCGGAGCTGCTCGGCGCGGCCGAGATGGGCGTGCTGTCGCCGTTGCAGCGGGCCGGGGTGGAGCAGATCCGGGCCCACGTCACCTTCGTGCTCAATCCGGGCCGGGCCGCCGGTCCTCCGCTGCTCGCGGCGGCCGAGCAACTGCGCGACCTCGATCCGGCCGCGGCCCGCGAGACCTATCTGACGGCCGTCGGCGCCGCCGTCCACACCGGACGCGCCGACCCCGGATTCCTGCGCTCCACGGCCGAGGCGGCCCGTTCGGCCCCACCCGGCGACGACCTGGCCGGCCTGATGCTGGCCGGGCTGACAACCTGGATTCTTGAGGGGTACGCCTCGGCGGCGCCCGCCATGAACAAGGCCGTCGACGCCATGACGGGCATGAGCGACGCCGATCTGCGGCTGATCTGGCTGGCGGCGCCGATGGCGTACGAGATGTTCCGCTTCGACGTCCTCGACCAGGTGACGTCGCGGGCCGTGCAGGTGGCCCGGGACACCGGAGCGCTCTCGCTCCTGCCGAACGCGCTCGCCCTGCGCGCCGGCGTCATGCACTACCTGGGCCGCCTCGACGACTCGTCCAGCCTCATCGACGAGGCCGAGGGCCTCATGCGCGCCACCGGCAGCGCGCTCCAGCTGTCCGGTGCGGTTCCGCTGGCGGCCTACCGAGGGCGGGAGCCGTACGCCTCGCAGCTCGTCGACGCCATGTTCCGCGAGGCCGCCGCGCGGGGCGAGGGCTGGTCGCTCGGCATCGCCGGCTACTTCAAAGCCGCGCTGTGCAACGGATTGGGTGACTATCAGGCCGCGTTCGACGCGGCCCGGGAAGCGGCTTCGTACCCCGATCTGGCGATCTACCACTGGAACCTGGGCGAGCTGGTCGAGGCGGCGACGCGGGTGGGTTCCGCGGCCTCGGCCGAGTCGGCCCGTTCCCTGCTGGCCGAGCGGACCTCGGTCGCGGGCACGGACTGGGCGCGGGGCGTGCAGGCGCTGGCCGACGCCCTCGTGCACGCCGACGAGAGCCGCTACCGGGCCAGCATCGCCTCGTTCACCGCGGCCGGGATGGGCATGCAGGTGGCCCGGGCCCATCTGCTGTTCGGCGAATGGCTGCGCCGCGAGAACCGCCGCTCCGAGGCCCGGGCCGAGCTGCACCAGGCCCACGAGGCCTTCACCACGATCGGCGCCGAGGCCTTCGCCACCCGGGCCGCCCGCGAGCTGGCCGCCACCGGCGAGACCGTCCGGGCCAAGACACCCGGCACGGCCGACCAACTCACCTCGCAGGAGTCCCAGATCGCCCGGCTGGCCGTCACCGGCCGCACCAACCCGGAGATCGGCGCCTCCCTGTTCCTGAGTCCCCGCACCGTCGAATGGCACCTCCGCAAGATCTTCACCAAGCTCGGCATCACCTCGCGCCGCGAACTGGCCGCCGCCCTGCACAGCTGAGGAGTCCCGCCGTGACCACATCGCCGCCCCTGGCCGATCCGACGGTGTTCCGCGTGCGCACCGGACGGTTGCTCCTCGCGGCCCCGATCGGCGCCGCGGCCGGTGTCGCCCTGCTGTGGCTGGCCGGCGCCGCGCTCGGCATGGACGTGGGGTGGTCAGGCTTCGCCACGACCGTCTCCGGCGCGGCCCTCGGCGCCTTCGCGGGAAACGCCGCCGTGAACTGGAGCCGCCGACGGGCCTGGATCCGCGTGTCCGCCGCCGGCGTCGAGCTGGCCGCCCACGGCACGGGCGTCCTCATCCCGTGGGAGGACATCGCCGCGGCCCGCGTGCGCCGCCCCGGCCCGCTGGCCGTGCTCGAGGTCGAGCCGCGCGACCTGCACGCCATCCGCGTCGCCGAGCCCAGCCGGGACCTGCCACGGATCCGCTACCGGGGCGGCCGGGCCGTGCTCACCATGGACGCCGGTTTCTTCCACCCGGGCCCGGCCGAGCTCGCCGCGGCCCTGGCGGCGGCTCAGCAGACCCAGCAGTAGAGCGACTCCCCGGCCCGCTGCGCCTTGGCCGCGGTGGCGGCCAGCTCGCCGACGATCTCGTGGCCCAGCTGCTCGTCGAGGGCTTCGCCGTCCGCGGCCCGCAGCGAGATCCACTGCTCGGCCGCACCCGACAGCGTCTCGCTGCCGGCCCGGGCCAGCGCCTCGACCACCACCGCCGGAACGCGCAGTAGCATGGGCCCGCCGTCCCCGCTGATGATCTCCGGCCCGCCCTCGTCGAGGACCTCCTCGAGATCGCGGCCGGTCAGGATGCTCTCGAGCTCTTCGAGCGTCGACCACACGTCGAAGTTGCCGTAGGTGATCGGCTCGAACCTCGCCCCAGGTCCCTCTTCCGCGACACCGGCGGCGACCGCGTCATCGGCGGCCACGAAGAACTTGATAATCGAGCTCACCCGGTCATGATGCCCTATGCGGGCCGCCTCTCCGGAGGGCGGACTTGCGGACCTTGTCGGAACCGGTGCGGGGAAGATCCCGTACGACCTCGAAGTGGCTCGGGATTTTGTATTTGGCCAGGCGGGCCCGGAGGAAATCGCGGAGGTCGTCGAGGTCGATGTGGTGGCCTGGGGCGGGCACCAGGAAGGCTTGGCCGGTCTCGCCCCAGCGCGCGTCGGGAACGCCGATCACGGCGGCCTCGGCGATGGCGGGATGGGCGAAGAGGGCGGCCTCGACCTCGGCCGGATAGACGTTCTCGCCGCCCGAGATGTACATGTCCTTGAGGCGGTCGAGGATGTGGAAATGGCCGCCGGCGTCGACCGAGGCGATGTCGCCGGTGTGCAGCCAGCCGTCGGTGAAGGCGGCGGAGGTGGCGGCTGGATCGTTCCAATATCCGAGGGTGACGTTCGGGCCGCGCACCAGCACCTCGCCGGGATCGCCGTCGACCCGCACCTCGGTGAAAAAGACGGGGACGCCGGCCGAGCCGACATGCGAGGTGCTCTCGCGGGCCTCCAGAAACGTGGCGCCGGGCGCGGTCTCGGTCATGCCGTAGCCCTGGCAGAACGTCAGCCCGCGTTCCTGAAAGGCGAGGATCAGGGCTTCGGGTACGGCGGCGCCTCCCGCCATCAGGCTGCGCAGCGAAGTGAGGTCCGCGCCGGCCCAGCGGGGCGACCGGGCCAGCGCGGCGTACATGGCGGACACACCGAACATCCACGTGACGCGCCGCGCCGCGATCAGATCGAACGCGGCGTCGACGTCCCAGGCCGGCATGATCACCGAGCGGCCGCCCTTGAGGAAAGTGGGCAGCAGACATTGATTGAGCGCGGCCACATGGAACAGCGGCGCGCCGATCAGCGTCACCTCGTCGCCCGCCACATCGACGCCGACGAGCAGGTTGTAGCAGTTCCACACCACGTTTCCGTGGGTGAGCACGGCGCCTTTCGGCCGTCCGGTGGTGCCCGACGTGTAAAGGATGAACGCGGGGTCGTCGAGCGCGACCGGAACCTCGATCGGCGTGCTTTCCCCGCCCGCGAGCCATTCCTCGTACGACGCCAGCGACATGACCGTGGGCGCGGTGGCCTCGGCGCATTCCGGCGCGTGGATGAGAAAGCGTGCGCCGGAATGCTCGAGCTGATAGGCGACCTCGGGAGCGGTGAGCCGGAAATTGAGCGGAACGAAGACCCCGCCCAGCAGATGGGTGGCGAACATCGTCTCGACGAAGGCCGGATGATTCGGGCCCAGATAGGCGACCCGGTCACCCGGCCCGACGCCCGCGGCGCGCAATCGGTGGGCCAGCCTGGTGGTCCGGTCCCGCATTTGGCGGTACGTCGTCACGCGCGACCCGAAGACCAACGCGACCCGATCGGGCGAGATGGCCGCGCGCCGGGCCGGCCACGAGCCGAGCCCGGCGTTCACGCGTAGTGGCGGTAGACGGGACGGGCGACGAGCGCGGGCTTGCCGGAGCCGTCGACCTCGACGGTGAAGTCGAGCAGCATCTGCACGCCGTTCCCGGCCACCTCCGTCACCTCGGCGACCACCGCGGCGAGCCGGATCTTGGCGCCGACTTTCACCGGCGCCGGGAACCGCACCCTGTCCAGTCCGTAGTTGACGCTCATCTTCACGCCCTGGATGTCGAGCAATTGGCCGAACAGCGGGATCACCAGCGACAGGGTCAGATAGCCGTGCGCGATGGTGCCGCCGAAAGGCCCGCTGCGGGCGCGCTCGACGTCGACGTGGATCCATTGGTGGTCACCGGTGGCGTCGGCGAAGCGGTCCACCCGGTCCTGGGTGATTTCCAGCCAGTCGCTGTGGCCGAGATCCTGGCCGGCGAGAGCCTTCAGCTCGTCCAGTCCGGTGGCGGTGATCATGCGTGCTCCTTCGTCAGCCCGAGCAGGCGGGCGGCGTTGTCCTTGAGGATTTTCGGGCGTACGGATTCTTTGATGTCCAGGGCGGCGAAATCGGCCATCCACCGGTCCGGGGTGAGGACCGGATAGTCGGATCCGAAGAGCACCTTGTCCTGCAGCAAGGAGTTGGCGTAGCGGATCAGCTGGGGCGGGAAGTACTTCGGGGACCAGCCGGACAGGTCGATGTGGACGTGTTCCTTGTGTGTGGCCACGGCGAGGGCCTCGTCCTGCCAGGGGAAGGACGGGTGGGCCAGGATGATGCGCAGATCCGGGAAATCGACCGCGACGTCGTCGATGAGCATGGGGTTGGAGAAACGCAGCCGGATGCCGCCTCCGCCGCGCACCCCGGCGCCGATTCCGGTCTGCCCGGTGTGGAAGAGAGCCGGGACCCCGAGTTCTTCGATCGCCTCGTAGAGCGGATAGGCGAGCCGGTCGGACGGGTCGAAGCCCTGGAGGCTCGGGTGGAACTTGAAGCCCCGCACGCCGTGGTCGGTGACCAGGCGGCGGGCCTCGAGGACGCCGGCGCGGCCGCGGTGCGGGTCGATCGAGGCGAACGGGATCAGCACGTCGGAGTGCGCCGAGCACGATTCGGCGACCTCTTCGTTGGCGATCCGCGGATGGCCGGTCAGATGCTCGGCGTCGACGGTGAAGACGACGGCCGCCATGCGCCGCTCGCGGTAGTACGCGGCCATCTCGTCGATGGTCGGCTGCCGATGACCGTGTGCCTTGAAGTACGCCTCGGACGCGGCCAGCAGCTCCCCACTGAGCGATTGATGGCCGTTCCTGCTCACTTCGGCATGAGTGTGCACGTCGATGGCGTCGATCCGCTCCAGGTCAATCATCGGAACGCGCCGCCGGAGCCGGGATGCCGTACGTCTCGAGGTCGCCGAAGTCGTGCCCGGCGATCGCGTCGGCCGACCAGCCGCCGTCAGCGAACGCGACGGTCTTCTCCTGCGGATGCGCCCACAGGGCGAGGCGGTCGCCGCCGACGCCGATGGCCTGGCCGGTGAGGTGGCCGGAGGCGTCCGAGGCGAGGTAGACGATCAGGCCGGTGACGTCGTCGACCGAGCCCAGGCCCTCGTCGCGGCGCAGCCACGCGGGATAGGGCTCGCCCTTCTCCAGCACGGGGGCGAACGCCGGGATGGTTTTGGTCATCTCGGTCGCGGCCACCGGAACGACGGCGTTCACGGTGATGTTCGAACGTGCACATTCGAGCGCCCACGTGCGCGCCATCGCGGCGATGCCGGCCTTGGCCGCCGCGTAGTTGGTCTGGCCGAAGTTGCCCCGCTGCCCGGCTGGCGACCCGATGAGGATCAGGCGCCCGCCCGTCCCCTGGGCCCGCATCTGGATCACGGCGGCCCGCGCGCAGGTGAAGGTGCCGCGCAGATGCACATTGACGACCGCGTCGAAGTCCTCGTCGCTCATCTTCCAGAGCACGCGATCGCGCAGAATCCCCGCATTGGTGACGAGCACATCAAGCCGCCCGAACTCCCGGACCGCCGCCTCAACCAGCCGCTCGGCCGTGGCAGCATCACCCACCGCCCCAACGACCCCGACGACGCGCGCGCCCACCCCGGCCGCGTGGTCGCCGGTCGCGGTGGTCCCGCCCGCCTGCTCGCCGGTCCCGCCCGCTTGCTCAGCGGCCTGGGAGCCTGCCTCGGTCGAGCCGGCGATCAAGGCGCTGAGTTCGGCCACTGCGGCGTCGACGGCCTTCTGGTCGATGTCGTTGACCACCACCGACGCGCCCGCGGTGGCCAAAGCTCTCGCGTATGCCAGGCCCAGGCCCCGGCCGCTGCCGGTGACCAGCGCGACCTTGCCGTTCAGATCCATGTTCGCCTCCATCAACAGGAAACCTGATCGTTGACGACGATCAGGTTTCCTGTCAATGGCGTAGAGTGGCGCCCATGGAGAAACTTCCCGGCCCGTCGCTGCTCTACCTGGTCAAGCAGCTGGAACTGGCAGTTCGGGCGCGGCTGGACGAAATCGTCCGGGCCGGTGGCGTCACCGCCCTGCAATACACGGCGCTGACCGTGCTCGAGCGGCACGACGGGCTGTCGGCGGCGCAGCTGGCGCGCGACTCGTTCGTCACCGCGCAGACCATGGCCGACATGGTCCGGGCCCTGGAGAGCCGCGGGCTGATCCGCCGCGAGCGCAACCCTGGCAACCGGCGTGAGCTGCTCATCCACCTCACCGAGCAGGGGCGTGGGCTGCTCGCGCAGTATGCGAAGCCGGTGCGGGAGCTCGAGGAGGAGATGACCGGGCGGCTCACCGAGGCGCAGACAGCCGGCTTCCGGCACGCGCTCATCGGCAGTTGGCAGGCTCTCGCATCCATATCGTGAAGCTCTCAATCGAGTTCGATTCAGTATTGGTGCCCCATCGCGCCCGGGCCTAGGTTGGGGAGATGAGCTCGGCTTATCTGTACGCCGCTGTCCGCACCCCGTTCGGCCGCTTCGGTGGTGCCCTGGCCGAGTCACGGCCGGATGATCTGGCGGCGGCCGCGCTCACCGGCGTACTGGGGAAGGCTCCTGACCTTGATCCTGGGTCCATCGGCGATGTCGTGTGGGGATGCGCGAACCAGGCGGGCGAGGACAACCGGAACGTCGGGCGGATGGCCGTGCTGCTGGCCGGGCTGCCTGTGGAAGTGCCGGCCACCACGGTGAACCGGCTCTGCGGCTCGTCGCTTGACGCGGCGATGATCGGCTCGCGGGCCATCGAGACCGGCGACGCCGACGTCGTGGTGACCGGCGGCGTCGAGTCGATGACCCGCGCGCCGTGGGTTTTGCCGAAGCCGTCGAAGGCGTTCCCGGCCGGCAATGTGACGGCGGTGTCGACCACGCTGGGCTGGCGGCTCGTGAACGAGAACATGCCGAAGGAGTGGACCGTCTCGCTGGGCGAGGCGAACGAGATGCTGGGGGAGAAGTTCGGCATCTCCCGCGAACGGCAGGACGAGTTCGCCGCCAGCTCCCACAACCTGGCCGACGCGGCGTGGACGGCCGGGTTCTACGACGATCTGATCGTGCCGGTCGGCGGGCTGACCCGCGACGAGGGCATCCGGCCGGGGTCGACGGCGGCGAAACTGGCCGGGCTGAAGCCGTCGTTCCGCCCGGACGGCACGATCACGGCCGGCAACGCGTCCCCGCTGAACGACGGCGCCTCGGCCGTGCTCCTGGGGTCGGAAGAAGCGGCCGGGCGGATCGGCCGTGCGCCCCTGGCCCGCGTCGCCGGCCGGGGAGTGTCGGCCGTGGAGCCGCCGATGTTCGGCTACGCCCCGGTCGCGGCGGCCGATCGCGCGCTGGCCCGCGCGGGCATCACCTGGAACGACGTGGCGGCCGTGGAGCTGAACGAGGCCTTCGCGGTCCAGTCGCTGGCCTGTGTCGACGCCTGGGGCATCGACCCGTCCATCGTGAACGCCAAGGGTGGCGCCATCGCCATCGGCCACCCGCTGGGCGCCTCCGGCGGCCGCATCCTGGGCACGCTGGCCGCCCGCCTGCGCGAGTCCGGCGACCGCTGGGGCGTGGCCGCCATCTGCATCGGCGTCGGCCAGGCCCTTGCGGTCGTCCTCGAAAACGCGGCGTAGCGGCGTCGGTCAGGCCCTGGCGGTCGTCCTCAAGAACGCGGCGTCGGCCAGGCCGTCGCGGTCGTCGAAGGCGCGGCGTAACGGCGGCGTCAGCCCGCCATCGCGGCGATCTGCTCGTCGATCCAGGGGTAGAGCTGCTCGGCCGGCGTGTTGAGGCGGGACTTCAGATAGCGCGTCTGCTCGTCGGCCAGGACCTCCAGGGTGCCCTCGTCGACGGCGTCGTAGGCCTGGGTCACGACGCTGGCCGGGGTGACCTTCGGGACGTCCCAGCCGGCCGACATCGGGGTGTCGATCATGCCGACCAGGAGGCCGATGACCTGGGTCCGCTGGGGGCGGAGCTCGGTGCGCAAGGCGTTGGTGGCCGACCACATCGCGGCCTTGGAGGCGGCGTACCCGGTCGGCATCGTGACCCACGCGGCCGAGGACAGGATGTTGAGCAGCGTGCCGCCGCCGTTGGCCGCGAGCACCGGGGTGAAGGCGCGCGCGACCCGCAGCGTACCGAAGAAGTTGGTCTCGAAGATCTGGCGGAGCTGCTCCTCCGGCCCGGAGATCGAGTCCTCGAACGGCGCGACGGCCGCGTTGTTGACCAGCAGATCGACGCCGGGGGCGGCCTCAGCGGCCATGGCGGCGTCGTCCGGGCTGGTGAGGTCGAGGGTCAGCGGCCGGACGCGCGCGTCGTCCCACTGCTTGGCCGAGCGGGCGGCGGCGTAGACCCGGGCCGCGCCACGCTCCAAGGCCTGCCGCACGAACTGCTCGCCGAGGCCGCCGTTGGCGCCGGTCACGAGCACCGTGCGGCCGTCGAGTGACTTGCTCATCTAGACTCCTTCAGGAAGTGGGGAGTGCCCCCGGAAATGACTATGTGGGGACGCTCCCCAGATAGTCAAGAAGGAGTGTCCATGGCTACAGTCCGGCGTCCGCTGCGCGCCGACGCGCAGCGCAACCGGGACGCGATCCTGGCCGCGGCCCGGGAGGTCTTCGACGCCGAGGGAGTGATGGCCTCGCTCGACGGCATCGCGCTGCGGGCCGGCGTCGGCAATGCCACGCTCTACCGGAACTTCCCGACCCGCGACGACCTGCTGGCCGCGGTCATGGAGTCGGCCATCGGCGCCGCCCTGACCGAGGCCGGCGAGCTGGCCCGCGCGCTGGCGCCGCGTGAGGCGCTGGCCGAGTGGCTGGTCCGGCTCACCTGGCAGTTGCGCATCTGGCACGACCTGCCGTACTGCCTGGCCAGCGCTCGCGCCGCCGGCGCCTCGCCGGTGCAGCCGGCGACCGATCCTCTGGTGAGCCGCACCGAGGCCTTCCTTCGGGCCGCCGGCACCTCAAAGGACGTCACTGCTGATGAGGTGTACGAGCTGCTGCTGGCCCTGTCGTGGGCGGTCGACCGCTTCGGCGACGACGAGGCGGCGGCCCGGCGCCGGGTGACCCTGGCGACGGCCGGCGTCCTGGCCTGACCGTCCGCCGCGGGCGAGCGGGGCGGACTGCGCTCCAACATTGCATACCGTATTCAAATGGCAGTATGGTGGATCCGCGAACCGATCGGTGTCGATGGGAGGCGGGATCGTCGTGGTCAGTCCTGGCACTTCGCTCACGGATCGGGTGCGCGCGCTGGTCGCGGCGCATCGAGGCGATCGCGGCGCGCTCATGCCGATCCTGCACCGCATACAGGCCGAGTTCGGCTATGTCGACGCCGACGTCGTGCCGCTGCTGGCGGCCGAGCTGAACATCTCCCGCGCCGACGTGCACGGTGTGATCACCTTCTATTCCGACTTCCGGTCCGAACCCGCGGGCCGGACCGTGCTCAAGCTGTGCCGGGCCGAAGCCTGCCAGTCGGTGGGCGCGGAGCAGCTGATCGCGCACGCCGAGCGGGTCCTGGGCGTCAAGGCCGGTCAGACCACCCCGGACGGTTCGGTCACCTTGGAACAGGTCTTCTGCCTCGGCAACTGCGCTCTCGGCCCGGCCGGTCAGGTGAACGAAAAGGTGCGGGGACGGCTCAGCCCGGCCCGGCTGGACGCCCTTCTCACGGAAACGGTGAGCCGATGACCACGACGGTCTACGTGCCCCGCGACTCGGCCGCGCTGTCCCTCGGCGCCGACGAGGTCGCGGCCGAGCTGGAAAGGGCGGCCGACCGCCCGATCCGGGTCGTCCGGAACGGCTCGCACGGCATGCTCTGGCTGGAGCCGCTGGTGGAGGTGGTCACCGAACGCGGCCGGGTCGGCTACGGCCCGGTCGAGCCGGGCGCGGTCCGTGATCTGGTCGCCGCCGGCCTGTTCGACGGGGCCGACCACGAGCTGTGCCAGGGCGTGGTGGCCGAGCTGCCGTGGATGCGCGACCAGACCCGGCTCTGTTTCGCCCGGGTCGGCGTGACCGATCCGCTGTCGCCCGAGGACTACGTGGCCCATGGCGGGCTGACCGGTCTGCGGCGGGCGCTCGGTATGCCCACGGCCGACGTGGTCGCCGAGGTCACCGACTCGGGGCTGCGCGGCCGCGGCGGCGCCGGCTTCCCGGCCGGCATCAAGTGGAAGACCGTGGCCGGCACTCCCGGGCCGCTGAAGTTCGTCTGCTGCAACGCCGACGAGGGTGACAGCGGGACCTTCGCCGACCGGATGCTGATGGAGGGTGATCCGTTCACCCTCATCGAGGGAATGACGATTGCGGCGTACGCCGTGGGCGCCACCGAGGGCTACATCTACATCCGCTCCGAATATCCGGACGCCGTGAACACCATGCGGGCGGCCATCGCCGTGGCCCGCGAGCAGGGCTGGCTCGGCGAGGACATCCTCGGCCAAGGGCTGCGGTTCGAGCTGTTCGTGCGGGTCGGCGCGGGGGCGTACATCTGCGGTGAGGAAACCGCGATGCTGGAGAGCCTGGAAGGCAAGCGGGGCATGGTCCGCGCGAAGCCGCCCATCCCGGCCATCACCGGCCTGTTCGGCAAGCCGACAGTGGTGAACAACGTGCTGACGCTGGCCTCGGTCCCGGCCGTGCTGGCCGGCGGCGCGGCGGCGTACCAGGCGCTCGGGGCCGAGAGGTCGCGCGGCACCCAGGTGTTCCAGCTGGCCGGCAACGTCGCGCGCGGCGGCGTGTTCGAGACCGCGTTCGGCATGACCCTGCACGAGCTCGTCCACACCTACGGCGGCGGCACACGGACCGGCCGGCCGGTGCGCGCGGTGCAGGTCGGGGGCCCGCTCGGGGCGTACCTGCCGGCGGACGGCCTGGAGCTGCCGATGGAGTACGAGGCGTTCGCCGCGGCCGGCGCGATGCTGGGACACGGCGGCGTCGTGGTCTTCGACGACACCGTGGACATGGCGTCGATGGCGCGGTTCGCCATGGAGTTCTGCGCCGAGGAGTCCTGCGGCAAGTGCACGCCCTGCCGGGTCGGCGCGGTGCGGGGCGTGGAAGTGATCGACAAGATCGTCGCCGGGCAGGACCCGGACGACAACCTGGCCCTGCTCGGCGATCTCTGCGAACTGATGACCGACGGGTCGCTGTGCGCCATGGGCGGCCTGACCCCGATGCCCGTACGCAGCGCCCTGCTGCACTTCGCCGACGACTTCGGCCCCCGAGGAGGACATTCATGAGCCTGCTGAAGGAACCCGACCTCGGCACTCCCGCCCGGCCCGGCCCGGTCACCGTCTCGATCGAGGTGGACGGCCTGCCGGTGACCGTGCCCGAGGGCACCTCGGTGATGCGGGCGGCCGCGCTGACCGGGATCGACGTCCCGAAGCTCTGCGCCACCGACAGCCTCGAGGCGTTCGGCTCGTGCCGGCTCTGCCTCGTGGAGATCGACGGCCGTCGCGGCACCCCGGCCTCCTGCACCACGCCGGTCGCCGAGGGCATGCGGGTGAGCACCCAGACGCCGAAGCTCGAGAAGCTCCGGCAGGGCGTGATGGAGCTCTACATCTCCGACCACCCGCTCGACTGCCTCACCTGCTCGGCCAACGGCGACTGCGAATTGCAGGACATGTCCGGCGCGGTCGGCCTGCGGCAGGTCCGTTACGGGTACGACGGCGCCAACCATCTCGACGAGAAGACCGACTCCAGCAACCCGTACTTCGACTTCGACGCCTCCAAGTGCATCTCCTGCTCCCGGTGCGTGCGGGCCTGCGGCGAGGTGCAGGGCACGTTCGCGCTGACCATCGAGGGGCGCGGTTTCGAGTCGAAGGTCTCGGCCGGTGGCACCGACTTCATGAGCTCCGAGTGCGTCTCCTGCGGCGCCTGCGTGCAGGCCTGCCCGACGGCGACGTTGCAGGAGAAGTCGGTGATCCAGCTCGGCATGCCGAGCCGCAGCGTGATCACCACCTGCGCGTACTGCGGGGTCGGCTGCTCGTTCAAGGCCGAGCTGCGCGGGGCCGAGCTGGTCCGGATGGTGCCCTACAAGGACGGCGGCGCCAACGAGGGACACTCGTGTGTCAAAGGGCGCTTTGCCTTCGGCTACGCCACGCACCCCGACCGGGTGCTCACCCCGATGATTCGCGAGCGGATCACCGACGAGTGGCAGCCGGTCGACTGGGACACCGTCATCAATTTCACGGCGGCCCGGCTGCGTGACATCCAGTCACGGCACGGCGTCGGGGCGATCGGCGGCATCACCTCCTCGCGCACCACCAACGAGGAGGTGTACGTGGTGCAGAAGATGATCCGGGCCGCGTTCGGCAACAACAATGTGGACACCTGCGCCCGGGTCTGTCACTCACCGACCGGATACGGCCTCAAGCAGACCTTCGGCACCTCGGCCGGCACCCAGGACTTCCGGTCGGTCGCCCAGTCCGACGTGATCATGGTGATCGGCGCCAACCCGACCGACGGGCACCCCGTCTTCGCGTCCCGGATGAAGCGACGGCTCCGCGAGGGGGCCAAGCTGATCGTGGTCGACCCGCGCCGGATCGACCTGGTCCGGTCGCCGCACATCGAGGCCCAGCACCACCTTCAGCTCGCGCCCGGCACCAACGTGGCCATGGTGAACGCGATGGCCCACGTCGTGCTGACCGAGGGGCTGGCCGACCGGTCGTTCATCGACGAGCGGTGCGAGGACTTCGACGACTGGGCCGCGTTCATCGCCCGGCCCGAGAACAGCCCGGAGGCGGTCGAGGAGCTCACCGGGGTGCCGGCCGAGGAGGTCCGGCGGGCGGCGCGGCTGTTCGCCACCGGCGGCAACGGCGCCATCTACTACGGCCTCGGCGTCACCGAGCACAGCCAGGGCTCGACCATGGTGATGGGCATGGCCAACCTGGCCATGGCCACCGGCAACATCGGCCGCGAGGGCGTCGGGGTCAACCCGCTGCGCGGGCAGAACAACGTGCAGGGCTCCTGCGACATGGGTTCGTTCCCGCACGAGCTGCCCGGATATCGGCACGTCTCCGACGACGCCGTGCGCGGGGTGTTCGAGAACATGTGGGGGAGCACCCTGCAGGCCGAGCCCGGCCTGCGGATCCCCAACATGTTCGACGCCGCCATCGAGGGCAGTTTCCGGGCGCTCTACGTGCAGGGCGAGGACATCGCGCAGTCCGACCCGAACATCAAGCACGTGCACGCGGCCCTCGCCGCGCTCGAACTGGTCGTCGTCCAGGACCTGTTCCTCAACGAGACGGCCAAGTTCGCCCACGTCTTCCTGCCCGGCACGTCCTTCCTGGAGAAGGACGGCACCTTCACCAACGCCGAACGGCGGATCAACCGGGTACGCCCGGTGATGGCGCCCAAGACCGGCAAGCACGAGTGGCAGATCGTCGCCGAGATCGCCGAGGCCATGGGTTACCCGATGCGCTACGACGACCCGAGCGAAATCATGGACGAGATCGCCGCCCTCACGCCGACGTTCGCCGGGGTCTCCTTCGCCACGCTCGACAAGCTGGGCAGCGTGCAGTGGCCGTGCAACGAGAACGCCCCCGAGGGCACCCCGATCATGCACCGGGACGGCTTCGTCCGGGGCAAGGGCCGGTTCGTGGCGACCCCGTTCGTGCCGACGCGCGAGCGCAGCACCCGGAAGTACCCGCTGATCCTGACCACCGGGCGGATCCTGAGCCAGTACAACGTCGGTGCGCAGACCCGGCGTACGGCAAATGTCTCCTGGCATCCGGAGGATGTCCTCGAGATCCATCCGCACGACGCGGAGGTCCGTGGCATCAACGACGGTGACGAGGTCTCGTTGACCAGCCGGGTCGGCGCCACCACCCTGCGCGCGGTTCTGGCCGACCGGATGCCGGTCGGCGTGGTCTACACGACGTTCCACCATCCGGTGACCGGCGCGAACGTCGTCACCACGGAGAACTCCGACTGGGCCACCAACTGCCCGGAATACAAGGTGACCGCGGTCCAGGTCGGTCGAGGCTGATGTCACCTCAGGTCCGCATGATCAACGACATCGCCGTCCAGTTCCGGCACCAGGCGCCCGAGGCGGCCGCGGTGGCCATCGCGGAACACATCCGGGCCTTCTGGGACCCGCGGATGCGCACCGAGCTGGCGCGGCGACTCGAATCCGAGCCGCAGACGCTGGACCCGCTCGCCCTCGCCGCCGCCCGGCTACTGACGAAAGCTTAGGAGGGCCCGTGCGCTTCGACGTCAACTGCTCGATCCTGTTCACCGAGCTTCCTCTCCTGCAACGGCCGGCGGCGGCGAAAGCGGCCGGATTCGACGCGGTCGAGTTCTGGTGGCCGTTCGCCGAGGCGGTCCCGACGGCGTCCGAGGTGGACGCATTCCTCGACGCCATCCTCGACGCCGGCGTCCAGCTCGCCGGCCTCAACTTCTTCGCCGGCGACATGCCCGGCGGCGACCGGGGTCTGGTGTCCTGGCCGGCCCGCTCGGCCGAGTTCCGCGACAACGTCGAGCTGGTCACCGGGATCGGCGCCGCCACCGGGTGCCGGTCCTTCAACGCCCTGTACGGCAACCGGATCCCCCATCTCGACCGTGAGCTCCAGGAGGAGACGGCGGTGGCCAACCTGGCCTTCGCGGCGGCGGCGGTGGCCCGCATCGACGGCACGGTGCTGGTCGAGGCGGTGAGCGGCCCACATCCCTATCCGTTGCGCACCGCGGCCGACGTGGTCGCGGTGCTGGACCGGGTGCGGGCCGAGCGCGGTTCGGCCAACCTGGCGTTCCTCGCCGACCTCTACCACCTGAGCGTGAACGGCGACGACGTGTCCAAGGTCCTCAAGGAGCACGCCGAGCGGATCGGGCACGTCCAGATCGCCGACGCGCCGGGACGGCACGAGCCGGGCACCGGCGTCATCGACATCGACGGCCATCTGAGCCAGCTCGATCAGGCCGGATATCGGGGCTGGGTCGGCCTGGAGTACGTACCGACCGGGGCGAGCGCGCTGAGCTTCGACTGGCTGCCCCGCGACCTGCGAAACGGAAGGCTGACATGACGACCGTCGGTTTCATCGGACTCGGCATCATGGGCGGCCCGATGGCCGTCAACCTGGTCAAGGCCGGCTACGACGTCATCGGCTACGACGTCACCCCGGCCCGCAACGATCTCCTGGTCGAGGCCGGTGGCCGTACCGCGGCCGGTATCGCCGAGGCGGTGCAGAAGGCGGACGTGGTCGTCACGATGGTCCGCGACTCGGCCGACGTCGAGGCGGTCGCCCTCGGCGAGGGCGGCATCCTGGCCAACGCCCGGGCCGGCGTGCTCTACATCGACATGAGCAGCATTTCCCCGACGACCTCCCGCGAGGTCGCCGAGAGGGCAAAGGCCTCGGGTGTACGGGTTCTGGACGCCCCGGTCAGCGGCGGCGAACCCGGCGCGATCGAGGGCAGCCTGTCCATCATGGCCGGTGGCGAGGCGGCGGACTTCGAGGCGGCCCGGCCGATCCTGGAGGTGGTCGGCGCGACGGTGGTCCACGTCGGCCCGCACGGCGCCGGCCAGACGGTGAAGGCGGCCAACCAGCTCATCGTGGCCGGGACCATCGAGCTCGTGGCCGAGGCGATCGTCTTCCTCGAGGCGTACGGGGTGGACACCGAGGCGGCGGTCCGGGTGCTGGCCGGCGGCCTGGCCGGCAACCGGATCCTGGACCGCAAGGCGGCCGGGATGCTGGCCCGGCGCTTCGAGCCCGGCTTCCGGATCGACCTGCACCACAAGGACATGGGCATCGTCACGTCGGCCGCCCGGGAGGCCGGCGTGGTCATCCCGCTCGGCTCGGCGGTGGCGCAGCTGATCGCCGCGCTGAAGGCGCAGGGCGACGGCGGCCTCGACCACAGTGCCCTGCTGAAGCTGGTCGAGCAGCTTTCCGGCCGCCCTTCCGTCCCTTCACAGTGACACCCCGGCGGCCGGCCGCGAGGCCTCGGGCAGCGGAATCAGCTCGGTCTCGCCGCCGGTCCAGTCCGGCGGCACGACCGCGAGCGCGTCGGCTCCGGCGGCGCCCCAGAGCGATCCGGGACGGTCGTGCCCGACGGGACGGGCCAGCGCGCCGATCCGGGTCACCGGCACCAGCCGGGTGTCCCGGGCGTGCGGCGTGACCGGCATCGGCCGGGTGTCCCGGGCGCGCGGTGTCATGGGCCCGGTCAGGGTAGCGGTCGGCATCGGCGGTTCGGGGCGGCCGGCCAGGCGGCCGAGGAGCGGCGAGAGCAGGGTCAGGGCGGCGACCAGGGCCGCGAACGGGTTGCCGGGCAGGCCGACGGCGAAGCGGCCGTCCGGCAGTTCCGCGAACAGCTGCGGATGGCCGGGACGGCAGGCGACACCGTGGATCAGTATCCGCGCGCCCAGCGTGTCGAGGGTCCGGCGCAGATGGTCGGCGGCTCCGGCCGAGGTGGCTCCGCAGACCGCCAGCACATCGACGTCCGGGCGCAGCAGCGCTCCGGCCAGCGCGGCCGGGTCGTCGGTGACTCGCGCCTCCCAGGCCGGCTCGCCCCCGGCGGCCCGGATGAGGCCGGGCAGCATCGGCCCGATGGCGTCGCGGACCTGGCCCGCCCCCGGGATCCCGGACCGGCGCAGTTCGGTCCCGGTGACCACGATCCCGACGCGGGGGCGGCGGTGAACGGCCAGCGCGTCGTGCCCGAGGCTGGCCGCCAGCCCGAGCACGACCGGGTTGGCCACCACACCGGCGGGCAGCACCTCCTGACCGGCCGGGCAGTCCTCACCCCGCCGGCGGATGTGCCGCCCGGGGAAGAGCTCGCCGGAAATCGTGTGGCCCGTTCGGGTCGACCGCTCGTACGGCAGCACGGCGTCGGCTCCGGATGGCACCAGCGCTCCGGTGCCGATCTCCATCGCGGTGCCCGGTGCCAGCGGCGCGGGCCGGCCGGGGTCACCGGCCAGAACCCGTCCGGCGATCCGCCACGGCCCGGTGCCCGCGACGGCGTACCCGTCCATGGCGGCTGCGTCGTACGCCGGCAGCGGGGAGAGCGCCACCAACGGTTTCGCGAGCGCGAAGCCGGCCGCCTGGCCGAGCGGCACCTCGATCGGGAGGAGAGGGTGGCCCGCCTCCCGGGCGTGCTGCCGAGCCTGATGCCAGCCGGTGGCGTTCATGGTCTGCATCCTCCATACTGTATACGATCCTGCGGTCACTCGGAGGTGCCAGATGACGGATTCCCGCAACCACACGACAGTGCGCGAGGTCAGGGACTTCTACGGCCGTCGCTACCGGGTCGGTGAGACCGACCGGGTCCTGTTGGGACGATCGCGAGCGTGGATGCTCGGGCTGCCGATGGCCGCGATGCTGGCGATCAGCCTTTTCCAGTACGGCTACGGCGCCGCCCTGCCCACCCTCGTCGAGGCGAACGGCTGGAGCGTGGGGCAGGCGTTCGCCGTGCTCGCCGTCTGGGTGGTCTTCCAGGCGACCGGCTCGCCGCTGGGCGGGTGGCTCTACCGGCGGCTCTGGCCCGCCGTGCCGATGGTCGCGGGAGCGGCCTGCTGCCTGGCCGCGCTGACCACCCTGGCCCACAGCAGTGACCTGATCGCCGTCCTGCTGGGCTATTCGGTGCTGGGCGGCCTCGGCGCCGGCCTGGTCTACATGACCTGTGTCGCCACGGTCGCCGAGTGGTTCCCCGAGCGGCTCGCGTCCCGGGTGGCCATGGTGGGGGCGGCGTTCGGCTACGGCGCGATCCCGTTCGTCGTCGTCGCCGGCTACGGGCTCGATCCGGCCAACCGGACGCCCATGCTGGCCGGCGCCGCCGTGATCGTCTTCGGCGTGGTGGCGGTCTGCGGGATGATGATGCGCAAGCCGCCGCGGAACTGGTGGCCGGCGCACATCGACCCGCGGCGCTGGGCCCTCGACCGGCGGCTCAACCGCGGCTTCCCGCACAACCGGCCCGCCGCCCGGCCCTATCCGCCGATGGCCGCGATGCGCAGCGGCATGCTGCCGCTGATGTTCGTGGTCGTGGCGCTCACCGCGGCCATGGCCCTGTTCGACATCGCGTACGTGGCCGGCGCCGCGTACACCCGCGGGCTGCCGGTCTCGACCCTGGTCGCCGCCATGGCCGCGCTGGCCGCCTCGAACGGCGTCGGGCGGGCGGTGACCAGCTCGCTGTCCGACCGGATCGGCCGGCGGGGGACGCTCGGCCTGTCCCTGCTGGCCGGCGGGGTGGCCCAGTTCGGGCTGCTCGCGGCGGCCGAGAACGACAACCATCCGGTCGCGCTGGTGTGCTTCGCGGCGCTGGCCGGCGCCGGCACCGGCGCGGGCTACTCGCTGCTGGTCAGCCTGGTCCGCGACTGGTTCGGTGACGACGCGACGGTGCCCAACTACGGGATCGTCTACAGCGGCAAGGCGGTCGGGGGAGTGGCCGGGGTCGTGCTCGCGGGGCTGGTGGTGACGACGCCGGACTCCGTCGTGCCGTTCGTGGTGGCCGGCTGCCTGGGCCTGATCGGCGCGGCGCTGACCCGCTGGATGCACCAGCCCGGGATGGCCTGGCGACTGCCGTCGACCCTGCCGGTCGAGCGGCTCTGACGAACAAGGAGTGCGGATGGGACGGGTGACGAGTCGGCGCCGGGTCGTGCGGATGGTCGACGGAGTGGACAGCGAACCGATCGACACCCTGGCCGCGGAGGAGCCGCTGGAGATCCGAGTCAACGGGAAGTCCCTGGTGGTGACGATGCGTACCCCGGGCGACGACTTCGACCTGGCGGCCGGCTTCCTGGTCAGCGAGGGCGTGGTGCGCGCGGCCCGGCAGATCGCCGGCATCCGGTACTGCGCGGGCGCGACGGCCGACGGGGGCAACACCTACAACGTGGTCGACGTGGTCCTGGCCGCGGGGGTGGCGCCACCGGACCCGTCGCTGGAGCGCAACTTCTACACCACCTCGTCCTGCGGGCTCTGCGGCAAGGCGAGCCTGGACGCGGTGCGCACGGTCGCGGCCTGGTCGGTGCGCGACGATCAGCTCCGGCTCGACCCCGCTGTGGTCAGCGCCCTGCCCGGCACTCTGCGCGCCGCCCAGCGGGTCTTCGACCGCACCGGCGGGCTGCACGCGGCCGGGCTGTTCTCCAGCGACGGGCGGCTGCACTGCCTGCGCGAGGACGTCGGCCGGCACAACGCCGTCGACAAGGCCGTGGGCTGGGCCCTGCGCGATGGCCGTCTGCCGTTGCGCGACACCGTCCTGATGGTCAGCGGGCGGGCGTCGTTCGAGCTGGTGCAGAAGGCGGTGATGGCCGGCATCCCGGCGCTCGCGGCGGTCTCGGCCCCGTCCTCGCTGGCCGCCGATCTGGCCGCCGACGCCGGGCTCACCCTGATCGGATTTCTGCGCGGCACGTCGATGAACGTGTACGCCGGGGCCCATCGCGTGGTGCGGCGGGAGAAGGCCGCGCGCGGCTGAGCGCGAGGTCCGGGCGGAGGCGGGCGCTCCGCCCGGACCGACGCTGCCGCCGGCGGGGCACGGCCGGCCGGAGGGTGGGCCGGCCGGGATCGCCTGCGGTCAGCGTGCCGGTAATGTCTCGCGCATCAGGGCGGCGGCCTCCGAAGGCGTCCGGCCGACCCGGACCCCGGCCGCCTCGAGGGCCTTCTGCTTGGCCGCGGCGGTGCCGGACGATCCGGAGACGATCGCGCCGGCGTGCCCCATCGTCTTGCCCTCGGGCGCGGTGAAGCCGGCCACGTAGCCGACCACCGGCTTGCTGATGTGCTCCCTGATGTAGTCGGCCGCGCGTTCCTCCGCGTCCCCGCCGATCTCGCCGATCATGACGATCGCGTCGGTCTCGGGATCGTCCTGGAACGCCTGGAGGCAGTCGATGTGTGTGGTGCCGATGATCGGGTCGCCGCCGATGCCGACACAGGTGGAGAAGCCGAGGTCGCGCAGTTCGTACATCATCTGGTAGGTCAGCGTGCCGCTCTTGCTGACCAGTCCGATCCGGCCCCGCTCGGTGATGTCGGCCGGGATGATGCCGGCGTTGGACTGCCCGGGGCTGATCAGGCCGGGGCAGTTCGGCCCGATGATCCGGGTCGCGTTGCCGGCTTTCTGGGCGTGCGCCCAGAAAGCCGCGGTGTCGTGCACGGGTATGCCCTCGGTCAGCACCACGGCCAGGCCCAGCTCGGCGTCGATGGCCTCGATGACCGCGTCCTTGGCGAAGCGGGGCGGCACGAAGACCACCGTCGTGTCGGCGCCGGTTTCCTTGGCCGCCTCGGCCGCGCTGTCGAAGACCGGGATGCCGTCGACGTCCTGGCCGCCCTTGCCGGGGGTGACCCCGGCCACGACGGTCGTTCCGGCGGCGACCATCCGCCGCGTGTGCCGGGTGCCCTCGGTGCCGGTGATGCCCTGGACCATCACGCGGCTCTTGTCGGTGAGGAAGATTGCCATGCGGTCATGCCCCCTTGCCGGCGAGTTCGGCGGCGAGCCCGGCCGCGAGCCGCGCCGCGCCGTCCATCGTGTCCGAGCTGATCACGCCGGGCAGCGCCGCCTCGGCGAGGATCTTCCGGCCCTGCTCGGCGTTGTTGCCGTCGAGCCGTACGACCACCGGTTTGCCGATCGCGCCGCCCAGGCCGGTGAGCATGCCGATCGCGTGGACGATGCCGTCGGCGACCGCGTCGCACGCGGTGATCCCGCCGAAGACGTTGACGAGCACGCAGCGGACGTCGGGATCGCCCAGGACGATCTCCAGGCCGCTCGCCATCACCTGGGCCGAGGCGCCGCCGCCGATGTCGAGGAAGTTCGCCGGCCGCACCCCGCCGTACTGCTCGCCCGCGTAGGCGACCACGTCCAGGGTGCTCATCACGAGGCCGGCGCCGTTGCCGATGACGCCGACGGAGCCGTCGAGCTTGACGTAGTTCAGGTTCCGCGCGGCCGCCCGCACCTCGAGCGGGTCGGTGGCGCTGACGTCGGCGTACTGAGGGTGGCCGGGCTGGCGGAACCGGGCGTTGTCGTCCAGGGTCACCTTGCCGTCGAGCGCGAGCACGGACCCGTCGGCCGTCCGGGCCAGCGGGTTGATCTCGACCAGGGTCGCGTCCTCGCCGTGGAACACGTTGCCGAGGCGGACCAGGACGCCGGCGACCTGGTCGCGCACGTCGGCCGGAAGGCCCGCCTCGGCGGTCAGCCGCAGCGCCTCGTCCCAGCCGAGCCCGGCCCCCGGATCGACCTGGAGCCGGGCCAGCGCGGCCGGGTTCTCGGCCGCCACCTGCTCGATCTCGACGCCGCCCTCGCGGGAGGCGAGCGCCAGGAACGACCGGTTGGACCGGTCGAGCAGCAGCGCCACGTAGTACTCCTCGACGATGTCGCTCGCCTCGGTGACCAGCACCCTGTGCACGGTGTGGCCCTTGATGTCCATGCCCAGGACGGCGTCCGCGGCCTCGCGCGCCGCGTCCGGGCCCTCGGCCAGTCTGACCCCGCCGGCCTTGCCGCGGCCGCCGGTCTTGACCTGGGCCTTGATCACGACGCGCCCGCCGATCTCGGCGGCGGCCGCCCGAGCCTCGTCGGGGGTTCCGGCGACACGGCTGCGGCTGACCGGTAAGCCGTGTTTGGCGAAGAGCTCCTGTGCCTGGTGCTCCAGAAGATCCACCGGGCCTCCCTTCTGTTGACCTTCGGTGGGCGCGATGGCGCGGCCCGGACCGTCCATGAGGGAATCGATGCCGATCTAGGTGAGGGCCCGGGCGAAAACGTTCCGCGAACCCCTGGACACCTCGCTGTTACATGGGTCACGATATTGCCTACCCCATACGGTATGCAATCCCTGAAGCTGGCGGAGGGCTCAGAGCCAGCGGCGGAAACGGGAGGTTCGCTCATGGGTAAGGCACTGGAGGGCGTTCGGGTCCTCGACATGACACATGTTCAGTCCGGTCCCTCGTCCACGCAGCTGCTCGCGTGGCTGGGCGCGGACGTCATCAAACTGGAGGCGCCGGGTCACGGTGACATCACCCGCTCGCAGCTCCGCGACATCCCCGACGTGGACAGCCTCTACTTCACGATGCTGAACGCCAACAAGCGCAGCATCACCCTCAACATGAAGCATCCGCAGGGCAAGGAGGTCTTCACCAAGCTGGTGTCCGGAGTGGACATCCTGGTGGAGAACTTCGGCCCCGGCGTGGTCGAGCGCTTCGGCTTCCCCTGGGAGAAGCTGCAGGAGATCAACCCCGGCCTGGTCTACGCCTCCATCAAGGGCTTCGGGCCGGGCCGCTACGCCGAGTTCAAGGCGTACGAGGTGATCGCGCAGGCGATGGGCGGGGCCATGAGCACCACCGGTTTCGAGGACGGGCCGCCGACCGCGACCGGGGCGCAGATCGGCGACTCCGGCACCGGCATCCACCTGGTCGCCGGCATCCTGGCCGCGCTCTATCAGCGCACCAGCACCGGCCGCGGCCAGCGGGTCCAGGTCGCCATGCAGGACGCGGTGCTCAACCTGTGCCGGGTCAAGCTGCGCGACCAGCAGCGGCTGGCCCATGGGCCGTTGGGGGAGTACCCCAACGAGAACTTCGGCGACGAGGTGCCCCGCTCCGGCAACGCCTCCGGCGGCGGCCAGCCCGGCTGGGCCGTGCGCTGCGCGCCGGGCGGGCCGAACGACTACATCTACGTGATCATCCAGCCGGTCGGCTGGAAGCCGATCTGCGAGCTGATCGGCCGGCCGGAGCTGGCCGACGATCCCGCCTGGAGCACCCCGCAGGCTCGCCTGACCAAGCTCGACAAGGCGTTCGCGCTGATCGAGGAGTGGACCGAGCGGCACACCAAGCGGGAGGTCATGGGGCTGCTCAACGCGCACAACGTCCCGTGCGGACCGGTGCTGTCGACCCGGGAGCTGATCGAGGACGAGACGCTGGCCGCGCTGGGCTCGGTGGTCGAGGTCGACCATCCCGAGCGGGGGCCGTTCAAGACGGTCGGCAACCCGATCAAGCTGTCCGACTCGCAGGTCGCCATCGAGCGGTCGCCGCTGCTCGGCGAGCACACCGAGCAGGTGCTCGGCGAGCTCGGCTACACCGAGCAGGGCATCGGCGAGCTGCGTGCCGCCGGCGCCGTCTGACGAGCTGAGGAGACGACATGTCGAATTACGACCGTGAAACCGTGCGCCGGGTGCTCGACCAGGCCGGCGCCGAGGGACGCAGTTCGCTGACCGCTCCGGAGGGGCGGCTGGTGGTCGAGGCGTACGGAATAGGCACTCCGGGCGAGGGCCTGGCCGGCAGCGCTGGCGAGGCGGTGGCGCTGGCCGAGAAGATCGGCCTGCCGGTGGTCCTGAAGATCGTCTCACCGGACATCCTGCACAAGACCGAGGCCGGCGGCGTGCTGGTCGGGCTGGGAACGGCGGCCGAGGTCGCGGCCGGCTACGACACGATCATCGCGAACGCGCGGGCGTACGAGGCCGACGCGAAGATCGTCGGGGTCCAGGTGCAGCAGCAGCTCACCGCCGGTCACGAGGTCATCGTGGGCACGGTGACCGACCCGACGTTCGGCAAGATCGTCGCCTTCGGTCTCGGCGGGGTCCTGGTCGAGGTGCTCAAGGACGTCACCTTCCGGCTCGCGCCCACCGACACCGCCACGGCGCTGTCGATGATCGACGGCATCGCGTCGGCCGAGATCCTGCGCGGCGTGCGCGGCGCCGAAGCGGCCGACCGGGAGATTTTGGCCGACCTCATCGTCCGGCTCTCGGACCTGGTCACCGACTTCCCGGAGCTGGCCGAGGTCGACCTCAACCCGGTGCTGGCCACCTCGAGCGGGGCAACGGCGGTCGACGTACGGATCCTGGTCGACCCCAAGGCGGCCGAGCGGCCCGAGCAGTTCACCGACGAGGAGATCCTGGCCAGCATGAACCGGATCATGCGGCCCGCCTCGATCGCTGTGATCGGCGCGTCGGCCGAAGCCGGCAAGATCGGCAACTCGGTGATGAAGAACCTGGTGAACGGCGGCTACCAGGGGGAGATCTACCCGATCAACCCCAAGGCCTCGGAGATTCTGGACCGTAAGGCGTTCAAGAGCATCTCCGACGTGCCCGGCCCGGTCGACGTCGCGATCTTCGCGATCCCGGCCAAGTTCGTGCCGGCCGCGCTGGAGGAGGCCGGCGCCAAGGGCGTGGCCGGCGCCATCATGATCCCGTCCGGTTTCGGGGAGATCGGCAACCACGAGCTCCAGGCCGAGGTGCTCGGGATCGCCCGCCGGCACGGCGTGCGCATCCTCGGGCCGAACATCTACGGCTACTACTACACCCCGGAGAGCATGTCCGCGACGTTCTGCACCCCGTACGACGTCAAGGGCGGAGTGGCGCTCTCCTCGCAGAGCGGCGGCATCGGGATGGCCATCCTCGGCTTCAGCCGGTCGGCCCGGATGGGTGTGTCGGCGATCGTCGGGGTCGGCAACAAGGCCGACATCGACGAGGACGACCTGCTGACGTTCTTCGAGCACGACCCGAACACCCAGCTCATCGCCATGCACCTGGAGGACCTCAAGGACGGGCGGTCGTTCGCCCGGGCCGCCAAGCGGGTGTCGGCCACCAAGCCGGTGCTCGTGCTCAAGGCCGGCCGCACCGACCAGGGGGCCAGGGCGGCCAGCTCGCACACCGGCGCGCTGGCCGGCAACGACAAGGTCTACGACGACATCCTGCGGCAGAGCGGCGTGATCCGCGCCCCCGGCCTCAACGACCTTCTGGAGTACGCCCGCGGCATCCCGCTGCTGCCGGCTCCGAAGGGCGAGAACGTCGTCATCATCACCGGCGCCGGCGGCTCCGGGGTGCTGCTCTCCGACGCGTGCGTGGACAACCAGCTCACGCTGATGGAGATTCCGGACGACCTCGACGAGGCGTTCCGCAAGTTCATCCCGCCGTTCGGGGCCGCCGGCAACCCGATCGACATCACCGGCGGCGAACCGCCGTCGACCTATCGCAACACGATCGCGCTCGGCCTCTCCGACCCGCGCATCCACTCGCTGATCCTCGGCTACTGGCACACCATCGTCACCCCGCCGATGGTCTTCGCCGAACTGGTGGTGGACGTGGTCGAGGAGTTCCGGGCGAAGGGCATCGACAAGCCCGTGGTCGCCTCGCTCGCCGGAGACGTCGAGGTCGAGGAGGCCAGCGAACACCTGTACCGGCATGGCATCGTCGCCTATCCGTACACCACGGAGAAGCCCGTCGCCGTGCTCGGTGCGAAGTACCGGTGGGCCCGCTCCGCCGGTCTGCTCGACGGCCAACCGGACGGCCGCTGAGTGGCGAACAGTTCCACACCGGGCAGGTGGAGGGGCCACTAGCGACACAGCGACCGCTCCGCGGCCAGGGTCAGAGGACAGAGACACCGTACGGGGCGTCCACCGTCCCGTACGGCGTCGGACTCCAGGAGGTCCAGCGTGGACGCTTCCAGCAACCCCTCGCCCAACGAACCCACGAGCAGCACGTCACCACCCACCGCCACCGCCACCGCGCCCGCCCACGACGACCGGGTATGGCGGGCCGGCCGGCTCGAACCCATGCCGATCCGGGAACTGCCGAAGGCGCCGCCCTCGGTCCACCTGCTCGGCCCGACCGTCTTCCTCGTCGCCCTCGGCGTCGGCATGGGCGAGTCGTACATGTGGCCCCGCCTGGTCCTGATCTTCGGGCCGGAGATCAGGTGGCTCTTCCTGATCGGCGTCACCCTCCAGGCCTTCGTCATGCTGGAGATGGCGCGGTACGCGATGGCGACCGGCGAGAGCATCTTCTTCGGCGCCGCCCGGGTCTTCAAACCCTTGATGTGGTTCTTCTTCAGCGTGGCGATCCTGGTCTACATCTGGCCGGGACACCTCTCCACCGGCGCCGCCGCCTTCGAGGAGGTGACCGGCATACCCTGGACGGTCACGGCCTGCGTCGGGTTGATCCTGGTCGGCATCGTGTTCAGCCTGGCCAAGGTGATCTACCCGCTGCTCGAGAGCCTGCTGGGCATCCTGATCGGCGTGCTCGTGGTCGGCACCTCGGTCGTCGCCTCGCTGGTCGGCCGGTGGAGCGACGTCACCTCGACCCTCGGCGGCATGTTCCACTTCGGCTATCTGCCCGACGAGGCGATGTCGGCCGCCTGGTTCCCGGTCATCGTCGGCGCCATCGCCTTCGCCGGGCCGTCCGGCATGCAGCAGATGTGGTACACGCTGCACCTGCGGGACTCCGGCGCCGGCATGGGCGCGCACATCCCGAAGATCCGCGGACTGCGGCACGCGAACGAGCAGGAGGAGATGCCCTCGCGGGGCTTCATGTTCGACACCGACAACCCCGAGGAGATGAAGAAGTGGAAGGGCTGGCGGCGCTGGGTGACCTTCGACGCCCTCCTGCTCTTCTGGGGCATCACCATGCTGGTCACGGTCTCGTTCACCGTGCTGGCCCAGACCGCCGTCCGGGAGAGCCCGAACGTCGGTGACCTGATCCGGGAAGGCGACCGCGAGGTCGCGCTGACCGCCATGGCGGACGCCTTCGCGTCGGCCGGCGCTCCGGTGCTGCACGGCGTGTTCCTCGGGTTCATCGCCCTGATCGGCCTCAACGCCACACTCGGCCTGTTCGACTCGTTCTCCCGCGGCCAGTCCGACATGACGTACCACTTCTGGCCCGGAGCCAAGCGGTTCAGCATGTCCAAGCTGTACGCCGGCTTCCTCTGGGGCGTCATCACGTTCGGCATCCTGATCCTGAACTTCGGGCCGGCCGACGGACCGGGCGCCATCCTCGACGTGCTGGCCTTCCTGTCCACCTTCGCCATGGGCGCCTACTGCGTCGTCCTGCTGCTGGTGAACAACCGGATGCTGCCCAAACCGATCCGCCCCGGCATCGTGCAGAACGTGGTGATCGGGTTCGGCGCCGTCTTCTACCTGGGCATGCTGATCTACAGCCTGGCCCGGTTCGGCGTGGTCATCTGATGAGGAGCCTGCTATGACCAAACGGAACCTCGTGCAGCTCGCGTTACCCGGCGCCGCCATCGGAGCGCTCGCCGGCCCGGCCGCCCTCGGCCTGGCCGTGGTCGCGGGCCAGCCGCTGGACTGGGCGCTGGCAACCGGGTTGGCCCTCGGGCTGCCACTGATGCTGCTCGGCGGCGGGTTCGGGCTGCTGATGGCGGCCGGAAAGATCTCGCCTGGGGTGTTCGCCCCGACGGCGCTCTTCTGGCTCGCCGGGTTCCCGCTGGCCCGTCTTGTTCATGAGGTGCTGGTGGGCCTGTTCCTGGCGGGCCGGCCCACCCTGCCGCCGGATGTGCTCGGCTTCCTGGCGTACCAGGCGATCGTCAGCATCGGTTTCGCGATCGGCTTCAGCTGGCTCTACGAGCGGGTGGCGCCGGGCTGGCTGCGCCGCATCCGGCACGGCAACCCGCGGGCCGAACGCCTGTACCAGTTCTATCTGCAGCACGCCGAGGCCCAGTGGAAGGCGCGAGAGAGCCGCCGGCGGGCCCGGGCGGCGGCGAAGGGAGCCTCATGAATCTGCCCCTCTGGGTGTGGGCCGTGACGATCATCGGCTTCGCCGTGATGATCGCCTTCGACTTCTACCTGGTCGCCCGGAACCCGCACGAGCCGTCGTTCCGGGAGTGCGTCGCCTGGGTGAGCTTCTACGTGCTGGCCGCGGTCGCCTTCGGGTTCCTGCTGATGGGCACGGCCGGGGTGACCTACGGGGGCCAGTTCTTCGCCGGCTGGCTCACCGAATACTCGCTCAGCGTGGACAACCTGTTCGTCTTCATCATCATCATGAGCCGGTTCGCGGTGCCGCCGAAGTACCGGCAGAAGGTGCTGCTGATCGGCATCGTGCTGGCGCTGCTGATGCGGGGGATCTTCATCGCGGCCGGCGCCTCGGCGGTCGCGCGGTTCGACTGGCTGTTCTACATCTTCGGCGCGTTCCTGATCTACACCGCGGTCAAGCTGGTCGGCCCGCAGCAGGAGGACGAGTTCTCGGAGAACTTCGCCCTCCGTACGGCGAAGCGGATCCTGCCGACCACGGAGTCGTACCAGGGCGCCTCGGTGCTGGTGCGGGTGAACGGACGGCGCATGGTCACGCCGATGCTGATCGTGATGGTCGCGATCGGCACGACCGACCTGCTCTTCGCGCTCGACTCGATCCCGGCCATCTTCGGGCTGACCCAGGAGCCGTACCTGGTCTTCACCGCGAACACCTTCGCGCTGATGGGCCTGCGGCAGCTCTACTTCCTGCTGGGCGGGCTGCTCGACCGGCTGGTCTACCTCAGCAAGGGCCTGGCCTTCATCCTGGCCTTCATCGGCGTCAAGCTCGTGATGGAGGCGCTGCACCACGACGGCGTGTCCTGGGCGCCGGCGGTGCCGATCACCGTCTCGCTCGGTGTCATCGTCGGCACGCTGGCGATCACCACCGTGGCCAGCCTGATGAAGTCCCGTCGCGAGCCCGCCGCCACGGAAGGTGTCCGCGAGAGCGTGACGGCGGACCAGGACGGGGCCTGACCGGGCGTCAGGCCTTGATCAGGTCGTCGTCCGGTGTGGATCCGCGAAAGAAGCGGGCGATCTCGTCGTCGCTCGGCCGGGCGGCCCGGCGCTGGTTCTCCAGCGCGGCCGCCAGGCCGAGCCCGAGGGAGCGGCCGTCGGCCGGTGAGCCGGACGGCAGGGCCAGCCGTTCGGTGAGGCGGGTCAGGGAACGGGAGAACTTCCGCCAGGTGGTCATGACAACATCACTCCTGCTTGTCGGTCTTCCCGGGAAACGACGCTTCCCGGGACCGTGCGCACCGGACCGGGCGAAAAGAGACCGTCCGGGACGGTGGTCCGGCAGGACACTCGGGTGGGCCTGGTGGGCCCGGGCTCACCCGAGTCGCCGGAGCTCGCCGCGGCGCGTGGCGGCCGGCGGGGATTGCCCGCGCCTACCCGCTGCCGTGCTGTCGCAAACCTCGTCGGTTCGCCTTTCCCAGGATACAGGCTTCGGTATACAAAAGACGATCCAGTGACCAAAGCCACCCCTAGACACGTGACCGTCGCATGGTCCACGATTATTGCCTACCCCATACGGTATGCAATCTGCGACCGGCGGGCGGTCGCGCGACCATGGAGGGCTCGGACATGACCATCGCTTCACTCCGCGCATCAGACGCTGACGACGCCACCAGCGCGAAGCTCACCGACGGCATCCATCTGGTCGTCGACGCGCTCAAGCTCAACGAGGTCGACGCCATCTACGGCGTCGTCGGCATCCCCATCACCGACCTGGCCCGCCTGGCCCAGGCGTCCGGCATCCGCTACGTCGGCTTCCGGCACGAGAGCGCGGCCGGACACGCGGCGGCGGCGGCCGGATTCCTGACCCGGAAACCGGGCATCTGCCTGACGGTGTCGGCCCCGGGCTTCCTCAACGGACTGGTGGCCCTGGCCAACGCCACGGTGAACTGCTTCCCGATGGTGCAGATCTCCGGATCCAGCGAGCGGCACCTCGTCGACCTCCAGCGGGGCGACTACGAGGAGATGGACCAGCTGGCCGCGGCCCGGCAGTTCGCCAAGGCGGCGTACCGGGTGCACCGGGCCGAGGACATCGGCCGCGGGGTGGCCCGCGCGATCCGCACCGCCGTGTCCGGGCGGCCGGGCGGGGTCTACCTCGACATCCCGGCCGCGGTCCTGGGCGAGGTCATCGACGCGGCCGAGGGTGAGGCGTCGCTGTGGCGGGTGGTCGACCCGGCACCGCGGCAGGTGCCCGAGACGGCGGCCCTGGACCGCGCCATCGAGCTGCTCGCGAACGCTGAGCGGCCGCTCGTCGTGCTCGGCAAGGGCGCCGCGTACGCGCAGGCGGACGACGAGATCCGGCAGTTCGTCGAGCTCACCGGCGCGCCCTACCTGCCCATGTCGATGGCGAAGGGCCTGCTGCCCGACGACCATCCGCAGTCGGTGGCCAGCACCAGGTCACTGGCCCTGCGCCGGGCCGACGTGGTGATGCTCGTCGGCGCCCGGCTCAACTGGCTGCTCGGGCACGGCGACGCGCCGCAGTGGAACCCCGACGCGAAGTTCATCCAGGTCGACATCGCCAGCACCGAGCTGGACAGCAACCAGCCCATCGCGGCGCCGCTGGTCGGCGACGTCGGATCGGTGATGCGGGCGCTCATCGAGCGGACCAAGCCCGGCCAGATCGCGGTACCGGCCGCCTGGCGGGACGAGCTGTCGGCCCGGTCCGCGCAGAACGTCGGCAAGATGGCCAAGCGTCTCGAGGCGGCCGAGAACGCGCATCCGATGAAGTTCCTGGGCGCCTTGCAGGTCATTCGTGACGTGCTGCGGGAGAACCCCCGGGCGTACGTGGTCAACGAGGGCGCGAACGCGCTCGACCTGGCCCGCAACACGATCGGGATGCAGGTGCCGCGGCACCGGCTCGACAGCGGCACCTGGGGCGTGATGGGCATCGGCCTCGGGTTCGCGATCGCGGCCGCGGTCGAGAGCGGCGACCCGGTCGTCGCCATCGAGGGCGACAGCGCGTTCGGGTTCAGCGGCATGGAGCTCGAGACGATCTGCCGGTACGACCTGCCCATCGTCACGGTCGTGCTGAACAACAGCGGCGTCTACCGAGGCGACGCCGCGTCCGCCTCGTCCGGTGACCCGGCCCCGACCGCCCTGCAGGCCCGGCACGACCTGATGATCGCCGCCTTCGGTGGCAAGGGATATCGGGCCACGACGCCGCGGGAGGTCGCCGACGCCCTCCGCGAGGCCCTGGCCCTGGGCCGGCCGGCGCTCATCGACTGCGTCATCGACCCGGCCGACGGAACCGAGAGCGGCAACATCGCCCACCTCAACCCGAAGGGCATCACGGTCCAGCGCTGAGAACGACTGGCATGAGCATGGGCGGCCCGCGGACGCGGGCCGCCCAGTTGGTGAAGACGGAGGCTCAGATCCCATGTACACAGTCACCGATCCCGCGACGGGTGAACTGATCGAGAAGATCGAGAACTCGACCGAGGAGGAGATCCGGGACGCCATCGACCGTGTCGACCGCGGATATCGGTCGTGGCGGCGCCGGCCGCTCGCCGAGCGGGCCGAGATCGTGGCCCGCGCGGCCGATCTGTTCGCCGAGCGCGCGGACGAGCTGGCGGCGACGATGACCCAGGAGATGGGCAAGAGGATCAACGAGGGCCGCGGTGAGATCGGCGTGGTCGTCGACATCTTCCGCTACTACGCCGGCAACGCGGCCGCGCTGCTGGCCGACGAGCCGCTCGAGATCAAGGGTGGCCGGGCCGTCATCACCAGGAACCCCATCGGGCCGCTGCTCGGCATCATGCCGTGGAACTTCCCCTGCTATCAGGTGGCCCGGTTCGTGGCGCCGAACCTGGTGCTCGGCAACACGATCCTGCTGAAGCACGCCTCGATCTGCCCGCGTTCGGCCGTCGCCATCGAGCGGATCCTGCACGACGCCGGGGTGCCCGAGGACGCGTACATCAATATCTTCGCCTCCAGCGCCCAGATCCCGCAGATGCTGGCCGACCCCCGCATCCAGGGGGTCTCCCTGACCGGCAGCGAACGGGCGGGCATCTCGGTCGCGGCCGAGGCCGGGCGGAACCTCAAGAAGGCCGTCCTGGAGCTCGGCGGATCCGACCCGCTGATCGTGCTGGACACCGACGACATGGACCGGACGGTGAGGGCCACCGCGACCGCGCGCATGCGCAACTGCGGCCAGTCGTGCAACGCCCCGAAGCGGATGATCGTGCTCGCCGGCGTCTACGACGAGTTCGTCGAGCGGCTGACCGCCTATGTGGCCGAGACGTTCGTGCCGGGCGATCCGGGCGATCCCGCGACGAAGCTGCCGCCGCTGGCGTCGGTCGCGGCGGCCGACGAGGTGGCCGGCCAGGTCGAGAAGGCGGTCCGGCAGGGCGCGACGCTGCGCACCGGTGGGCACCGTGTCGACCGGCCCGGCGCCTATCTGGAGGCCACCGTGCTCACGGACGTGACTCCGGACATGGACGTCTATTACGAAGAGGTCTTCGGCCCGGTCGTGCTGGTCTTCCGGGCGGAGACCGAACAGGAGGCGATCGCGATCGCGAACGACTCCCCGTTCGGGCTCGGCGCCAGCGTCTGGGGCACCGACCCGGACCGGTTGCGCCGCGTCGCCGGTCAGATCGAGTCGGGCATGGTCTATCTCAACAGCGCCGGCGGCTCGCAGGCCGACCTGCCGTTCGGCGGGATCAAACGCTCCGGCCTGGGCCGGGAGCTGGGCCCGGCCGGCATCGAGGAGTTCATGAACCGCAAGTCCATCCGCCTTTAGAGCTCGTCCTTGCGGCGCTGGTGGTAGGACTCGCGCGTGCGCTCGGTGTGCCGGCGCATCAGCTCGCCGGCACGCCGGCTGTTCCCGGTGGCGATCATGTCGATCAGGGCCGCGTGCTCGTCCCACGCCTCGCGGCCGCGGGTGCGCGCGATGGGTGAGTAGTACCACCGCACGCGGCGGTCGACCATGGCGATGAGCTGAGCCAGCACCTTGTTGCCGGACATGTCGACGATGTGGGCGTGCAGGGCCGCGTTCGCCTCGACCAGGGCCACCTGGCTGTCCTCGCTGAGCGCGGCCTCGCCGGCCGCCTGGAGTTCCTTGAGCCGCTCGATCTGCTCGGGCGTGGCGTGCTTGGCGGCCAGCCGCGCGGACTCGGTCTCGAGCAGGGTCCGGGTGGCCAGCAGCTGGTCGGCCTCCTCCTCGGTGGGCACGTGCACGAAGGCGCCGAGGGCGGGACGCAGGTCGACCCAGCCCTCGTTGTGCAGCCTCTGCAGGGCCTCGCGGACGGGCTGACGGCTCACGCCGAGGTGGGCGGCGAGCTCGTTCTCGACCAGGTGCTCGCCGGGCTGGAGCTCACGGTTGATGATCATCTCGGCCAGGGCGTCGTAGACCGCCTGGCGCAGGGGCGCGGGCCGTTCCAGAGGCTGGCGCGCGGCCCGGGGACCTCTCCGATCGGTCATGGGATACCTCCGGGCTGCGAGAAGCGATCGTGGGCTATAGCATACAGTCGCCGAGATGCAATGAAGAGGGCGGGCGGCCGCGCCGCCCACCCTCACCCGGACCCCTCAGATCTGCGGCGCCGGCTCGAACTCCTTGACCGCGGCGATGGACAGTCCGTGCGCGGTGTTCGCCTCGCGCTCGATCATCACCTCGACCAGCACCGGGCGGCTGGTGCGCCGCGCCTCCTTACTGGCCCAGGCCAGCGCGTCGGCGATGTCACCGGGATCGTGCACGCGGCGCCCCGCACAGCCGTACGCCTCCATGATCTTGACGTTGTCCGTCCCGTGCTCGTCGTAGTGGATGTCCACCTCATAGTTCATGTCGTAGCCGATCTCGGCCTGGCGGATCAGGCCGAGATATTCGTTGTTCAACATGATCAGCACGAACGGGATGTCGTACTGCGCGGCGACGGCGAGCTCCTCGACCAGGAACTGGAACGAGTAGTCGCCGACCACGCCCACCACCTCGGCGCCGGGCCGGGCCGACTTGACCCCGATCGCGGCCGGGATCTCCCAGCCCAGCGGGCCGGCCTGGCCGCAGACCTGGTAGTGCCGGGGCTTGAAGACGTTCTGGAACTGCCCCGACCAGATCTGGTAGAGGCCGATGGCGGTGACGAAGTAGGTGTCCGGGCCGTAGAACTCGTTGATCTCCTTGAACACCCGGGGCGCCTTGATCGGGACCGTGTCGAAGTCGTCCCGCCGGGGCAGTGTCGCGCGCAGCGTTCTCACGCGCGAGATCCATTGGCCGCGATCCTTCCGAACACCCCGTTGTCTCGCGGCGGCCAGCAGCGCCGCGAGGAACGGTCCGGCGCCGGAGACCACACCGAGGTCGGGGCCGAACACCTTGCCGAGCTGGGTCGGCTCGATGTCGACGTGGACGAACTTCCGGTCGCCGCGGTACGTCTCCAGGTCGCCGGTGTGCCGATCACCGAAGCGCGCGCCGATCGCGAGGACCAGGTCGGACTCCAGGAAGGACGCGTTGCCCCAGCGCTGGGTGGTCTGGATGCCGGTCATCCCGGCGAACAGATCGTGGTCCTCCGGGATCGCGCCCTTGCCCATCAGGGTCACCTGGACCGGGACGTCCAGGGTCTCGGCGACCTCCCGCAGCAGGCCGGTGGCCTCGCCGATGATCACCCCGCCGCCGGCCAGGATCAGCGGGCGCTCGGCGGCCAGCAGCATGTCGAGGGCCCGTTCGACCCGGGGCGGGTGCGGCTCGACCACCGGCACCGGCAGCGGCGCGTCGATCGAGGGGTCCCACTCGATCTCCTGCCGCGCCACGTCGACCGGCAGGTCGATCAGCACCGGGCCCGGCCGCCCGGAGCGCGCGATCCGGAACGCCTCCCGGAAGATCCAGGGCGCCTGGGCCGCCTCCTTCACCTGCACCGCCCACTTCGTGACCGGCTTGGCGATCTCGACGATGTCCACCGCCTGGAAAGCCTCCTGGTGCAGCTTGCCGGTGGGCGCCTGACCGGTGACGCAGACCATCGGGATGGAGTCGGCGTGCGCGGTGTAGAGCCCGGTGATCATGTTGGTGCCGGCCGGACCGGACGTGCCGATGGCCACGCCGACCCGGCCGTTGGTCCGGGCCCAGCCGTCCGCCATGTGGGTGGCGCCCTCCTCGTGCCGGACGATCAGGTGCCTGATCTCGCCGCGCCGCAGCGCCGCGTAGAGCGGAAGGATGGCGGCGCCCGGACAGCCGAAGGCGATGTCCACGCCCTCCGACGCGAGCACCGCGACGACCGCGTCCATGCAGGGGATCTTGGCCATGGGTCAACCTCTCATCTTCTTGGCCAGCAGGTCGGTCGCGGCGTGGACGGTGCGCAGCGTGGGAGCGGGGGCGCCGGTGATGTCGGCCATCTCGACCACCGCCGCGACGACGGCGTCGAGCTCCATCTCCTTGCCGGCCTCGAGGTCCTGGAGCATCGAGGTCTTGTGGTGCCCGACCCGCTGGGCGCCGTCGAGCCGCTTCTGGATGGAGATCTCCGGGGTGCTTCCGACCCGGGCGGCGATGTCGAGCGTCTCCTCCATCATCTGCTCGACCACCCGCCGGGTGCCCGCGCTCTCGCAGATCTCGGCCATGGTGGCCCGGGTGAGCGCGCTGATCGGGTTGAACGAGACGTTGCCCATCAATTTGATCCAGATGTCGTCGCGCAGCCGTGGCTCGACCGGGCACTTCAGACCGCCGGCGACCATCGCCTCGCTGAACTCGAGACACCGCCGCGACACCGTGCCGTCCGGCTCGCCGATGGAGAACCGGGTGCCCTCCAGATGCTGGATCACGCCGGGGGAGGCGATGACGGTGGCCGGGTAGACCACGCAGCCGATGGCCCGCGACGGCGCCATCACGGCCGAGGTCTCGCCGTTCGGGTCCACCGTCTCGATGCGGCGGTCCTCGTACGGTCCCGGGAGCTTGTGGAAATACCACCACGGGATGCCGTTCTGCCCGGCCACGAGGGCGGTGCCGTCGCCCAGCAGGGGAGCGAGTAGGGGACCGGCGGTGGCGTACGAATGTGCTTTGAGGCCGAGGAAGACGTAGTCCACCGGTCCGATCTCGGCCGGATCGTCGGTGGCGTGGGGCTGGGCCGCGAAGTCGCCCCGGGGGCTGAGCACCCGTACGCCGTGTGCCTGCAACGCGGCCAGGTGCGCCCCGCGGGCGATCAGATGGACGTCCACTCCGGACCGGCACAGCGAGGCGCCGACATAGGCGCCGATGGCGCCGGCTCCGAGCACCGCGACACGCATGGGCGACTCCCTTCCGCCTGCGATTGTGTATGCATTATGTGGAGTACAGTATGCAATCTGTGAAGGGCTGACAAGGCCGACCATCCGCCGGGGGTGAGTCGGCGGCCGGGCGGCCCGGTTAGCGTGCGGATCGTGAGCACGACGCCGGCCTATGTGTCCACCGGTCACCTGCCCTCGCCGGACGAGGTGCGGGCGGCGATCGACGAGGCGTACGGGAAATTCCGCACCGAGACCGAGGGGGAGCCCTCGCACGTCTACCCGGCGCTGGCCCGGGTGCCGGTCGACCTGTTCGGCATCTGCGCGGTCGGTGCGCGCGGCGGCCGGCACGCGGCCGGGGACGCCGAACACGGGTTCACCATCATGAGCGTGGCCAAGCCGTTCGTGTTCGCGCTGGTGTGCGCGAGCCTCGGACCGGAGGTCATGCGGCGGCGGCTCGGGGTCAACGCGACGGGGCTGCCGTTCAACTCGCTCTCGGCGGTCGAGCGCGGGCCCGGCGGCCGCACCAATCCCATGGTCAATCCGGGGGCCATCGCCACGGCCAGCCTCGTGCCGGGGGAGACCTTCGAGCAGAAGTGGCGGTTCCTCCAGGACGGCCTGTCCCGCTTCGCGGGCCATCCGCTGGAGATCGACGAGGAGGTGTACGCCTCGGCGTCGGCCACGAACCACCGCAACCGCGCTCTGGCCGACCTGCTGCAGACGTACGGCCTGCTCGGCTGTGACCCGATGGAGGCGGTCGACCTCTACACCCGGCAGAGCTGCTTGCGGGTGACCACCACGGAGCTGGCCGCGATGGGCGCCACACTGGCCGACGGCGGGGTCAACCCGCTCACCCGCGAACGCGTCGTGGACGCGACGATCTGCCACTTCACCCTGGCCGTGATGGCGACGGCCGGTCTCTACGAGACCTCGGGCGATTGGCTGTACGACGTGGGGGTGCCCGGGAAGAGCGGGATCGGCGGTGGGATCGTCGTGGTCTCGCCGGGCAAGGGGGCGCTGGCCACGTTCGCCCCGCCGCTCGATGTGTACGGCAACAGTGTGCGGGGTCAGCTGGCGGCGCGCTTCCTGTCCGTACGGCTGGGCCTGACCCTCTTCGCCTCTTCCGTTTCGGAACCCGTGGCATGAGCTGGGTCGTCGTGCGGGGGCGGCGTGTCTTCGTGCGCCGGGGACCGCGGGTCGCGGGGGCGCCGCCGATCGTGCACGTGCACGGCTTCGGGATCTCGGGCAGCTACATGGTGCCTACGGCCCGGGCGCTGGCCCACCGGGCGACGGCGTTCGTGCCGGATCTGCCGGGATACGGGCGCAGCAAGCCCTGGGGGCCGACGCTGGGGATCTCGTCGCTGGCCTGGGCCCTGCTGGAGATCCTGGACGCGCTCGAACTGGACAAGGTGGTGCTGGTCGGCAACTCGATGGGCGGGCCGGTGTCGCTGGAGGTGGCGCACAGCGCGCCGGAACGCGTGGCCGGCGTGGTGCTGGCCTCGCCGGCCGGGGGCGTGCACAACCAGCCGCTGCTCCGGGCGCTGGTGCAACTCGGGCGCGATGTGCCGCGGGAGTCGGCGCGGATGGTCCGGGTGGCGCTGCCCGACTATCTGCGGTTCGGGCCGGTCAACGCGGTGCACCTGTTCGGCGAGCTGACCCGGTTCCCTTCGCTCGAACGCCTGCTGCGCACGCCGGTGCCGACGCTCGCGCTGCTCGGTGAGCGCGACCCGTTGATGCCGCCGGATCGGCGCGTGCGGGAACTGATCCACCTGGCGCCACCGCACCTGACGGTCGCGGTCGTCGAAGGGGCGGCGCACGCGATGAACTACAGCCACCCTCAGGCGGTCGCCCACGCGATCGGTTGCTGGCTCGACGGCCGGGACCTGGCGGCTCCGGGTGTGGTGCGGGCCTTCGGGGTCACGTGAGCTCGCCGGCCAGCAGGTCCATCAGCAGGCCGTCGTGCCAGGTGCCGTCGGGGGCGCGCTCGTAGCGGCGCATGACGCCGACGGGGCGGAAGCCGGCCTTGGTGTAGCAGCGGATCGCGGCGTGGTTGTCGGCGGCGGGGTCGATCACCAGGCGGTGATGTCCGCGGTCGTCGATGAGGTGGCGGGCGAGGGTCCGTACGGCATCGGTCCCCAGTCCTTGACCGTGAACCGCGGGGGAGAGGTAGATGTCGATGCCGGCGTGCCGGTAGCCGGGGTCCTCCTCCTCGCTGAACTGGATGGCCCCGACGATCCGATCCTCGTGGAGGATGACGAAGGTCGGCGCGTCGTCGTCGAGGACGTCGCCGGGACCCCAGCGCTCGTAGACCTCGGGCGTGGCGCGGATCTCGGACAGCGCCGGGACATCGTCCTGAGTGGCGGGCCGCAGGCGGACCCGCGCGCCCTGGAGGGTTTGCACTCTCGAAAAGTATCGGAAAGGGGATGTCGCCGCGTTCCGCCCGGCTCAACGACCGCCCGGGCTTACGTTCGGCAAATGCCGAAATTTCCGGATTTGGAAGATGGGGCGCCGATGCTTGTGTCGGCGGGGCTGGAAGCTTCAGTAGCGCGGGGGCTTGCGTTGGTGGGGCTGATGGCTTCGGTGGCGCTGGTGGGTGGCTGCGGTGGGGGCGACGACGAGGTCGCGCCCTGGGCGTCGGCTGAGGCTACGGCGGGGATGGCGGCTGTGGACGAAGCCGATGACACGGAGCTGACGCCGCAGCGGGTGGGGGTTTCGTTTCGCTATCGGGAAGAGTTCAGTGACGACACTCCCGCGGTGGACTGGGCGGTAACGGTGGCCGGAGTGAAATGTGGCATCACGATTTTTCCGGATGCGGCGGATAATCCGGACTATGTGAGCGGGGACTGGTCCAGCGATGACGTGCCGCCGGAGCATATCGACGCGCGGGCGAACGAGGGCTGGGAGTTCTGCCGCATGGACGCGACTTTGAAGAACGTGGGGCGTACGCCCGCCTCCGGCACCGAGGAGTTCGGGCATCTGGTGACCGACGGCGGGGAGTACGCCTTCTCGGGGCTCGACGAGACCGTCGCGGCCAACCTGCAGCGGGCCGAGGACTTCCCGGTGGGACCCTACAACCCGGGCATGACGGCCCGGGTGATCCGGGTGTGGACCGTGCCCACCGGGACGAAGGCCGAGGCGGTGCTGTTCCCGCAGGACTCCCTCTGGGATGAACCCGCGCATCGGATCAGTCTGAGCTGAGCGCGGCCGTGAGGAAGCCGGCGACCATGCCGACGGTGGCCGGTGTGTCGAAAGCCGGGTCCTCGTGGGCGGCGCCGCCGAGCAGGACCAGTGTCGAGTCGGCGCCGGCGTCGACCAGGGCGTCGTGCAGGACCGTGGACTGAGTGGACGGGACCAGGCGGTCGCGGTCGCCGTGCATGATCAGGAACGGTGGGGCGTCCGGGTGGACGAGCCAGCGCGGGCTCGCGGCCCGGGCCGCCTCGACATCGTCCAGAGGGCTCTTCAGGCCCAGTAGGTCACCCTCGGGGCTGGGCATGTACCGCGGCTCGACCGGACCGCGCGGGGCGGCCCGCACCAGGTCGGTGGTGGGGAACCACAGGACGGCGGCGCGGGGGACGGTGGAGGTCAGGGCGACGGTGGCGGCCAGGTGCGCGCCGGCCGAGGCGCCCCAGACGGCGATGCGGTTGCCGTCGGCCCCGTACTGGCGGCCGTTGTCCTTGATCCAGGTGACGGCGGCCGTCACGTCGTGCAGCTGCGCGGGATATTTCGCCTCGCCGCTGAGCCGGTAGTCGACCGACGCCACGGCGAAGCCGTGCCGGGTGAGGGATCTCTGCCGGTCCGGGTTGTCCTGGCGGGAGCCGACGCGCCAGGCGCCGCCGTGCAGGTAGAGGACGACCGGCGGGAGCTCGGCGCCCTCCGGGAGGTGCAGGTCGAGGCGCAGGCCCGGAGTGAACTCCAGGTCGAGGTGGCTCGTCACTGCTCGGCCGGTGCGGGAGCGGCCGGCTTGGTGACCAGCGGCGGGAACTTGCGGAGCACCCACTGCTGCTGGGCCAGCGTGAACAGGTTGTTGGTGACCCAGTAGATGACCACGCCGATCGGGAACAGCACACCGGAGACGAGCAGCGAGGCCGGGATGCCGTACAACATGAGCCTTTGAATCATCTTCTGCTGTGGATCCTCGGCCCAGCCGGTCTTGAGGATCATCTGGCGGCTGGTCAGGTACGTCGTCAGCATCATGGTCACGACGAGGATGCCGGCGACCAGCTTGACCGTGGTGCCGCCGCCGTTGAAGTGGGACGACAGCGGCGCGGTGAACAGCGCGGCGTGGCTGGCGTCGTAGAACTGGTCGGCCGTCCAGCCGTACCGCGTGGTCCCGAGATTGTCCGGCGTCAGCCGGCGCAGCACGTGGAAGAGGCCCAGGAAGACGGGGATCTGCACGAGCATCGGAAGACAGCCCATCAACGGGTTGGCCTTCTCGGCGCGGTAGAGCTCCATCATCGCGGCCTGGAGCTTCTGCGGCTCGTCCTTGTGCTGCTCCTGGAGCTCCTTGATCTTCGGAGCCAGCGCCTGGATCGCCCGCTGTGACTTGATCTGCTTGACGAAGACGGGGAACAGCACGGCCCGCAGGGTGACCACGAGGAAGACGATGGCCAGGACCCAGGTCCAGTTGGTGCCCAGCACCAGGCCGTCGGGCACGCCGACGGCGCTCCAGAGATCCTGCCAGCGCAGCAGGATCCAGGAGATGACGTAGTAGACGCCGTCGAGGCTCATGGCCGACGATGCTAACTTAAGGCAACACGGTGATGCCATAAGGGGGCGGGGTGGACCGACGGACCGCTGGCGTACGCGGCGGGACGCGGAGCGCGCAGGTCGTCGAGCGGGTGCGGGCGGCCGTCGTCTCCGAGATGGCGGCGCACGGCTTCGCGGGCATGACGATCGACGGGGTGGCCCGGGCCGCCGAGGTCAACCGCACGACGATCTACCGGCGCTGGCCGACCAAGGCCGACCTGCTGGCCGCGGTGGTCGAGCCGTTGCTCGCGGCGTTCGCCGACGACGATCTTCTTTCCCTGGTCCGCAGGGTGCGGGACACCTCGGTGGGACCCGAGGGGCGGGTGCTGGCCGAGGCGGTCCGGTTGAGGGTGGCCGAGCTCGGCGACATCGTCGCGCGCAGCTTCGCGCCGTTCCGCGCGGCGGCCGTCCGGGCCGGAGCGGGCGAGATGGCGGCGCATCTCGCCTACTCCGGCATCGTGATGTGGGAGCAGATGTACGGCCGTCCGGCCACCGACGAGGAGTGTGCCGCCCTAGTCGCGGCGGTACTGCCGGGACATCCACTGCCAGATGTGCAGGCCGTTGATGCTCGGATCGTTGCGGGCCACGTAGATCCATGACCAGTGACCGGGGAACTGATGCCCGTTCCAGATCACGTTGTCGTAGAGGGTGACCCGTGACCGCGGGATGAGGTCGTGCGCGTGCACGGTGTTGGCCACCGGATCCACGGTGTTGTCGTCGAGCGAGGTGACCAGCCAGGTCGGGGTGGTGATGGCGGCGAGCTCGGCGTCGGGGATCAGCGGCGGATTGCCGGCGACGACACCGCAGATGGGCACCGACGAGGCGAAGACATCGGGGTAGACGGTGGTCATCTTCATGCTCATGTAGCCGCCGTTGCTGCAGCCGACGACGTGCACGCGGTCGCGGTCGACATCGTGGCGGCGGGCCACCTCGTCGACGATCTCGCGGATGAGCGGGGCGAAACGCGGTCCGTCCTGCATCCACGCGGAGAAGCTCTGCGGCGCCACGACGTACGCGCCATTGAAGATCTTCTGGGCCTCGGGGGTGGAGAAGCCGAGGGCGCCGCGGTTGGCGCGCAGGGTGGTCTCGTTGTCGTAGTAGTTGTCGGGCAATGAGGCGCCCTCGCCGCCGCCGTGCAGCCAGACGACCAGGGGGCGTTTTCCTCGTGCTCGGGGCTCGAAGAGACGGTATTTCATCCCGGACGCGGACTGGTGATAGCTGTACGCGTCGACCTCGGGGTTGGACAGTCGTCCCTGCGTGAACTTGTCGATGGTGACCAGTCGCCTGCGCACGACGAACGGGGCGTTCTGCGTGATCGTGTACGTCAGGTTCAGCTGGACGTTGCGGCCCTTGCTGAAGATGTAGCCGAGCGTGCCGCCGCCGGGCTGTCCCTCCGCGTAGCTCAGGTCCAGGACGATGTTGCCGTTCCGGTCGAGGCGGGCCGCGGTCACCACGCGGTCGAGGTCGTAGCCCGGGTCGGGGGTGACCGGGATCGGGCTGGTGGCCTTGACGTGCACGCTGAACGTGGCCGGGGTCAGGCTGCTCCGGGAGATCGGGCCTAGCCGGCGGGTGTCCAGGGTGAGGCTGACGATTTGCTCGCCGCCGTCGAGGGTGACGGCGTTGAGGGTGAATTTGACCGTTTTCGTTCCGGCCTGGGCGGTGGCGGCGGGAATCGTGAGGCCGGCTGCGGCGCCCGCGCCGGCGGCTAGGACTGTGCGACGACTGAGGGGCATGGTGGGGGACTCCCTCGCGCAAATATCGATAGTCGTCACAACGTATCGCGGCCGAAATCTGGTGGCAACGTCTCGCTTCGGATGAGAGGGGCCTTTCGGCCCCTCTCCTTGCTTACGAGGCGTACGTCTCGAACTCGGCGACCCGCGGTGCCGCGCTGGCGCCGGTGATCTCGAAGGTGACCTTCTTCAGCGAGGTGGCCGTGAAGGTGATCGTGCCGGCGCCGGAGCCGGTCTTGAGGACGGCGCCGGTGTCGCCGTTGAGGACCCGCCAGGCGCCGATGGCGCCGGTGGCCCCGGAGTGCTCGCGGATGACCACCCGCGAGACGGTGGTGGCCGAGCCCCACTTGATCGAGATGGAGCCGGTCGTGCCGCTGGGCGACCAGTACGTGGTCAGGCTGCCGTCACGGACGTCGCCGTAGCTGGTGCCGCTCGCCTTGCTGGAGCCGTCGGAGCCGGCGCCGATGCTGAGGTTGGTGCCGCTCGGCGGGGGCGTCGTGGCGGGCGGGGTCGTCGCGGGCGGCGTGGTGGCCGGCGGTGTCGTCGCGGGCGGCGTGGTGGCGGGCGGGGTCGTCGGGTTCGTGGTGGAGCAGGTGCCGGTCGACGTACGAATGCCGGTGTTGGCGCCCGCGATCTGCCGGACGAGGGCGGGCACGCAGGAGGCGCTGTCCAGGCGGTAGCTGTACGGGACGGAGACGGTGGTCGTGGAGGTCAGGTTCGGCCCGGCCGGGTTGGTGTCGCTGCCCGGGCTCGACCAGGTCACGTTGTCGAGGACGTTGCCGGCGACCTGCCAATATCCGGCGGCGTCGGTGTAGAAGGTGCCGAGCACGTCCTTCGAGTCCTCGAAGTAGTTGTTCTCCACCTTGGCCTTGGCGCCGGCCCGGCTGTTGATGCCGGATTCGTTCAGGCTGAAGTAGTAGTTGTTGAAGATGTGGGCGACGCCGCCGCGCAGCAGAGGCGTACGGGAATCGATGTTCTCGTATCGGTTGTGGTGGAACGTGATGAAGCTGTTGCCAGTGTCGCTCTCGCTCGACCCGATGAGCCCGCCCCGGCCCGAGTTGCGCAGGATGCTGTACGACAGGGTGACGTACTCCGTGTCGTCCTTCATGTCGAACAGGCCGTCGAAGCCCTCGGACTCGCCGCCGCTGGCCTCGAGCGTGACGTGATCGACCCAGACGTTGCGGACGGTGCTCTCCATGCCGATGGCGTCGCCGCCGTTCGAGGTGGGCGAGCCCGACTTCTTGACGTTCCGTACGGTCACGTTCTGGATGATGATGTTGCTCGAGTCCCGGATGTGGATGCCGAGCTGATCGAAGACGGCCCCGCTGCCCACCCCGATGATCGTGACGTTGCTGATCTCCTTCAGCTCGATCTTGTCGGCCGCGGTGTTGCAGCTGTCGCCGGAGACCTTGGTCGTGTTGCCGTGGTTGACGGTGCCCTGCACCTCGATCGTGATCGGCGTGCTGCTGCTCGCGCGACTGCACAATGCCTGGTGGATCTGGGTGCCGGTGGTGGCCCGGACGGTGGCGCCGCCGTTGCCCCCGGTGGTGCCGCCGTTGACACTGGCGTAGCCCGTCGCCGTGCCGACCGCCGCCGCTTCCGCCTGTGGCGCCACCAGAACCCCGGCGATCAGGGCGCTGGCGGCCCCGGCGACCAGGGCCGTAGCTGTTCGTACTCGCATGTCGCTCCTCCTCGCATACCTTTTCGGGCGCTGCTACGAACCGATGCCGTCTCCCACGCCGAGCAGGATTCGTATGCAGGAAAGCGCTTACCTTGCTGCTGATGCCGAGAATAGAAAGTGGTCGATGCCCACGGCAAGCGTTTGCAGTGTTTGCAATTTCCCGCTTACGGTCGACCCGTGATCTCGGCGCTCTCCGGTCTGGCGGTCATCGCCGTGATCGTTCTGGTCGGCTGGGTGGCCGGCCGGTGGGGCGGTCTACCGTCTTCGACGGTCGCCGTCGCGGGCCGCCTGGCGTACACGGTCCTGTCCCCGTGCCTGCTCTTCACCAGCGCGTCGGCGTCGAACCCGCGGATCCTGTTCTCGGAGCCGCTGCTGGTCTCGGCGCTGGCGGCCGTCGTCTGCTTCGGCGCGCACGCGCTGGTCACAAGGCACCGCGACCCCGGGACGCGCATAGTGGGCGCGCTGGCCGCCGGATATACGAACGCCGGCTACATAGGCATTCCCGTCGCGGCGTACGTCCTGAACGACGCCGCCCTGGTCGTCCCGGTCATCATGTTCCAGCTGCTGATCGTCACGCCGGTGGCGCTGACCCTGCTCCAGTTGGTGACGGCGGGCGACGCGTCCTGGCGGAGGTCACTGACGGCACCGTTGCGCAGCCCACTGAGCGTGGCGGTGGTTCTGGGCGTGGTGGTGGCGGTGACCGGGGTGCGCTTACCGTCGGTGGTGACGGACCCGATAGCCGCCATAGGCCAGGCCGCCGTCCCGGTGGTGCTGATCGCCTTCGGCATGTCACTGTCCGGCGCCCGGGTGCTGGCCCCCGGCCCCGACCGTATGCCGACGATCGCCGCCGTGGCCCTCAAGGCAGCGCTGATGCCGCTGTTCGCCTACCTGCTGGCCTTGGCCCTGCGCCTGTCCCCACCGGAGACGTACGCCGTGACGGTGCTGGCCGCACTGCCAACAGCCCAGAACGTCTTCCTGTACGCCCAGTCCTTCACCGCCGCCGTCCCGCTGGCCCGAGACGCGGTCTTCTTGTCCTCCCTGCTCTGTGTACCAGCCCTGGTAGCCCTGACAATCGCCAACTCCGTGTGATGAAGCACGTGGCGGTTGAGCCGCCAGACCGTCCGGCAACGCCATGATCGTCGCTATGGTGAGCCGATGACCGCCGCCAGGGCCGCCTACCTGCGCAGGGTGGGCCGATGACCGCCGCCAGGGCCGCCTCCCTGCGCAGGGTGGGCCGATGACCGTCGCCAGGGCCGCCTCCCTGCGCAGGGTGGACCGATGACCGCCGCCGGCGCCGCCCACCCGCGCGGGGCGGGCCGAGCACGGCGAGGTTTCGCCCTCGTAGCGGCCGGCCTGGCCCTGACCCTCACCGCTCAGCTGGTGGCCCACGAGGCGGTCCCCGGCGCGACGGGCACACTGGTGGACAGCGCCCTGCCATGGTCAGCCGCGCCGATCGCGCTGCTGATCGCCGCGGCGGCCATCACCCGGCAGCGCTGGGCGGTAGCCACGACCGCGATCCCGGCCCTGATCTGGGCAGCGATATTCGCCCCATCCCTGCCAGACAGGGCGACCACAGGCCCACACGACTTGCGAGTAGCCTCCCTCAACCTGGGCACCGCCGCCCCGGCGACAGCGCTGGCGCCCCTCCTGAAGGCCACTCCCGACGTGATCGTCCTGGAGGAGATCACCACCGCCGACCGCAGGGCAGTCACCACAGCCCTGAAAGCCGCCTACCCCCACCGAGCCGCCGCCGGCACCGTGGCGGTCTTCAGTCGCCTACCGCTCTCCAACACCACCCCCGTCGACATCCGCATCGGCTGGACCCGGGCCCTGGCCACCACGGTGACCACCCCGAACGGCCCGGTACGCGTCTACGCCGCCCACCTGGCCTCGGCCCGCGCCGACATGACCGCGAACCGAGACCGCACCCTCGAGGCCTTGGCCACCGCCGTACACGCCGACCCCAGCCCTCGCCTGGTCCTGGCCGGCGACCTCAACACAGCAACCACCGACCGCCGCTTCGCCACCCTGTCCCCGTTGCGAGACACCCAACAGGACGCGGGCGCCGGTTTCGGCTTCACCTGGCCCGACAACTTCCCGGTCGTACGCCCCGACCACCTCCTCCAACAGGGCATGACCACCCGCCGCTCATGGGTCCTGCGAGCCCCCGGCAGCGACCACCGAGCAGTACTCGCCGATCTTGACACCACCACCCCACCCGACATCCGCTCCTGACCCCGCCACCCTTGAGGGCCTGCCCAGCTCCCGCCGCAGCCGCCCTGCCTGGCTACGGCTGCGCGTGGCAGCCCTGCCTGGCTACGGCGGCGCGTGGCAGCCCTGCCTGGCTACGGCGGCGCGTGGCAGCCCTGCCTGGCTACGGCGGCGCGTGGCCGCCCTGCCTGAGCACGGCGGCGCGTGGCAGTCCGCCTGGCCACGGTGCGTGGCCGCCCTGCCTGACCAGGGCGGCCCATGCCGGAGCCGGCCCGTGTGGCGTTGGCCGCGCTGCTGCCGGGGCGACCTCACAGCGCGATACTGTTGCTCCACGTGGATGTTGATCATGCTGCGTTGTTGGTGGCCGGCGGTGTCGGGTCGGGCCTGACCGGGTCGATGGCGGGGCTGGCCTCGCTCGTCAGCTACCCGGTGCTGCTCGGCGTCGGCATTCCGCCCGTAGCGGCGAACGTGACCAACACCGTGGCCCTGCTGTCGAGCGCCGCAGGCTCCGCTGCCGGCTCCCGGCACGAACTGCGCGGCCAGGGCGGTCGTCTGCTCCGGCAGTGCGCGGTAGCCGCGGTCGGCGGCGCCGTCGGCGCGGTGCTCCTGCTCAGCACCCCAGCCTCGGCATTCGAGCGCATCGTCCCCTTTCTCGTCGCCCTCGGCGGCATCACGCTGTTGCTCCGCGACCCACTGCGGGTCTGGTACGCGAAGCCTGGCTTCCGCCCGCCGCTGGGTTTCAGCATCTTCTTCATCGCCATTTACGGCGGATATTTCGGCGCCGCCGCCGGCGTCCTCCTCCTGGCCGCGATGTCACTGGCCGTGGCCGAACCGCTCCCCGTCACGAACGCCGTCAAAAGCATCGTCCTGGGCGCCTCCAATCTCGTCGCCGCCGTCCTCTACGCACTGATCGCGCCGGTTCACTGGACCGCGGCCGCGCTGCTCGCCGCCGGCTGCCTGGTCGGTAGCCGCCTCGGCCCCGTCCTGGTCCGCCGCCTGCCTGAGCGCCCCCTGCGGGTGACGATCGCTCTGGCCGCGCTGGGCTTGGCCGTTTCGCTCTGGCTCGACGCCTGAGGCCGTCCCTCAGGCTTTGCCCGACCTCCCCGCCACGGCTTGACGCTGCCGCATTCACCGTCGGCCATTCCGGGTAGAGGTCGCCGGTCTCCACAGCGCGGCGGCCAAGGCAAGAGCCAGACAGCAGGCGATGGAGGCGGAGACCGCCGGCCAGGAGATCGAGATGGGAACGTGGCCGCCGATCTGAGCGCCCAGCGAACGGGCCGACCCGGCTATCGCGAGCAGGCCGGCGGCACCGCCGAGGAGCGAGCCGATGGCGACGACCAAGGTCGTCTCCAGGGTGACGGCACCGAGCACCTGACCGCGTGAGGCACCGGCGAGCCGGAGCACCCGGTGGTCCGGTCCACGGCGGCGGGCCGTCATCAGCAACGTGTTGGCCACCGCGAGGGCGCCGGCGCCGGCCGAGACGGCGAGCAGCAGCATGGTGAACACGCGGACGAGCCGGTCGTCCTCGGCGTCGGCTTGACGGGCGAGCTCACCCGGGCTTGCCGCCTTGGCGCCGACCGGGACCGGCCCCGCCGGCACCGGATAGGCGCCGGGCGCCAGCGCCGAGGGATCGTGCTTTCGTACGGTGTCCCGGCCCAGGACGAGGTCGGCGGCGAGCGGACCCGGCGGCGCCGTTCCAGCCACGCGCAGCGTCGCGCGCTCGCCGTCGGCGAATGTGAGCGACACGGAAGACCCGTAGCGACCGGCAGCCTCCGCGGAGACCAGCGCGGTGCCCTCGGCGACCGTATCGGCCCCGCTCACCGACACTGCCTTGTGCTGGAGGTAGACCGTTGTGTCGAGCGGGGCTCGGTCCGCGGTGCTGTCCGGCAGGCCGGGGGTGCCGTCCGGGACGAGCACCGACTCGGTGGCCACATTGTTGGCGCGGCGGGTCTCCCAGGCGGCGGTCGAGGTCTGGGCGGTACCCGTCACGAAGACGGCGAACGCCACGGTGAACAAGACGGGCGCGGCGGTGGAAGCGGTCCGGCGTACGGCCGCGCGAGCGCTCTCCCTGGCGAGCACGGCCGTGATGCCGGTCCACGGGCCGAGCAGGAGGCGGATCAGCGCAGGGATGACCGCCGGCGCGAGCAGCGCTGCCGCCGCGACCAGAGCCATGGCGCCGAGCAGGGCGTACGTGCCCACGTCCCGCATGTCGGCGGCGCTCGCGGCAGCGATTCCCGCCCCCACCGCGCCGGCGGCCGCAAGCAGGCCGGTGACCCAACGGCTCCGGCCCATGGCCCGGGGCTCCGCCGCCGCGACCCGCAGCGCCTCGATCGGGCTGATCTTGGCCGCCCGCCGCGCGGCCAAGGCCGCGCCCATCAGCGAGATCAAGGGGCCGGCGGCGAACCCCGCCACAAGCACCCACGGTTGCCAGCGCACGGTGTACCCGTGCGGTTCGAGCCCGGCGCCGACCAGGAACCCGCTCAGGACGATCGCGGCGAGACCACCGAGCACAACGCCGAAGGGTGCGGCGCGGGCGCCCAGCAGCAGCGCCGATCGATGCAGCATCGAACGGACCTGGCGCGGGGTCGCGCCGACCGCGCGGAGCAGGCCGATCTCGCGGCGGCGCTGATCGACCGCGTACGCCGAGGTCGACGCTATGAGAAAGACGCAGGCGAACCCGGCCAGCGCGGTGGTCGCGGTGAGGATCTGCATGCCGATCCAGCGGGTGCGGGCGTCGGAGCGCGGCTCGGCGATGCCCCGCGCGTCGCCGGTCGACACGACGCCCGTGGCGCCGACCGCGGCGCGCACGGCGTCAGCTGAGGCGGTGCCGGACACTCCGATGGCCCGTACGCCGGGACCCAGCCGCGCCGCGTCCTGTTCGGAGAAGTAGACGCCGCGCCAGCCGGTATGGCCACTGACCCGCCACATCTGCGGCCCTGTGGCGGTCAGCACGGTGAGCGGGCCGCCGACCGCAACGCCGAGTGATTTGTCGACGAACACCTCGCCCGGGTGCGGCGGGCTCTCGCCGAGCCATGCGTGTCCCGCCGTGCTGTCGGCGACCGGCTGACCGTCGAGCACCGGCTGGGCGTAGAAGCGGCGGTCGACGGCCACCTTGTCGACACCGGGCACCGAGCGGAGCTGCTCCACGAGGGACTGCGCGGCCGTCGCGGACCAGGGGACCGGCTCGGCGAACTCGTCGGGCCGGTTGTCGGCCGGCGGGCTGGTGACCACCACGGCGAAGTCGGCCAGTCGATCGGGAACCCGGGGCTGACCTGACGTCAGCAGAAGCAGGAAGGTGGTGACGATGGTCGTGCCCAGCAGAACCGCGAGGAACGTGCCTCTCCGATCGCCGCCCAGGCCGGCTGAGGAACCGCCTGACCGGTCCCGGCGGGCCGGAGCGCGGGTCACCACGACCGCTCCATGGCCGTCATCCGGTCAGCCACGGCGGCCGCGTCGGCTCCGGCCAGCTCATCGGTGACCTGGCCGTCGACCAGAAGCAGGACCCGGTCGGCGACCGCGGCGGCCACCGGGTCGTGGGTGACGAGCACGATCGTGCGCTCGTGCTCGTCGACCATGCGTCTCATCAAAGTCAGGATCTGATGGGAGGTCGCCTTGTCGAGGGCGCCGGTCGGCTCGTCGGCGAACACGACGGCCGGCTTGGCGAACAACGCCCGGGCGATCGCGACCCGCTGCTGCTGGCCGCCCGACAGCTCGCTGGGGCGGTGCGTCGCCCGGTCGGCCAGGCCGACCCCGTCCAGCGCCGCCATCACCGCGGCGGCATCGGCCCGGCGGCCCGCCAGCCGCACCGGCAGCGCGACGTTCTGCGCGGCGGTCAGCGAGGAGACGAGGTTGAAGTCCTGGAACACGAACCCGATGCGGTCGCGCCGGAACCGGGTGAGCGCGTTGCCGCCGAGCTCGCCCAGCACCGTGCCGTCGATGGTGACCGTGCCCGACGTGGACTGCTCCAGACCGGCGGCGCAATGCAGCAGAGTGGACTTGCCCGAGCCGGACGGACCCATGATCGCGGTAAAGGTGGATCTCTCGAACCCGATCGTCACGCCGTCGAGCGCCGTCACGGTCCCCGCCGTGGCCTCATAAGTCTTGCGTAGCTCGCGCAGGAAGACTGTCATGCGACGACGATCGGGCACCTGGGTGGCGTTGTCGTCAGACCGAGGTCTGTCAACCCGTGGTCTGACGCGGCCGGCGTCCGCGGTCGATAATGTCGGTCGCGTGATTCTTCGCCGATTGATGGATGTCGCGCTCGCAGCAGCCGTCTGGCTGACCTGCTTGTACGCGGCCGCCGAGGACGGCAGCTACCACGAGCCGCCCTGGCTGACCTTTCTGACCGCGACCCTGCTCAGCGTGCCGCTGCTGGTCAATCAGCGCTGGACGGTCGGCGGCACGCTCGTCGTGGGCGTGACCGCGGGCGGCGCGCTGGCGTTCGGCATCGTGCCCGACTTCGCTTCCACCGGTCCACTGTTCGCTCTGGCCGTCATGCTTTTCGCCGTCGGCCTCTATGTCGGCGGTCGCCGGAGCATCATGACCGCGTCGGTGTCGACCGGGATTTTGCTGATCGGAACGGTGGCGGCCGACATCTCGGCGGACGGGCCGGGTCTGGCCGGGACCGTGTTCGCGGCACTGATCTGCGCGGCGAGCTGGGCACTCGGCTGGGCACTGCGCCAGCGCCGCCGCCAGGCGGAGCTGGCCGTCGTCCGGGCGACCGAGCGGGCGGTTTTCGACGAGCGGCTGCGCATCGCCCGGGAGATGCACGACATCATCGGTCACAGCCTGAGCCTCATCGCGGTCAAGGCGTCCATTGCCAACCACGTGGCCCAGCAGCGTCCCGAGGAGTTGCCGGCGGCGCTGGCGGTGATCGAGGCGACCAGCAAGCAGGCCCTCGAGGAACTACGCCGATCGGTCGGTGAACTGCGGACCGAACCGGAGTTCGCCGCGCCACCGGCGCTCGCCGACCTTTCTCATTTGGCCGATCGGGCGGCTTCGGCCGGGGTGGTGGTCAGTTTGGCCGTGCGCGGCGGCGAGGACGCGCCGGAAGGTGTGGTGCTTGCTGCTTATCGGATCGTGCAGGAGTCGCTCACGAATGTCGTGAAGCACGCGGCTCCGGCGAAGTGCCGCGTGGACGTTGCCGCATCCGACGGTCAGCTCCGGATAGAGATCGCCGATGACGGCATCCGGCGGCCCGCTCCGGCCGAGGACGGCATGGGGCTCGCTGGTATGCGCGAGCGGGTCGCCGCGTATGGCGGCAGCTTCACCGCGGGCCCGCGTAAGGCCGGCGGCTTCGAGGTGGTCGCCACTCTTCCGTACGGAGGTCCACGGTGAACGCCGAGGAATTCGACGGTGACGCGGCCGCGACTGTGCGGGTGTTGATCGCGGACGACCAGGAGCTCCTGCGAGCGAGCTTTCGGTTGCTGATCGAGCTGACGCCCGGGCTCGAGGTAGTGGGGGAGGCCGGCAACGGAGCGGAAGCGGTTGAACTGGCTCGGCGGGAGCAACCCGACGTCGTGCTCATGGACATTCGGATGCCGGAGGTCGACGGCATTCAGGCGACCCGGATGATCAGCGGCGATCCGCGGACGCCGCGCACACGAGTGCTGATTCTGACGACGTTCGACTTCGATGTGTACGTCTTCACGGCGCTACGTGCGGGGGCCAGCGGCTTTCTGCTCAAAGATGTGGCGCCGAACGATCTGATCGCCGCGATCCGCGCCGTTGCGGCGGGGGACGCGCTGCCCGCTTCGGCGGTCACGCGCAGCCTGATCGCGCGGTACGCGGCCGGCAGCCCTGTGGCCGAGCCCGACCAGCCGGTTGCCGGGCTGGACCATGTCACCGATCGGGAGCGTGAGGTGCTGCTGCTGATCGCGGGTGGCATGTCCAACGCCGAGATCGCGGACCGTCTTCGGCTCGGCGCGGCCACGGTGAAGACGCACATCACCCGGCTACTGGCCAAGCTGCACGCGCGTGACCGAGCCCAATTGGTCATCGCCGCCTATGAGTCGGGGCTGGTGGTTGCCTCTCGACATCGCGATGGGAGGCCGGCGGCTGGGGTGCTGGACGAATGACGCGGGCCGCGACCACCCGCGTCGGCGAGATTGTCGCGGCCCTCGAAATGCCTGGCTGAGTCCTACTTGACGGCGGGGGCATTGCTCGGAGAGTCAGCGGGGGAGGGGGCGACGCGGTCGTGGCTCAGTGAGGAACGGGCGGTCTCGCGAGTGACCAGGACGGAGATGACGGTGAGGACGGAGGCGATCGTCATGTAGATGGCCACGGCGGTGGTGTTCGGGTTGTCGGTGCTGCCGAGCAGGCGGACGGCGATGATCGGGGCCAGCGCGCCGGCGAAGATCGAGGCGAGCTGGTAGCCGACCGAGGCGCCCGTGTAGCGGACCGATGTGCCGAAGAGCTCCGAGAAGAACGCGGCCTGCGGGGCGTACATGAGGGCGTGCAGAACCAGCCCGACGACCACCGCGAGCGTGATCAGGCCCTCGGAGCGACTACCGACGAGGTCGAAGAAGAAGAACGACCACACCGCGACGCCGACGGCGCCAACGAGGTAGAGCGGGCGCCGGCCTATCCGGTCGGAGAACGCGCCGACCACGGGGATCACCACGAACTGCACGACCGAGCCGATCAGGAGGGCTTGCAGGATCATGTCCCGGTCCGACTTCTCGCCGGCGTACGTCGTGAGGAAGGTGATGGAGATGACCGTGAACAGGTAGTAGGAGATGTTCTCGGCCAGGCGCATGCCCATCGCGACCAGGACCTCGCGCGGGTAGCGGCGCACCACCTCGAGCAGCGGCTGATGCCGCTCGGTGAGGCGCTCGCGAGCCGACTGGAACAGCGGTGACTCCTCGACGGACAACCGCACCCAGAGACCGACCAGAACCAGCACGGCACTGAGGAGGAACGGAATGCGCCAGCCCCAAGCGTTGAACGCCTCGTCGGACTGCACCGCGGCGAGCACCCAGAGCACACCCGTGGCCAGCAGGTTGCCGAGGGCCACGCCGGCCTGCGGCCACGACGTCCACAGACCGCGGCGCTTGTCGTCACCGTGCTCGGCGGCCATCAGCACCGCGCCGCCCCACTCGCCGCCGACCGCGAAGCCCTGCGCGAGGCGACATACGAGCAGCAGGATCGGAGCGGCCACGCCGATGGTGGCGTACGTCGGTAGCAAGCCGATCGCGATGGTCGCGAGGCCCATCGTCATCAGCGAGACGACCAGCATCTTCTTGCGGCCCACCCGGTCGCCGAAGTGGCCGAAGACGATGCCGCCGAGCGGGCGGGCGACGAAACCGAGCGCGTACGTGCCGAACGCGAGCAGGGTCGCGGTGGCCGGATCGGAGGACGGGAAGAACAGCGTGCCGAAGACCAGGGCGGCGGCGGAGCCGTACAGGAAGAAGTCGTACCACTCGACGGCGGTGCCGACCAGGCTGGCGAAGACCACCTTCACCAGGGGCGTTCGAGGGGCGGTGAGAGTCGGCATGAGGGCCACTCCTGACTGTGATCGGGGCCACATCGTCAGGTGACGATATGCCGGGGAGTGGTCGGGATCCCATGGCTGTGGCGCCCATAGCCTTCGGGGCTGCTGTGTTGCCGTCCTACATGCTCAGCCGGTGCAGGCGCAGGGCCAGACGCAAGTCGAGGGAGCGATCCGGGTCCTGCCAACCGGCGCCGAGCAGCTGCGTGACGCGGTCGAGTCGCTGACTGACGGTGTTCACGTGGACGTGCAGCTCCTCGGCCGCGCGGGCGAGGCTGCCGCCGGCGGCGAAGTAGGCCTCCAGGGTCTGCATCAGGGCTGTACCGCGCTTGTCGTCGTAGTCGATTACCGGGCCTAGCGTGCTCGCCACGAAGCCGAGGACGTCCTGCCCTTGACCGTCGCCGAGGAGCAGGCCGACGTAGCCGAGTTCGGCGGCGCTCGCGCCCGCGCCGGTGCGGCCGAGCGCGGCGAGCGCGCGGGCGCAGCGCTCGGCTTCACGGTGAGCCGACGCGACGGTGACAGGCTCCGCGCGAGAGCTGGCGGAGCCAGCAGTCGCGGGTTCGGCGGCGCCGGCCGTAACCGGGCGGGCGGCGCCGGCCGCAACCGGGCGGGCGGCGCTGGTGGTGACCGGGCGGGCGGCGCTGGTGGTGCCACCGCTGGCGGCGCGGGCGGCGACTGGGCCGGGGGCGCCGGTGGTGCCAGGGCTGGCGGCGCGGGCGGCGACTGGGCCGGCGGCGCCGGCGGTTACGGGGCGGCCTAGTTCGCGGTGGGCTTCCTTGGCTACCGTTCGTGCGGCTTGGCCTGGGTCTGTGCCGGGGAGCAGCAAAGTTGTCCGGCCCTCGCGAGTCATGGCCAGGCCCCCGCGGGTGGCGGCGAACGTGCGGGACCAAGAGGTGATCTGGGTGCCGTCGGCTACGACGACTACGTGGGGAGCGTCCAGGTTCACGCCCAGGCGGGCGGCTCGGGAATGCAGGGCCGCCGGGTCTCGGGATGGGTGGCTGATGAGGTCGTCCAGTAGTTCGTCGCGTACCTGGGCCTCGGCCTCGGCGACCGTTCGGCGGAACAGGAGCAGCAGGGCCGTGATCTGTGCGGCCCGCTCCAAGGTTCGCTGGTCGGCCTCGGACAACGGGTGTGCTGGTTGGAAGACCAGCGCTCCCAGGTCGTCGGTGCCCGCGACCACGGCCGCTACGTACAGAGGGCCGCGCTGCACGCTTCGGCCCTCGGCGCGGGAAGCGGCGACGGCCTCGGTGACCAAGTCCGGGTCCGGTGATGTCAAGGTCGGCGGGGCGGCGGCCAAGCGGCGGCCGGTGGTGTCCAAGACCAGGAGGGTGCCGTCGAGGACGTCCACCAAGTCGTGGGCCACGTCCTCTACGCCGCCGCCCCGGAGGACCAACGTTGTCAGGCGGTCGTGGGCGGCTGCGGCTCGCTCCACCGCCTCGTTGGCTGTCGACAGGTGGGCCAAGGCGGTGCGGGTTTCCGTCAGCAGGCGGGCGGCGTCGATGGCTATCGCGGCGTGGGCGGCCAGCGAGACCAGCAGGGCCACCTCCTCGCGGGCGAACGGGCGCTCCGTTCGGTTCGCGGCGAACAGGACGCCTATGACCTCGGCGCCTGATTTCAGGGGTACGCCCAGGATGGCTACCAGGCCCTCGTCACCTACGCCCTTGTCGATGTCGGAGGTGTGTTCGAAGCGGGCGTCGCTCGCGTAGTTCGCCGTCACGTACGGAGTGCCCCTCAAGGCCACCAAACCGCCCAGGCCGGCGCCGGGGGCCAACCGCAAGCTCTGGAAGCTCGCGGCGACCGAGCCGTCGGTGATGCGCATGTACGTGTCGCCGCGGCTTGTGTCGTTCAGGGTCATGTACGAGACGTCGGCGTTCAGGAGCGTTCGTGCCCGGTGGACGATCGCTCGCAGGACCGCGTCCACATCCCGTAGGCCGGCCAGGTCGCTGGCCGTGTCGTACAGGGCCGAAAGCTCCTCCTCGCGACGGCGGCGGCGCTCGAGCATCGCCCGTACCCGAAGAGCTTTGAGTTTTGCCTGCTCCAAGTCGGCGAGTTCGGACGGGGAGGCGCCGGCCGTCCTCGCCGCGATGATGGGCTGCTCGAACTCGGCGGGAGCGGCCTCGCGGGCCAGCAAGTCGAAGAAGTCCAGCATGCTCAGTGTGCGGTCCAGCCGCCGTCGAGCGGGATCGAGGCGCCCGTGATCATGTCGGCGGCGGGGGTGCAGAGGAACGCCACCGTCTCCGCGACCTCCTCCGGCTCGACCAGCCTCTTGATCGCCGCCCGGTCCAGCATCACCTGGCCGATCACCTCGTCCTCCGAGATGCCGTGCTGTTTCGCCTGGTCGGCGATCTGCTTGTCGACGAGCGGGGTGCGTACGAAGGCCGGGCTCACACAATTCGACGTGACACCGTGGGTGGCGCCCTCCAGCGCGACCGTCTTCGACAGGCCCTCCAGGGCGTGCTTCGCCGTCACGTACGCGGCCTTGAACGGCGACGCGATCAACCCGTGCACCGACGAGATGTTGACGACGCGGCCCCAACCCCGGCCGTACATGTGCGGCAGCACCCGCCTCACCAGCCGGAACGGCGCCTCGACCATCACGGTCTGCAGGTACGCGAACCGCTCCGGCGGGAACTCGGGCAGCGGCGCCACATGCTGCAGGCCCGCGTTGTTGACCAGCACGTCCACGTCCGCCCGCAACCCGTCGACCGCGCCCGTATCGCCCAGATCGACGGCTACGGGCTCACCGCCGATCTCGGCCGCCACCTTCTCCGCGGCCACACGATCAAGATCGACGACCATGACGTACGCCCCGGCGGCCGCGAGACGAAGAGCGCAAGCCCGCCCGATCCCGCTGCCGCCACCGGTGACCATCGCGGTACGCCCCTGAAGGTCGAGCCCGACCACCCCAGTCGTCGTCATGGGTTCGAACCTACCCACCCCGCTCACCCCGGCCCCATGGCCGATTCGCACATAGTCACTCGCCCTCTTATGGAGGAGTGCCACACCACGTGAGCCGTGGGGGCGTTGGCGAACGGCACGCCGTGACACGTGACTGCACTTCTACGATGTCATGGTGGGCGCTTCGCCGACGGTTCGTCCCGCCCGGGTCGGGGACGCGGGCCGGATGGCGCGTGTCAACGTCCGCTCCTGGCAGGAGACCTATCGCGGGCTCATACCGGACGCGGCCCTCGACGATCCGGATCTGACGGCGGCCCGGGAAGCGTTCTGGGCCGCCGCGCTGACCGGCGAACGCTTCCGGGCCAATCGCGTGGCCGTCGCCGAATGTGACGGCCACCTGATCGGCATCGCCATGTCGGGGCCGCCGCTCGACCCCGACGCCGCCTGGGAACAGCAGTTGTACGTTCTCTACGTGCTGGCCGCCCACCACGGGACGGGCGCCGGCCGGGCACTGCTGGACGCCGTCATCGACCCGGCGCGGCCGGCCGCCCTCTGGGTGGCCGACCCCAATCCGCGTGCGCAGGCCTTCTACCGCAAACACGGCTTCGCCGCCGACGGCTCGGCCCGGCGCGAGAAGAGCGTGCCGTCGATCCGCATGGTGAGATTCTGACGATCAGGACACGGCGACCGTCACGTCGATCGCGCCCTCGTGGGGGATGCGCAGCACGTGGACGCGGCGTGTGCCGTCGGCCAAGTAGGTGCGGGTCGACGTCGACAACGTGACCTGGCGGGCTGTGCCCCATCGGATCGTGATTGTGGCGCCCGCTCGGCGCAGCACCAGGCCGTCCGCTGTGGTGCTCACCGTCCGGTTGTACAGGGCGGCCGTTCCGTCCGTGAACGCCACCGTGTCGGTCGGCCGCAACACCAGCGGGATCTGCTCCGTGGCCTCGGTGCTCGCGTTGACCGTACGCCGCAATGCTCTGTCGGTGAACCTCAATGTTGTTCTCACCCTGGCGTCCGGGGTGCTGTAGTCGACCCTGTCCTGGCCGTATGTGGCGATCAGGTCGCCGGCCGCGTCCGGGGTTCCGCCCGCCGGGACCGTCGCCCAGCAACCCGTTGTGGTCTGCTGCGCGTGGATCACTGTGCCCGCCGCCGGATGCCAGAAGAAGCCGGGTCCGCCCTTCACCGTTGTCGACGGGCGCTTCCCGAAGAACGCGCCCGCGTAGTAGCCCGGCCTGCGGACGAACAGATAGTCCTGCCCCACCACCGGATCGCGGCGCAGCTCCCAGAAGCGCCGCGTACGCAGGTACGGCAGGCGGGCGATCGCGGCCCGCTTCGCCGCCGCCGACGGGAGCTGCTCGGCGTACAGGGCGTGGGTGATGATGCGCGGCGACGTGTCCTGCTTGGCCAGCGCCGGTACCGTGCCGGGCCTCGCCGTCCACTCGGCGCGGAGCCGGGCCTTGTCCTCGCGCGATATGTAGAACGCGGCCAGCGACGGCACCGGGCGGATGAACGACGACCCGAGCGTCTGCCGGTCCCGGTCGTCGATGACGTCGTCGTAGTCGGAGGCGGCGGTGCGGGCCGACACCGCGTAGTACGTCAGCCAGCCGCTGCCGTCCGGCTCCCGCAGCATCAGGTGGCCGAACCAGTCGGCGAACCTCGCCGCCATCGCCGCCGCCACCGGGCTGCCGGTCACCCGGTAGTAGTCGGCCAGTTCGGGCAGCATCACCTCGAAGTTGTAGTTCACGTCCATGCCGGTCGGCTCGTAGAAGAACCCGGCCGGGCTCTGCCCGTGCCGTGCCAGGTAGAGCACGCGGTCGCTCAGGCGCCGTCGCAGCGCCGGATCGTTGATCAGGGTCAGCGCGTTCGCCGAGCCGGCCAGCCCGGCCATGACCTGGTTCGCGTAGTGCACCGGTGTCTCCCAGATGCTGTTGGCCGGGTCGAGCAGCCAGCGCATCGCCTTGCGCAGCGCGGCCTCCACGGCCGAACGGCGTCCCGGGAGCACTCCGGCCCGGCGCATCTGGCGCAGCGTCTTCGCCAGATAACCGATGCCGAAGCCGGTCGGGGCCAAGCCGTGCTCGGTGGCGCTGTACTCCGGGAACGACCCGTCGTCGTGCTGGAGACGGAGATAGTGCCCGAGCGTGACGTCCAGGGCATCAAGCAAAACCCGATTGCGGTGGTACGGGTTCCACGGCCGGCCGTTCGCGAGGAACCAGCTCAGCGTGAACACGTGTTCCTGCACCCGTGCGTTCGTGGGCCCGCTCGGCGTACGCCACCAGCCGCCACCGAAATGCCCGGTGTCGTCGATGTCGTTTACCAGGGCCGGCAGCGTGGCCAGATAGGGCGCGAAACGCTGTTCCGCGGGCGGGAACTCGTGGAAGTACGGCTCGTGTGGAGGAAGCGTCGGGGCGGCGTGGGCGGGGGAGGCGCCGAGGAGCGGCGCGGCGGCCACGAGGGGCGTGGCGGCGAGCAGGGTTCGACGGTCGACCATGCGTCGAAGTTTCGGCAGTGTTACGAGAGCCGGTCAAGATGATAATACGAATAACTTCGATGATTATACCTATTATCATCTTGACCCACGTCGAAGCGACGCCCCACGATGTGATCCGCCCGTAACTAATGCGTATCACTGCTGCAAGAGGGGCTTCAACGGTGGCCAGACGTGTGACCCAGCAGGACATCGCCCGGATGACCGGCGTCAGCCAGGCCACGGTGTCGATCGTGCTGAACGGGCGCGAGGACACCGGGGTCCGCATCGCGCCGGAGACCCGGGAGCGGGTGCTCCAGGCCATCCGCACCACCGGATACGTGGCCGACCCGATCGCGCGGCGCCTGGCCGACCGGCACAACCGCATCCTGGGCGTCTTCACCTACGAGCCGGTGTTCCCGGCCGGGATGGGCGACTTCTACCACCCGTTCCTGGTCGGCATCGAGGAGTGCGCCGAACGGCTCGGCTGCGACCTGCTGCTGTTCACCAGCGCGGCCGTGGTCGACGGCCGCCGGCGCATATTCCAGAACGACAACCGGCTGCGGCTGGCCGACGGCTGCATCCTGCTCGGCCAGTGGCTCGACCCGGCCGAGCTGGCCCGGCTGCTGGCCGAGGGGCTGCCGTTCGTCAGCGTCGGCCGCCGCGACGACGCCGGCGGCCCGGTGCCGTACGTGGGCGCCGACTATCCGGGCGCGACCGCGCGGCAGGTGCGCGACGCCGTGGCCCTCGGCCATCGGCGACTGGTGTACGTGGGCGAGGGGTCCACCGGCCCCGAGTCGCACGCCGACCGCATGCGCGGCTTCACCGAGGCCGTGGCCGAGACCGGCGCCGACGGCCGTCACCTGCCCGCGGCCGATCTGGACCGCATCATCAGCGACGAGAGGACCTGTGTGTTCGTGGAGGAATTCGCCGACGGGGTCGCGCTGGCCCAGCGGGCCGCCGAGCGCGGCCTGAGCGTGCCGGGGGACCTGTCGTTCGTGGCGCTGGGCGACCCGACCCGCCCGGCCGCGACGGACATCGACTTCACCGGCTTCCGCATCCCCCGGCGGGAGATGGGCTGGCAGGCCGTCGAGGTGCTGTCCGGCCTCGTGGAGGGCCGTACGGACGGCGCGAACCAGCGGATCCTGCCGTGCGAGCCGGTGGCCGGCGCGACCCTGGCGGTGGCCCGTGCGTGAGCTGAACGCGGACGTCGTCGTCATCGGTGGCGGCCTCGGCGGGGTCGCGGCCGCGCTGGCCGCGCTGCGCGCCGGGCGGTCGGTGGTGCTGACCGAGGAGTACGCGTGGCTGGGCGGCCAGCTCACCAGCCAGGCCGTGCCGCCGGACGAGCACAGCTGGGTCGAGCAGTTCGGGGTGACCGCGAGCTACCGGGCGCTGCGCGACGGCATCCGGGCCTACTACCGCGAGCACTATCCGCTGACCCCAAGGGCGCGGGGCGAGCGCTGGCTCAATCCGGGCGCCGGGCACGTGAGCCGGCTCTGCCACGAGCCGCGGGTGGCCGTCGCTGTGCTCGAGGGCATGCTGGCCCCGTACCGGAGCTCCGGTCTCTTGAAGGTCCTGCAGCCGGCCGTGCCGGTGGCGGCGGAGACCGGCGGCGATCGCGTGACCTCGGTGACCGTGCGGGCCCAGGACGAGGACGTGGTGCTGACCGGGCCGTACATCGTGGACGCGACCGAGACCGGCGAGCTGTTGCCGCTGACCGGCACCGAATACGTCACCGGCTTCGAGTCGCAGGCCGAGACCGGCGAGCCCAGCGCGCCTTCGGTCGCCGATCCGCGGAACATGCAGGCCTTCTCGGTCTGCTTCGCCATCGACCACGTGGACGGCGACCACACCATCGACCGCCCGGAGGCGTACGAGTTCTGGCGCGACTACCAGCCGTCGTTCTGGGGCGCCAGGATGCTGTCCTGGCAGACGCCGAACCCGCGCACCCTCGAACTGTCGACCCGCGGCTTCACCCCCAACCCGGGTGACGACCCGTGGCTCGTGCGGGCCGACCAACGGGTGAACCCGGGCGACGGCAACCTGTGGACGTTCCGGCGCATCGCCGCGCGGCGCAACTTCGCCGAGGGTGCCTACGACAGCGACATCTGCCTGGTCAACTGGCCGATGATCGACTACTTCGAGGCGCCCATCGTGGACGCCCCGGACGCGGAGAAGCACCTCGCCAGCGCGCGCGAGTTGTCGTACTCCGTGCTGTATTGGCTTCAGACCGAGGCCCCACGGGCGGACGGCGGAACCGGGTTCCCCGGTCTGCGGCTGCGCGGCGACGTGACCGGCGGCGCCGACGGGCTCGCGATGGCACCGTACATCCGCGAAGGCCGCCGGATCCGCGCCGAATACACCATCGTCGAGCAGGACCTGTCACTCGCCGTGCGCGGCGGACAGGGCGCCGTGTCGCACGCCGACTCCATCGGGATCGGCATGTACCGCATCGACCTGCACCCGTCGACCGGCGGCGACAACTACATCGACGTGGCGTCCTGCCCGTTCGAGATCCCGCTCGGAGCGCTCCTCCCGCAGCGGGTCGAGAACCTGCTGCCCGGCGGCAAGAACATCGGCACCACACACATCACCAACGGCTCACACCGGCTGCACCCGGTCGAGTGGAACGCCGGCGAGGTGGCGGGCGCGCTCGCCGCGTACTGCCTCGACCGCGGGTGCACGCCGCGCGCGGTCCGGCACACCCCGGCCCTGTTGGCCGGATTCCAGGAACGACTTGTCTCCGACGGCGTCGAGCTGCGCTGGCCCGACGTCAGCGGCTACTGAGAGGACACCCCCATGAGGATGAGGGCGGCCATCGCCGCGATAGCCCTGCTCGGCGCGACCGCGGCCTGCGGTGGCGGCGACTCCGGATCCGGCGGCCCGGTCACGTTGCGGATGACGACGTGGTCGGCCAACGAGGCCCACGTCAAACTGTTCACCGAGATCGCGGCCGAATACACGCAGTCCCACCCGGACGTCACCGTGTCGTTCGACGCGCTGCCCGTCGAGTCGTACACCACGACGGTCACCACCCAGATCGCCGGCGGCAACGCGCCCGACCTGGCCTGGATCCTGGAGGGCGCGGCTCCCGACTTCGTCTCCTCGGGCGCGCTGGCCCCGCTGGACGACGCGATCGAGAACCCGTCCGAGCTCGCGCCGAGCGCCACCGCCCTGTGGAAGCAGGACGGCAAACTCATCGCGTACCCGTTCTCCACCTCGCCGTTCGGCGTCTTCGTCAACACCGACCTGCTGAAGAAGGCCGGCCAGAAGCTGCCGGCCGGCGCCGAATGGACGTGGGACACCGCGATCGCGGTGGCCGCGGCGACCGCCTCCGCCACCAAGACGCAGGGCTTGGTCCCGCGCGATTTCGACTACAAGGACTGGACGAACCTGGCGCCGATCTTCAACGGCTGGGGCGCCTCGGCCTGGAGCGAGGACGGCAAGACCTGCGGCTTCGACCAGCCGCCGATGACCGACGCGATGACCTTCATCCACCAGGCCATCTTCGACAAGAAGGCCATTCCGGGCCCGGGCGTCGCGGCCGACTTCTTCGCCGGCGAGTCGGCCATGACCATCACCCAGATCTCGCGGGCCTCGCTGCTCAAGGACGCCAAGTTCAAGTGGGATCTCGTGCCGTTGCCGGCCGGTCCCCAGGGCACGTACTCGGTCATCGGCCAGGGCGGCGTGGGCGCGCTCAAACAGGGCAAGCACGTGGACGCGGCCAAGGACTTCCTGAAGTTCTTCACCAACGACGCCAACTCGGCCAAGCTCGCCCAGTTCTTCCCGCCGCCGCGCACCCCGCAACTCACCGCCGACACCCTGGCCAAATCGAACCCGCTGCTGAGCAAGCAGCAATTGCAGGACGTGGTCATCGACGGCATCTCCGGCGGCGTGGTCAAGCCGAATCACGCCGACAACGCCAAAATCAGTCAGGCCGTACGATCGGCGCTCGATCCGCTCTGGAAGCCGGACGCCGATGTGCCGGCCGTGCTGAAGGGCGTGTGCGCCGCGATCCAGCCGATGCTGGCGAAATGACAGCACCGTTCTGGTCGCTGCGCCGGCGGGACAAGCTCACCGCGTACCTTTTCATCGCCCCACAGCTGGTGGGCACGATCGCCTTCGTGATCGTGCCCCTGGTGCTGGTCTTCTGGTACAGCCTGCACGAGTGGAACGTGCTGGCGAACACGTTCACCTTCACCGGCGCCGGCAATTACCAGCAGCTTCTGGACGACCCGAATGTGCCGTCGGTGCTGCGGGCCACGCTGTTCTTCTCGGCCGGCCTCGTGGTCGTCAATCTGAGTGTGGCGCTGCTGTTGGCCGTGCTGCTGAATCAGAAGTTGCGGGGAACGACCGTCTTCCGGGTCATCTTCTTCTCGCCGGTGGTGGTGTCGCTGGTCGCGTGGACGATCGTGTGGCGGTTCATGCTGCAGGACAACGGCGGCGTCAACTCGTTCCTGAACGCCGTCGGCATCGACGGGCCCAACTGGCTGCGCTCGGGCGGCACGGCGATGGCCGCGGTCATCGTCGTGCAGGTGCTCAAGAACGTCGGGCTCAACATGGTGCTTTTCCTGGCCGCCCTGCAAGGCGTTCCGCAGGACTTGTACGAGGCGGCGCGCACCGACGGCGCCGGCCGCTGGACCATTTTCCGGCGCATCACCCTGCCGCTGATCAGCCCGACCATCCTGCTCACCTCGATCATCACGGTGGTCGGCTCGCTGCAGGTGTTCGCGCAGGTCGCGGTGCTCACCGAGGGCGGCCCGGGCACGTCGACCACGGTGCTCGTCTACTACCTCTACCAGCAGGCCTTCCAATTCCACACCTTCGGCTACGGCGCCACCCTCTCGGTTCTGCTGTTCCTGATCGTCCTCGCGCTGACCGTTCTCCAATGGCAGCTCCGCAAGAGGTGGGTCTTCCATGAGTCTTAAGACCAGGACCTTTCTGTACGGTCTTCTGCTGCTCCTGTGCGTGCCGTTCGTCTTCCCGACGTGGTGGATGGTGACGAGCTCGCTGAAGCCGAACTCGGAGATCTTCGGCCGCGGCCTGTGGCCGTCCGGCGCGTCGTTCGCGGCCTGGCACGACGTGTTCACGATGCAGCCGTTCGCGCGGCAGTACTTCAACAGCGCCTACATCGCGATCCTGGTCACCCTGGGCACGCTGGTGGTCGCTTCGATGGCCGGGTACGCCTTCGCCCGCATCCGTTTCCGCGGCCAGAACGCGCTGTTCCTGATCGTGCTGACCGGCCTGCTGATCCCCAGCGAGGTGACGATCGTCCCGCTGTTCCGCGTGTTCAACTCGCTCGGCCTGGTCGACACGCATTGGCCGCTGATCCTGGTGCCCACCTTCGGGGCGCCCAGCGTCCTGGCGACGTTCATCATGAGGCAGTTCTTCATCACCCTGCCGAACGAATTGGAGGAGGCGGCCCGCATGGACGGCCTGGGCCGCCCCGCCATCTTCCGCAAGATAGCGCTGCCGCTGGCGAAACCGGCGCTGGGAGCGGTCGCCATCTTCACGTTCCTGACGAGCTGGAATCTCTACCTGGAGCCGATCGTCTACCTGTCCAGCAAGTCGATGTTCACGTTGCCGCAGGCGCTGACCCAGTTCACCGACCCGTATCAGGGCCAGCTCTGGAACGTCCAATTGTCGGCGGCGTCGATGACCGCGATACCGGTGCTGATCGTGTTCGTGATCGCCCAACGACAGTTCATCGAGGGCCTGGCCCACACGGGCCTCAAAGGGTAGAAACGTCTATCGGCCCAGTGGGAAACCCGGGTACATGTAGCCGGGCGCCCAGAACGGCGGGTAGCCGTAATGGCCGTACAACTGCTCGTAGTAGTCCTGCTGGTCGACCAGGTCGGGGTCGTATCTCGGGGCGCCGGCGATCCGGTCGCGGTCCGAGGACACCTCGACGGCCTCCTCGGTGACCCGGCGCACCGCCTCCACCGGGACGAACGACGACGACGCGCCGAAACCCAGCACCCCGCCGTGCTCGACGCACAGGAAACGGACCGCGCCCGCCCCGGTGTCCACGAGCAGATCGGACACCGTGCCGACCTGCTCCCCGTCACTGTCGACGACCTTGCGGCCCCGAACGTCCTGGGCGGGGTCGGCCACGGCCTGGTCGCTCTCACTCAGCGGTGTCAGCGTGCCAACGGGTTCTCCCATCACTTTCACTTACCCACTACCCTCGGCGCCGCACACCTGGAGACGGGAACGGACTCATGGACCTGCTCGCCTGGACCCTGCCGGTCCTGATCATGACGCTCTGGGCGTTGTCGTGGCGGTTCAGCACCCGCCTGTTCCGCCTCTACTTCTGTCCGCTGGCCGGGCTGGTCTGCGTGGCCGGGCTGATCCTCGGCCTGGTCGACGCCTTCGGAGGGGACAGCAGCGGGGGCGTTCAGCAGTGGGCCGACGGGTTCGGCTCCGAGCCGGGGATCGCGGCCTGGATCGGAGCGACCTCCCTGCTGGGGCTCGGGGTGGCGGCGGCGCTGACCGTCCTCACGCTCATCGTGGAGGGCGTTCTGCTGCTGTGGTCGCGGACCAGCTGGCGATCAGGTTGAGGGCGTCCTGGTGCGGGGAGTGCGGCTCGGCGCTGTAGGCGTTCAGCTGCAGGCCCTGGTCGGCGGTCAACTGCATCGACTCGTACGACAGGTCGAGGTCGCCCACCAGCGGATGGCGCAGCCGTTTGACGCCCGTGCGGTGCTGGCGGACGTCGTGGGCGGCCCACCAGGTGCGGAACTGGTCGCTGCGGGTGGAGAGCTCGCCGATGAGGTCGGTCAGGCCTTTGTCGTACGGGTTCCGGCCCGCCTCGCCGCGCAGCAGAGCCACCACGTCCTCGGCCAGCTGCTCCCAGTCACGGTAGAAGTCCTGCGCGGCCGGATCGAGGTAGATGAAACGGGCCAGGTTGGGCGGGCCCTCGAAGACCGGCGAGAAGACGGCCCGCGCCAGGTCGTTGGCGCCCAGGATGTCCAGGCGGCCGTTACGGACGTACGCCGGAGCCCCGGTCATGGCATCGAGGAGCTGCTGAACCCCGGGGCGAAGCTGCTGGGTGGTGCGGCGCCGGGCCGGGCGGGCGCTCTTGTTGGCCTGCCGGGCCAGATCGTAGAGGTGGTCACGCTCGGCGTCGTCCAGGCGGAAGGCCCGCGCGAGCGACTCGAGGACGCTCTCGGACACGCCGGAGAGGTTTCCCCGCTCCAGCCGCGTGTAGTAGTCGACGCTGACCCCGGCGAGCATCGCGGCCTCCTCGCGGCGCAGGCCCGGCACCCGGCGGCTGGTCCCGTAGGACGGCAGCCCGGCCTGCTCAGGCGTGATGCGGGCGCGGCGCGTGGTGAGGAAGTCCTTGATCTCACTGCGGTGGTCCATGCCCCGACGCTACGTCGCCCGGCGTGCCACTGGGAGGTTCTGGCGCTACCTCCCTCGGCGCCCCGCGCGCACCTAGCGTGTCGGTGTGCCGGCCTTGCTGTGGGGATTTCAGTTCGCGTTCCTGAACCCGGCGCTGGCGTTGCTGCTGGTCGTGGTCTTCGACGCGGGCGCGGGCGAGGTCGGCTGGGCCCTGGCCGTCTACAACGCGGGCGGTTTCGTCGCGTCGTTGCTGCTGCCGGCGTACGCCGACCGCCGCCGCGACTACGTTCGCCCGATGCTGGCCTGCGGGGTGCTGACGCTGGCGCTGGCCCTGCGTTCCCCGGTCCGGGACGCCGCCGCGGAAGAGGCTGACGACGCCGGCCAGGTGCCGCGCGGACCGGTGGTCCTGCTCGGAGCGCAGATCCTCAACGCCTGGTTCTTCGCCGTCGTGGCCGGCGTCGGGCTGACCCTGTTCCAGGACCTCGTTCCCCGTCCGGGCCTGGCCGCCGGCCTGTACGCCAACACGCGCCGGCTCGGCGCCGTCGCGGCCGGCCCGCTCATCGGCCTGGGCGCCGTCACCCCGCTCGGCTACAGCGGGGTCTTCCTGACCAGCGGCGTCATCACCGCGGTGGCCGCGGCCGGGCTGCTGAGGGTGTCTGACAGTACCCGGAAGAGCCGTCACTGCCCGCCGGCGACGCGGGACGGTTGCCTGGAGACGTGAACAACACGCGCCGCCCCACCACGATGATCCTGGTGATCATCTGCCTCAGCTACTTCATGGTCATCCTGGACAACTCGATCATCTTCACGGGATTGCCGCGGATCGAGGCGGCGATGGACCTCTCACCGACCGGCCTGACCTGGGTGCAGGACGCGTACACGCTGGTCTTCGGCGGGCTGCTGCTGCTCGGCGCGAGGTCGGGCGACCTCGCCGGGCGCCGGCGGATGTTCATCATCGGGCTGGTGCTGTTCGCGTCGGCTTCGCTGCTGGTCGGGCTCGCCCGGTACGACTGGTGGCTGATCGCGGCCCGGGCCTTCCAAGGGGTCGGCGCGGCGATCCTGGCGCCGTCGTCGCTGTCGCTGCTCACCGCAAGCTTTGCCGAGGGACGCGAGCGGGCCAGGGCGGTGGCCGCCTACAGCGCGGTCGCCGGGATCGGAGCCAGTGCCGGGCTGGTCGTCGGCGGGGTGCTGGCCGATCTGGTGTCGTGGCGGGCCGGTTTCTTCCTCAACGTGCCGATCGGCGTCGCCATGGTGGTCGCGGCCCGGCGGTTCATCGGCGAGACCGAGCGTCACCGGGGACGCTTCGACCTGGTCGGGGCGCTGTCGGCGACGCTGGGCATGACCGCGCTGGTGTTCGGCATCATCGAGTCGTCACTGCCGGCGGCGGCGGTGGGCGTCGTGCTGCTGGTCGTGCTGGTGACCAACGAGGCCCGGGCCGAGCAGCCGATCATGCCGCTGCGATTGTTCGCCGACCGGCGCCGGACCGGCGCCTATCTGGTGCGGATGCTCTACCTCGGCGCGATGATCGGGTTCTTCTTCTACACGGCGCAGTACCTTCAGGGCGTACTCGGCTTCACCGCCTTGCAGGCCGGCCTCGCCTTCCTGCCCATGTCGGCCGTCAACTTCGGGGTCGCGACGCTGGTCAACCGGTTCACGCCGATCCCGGCGCTGATCGTGGGCGTGGCGGTCACGCTGGCCGGCATGGTGTGGCTGAGCCGGGTCGGTGCCGGCAGCGACTACCTCACGGCGGTGGCGCTGCCCATGGTGCTGATCGGGGCCGGTCAGGGGCTGGCGTTCGCCCCGATGACCTCGGCCGGGCTGGCCGGCGCCGGTCCGGCCGACGCCGGGGCCGCCTCCGGGCTGGTCAACACGTTCCACCAGGTCGGCAGCGCGCTCGGGCTGGCGGTCCTGACCACGGTGGCGGGCGGCGGCGCCCTGGCCGGGCGGGTCGAGGCGGCCCTGACCGGCAGCAGCGTACTGCTCGCGGTGGCCTTGGTGGTTGTCATCGGGCTCATCGCGAGGGGGGTTCCATCAGTGACTCCCTCGCGCCGCCATTCCCGGGTTTGATCGATGTGTGACATGGAACGACGAGGAACTGCGACGGATCGGCCAGGCCGAGGAGCTTCAGGTCAGTTCGGTGCGCGCGGACGGCAGTCTGCGGCCGTACGTGACGATCTGGGTGGTCCGGTCGGGCGATGACATCTTTGTCCGCAGCGCTTACGGCGCCGCCAACGGCTGGTTCCGGCGGGCCAAGGCCGCGGGCGCCGGGCGGATCAGGGCCGGCGGGGTGGAGCGCGACGTGACGTTCGCCGAAGCCGGCGGCCAGGACGGCATCGACCAGGCCTATCACGACAAGTACGACCGGTACGGGCCGGCGATCGTCGGCAGCGTGACCGGGGCCGACACGCCGACTCTGCGGCTGCTACCACGGTAATCAGGGAGAAGAGCATGGAACTACGACCGCTTGGCCGTACGGGCGTACAGGTCAGCAAGCTTTGTCTCGGCACCATGATGTTCGGTGACTGGGGCACCAAGGACCACGACGAGAGCATCAAGGTCATTCACCGCGCGCTCGACGCCGGCATCAACTTCGTGGACACGGCCGACGTCTACTCGGCCGGTGAGTCCGAGGTCATCGTCGGCCAGGCGCTCAAGGGCCGCCGGGACGACATCGTCCTGGCCACCAAGGCGCACATGCCGATGGGCGACGACCCCAACCACCGGGGCAACTCGCGGCGCTGGATCGTGCGGGAGGTCGAGGACTCGCTGCGGCGGCTCGGCACCGACTGGATCGACCTCTACCAGATCCACCGCTGGGACCCGGCGGTCGACCTGGACGAGACGCTGGGCGCGCTGACCGATCTCGTACGGGACGGCAAGGTCCGCTACATCGGTCATTCCACGTTCCCGCCGTCGACCATCGTGGAGGCGCAGTGGGTGGCCGAGCGGCGGGGGCGCGAACGTTTCGTGACCGAGCAGCCCCCGTACAACATCCTGGTCCGCAATATCGAGAACGAGGTGCTGCCGGTCGCGCAGCGCTACGGCATGGGTGTCATCCCCTACAGCCCGCTGGCCGGGGGATGGCTGTCCGGGCGCTACACCAAGGACTCGCAGGACGGCCCGGCGTCGCCGGCCCGGCAGCGGCTGGCCAACCGCTTCGACCTGTCACTGCCCGAGAACCAGCGCAAGCTCGACGCCGTCGAGAAGCTGTCGCAGCTGGCCGACGAGGCCGGGCTCACACTGATCCAGCTGGCCATCGCGTTCGTGCTGCGGCACCCGGCGATCACCGCCCCGATCATCGGCCCACGAACGATGGACCACCTGGAGTCACAGCTGGCCGCGGCCGACGTCGTGCTCACCGACGACGTGCTCGACCGCGTCGACGCCATCGTCCCGCCCGGCGTGACCATCAACCCGGCCGAGAACGGCTGGGTGAGCCCGTCGCTGCTGTCAGCGGCCCGACGGCGCTAAGAGGGTAGCTCTGCATACGATCCGTTTATGCACGTTCACAGTGTGTGGTACGTGTTGGCGGGCGCGTACCCGGAAGACGTGGTGGCTCCAGGAAAGCCGCCCCTCTCAGGCACGGGGGACGGGCGATGGTCGCGCGTCGATGCGGGATATATGCAGGTGAGCCGCGCTTCCATCGAGAACGAATCGTCCGAGGGCGCCTGGACGTCGCCGCGCGCGGATTTCACCGTCGCCGCCTACGTCCTGGACGATCCGCACCTCGCCGATGCGCTCGGCGGGACCGTGGTCGGCGTGGCCGGCCCGGTCCCGTCGGCGAATCACAGCCTGGCCGGTGATTGGACCCGCGCGGAATCGCGGGAAAGCTCGTGGTTGGTCGACAAGGTGGTAGCCGATCCGAACACCCGGCTTCCGCATGAATTCACCGTTCTTGCGATCCGCTACCGGGATGATCTCGGCGCGCACCTCGTCGACCTCGCCGGGCCCTACGAGTCTCCGATCTGGGCGGGGATGACGGGCCCGGACGGGCTGACCGGCCTCACGCTGAGGATCGACCGATGGATCGTCAACGTGCTGCCGGACAACCAGCTGTTCCTGGCCGACGTCGCCCCGGCCGTCGTTCCCGAAGTGATCACCCGGGCCGGGGCCGCGCTCTGGCGGAGGCGGCCATGAGCCACTGTCACGACAGTTATCTGTACGTGCAGCTCTTCGCCGAATGCACGCCCGACCCGATCGCCTCCAACGTCAACAGCACGCACCGTGTTGTTCTCGACAACCACCGCGGCCTCGACCTCTTCGACGTGACCGTGACCGTCACGCTGCCGCCGCCGAGTGATAACGCACTGGCGCTCGGCCCTGGTGGTGGGCCGTGGACCCACCAGCTCGGGTCGGTCCGGAAAAGGGGCAGCGCGGGCGCCGGCGTCAAGGTCATCAATCTCGCCCGGCAGCCGGCCCCTTTCACCGCGGAAGTCCATACGACGGCCACATGGACTGTCAGCGCCAGCCAGCCGCTGGCCAACGGTGTGCCGGCACCGGTCGAGTCGCTTGATTGCCACTGCCGTCCAGGAGTGTCGTGACCGGTGCAGGCACCGCCCTGGTCCTGGCCTTCGTCTCCGCCGTCCAGGCTGTCCTGGCCGCGGTCGCCGGCACGTGGTTCGACGGGATCTGGTCGAAACATCTCATGATCGAGATCCGCGGGGAGCGCCGGCCGGATCCGGACCGGGAGTCCGGTGACGCGCTCGGTATGCGCGGCTTCTTCGAGGCGCCCGGCAACCTGGGGAAAACGCGCGTCGATGTCGTGACGCGTTCGATGCGCACCGTAGGGAATGTCGTCGCTTCGCTGTCGGCTCTGCTGTCGTTGATCTTGACCGGAGCGCTGACGGCGTTGGTGGCCGGGGATACCGCGATCACGTGGATCGCCGCCGTCATAGGCCTGCTCGCGCTCGTGATGTTCGGCCTTCTGCTCGTTCTCGCCGTGCAAGGAAGGGTGACGGCATATCGGGAGGGATCGCCGAGAGGCGCCGGGAGGTGGCGCCGGTTCCTCGACGATCGGCATTTCACGGTCATGTACTTCTACCGCGACACCATGCTGACCTTCAACGTAATCCTCATCGGACTGAGCGCCTGGCTGACCCTCTAAGCCGCCTGGCGGGTCTGCTCGCGATCGGAGTGGTCGGCGATCAGCGGCCCCACGTCCAGGATCAGGGCGATCTCGCCGTTGCCCAGGATGGTGGAGCCGCTGATGCACTTCACCCGGCTGAACAGGATGCCCAGTGGCTTGATGACCGTCTGCAGTTCGCCCAGCAGGCTGTCCACGACCAGGCCGGTCCGCTGGCCCGACTGCTCGACGATGACCACGTTCTGGCGGCGGGCCGGTGGGCCGGGGATGTTGAACAGCTGCTTGAGGCGGATGAACGGGAGCACCTCGCCGCGCAGGTTCATCACGTCGCGGCCGATCGGGCCCGGTGGCAGCTCCACGCATTCGGTGACGCGGTCGAGCGGGACGATGAACGACGACGTGCCCACCCCGACCAGGAAACCGTCGATGATGGCCAGGGTCAGCGGCAGGCGGATGCGGATGGTCGTGCCCACGCCGCGGGTCGACTCCATCTCGATGGTGCCGCGCAGCGATGTCACGTTGCGCTTGACCACGTCCATGCCGACGCCCCGGCCGGACAGGTTGGAGACGGTCTCGGCCGTCGAGAAGCCGGGTTCGAAGATGAGGTTGAACACCTCGGGGTCGGTCAGCGGGGTTCCCGCCGCGACCAGGCCCCGCTCGACCGCCTTGGCCAGGATGCGGTCGCGGTCGAGGCCCCGGCCGTCGTCGGCCACCTCGATGACGATGTTGCCGGCGTCGTGATAGGCGTTCAGGCGTAGCGTGCCCTGCTGGTTCTTGCCGTATTTGCGGCGCTCGGCCGGCGGCTCCACGCCGTGGTCGAGGGAGTTGCGCACCAGGTGCAGCAGCGGGTCGCTGATCCGTTCCACCAGCGCCTTGTCCATCTCGGTGTCGGCGCCCGTGATGACCAGCGACACCTCCTTGTTCAGCTCCATCGAGACGTCGCGGACCACGCGCTCGAAGCGGCGCAGAGTCGTGCCGATCGGCACCATCCGCAGCGACAGCGCGCTGTGCCGCACCTCGTCGACCAGCCGCATCACCTCGGCCTGGGCCTCGCTCACGGCGCCCGTGATGCCCGTGCTCGACTGGGCGATGACCAGCTCGCCGACCAGGTCGATGAGCTTGTCGAGGCGGCCGGCGTCGACCCGGATGGTGCGGGTGTCGTGCGAACGGGTCTCGGTGGTCCGGCGCTGGCGGGCGAGCGCCGCGTCGACGATGTCGCGCTGGACGATGCCCATCTCGACCAGGAGCTCGCCGATCGGCTCGGGCTGCGTCCCCTGGCGTACGGCCCGCTCCTGCTGCAGCCGCAGCGCCTCCTCCATCTCCATCTCGGTGACGGCGCCGCTGGTGATGAGCACGTCGCCGATCCGGTCGTTCTCCGGCATGGCGCGGATCGCCCGCACGTACGTGTCGAGCTCGCTGTCGGCCGGCACGACCCGGATGTCGCTGTCCTCGCGGACGAAGTCGAAGACCGTCTCGATCTCGCTCTTCGGCGCGGCCGTGACGAGGGTGACGGCGAAGTTCAGATAGCAGGACTCCGCGTCCATCCCGGCCGCGTCGGGCAGGTCGCCGACATCGGTCGCGACGTCGGTCACCTCGCCCAGCGACGAGAGATAACGCAGGAACGACAACGGGTCCATGCCGTTGCGCAGGCAGTCCGGCCCGAAGTTCAGCGTCAGCTGCCAGGCCCTCTCCCGCTGCGCGGGCTCGGCCTGCTCCGCGACTCCCTCGCTCGCCGTCGTGGTCATTCCGTCCTGGAGGTACGGGTTCAGGCCCTCCAGCAACCGCATGCCCTCCGCGGCCTGGGAGCTGTCCGGTTCCATCTGCCCCGCGGCCAGATTCTCGATCTGGGACGAGATGTGGTCGGTGCACGGCAGGAGGGCGCTGACCAGGCCCGGCGACACGTCCAGGGTGCCGTCGCGCACCGAGCCGAGCACGGTCTCGACGACGTGGGTGAACTCGACCAGGTGGCGCATGCCGAACAGCCCGGACGAGCCCTTCAGCGTGTGCGCGGCCCGGAAGATGGCGTTCACCGTCTCGCCCCCGCCGGGCTGGTCCTCCAGCTCCAGCAGGCCCTCCTCGAGGCCCTGCACGAGGTCGCGGGCCTCGGTCACGAACATGTCGAGCGCTTCGCGCATGTCGTCGTCGAGCGACATCACAGCTCCAGGCGGGTCAGGGCGAGCACGTCGGTCACGGCCGGGCTCGGGTCGACGAACTCCACCGGCACGTGCAGCCGTTCGCCCTCGCGGCGGGCCAGCAGCAGCAGTTGCAGCCCGGCCGTGTCGATGTCGCCGACCGGGGACAGGTCGATGCGGAGGCCCTCGCCGTCGGCCAGGGCGGCCATAAGGCGCTCCTTGTGCTCGGCGGCGGTCATGATGGTCAGCTCGTCGTCGACCGTGAGCCGGCGTGCGGTCACGGCGCCACCAGCTTGGCCACCGCGCTGAGCATCTGCTCGGGCTGGAACGGCTTGGTCACCCACGCCTTCGCCCCGGCCGCCTGGGCCTGCTTCTTCTTGTCGTCCTGCGACTCGGTGGTCAGCATGATGATCGGCGTGAACTTGTAGGCGGGCAGCTTCTTGGCCTCGGCCACGAAGGTGATGCCGTCCATGTTGGGCATGTTGACGTCCGAGATGATCAGGTGCAGGCGCTGGCCGCCGCTCATCTTGCTCAGCGCGTCCTTGCCGTCGTTGGCGGTGATCACCTCGTACCCGGCGCCCTTGAGAGCGATGCTGACGACCTGCCGCACCGACGCGGAGTCGTCCACGATGAGAATGGTCTTGGCCATGGCCGTCTCCTAGAAGAAGGTGATTTCGGATTCGCTGACCTTGGAGGCCTTCTGCGAGCTGTGCGCGTGGTGCTCCTCGGCCATCGTGTATTTGGACGAGAGCTCGTCGAGCAGCCTGCGGGCGTCGAGCGTCGCCGCCACCTCGGGGAAGCGGTTGATGTTGTCGCGCAGGTGTTCCAGCATCTGGCCGACCCGGTCCTGGAACTGCAGGCTGACCAGCGAGTCGCTGATCTCGCCGCGGATGCCGATGGCGGCCTGCTCCAGCTCCTGCGACGAGCTCTGCATGCTGGTCAGCGCGCCCATCAGGTCGTCCAGGACGGCCTGGACCTCGCCGTTGGCGTGCGCCACGGCGTTGCCCTCGCGTTCGGCGCTGGTCTCGGCCGCGGCCAGCACCGAGTTGATCGCCTCGGCCACCCGGTCCACCTTCTCGACCATGCGGGCGCTGGTGTTCTGCGACCGGTCGGCCAGCTGGCGCACCTCCATGGCGACCACACCGAAGGAGGCGCCGACCGCGCCCGCCCGCTGGGCCTCGATGGCCGCGTTGAGGGCGAGCAGGTTGGTCTGGGCGGCGATCCGGGTGACCTCGCCCGACATGCTGCGCAGCTCCTCGTTGAGCCCGAGCAGCGAGTGCAGCTCGTTGAGCGACTCGTGTTTGGCGCTCAGCGCCTCGTCCAGGGTGCCGACCACGTCGCCGAGGCGGTCGCGGCTGCGGTCGAACGAGCCGTGCTGCCCCTGGTCGAGCGCGCCGGCCGAGGAGGCCAGCACCGAGTCGAGGTTCTCGACGATGCCGGCGAAGGTCTCGGTGAGCTGACTGATGGCGGTCTCCATCTGCGACCGCGACGAGTCGATCTGCGCCGACCAGACCGGGGCCACGGCGCCGGCGAAGCCGACGACCTTTTCGGTGTACGCCTCGGGCGGCGCCGCCGCGGACGCGACCGGCCCGGTGGGCCGGCGGCCGCGCACCAGATATCCGGCGCCGAACCCGGCGGCCAGCGCAATCGCGCCGATGAGCAGCTCAGCCATGGTGGTGGATCACCTCCGCGATCTGTTGGAGCGGTGTCTCGCGGTCGACGGCGCCGAGCTCGACGGCCTCCCGGGGCATGCCGTAGACGACGCAGGTCGCCTCGTCCTGGGCCACGGTGAACGCGCCGGCCTTCTTCATCTCGAGCAGCCCGCGCGCGCCGTCGTCGCCCATCCCCGTCATGATCACGCCGAGGGCCTCGGGCCCGGCCGCCTTGGCCACCGAGCGGAACAGCACGTCCACCGACGGGCGGTGCCGGTTGACCGGCGGACCGTCGAAGACGCGGACGCGGAAACGGGTGTCCATCCGCAGCACCTCGAGATGCCGCCCGCCGGGCGCGACCAGCACGTGCCCCGGCAGCACGGGCTCGCCGTCGGTGGCCTCGCGGACCCGCACGCGGCACATGGTGTCGAGCCGGGCGGCGAAGGCGGCGGTGAACTTCTCGGGCATGTGCTGCACGACGACCACGCCGGGTCCGCCGGGGGAGAGGGCGGGCAGCACCTTCTCCAGGGCCTGGGTGCCGCCGGTGGACGTGCCGATGGCGACGATCCGCTCGTCGACGGCGGCCCGCGATCGGAGGCGGGGCGCGGCGGCGGCGCCGCCGCCGGCCATGGCGGGGGTACGGGCCGGCGCGCTCCGGGTGCGGCGGCGGGCGCCGGCGGCGGCCGCGGCCCGCACGGCGGCCACGATGTCGCCGGCGTCGTCCTGCATGAACTTCTTGAGACCGGACTCCGGCTTGGCGATCACCGAGACGGCGCCGGCGGCGAGCGCCTCCATCGAGATCTGCGTGCTGCGCTGGGTCAGCGTCGAGCAGATGACCACCGGCGTCGGGCGTACCTCCATGATCTTGCGAAGGAAGGTGAGACCGTCCATCCGGGGCATCTCCAGATCGAGCACGACCACGTCCGGCCAGGTCTTGTTCATCTGCTCCATGGCGAAGATGGGGTCGGGGCAGGCGCCGACGACCTCGATCCCGGGGTTCTCGCGCAGGCGCGCCGACAGCACCTGGCGGACGACCGCCGAGTCGTCCACGATGAGCACCCCGATCGTCATGCCGGGTGCCCGTCCTGCGGGATCGGTTCCAGGGCCCGCATCCACACGGCCCCGGTGGCGATGTCGAAGATGAGACGGCGTGCGCCCGTACCGCCGAACTCGCGGACGCTGAGTTTGAAGCCGTACTTCTCCAGGAGCGAGACGCCCGTACGGACGTTGTTGCCGGCGACGTCGAGCGGGGCCGGCACGCGCAGATGCGGGAACTGCTCGCCGCCGCCGAACATCTTCACCTCGTACTGCTGCGGGGTGGTGTGCTGACGGCGTACGTCCCGCAGGAACCGGCAGATCGCGCCGTCGGCGTAGCGGGCGTCCGGTGGCCCGTCGCCCTGACGCCGGATCGGGAGCATGTAATGGCACATGCCGCCGACGCGCAGGCCCGGATGCCACAGCGTGATCGAGACGCAGGAGCCCAGGACGGTGTGCACGCGGGTGTCCGCCCCACCGAAGTGGTAGTCGCCGGGGTGCAGGAAGACCTCAGGCACGGGTCTCGTCCAACCGGTAGATCGACGGCTCGACCATGCGCAGCTTCGACGGGATCGCGTTGAGCGACTCCGAGCTGCCGATGATCAGATGCCCGCCCGGCACGAGCTGCTCCACCAGGCGGGGGATCAGCGCGCGCTTGGTGTCCATGTCGAAGTAGATCATCACGTTGCGCAGGAAGATGATGTCGAACTTGCCGAGCTCGCGGAAGTCGTGGTTGAGGTTGCGGCAGTGGAACTGCACCCGCGACCGCAGGTCCTTGGTGACGGTCATGAGGCCGGTGTACTCGTCGCGGCCCTTGAGGCAGAACCGGCGCAGCAGCGGCCTGGGGATCTTCTCGGCGGCCGCGATGGGATAGAGGGCGGCCTGGGCGCTCTCCACGATCCGGCTCGAGATGTCGGTGCCGACGATCTCGAACGAATGCGGCGGCAGGGTGTCGCCGAGGACCATGGCGGCGGTGTACGCCTCCTCGCCGGAGGAGCTGGCGGCGCTCCAGAACCGGAACGCCCGGCCGGTCTGCCGCTCCGGGATCACCACCCGGCGCAGATAGTCGAAATGCTGGGGTTCGCGGAAGAAGAACGTCTCGTTGGTGGTGAGCAGGTCGATCAGGTGGCGCAGTTCGCCCGGGTCGAAACGCTCCCGCAGCCGGCGCACGTAATCGGAGTAGCCGGGCAGCCCGAGCGCGCGGATCCGCTTGTCGAGCCGGCTCGAGACCAGCGCCTCCTTGCCTGGTGCGAGGCGGATGCCGCTGTGGTCGTACAGCAGGCCGGTGATGTAGTCGAAGTCCGCCTTGCTGATCGTCCGCGCGTACGCGATCGGGGCCGTCACGACTCTTCCGTCGGATGCCGCTGGACCGCCTCGCTGAGGCGGACCATGTCGCTGATGGACAGCACGTGGCTGATGTCGAGCAGGATGAGGAAGTCGTCGTCGCGGCGGGCCATGGCGCTGATGTAGTCGGCCCGGATGCCCGCGCCGAACGAGGGCGCCGGCTCCAGGTCGTCGGGCGACAGCGTCACCACCTTGCTGGCCGAGTCGACCAGCACGCCGATGTCCTGCCCTCCGGCCAGCCCTTTCTCGTCCGAGTCGAACTCCGCCATCTCGGCCAGCGACGGATCGTCCACGTGCACGATGATGATGCTGGTGCGGCGGCCCACGTCGGTGCGCCCGCGCCCGAAACGGATGGCCAGGTCGATCACCGGCACCGCCCGCCCGCGCAGGTTGATCACGCCGCGGATGAACTCGGGCATCATCGGCACCACGGTCAGCGCGCGGTACTCGAGGATCTCCGTCACGTGGAAGATGTCGAGCGCGTACGCCTCGCCGTTCAGCGTGAACGTCAGGTACCGCCCGGCCTCGGTAACCGTGTTCATGTCCCCGATTCGATCAGATCCTTTCGGGGCCGCGTGGAGGAACAACGACTTAGGCTCGAAAGCCGCTGGTTGTCCGGTATCGGCCCTCGATGCCGAATGCATTTTCGCCGGATCCGGGGACACTTCCCTCGTTACGATCGGTTCCATGGCCGAGCTGACACACCGTTCCCGCGGCGGATTTCGTGACCTTCCGATCGCCTGGAAACTGCGGGGACTGGCCGGGGTGGTCTGCGTTCTGCTGATCGTCATCGGCGCCGTCGGCATCTATCAGCTCAGCCGGACCCAGGACCGGCTGGCGCATCTCTACAACAGCAACCTGCACGACGTGCGGCTGCTCGGCGAGATCTCCACCGACTACACCGACGTACGCCTCAAGCTGCGCAATGTGGCGATGGCCAGCGGGGCCGTGGCGACCGACACGGCCGTCGACAACTTCGACGGCTCTATCGCGGCCCTCGACGAGGTGTGGGGCGAATTCTCCGGATCGGCGCAGGGCGACGCCGACGCGGAGTCGTTCGCCACCAACTGGGCCTCGTACAAGAAGATCGCCGAGGAGAAGCTCAAACCGCTCGCCACCGCCAACCGCATCGCGGAATTCAACTCCGTCATCAGCGCGCAGGTGAATCCGATCTCGGAGAGCATCGAGACCTCGGTCGGCAATCTCATCACCAAGGACGACACCGCCGCCAAGAAATCGCTCGATGATTCCGCGTCGGCCTATTCCACGGCGCGGCTGGTGCTGATCATTCTGAGCCTCCTGGCGCTCATCCTCACCTTCACCGTGGTGCAGATGATCACCCGGGCCGTGGCCAATCCGCTCAAGGAGACGGTCACCGTGCTCACCGCGATGTCCCAGGGCCGTCTCGACCAGCGGGTGGCGGTGTCCGGCCGCGACGAGGTGGGCCGGATGGGCACGGCGCTGAACAGCGCGCTCGGCCGCCTCGGCGACACGGTCAGCACGGTCGTCGAGTCGGCCAACCAGCTCAACAGCGCCTCCCTGCAGATCAGCGGCGCCTCGCAGAGCCTGTCCCAGGCGGCCACCCAGCAGGCGGCCAGCGTCGAGGAGACCACGGCCAGCATCGAGCAGATGACCGCCGGCATCGCTCAGAACAGCGAGAACGCGGCCGCCACGGAGGGCATCGCCACCACGACGGCGGCCGAGGCCCAGGAGGGCGGCGAGGCCGTGCAGCGCACCGTGGCGGCCATGAAGGAGATCACCAGCAAGATCGGCATCATCGACGACATCGCCTTCCAGACCAACATGCTGGCCCTGAACGCGACGATCGAGGCGGCCCGGGCCGGCGAGCACGGCAAGGGCTTCGCGGTGGTGGCCAGCGAGGTCGGCAAGCTGGCCGAGCGCAGCCAGGTCGCGGCCCAGGAGATCAGCCAGCTGGCGGCGGGCAGCGTGCAGACGGCCGAGCGAGCCGGCGACCTGCTCTCCACGATGATCCCGAACATCATCCGCACGTCCGACCTGGTGCAGGAGATCGCCGCGGCCAGCGGCGAGCAGTCCACCGGCGTACGCCAGATCAACATCGCGATGAGCCAGATCGGCAAGGTCACCGAGCAGACCGCGTCCTCCAGCGAGGAACTGGCGGCCACGGCCCAGGAGATGTCGGCCCAGACGGCCCAGCTGACCGCCTTGATGGACTTCTTCCACACCGGCGGGACGTCGTCGCCCCGCCCTGCTTTCACCGGCCATTCCGAGCCCCGCGCCTACCAGTCGTGGGACGCCCCGGCCCCCGCGATGAGCGGCGCCAGCACCTCCCCGGCCGACCTGGAAGCAAAGTTCGACCGCTTCTGAGACCAGCTGCTCCTCACCAGTCGATCTGCGGGGAGCGGTAGAAGTCGACTCCCTGAAGAGTCCAGCGCGGGCCGTATGAAGCCAGGCGGTCGCGGAACGACTCCCAGTCGTGGGTGGAGGACCAGCCGAGCTCGGCGATGGCGGGCAGGCGCGGGAACGCCATGAACTCGATGTCCTCGATGCTGCGCAACGTCTCGGACCAGAGCGGTGCCTCCACGCCCAGGATGTTCCGCTCGGGCGTGTAGGAGAGCGGGTCCCAGCCGTACGCGTCGTCGACCTCGATGTAGGCGGCCCAGCTCAGGCCCAGGCGGGTCGTGGGGTCGTACTTCATGTCCAGATAGGCGCGGTTGGCGGGGGACAGGACCACCTTGGAGGCGTGCACCGGCGTGAAGGCCGGCTCCAGGTTCCAGTACTGAAGGACGGCGCCGGTTGCGGCGGGTGCCTGGTCGATCTCGTTCCAGCCGTACGGGGTTTTGCCGTACTTCGCGACCAGGGGAAGCACCCGCTGCTGGAAGGCGATGTAGTCGGCCGTGGGGGTGGCGTGCGCCTCGTCGCCGCCGATGTGCAGGTACGGGCCGGGGGTCAGGGCGGCCAGTTCGCGGATGACGTCCTCGACGAAGCGGTACGTGAGCTCCTTGCCGATGCACAGGGAGCTGTAGCCGACCGCGGTGTCGGTGCGCGGCGGGGGCGCGACGCCGTCGCAGGTCAGTGAGGGGTAGGCGACCTGGGCCGCGTTGACGTGGCCCGGCATGTCGATCTCGGGGACGATCGTCACGTAGCGGTCGGCCGCGTACTTCACGAGGTCCCGGTAGTCGGCCTTGGTGAGAAATCCGCCGCCCACGCCGTCGACGCCGGTGCCGGGGGCGCCGCCGACCGACGTCAGGCGCGGCCAGGAGTCGATCTGGATGCGCCAGCCCTGATCGTCGGACAGGTGCAGGTGCAGGTAGTTGATTTTGAAGCGGCTGATGTCGTCGATGTAGCGCTTGACCTCGGCCGGGGTGTGGAAGTGCCGGGCCAGGTCGAGCATCGCCCCGCGATAGGCGAACCGGGGCTGGTCGGCGATCTCGCCTCCGGCCACGACCCACTTGGCCTTTCGAGGTGTGGGTGCGTCGATGGCGGCGGGCAGGAGCTGCCTCAACGTCTGTACGCCGGAGAACAGGCCGGCGTTCTCGCGAGCGCTGATGGTGATCGCGTCTTTTTCGACGGTCAGGCGATATCCGGGGCTTTTGTCCGTACGAAGGGAAATCTTGTTTGATCCTGCCCGGTCGACGATGGGCAGGCGGAAGCCGGTGGCGGGGCGCAGTGCCTCGGCCAAACGAAGAGCGACATCTCGGGCATTACGCGGCGCCTCGATGACCGTGCGATCGGTGATCCGGAACGCCGCGCCGTGCTGGCGTACCTGCTGCGGCGCCGGAATGACACTGCTCAGGGCGATGGCCGGGGTCTCGGCGGGCGCCTGCGCGGAGGTCAGCGGCAGAGCGAGCGCGAGCAGGGCGGCGGCGATGATGCGCATCCTCCGACCATAGACGCGCCTCGATGGATCTGTGAAGACTCTTTCCTGTACGGCTGGGGGACGGTTCGCCCCCCAGCCATGCTCAGGAGGGGATGACGATGTTCTTGACCTCGGCCATGTACTTGTTGCCGGCGGCCACGGCCTCGTCGGAGGTGCTGCCGTTCTGGCGGGCGTTCAGATAGGCGGCGTACCAGTCCCACCAGTCGTGCGGCGGAGCCACCGCTTCGAAGGCGCCATGGTGCTCGGCGGTCTCGTGCAGCAGGTCGGCCAGGGCCGCCACGTCACTGTTGCTCACGGTTCTCTCCTCAGGTTGGTACGGCCAGCATGGCCTACCCGGGCACCGCGCCGAACCCGTGGAAACCCTGGTCCACCCCCGGGAGGTCTAAACGGCCTCGAAGTCACGATCGTCGGCAACCTTTCGGGCCGGCTGTCCGAGTCCGGCAGCGGCCTCGACATCACCCAGAGTCAGGTCACCGGCTTCGGCGCGGCCATCTACGTACTCGGCGCCTGTTGCGGCGCGCTGTTCTTCGGCTGGCTGACCGACCGGTTCGGCCGCAAGAAGCTGTTCATGGTCACCCTGGCCGTCTACCTGTTCGGCACCGCGATGACCGCCCTGTCGTTCGACCCGTGGTGGTTCTTCCTGTTCCGCTTCGTCACCGGCGCCGGCATCGGCGGCGAGTACGCGGCCATCAACTCCGCGATCGACGAGCTCATCCCCGCTCGCTACCGGGGCCGGATCGACCTGATCATCAACGGCACCTACTGGGCCGGGGCCGCGTTCGGCGCCCTGCTCACCGTCCCGATCCTCACCCAACTGCCGGTCGGGTGGGGCTGGCGGGTGGCGTTCGGCCTGGGCGTCGTCCTGGGCCTGGTGATTTTGCTCGTACGCCGCCACGTGCCCGAAAGCCCACGATGGCTGTTCATCCACGGCCGCGGCGAGGAGGCCGAGGCCCTGGTCTCCGACGTCGAGAAGACCGTGGAACGCGAGGACCACGTCAAACTCGACCCGGTCTCCCAGTCGATCGAGATCCACACCCGCCGGACGATCGGCTTCGGCACCATCGCCAAGACCCTGATCACCCGGTATCCGAAACGGGCCGGCCTGGGTCTGGCCCTGTTCATCGGCCAGGCGTTCCTCTACAACGCGATCACCTTCGGCTACGCCCAGATCCTGCAGACGTTCTTCGAAGTGCCGTCCGGCAGCACCGGCTACTACTTCGCCGTCATAGCCGTCGGCAACCTGCTCGGCCCGCTGCTGCTGGCCCCGCTCTTCGACTCGGTCGGCCGCAAAATCATGATCACCGGCACGTACGTCCTCTCGGGCGTCCTGCTTCTCGGCACCGCCTGGCTGTTCAGCGCGGGCGTGCTGAACGCGGTCACGATGACGGCCTGCTGGCGTGTGGTGCTCTTCTTCGCGTCGGCCGGCGCTTCCTCGGCGTACCTCACCGTCAGTGAGATCTTCCCGATGGAGACGCGAGCCATGGCCATCGCCTTCTTCTACGCGATCGGCACCGCGGCCGGCGGCATAACCGGCCCGCTGCTCTTCTCGAACCTGGTCGGCACCGGGAAGGTGGGCGACACGGTCCTGGCCTTCGTCATCGGCGCCGCCGTGATGATCGCCGGCGGCGTCGTCGAGGCTTTCCTGGGCGTCAAGGCCGAACGCAGGAGTCTGGAGGACATCGCCACCCCGTTGACCGCGACGTGAGTCTTCATGCGGTCGGGGTGAGGTGATCGGCCGGGGATCGGGGTGACGCTGCACCCCATGGGTGAAGCGATCGGGCAAAGTCTGCCCACCGCCGTGGGTGTGGCTCTGAGCCCGGTGCCGATCATCGCGGTGATCCTCATGCTGACGACGCCGCGGGCGAAGGTCAACGGGCCCTCGTTCGTGCTCGGCTGGCTGCTCGGGCTCGGCCTGGTCGGCGCTCTCGTGCTGGTCCTGGCCGGGCCCTCGGCGTCGGCCGGTGACGGTGAGCCGGCGGCCTGGGTCGGCTGGCTGAAGCTGGTCCTCGGCCTGCTGCTGCTGGCGGTCGCGGTCCGGCAGTTCCGGGGGCGGCCGCGGCACGGCGAGGCCGGCTCGATGCCGAAGTGGATGGACGCGATCGACGAGTTCGGCGCCGGTAAGTCGCTGGGCCTGGCCGCGCTGCTGTCCGGGGCCAACCCGAAGAACCTGCTGCTGGCGGTGGCCGGGGCGGCCGCCATCGCGCAGACCGGCATTCCCGGCGGGCAGCAGGCCGTGGCGTACACGATTTTTGCGATCGTCGGCAGTCTGGGTGTGGCCGCCCCGGTCGGGATCTATCTGGTCATGGGTAAGCGGTCGGCCGACCTGCTGGCCCGGCTCAAGGAGTGGCTCGGCCTGCACAACGCCGTCATCATGTCGGTGCTGTGCCTGCTGATCGGCGTGAAACTGCTGGGCGACGCGCTGACTGTCCTCACCCTCGGCGAGTGATCCGTCTTGGCGACGGCGGCGCGAGCCTGATGGCATGACTTCCGGAATCTCCCCGCAGGTGCGGGCGTCCATCGCCGTCGCCAATTCCGGCCGTCTCTTTCTCACCCCCAACCCGCCGAACTCGCTCTGCGTCATCGACGATTTCTGGTTCCGCTACGTGGCCGACCACCACGTGCTGCGCACCCCGACCTACACCAACCGGCTGGTCGTACGGGCTCTGGGCGGCGTACCGGACATCCGGAGCACCCGGGTCCATCCGCTGGCCCAGGCCGGCGATCCGCCCGAAACCAAGCGGGCCGGCCAGTGCACGGCCATCGGGCTGGTCAAGGGCGAGCCGTTCGCGCCGGACGAGCGGATGCGCCGCCTTCTCGCTCAGGCCGCGGCGCTGGCCGCGGCGGCCGCCCGGGCGCTGGTCTACCGGCCGCGCGACCCGCGGGCGTACCTCTATCCGGGCGGCACCTGGCTCAACGCGTTCCTCGGCGGAAGCTACGAGTTCCTGCGTAACCACGCCCGCCTGCTCGACGCGCGGGCCCAGTTCCACTACTTCGCCACGGTCATCACCCCGGCCATGGGCGCGGCCCGGGCCGGCACGGGTTCGGCCTACGCCTACACGGCGATGGACAGCAACCACGTGATGGGCCGTGACACCGGCGGCGCTGAGCTGTCCTTCGGCCCGGAGCCGCCGCCGGCCGGCGAGACGACCTGGGTGCGGACCGTGCCCGGCAAGTCGTTCTTCGCGATGCCGCGCCTGTACGGGCCGCTGGAGGCCTGGTTCGACAGGACCTGGCGCCCCGGCGACATCGAGCCGCTGCGCTGATGCCGCGCCTGTTCGGGTCGTTCGCCGGTTATCGCCGCTCGTGGCTGCGCGGCGACCTGGTCGCCGGCCTGACCGTCTGGGCCGTCCTGGTGCCCGAGTCGCTGGCCTACGCCACGATCGCCGGGGTGTCACCGGTGGTCGGCCTCTACGCGGCGGTGCCGAGCCTGCTGCTCTATCCGCTTCTGGGCTCGTCGCGGCATCTCGTGGTGGCCACGATGAGCGGCACGGCGGCCCTGTCGGCCAGCGTGGTGGCCGACGTCGCCGATCAGGGCAGCGCCGACTTCGCGGCCACCACCTCGGCGCTGGCCATCGTGGTCGGCGCGCTCTGTCTGCTGGCCGGCCTGCTCCGGATGGGCTTCCTGGCCTCGTTCATCTCCGAGCCGGTACTCAAGGGCTTCATCGTGGGCCTGGCCCTGACCATCATCATCGGCCAGGTGCCGGCCCTGATCGGCGTCGAGAAGCCGTCCGGCAGCTTCTTCGAGAAGCTCTTCGGCATCCTCGGCGAGCTCGGCGACGTGGCGCCGCTGACCCTGGCCCTGGGCGCGGGCGCGCTGGCCGCGATCCTGCTGCTGAAACGGTTCCTGCCGATCGTGCCGGCCTCGCTGGCCGTGGTGCTGGCCGGCATCGGCGCGGTCGCGCTGTTCGGCCTGGACTCCCGCGGCGTCGACATCGTCGGGGCCATCGACTCCGGCCTGCCCAGCTTCGCCGTGCCGGACATCGGCCTGGACGGCTATCTGGAGCTGGCCGGACCGGCCGTCGGGGTGCTGCTGATCGGTTTCGCGGAGGGTCTGGGTGCGGCCAAGACGTACGCCGCCAAACAGGGCTACGACGTCGACCCGAACGCCGAGCTGCTCGGCAACGGCGCCGCCGACGTCGGATCGGGCCTGTTCGGCGGCATGGTGGTCAACGGGAGCCTGTCCAAGACCGCCGTGAACGGGGGAGCGGGCGCCCGCTCCCAGCTGTCCGGGATCACGGTCGCCGTGCTCACGGTCATCACGCTGCTCTTCCTGACCGGCCTGTTCGAGAAGCTGCCGGAGGCGGTGCTGGCCGCGGTGGTCATCGCGGCGGTGATCGAACTGGTCGACGTGGCCTCGCTGCGCCGCCTCTACCGGGTGTCGACCGGCCCGCTGAACCGCATCTACCGGCACGCCACCCGCGCCGACTTCCTGGCCGCGGTGGCCGCCCTGCTCGGGGTACTGATCTTCGACACCCTGCCCGGCCTGTTCATCGGGATCGTGGTGTCGCTGATCCTGCTGCTCTACCGCTCCTCGCGCCCGCACGTGGCCCGGCTGGTCCACCGCGGCGGCGCGGACGGGGCCTGGGCCGACCACGAGCGCTACCCCGGCACCCCGGTTCCCGAGGACGTGGTCGTGGTCCGCGTCGAGTCGTCGGTGTTCTTCGCCAACGCCGACCATGTCCGCGAATCGATCCTCGGCATGCTCGACGAGCACACCGAGGCGGTCGTGCTGGACGCCGAGACCATCCCGAGCGTCGACATCACCGGCGCCGCCATGCTGGCCACGCTGCGCGACGAACTGGACCGCCGGAACATCCGCCTGCTGCTGGCCAAGAGCGTCGGCCAGGTCCGCGACGTGCTGCGGACGTCCCCTTCGGCCGCCCGGGAGGCGACGCAGTTCCCGACGATCGACGAGGCGGTGGCGTCCCTACGGACGAACCGGCAGTAGCTCGCCCAGCTTCCAGGTCTTGTCGAAGAACGGCGGCAGAGGCGAGTAGAAGCGGGCCATCAGGAAGTAGCACCTCGGGCGAGAACACGCCGGGCCGCTCGTCCTGGACGATCTCGTCGCACGCCATCGGGCCCTGGCCGATCACGAACCGGGACAGGCTGGAGCCGTACCCGCCGGGCTGGTGCGGCCCGATGCGCAGGCCGTCGGGTCGCCGTCGTCGATGAACGCGCGGCACAGCATGATGACATTCCGGGTACGGACCGGATAGACGATATATCCGCCTTCGGGAACCGGGCCGGTGTAGCCGTCCGGGCAGAGCAGGTAACGGCCGCCGAGCCCGCGATCCGGCCCGGGCGTGCCGGCGTCGCGCAACCCGTTGACCAGGCATCGGACCGTCACCTGCCGGTATGCGGCCAGGTAGGCGCCGGCCGCCCGCAGCTAGGTCGGGTGGTCTTCGCGATGACCCCGTCCCGGAAGTGGAGCGGGCCGGCCGGTGAGCCGACGTCGTCCGGGGTGAGGAAGCGCGCGGGGATGTCCATGCCGGCAAGCTTTCGGGACCGCCCCGGCGGCCACCATCACCCGCCGGTGATGAGAAGCGGCGCTGAAGATCACCGAGCAATCCGTTGCCGTTTCGGTGCCCAGCGTGGTCAACTGGCTCTCACCTGCGGGAACAGGTGATGATCAGCTGGGGGGTGACGTCATCACATGTCCGACCATGCGGTGCCGGCGTTGCCTCGCGTCCTTGTCCGGCGGGGTCGTCTTCACGCCGAGTTGGACGCCGGTGTCCGCGGAGCGGTGACGCTGGTCCGGGCCGGCGCCGGCTGGGGCAAGACCGTGCTGATCGCCGGCTGGGCCCGCGGCCGTCCCGAGCCGGTCCTTTGGCTGTCCCTGATGGACAGGCACAACGATGCCGATGTCCTCCGGTCCGAGCTGACCGCCGTGCTCGGCTCGGCGCGGTCCGGACCGGCCGTGCTGGTGCTCGACGACCATCAACGGCTCGTCGACGATCAGGCCCTGGCCGCGCTGGACGCCGTGCTGCGCGAATGGGCGCCCGGCGTGCGCTTGGTGCTGGCCGGGCGCGGCGAACCGGCCCTTCCCACGCACCGCTGGCAGGCCGCCGGGGAGCTGACCGTGATCGGCGCCGGGGCGCTCGCGTTCACCGAGGCCGAGGCGGCCGAGCTGGCCGAGGCGGCCGGCAGCCTGCTGGCCCACACCGAGGGCTGGGCGGCCGGGCTGCGCCTGGACGACGCCGCGGCCGGTGACTATCTGGACGGTGAGGTGCTGCTCGGGCTGTCCGAGTGCACCCGCCGGCTGTTGCAGCGCGTCAGCGTCCTGGACTCGGTGCCCGCCGGGCTGGCGGCCGAGCTGTCCGGCGAGCCGCGGGCCGGGCTGATCCTGGACGGGCTGGCCCGCGCCGACGCCTTCGTGACGGCCGATCCGGACGATCCTGAGCGGTTCCACCTGCACCCCCAGCTGCGGGCGACGCTGCTGCGCCGCCTGCGGCAGGACGATCCGGGTCAGCTCCGGGAGCTTCATTCCGAGGCGATGCGGTGGTACGCCGTACACGAACCGCAGGAGGCCCTGGCCCACGCGCTCGCCGCCGGGGACTGGACCGAGCTGGGCCGGCTCGTCGTCGGGGCCGCGGCGCCGCTGATCGTGTCGGCCGACCGCAGCCGGCTCTTCGCGATCCTCGCGCAGGTGCCGTGGCCGGTCTTCAACCAGGACGCCGAGCTCGCCGTCTGCGGGGCGCTGCGCCTGTTCGCCGAGGGCGACTACGCGGCCGTGCCGGAGCAACTGGCCCGGGTCGAGCGTTTGCTGGACGGCCGCTCGGGACCGGACCGGCTGATGGCCGAGACCGCGGTCCGGCTGCTGGAGGCGACGGTGGTCAGCCGGGTCCGGGGCGAGATGCCGAAGCTCGTGGCGCAGACCACGCGGATCCTGCGCCGGCTCGCGACCGTGCGGCTGGAGGAGATGCCCTCGGCCCATCAATACCGGGCCATCGCGATCGCCAACAAAGGCATCGGTCTGTTCTGGGCCGGCCGGGCGGACGCCGCCGAACGCTACCTCTGGGCCGGCCTGAGCGCCGCCCGCGCCAACGGCGTCCAACTGGTCGAAATCAACATGCTCGGCCACCTTGGTGCATTGGCGCTGGTCAACGGCTCCAGGAACGACGCTTGGCAGTACGCCGGTGAATCCCGCCGGCTCGCCGTGGAGCACCGCCTGGAGACGACCCCGCAGGCCACCCTGGCCTTCCTGGTCGAGGCGTTCGTCTCGGTGGAGCGCAACGACGTGGCCAACGCCGAGGAGGCCCTGCGGCAGGCGCTGCACTGGGAGCCCTATCCGCACGAGGCGGCCCTGGTCACGATGACCGGCGTGGCCCGGACCCACCTACTGCTGATCCGCGGCCAGCCCGAGGCGGCCCGCGACACGATCCGGCAGACCCGCCACGACTGGCCGGAGCAGCTGGACGCCCCGCTGCTGCGCCGGTGGCTGAACCTCACCGAGTCGGAGGTCGACCTCGAGCTCGGCGACCCGGGCGCGATCGTGGCCCGGTACGGCGCGGTCGGCGAGCAGAAGCTTCTCGCCGCGGAGCGGGCCTCACTGGGCCGCGCCCTGCTGGCCACCGGCGACATCGACCGGGCCGGTGAGCTCTTCCACCGGGCCACCGGCGGCCGTGACCCGCTCACGGCCGTCATCGCGTGGATCGGGATCGCCCTGGTCGCCGAGGAACGGGGGGAGGAGGCCGAGGCCCTGAAGGCGATCGGCCACGCCGGCGAGCTGGCCGCCCGCGACCGGATCACCTGGCCGTTCCACCGCTTCCCGGGCCGGTCGGTGGCGGCCCTGAGGCAGCGCAGCCGCCTCGCCGTCGAGGCCGGCCCGGGCCGCGCCGATCCCGCGGTGCCGCCGCTGGCCGAGGCCCTCAGCCACCGCGAGATCGAGGTGCTGCATTTCCTGCCGACCATGCTGACCGTCAACGAGATCGCCGACAGCCTGAACATCTCGGTGAACACGGTCAAGGTGCACCTGCGCGCCATCTACCGCAAGCTCGGCGTCGGCCGCCGCCGCGAGGCCGTCCTGACCGCCCGCGAGCGCGGCCTGCTCTAGGGCCGTCCCAGCACCCTGTCGAGGACCTCGCGCAGGCGGGCCGAGGGGTCTTCGGCCGCGCCGTCGCTGCGGAAGCAGACGTAGTTGTCGGGGCGCAGCAGCACGCAGCCGCTGTCGCCGACCTCGCGCAGGCGGGCCCAATCGCCGTACGGGTCCTCGTAGTCGGCGCCGGGGCCGATGGTGACGGCGTCCACGTCGTGGGTGCGGGCCGCCGAAACCCAGGCCTCACCGCCGATTCCGGTCAGCAACGTGAAGCGGCCTCCACCTCCCAGATCCAGTGTGGACAGACGGGTGTCGCCGCGAGTCACCCAGGCGTGCGGGACCTTCGCGCCGGGCCAGGTCGTCGCGTGGTGGTACAGCTCCTCGTCACGGGGATTCGCGGGAAACGGTGTGCCGTCGGGGATGACGGCCTCCGAGACGTACCTCTGGTCGAGCTCGACGCCGTGGGTGTTGAACTCGTAGTTCTTGAACTCGATGGCCTCGCGGAGCGCGCGCCGCTGCTTCTCGGCCTCCGGCGTGGGCAGCTTGCGGGCGTCCATGTTCGCGCGCAGCTGGGACGGGTCGTCGGTGGAGAGCAGGCCGAGCGCCTCGAAGACGCGGCCGGTCTCGCCGATGCTGCGGTTGGCCCGGTCGACGATCTGCTTGCCGACCGGGGCCCGCTCGGCCGAATAGGTGTCGAGCAGGGCCGGGCCGGCCGCGCCGTCGAGGACCGATTTCACCTTCCAGGCCAGGTTGTACGCGTCCTGGATCGACGTGTTGGAGCCGAGACCATTCGACGGTGGATGCCGGTGCACGGCGTCACCCATGCAGAAGACGCGCCCCCGGTGGTACGTCTCGGCGTACAGGTGATTGACCGTCCACGCCGAGGACGACTTGATGGTGACCGGCACGGTGTCGTCACCGATGAGGTGGTGGGCGATGCGCCGGGCGTACTCCTCGGTGAGGTCCGGCGGCTCGCCGTCGATGTCGTAGCCCCAGACGATGAGCCATTCGTGCCAGGGGCGCACGCAGCGGACCAGGCCCATGCCGATGCCGCCGACGTCGGAACCGGTCTGCAGCACCCAGTAGAGGGTGCTGGGCCGGTATTTCGTCAGATGGGTGAGGTCGGCCTCGAAGACGATGTTGATGCTGCCGGCCACGCCCATCCGGCCCACCATGGGCAGCCCGATGTCCTCGGCCACCTTGCTGCGGCCGCCGTCGGCGCCGATCAGATATTTCGCGCGGATCTGGTATTCGTCGCCGCGCAGCCGGTCGCGCACGGTCGCGGTGACGCCGTCCGCGTCCTGCTCCAGGGAGAGGTATTCGGTCTGGAATCGGAACGCCGTGCCCCGCGCGATGGCGTTGGACGCGAGCACCGGCTCCATCAGGTGCTGCGGCATGTCGCAGATGCTCGACGGCGAGGCGAGCAGGTGGTCGGCCAGCCGCGACGGGTGCGTGTACCAGGTGTGCAGCCGGCCCAGCTCCTCGCCGGCCAGGCTGGTGCAGAACGTGGTGTCGCCCATCAGGTGCTGCGGGGTGGCCTGGGCGATCACCTGGTCCTCGACACCGGCGTCGCGCAGCACCTCCATGGTCCGCTGGTTGGTGATGTGCGCGCGGGGGGTGTCGGAGAGGCTCGAATATTTGGTGACGACCATGTTGCGGACGCCGTAGGTGCTCAGCAGCAGCGCGGCGGCGCCGCCGGCCGGGCCGCTGCCGACGATGAGAACGTCAGTTTCCAGCATGATCGGGCCCCAATCGGAAGGTGAAAGCGACGCGGCGGGTGCCGTCCTCGTCGCCCGGGAAGTCGACGATCAGGTCGTCCTTGACGCCGAAGACCGCGTCGGAGTCGAGATACGGCCCGCCGGCGACGAAGAGCTGGGTGACGAGCCGGCGGAACCCGGGCGCGCTGATCATGAAGTGCAGATGCGGGGCCCGGTAGGGATGCCGGCCGGTGGCGCGCAGCATCCGCCCGACCGGGCCGTCGTCGGGGATCGGATATTCCGACGGCAGGATCGACCGGAACCACAGCCGGCCGTCGTTGCCGCTGCGCAGCCGGGCCCGCAGGACCGGGCCTTCCAGGCCGGGCAGCTGCACGTCGTAGAAGCCGTCCTGATTGGACTGCCAGACGTCGACGATCGCGCCCGCCACGGGACGGCCGTCGAGGCCGGTGATCGCGATGTCGGCCCGCAGGGGCGTGCCCGGCAGCCCTTCGGCGAGGTCGGCGCCGTGCTCCTTGACGGGCGGGCCCTCGACGTAGAAGGGGCCGAGCACGGCCGACGGCGTGGTGTCGGGGGAGCGGGAGTTGCTCAGCAGGTCGACCGCGCTGGAGATGCCGAGAGTGTCGCTGAGCAGCACGAACTCCTGCCGGGTGGGCGAGCAGAGCTGCCCGGTCTCGGTGAGGAAGCCGATGGCGGCCGTCCACTCGTCCTCGGTGAGGTCGTTGTCGGCCACGAAGCCGTGCAGCCGGGTGACGAGGTCACCGAGCAGCGCCGCGAGCCGCTTGTCGGGCGCCCCGGCGAAGCTGGCGACCACCTCGGAGGTGAGCCGGCTCAGGCTGGCCGCGGCCGGCGCGGGCCGGTCGCCGTGCCAGGCCGCGGCCAGGAGACCGCGGATCCCTTCCGTGGTCAGGGTTCGGGGGTTCGGATACGGCGTCCGGGTGGCCTCCTCGGCGACCGTGCCGAGCGCGGCCTCCGGAAGGCCGAGCTCGGCCAGCGTGGTGGGCGCTCCGAGGCGCACGGCCAGATCGAAGACCCCGGCCGCCGCGTCGGCTACGCCCAGCGCGGCGGCGACGCGGCGCATGACGCCGGGCGCGGCCTCGGCGTTGTAGGCCATCACGTGCGGCAGCACGACGGCGTGGGTCTCGGCGTGCGGCAGGTCGAAAGAGCCGCCCAGCACATGGCAGAGCTTGTGGTGCAGCCCCATCCCGACCGCGCCCAGGCAGATCCCGGCCAGCCAGGCCCCGGCGAGGGCGTCCGAGCGGGCGTCGAGGTCGTCCGGCTGCTCGGCGATGCGTGGCAGCGCCCGCGCGATCCGGCCGATGGCGTCCAGGGCGAAACTGTCGATGGCCGGGTTGGCCTGCGGCGAATAGAGCGCCTCGACGGCGTGCGCCATGGCGTTGAGCCCGCTGGTCACCGAGAGCCCTACGGGCAGCGTCCGGGTCAGCTCCACGTCGTAGATCACCGTTGTGGGCTGCAACGCCGGATCGCGGCGGGTGGTCTTCACCCCGCCCTCGGTCTCGCCGAGGATCGGCGTCATCTCCGACCCGGCGTACGTGGTGGGAACCGCGATCAGCGGTAGCCCGGTCCGCGCCACGAGCGCCTTGCCGAGGCCCGTGCTCGACCCGCCGCCGAGCGCGACCAGGCAGTCGGCCCCCGACTCGCGCACCACTTCCAGCGCGCGTTCGGTCACCTCGACCGGCGTGTGCATGGCCACCCCGTCGAAGCGGCGCTCGATGCCGGCGAGGGCCGCCCGCCCCGGAGTGCTGAGCAGCAGCGGCCGCGACCCACCGGCCCGCGCCACCTCGTCCGGCAGCCGGCTGAGCGTTCCCGCCCCGAAAATCACCCTCGACGCGTGCGCGTCGTATGCGAACGACTCCACCCGCCCAGTGTCAGCCCGGCACGGTCACCGGTTCCTGCACAATTCCGCTGCACATTTCAGGCGCGGCGCAGGGCGGCCGGTGTGGTGCCGAGGTGCGCGCGCAGCACCCTCGTCAGATGTTCCTGGTGGGAGAAGCCGCAGCGCTGCGCGATCTCGGCGATCGGCATGGCCGTGCGGCGCAGCAGGGAGCAGGCGGCGTCCAGCCGGCGCTGGATGAGGAACTGGTGCGGTGACAGGCCGGTGCGCGCCTTGAACTGCCGGGCGAACTGGCTCACGCTCAGGCCCGCGGCGGCCGCCATGTCGGGCAGGGGGAGCGGCTCGCCGAGCCTCGCCTCGATCAGGTCTCGCACGGCGCCGACCTGACGGTCGGACAGACCGGCGCGGGCTGGTCGCGGCGTTCCGGTCGCGGTCTTCGGCCGTACGCTGTGACGCCGGGCCAATTGCGCGGCAAGCGCCCGGCCCAGATGGTCGACGTAGGTGCGCGCCGACGGCTCCCAGCCCCGCAGCACGCCGTCGAGGGTCAGCAGCAGCTGCTCGACGAGCGGATCGAGGCTGCCCAGCTCCTCGGCCAGCTCGACCGGGTCGCCGTCGTGCGCCTCGCGGAGCATGTCGTCGGTCAGATAGGCGTGCACGGTGTCGAGTTGACCGCCCAGCTCGACGGTCAGTTCCTTGCCGGCCGGATGGACGAAGAGGCCGCCCGGCGGCACCGTACGCTCGCGGGTCAGCCCGAGGTGCCCGCGCCGCACGGTGACCGGCCCGTTCAGGTGCAGGATGACCAGGTGGCTGCCGGCGCCGCCGAAACAGGCCTGGTAGGGCTGTTCGCGCTGGGTGGAGACGTACAGCTGCTCCCAGCCGAGACCGCGGCTGGTGCGCTCGGGATGAACCCACGACTGGCGAAGAATGCCATTCGTGTCGGCCACCGTCATCTCCGTCATCGCCACGTTCATAGCCCCCAACCAGTGATCAAATCAAGAGAGCACCCGCACGGGCTGACCGTCGCGCCACGCGGCGATGTCCTCGACCACCTGCTCGTACATGGTTCGCAGGCCGGCCTCGGTCACGTAGCCCAGATGCGGCAGCAGGACGGTGTTCGGCGCGCCCCGGAGAGGGTTGCCCAGCGGCAACGGCTCCTCGTCGTAGACGTCCAGCCCGGCCCCGGCGATCGTCCGGGCGGTGAGGGCGGCCACCAGCGCGCCCTGGTCGACGATCGGCCCCCGCGACGTGTTGACCAGGATCGAGGTCGGCTTCATGGCGGCCAGCTCGGCGGCGCCGACCAGGCCCTTCGTGCGGTCGCTGAGCTTGAGGTGAACCGTCAGCACGTCGCTCTCGGCGAAAAGTTGGTCTTTACCGACATAAGTTACGCCGGCTTCCTCGGCCCGTTCGGCCGTGAGGTTCTGGCTCCAGGCGATCACCCGCATGTCGAAGGCCTGCCCGATCCGCGCGATCTGCCGGCCCAGACGCCCGAGCCCGAGCACGCCGAGGGTGCTGCCGGCCAGATCGGTGCCGACGGTGGTCTGCCAGCGCCCGTCCCGCAGGGCCCTGTCCTCGACTACGACGTGCCGCCGGACGGCCAGGATGAGCGCCCACGTCAGCTCCGTGGTGTTGGAGCTCTTCGTGGACCCGTACATCTGAGTGCCGGTGACCGTGACCCCACGCTCAGCCGCCGCCGAAAGATCGATGGCGGCGTTGGCCATGCCCGTGGTGACCAGCAGCCGCAGGTCAGGCAGCTTGGCGAACAGCGACGCCGGAAAGGGCGTGCGCTCCCGCATGGCCACGACGACGTCCGCCCCGCGCAGGGCGCCGGCCACCTCGTCCTCACCGGCGAGGTGCTCGTGAAGCACCTCGACGTCGGCCCCCAGCGTGTCGAACGGCCCGTACTCCCGCGCCACCCGCTGATAGTCGTCCAAAACGGCGATTCTCATGGTCACACCGTACGCAAGGTGCCGCCGTCCGCGGCCGGCCCGGGAGCGGGGTAGCGCGCGTACACAATGGAATGCCAGGATCTTGGACATGCAAAGGAATCGAATCTTGATCGTCGCGGGGGCGATCACGGCATTCCTCGCCGCCATGCCGGCCGTTGCCAGCGCCGCACCCGCAGCCCAGCCCGAAGGTCGTCTCCTCTTCATCCGGACGGTGGACTCACCGCGCGGAAGTGGTCCGGTGCAGAGCGTTGCGCCTGACGGCACCGCGCTCACCGACCTCAACCTCAACGTCTCGTGGTATTCGTCGCCCGACTACTCCCCGGACGGCCAGCGCATCGCGTTCGTCACCCGCGGTCCGGACGATTTCTTCGACACCGTCTACACGGCTGCCGCGGACGGCACCGGAGCTCAGTCCTTCTCCCAGGCGCCGTGCGGTCCCGGGCGTCCCCGCTGGTCGCCGGACGGCGCCGGCATCGGGTTCGAAGCCTGCGGTGACATCTACAAGCGTGATCTCGGCGGCGCCCTCACGCCGATCACCGGCGGCGACGGAGGCACGAACCTGGCCTTCTCGTGGGGTCCGCAGGGCAAGCGGATCGCCACCGCGAGCAGGGTCGCCCCCGGCGTGTCCGTGTGGAAGGCGGACGGTTCCGCCCACCGTCAGGTGAGCGACCTGTCGACGGCCGACACCGTGGACTGGAACCCGCGCAACGGCAAGCTGGCGGTCTCGTCCGGCGACGACCTGTGGCTGGTCGACGTCGCCACCGGAGCGAAGAAGCGGCTCACCGACACGCCGGACGTGGCCGAAGGCAACGTCGTCTGGTCGGCCGACGGCAAGTGGCTGGCCTACAGCGAGAGCCAGGTGCACACGCTCACCGACCCGGACACCGGACAGACCTACACGGAGCTGAGGGACCCGCAGATCTACGTGGTCGACGCGGCCGGCCGGCAGCGGCACGCCGTCGGCGTGCCCGGCATCCCGACCAGCTGGCGCGCGCAGGCCTGACCTTCACCCGCAGAGCCGTCACCCGCAGAGCCGTCACTAGCACAGCCGTAACCCGCAGAGCCGTAACCCGCTGAGCCGTAACCCGCACAGCCGTGACCCGCAGAGCCGTGGGGCCGCAAGGCCCCACGGCCTTTCGCCGCGACCGGCACCGAACTCAGCAGCCACCGTTGCAGGCCAGGACGCGAAGCCGGCTGAGAGTGCCGTGCCATTGGTTCGAGTCGCCGGCGAAGGGGCCCCGGCTCGAGTACTGCCAGAAGGACCATGTGGGCGCCCCGGCCGGCAGGACGCCGGGAGAGCCCGCGTAGCGGGCCAGCCACAGCGGCGAGTTCGCCCAGAAGCCCGCATAGTTGCCGGTGCATCGCTGCCACCAGTCCGTCGTGGTGTAGATGGCCGCCCACCGGCCGGTGCGGGCGTGGTAGCGGTTGAGGAACGCGGCGATCCAGTTGCGCATGTCGGTGGCGTTCAGCCCGTAGCAGGTGTTCGAGCCGGCGTACGGGTTGTACTCGATGTCGAGCGCACCGGGCAGCGTCCGGCCGTCGGCTGACCAGCCGCCGCCGCGCCCGGCGAAGAAGTCGGCCTGCGCCGAGCCGCTCGACCGGTTCGGAAGAGCGAAGTGGTACGCCCCGCGGATCATGCCGACGTTGTACGAGCCGTTGTACTGCTGCGCGAAGTAGGGGTTCACGTACGAGCTGCCCTCGGTGGCTTTGACGTAGGCGAACCGGGAGCCTGCGTTCCACTGCGCCTGCCAGTTCACGTTGCCCTGGTGGCTGGCGACGTCCTGGCCGTAGGTGACCGTAGCGGCGCTGGCCGGCGCCGCCACGGCCACGCTCAACGCGATGCACAAGGCGGTGAGGACGCCGGTGAGCCGGAATCGGGGTGTCACGGAATCAACCTCCCACGTGGGTGAACGTTCATTGCAGCGGCCGCGGTGAATCAGCGAAAAGCAGGAACGCGACAGCCCGCGAGTGACCTCCCTGGGGAACTCATCCTTGTGTGTGACCCGCCGCCTGTGGTGTGGGTGACGGCGCGACGAGGCGCGGGAGGACGGCCAGGGCGATGAGCGCCGCCGTGAGCAGGAGGGCGGCGCACAGGGCCAGGCCGAGGGCGTAGCCGTCGGTCAGGGAGGCCGGGGTGGCGATGACGCCCGTGCGGTGGGCGGCGGCCGTGCCCAGGACGGCCAGGCCCAGGGAGGCGCCGATCTGGCGGGAGCTGCTCAGCAAGCCTGAGGCCATGCCCGCCTCGTGCGGGGCCACGCCGGCCGTGGCCAGGGAGACGATCGGGGCCAGGCACAGACCGAAACCCACGCTGGCCAGCAGGGACGGGCCGAGGATGTCGGTGGTGAACGTGCCGTGCGGGCTGATCTGGGAGAACCAGGCGAAGCCGGCCGCCGTGAGCAGGGCGCCGGCGATGAGCAGGACGCGGGGCGGGAAGCGGTAGCCCATCCGGACGGCCAGAACCGAGCCGGCGACCACGCCCAGCGCGAACGGCAGGAACATCACGCCGGTCAGGGCCGGGCCGATGCCCAGGACACCCTGCAGGTAGAGCGACGCGAAGTAGAACGCGGCCGCCATCGCCGCGCCGACCAGCAGGTTGTACGCGTTGGCGCCGGCCACCGAGCGGTTCGCCAGCAGGCCGAGGCGGATCAGGGGGTCGCGGGTGGTCCGGCGTTCGACCAGGACGAACGTGGCCAGCAGGAGCAGGGCCGGTGCGGCCCAGAGCCACGACTGGCGGACGATCGCGTAGACCAGCACGGTCATACCGGTGGTGGCCAGTACCGCGCCGGCCACATCGGGGCGCCCGCGTGGGGCGACCGGTCGGTCGGGGGCGACGCCGCGCCAGGTCAGAGCCAGGGCGATCAGGGCCATGGGGACGCTGACGAACATGACCCAGCGCCAGCCCGCCCACTGGGTGAGCACGCCGCCGATGAGGACGCCCAGGGCACCGCCCGCGGCGTTGGTGGCGGCCCAGACCCCGAAGGCCCGCACGCGTGGCCGGCCGGTGGGAAAAGTGGCCGTGAGCATGGCCAAGGAGGCGGGAGCCAGGGCGGCGGCGCCGATGCCCTGGGCGAAGCGGGCGGCGACGAGCTGGCCCGGCGACTGGGCGAAGCCGCCGGCCAGGGAGGCGACCGCGAACAGGATAAGGCCGAGCATCAGGACGCGGCGGCGGCCGAAGCGGTCGGCGGCCTTGCCGCCGAGCAGGAGGAGCCCGCCGAAGGCGAGCGCGTAGGCGTGGATGACCCAGGTGAGCCCGGTGGCGCTGAAGCCGAGGCCGTCACGGATCGCCGGAAGGCCGACGTTCACAACCGAGAGATCAAGCGACACCATGAACTGCACCACGGCCACGGCCGTGAGGGTGAGCGACTTTCGGAACATGTTCCGAAACTAGCCCTCTACTAAAAAGGCAGCAAGATGGGGAGCGTGCCAAGAACTGGACGCCCGCCGGTGACCTCCCGCGCGCAGATCCTCACCACCGCCCGCCGCCTGATCGACGACGACGGCTGGGAGAAGCTGACGATCCGCCGCCTGGCCGGTGAGCTCGGCATCGGCCCGACCACGCTCTACCACCACGTCCGCGACAAGGAGGCCCTGCTCCTTCTGCTGCTGAACGAGTACGCCGAGCAGACCGCCCCGCCCGATCTCCCCGACGACCCGCGGGAGCGGATCGTCGTCGCCGCCCGCGCGCTGCACGACGGCCTGGCCGAGTGGCCGTGGGCGGCCGAGGTGCTCACCGTCGACGGCTTCGTCGGGCGGCTCGGCGCCCCGGCGTTGCGCCTCGTCGAGGTGATCCTGGACGGCGCCGTCGACTCCGGACTGACCCGCGAGCAGGCCGTCGACGTCTTCCGCAACATCTGGTACTACACCGTCGGCGAGATCCTGGTCCGCGCCCGCTCGGCCCGGCGCGACGTCGGCGACTGGGACATCACGTTCACCAACTTCGACCCGGAGCGCGTCCCCACGCTGGCCGCCATCGGCGAGCGCTGGCCCGCGCTAGTGGCCCGCGACGTCTATCCCGAAGGCCTGCGGGCCCTGGTCGGCGGGCTGATAGGCGCCGCGCGCCAGGGCGATTAGCTCGGTCAGGCCGTACGGCGGATCGTCGCGCCACCAGGCCAGCCACACCGGGATGCGCGGCGCGTCGCGGACCGCCCGATAGGCGACGCCCGGCCTCGGGTTCTGGTTGGCCGTCGCCTCCGACGTGACCCCGACCGCCTGCCCGGCCGCGATCAGCGTCAGCCACTCGTCGACCCCGTGCGTCTCCCGGGTCGAGGCCGGCCCCGACCCGGCCGGCCACAGCGAGGCCGTCGTCGTGCCGGTGCGGCTGTCCAGGGCCACGGTGTAGCGGGCCAGGTCGCTGATCCGCACCGTACGGCGGCGGGCCAGCGCGTTGTCAGTGGCCACCGCCGCGTAACGCGACTCCGTGCCGACCAGCGCGGTCTCGAAGCGGTCGTCGTCCAGCGGGCGGCGCAGCACCGCCACGTCGGCCAGCCCTTCGGCCAGACCCGCGGTCACCGTGCCGGACTGGACGAAGACCAGTGGCACGCCCGGATGGGGCCAGGCCTTCTGGAGCCTCCTCGTGTGCTTGCCCAGCGCCGCCCAGGCGTACCCCACCCGAAGCTCGGAAAAAGACCGGGTGGCAGTCAGGGTGAGATGGGCGACCTCCGACAGCACCCGCCGGGCGATCGGCAGCACCCGGGCGCCGGTCGCGGTCAGCGACACCTGGCGGGTCGTGCGGTGCAGCAGGCGGGCCCCGAGCGACGCCTCCAGCGCCGCGACGGCCCGCGACACCGAGGCCTGCGACAGGCCGAGCTCGGCCGCGGCGTCGGTGAACGTGCCCGCGTCGGCCACCGCCACCAGCGCCTCCAGTTGCCGCAGATTCATGCGCTCAGCGTATAGACCTGCGCCCGAACGCATTTCTCAACCGCGCCCCGCGACGCCGAAGCTGGCGAGCATGAACGCCAGAACCACAGCGGGCATCGCCACCATGCTCACCAGCGCCGCCAGCAATCAGGCCGGGGCGGCCGTCGGTGCGCACGCGTTTCCCACAATGGGACCGGCCGGGGTGGTCGCCGTGCGCCAGATCGTCGCCGCGGCCGTCCTGCTTCCGGTCGCCCGCCCCGACGTGCGCCGCTTCACCTGGGGGCAGTGGTGGCCCGTACTGCTGCTGGGCCTGGTCTTCGCCACCATGAACCTCAGCCTCTACACCGCGATCGACCGGATCGGGCTCGGTCTGGCCGTGACCCTGGAGTTCCTCGGCCCGCTCGCGGTCGCCCTCGCCGGCTCACGCACCCGCCGCGATCTGCTGTGCGCGGCCGTCGCCGGCGTCGGCGTCTACGTCCTCGTGCTCCCGGGACCGGCCAGCGACTTCACCGGCGTCGGGCTCGGCCTGCTGGCGGCCGCCTGCTGGGCCGCGTACATCCTGCTCAACCGCCTCGCCGGGCGCCGCCTGACCGGCCTTCAGGCCCCCGCGGTCGCGACCTCGGTCTCCGCCCTGGCCTACCTTCCGGTCCTTCTGACAATCAACTTCGAGGGCTTGCCGTACGCCGTGACGGCCGGCCTTCTCAGTTCCGTCGTGCCCTACGCGGCCGACCTGATCGTGCTCCGCTTCGTCCCGCCCCGCCTGTTCGGCGTCTTCATGAGCGTGCACCCGGTGATGGCCGCGCTGGCCGGCCTGACCCTGCTCGGCCAGGACCTGGTCCTCCACCAGTGGGCCGGAATCCTCCTGGTGGCAATGGCGAACGTGCTGACCCTCCGGCCGCCGTCGTCCGCGGGCGTCAGCCGTTGTCCTGAGGGAGGGACGACTTGTCGGGGAAGACCGAGTGCTGGTCGGACTGGGCGTACGCGTCGGCGGTGGCGTTCAGCAGCTCGATGAAGCCGCCGCTGACCGTGACGCAGTCGGCGGCGTGCTGCAGGGCAGCGCGTTGCATGCCGCGCAGGGCGCGGACGAAGTCGCGGGTGGCCACGGCCGAGTCGGAGTACTGGGTGTACGGCTCCCAGCCGTCGGCCGAGCGGCCGGCGTGGTTCGCGGTCGACAGGTAGCCCTCGCCGAGACCCCAGAACGGCGCCTCCAGGCTGGCCTCGGAGGTGTCGGCCAGCGCGTTGAAGGCGGCGGCCAGGCCCCGGGCCGCGTCGAGGATGTGCTGCTCGTGCACGAGCAGGTCGTCGGGCCGTACGTGGACCAGGTCCCACTCGGGACCGAAGTTCTCCAGCTTCCACTGCTCCATGTCGCCGGGGGTGGGGATGTTCGGCGTGAGCTGGTTGGGCTGATTGTCGGCGTTCTTCGGCGGCGAGTCGGCCGAGCCCGAGGACGGCGAGGAGGAACCCGAGGGCGGTGGGGAGGTGTGCAGCGGCTGCGGGGACTGCCAGTTCACCTGGAGGTGCTTGGACAGGTCGATGTCCTGGCCCTGGCCGCCGTTGTCGCCGTTGCCCGGGTCCTGCAGAGGATTCGTGTCGTACTTCGAGTGATACATCGGCACGCGGCCAGTGTCGCCTCCGGACGGGGTAGTCGCCGAGTCCCCGGGCCGGGGTCCCCGGAACGGGACTGATCGGGCACGCCGGGGCGTACCTAGAGTTTCCCGGGTTCAAAGGTCGCCGGGGAGGTGCACGGCCGTGGCGGGAAACGTGTCGCCGGAGAAGTTCAGGGTCATGATGGATGTCTTCGGCAGTTCCATCAATGTCGTCGAGGCGCAGCGGCGCCGGGTCGAGGCGGCGCTGGACGGGATCCGGGCCGGTTTCCGCGACGCCGAGCAGGACTGGAAGTCGCCGGCGGCGCAGACGTTCGGCGAGCTGACCCGGGAGTTCGACGCCGACGCGGCGACGCTGGAGGAGCTGCTCGGCGAGATCCTGTCGCGGATGCGGCAGTCGTTCGAGAACTACCGCGAGGTGGAGCTGCAGAACACCAGGAACCTGCAGCACAGCGACGCCAACGAGAGCGGCCCCACCAAGACGGCGGCACCGGAACCGACGGCGACGGCGACGGCGACCCTCCGCTCCGGGATGATCAGCGACGGCAAGGTCGCCGGGCTGCGCGACCGGATGGCGGCGGGCTGATGCCGGGCCCGAACCTCACCGGCGACACCTACACCGATCCCAGCGCCGACATCCTCATGCATCTGGTCGATCTGTGGACCGTCGGCAAGACCACGATCCCCGGCCACGTCGACGAGCTCGCCGACGCGCTCAGCGCCATCATCGACGCCCTCGACGCGGTCGAGCTCAACTGGGCCGGTGACAGCCAGAAGGCGGCCCAGGACGTCAACACCCGCTGGAAGGCGGCGGTCACGTCGCTGTTCGGCACCAAGAAGAACCCGGGGCAGGGCGTCGTCAGCCGCATCGCCGGCGGCATCCAGGGCGCCGCGCTCAACCTGAGCACCACCGAGTCGTCGGTCGTCGACCTGTGGCAGTCGTACATCAGCAAACTCGAGGACATGCTGGCCGGCCGGCCACCGGGTGACACGCCCGGCGGCGGCGACGGTGAGCAGAGCGTCCCGATCAGCGAGGTCTGAGCGTGACCCGGAAGTCGTTCCACCGGCCCGCGCGGCCGGACCGCCCCGACACCCCCGACGGGCGCATCACCGTGCCCGCGCCGCCGCCCCTGACCCGCGCAGCCGCCTCCAGCTCGTGGCTCACGATGGTGCTGCCGTTGCTGTCCACGGTCGCGATGGCCGGTTACCTCATCTCGTACGGGCGCCCGCTGCTCATCATGCTGGGCGTCGGTTTCGTCGTGCTCTCGGTCGTGGCCACGCTGGGCGTGCGCTGGCAGACCCGGCACAACGCGGACGCCGACCAGCGCCGCCGGCACGAGCGTTACCTGGACGTTCTTCATGGCGTACGCCTGAAAGCCCGCGAGACGGCCGCGGTGAGCCGGCACCACTCGACGGTCCATCAGCCGAGCCCGCGCCGCCTGCTGGCCCTGGTGTCGGCCGGGCGCCGGACGTGGGAGCGCCGTCCCTCCGACGGCGACTTCCTGCGCGTACGTCTCGGCGAGGGCCGCGGCCCGCTCGGCGGCGGTGTCGAGCTCGGCGGCCGGATGGATCCCATGGCCGAGTACGACCAGAGCCTGCTGGCCGAGGCCGAGGCCGTGGTCGCCGACCATCGCACCGTCGGCGGGCAGCCGGCCTGGGTCGACCTTGCCCGGTGCGGCGTGGTGAGCCTGGTCGGCGACGAGCACGACACCCGCGCGCTGGCCCGCACGCTGGTCGTGCAGGTGGCCGCTCTGCACGCGCCGGAGGACGTCATCATCGCCGTGCACACCGGCGGCGCCGACGGCTGGGAGTGGGCGAAGTGGCTGCCGCACACGCATGAGCCCGGAGCCGCCGCCGCGGCCGGGGTGTCGTCGCTGGTGGCCGCGGACTTCGGCCTGCTCGCCGACTTCCTGGAACGCGAACGCGACCGGGGCCGCGAGGAGGTTCGCAACCGCCGCGCCTACGGCCCGGCCCCGGCCATGCGCCGGCTCGTGCTGGTCCTCGACGGCTACCGGCCCGGGCTGCCCTGGACGCGTACGCCCATCCTTGAATCATTGTGGACGGACGCCGGGCCCGAGCTCGGCATCACCGTCGTCTGCCTGGCCGCGACGCAGGCGGCCGAACCCACCCGGGTCGACGCCCGCGCAACTGTCGGTCCCGGCGGTTCCCTGCGGCTCAGCGGCTCACCTTCCGAGCGGTACGCCTCCATCGAAGCGGCCCGGCCCGACCTGAGCACCCGCGAACTGTGCGAGGCCATCGCGCGGCGGCTCGCCCCGCTGCGGCTCAGTGAGGAGCGCGAACCGGTGCTGAGCCGCATCACCACGCTGCCGGAGATGCTGGGCGTGCCCGACATCGGCCGACTCGACCCTCGCCGCGACCGCGTCCAGCCTTCCGATCCCGAGATGCTGCGGGTCCCGCTCGGCCTCGACGGAAACGGCGATCCGGTGCTGCTCGACCTCAAGGAGTCGGCCCAGCACGGCATGGGCCCGCACGGTTTGGTCGTCGGCGCGACGGGCTCCGGCAAAAGCGAATTGCTGCGTACGCTCGTGACCGGCCTCGCCGCCAAACACGCGCCCGAGCATCTGAGCCTCGTGCTCATCGACTTCAAGGGCGGCGCCACCTTCGCTGGGGTGACCGCGCTCCCGCACGTCTCCGGGCTGATCACCAACTTGGCCGACGACCTCGCGATGGTCGACCGGGTGCGGGCCGCGCTGCAAGGTGAGCAGCAGCGCCGGCAGCGCATGCTGCGCGAGGCCGGCAACGTCGACTCGGTCCGCGAATATCAGATCCGGCAGGCCGCGGGCGGCGTCGACCTCGAGGGCAAGCCGCTGGAGCCGTTGCCGTACCTGCTCGTCATGGTGGACGAGTTCGGCGAGCTTCTGTCGGTGCGGCCCGACTTCATCGACCTGTTCGTGCAGATCGGCCGGGTCGGCCGCTCCCTCGGCATGCATCTGCTGCTGGCCACCCAGCGGCTGGAGGAGAGCCGGTTGCGCGGCCTGCAATCACACCTGTCCTACCGGCTCTGCCTGCGAACGTTCTCGGCCGCTGAGAGCCGCGCGGTCATCGGCACGCCTGACGCGTACCACCTGCCACCGGTGCCCGGCTCGGCCTACCTCAAGGTGGACGAGAGCATCTACAACCGTTTCCGCGTCGCGCACGTCTCCGGGGCGTACAGCGGGAACTCGCAGGCGGAACCCGGCGCCCAGCCGCCGGTGAGCCTCGTGCACTTCACCCTGAGGTCGGCGGTCGCCGCGGCCGAGGCGGAACCCCAGCGGGCGATCGACCTCGACGGGCGCACCGAGCTGCAGGTCGCCGTCGAGCGGCTGCGCGAGACCGGCGGGGCCGTGCATCAGGTGTGGCTGCCACCGCTGGGCGACTCGGTCCCGCTGGGAAGCCTGCTCGGGCCGCTCTCGCGGGACAGGGAACGAGGCCTCCACGCGGCGGAGTGGCCGGCGGCGGGCGGCCTGATGGTCCCGCTCGGACGGCTCGATCTGCCGACGGAGCAGCGGCAGGACCCGATGGTCGCCGACCTGTCGGGCAAGGACGGCAACGTCGCCGTGGTCGGTGCACCGCAGTCGGGCAAGAGTGTGCTGCTGCGCACCCTGATCCTGTCCATGATGCTGACCGGCACCCCGGACGAGGTCCAGATGTCCATCGTGGACTACGGCGGCGGATCGTTGCTGTCGCTGGCGAAAGCGCCGCACGTCACCGGTGTGGCGTCACGGCTGGAGCCGGATCGTGCGCGGCGGCTGGTCGCGGAGGCGCTGCGGCTCGTGGTGGAGCGGGAGCAGCTGTTCCGCGACAACGGAATCGACTCGGTGGCGGCGTTCCGCCAGGCCGGCCTGCCCGCGGGGACCCGCGCGGCGGACCTGTTCCTCGTCATCGACAACTGGTCGGCCGTGCGGTCGGACCTGCCCGACCTCGAGGGGACCGTGGTCGAGCTGGCCGCCCGCGGCCTGGGCGTGGGCGTGCACCTGGTGCTGTCCGCCAATCGCTGGGTGGAGATCCGGGCCAACCTGCGGGACAGCATCGGCGGGAGGGTCGAGTTGCGACTCAACGACCCGTACGAGTCCGAGGTCGGCCGGGCGTTCTCGCGGCAGCTCCTCGGCGCGCCACCGGGCCGGGGCGTGCTGGCGCCCGGCGTGTTCTTCCAGACGGCGCAGGCGGTCGAGGACGTCGTGGCCGACCTGGCCACGGCCTGGGACGGGCCGGCCGCACCGGCCGTCCGGATGCTGCCGTCGCACGTCGCGCTGGACTCGCTGCCGGCCGGTGCGGTCGGGCTCGACGAGGCCGACCTGGCGCCGGTCTTCCCGCCGGGGCAGCACTTCCTGGCGTTCGGGGACAGCGGCTCCGGCAAGTCGTCGCTGCTGCGGGCCTGGATGCACTCGGTCATGGCGGTCGCCACGGACGACGAGGCCCGGTTCATGGTGGTCGACTACCGGCGCAGCCTGCTCGGCGCCGTCCCGGAGGGCTACGTCGGCGCGTACGCCGGGGATCCGGTGGCCGCAGCGGCCTACGCGGCCCAACTCGCCGAACGGCTCGAAGAACGGCGGGCGCCGAGCACGGTGACCCCGGCCGAGCTGCAGGCGCGCTCGTGGTGGAGCGGGCCCGAGCTGTATCTCGTGGTGGACGACCTCGACATGGTCGCCAACGACGTGCTGGCCCCGCTCCTGCCGTACCTGATGCACGCGCGGGACATCGGGTTCCACGTCGTCGCGGCGCATCGCAGTTCGGGCGCCGCGCGGGCGCTCGTGTCGGGAACGTTGGCCGGGAAGGTGGCGGAGATGGGCACGGACGGGCTTCTGATGTCGGGCGAGGCCCGCGAGGGGGCGCTTCTCGGAGGCGTACGACCGGGAACTCTGCCCTCCGGCCGGGGTGTGCTGGTGCGGCGAGGGAAGACGCCGGTTCTGATGCAGGTGGCGGAGGTCTGACATGGCGATCGATCCCACCAACAACGAGCCGGACACCACGCCGCACGACAATCCGGATCCGTCGGCGCCGAACCCGCAGCCGAATCACGACGGCGGCGGCACGACCATCCCCGACAAGCTGCCGGACGGGGTGCCGCCGGACTTCGAGGGCATGTACGCCTATGCGGCGCAATGGATTCAGCTCGGCGACCAGGTGTACGAGTACGTGATGGCGCTGGCCGACGCCGCGTACGCGGGAAGCTGGGAAGGCGAGGGACGGGCGCGGGCGGACAAGGCCGCCGAGTTGCTCAAGAAGATTCTGACCGACCCGGCGCAGGACCCGAGCGGACAGACGGTCCTGAGCGCCTGCCGGATGCTGTGGAACGTCGGCGAGACCATCAACTGGTATGCGGCCAAGCTCGAGGAACAGCGGGCCAAGGCCAAGGCCGAAGCCGTGAAGAACTTCTTCATGGGCATCTTCATGTTCCTGTTCGCCTTCCTGAGCTTCGTGCCGGCGCTGGCCTTCGTGGGCGCGTGGCTGACGCTGGTGACCCGGCTGCTGGTGTGGGTGGCGCAACTGCTGCGGGCGGGCATCTGGACGACGCGGGCGGTGACGTTCGGCGGCCTGCTGGCCGACGGCGCCCTGGCCGGGGTGATCTCCGAGGTCGCGTTCAACAAGATCGCGGGGGATATCACCGGCTACGAGATCAAGGAGACCCCGAAGTCGCTGGGGCTGGCGGCCGGGGTGGGAGCCGCGTTCGGCCTCGGATTCGGCCTCAAGGGACTCAAGAAGCCGGGGGAGTCGTTCGGGCTGGGCGGTCTCAAACCGTCGCTGCCCAAGCCCTCGGGGGCGGGCGGCGCGCCGGATCTGAACCCGGTGACCATCAAGGGCGCCGGAACCGGGGCGCCGGGACCGTTGCCGTCCCCCAAGACGAACCTGAGTGGGTCGACCCTGCACGACCTGGAGGGGCCGGTCACGCCGTCGACGCCCACGACGGTCACCCCGGGGAGCACCCGGCCGGGGACGCCGGCCGAGGCGCCCGCGCCCGCACCTACGCCCGACCCGGCGCCCGCGACCACACATGTGGGCGGCTCGGAGACACCGGCGCCGGTCACGCCGAACGAGACGCGGCCGGTCACCCCGGACAGCTCGGGGATGGGCGGCGGGGGACCGTTGCCGGACCACCCCGTGACGACGGCACAGACTCCGGCACCGACTCCGGCCCCGACCGGTGGCGAGGGACCGCGCCCAGTGGGACCCGACGCGGTGGTTTCCCCGCCGCCGGCCGCCCACCCCGGCGCGAATCGTCCGCCGGCCGGGGGTGAGGCGCCCAAGAACGGCGATTGGCGGGTGGTGCGCAAGGATCGGCTCGACGAGATCGGCAAGACGCAGTCGTTGCACGACAACACGCCCCGGCCCGAGACCGCACACCGGCTGGGCGGCCGCGACCAAGGCGACCCGGTGCCGCAGGAGAAGTGGAAGGCCGACCGCAAGGAGCGGCTCGACGAGATTGCCAAGGCGCAAGCCATCCGCGACCAGGGACCGGTGCCCGACGCCGGTCACAAGCTGGGGAGCAAGGACCACGCGGACCTGGCGCCGGACGAGAAGTGGCGGGCCGACCGCAAGGCGCGGCTCGACGAGATCGCCAAGAAGCAGGCAGTCCCGCCCCCGGACCGCCCCGCGGCGCCCGGCCCGTCCGACAAGGCCCCGGACGTGCCGTGGAAGGGCGAGCGCAAGGAACGGCTCGACGAAATCGCGAAGAGCCAGGGCGACGACCCCCTCTTCCCCGGTCAGGGTCACCGGCTGGGCGCTGAGCCGGGCACACAACTCCACCCCGAGCCGAACGTGCGGGAAACCGATCCGGGCCGGCAGATCTTCCGCACCGACCCGAAGACCGGCGGGCGCGAGCTCGTCACCACTGAGCGGCCCGTCGACATCGGACCGGGCAACAAACTCGGCACCTCGACCAACGTGCCGTACTGGAAACCGAAGGCCACCGAGGCGGTCGACACCCACCAGTACCACGAGATCGACCCGGAGACGGGCGCGGCGAAGCCGACCGAGCTGCGGCCCGGCGAGAAGATCGTCAAGGTGCAACCGGCGGACGGGTTCGAGGGCGGCTCGCACGGGTGGAAGCACGGCGAGAAGGTCGCCGTGAGCGGTCAGGACAAGCGGGTGCTGACGTACGACTGGAGCGCTGGGCGATTCGACGTACAGGCCGTCCCGCCGCGCCCCGAACCGGTGCCGGCCAGGCCCGGCCCGAAGGCGGACGGCATCTACCAGGTACTGCGCAAGGACGGGCACGGAAACGTCGACCTGCTGACCTATGACCGTCCGCCGGTCCGCGCCGCGGACGGCAAGACCGACGGCTACACCTTCCACGAGGTCGAGGGCGGCACCGGCTGGAAGCACGACAACCTCCTCGGCTCGCCCAAGGTGGAGAGGGTCTCCGGCCCGGGCGACGGGCACCGGCTCGACGGTCAACCGGCCGGCAGCGGCAAAGGGCTGCTCGTCCGTGACCCCGGCACCGGCCGGTGGACCCCCGTCCGCGAGGGGGACGGGCCCACTTCGCCGCAGACGAGCTCGGCGCCGTCCGGCACGACGTATTTCGAGCCGGGAACCGACGGCCTCAAGCCCGTCCGGGCCGAAGCAGAGCCGCTGCCGGTGGTGAAGGTCAGCCGGGAGGGTGCCGAGGCCTCGACGTTCCACGTGTCCGGCAGCGGAGAGAATCCGCGGCTGACGATCGGGCCCGACGGGGTTCTGCGGCCGGACGTGCCGAGCCGGATCAGCCCCGGCGAACTCTCCTACGATCCCCGCTCCGGGCACCTCGACTATCGCGAGACTCCGCCCGAGTCCCCGTCCGGCGGCGGGCCGGCGAACCCCTCCGACGGTTCCGCCAGTCGTGGTGGCGGCGGCTTTTCCACGCGTACGCCGGGAAGCGGCTCCCAGACGCAGACCGCGACCAGGACACTGACCTTCACCGAGTCGCCGCCGGCCGGGGGTACGCATCTAGCCGACCCGCCGCCGGCCGGGGCTTCGCATCTCGCCGACCCGCCGCCGGCCGGCGAGGGAGCGGTTCGCCCGCCCGAGACGCCGGCCGTCACCGAAACCGTCCCGCCGGTGGTCACCGAGACTGCTCCGCCGGCTGCGGCTTCGCCGCCGGCGCAGCGGTTCCAGGTTCTGCGGCGTGGCGACGACAACGTGGTCGAGCTCGTCACCTACGAGGGGCGGCCGGACCACGTCGAGGGCGACGGCACCTACTTCGAGCTCGACGGCTCGCACTGGCACGACGGGGGTTACGCCGGGACGCCGATCAGCGTCGAGCCGGTGACCCGGATCGACCCGGCGTTCCGGTCCGACGGGGATCCGCTCGCCGCTCCGGAGACGACCGGGATGGTGGTGCGGGACAACGCGACCGGGCAATGGTCGGTCGTTCCGCACGTGTCACCGGAAGCCGGTCCACCCACGGAATCCGGTGGGATCTCGGCCATCGCGCCGGCACCGCAGGGCGCGATCCTGCAGCCGCGGCCCGCCAACGACCCGGTGTGGACGGTCCGGGTCGACGGATCCGGTCACGTCCAGCTCGGCGAGTACCGGCCGCAGGGCGAGACGCGGGTGTGGCGTGACGACAGCGGCGACCTGGTCATGTCGACCGGGCCGGACGCCGCCGGCCAGACGCTGAGCTTCGATCCGGGCTCGGAGCACCTGATCGTGGGCCGCCCGGCCGAGGGCAGCCTGGCGGCCGCCGGTCTGGGCGGCGGTCCAGCGGCGCGGCCGGCGCCCGCCGGTTCACACACGACGACGGAGAGCGCGCCCGGGCCTGGAACCGCTACGCCGCAACAACTCCAGGTGTTGCGCCGGGTCGACGACGTGATCGAGTTGGTCACGTACGACGGACGGCCGGACCGGGTCGAGGGATCCACGGCGCACTTCGAGCTGGAAGGCTCGTTCTGGCACGACGGCGGCTACGCCGGAACCCCGATCAGCGTCGAGCACGTCACGCGGATCGAACCGCAGTTCCGCCCGGACGGCGACCCGCCGGCCGATCCGGCGCTGACCGGGGTCGTGGTGCGGGACAACGCGACAGGTCAATGGTCGGTCGTCCCGCACGTGACCCCCGATGCGACTCCGGACGGCGGGTCGCCCGGTTTGGTGATCCCCCCGGCGGCCCAGGACTCGATCCTGCAGCCGCGCACCGGCACGGACCCGGTCTGGACCGTGCGCGTCGAAGGCAACGGCCGGGTCCGGCTCGACGAGTACCGCCCTCAGGGCGACGTCCGGGTGTCGCGCGACGACAACGGCGAGCTCCTCATCTCCACCCGTCCCGGCGACGCCGGCCAGAAGCTGAGCTTCGCACCCTGGACCGGCCACCTGGTCGTGGGCCGGGTCCCCGCCGTACCCGAGCCAGTTCCGCCTGCCGCTCCGACGGCAGAGGCGCCGCCCGCGGCTGAACCGGCGCCGGTCGTCCCGCTGGCGCCGGCGGCTTCGATCGCTCGACCGCCAGGGCTGCTGGGCGGGGCGCCGCGCGCCGCCGGGGCGACGTTGCCGACGGCGGGCACGCCGTGGGTCTCATGGCGGATCCGGGCCGCGCTGGACGGCGCCACTCCGAGCGCCGACGGCGCGGGACAGGCGCGGGAAGTGCTGGCACGGCTGGGCGGTGCGGACGTCCCGGCCGACCTGGGCGACCGTTTCGCCGTCGCGCGTCTGCTGGGCGGCGACCAGTTCCGGTCGATGCCGTCGAGCGTGCTCGGGCGGCTCGAGCCGGGCGCGGTCACGGCCGTGGGTATCGGCAGCCGGGACGACATGCAGATCGTTCTCGTGGAGCGACACCCCGATGGCCGGTACGTGCGGATCGGGCTCACCGGCGCGCTGACCGAGTTCGGGATGGAGGGCTACGGCCTCGCGGCGCCACCGCGCACGGTGTTCCCGCCGACCATCTGGGTGGTGCGGGGCGCGTCCCGCCCGCTCGGCCAGATGCCGGTCGCGGCGCCTCCCGTCGTGCCGGCCGCCGGAGACCCGCGCTGGCTGTCCGAGACGCTGAACGAACCCGTCGTCCGCGACCTTCTCTCGGCGATCGGTTACGGGCCGGGCGCTCCCCGGCCGGCTCTGGACCAGCGGCTCGCCGACCTTCTGCGGTACGCGGTCTCGCCCGAGACGGACGGCCTGCACCGCTCTCCCCAGGACCGCCTCGCCGGCCTGCACGGCACCCTCAGGCATCTGGCCCGGGACGAGAACGCACCCGACTGGCAGGCCGACGGCCTGAACGCCGTGGCCGACGCCATCGAGACCGCCAACGCCCGCCGCCCCGACGCCGAACGGCTCGACCTTCACCCGCACCGCGATCCGGGCCCGCTGTACACCGCACCGCCGGTGGCCGCCCTCGCCGCGGGCCTGGCCGCCGCCGTGGAGGCCGGGCGTCCGCTGCCGGAAACGCTCGACCGTGTCCTGACCGGCTACCTCCGGCTCGGCGTCCCGTCTCACCGGGACCAGACGCGGCGCGCGGCCGAGGCGCACCTCACCGGCGCTCTGGAGGCCGCCCGCGCCGAAGCCGCCGACCTGCCCGACGACCTCCGGGCCCTGACCCTGGCCACGGGCCCGCGCCCGGCCCGTCCCGCGCCGGTACCTCCGAGCCGGGCCGCTGTGGCACCGTGGGAGAGCGTGGACACGACCACGCCGGCCCCGACCCGAGCCGCGCCTGACCGGGCCGACGTCGCTCCGTGGGAGACGGTGGAGCCCAACCGGCCGGGCACGACCGCGCCGAATCGGGTCGACGTCACGCCCTGGGAGGAGGCGGCGGGAACGCCGCTCGGGCGGGGCCGCAGGTCCCGGTTCCGGCTGTCGGCCGTGATCGGGCTCGTCCAGCGGCCGTTCCGGGGACCGGCGTCGAGCAGTAGGGAAGCGGCCGCGCCGATCCCGCCGGCCGTGCGCCCGGCCCCGCCGCGAGATGCGGTCGGGGCGCGCCCGCCGGCCGCCGGCGTGACGGCACGGCCACCCGCGACGAGTGCGGTGGTCGATGAGGCGAACACCGTGCCGCTGCGGATGGAGGAGGCTGTCTGGCCCGGAGCGCCGTCGCCCGGCAACGTCGCCGCGGTGCCGGGCCGCGACGTCCGGCCCCTGCCCTCGACCCGCAACGACATCGCCCAGCGGATGCGGCACGGGCTCCGGGAACGGATGGGGTTCTTCGGGGCGATGGCCGCGCGGCAGGAGCTGTCGCAGGCGTTGTCCTGGTGGCAGACCACCACGTCGCCGGTCGGAATGGCGATGGACTCGCTGTTCGCCTGGGCGTTCAGCGTGGAACGGCAACAACCCGACGCGCTGGTGCTGTCGTGGAACGACGCGGCCCGGATCCTCGTCGGGGCGCACCGCGCGGACACTGGCGGCGACGAAGCGGTCGTGGACGCGGCCCGGGAACTGGTTCGGCGGGTGCGGCGGCGTGTGCGCCGGCTGTCGATGGTGCATCCGGCCGAGGCGATCCAGCTTGACTACGTACGGGCAATCGGTCGTCATCTCGGCGACGGGCGGCCGTCGGCGCCGGCGGCCGGGCCACCGGAAGAGGTGGCGGCGCGAGCCGAGGGGGAACGGCTGCGCGAGACGGCCCGGCGCAACGGGTCGACGCGGATGGCCTGGGGGACGCACTACGCGGTTGTGCCGGTGGGCTATGCCGAACGGCCTTTCCCGGTGCGGGTGCACGAATCGGTCGAGCTGCAGCCGGTGCGGCCGGGCTTCGCGACGATGGTTTTCGAGGGTCCGTACGACGTGACGTGGTCCGGCCGCGAAGAGGTCCACCTGATCACGCCGGAGATCCCGCTGACCCGGGACGGGGACTCGTTCACCTTCCGCGGCCGGCCGTCCGACGCGGACGACACGGCCTCGGTGCTGTCCGAGCTCAGTGGTCTGCCCGGGCTGGTCAACCTGCCCGAGCCGCCGGCCACCGAGACCGAGGGGGCCGGTCCGAGCGGACCGGCCGGGCCGATCCTGTTCGAGCGTGAAACTGTCGACGACTTCCTCGGCTGGATGCTGACCCACCTCGGGCGCCTCGAGAGCCGCCGCGAGGACGCCGGGCGGCCGCCGGTGCCGATCGTCCGGGAGGCCGGGCAATGGTGGCGGGATGCTCCGGCCGGCAATCCGGTCGACGAGCTGTTCCAGACCGTGCGCGAGCTCGGCGCCCGGCTCGGCATGCCCGGCGAGGACCCCCTGCTGAGCTGGGAGTCGGCGGCGGTCATGCTGGCCGGGGCGCATGCCGCGGCGAGCGCACCTACCGGCCGCGGCCGGGAGCGCATCGACGCCGCGCTGGGCGAACTGGCTCGGCTACGTCACGAGCTGCAGCCGGCGTTCGACCCCGAAGGGCATGCGGCGCCACTGGTCCGGCCGGGCCACCACGCGATAACCCGGTTGGAGAGCTGGCTCCGGCCGCGCGACACGCATCCGCTCGGCTCCGGCGACGTGCCGGTGTCGGCGGAGACGCGAGCCGCGGTCACCGGTCTTCCGGCCTATTCGGAGCACGCGCATCCGGCCGACCGTCACGTGCGTGCCGAGCAGATGCTCGTGTCTCTCGGCGCGGGCCCGGGAGACGGCATCAACGAGCGTCTGGGCGGCGAGTTCACCGGGGCCGGCGTGGACGCGCTCCGCCTCCTGCGGCCCGGCGCGGTGACGGCGGTCCGCTACGACGTGGCGGGCGAGCTGCCCCGGATCGTCCTGGTCGAGCGCCGCCCGGACGGCGGCTACGTGCGCGTCGACACCGAAGCCGGCCCGCACGGCCAGTTCACCGAGTTCACGCTGGAGGACAGCCCGTTCCCCGAACGCGTGTTCCTCGTCAACGCCGGCGGCCGCGTGGCCCAGCTTCCCCTGCCCGCCCAGGCCACCACCCCTCCGACGGCGCCGACCGCACCCGCCTCGACCGCGTCGAGCGGCCGGACCGCTGCGCAGGACAGCCAGGTGAGGAGTGGACCGCAGCTCCGTCCGGCCGACTTCGGCCCCCGTGCGCCCCGGCCCGCCCGCTCGCTTCCCGCTGTGCCCACCGCGCCGGCCGCACCGGCAACGCGGGACGAGCCGGCCGCCCCGCCGGCGCCGGCCCGGACGGCCCGGCCCTTGGGAAGCCGGCCGAAACCGCGCGCTTCCCAGCCGGCGGCCCAGTCCCAGCCGGCGGCCCAGTCCCAGCCGGCGGCCCAGCCCCAGCCGACGGCCCAGCCCAAGCCGGCGGGGCCGGCCGACAGCACGCCGGACGGGCAGGCCGACATCGGTCTGGCGCCGCGGCGGTCGCCGGCCGAGGTGGCCGGCCGGTATCCGTGGCTGACCGACGTCAACCCGCGCGGCACCGCCGACCCGGCCCTGGTGAACTGCTTCCTTACGGTCGTGGCCACCGACATGTCCCTGGTCGACGGGGTCGCGCACCAGGCCGGTGACCACGACGGCGCGACCGAGCAGGAGATCCTCACCTACGCCGACACCGACCACCTCTACCGCGTCCCCAGCTTCGACGCGATCGTCGAGTCTTTGACCCGTGCCGGCGTCGGAGCGCGCGGCATCGTCACCGTCGGCGCCGGTGGGTCGGTCACACACGCCTTCGTCGCCGTGAACGACGTGGACGGCGTCGTCTTCCTCGACGGGCAGACCGGGCTTCAGGCCACCGTCGCGCCCGGCGCCGGGCGGCTCCGGTTCGTGCCCGTGGGCGACGTGCCGGTGACGGTCATCGACGGTGAGCCCGTCGCCGCCGGGGAGGTGATGGTCGGTGCGGTCGGGCTCGAGTCGGAGGAGTACGACTTCTTCCTCGACTTCGAGGAACACCAATATCCGACCGAGAAGCCGGCCGTCATCACGTTCGGATCGCTCGAGATGAAGTTCGACACCGGGCGTATGTGGCAGACACCCGACGGGCGGTACCACAAGACGCGGGTGGCGGGAGCCTGGGAGGCCCGTCCGAAGATCCTGGAGATCGTGAGCCGCCCGTTGGCGGCCACGCCCGGCGAGAGCGGAGACTACCCGCCGGAGAGCACCTTCTTCGCCGACCTCGATCACGTGTGGCAGCGCCTGCGGGCCGTGCCCGACGGCGTCAGTGTTCCGCTCGGTCAGGTCTTTCCGGCGTCGCAGGGCTTCCGGTACCCCTGGAGGCCGGAGCAGGTGTCGAACACCCGGATCGGCGCCGTCCAGGGCCGCGGCGGTTCGCGCGGCCGCTATCTGCAGTACACGACGGGCGTGCCGGTCGACCGGTTGTGGGCGCTGCACAGCTGGCTGGCCGACCCGGCGCGTACGCCCGTGCGGCATCAGCGCGAGGCCATCGACGACGGCCTGCGTTTCGCCGGGGACCTGGTCGCCCGGTTCACCGGCGTGCCGCGGTCGTCGGCCGACCTCGCGGCTGCGGCCGACCCGGCGGCCGAGGCGCTGGCCGGCTACGCCACCGTGCTCTACACCCACGTCGTCGGCACGATGCTGGAGATGGCGCTGCCCGATCCGCAGGTGGCGAAGAACCGGGTGGCCGCGCTCCTGCGCGTGTCGCTGTCGATCCTGCGGGAGGATCTGCCACCTCGGGTTCAGCAGTTCCTGGAGCGTGACGCGGAACTGATTCAGGAGCAGCTCCTGTCGGTCTTCCGCGAGAGGATGCCCGACTTCCTCGTGCGGCGGGCGCAGGTCAACCCGGCGGCGGAAGAGGTCGATCACTGGCTGGACGCCGAGATCGGCGTCTACGGCACGGTGCGGGAGTACCTCGCGACCGGCCTGCGGCCCGGCGCGTCGCTCCGGTTCGACCCGTTCTACAACCGGTCGCATCTGCCCGACGCCGACGACTTCCACGGCGTACGGCGAAGGCTCGTGGAACTTCGGTACTTCCGGGGTGATCGGCAGCTCGAGCTGGGCGATACGGAGTCACGGCAATTCACCCGCGCGTTGTGGCGGGAGGTCGCCGGCGCCGTCCATTCGCACGCCGGGCAGCCCGTGAGCCCGCCGGCCGATCTGCCGGTGCTGATGTCCCTGCCCGGCGTGGAAACCACGATGCGGGTGCTCGGCGACCGCCTGCGGACCGGTCATCTCGGCCGCGACCGCTATCAGCATGTGGTCGGGATGATCGCGCGGGTGGCGTCCGGCGTGACTCGTCCCGGCCTGAGCGCCGCCCACGCCGACCTGGTCCGGGAGCTCACCGCCCTCGGGACGGGCGGCGCCGTCCAAGACTGGCCGGTGCTTCCGGACGTCCTGCAGCTTGACTTCGCCCAGCGTTCCCAGGAGCTGTCCGCCGCCGATCGCGAGGCGATCGCCCGCTTCGCCCACAGCGTTCGGGCGACCCGGCGGACCGCGCTGGTTCCGCTGGAGATCGCCATCGAGGCGGGGGGAACCGGGAGCATCCTGGGCGGCGCGGCCCGGGCCAGGCAGACCGGCGGGACCCGCGCCGGGGCGATCGCCCAGGAGATCCGGCGCCATCTTCCGGACCTTCCTGTACGCACCCACAACCGCGGCGACGGCGCTCGGAGCGGGGCGCCCGGGATCACCGGTGAGTTCGGCCGCCGCGCCGCGTACGTCTGGATCGCCCCGGTCCTGCCGAGCCGCCTCGGCGAAAGAGGGCCCGCGGGCGGCGACGGCCTGGCCCATTGGAACCCGGAGGGTGACCGCTCCGAGGCCTTCCAGAGGCGCTTCGGCTGGCTGCGCCGCACCAACAACGAGGGCTCCCGCACCGAGGACGGCTGGCTCGTCAACTGTGTGCTGACCGCCATCGCCACCCACATGGCAGTCGTCGAGCCGGAGCAGGTGTTCATCGCGCCGCCGGTCGACGCGAGCCTGCCGCTGGCCGACGTGGTGACGTACGCCAACGGCGGCTGGACGGGGCCGGCCCGGTCCCTGGCCGAGGTCGAGAGCTACGACGAGATCGCCGGGGCGCTGACCGCCGCCGGACCGGGTGCGCACGGCTTCGTCGTCGTGTCACGGCCGGACGGCGAGCAGGGACACGTCTTCAACGCCGTCCGCGAGGACGACGGCGTGGTCTTCATCGACGGCCAGAGCGGCGAGGCGGCCCGGCTCCCCAGCGATCCGTACCGCGTCTTCTTCGTTCCGGTCGGCCCGGTCGACGTGCCCCCGGTCGGGCGGCCGGTGGACGTGGCCGACCTGCCCGCGGCCGTGGGCGCGCACGCCGAGGAGGTCGAGGTCCACAATGTGGTGATCGGCGAGTTCGGTCAACGCCTGCCGGAGAAGACGCTGCTGGTGGAGTCGGCCGATCGCTCGGTGCGGGTGGTCGCGGACAACAAGGTTCTCTACTTCGACGAGCAGGGTGTCTTCTACGGCAGCGTCGAAGCCCGGGCCAGTGCCGGCGGTTCCGGCGACCGCGCCAGTGGCTGGGTGAAGGTCTCGATCCCGGAAGTGGTGACCCGGCCGGTCAAGGTGCTCGCCGGCGAGATCGCGGCCGATCCGGAGCGGGTGCGGGTGTGGCGCGACGACGTCCTGCAGCGGCTGCGTCTGGCGGTCAGGGTGCGTACCTATCGCGAGGCATCCTCCACCACTCTGGCCGACTTGTTCCCGGGACCCGAGTACCGCGTGCCGGCGGAGCACCGGAATTTGAGGGTGACCCACCTGCCGGACGTCCGCACGGAGGCGCCGTTCTTCGCGCAGTTCACCGAGGACGTTCCGTTGGCCGGCCTGCCCGGCTTCCTGGCACACATCATGGCCAACACCCGGACCGAGGGTGCGAAGTTCGAGTACCTCGCGCAAGCGGTCGAGTTCGGCTGGGAGGTGGCGTCCATGCACGTGGAGCGGGTCACCAGCCGGCAGGTCAGCGCCGCCGATGTCCGTCTGCTGGTGGCCGACCCGGAGATCGCGGCCCTCGTGGGCGTGATGGCCCTGGCCTTCATCCAGGCCGCGGGCGCCCTGAATCACACACTGACCCGCCGCCGGTTCATGAAGTGGTTCATGGTGGTGGCGGCGCGCCACCCCTTGTGGACACTCGGGCAGGAGTTGTCCCCCGCCGTCCGGCAGACGCTGTCGATGTATCCGCACCGGGTGCGCGAGGCGTTCGGCGACAACCTCGACTCGGCCGATGAGGAGCTCGTGGCCGGGCTGTCGCCGGCCGATCTGCAGAAGATCGAGTTGCGCGACGAGCACACCAAGGTGCTCATCGGCACGGTCAAGGAGCTGTTCGATGAGGTGCTGGCTCCGTCGCCGGAGGGGCCACGGATCCGGCCTGGAGCGTTCGGCATCGGCGAGGCGGATTCCGGTGCGCTGCTCAATTACCGGGTCGAAGGGGGCAACCCGCTCCCGGCGACGGTGGCGCTCGAGCTGCGGTCCTACGGGCGTCCTTTCGTGAGTCATCCGTCCCGCTGGAACGGCCACGTCAACGCCGACGAGATGACTCTCAACGCGGCACGGGCCGCGCGGGCGGCACACGGCTCCGACGACCTGGCCTACGTCACCCACTATCTCCAGGGCCGGGCACCCGGGGAACTGAGGCGGGCCTTGTTCGGTCCCGAAGATCAGCGGGCTCTGGCCGTCGAGCCGCTGCGGGATGCCGCGATCGAGCTGGTCCGGACGGCGCCGGTCCTCGAGGGCGCGCTGCGCGAGCTGCTCGGCCCGGTGGCGGCCCGTCTCAACACCGACATCGTGCCCTCGGCGCCGGAGAAGCCGCTGGTGGTGGCCGAGAGCTGGGTCTTCGCCGGTCAGGCTGAGCGGGCCGGGGCCGATATCGCCCAGGCGATCTCGACCCTGACGCCGCGGCAGCGGGTCGCCTGGATCGAGCGCTGGGCGCGCCTCGCGCGGCAGGAGCCGCAGTTGTCGGCTGGTTTCGCGCTGGCGCAGGAGATGCTCGTCAACTGCGGCTACCAGTAAGCGGAAGAGGCCGCGCTCCGTACAGAGCGCGGCCTCTTGGAGGAGCGGATCGGATCAGAAGTTGCGGCCGAGGCCCCACAGCAGGCCGAAGACGCCGTAGACGCCGAGCAGCAGCGGAGGCAGGGCGAGTTGGCACACCGTCAGCAGCGGCCGCCATTTCGGCGCCCCGGCCGCCGCGGCGGGCGAGCGCCACAACAGGACCGGCACGGCCACGCCGACCGCCGCCACGCCGGCCAGCGCGGCCAGCGGCAGCCGCAGTGGCTCGGTGACCGGCCAGTGGCCCAGCGCTGTGAACAACCCGAACGCCCCGGCGAGCGCGGCCAGCACCGGCCCGATCGCCTCGGTGGCGAATGAGAACGTGCCCGCCCGCACCAGCAGCGCCACGACGGCCACACCGGCCAGGGCCAGAGGGAACGGCGCCGGATCGCGCGTGACGACGATCAGGCCTACGGCAACGATGGCCGAGGCGATCGCCATCAGCAGCACCAACGTGTGCTGGGCCCGCGTCACCCGGCGGGCCAGTTCGTCCGGGTCGGCCGACGGCTCCATCGACGGCGACGACAAGCGTAGCCAGGTCGCCGCGGTGAGGGCTCCGGCCGTCCGGGGTGCGACCCCGGCGAACAGCACGCCCGCCACGACCGCGGTGGCCGCGGCCGCCGTGGTGGAGGCGCCCAGCGCGAGGACCACCGTGGTCATCACCCCGGCGATCGCCGCCACGAGCGTCACCGCGGCCAGCAGCACACCAGGCACCGCCGACAGGGCGATGAGCAGGCCGACCACCGCTCCGATCTCGGCGTACAGCAGGCCCGGGCCCAGCGTCAGCAGCGCCACCACCGTCATCGCGGGCACGGCGGCGCAGCCCAGCGCCGTCCGCAGCGGATCGGGCAGGACCCGCGGATGCGCGCCCACGATCCGGGCCGTCACCGCGAAACCGATGCCGGCCACCGCGAGCACCGCGCCCGCCGCCGACCGGCCGTGAGCATTGAAACCCAGATATGACAGCGTGGCCAGCAGCCAGACCGCACCCAGCAGCACCGCCGCCCGGGCGCGGGCCCGGGCGTCCCAACGCGGACCGAGCCCGGCGTCGCCGACCTCCTCGACGACCTCCCAGACGCCGCGCACGACCGGCTCGTCGCCCTCCCCGGCGAGCACGTCGCGCAGGTACAGCACGGTCCCGTCGGCGACGCCGGCCTCGGCCAGCGACGATTCGATCGGGAGGGGAGCGGCCCCGGCCGGGGCGAGCGACCAGGCCGGCGGCAGCGCGGCGCTCGTATCCTCGCCCAGCAGCCCGGCCAGCCGGTCGCTGTACTCGGCGATCGGCGCCTGCGAGGGCACCGCGAGGTCGGCGCGGCTCCGCGCGCCGACCACGGTCACCAGGGTGCGGGTGGCCGGCTCAGTGTTTCCAGGTCTGGACATTCGCCCACTCGCAGTCGGTGTAGTTCTGCCAGGTGATGCGCATGGCCTGGGCGATCTGCCCGAGCACACCCTCCTGGCCGAGCAGGCCCTCGGCGGCGATGTTCCACTCGTTCTGCAGACCCTCGTAGTACTCGCGGGTCTGCCCCTGCCAACTGTCCAGGATGGGCTGGAGCTCGTTGCGCAGCCGGGTCAGCTCGTCCTCGATCTGCTGGGCCTTGGCGTTCAGCCGGGTGCCGGCGTCCTCCAGCTCGACGGGCACACGCAGATGACTGGACTCGATCGACATGGGTGTCCCTTTCAGAAGCGCGACGGGGGAAGGTCGAAGCCGGTCTGCCCCGGCATGAGCTGACCGGACACCGGCTTCAGGTTGGCGATGTTCTGCTGCTCGGTGTCGAGGTAGTTGACGTAGTTGCCGTCCAGGCCCTGGCCGATGTCGCGCAGCGCGTCGTTCATCATCCGGGCGTAGATGTCGAAGTCGGTCATGAGTTGCTGGAACGTGTTCTGGGCGACGCCCTGCCAGGTCTGCTCGAGCTCGAGCACGTAGTTGCGGAGCTCGGCGAGGTGCTGCCAGACCGAGTCGGCCGTGGCGTAGCTGTCGAGCGACGCTTTCTTGATCAGTTCCGGGGTGAGCTGAAAGCCCGGCATCGTCATCGTTCACTCCTTTGTCCGGACGGGCCTTCGAGCCAATCGCGAACGGCGGTGTCCGGACCAGTTCCCTTACCGGCGTCCCCATCAATGCGCGGTCACGTAGCCCAGTTCGATGGCCCGGCGGGTGAGCTCGGCCTTGTTGCCCGCGTTCAGCTTGGTCCGGATCCGCTTGACATACGTGCTCACGGTGGCCTCGGTCAGTCCCATCCGGCGGCTGATCTGCTCGTGCGTCAGGCCCTCGGCCACCCAGCGCAGGGTCTCGATCTCACGGTTGGCCAGCCGCGGCTCGCGGGCCCCGCGTTCCGACGAGGTCTGCGCGAGCAGCGGTTCGACGAGTTGGTCGCAGACGTACACACCGCCGTTGCGAACGGTCTCCAGCGCGGCCATCACCTCGTCGGCCGGGGTGTCCCTGGTGAGCAGGCCGCGGATGCCGCCCTGCAGGGCGGCCAGCAGACCCGGTGGGTCCTCGGGGCGCACCAGCACGAGCGTCCGGCTCTCCGGCGGCAGCAGGGTCCAGAAGCGCGGGCCCATCCGGGACCCGCGCTGCTCGTGCAGGTCGGCGACGATCAGATCGGCCGGATCGGCGCGTAGCACGGCGGCGGTGATCCCGTCCACCTCGTGCTTGACGACGATGCCGGGTGCGGCGGCCAGAACCCGGGCCAGGCCGCCCCGGATGATGGCGTTGCCCGAGACGACCGCCAGCGTGCGTACGGAGCTGTTCACCTCTGGCACAACGGGCGCGACGGCGACGGGTTCGGCACGTCCCCGAACCGGGAGCTGTGATCCGTCCGGCACCGCGGCTACAACGGAGAGATGACCAGTCCCTCCATGCCCGATTTCAACCACCTCACCGAACAGCTCGCCCAGGTCACCAAGGGCATGCAGCAGGCTCACACCGAGTTCGAGGCGACCGAGGTGCACGGTGGCTCGCCGGACGGGGCCGTGCGAGCCACGATGCGCTCGGGCCGGCTGGTGGGCCTCACCATCGAGCCGCGGGCGCTGGAGCCCCGGGACGCCGCGCGCCTGGCCGATCAGGTCCTCGCCGCCGTGCGCGACTGCGAAGACCGGACAGCGGCGCTGCTCGGCGCGCGCACCGACGCCATGAACGGGATGGTCCGGCGCATGATGGACGGCCTCGGCTGAGGTGTCACTCGGCCACGCACTGCGCCCGCACCGCGCCGCCGGCCAGGTGCGGGTAGGTCACGGGATAGCCGGAAGGGTTCCCGCGGTTCGTCAGCTTCACGCCGATCATGCCGTTGTGGACCGGGTAGGTGCCCAGGCCGACCCAGCTCGAGTGGTGGTCGCGCTGGCTGACCGTGTGGTCGCCGGACGGGTTGACGTACGTCGTGTTGCCGATGGTGTTGCCGTGCACCACGGCGAAGTGGGCGGCCGTGGCGGCCACGTCCCGGGCGCTGGCGCTGGTCGGCACAAAGAGCGAGAGCGTGCACGACTGCGCGGTGCCGCCGACGCTGAAGCCCCAGACGATGGCCTGGCCGGCGTCGTCGCTCGACGCGCTGCCGGACATCGGCATGTCGGTGAACTGGCCGTTGCAGCCGTTGCCGGTGTAGCTGCCGTTGGCCAGCGTCCACCAGCCGGCGTTGCCGGAGGTGTACCAGCCGTGCTCGGTGTAGACGCTGCCGGCGCTGGAGCAGCCGCGGCCGGCCACGCCGCTGTAGGTGGTGGCCTTCTTCGCCTCGGTGGCCGGCGCGGCGGCGGCCTGGGTCGCCGGGGGTGCTGCTGCCGCGGTGGCGGCCGGGCCGGTCGTCGAGGCCGGGCGGGGTGCGGTGGTGGCCTGGGTCGTGGCGCCGGTTGCCGGGGCGGCTGCCTGGTCGGCCACGGTGATCCCGTTCGGCCCGGGTGCGCCCTGCGGGCCGGGCGCGCCCGGCGCGCCCTTCGCCCCCGGTGCTCCCGCCTGCGCCGGGGCCGGCTTCACCGGCGTACCGGAAACGGCCGTTGACTTCGACGGGACGGAGGTCGTCGCGGCGACGGGGGTCTCGGCGGCGGCCTTGGGGCGCATCAGGACGCTGGCGCCGACCACCACGCCCGCCAGCACGACGATGATCAATGCTGCCGCCGCGACCTGACCGACCGATGAGCGTTGCGGACCGTTGCGGACCGAACGGACGAAAGCGCCGACGAAGCCGCCGTGCGCGCTGCGCCGCTGACCGGAATCGTGCTGCTCGGACATCACTGCCTTTTCCTCCCCGAGGGTGCCGATCCACCTGTCTACGGACTCGGGCGCTGTCTCGCCACGTACCTGTTCAGGGACGCCGCGCGTCGCGGCTCCCGATCACGGCGGGCGACCGGTACACGGACCAGGGCAACTCCCGGGTGCGCGACGGGGTACCAGCGCGCAAGGGTGAAGAGACCACGAAGGGGGAAGTCATGTTCTCAGGGGCACACCATCTGCCGAAGGAAGGCCGCCTGCCGCTGCTCGACGGGGCGACCGGCTGGCTCAACACCGAGCCGCTGCGGCCGGAAGAGCTGCGGGGCAAGGTCGTTCTCGTCAACTTCTGGACCTTCACCTGCGTCAACTGGCTGCGGCAGCTTCCGTACGTGCGGGCCTGGCACGAGAAGTACGCCTCGCGGGGTCTCGTCGTCCTCGGTGTGCACACGCCCGAGTTCCGGTTCGAGCACAACCTCGAGGAAGTACGCCGGGAGATGCGCGCCGACACGATCGAGTACCCGGTGGCGATCGACAACGAGTACGGGGTGTGGCGAGCCTTCGACAACCACTACTGGCCGGCGCTGTACCTGGCCGACGCCGAGGGGAACCTGCGGTACCACCACTTCGGCGAGGGCGAGTACGAGCGTACGGAGAAAGCGATCCAGCGCCTGCTCCACGAGGCCGGCGCCGACCCCGGCCACGACCTGGTCGTGGTCGAGCCGCGCCCGGTCGAGGAGGCGGCCGACTGGTCGACCCTGGAATCGCAGGAGAACTACACCGGGTACGACCGCACCGAGCGCTTCGCCTCACCCGACGGCCTGGTCCTCGGGAAGCCGCACCAGTACACGCTTCCGGACACGCTCGGCCTCAACGAGTGGTCCCTGGAGGGCGACTGGACGATGAACGAGCAGGCGACCGTGGCCAACGCGGCCGGTGCGCGCCTGCTGTACCGCTTCCACGCCCGCGACCTGAACATCGTCACGGGCGCGACCACCCCCGCACGCTTCCAGATCCTCATCGACGGCGAGCCGCCGGCCGCCGCCGCGGGCCAGGACGTCGACGCCGACGGCTACGGCACCATCGGCGACCGCCGCCTCTATCAACTGCTGCGCCAGCCCGACCCGATCACCGACCACACGGTGGAGATCACGTTCCTCGACGCGGGCGTGGAGACGTACAGCTTCACCTTCGGCTAGGCTCCGGCCCATGTTCGGGTCCCAGGCGCTGGAGACGGCGATCGGGCTGGCACTGGTCTTCTTCGTGCTGGCCTCGCTCGCGTCGGCCATTGTGGAGGGCGTCTCACGGTTGCTGCGCAAGAGGGCCAAGGACCTCGAGGAGACCATCGGGCAGATGCTCAGCGGCAGCCCGTCGTTCGACGCGGCCGCCCGGCGCGCCCTCGACATGTTCCGGGGAACGGCGGTCTACCAGTCGGCGAACGTCGCGGCCGGCCGGGGCCGGCACTGGTTCCGCACCGAGCTGGGGCCGGCCTATCTGTCGGCCCGCTCGTTCGCCAACGCGGTCGATGAGATGACCGATCGCGAGCCCCTGAACTCCTGGCTGGCCGGGGTCAAGGCCGATGGTCGCGAGCTCGGCCTCGACGCCAAGGCGGCCGTGGAGAGCTGGTACGACGAGACGATGGGCCGGCTCAGCGGCGCCTACAAGCGCTGGGTGACCGCGGTGCTCTTCGTGGTCGGCCTCGGCATCGCCGTCGCCGGCAATGTGTCGGCCTTCCATACGGCACAGACCCTGTGGCGGCAGCCGGCCGTGCGCGAGGCCGCCCTGAACGCCGCCGAGCAGGCCGCGGTGAAGGCGCCGTCGGCCGACGGCCTGGTCGACACCAACGTCCAGACCGTGCAGGACCTCGCCGGAATCGGCCTGCCGTTCGGCTGGGACCACGGCACCGAGTGGAGCAGCCTGGCCTGGACCAGCTCCCACATCGCCGGATGGCTGGTCACCGCCCTGCTGCTGATGCTGGGCGCCCCGTTCTGGTTCGACCTGCTCTCCCGCCTCGTCTCCCTGCGCGCCACCGGCGCCAAACCACCGGTGGCGGCCGACGACCCGGCCGCCGCCACCACCCTGCGTACCGCGGCGGTCCTGTCGTCCAGCCGCTCACCGTCGGACGGGTGAGGTCACTGTCCGGGGTCGCTCCAGCGCCGGATCAGGGCGGCCTGGCCGACGACGGACGAGTCCGTGTCGAGGACGTTCCAGACGGTCGCGTCCTCGAGCCAGAACTGCCGGCCGTCCTTGCGGACCCGGGGGCCGCGGTAGCCGTCGACCACCCCGTCGCGCCGCACCGCGTCCATGAACAGGCGGCGTGACTCGCGGTCCTGAACGCCCGCGGACAGGCGCGACGGAAGTCCGGTGAACTCGTCCCGGGTGTAGCCGAAGATCTCCTGGGCCTTGCGGTTGGCGTAGACGAACAACGGATCCGGCGAGGTGTCGTGTACGAGCAACCCGAAGGGCGCCTCGTACAACCACCGGGCCAGATCCTCGCCCGCCAGGTCCTCCGGCGCGAGGGGCCGGCCGGTCAGCTTGAGATAGCTGCCGGCCAGCAGCCGGGCCAGGCGGGCCTCGTTCCCGGCCCTCACTGGACGAAGATGTCGACCGAGGGCCGCATCTCGCCGCAGATCCGCAGAACCTCGTGGATCGGGTGCTCCTCGAACGCCTTGATCAGGGAGAGGTCGAGGTCACTCGTTCCGTGGTCGACGGCGGGATAGGCCGTCTGGGTCAGCAGATAGTCGAAGCGCGGCGCCCATTTGCGCGAGCCGAGGCGGGCCGTGGTCGAGCAGTTGTCCACCATGTAGGAGACGCCGCGTGCGTGCATGTAGGGGTTGAGCGAGTCGGTGGCCTCGATGACCGATTCGTTGGCGATCTCCGAGTACGGGTGGCCCCTCTCGATGAAGGCGTCGACCTGCGCCATCATGACGCCGCAGAAGACGCCGGCGGTGAACGCGTCCAGCGGCAGCGCGTCGTCGTCGCGGTCGCGCCGCGCGACCTCGCCCGCGCGCCACATGCCGGCCTGGTCGATCCGGCCCATCGGGAAGCGGGCGAGCCGCCGGCCCGCGAGGATGACGCTGCGGACCTCGTTGCCCGAGGCCACCTCGTCGTAGATCTCGTGCGTGATCTCGGATCCGACCGGGTAGGCCGCCGCGTACGCCCGGGCGAACTCCGCGCGATCCGCGTCGTCGAGACGCCGGTAGAGGCCGATGAGCCCGTCCTTGGAGACGATCCGCGAGATCGGGCCGGTGACGCAGTCGACCGAGTGACGGTACGCCTCGGTCTCGGTCAAGCCGTGATCGCGGAACCGGCGGTAGAGGCTCTCCACGATGCCGTGCACACCGCCGAGCAGGATGGCCCGCTCGCCGGTCAGGTCGGACAGATACTCCGAGCGCAGCGTGGTCTGGAACGTGTAGGGGGCGCCGAGGCCGACCGACCAGCCCAGGGCCCGGTCGGTCGCCCGCCCGCTGGCGTCCTGCTCGACGGCGAAGCTGGCGTTGATGCCGGCCCCATTGGTCTCCGCGCCCTGCAGGTACAGCGCTCGCACGGAGGCGCCCATCCCCTTGGGGCAGACCGCGATCACGTCGGCGTTCGCCGGGAACCGGCCGCCCTGCTGCTCCAGGTAGGCCAGGAGGAACCCGTGCGACAGGCCGATGGTGGCCCCGGGCCGCAGTGCCGCGAAGATCCGCTCGTGCAGGTCGGCCAGCGCGGCGTCCGAGATGAGCAGCAGGACCATGTCCGAGGCGGCGATCACCTCGAACATCTCGCCCAGCGTCCCGTCCGTCTCGGAGAAGCCGGCCGCGCGGGCCGCTGCGAACGAGGACGAGCCCGCCCGCAGGCCGACCACGACCTTGAGGTGGCCGCCGAGGGAGTCCCGGAGGTTCTGCGCCTGCGCCGATCCCTGAGGTCCCCAGCCGATCACCGCGATCTGGTTGAGACCCTCGAACGCGCGGGGCAGGCGGTCGAACAGATGCCGGCCACCGCGGACGATGCCCTCCCGCGTGCCCGCGAGGGAGATGTACTCCTTGTCGAAGACGCCGGTCTCGAAGTCCAGCTCTTTCGCCGTCATGTCAGTCCCTTTCGCACGTCTCGGCGGACGAGCCGCCCATGACTCACGACGGGAGAACCACGCTGTTCGTCAAAGTGGCCGGCGAATTGTGAGGGGCGCCACCGGGCGGCGGCGCCCGCGCCAGGCCAGCAGGAGCGACTGGAGGACGAAGAACGTGCCGCCGGCCGCGGTGTAGAGGACCAGCATGTCGAGCGTCGGCGCGTCGCCCAGGGCCACCGGCAGATAGGTCGCGCCGGCGATCACCGAGAACGAGCCGGCCAGCAGCGACGGCCACTGCCAGCCCAGCACGCGGCGGCGGCTGAGGGCGACGACGACCTGCGCGGCGCCGGCCACGACGGCCCACAGCCCGAAGACGAACAGGACGGCGCCGATCCCGCTGATCGCCGCCAGCCCGAGGCCGGCGGCGGTGAGCGCGCTCAGGCTCGTGTTGAACACCTGGAGCCGCCGGCCCGGGGTGCCGCTGCTCTCGCGGACGTCGGCCAGTGACGCGACCACGTCGATCACCGGGTAGAGGACCAACAACGCGACCGAGACGGCGGTCAGATCGTGCTGGACCGTGGCGAAGGCGATCGACCAGGCGATGGCGATGAGGCCGCGGATCAGATAAATGCGGAACAGAGGAGACATGCCACTGACTCTCGGCGTTCGCCGCCGCGCTCGCGCCCGGGTCCGACCCTGGCCTTCGGCCCCGGGAGGCCAGGGTCACCCGGGTGGGCGGTGTCAGCCGAGCAGGCCGTGTTCGTGGGCGAAGACGACGATCTGGACGCGGTCGCGCAGGCCCAGCTTGCGCAGGATGGCGCCGACGTGGGTCTTGACGGTGGACTCGCCGGCGAAGATCTCGGCGGCGATCTCGGCGTTGGACAGGCCCCGGGCCACGGCGCGGAAGACGGCCCGTTCCTTGTCGGTCAGCGCGAGGTAGGCGTCGGGGACGGGGGAGCGGGCCGGGAACCGGCCCTCCAGCAGGGCCGAGAGGTCGCCGGGGGCCAGGACGGCGTTTCCCGCGTGAACGCTGCGGATGGCGTCGGCCAGCTGGGCCGGCGTGGTGTCCTTGAGCAGGAAACCGCTGGCGCCGTAGCGGATGGCCGTGGCCGCGCGGTCGTCCAGGTTGAAAGTGGTCAGCACCAGGACCCGTACGGGATCGGTCCTGGGCTTCTCGTAGATGAGCCGGGTCGCCTCGACGCCGTCCAGGCCCGGCATCCGCAGGTCCATCAGCACCACGTCCGGCCGCAGTTCCTCGGTCAGCCGTACGGCGTCACGGCCGTCACCGGCTTCGCCGACCACCCGGATCCCGGGCTGCGCGTTGAGGATGACCACCACGCCGGCCCGGAACAGCTCCTGGTCGTCGGCGACGAGCACCTCGATCTCGTCGCTCACCGGAGCGGGACCGGGATCCGTGCCGTGGCAACGAAAACGTCCTCGCGGCGGCCCGTCTCCAGTGAGCCGCCGACGGCGGCGAGCCGGTCGCGCATGCCGTCCAGCCCGGAACCGGAGCCGGGCGAGGAGTCGGGGGCGGTGGCGTTGCGGACCTCGATGACCAGGCCGTCGGGGTTCCAGGAACGCTGGACGACGACCGCGCCGTCGTGCCGGCCGTGCCGGATCGCGTTCGTGAGCATCTCCTGCAACACCCGGTAGGCCGTCACCCGCTGCTCCTGGTCGAGGGGCCGGGGTGTGCCGTCCTCGCCGGTGACCACCTCCCGGCCGCCGTCGCGCAGATTGCCGATGAGCCGGTCCATGTCGTCGGTGGTGTCGCGGGTCGTCGACAGCACCTCCTGCACATCGCGCAGCGACGACCGCGCCGACGTGGCGATCCCGCCCAGCAGCGACTTGAGCGCGGCCGGATCGTCGTCCGGGAGATATTGCCCCGCCTCGGCCTGGGTGAGGATCACGGCGAGGGAGTGCCCGACCACGTCGTGCACGTCGCGGGCGAGCCGGGTCTGCGCGTCCCGGATCCGGGCCGTCTCCTCGGCTTTCGCCCGCTGCCGGGCCGCCTCGGCCAGGTCGAGGTGGGCCTGGTCGGAGATGCGCAGCGCCAGCCCGGCCAGCCACGGGACGCCGATCAGGGCGGCCATGACGACCGCGACGCCGATCCGCCAGCCGATGCCGAGCTGATCCACGGTCGCGGAGATCAGGCCGTACGAGGGAATGGGGAAGTTGATTCTGACCGCGCCGGCCTCGACGAGGAGCACAGCGGCGACCGCGGCGGCCGGGATCGACAAGGCGCTGGCCCGCAACGTCACCGTTCCGCCCCAGCGGGCCGTGCCGAAGGCCACGAAGAGGACGGCGATCTGGGTGACGACGTACGGGCTCTGGGTCGCGGCCTGGCACAACGGGATCGCCCAGACGAGCCCGAGCGCGACGGCGGGCGCCCGGCGCACCAGCCCGGCGGCCAGGGCGGTGCCGAGGATCACCAGCCAGAACAGGAGCTTGCGGGTGGGGCCGAAGTAGGAGAGCCAGTCGTTCGACGTGTATTCGAGCGCGCCGAGGAACAGCACGACCGTCGCCGCGCCGATGTCCGGCCACCACCACGCCCGATCCCGCACGTCCTCCACGTTAGGCGAGAGCGTCGTGGATCAGGCGGTCGAGCAGCTCCGGGTAATCCCATCCGGCGGCCGCGAACATCCGCGGAACCTGCGACCGCGCGGTGAAGCCGGGCATCGTGTTCACCTCGTTGAGCACCGGACCGGCCTCGGTGAGGAAGAAGTCGACACGGGCCACACCGCCGCAGCCGAGCGCGTCGTAGAGGGCGACGGCGGCGTCCTCCAGCGCCTTGGCGGCGGCGGGATCGATCGGGGCCGGAACCCGGAAGACCGTGCTCCCACCGTATTTCGCCTCGTAGTCGAAGAAGCCGTCGGCGACCACCTCGAGGGCGGGCGTGACGAAGCCGCCCAACACGGCGATGTCGACCTCCCGGCCCGCGACGACCTCCTCCACCAGCACCCGGTCGTCGTGCCGCAGCGCCTCGGCCAGGGCGCCGGCGAGGGCAGCCTCCTCGCGCACGAGCGTGACGCCGAGGCTCGACCCGGCGGCCACCGGCTTGACCACGACCGGCCCGTTCCAGGCGCAGCCGGCGGCGGTGCGGGCGGTGAGCAGCCGGCCCGGCGCGGTCGCGATGCCGAGCTCCGCGGCGATCAGTTTGGTCACCCATTTGTCCATCGCGAGCGCTCCCGGGCGGACCCCGGAGCCGATGTACGGGACACCGGCCAGCTCCAGCAGCGCGGCCAGGGTGCCGTCCTCGCCGCGCGGGCCGTGCACGATCGGCAGCGCCACGTCACAGCCTTGGAGCACGGCGATGGCCGCGGGCAGGCCGATCGGGTCGTCGCCGTGCCAGGTTCCATCGGGGGCGATCGTCAGGCGGACGACCTCGTAGCGCCCGGGGTCGAGTGCGGCGGCGACCGCCGCGGCCGAGGCGAGCGACACCTGGTGTTCGCCGTTGCGGCCGCCGCCGATGACAGCGGCGCGGATGCGGGACATGTCAGTAACCCCCGATGACGTGACGGTGTGGGCGGGCGCCGAGCCCGGTGACGATTTCGTGTGGGAGCGTGCCGGCCCAGGCGGCCCAGTCGGCGACCGACGGCTCGCCGTCGTCGCCCGGCCCGAAGACGGTCGCGCTGTCGCCGGGCCGGACCTCGGGGCCGGTCTCGACGACGGTCTGGTCCATGGATATCCGGCCGGCGACGCGGCAGCGACGGCCGCCGAGGAGCACCTCGGCGCGGGGCCCGGCCCCGCGCGGAAGCCCGTCGGCGTAGCCCACGGGCAGCAGAGCGAGATGGGTGTCGCGGGCGGCCCGCCAGGTGTGGTCGTAGCCGACCGGCGTGCCCGCCGCGACCCGGCGCACCTCGACGACCGGCGCGGTCAGCGTCATGGCGCCGCGCAGGGCCCGGCCGCCGCTCGGATCGATGCCGACCAGACCGGCGCCGGCGCGGACCAGGTCGAAGTGGGTCTCGGGGCGGGTCAGGGTGGCGGCGGTGGCGGCCAGGTGGCACAGCCGGGGGCGCAGGCCGGCCGTGAAGGCGGCCGTGATGGCGTCCCGGAAACGCTGGGTGGCGACCGCTGTGCCGGGGCCGGCGAGGTGGCTCATGAGGCCGGTGACCGTGACGCGGCCGCATTGCTCGGCCTCGCGCGCGGAACGGAACAGGGCGGCCCACTCAGCGGGCGCGGCGCCGTCACGGGCCATCCCGGTGTCCAGCTGGAGGTGCACACGGGCGCCGGGCGGCATCGCGGCCAGATGGGCCACGCTCGGCACGGCGAGGTCGACCTGATGGCGTACGGCCAGGCCGAAGTCCGCCCCCAGCGGATTGAGCCAGCTCAGGATCGGTGCGGTCAATCCGGCCGCGCGCAGGCCGAGGGCCTCGCCGAGCCCGGTGACACCCAGCCAGGTCGCGCCCGCCCCGAGGGCGGCCCGCGCCACACCGGCGGCCCCGTGCCCGAAGCCGTCGGCCTTCACCACCGCCATCAGCTCGCCCCGGGTGCGGGCGGCCAGCGTGCGGGTGTTGCCCGCGACCGTCGCCAGATCCACCACGACCTGAGCCCCCGCCACGGCTACTTTCACGCCGGGATCCCGGCCGGAACCGGGCCGTGCAGAGCGGCCGGCGCCCCGGTCATCAGCGCCCAGTAGCGGTCGCCGTAACTCCAGTGCCACCACTCGGTCGGATAGTTCACCAGGCCGGCCCCGCCGAGCACCCGGGACAGCAGCATCCGGTTGGCCCGGGCCTGCGGGCTGATCCCGTCGGCCGCGAAGTAGCAGGCGCCGCCCGACTGCTCCGGTGTCGCGTCGATCGGGGTGCCCATGTCAAGGTCGCCGTCGGGACCGGTCAGCGTCAGGTCGACCGCGGCGCCGGCCACATGCGGGGCGACCTCGACCGGCGCCACGAAGCGGCTCACCAGATGGTGCAGCCCGGCCTCGTCGATGGCCGGACGGGCGGCGCGCACCTCACGGGCGTACGTCTCGATGATCTGCCGTTGTTTTTCGATGTCGCGATGGCCCTCCACGACACGCAGCCGGACGCCGGGCGGCAGCGCGGCCTGAGCCCAGCCGAGCCGTTCGCCGAGATCGGCGCGCACCCAGGCCCGCGCCGGGCCGAACTCGCCGCCGAGCCGCACCAGCGGGGTTCCGGTGTCCCGCAGCGGCACAGCCAGCACGCGCGGGTCACTGAGAAGGATCACCATGCCGTAAAGATCGCTCCGGCCGGAGGGCCACCGCATCGTTCTCAGGTACCGGCGGCCTGTCCTGAAGTACCGCTCGCCACTCCCCGTGAACTTGGGCGGATCCGCCGCGTCGGCATGGTCATGACGGAACTTCAGCAACTGACCGGGCCGGTGCTGCGCCCGGGTGAGCCCGGATACGACGCCGAATGTCGTACTCAGAACCTGCTGACCCCGTTGCGGCCGGCCGTCGTGGTCGGGGCCGCCGACGTCGCCGATGTGCAGGCGGCGGTCCGCTACGCCGCGGCCAACAAGCTGGCGGTCGCGGTTCGTGGCGGTGGGCACATGCAGCCCTACACGGCCGACGGCGCCGTGCTCGTCACCCTGGACCGGATGGCCGGGGTCACGGTCGACGCCGAGCGGCGGACCGCGCGGGTGACCGGCGGCGCGCGCTGGCAGGAGGTCATCGACGCGGCCGCCAAGGAAGGCCTGGCCCCGATGGCCGGATCCTCCGTCACGGTCGGCGCGATCGGCTATGTGCTCGGTGGTGGGCAGGGACCGATCCTGGCCCGGTCCCACGGGTACGCCTCGGACCACGTGAACTCGTTCGACATCGTCACCGCGGACGGGGTGCTGCGCACCGTGAGCGGCGACGACGAGCTGTTCGCGGCGCTGCGCGGCGGCAAGGGCAACTTCGGTGTCGTCACCGCCATGGAGATCGAGCTGTTCCCGGTGGCCACGGTGTTCGCCGGCAGCATCTACTTCCCGGGCAGCGCGACCGCCGACGTGCTGCGCGCGTGGCGGGACTGGGCGGCGACGCTGCCCGAGCAGGCAACGACATCGGTCGCCGTCCAGCGGCTGCCTCCGGTCGAGGAGCTGCCCCCGCCGCTGCGTGGCGCCCATGTGCTGAGCGTCCGCTTCGCCTATCTGGGCGCGGCTGAGGCCGGCGAGGCGCTGCTGGCGCCGATGCGGGCGGCCACGCCCGCGCTGATCGACACGGTGGCCGAGGTGCCGTACAAGACGGCGGCGACGCTGCACAACGACCCGGTCGACGCGATGCCGTACCTGGACCGCAGCCTCGGGCTGAGCGGCCTGCCCGACGCGGCCCTGAACAAGCTGGCCGAGCTGACCGGTCCCGGCACCGCGATCCCGTTGACGAGCGTCGAGGTGCGCGCGCTCGGCGGCGCGATGGACCGGCCGCCGGCCACCCCCGACTCGGTGCCCAGCCGCGGTCTGGCGTTCCAGCTGTTCGCCTTCGCCGTCGGCGGCGACGACCTGGACGAGGGTCACCGCCGCCTGCGGCGGCTGGTCACCGCGATGCGGCCGTGGGCCGACCCGAAGCACCGCCGGATGCTCAACTTCCTTTCGACCGAGGAGGCGCTCGACCCGCAGGAGCTGTCCGAGGCGTACGGGCGCGAGCTTTACGACCGCCTGCGCGCGGTCAAGCGCCGCTACGACCCGGACACCATGTTCCGGATGAACCACACGATCCGCTGAGGGAGGTCACGCGTGGAACTGGGAATCGCCGGCCGCACCGCCTTCGTCGTCGGCGGCAGCGGCCTCCTGGGCCGGGCTGTGGCCACCGCCCTGCGGTCGGAGGGGGCCCGCGTGGTGCTCGGCGCGCGGGACCGGTCGCGTTTGAGCGAAGCGGCCCGGGGCCTCAGCTTCCGCACCCTGGACACCCTCGACGAGGGCTCGGTCCGGGCCGCGGTCGAGCAGATCGGCGACATCGACATCCTCGTCAACGCCGCCGCCCCGCGCGCACAGACCCTGAACATGGCCCGTGACCGCGATCCCGGCCAGGTTGTGGCCGAGTTCGAGGCCAAGGCCATGGGGTATCTGCGCGTCATGAACGCGGTCCTGCCCGGCATGCGGGACCGCGGCTTCGGCCGGGTCGTCAACATCAGCGGCCAGGGCGCACACGTGACCCTCTCGGTCACCGGCGCCGTCCGCAACCAGGCGGTCATCACCGTCTCCAAGGTGCTGGCCGACGAGTACGCCGGCTCGGGCGTCACCGTCAACGTCGTCAACCCCGGTGTCGTCGTCACCGGCGCACCGTCGACGGCGATAGCGCCCGGCAGCCCCGGCGAGTCGACCCCCGCGCAGGTGGCCGCGGTGGTCACGTTCCTGTGCTCGGCCGCCGCCGGTGGCGTCTCCGGCGAGTCCGTCGCCGTCGGGCATCGCGTCCGCGGCGTCCAGTAGGCGACCAGGGTGTGCCACTGGGGCGAACGGCCCGTCCGGAGCGGAAGCATCGGACGGGACGTACCCCGGTGAAAGGACCACCATGGCAACCCCGCAACACCCACTCCACTCGGGCTTCGGCGCCGGATCGACCACGACGGACGTCCTGGCCGGCATCGACCTGGCCGGCCGGACGGCCGTCGTGACCGGCGCCAACTCCGGGTTGGGGCTTCAGACCGCGCTGGCGCTCGGAAAGGCCGGCGCGCGCATCGTGGTTCTCGACCGCGACACCGCCGGCGCCCGCGATGCTCTGGCCGGGATCCCGGCCGAGTTCGTCACCCTCGACCTCAGCGACCCGGCGTCGATCGACGCCGCGGCCGAGGGGATCGGCCCGGCCGTGCACATCCTGGTCGAGTCGGCCGGCATCATGGCCGCGCCGCTCGGCCGCGACTCCCGCGGCAACGAACTCCAGTTCTCCGTCAACTATCTCGGGCACTTTCAGCTGGCGGCCCGGCTCTGGCCGGCTCTGCGCGCGGCCGGGGGAGCGCGGGTCGTCACCCTGACCTCGCTCGGGCACCGGCATTCGGCTGTCGACTTCGACGACCCCAACTTCCAGAGCCGGTCGTACGACCCGTGGCTGGGCTACGGGCAGTCGAAGACCGCGATGTCCTTGTTCGCCGTCGAACTCGACCGGAGAGGCCAGGATTTCGGTGTACGCGCGTTCGCCGCTCACCCGGGCAGCATCGTCGCGACCGGGCTCAAGCGCTATCTGACCACCGAGGAGCTCGCGGCGGCGGGCATGGTGAACCCGGATGGCAGCCCGATCCTCGACCCGGCCAAGCAGCTCAAGACCCCGGCGCAGGGCGCGGCCACGCCGGTCTGGTGCGCCACCAGCCCTCAACTGGCCGGGCTGGGCGGTGTGTACTGCGAGAACTGCGACATCGCCGAGCCGGCCGCGACCGGCGAGGGCGGCGACGTGCAGGATCTGGGCGCCTTCAACGACATCAGCGGCGTCATGCCGTACGCGGTCGATCCGGCCCAGGCCCGGCGACTGTGGACCCTCAGTGAGGAGCTGACCGGGGTGTCGTTCCTGTAGCACGCCGAACGGGGCCGGCGCTTGGTCGCGCCGGCCCCATCGGTGTGGCTGCTTACTTGCGGAGACCGCGGAACGCGGCGCGCACCTCGTTCGTGAACAGCAGGGGCTCCTCCCAGGCGGCGAAGTGACCACCCTTGGCGGGCTTGTTGTAGTAGTTCAGCGTCGGGTAGAAGGCCTCGACCCAGCTGCGCGGCGCCTGGAAGATCTCGCCCGGGAAGGCGCTGAAGCCGACCGGCACCTTGATGGCGCCCGGCGTGGTGGCGCCCTGCGGGTGGGCGCTCTCCCAGTAGAGACGGGCCGACGAGACGCCGGTGCCGGTCAGCCAGTACAGGCTGATGTTGTCCAGCACGTGGTCGCGGGTGAGGTTGCCCGACGGCGAGGCGCCCAGGAACGTCTTGGAGATCTTGTTGTAGCTGTCGGTGTCGTGGTCGAGCATCCAGGCCGCGAGGGCGGCCGGCGAGTCGGACAGCGCGTATCCGATGGTCTCCGGCCGGAACGACTGCTCGGTCAGATAGGCGCTGCCGGTCGTCTGGAAGACGGTGAGCGCGGCCTTGGCCGCCTGCTCCTCGGCCGTGGTGGCCGGCACCGGGGCGCCGCCGAGCGCGGCCAGCAGCAGGTTGAAGTGGACGCCGGCCAGACCGGCCGGGGCCTGGCGGGCCAGGGCGTCGGTGACCGCGGCTCCGGCGTCGCCGCCCTGCGCCACGTACCGGGTGTAGCCGAGGCGCGTCATGAGCTCGGCCCACGCCTTGGCGATGCGGTTCTGGTCCCAGCCGGTCACCTTCGGCTGGCTGGAGAAGCCGTAGCCCGGGATCGACGGGATGACCAGGTGGAAGGCGTCCGACGCCTTGCCGCCGTGCGCGGTCGGGTTGGTGAGTGGTCCGGCCGCGTCGATGAACTCGACGATGGAGCCGGGCCAGCCGTGCGTGGCGAGCAGCGGCAGCGCGTCCTTGTGGGGCGAGCGTACGTGGATGAAGTGCACGTCGACGCCGTCGATCTCGGTCGTGAACTGCGGCAGCTTGTTGATCTTGGCCTCGAACCGGCGCCAGTTGTACCTGGTCTTCCAGTACTTGGCCAGAGCCTGGGCCGCGGCCAGCTGCACGCCCTGCTCACGGTCCTTGACGAGCTCGCGGCTGGGCCAGCGGGTCGAGCCGACCCGGTGGCGCAGCTCGAGGAGCTCGCTGTTGGAGAACGAGACCCGGAACGGCCGGATCTTGTTCGCGCCGGCGGCGGTGCTCGTGGTGGCCGCGGCGGCGCCGGCCGGCGAGGAGCCGAGCGCGCCGGTGGCGGTGGCGGCGACGGCGATGCCGGCGGCGACACCGGTCTGCAGCACGGTCCGCCGGGTGGGTCCGGAAGTCTCGGTCATGGGAGTTCCCTTCGTGATCTGTCTCGGCACGAAGTCTTCCGGGGATGGCGACCCGGGCGAGCCCGTGACGACCCCTGGCCCTGCCACTGGTGGGCGGCGCTGTCCACCAGTGGTGGGCGACCTGGGTCACCTGGTGCCCACCCCGGTCGCTTCAGCGCCGGACGTCGTGGACGCGGTTGGTGACGGTCTCGACGACGGTGCGCCAGGTGCGCAGCCCGGACTCGGCCGCGATGGCGCGCATGGTTTCCTCACCCGCGTGGTTGCCGAGGGCGTACGGTCCCTTCTGGGCGAGCGCGGCCGGCAGGCAGAGCACGACGGAGGTCGAGCCGAAGGACCGGCCGACCGGATTGACGCTGTCGGCCGGGTTGCTCGAGGTGTTGGGCTCGACGATGAGCAGGCTGCCGTCGGCGGCCAGGGCCCGCTCGGTGTGCCGCAGCGCCGCCGCCGGGTCGCCCAGATCGTGCAGGCAGTCGAAGAAGGTGACCAGGTCGTATCCGGTGCCGGGGAACTCGGCGGCGGTGGCCACCTCGAAGCTCACCCGGCCGGAGAGCCCCCGCTCGGCCGCCATCCGCCGGGCGGCCTCGATGGACGGCTCGTGGAAGTCGAAACCGCGAAAGCGCGATCGGGGGTACGCCTCGGCCATGAGCAGAGTGGAATATCCGAACCCGCAGCCGACGTCGGCGACCAGCGCGCCCCCGGCGAGCTTGCCGGTCACGCCGTCCAGGGCGGGCAGCCATTCCTGAACGAGGAAGGCGTCGTAGCCGGGCCGGAAGAAGTCGGCCACACCGGAGAACAGGTCGGCCGAGTGCTCCCGCCAGCCAGGCCCGTCGCCGGTGCGGAACGCCTCGACCATGGCGTCCTCGGTCTTGTAGAGCGATTGCAGCATGGTGAAGCCGCCGGTGACGTTGACCGGCGAGGCGGGATCGGCCAGCACCGCCGCGTGCTCGTCGGGCAGCTCATAGGTGCCGGCGGCGGCGTCGTACAGCACGTACGCGCCCGCCACCTGCCCGTAGAGCCACTCGGCGGCGTACCGCTCGACAATGCCGGCCTTCTCGGCCAGCTGAGCCGGGGTGACCGGCCCGCTGCCGGCCATGGCCTCGTACAGCCCCAGCCGTGCTCCGAGCGACACCGACAGCCCGGCGAACGCCGCCGCGTTGTCGGTGACCACCCGTCCCAGAAACTCGTTCACCCGATCCTGATCGAGCTCTCCGCCGTTCGCCATGGCCTCTCCCGCATGTATCGGTCAACACGAGCAAAGAACTCAACGCGGGACGAGACGTTTTGTTCAGCCGGAGCTTGTCTGGAAGGGGGAAGGATTCTGCCCTGCCGGGGCCCTCATGGGGCGCGCAGTATTGGGTCATGACCTCCACCGAACTGGGCGACTTCCTCAAGGCGCGGCGCACCGAGCTGACGCCGCGCGCGGTGGGCCTGCCCGAGTACGACGACCGCCGCCGGGTGAAGGGGCTGCGGCGTGAGGAGGTGGCGGCGCTGGCGGCGATCAGCGTCGACTACTACACGCGCCTCGAGCAGGGCCGGGTGGCGGCGTCGGCCTCGGTGCTGGCGACGCTGGCCCGGGCGCTGCGGCTCGGCGAGGACCAGGAGGCTTATCTGTACGAGGTGGCGGGCAAGACGGACGCACGCCCGCGGCGCCGCCGGTCCGGGCAGAAGCTGCGCCCGGCCATGCGGCGGCTGCTCGACCAGCTCGGCGAGTCACCGGCGATCGTGCTGGGCAAGCGGATGGACGTGCTCGCCTGGAACAGCGCCGCCTCGGCCCTGTTCACCGACTTCGCCGCCGTGCCCGAGAAGAACCGGAACTACGTCCGCTTGCTCTTCACCGATCCCGCCATGCGGGCCCTGCACGCGGACTGGCACCACGACGCCCGGGACGCCGTCGCCGCGTTGCGCACCCGGGCCGCGGCCGACCCCGACGACCCGGAGCTGGCCCGGCTGGTCGGCGACCTCGCCGTCCGCGACCCCGAATTCCGTACGTGGTGGGCCGAGCACCGCGTCAACGGCGCCAGTTACGGCACCAAGCGTTACCACCACCCGGTCGTGGGCGACCTGACCCTCGACTGCGACGTCTGGGCCAGCCCGGACGGCAGCGGTCAGGAGTTGATGATCGTCACCGCCGAGCCGGGCACCCCGTCCCACGACGCCCTGCGCATCCTCGCCTCCTGGACCACCGTCCCGCAGACCTGAGGCAAAACCCCGTACTCAGCACCACAACCCAGAAAGGGCGGCTTCGCCATGCAAAAAATCGACGTCAAGTTCGACAGCCAGGGTCTCCAGATCGCCGGCCACCTCTACATTCCCGAGGGCGCCGGCCTCCCCGCGGTTGTCGTCGGCCACCCCGGCACCGGCGTCAAGGAGCAGGCCGCCGGCCTCTACGCCCGCGAGCTCGCCGAGCGCGGCTACGTGGCCCTCGCCTTCGACGCCGCCTATCAGGGCGAGTCCGAGGGCCTGCCGCGCGGCCTGGAGGACCCGGCCCACCGCATCGAGGACCACAAGGCGGCCGTGAGCTATCTGACCACCCGCCCCGAGGTCGACGCCGAGCGCATCGGGGTGGTCGGCATCTGCGCCTCCGGCGGCTACGTCCTCAACGCCGCCGCGAGCGACCACCGCATCAAGGCGATCGCCACGGTCAGCGGCGTCGACGTCGCCCGCCAGTTCCGCTTCGGCGCCGACGGCGACCAGGACCCGGCCGTCTTCCAGGGAATGCTGGACGCCGCCGCGGCCGCCCGCACCGCCGTGGCCCGCGGTGAGGGCACGCCGACGTTCCCGCTCTTCCCGCCGACCCCTGAGCAGGGCCGCGAACTGGGCGGCGAGCACGGTTTCGAGGGCGTCGAGTATTACTGCACCCCGCGCGGCCAGCACCCCCGCTCGACCAAGGCCCTGCCGTGGGAGAGCATCGACCACCTGGCCCTGTTCGACGCCTGGGCCGCGGTCCCGCTGATCGGCGACCGCCCCCTGCTCTCGGTCATCGGCCGCCGCGCCGTCACCGCCTGGATGGGCATCGAGGCCTTCCAGCGCCACACCGGCCCCAAGCGCGTCTTCTGGGTCGAGGGCGCCAGCCACGTCGACCTCTACGACAAGCCCGAGTACGTCACCCCGGCCGTCGACGAGATCGCTGCTTTCCTCACCAGCAACATGTGACGAGCGCCACTCTCGCTCGTGATCCGCGGCGCGACTGCTCCTCGTCTGACTGGGTGTGAAAGTGACCAGGCTGGACGAGGAGCAGTTGCTGCGCCGCGTCGCGCGTGCCGACCGAGCTGCCTTCGAGGAGCTCTACCGGCGTACGTCTCCATGGCTTGCCGTTCGTCTCCGCCGCCGCTGCGCCGACGACAACCTCGTGGCCGAGGTGCTCCAGGACACCTACGTGGCGGTGTGGCGCGCGGCCGGTTCCTTCGCCGGAGGCGGGACGGCCGAGGGGAGCGCGGCCGGCTGGATCTGGACGATCGCCGCCCGTCGCCTCGTCGACGCCTTCCGCAGCCGGGCCCGCAACCTCGAAGAGCCTTCCGAGGAGCTTCCCGTCCGCAGCGCGCCCGCGGCCGAGGACGAGGCCCTGGCCGCCACGGTCGGCGACGAGGTCGGCGCTGCCCTCTCGCAACTCGCCCCCGAACTGCGCGATGTGTTGCGGGCCATGGTTCTCGACGGGCTCACCGTCCGTGAGACCTCGGTCCTGCTGGGGCTGCCCGAAGGCACGGTCAAGAGCCGGGCGCGGCGCGCCCGCAGCGCGATGCGGGAGGCATTGTCGTGACCACTCATGCAACGCGGGCGTCCCTGACGGCTTACGCCGCCGGCGATCCGGGGCTCGACGACGCCACCGTGTGGGCGATCGAGGCCCATCTGGAGAGCTGCGCCGACTGCCGGGAGAGCCTGGCCGGTGCGGTCCCGCTCTCCGTCACCCAGATGCTCGACGGGGTACGCCTCCAGCTCGCCCCCGAGACGCGGCACGGCCCGCAGCCGGTACCCGTCAGCTCGTGGCGGCGCCGGGCCCAGCGATGGGCGGCCTGGGGCCTCGTGCCGTGGGCCATGCTGACCCTCACCGCGGTCGTCGCGGCCTTCCTGCTCGACCGGACCTTCCCGGACCGGCCGTCGCTGGTGCTGCTGCTGGCCCCGGTGGCCCCGCTGAGCGGGCTGGCGGTGGCGTGGTCGCGCCGTACGGACCCGGCCTGGGAGCTGATCGCCGGAACGCCACGGGGCGGGCCGGAGCTGCTCCTCCGCCGTACGATCGCGGTCCTCGCCGCCGTCATCCCCGCGCTGGCCGTCACCGGATGGTTCCTGGGGGAGTCGCCGGCCCTGTGGCTGCTGCCGTGCCTGACCTTCACCGCCGCCAACCTGTTGCTGGGCGGGCGGATCGGCATTCCCCGGGCCGCCGCCCTGCTCGCCTCGGCCTGGCTGGCCGTGGTGGCCGCGCCCGCCGTCGTCACGGCCCGGCCGCCCGTCCTGATCGAGCCGGCCGCCTGGCCCGCCTGGGCCCTGGCCGCGGTGGTTTTGTTCGCTCTCGCCGCTCTGCGCGCCGGTGACCACCGCCGCGCCGACAACTGGAACTGAGGGAAGAACCGATGATTCGAGCGGTGACCGGCGCCGAGATGGCGCCCCGCATGCACGCCTTCGACGTCGAGAGCGAGGGACTGCGGCTCAAGGCCGGCCGGCATCTGGCCGTCGACGGCCTCGATCTGCGCCTCGGCGCCGGCGTCCATGGCCTGCTCGGCCCGAACGGCGCCGGCAAGACCACCCTGATGCGGGCCCTGTCGACGGTCGTCAAGCCGTCCGCGGGCAAGCTCGCGCTGCTCGGCGCCGACGCCGCCGACGGGCGCCGCCTGCGGGCCCTGCGCCGCCGCCTGGGCTATCTGCCCCAGCATTTCGGCTTCTACCCGAAGTTCACCGTGCGTGAATACGTCGAGTACATGGCCTGGCTGCGCGAGATGCCGTCGTCGGCGGTCGCCGCTTCGGTGCAGCGCGCCATCGAGCGGGTGGGGCTGGCCGACCGGGCCGATTCCAAGCTCAAGTCGCTCTCCGGCGGCATGTTGCGCCGGGCCGGCATCGCCCAGGCCATCGTCAACGACCCGGACCTGCTGCTGCTCGACGAGCCGACCGTCGGACTCGACCCCGAGCAGCGCGTCGAGTTCCGCACCCTGCTGCGCGACCTCGGCGCCGGCAGCTGCGTCGTCGTCTCCACCCACCTGGTCGAGGACGTCGTCGCGGCCTGCACCGACCTTGTGCTCATCGACAAGGGCCGCCTGGTCTTCCAGGGATTGCCGGCCGACCTGACCCGTCTCGGCGACGAGGCCGGCGGCGTCGGCGACAGCCCGGCCGAGCGCGGTTACACCACCCTGCTGAACCGCCACCGGAGCGCCTCATGATCCGCATGCTCGGCGTCGAGTTGCGGCGGGGAAGCGGCTTCGCCGGGGCCGTCCTGATCGTCGCGATCACCGCGGCCGCCCTGGCCACCGACACGGGCAACTGGCAGACGCAGTGGACGCGGCTCGCCTACGACCAGGCCGTGGGCCTGTTCATCCTGCTGCCCATCGCGCTGGCCGCCGGCGCGATGCTGGGCCGCCGCGAACGCCGTACCCGCGCCGACGAGGTCCTGGCCAGCACGCCGCGGCCGAAGTGGCAGCGCATCGTCCCGCCGATCGCCTCGGTGGGGGTCGCCCTGGCCGTCGCGCACCTGCTCGTCTTCGTGGCCGCCGGCGCGCTGGTGGCCGGACACGGCGCGTACACCATCCTGTCCTCCTTCCTGGTCCCGCTGACCGACTCGGCCATCCTGATCGGCGGCGCCTGGCTCGGCTACGCGGCCGGCCGCGCCTGGCCCTCCCCGATGCTGCCGCCGGCGCTGGCCGCGGGCGGCCTGATCGTGCAACTCGGCCTCTCGTTCGTCACGACCGGCGGCGAGGCCGGCCGCGTCATGAACCTCGAGCTGTCGGTGCAGCCACCGACGTACGACTGGGAAATCGTCAACGGCCGGGCCCTCCTCGGGCACCTCGTCCTCGGCGCGGGACTGGCCGCGGCCGGGTTTCTGCTTGCCGCCGCCCGCTCCTGGAGCTCGCGGGGCGCCGCGGCCGGAGTCCTCACCGCCGCGATCGCCGGCGCCGCCTTCATTCCCCACACGGGCCTGGCCGGCCGGTACACCATCGACCACGACGCCCAGCGCCTCGTCTGCGCCGACGGCACGCCCCGGGTCTGCCTGACCGCCGTCCACTCCCGCGAACTGGCCGACGTCACCCCACAGGTGCGCCGGGCCCTGACCCTGCTGGCCAAGCTGCCCGGGGCACCGACCCAGGCCGTCGAGTGGCGCGCCGCCACCGTCTCCGTGCCCGGCGAACCCGAACCGGCCGGCCTTCCGGCCCCGGCCGGCGCCGTGGTCTTCACCCTCGATCCCGACACCGACCTGGTCGACAGCATCGTGCGCGGCGCCGGCACGGCCAACCGCGGCTGCCTGGCCGGCGATGAGCCCGACAGCGTCGCCGAGGCCGCGGCCGGAGCCTGGCTGCTGGGCGCCGACGACCTCCCCGGCCCCTCGTGGGAGGGCGCCGCCTTCCACGACCAGGTTCGCGACGCCGTACGGCAGCTGAAAGCCCTTCCCGCGCCCGAGCAGACCCAGCGGGTCACCGCCCTGCGTGACGCGGCCGCCGCCTGCCGCACCGGCCTGCTGCCGCTGCTGACCGGAAAGGACCGGCCATGACCGGCTGGCTGCCCCTCTACCTCCGCTCGCGGCGCCTCCCGGCGGCCCTGGCCGCGTCAGTCGGCGCGGTGCTGGTCGTCTGGGCGGCCTGGGCCGCCTTCTCCCGCGACCACGAGGTCGGTCGCGGGCTGACCGTCCTCACCGTCGCCCTGGCTCTCGCCCCGGTGATCCCCACCTTGGCCGGCCACGACGACAGTCTGGAGTCCACCGCCGCCCTGCGCTGGCCACCCCGCCGGGCCGTGCACCTGCTGGCGTGCGGCGCCCTTGTCACGGCTGCCCTGGCCCTGTTCGGCGTCACCAGCACCACTTTCGGCCCCTTCGGGCAGCTGGCCCGCGACACTGCCGGCCTCACCGGCCTGATGGGCCTGTCGGTGGCCCTGCTCGGCACCCGCCTGGCCTGGGCGCCGCCGATCGGCTGGACCGCCGTGCAGATCCTGTTCGGCGTCCCCGACGGCGCCGCCTGGCACCGGGCGCTCTTCTGGCTGGTCCAGGACCCTTCCGACCGCACCGCCGCCACGACGGCCACCTTGCTGCTGCTGACAGGCGTCCTGGCGTACGCCCTCAGGCCCGGCCCTTCCGTCTCTCCGACCGAGACCACCATGCAGCAGTAGCCGTCACATTCCGGGAATGCGCCCGGTCTGTCGGTCATGAACCAAGCCCTGGACTCGAACACCGGCCTCGACGCGCCCGTCACCGTGATCAAGACCTACACCGTGCCGGCGGCCGAGGCCGGCCATTTCACCGACGCGTACCAGGAGAACGCCCGCATCATGGCCGCTCAACCCGGCTTCGTCCGCTCCCGCCTGCACCGCCCGCTCACCGGCGCCCCCGAGACCCGCTTCGTCCACATCGCCGAGTGGAGCTCCGGAACCGCCCTCGACCGGGCCACCGCCAACCCCGAGTGGCGAGCCGCCCTGAAGCGCCTCTTCGACGACCCCACCCTGCACATAACCTCGGAGCCGGCCGCCTACCGCGTCGTCGTCGAACTCCACCCTTCCTGACCCACGGCTGTCAGAATGGCCGGGTGCCACAGCTCAACTACGACGTCGTCGGTGGCACCCGTCCCACCGCGGACGACTGGCCGTCCCACCCGCCCGGATACCGCGCCTACGAGCGGACCGTCGGCCTCGGCGGCGGCGCCGACCGCTGGCACGAGGTGTCCGAGGGCGTGATGACGTGGCAGGTCAAGCGCCGCAGCGGTTTCACCGTCACCCCGGCCGACGGCGGCGACGTCCGGGCCCGGTCCGGCGCCGACTACGAGCTGCTGGCCCGCGTGGGCCCGTTGCGCGTGCGTGAGCCGGTGCGGGTGGTCGCCGTCATCGAGCGCCCCGAACGGTGCGGCTTCGCCTACGGCACCCAGCAAGGCCATCCCGTCAGCGGCGAGGAGGCGTTCATCGCCCACCGCACGCCGGACGGCCGGGTGTGGCTCACTCTCCGATCGCTGACCCGCCCCGCGGACGGTTGGTGGGGGAGGGCGTTCCCGGCCCTGTTGGTGGCCCAGCGGGTCTATCGTCGTCGCTACCTCCGGGCGCTGCGGGCGACTCCCTGAGAACCGAGCGCGCCGCGAAATCCCGGTTGTCGATGACGATGTCCGCCTGCTCGGCCGGCCGCACCTCGTCCAGATAGAGCTGCTCACCCGGCACGTAATAGGTCCGGTAGCGCTCGACCGCCGCCTCCATCGAGTCCATCCACGCCACGTCCCGGGCCGGCCCCCGGCGCATCACGTCGGCCACATCGACGTGCAGGTAGACGCGAAGGTCCCAGTGCGGCGCCAGCGCCGATCTCTGCAGGAAGGCGCCATCCGCCACCAGGATCGCGTCCTCCGGGGCCACCCGCACTCCGGAGTCGACCGGCGTACGGCCCCGGAAGTCCATGATCTCCGTCCGGAAGCGCCGGTCCCCGCCCGGCCCGAGCGGCGCCAGCAGGAGATCCCGGATGGCCTCCACGTCGAACATCTCGTGGTAGTAGCTCTCCGGCGAGCCGGCCGGATATCCCGTACGCAGATCGACGTGTCTTTTGAACCGGTCGAGCATGACCCGGAGCACGGGCCGCCCGGTCCGCCCGCGCAGGACGGTGGCCAGCTCGTCGGCGAAGGTCGTCTTGCCGGCCGCCGAATGCCCGTCGATCCCCACCCGCACCGGATGCCCCGGATCCAGCGCGAGAACGCGATCGGCCACCCGCCCCGTCACGGTCATCAGCCGATGATGCCACCGTGAATACTTGGGACGTGACAATCGTGCGTGCGGCGGCGGGCCTCGACGAAGTCGCCGAACTGTGGAAAGCCCTGGCTCGGCACCACTACGAGGCCGGCGCGGCGATCAGCGAACGCGCCGGCCCCATCGGGGTGGAGGCCAGCTGGCAGGGCCGGCGCCGGCAATACGAGGCGTGGTCGGCCGAAGCAGGCTGGCTCCTGATCGTCGCGGGCCGGGAGGGCGCGGTCGAGGGCTATGCCGCCGCCCGCGTCACCCCGTCGGTCAGCGCCTGGGACCTCGGCGAACGCGTCGGCCGCCTCGAAACGCTGGCCGTGGCCGAGCGAGCGCGCGGCCTCGGCCTCGGCACGGCGCTGGTCGGGGAGGTCCGGGCGCACTGGCGGCGGCGCGGCGTGCGCTTCGGCACGGTCTCGGTGATCAGCGGGAACGACTCGGCGCGGCGTTTCTACGAGCGCCTCGGCGCCGTCGAGTTCACGCGCACAAGCCTGTTCGCCGTCTGACCGAGCTCTATTGGGCGCCGGCGCCGCCGTCCACCGCGAGCAGGGCACCGGTGACGTACGAGGCGCGGTCGCTCAGCAGCCAGGCCGCCGCCTCGGCGATCTCGCTCGGCGCGGCCAGCCGGCCGAGCGCGACCTGGCCCTGCATCTGCTCGAGCGCGCCCGGCGTGCTGGTCACGTAGCCGTCGATCATCTCGGTGCGGGTAGGGCCGGGCGCGATCGCGTTGACCCGGATGTTCTCCGGTCCCCAGGTGACCGCGGCCGAGTCGGTGAGGCTGTTGAGGGCCCGCTTCAGCGCGCCGTACGCCGGGTGGTCGAGATTCGCCCGGCGGCTGCCCAGGCTGGAGGTGTTGACGATCGCCCCTTGACCGGCGGTCGACCGGATGGCCTCCGCCTCGGCCGCCATGGCGACCCACTGCCCCTTGAAGTTCACGGCGTAGATCTGGTCCAGCTCCTCGTCCGGCACCTGGTCGACGAAGCCGTGCGGTCCCGGCACCGCGCCGTTGTTGAAGGCCACATCCAGGCGCCCATGCAATTCAACGACACGGTTCACGGCCGTACGCACGCTGTCCGCGTCCGCCAGATCGAGGACCACCCAGTCGGCGACACCCCCGTCGTCGCGGATGCTGTGCGCGACGGTGGCGATCTCGTGTTCGCTGCGGGCGGCCAGCACGACGCGCGCCCCTTCCCGCGCGAACAGCCGCCCGGCGGCCGCTCCGATGCCGCGCCCGGCCCCCGTGATGAGCGCGACTTTGTTCTCGAGAAGCTGTGCAGAGGTCATGCTCCCGAGACTGGCGCGCCCCGGCGTCGGGCGACCCAGGGAAAACCCCTGGCCTGCCCCCGAGTGTCGCCCGTCACGGCCGACCTTCTGATGGTCCCGGAATCGGAGCATACAAAATCGAGCCGGCTGACTTCGGTCCTGCGCAAACTCAGCGGCATGAGAATGCGCTTCTCGGTGGCTGGAAACGCTCTATTTTGATTGGCGTGATCGTTTCGTTGCTGTCGATCTTCGGGGTGCTGGATAATGGTTCATGGCGCAGCTGGGGTTCTTTTCCAGGTCGGTTATTGCTTCTATGCGGGATTGGTCGGGCGTGCCGAGTCATTCGCCGGAGATGGTGGAGTTCCGGCGTGGTCAGGACGAGCGGCGGAAATGGGGTCTTCAACGACGCCACGCGTTGAAGCTGTGCCGGTTGCATGGGTGTTCGCGGTTGTGCGGTGAGTTGGGTCTGCATGATTCGACCGAGCGGATACCGCCGTTAATCTGGGATGACGAGGTCAGCTGGGTGCGGCGCCCGTGTCGGCCCGTTGAGCATGCGGTGGCCGCTTTCGTCCCCGACGGTGTGCCGGTCAGTTGTACAGAGAGGCCGGCCGAGGCCGACACGGTAGTGCGGGCCGAACCGGCCACCCCAGCTGAGCAGGCAGCCCCGGACGAATCGGCTATCGAGGCTGAGCAGGCAGTCCGGGTCGAGTCGGCCGCCGACGCTGAGTGGGCAGTCCGGGCCGAGCGGGCAGCGTGGGTCGAGCCGACTGTCCATGCCGAGGCGGATGCGCGGGCCGAGTCGGCCGTTGCGGCCGGGACGGCAACGCGGCCCGGATCGACGGTTCGGGCTGAGGTGGTGGAGCGGGTTGAGGCGGTGACGCCGGACCGGCCGGAGGATCAAGCGAAAGTCACCGCCCGGGCCGAGCCCACCGACCCGGGCGGATCCTCACGCACCGCGCGTGGGCACCGGCCGGGCCATCTGAGAATGAAGAGATCGCATGACTCCGGCCGGCGGCGCCCATTTGCGGCAATACACGTATCGGCAGTGACGTCACGAAATTATCAGCGACACCAGAATGGCGACCGGGGCGATCTCCGCAGTCGGCTGAAGCGTGCCACTGACGCTTTATCGGCGGGCGCCTTCAAAGGGCATGCAAAACGATTACTTCGGTAAAATGTCATCGACAGATCCGGATGTCTAGATGAGGGCGTCACTCTTGTAGTCGATCATTTGATGTGTCAGCGTCGGCTGAGCCAACACGTCTGCTTCGCTTGCGATCCTCCCAACCAGTGCGACCTGGGATTGATCTCTATGGTCGTGCCGCCGTGCCTGTTGCTGCGTATGGTCTGTCACCGCCTGACCTTGCGGGTCGTGGTCGTGGTCCGGGACACCAGTTCGAGGACGCTGCGCCGGTCCCGGCGCAGCCGGGCCAGCACGCCGATGACCAGCATCGCCCACAGAACCACCGGAAAGCGGCCGCCGGCCTGCAGGAGCGCCACCGGCAGCCACCACAGGAGAAAGCGCGGCCACACCGCACGCGCGGAGTCCGGGGCCAGGAAGAGGGTGGCCTGGCCCAGCGTGGCGTGGTCCCGGCGCCGCAGCGGCACCAGGAGGGTCGTGACGGCGTACGAGATCAGCGCCACCGTCGTCACCCACGCCGGCCCGGGATCGGCGGCGCCGGTCAGCGTCAGCACGGCCAGCACGGTGGCGGTCGCGAGGAACCCGATCAGCAGGTCGGCCCCGACCGCCAGCCCTCGCCGCAGCAGTCCCGGCTGCGCGACGTCGGGCGAGGGCGCCGGGTGCGGATCGGGCAGGAGCCGTCCGGCCAGGGCCGCGATCAGCCAGCCCAGCACCGCGCCGCCGGTGTTGGTGATGAGATCGCCGGTGTCGGCCACCCGGTAGGGGCAGGCGAACAGCCCGAACGCGGCCGTGCCCTGCGTGATCTCGATGAGCAGCGAGGTGGCCAGGCCGGCGAGCCCGGCCACGAGCAGCGACCGCCGGAAGCGATAGCGGGCCAGGAACCCGAACGGCACGAACAGCGCCACGTTGAGCAGAAGCTGCGCGACGCCGGCCCGGGTCGCCACCAGATCGTCGAGCGGGTTCAGGTTGAGGAAGTCGGCCGTGGTCCGGCTCGCGCAGTAGGCGGCCGTCTCGTCCGGCAGCGGAAAGAGGGTGAAGGCCAGCAGCCCGCAGAGATAGAGCACCTCCGACGCCGCGAGGACCGCCGACCATCCCGTGAGCCGGCCGTAGCGCCTGTATTGCCGATGGATCCACGGAAGGGCCAGCAGAGGCAGCAGCAGCGCGAACAGGACCACGGCGATCAGAGAATCCACGAGGTGAGCCATTACCTGAACCACGGCCGGCGGCCCTCGGGATTCACCGTCGCGGCGTGACCGCGCTCACCGGGGTGCATGACCGGTAGGAGATACGGGCGCGCCCGCACCTTTCGGCGGCAATTGTTGAAGAAACAACACGAGAGGTGAGAGACATGTCTGAGCCCAAGGTCTGGCTGGTCACCGGCAGTTCGCGCGGTCTGGGCCGGTCGATCGCGGAGGCGGCCGCCGCCGACGGCGCCTCGGTGGTGGCGACCGCCCGCCGCCCGGAGCAGCTCGACGATCTGGTGGCCAAATTTCCTGATTCCGTACGGGCCGTCGCGCTCGACGTCACCGATCCGGCCGCCGCCGAGGCGGCCGTCGCGGCCACCCTGGAGGCGTTCGGCCGCCTCGACGTCGTGGTCAACAACGCCGGGTACGCCAACAGCGCCCCCATCGAGGAGATGGACCCGGCCGACTTCCGCGACCAGATCGAGGCGAACCTGTTCGGCGTCGTGAACGTCACCCGCGCCGCCCTGCCGGTCATGCGGGCCCAGCGCGGCGGCACCTTCGTCCAGGTGTCCTCGATCGGCGGCCGGGTCGGCGGCACGCCGGGCATGGGCGCCTACCAGACCGCCAAGTACGCCGTCGAGGGCTTCTCCGAGGTGCTGGCGGCCGAGACCGCCCCGTTCGGCGTCAAGGTGGTCATCGTCGAGCCGGGCGCCTTCCGCACCGACTGGCAGGGCGCCTCGATGGTCCGGCACGAGGTCGGCCCCGACTATGAGGCGTCCGTGGGCCGTTTCCACGAGCTGCGCGAGCAGTCCGACGGCAAGCAGCCGGGCGACCCCGACCGGGCCGGCGCGGCGATCGTCCGCATCGTCGACGAGGAGGAGCCGCCGCGCCGCCTGCCCCTCGGTTCCGCGGCCGTGGCCTCCGCCATCGAGGCCGGCGCGGCCCGTAACGCCGAGGCCGAGAAGTGGGCGCACGTCAGCCGGTCCACCGACTTCCCTGCGTCGTAACTCACACCGGATCGGCGCCCGCGGGGTTTGCCGATGTCCGTACGGGCGGTCACCGCTGCCCGTGCGGCCCGTGACTTGGCAAAACGAGTTTGTGCTGGTCGCCACGCTTGAGGCAGCACACAGCCCACTTCACGGGCATCACACAGCCTCCGCACAGAGGATGGCCCTATGAAGCAGACCCGGTTGGCGAGTCCACCGCTCTCCAGGCGGACGATCGCCCGGCTGGTCCAGGTGACCGGCCTTCTCGATGTCCTCTCCACCATCGCTCCGCACCGGCGCGGCCATCACTCGCTGCTGATGGAGTTCGTTCCCGCCTTCGGCGTCTTCTCCGCCCGGGCGGCCACCGTCGTCGTGGGTCTGCTGCTCATCTACCTCGGTGCCGGTCTTCGCCGTGGCAAGCGCCGCGCGTGGCAGGTCGCCGTCGGCCTGTCCGGGCTCGCGGTCGCCCTGCATCTGCTCAAGGGCCTCGACTACTACGCGGCCGGGGTCAGCGCCATCCTCTTCGTGATGCTGCTGGCCACGCAGGACCGGTTCACCGCCCTGGCCGACCGGCCCAACCGCTGGCGTGCCCTCCAGGCCCTCGCCGGTTTCGCCGCCGCCGGTTTCGTTCTCGGCTTCATCGAGATCGCGGTCCGGGTCAACCACCTCGTCGGCACCCCGGGCGTCTCCCAGTGGGCCGAGCAGGCGGCGCTGGGCCTCATCGGCGTCCACGGCCCGCTCGAGTTCCGCCACCGGTTCGGCGGCGACATCGTCGCCTACACGACCGGGGCCTGCGGCCTCCTGGCCGTCGGTGTCGCCCTGGTGCTGCTGCTGCGGCCCGGCTCCCGCCGGCCCGAACGGACGGACGAGGGCGAGGTGCGCCTGCGCGAGCTTCTTCAGCGGTACGGCAAGGCCGACTCGCTCAGCTACTTCGCGACCCGCGACGACAAGTCCCTGATGTGGTCGGAGAACCAGGCCGCCGTCATCGCGTACCGGGTCGTCAACGGCGTCAGCCTGGCCGCCGGCGACCCGATCGGGCCCGAGTCGGCCTGGCCCGAGGCGATCGGCGCCTGGCTGGCCGACGCCCAGCAGCACGGCTGGACCCCGGCCGTCCTCGGATGCGGGAACGCGGCCGGAAAGGCGTACAAGAAGGCGGGTCTCGATGTCGTCGAGCTGGGCGACGAGGCGATTGTCGACACCACCACCTTTTCGCTGAACGGCCGGCCCATGCGCGGTGTGCGGCAGGCGGTCAACCGGGTGCAGCGCGCCGGTTACACGTGCCGGGTCGTGCGTCAGCGCGACCTCTCCGAGAGCGAGCTGGCCGGCGCGATCCGTGCCGCCGATGCCTTCCGTGACGGCCCGGTCGAGCGCGGCTTCTCGATGGCCCTGTCCCGCCTCGGCGATCCGTGCGACGGCGACAACCTGCTGGTGCTCTGCCACGACGGGAACAGCAGGCTGCGGGGGCTCTTGCAGTTCGTGCCGTGGGGCGCCGACGGCCTGTCGCTCGACCTGATGCGCGGCGACCGCACCGCCGAGAACGGCCTGACCGAGTTCATGGTCGCCTCGGTGCTGGAAACGTCGAATTCCTTGGGCGTACGCCGGGTGTCGCTCAACTTCGCGGTGCTGCGCTCCGTTTTCGCGAGGGCCGAGGAACTCGGCGCCGGGCCGGTGCTGCGCCTGTGGGCCCGGCTGCTGCGCGCGGCCTCGAAGCTGTGGCAGATCGAGTCGCTCTACCGTTCCAACGCCAAGTATCTGCCGTCCTGGGTGCCGCGCTACCTGTGCTTCCCGACGGCCCGTGACCTGCCGCGCATCGCGGTCGCGGCCATGCGGGCCGAGGCCTTCCTGCCCGAGCCGCGCCTGCCGAGACTGCGCCGGACGGCTCCCGCACCCGCCGAGGTCTCCGCATGAGCCTGACCGGCCGGCCGCTGCTTCTGCTGACGGCGACCCTCGCGGTCGTCGTCGGCGTGGCGACGGTCTTCTTCTGGCCACGCGGCGGAAGGCTGCGCCCGCTCACCCGTACCACCGGAATCCTGCTCCTCGAAGTGCTCCTCGTGCTCACCGCGGGCCTGGAGTACAACCGGCGCGAGCAGTTCTACCCGTCGTGGCAGGCGCTGCGCGGCGACACCGGCACGGTCGCGGTCACCGGCGAGGTCCGCGCCGGGCTGCTCGACCGGCACGCCCTGGACGGAGCGGTCGCATGGCGGCCGCCGGGCTGGGAGGCCTGGCATCTCGCCCACGCCCCGCGCGTCACGGTTCCCGCCGATTACGCGAGCCGGCCCGACGTGGCGTTCCCGGTCGTGCTCGCGTTCGGGGGCGAGGCCAGGCGTACACCCGGAGCCGTGACCGTGACCGTCGAACCCACCGCGGCCACAACCGCCACCGCCTTGCTGACGCTGCCCGTTCAGCTCGGCCGCGACCTGCGGGTGACCGCGACCGACTGGGACGTGCGGGGCACGACGCCTTTGGCGGCGGCGTTCGTCAGGTCCGCGCCCGCCGGCCTGGCCGTCCTTAACCAGCCGGCCGGCGCCCTGCCGCCGGCGTTGAAGGCGCCCAAGACGTTGCCCACGCTCGCCGCCAAGGGGGTGCCCGCGTGAACACCCTGCTCTGGGCGGCTCTCGCCGCCGTGCTCGTGTTCGCGGTGGCGCTGGCCGCGTTCTGGAACCGGCTGCACTGGGCCTGGCGGAGCCTGCTGGCCCTGGGTTCCGTGGTGAGCGTCGTGGCCGCCGTCGGCGTACAGCTCAACGCCCTCACCGAGGCGTTCCCGACCGCGACCGACGCCGTGCCGGTCGCGTCCAACACCGGTTCGAGCCAGTTGTTCGCCGTCAGCGTGCACGGCCCGGCCAGCAAACTCACCCTCCCGATGTACGTGTACCTGCCCGCCGGCTACCACGAAGGCACCACCCGATATCCGGTCATCGAGGCGTTCCACGGCGTACCCGGCACACCGCAGTACTGGGTGCACAAGCTCGACGTGAAGTCCACACTGGACGCCGAGATCGCGGCGGGCCGGATGGCGCCCACGGTCGTGCTCTTCCCGCAGCAGACCACCAGCCCGACCCTCGACACCGAGTGCACCAACCTGAAGAACGGCCCGCAGGCCGAGACGTTCCTGACGGTCGACGTGCCCGCCTTCGCCAAGGCGCACTACCGGATCCGCACCGACCGCGCCGGGTGGGGCCTGACCGGATATTCGGCCGGCGCCTTCTGCGCGATCAACCTGACCCTGCGCCATCCCACCCAGTTCGCCGCGGGAGCAAGCCTTTCCGGGTACGCCTCGGCCGGCATCACCATCGGCGACGGCTCCGAGCACACCACCAACAACCCCTTCTGGCGCCTGAAACACCTGCCGCAACCCGCGTCCGCCCTGTGGCTCGGCTGGGCCGCCGACGACAAGCAGTGCGCGCACGACTCGCGGCTGCTGGCCGCGTCGGCCCACGGCCCGCTCGCGGTGACCACGGCGGTGGTCGCGCACGGCGGGCACAGCAGCGCCGTCTGGCGCCAGATGGAGGCGCCCGCCTTCGACTGGCTCTCCGCCCATCTGGCCGGGCCGTTGCCGTGAGGCGTGCCGCCGTCCTGCTGTTGCTCCTGGTGGCCGCCTGCGACCCGTCGGCGGCGCCCGTCGTGGTCACCCTGGGCGACTCGGTCGCGGCGGGCGCCGCGTGCGGCTGCCAGCCGTTTCCCGCCCTGTACGCCTCGTCGCAGCACGCGTCGAACGTCAACCTGGCGAGGTCGGGAGCGACGGCCGCCGACGTACGAGCCGAAGTGCCCACCGAGAAGTCGGTCCTCGAATCGGCCACCCAGGTGGTCATCATGATCGGCGCCAACGACATGGCCGGCGACTTCGAGGACCCGTCGAAATATCCCACGGTCGCCACCGGCGTGCAGGACGACGTCGAGGCCACCATCAAAGCCATCGAGGCCGTCCACCGCACCCGGGTGGTCGTCCTCGGCTATTGGAACGTGGTCCTCGACGGCAAGGTGGCCGCCTCCACATACGGCGCCGACGAGGTCTCCGACTCCGAGTCGGCCACCGCCGTCATCAACAGGGCGTTGCAGACCGCCGCCACCCGGACCGGATCCACGTACGTCTCCACCGATCCCGCCTTCCACGGCGCCGACGGCTCGGAAGACCCGACCAACCTGCTCGCCTCCGACGGCGACCACCCCAACGCGGCCGGCCAGAAGGCGATAGCGGCTCTGATCCCGCCCCTGCCCCGAAAATGAATGCCGCCCGCCGTCGCTCTCCGGTTAGCATCCGCCGATGCACCCCTTGGACTCACTCCTCGGCGATACCGTCGTCGAGAGCCACACCGTGGCCGAGTGGCCGTTGTCCCACACCCGGAAGGTCGTGCTGGCGAACGGCCGGGCGTACGCCCACAAGGTGACGTCGCCACCCGTCATCGAGCGGGAGTTCTACGCGGCCGCCGGTGCGGACCGCCTGCTCCCCGGCCACCGGTTGCTCGAGGACGCCCTCCTGGTCGACTGGATCGAATCGCCGTCGCTGGCCGATCTGCGGCTGAGCGAGGAGGCGTTGCTGGAGCACGCGACCGAGGTCGTGAACCGGATCGGCGGATTGGAGCCGGGCCTACCGGTCCACCTCGACGTCGGAACGCCCGAGAAGTGGACGGCCGAGGCGACCGCCACCTTCGTCAAACTCCGCCGGTTGACGGCCGGCGGCCGGTTCCCGGCGTCATTCGCCCCGGCTGTCGACGACATCGAGCCGTGGATTCTGTCGGCCCCGGTCCTCGACGAGGTGGAGGCGCACTCGCGCCTGGTCCATCGCGACCTCAAGCCCGCACACGTGTTCCCCACGGCCGACGGCTACCGCGTTATCGACTGGCAGCTGCCGGCCATCGCCCCGGCCGGCGTCGACCTGGTCGGTTTCCTGGACGAGGGCGGCATCGACGCGTTCCACCACGTCGACCCGGTCACCTACGGCATCGCCTACTTCCTGCACCTGCGCTGGGCGGTCGTCGCCCAGCACGACCTCTTCCCGGCGGCCACAGTCCCGTTCCTCGAGGAGTGGGCGCGGGGCGGGCTCAATGGAGTGCGGCGGGTGCTGTCCTGAGGTCGTACGCCATCTCGTCCTCGCCTTTGATCGTCAGCCCGGTCGGCGCGAAGCCGGTGCGCCGGTAGAAGCCCGCGGCGCGCTCGTTCGCCCGCATGACGAAGAGCCGGAGCCGATCGGCGCCGGCCTCGTCCCGGGCCCACCGGATGACGGCGGCCATCAGGTCGTCGGCGACGCCGCTGCCGCGAAGATGCGGCACGACGTAGACGCCGACGATCTGAGCGGACGCCCCGGGCGGCTCGGTGAAGCACGTGGCCTTGGCCGCGAATCTGCCGTCGAGCACGCCCACGAACATGCTTTCCTCGACGCCCGAGGCGCCGTCCTCGACTCGTTCCCGCCAGGAGTCGTCCGGCCACGCCAGCAGATCCGCGTACCGTTCCTCGAAGGCCGACGGCGTGTCCCGCAACGCTGCGAGCCGCAGCTCGCGATAGAGCCGCCACTCGCCGGCCCGAACCCTGCGCACCTGAGTAGGCATGGCGACATGCTGCCTCGGGCGGTCTCCACGCGCCAGTGCTTATCCGATTCCGCGGATGAGGTCGGCGGCGCGCTCCGCGATGGCGTACACCGTCGCATTGGTGTTGTTGGAGGGGATCGCCGGGATGACCGAGCCATCGGCGACGCGCAGCGCCTCCAGGCCGTGGACGGCCAGGGCGGAGTCGACGACGGACCGGTCGTCCTCGCCCATGGCGCAGGTGCCGACCGGGTGGCAGTACGAGATGAGGTTGGCCCGCGAATAGGCGGCGAGAGACGTCGCGTCGGCGACCCCCGGGCCGGGCGCGATTTCCTCGGCGCCCCAAGCGGCGACCGCGGCGGAGCGGCCGATCTCCCGGGCGGTGGCGATGCCGGCCAGCGCCGCCGTCATGTCGTGTTCGTCGGTGAAGTAGGCCGGGTCGAGCACGGGATGGGCGTACGGGTCGCCCGAGGTGATGCTCAGCGTGCCGCGGCTGAACGGGGTCATCGGGGCCACGCCGATGGTGAAGCCGTTCTCCAGCGGGAGAACCGGGTTGGGGAACGGGACGTCGATGAACAGGATCTGCAGGTCCGGTCCGTCAAGCCCGGCCGCGCTGCGGATGAGGCCCTGGATCTCGCCGTGCGGGCCGCGTGACGGCGGGACCGGGCGGCTCGTGCGGTGCACCAGCAGGACCATCGGGTGGTCGTGCAGATTTCCTCCCACGCCGGGCAGCTCGTGGAAGACCTCGACGCCGGCCGCGCGCAGTCCCGCCGCCGGGCCGATTCCCGAGCACAGCAACAGTTGCGCCGAGCCCATGGTTCCGGCGGTGAGGACGACCTCGTGCGCGGCGTGAGCTTTGTGGACAGTGCCGCCGACTCCGTACTCGACGCCGACGCAGCGCTTTCCCTCGAAGAGCAGCCGGTGGGCGGTCGCGCCGGTGACGACGGTCAGGTTCGGCCGGTCGAGGACCGGGGTGAGGTACGCGTCGGCGGCGCTCTGCCGGCGGCCGCCGACGATGTTCAGGTCGACCGGCGCGAAACCCTCCTCGAGGCCACCGCTGATGTCGCGGGCGCGGCGCTGCCCGGTCTCCACGGCGCCGTCGAGGCAGGCGAGCAGCGCCTCGTTCGGCGGATCCATCGGCCCGACGGTCAGCGGGCCCGCGGATCCCCGGCCGGGCGCGGCGCTAACGGCCGTCTCGCTGCGCTGGAAGTACGGCAGGAGGTCGTCGAACGTCCAGCCTTTCGCCCCGAAGGCGTTCCAGCGGTCGTAACCGGTGCGGTTGCCGCGCGCGAACACCATGGCGTTGATGGCCGAGGAGCCCCCGATGCCGCGGCCGCGCGGCAGCATCACGCCCGAGGTGGTGGTCTCGCCCCAGTTGGCCGGGGTGAAACCGAGCGCGGGCCAGGCCTGCGGCACCGGCACCGCCTCGGGAAGCCCCGCGGTGCCGGTGCCGGCCTCCAGCAGCAGGACGCGCATGTCCGGGTTCTCGGTCAGGCGGCTCGCGAGCACGCAGCCGGCCGAACCACCGCCGATCAGGATCACGTCGTACTCGTTCATGTTCCCCGCTCCTCCGCGTGTGGATCACTGGTCCAGATCCAAGCTATCACTGATCCAACCAATGGTCCGCCTACCGTGATACCGTTGATCCATGGTTGCGCAAACAGGCACTGACCTGCGGGAACGCATCGTCCTGGCGGCGGCTGGGTTGCTGGAGGCCGAGGGGCTGGAGGCGGTTTCCACCCGGGCCGTCGCGTCCGGCGCGGGCGTGCCGCCGCCGACGATCTTCCGGGTCTTCGGCGACAAAGAGAGGCTTTTGGAGGCGGTTGGTGAGTACGGCTTCACGCGCTACCTGGAGCAGAAAGCCACACTGCTCACCCAGGAGGATCCGGTCGCGGCGCTCCGCGACGCCTGGGACCTGCACGTCGAGTTCGGCCTGGCCCATCCCGCGTACTACACGCTGGTCTACGGCCGGGTGCGGTTCGGATATCTGCCGCCGGCCGGGCAGCGGGCGGCCGAGGGCCTGCGGCAGATGATCACGCGGGTGGCCGCGGCCGGGCGGCTCCGGATGAGCGTCGAGCGGGCGGCCGAGGTCATGCACGGCGCCGGTGTGGGGACGATCCTCACACTGATCAGCGAGCCGTCCGACCGGCGCGACCTCGCGGCGGCCGAGGTCGCGCGCGAGATGGTCATCGCGACCATCTCGACCGAATCCGCCGCGGGGGCGCCGAGCGGCACGGCGGCCAGCGCGATGGCGCTGCGGGCGGCTCTGGGCGGCCAGGCGGCGCCGCTGAGCGTGGGGGAGAGGACCCTGCTGCTCGAATGGCTCAACCGCCTGGCCGACGGCTCGCCCTAGGGCAGGATCGCGTCGACGTAGCCGCCGTCGACGCGCAGCGCGCCGCCGGTGGTGGCCGAGGCGAACGGCGACGACAGGTAGACCACCATGTTGGCGATCTCCTCCGGCTCGATCAGGCGCTGCAGCAACGATTGCGGCCGGTGCTCCAGCATGAACTTGTGCTGGGCCTCGTCCCAGGGCAGATCGTCGCCGACCATTTGCCGTACGAAATCCTCGACGCCGCCGGTGTGCGTAGGCCCGGCGATGACGCTGTTCACGGTGACGCCGGAGCCGGCGGCCTCCTTGGCGAAGCCGCGCGACACCGCGAGCAGCGCCGTCTTCGACATGCCGTAGTGGATCATCTCGGCCGGTGTGACGACCGCGGAGTCGCTGGCGATGTACTGCACGCGCCCCCACCCGCGGTCCCGCATTCCGGGCAGATAGGTCCGGGTCAGGCGTACGGCCGCCAGGACGTTGACCTCGAAGTAGCGCCGCCAGTCGTCGTCGCTGATCTCCAGGGCCGGCCGCGCCCCGAAGATCCCGAGGTTGTTGACCAGGATGTCGACCTCGGGCAGGGCCTCGGCCACCGTCGTGGCCCCTTCTTCGGTGGCCACATCGGCCGGCGCCGCGACGAAGTCGCCGTCACCGAGCTCCCCGATGGCCCGCGCCACCGACTCCGCCGACCGTCCGTTGACGCCGACGCGGGCTCCCGCGGCCGCCAGTCCCGCCGCGATCGCCAGCCCGATGCCCTGCGTGGACCCGGTGACCAGCGCCGTCTTCCCCGAAAGATCAATCCGCATGTCACCATTCTGCGCCGCCCGTGATCAACTCGCAGCGCTCATCCGATCCTCAGGCCGCGGCGTCGAACGAACGGGCGGTCACGCCGGGCAGGGCGGGTCCGCGTTCCGGAATCGTGTCGGCGCGGGCGGGGTCGGCGCGCCACAGGGAGCCGTCGGCCGCGCCCTGGACGGTGGCGAGCATCGACGTGTAGGCGCTGCGGATCTGGAACTCCACCTGGTCGTCGGGCAGGTTGGAGAGCTCCACGAGCACTGACGCGCTGCCCAGGATGCCGTACGCGTTGCGCGCGATGCCCTCGTAGTCGCCGCCGGGATAGCGGGTGACATTGGCCCCGGCCAGCTTCGTCATCGCGTCGTAGTTACGGACCGCGACCTGCCGCGACTTCGTCACATCGCCGGCGAGCGGGCTCGTCGGCCACAGCATGGAGGCGGTCGTCTCACGCCCGTCGGGCTGGAGATAGCGACCCTGCATGTGGTAGTCGATGACGACCTTCGGGTGGGTCGCCTGCCACAGCCGCAGAACGGCCCGCGACTCCGGCACCGGGTTCTCCTCGATCGGCGTCAGCGGGTTGTGAAACCGGTTGATGTCATAGCCGACACCGGGCGCCGAGTAGTCGCCCGACGCGCTCGGGTCATGGTTGTACCGCTGGTCGCGCACCGCACCGTCCGGATTCGCCTGCACGACGATGTCGAGCGTGACCCGCTTCAGCAGCGCCCGCTGCCACGGTGTGTCCGGCACGCCCAGCGTCCACAGCGCCCGGATCGCGGCCGGCGTGCCCAGCGGCTCGTCACCGTGCTGCTGCGTCACGAAGAGCAGCCGCTCGGGCCCGTGCCCGACACTGGCCAGCCGCAGCGCCCGCCCCTCGTTGCTGCGCCCGATCACCCCGAGCCGCACCCGCCCGTCGCTGGCCCGTGCGATCTTCGTCAGCGCCCGCTGCACCTCCGCGGGGCTTGGCCGGGCCGACAGGTCACTTCCGGTCGCGTGCGCGGCGCCCGGTGTGACCCAGAGCGCCCCGCCCAGAAGCACGGCACTGAGAACGGTGGCTAACTTCTTCCGCATCCTGGCCTAACCCTTCGATAGACGTCGATGTCTATCGGTCAGATTAAGCGGTGCGCTCGGTGTTCGCCGTGCGATCGTTCCAGATTGTCGTCGTGCCGTTGCCGTACATCGAGATCGACTCGCTCCGGCGCGGCCCCGGATGGGAGCCGAGGCCCGCGTTCGTGCAGGAGCGGTGGGCGTTGACGTGAACCATTCGCTGTGTCGTGCGTCGAGGAAGGGGTGACGCGAGCACTCACCACGTACGAGATCACCGTGGGCGGCATCGCCCAGCGTTTCCATGTGGCCGGTCGCGGGCCGGTCTGCGTGATGCACTCGGGCGGGCCCGGCGTCGACTGGTCCTATCTGCGGATGCCGCTGGTCGAGGAGTTCGTGACCGCGGTCTACCTGGAACCCGTCGGCACGGGGGAGTCCGGCCGGCTGCCCGCCCACCCGCGGGGCTACACCGTTGAGGCTTATGTTCCATTCGTGCATGCCGTGGTGGAGCACGTCGGCGCCGGCTATCTCCTCGGGCACTCGCACGGTGGGCTGGTGGCGCAGGAGTACGCGCTGACCCATCCGGGCCGGCTGGCCGGAATGGTGTTGTACGCGACGGCGCCCTGCAACGGGCCTGACCTGGACGCGGTCGCTGCCCGCAACGCCCGGCGGCAAGCTGCTCGTCTGCCGCGGCTGGCTCCCGTCCTGCGCGATCTGGAGGCCGCCTGGCCCGGCACCGACGCCGGGGCGACCGCGAACCTCAAGGCGATCCTGCCGCTGTACTTCGCCGACTACTGGGCGCGGGAGGCCGAGTATGAGGCGCTGCGTGCCGCCGTCCGCTGCTGGCACGTGTCGCAGGACGGCGAGGTGTTTGACGTTCGTGAGCGACTTGGACAGATAACGACACCTACGTTGGCGATCTGTGGAAAGTACGACTGGATCTGTGAGCCGTCGTGGTCACGCGCGCTCGCCGAGGGGATACCGGGCAGCACCTACGTCGAGCACGACTCCAGCGGGCATTTCGGGCACATCGAGGAGCCTGAGAGCTTCGCCGAGACGGTGGAGAAACTGGTGCGGAGTGGGTCACATCGGTGAGACCCCGGCGGGTCGGCACGTCGTACGGGATATGACCGACGATTTCACCGTTCCGTACGGCGTCCTTGTCCCGGTCGAGGTCTATTGGGATGACCTCGACTTCCTCGGCACGCTGTACCACCCGCGCTTCGTCGCGTTGCTCGACCGGGCCGTGACTGCGCACTGGATATCGCGGGGCTACCGCCTGGCTGGGCATCAGCTCGACGAGGACGGCTACCAGCTGCTGCGCGAGGTGTCCATCTCGTTCGACCATCCGGTCACCGACTTCGGCACGCTGCTCATGCACATCTGGGCCGAGAAGGCCGGCACCACGAGCATGGTCCTCGGCTTCCGGCTCCTCTCCGGGGACGGCTCCGTGCAGTACGCGCACGGCCACCGCGTCTCCATCAAGTTCGACCCCGCGACGAAGCGCCCGTCCCCGTGGACCGGCCGGGCCAGGGCCGACCTCGCCGCTCTGCTCAGGGAGCCCGCGGCCGTCTGAAGCTCAGGGTCCCGCGGCCGTCTGAAGCTCAGGGAGCCCGCGGCCGTCTGAAGCTCAGGGTCCCGCGGCCGTCTGAAGCTCAGGGAGCCCGCGGCCGTCTAAAGGCAGCGAGCCCGCGGCCGTCTGAAGCTCAGCGAGCCCGCGGCCGTCTGAAGACAAGGGGCCAGCGCGGCGCCTGGGCGCGGAACCCTGGCGCCGGCGAGGCTCAGAAAGCCGGCAGCAGTCCGACCACCTCGGCGGTGGTGGGCACGCCGCCGCGCCCGGCCGTGGCCGAGACGGTCAACTGCCATTCGCAGTCCGGGCGGTGGAACGACCACGTCCGATATCCGAAGAAGCCGCCGTCCTTTCCCCACACCGTCTCGCCGCTGGGAAGGGTGTAGCGCGTGATGCCGAGCCCTCCCTCGACCCCGGGCGTGCCGGTCGGCAGCGTCGTCAGCATTTCCCGGCGTTCTCGCGGGCCGAGCAGCTTGCCGGTCAGCAGCGCCCGGAAGAAGGTGTTCACGTCCGCGGCGGTGGAGATGAGACCGCCGGCCGGCCCGGCCGTGGACGGGTTGTAGTCCGTGATGTCGACCGGCTCCCCGTGCACGGTCAGGTAGGCGCGCGCATGCGGCGACGGCATCACCGCGCTGTCGTCGCGCACCAGCGTCTCGCGCAGTCCCAGCGGCCGCAGGATCCGGCCTTCGATCTCTTTCCCGTACGGATGACCGGTCGCACCCTCGATGAGCATGCCGAGCAGGACATAGCCCGTGTTGTTGTACGCACGCGACGCGCCTGGTGCGAACAACCGTTCACTTCCGGAACCGGTCGCGCAGAATGCCCTCGGTGGTCAGGTCTTCCGTGTAGTTGTGCAAGCCGCTCGTGTGGTTGAGCAGCCGCCGAACAGTGATCGGCGCGTACCCGTCCACCGGTTCGTCGAGTGCGAACCGTCCCTCACCTGCCAGTTGCAGGACGACCGCCGCCGTGAACACTTTGGTGACGCTGCCGATCCGGAAGAACCCGCGCGGGTCGACCGGCCGCGCGGTGCCGAGCTCGGCCACGCCGCTCGAGGCCCGGAACGTGTGACCGCCCTCGCGCAGCTCGGCCAGCGCTCCCGCGGCGCCGCCCGCGACAAGTTCGCCGAGCAGCTCGACGAGATGCCGCTCACGTGCTCGAGGGGGCACAAGGCTGAATTCCGGCTGGGAATCATCGTGCACGGCGGCCCCCTGACCGATCCGGCGGCGCTGTGGAGGATCTGGCTGACCCGTTAAGGATTTCCGACGAGGAGGCAGAACGGGTGGCCGGCCGGGTCGGCCAGGACGTACAGCGGCTCCTCGTCGTCGCCGGTGCGGTCGAGGAGCACGGTGGCGCCCAGCTCCTCGGCCCGGCGCCGGTGCTCCTCCAGGCCTTCCCGGGTCGGGACGTGGAAATCGAGGTGCATCTGCTTCGGGACATCGTGGGCCGGCCAGTCGGGACGGGCCAGCTGGGGCACCCACTGGAACGCCAGCACCCGCTTGCCGTGCGCGTCGACCAGCACGAGCCAGTCCTCGCCCTCCTGCGGGGTCTCGTCGCCGGGGCGGTAGCGCACGCCCAGCAGCTCACGGTAGAACTCGGCCAGCCCTCGGACGTCCGTGGCGTCCAGCGCCGTGTGCATCAGCATGGGGAAGGTCATGGACCTCATCCCATCACGCGCGGCGGACGGCGGCGACCCGCCTCGCGTACAGCCTGCGCCCCAGCGCCCGCCACAGGAGCCGGGCCGGCGGGGGCATCTCGGCCAGGAACCACGCCGTCTCGCGCGGGTTCGCCTCCTCGAGGACCAGACCGGCTTGCAAAAGCTTGTCGGTCAGGGCTTTCGGGCCATTCGCCATGGCGTACGCCTGCGGTGCCTTCCATTCGGCGACGGTCAGGTGTTCGTGGATCAGGGGCAGCACGGACCGCTCCTCGGCGTCGAGGTGCTCGTCCAGCGCCTCGCGCAACCGGCGCAGCGTGGCGGCCAGCGGAGCGGGATCGTCCGCCCGTGCCGTCCACTTCGGAAGGTCGCGGGTGATCGTCTCGATGGTCGACTCGACGACCTGATGCTGGGTGATCATCGTGGTCACGAGGTCGTCGGCGAGGGGCGCGCGGTGCTCCAGGATCGGCCAGAGCAACTCGTCCTCGGCCTCGTGGTGGTCGTGCAGCATGTGCAGCACCAGCGCGAGATGACGGCCCAGCAGCGTGGCGCGGGCGGTGTCGCCGGGCCGGACGGCGGCGATCAGGTCGGGCAGGAGCGCCAGTTCCCGGCGCAGCGCCCGGTGGATGACCACCATCTGAGCGGTCTCGGGTTTGTCGGCCGGAGCCATGGGGTCGATCAACATGCAATTGACAGTAACGCTCGTACTATGAATTTACGCCTGTTAGATTGAATGTATGGCGAGGCGCACATACAACTCCGAAGTTCGGGTCCGCGCGGCCCAGGAGACCAGGGCCGCCGTCGTGGGCGCGGCCGCCGAGTTGTTCGCCGAGCAGGGGTACGCCAGGACGAGCGTCGCCGCCGTGGCCCAGCGGGCCGGGGTCGCGCTGAACACGGTCTACACCAGCGTGGGCGGCAAACCGGCCCTGGTCGAGGCCATGGTCGAGACCGGGCTGGCCGACGAGGAGATCGGTGAGGCGCTGGCCGAGATCGAGCGGATGACCGACGGCGTACGGATTCTGCGGCGCGCCGCCGAGGGCACCGGAGCGGTGATCCGCAGTCAGGCCACGATGATCCGGGTGCTGTTCGACAACCGTACGGCCGAACCGGTCATCGCCGAAGCGGCCGAGGTCGCCACGCGGCGCTACCGCGAACGCCTCGACCGCATCGCCGAGCGGCTGGTCGCGGTTGGCGCGGTGAAGCTTCCCGCCCGCCGGGCCGGCGACATCCTCTGGTTCTATCTGGGCCAGGGCGCCTGGGCGACCGCGCGCGATCTGGGCTGGGAATGGGACGAGGCCACGGCCTGGCTGGGCGATCAGGCGATCGGCGCGCTGCTCACCACAGTTCGAGGTCGAGGTCGCGCTCGGTGAGCTCGATCAGCTCGTCCTGCGCGTCCCGGTCGAGTGCCTCCGGATTGGGCCGGGCCGGCTTCCGCTCGTCGTAATAGGTGCCGTTGTCGCGCTGCTGAGAGGCCACGTAGCGGACGTTCGCGGCGGCGTGTTCGGGCCGGTCACCGCCGATCGGGAACATGGCGTGCAGCAGCGGCGTCGCGATGATGCCCGGGTGCATGCTGACGACCTCGGTCCGGCGCCGCGAAAGCCAGCAGGAATAGGCGACAAGGGCCAGTTTGGAGTACGCGTAGGCGCCCGCCGCCGAATAGGGACGGCGCCCGGCGTCGCCGAACGTCGCCGACAGATGCGTGGCCGAGGCGACGTTCACCACCCGGCGGGTCAGGTCGAGCAGCCGCGTCGTGAGCAGAACGGGCGCCAGATAGTTGGTCTGGAAGGTGACTTCAAGACCGGCGGAATTGACCGTACGGCTCGGTGGCCCCGGCCGGGCGGCGTTGTTGATCAACACGTCGATCTTGTCGGTCGCGGCCCGGATCCGCGCCGCGAGCCGCTCGACCTCGTTCAGATCGCCGAAGTCGGCCGGGAAGTAGGTTATCCGGTCGTCGGGCGAGAAGTCGGAGATCGTCGGCTCGAGTCCGTGCAGGATGAGATGGTCGCCCGAGCCGGCCAGCAGGCGGGCGGTGGCCCGGCCGATCCCCGTCGTGGCTCCGGTCAGGACGATGCTCACGGCCGCATCCCGAACAGGAACCGCGTCACCTTCGTACGCCGCACCAGCACATCGTAGACAGCGAACATGACCACGAACGTGATCGCGACGATGGCAAGGTACTTGCCGATCACCGGCAGATCCCACCGCACCACGAAGTACGCCACGACCACCAGGATCGGCTGGTGCAGGATGTAGAGCGGCAGCGCGGCCACCGCGAGATATCCGACGACCGGGCTGGTGGGCGGCGGCGACCCGCGGTCGAGCAGCCCGAGGATGGCGACGAGCCAGAACCACCCGGCCAGCCCGAACAGCACCCGGGCCACGATCGCCTGCGGGGTCATGGAAGTGAACGGATCATCGCCGGCCGTGCTGAGCGCCGCGCCCGAGGCCCCGAACAGCAGGAACCCGATCACCGCGGCCCACCGGGCGTCACGCCGCATGGCGGCGCGGAAACGATCGTCGGCCGCGAGCAGGAACCCGTACAGGAAGAAAAGCAGATAAGCCCAGCGGCTCCACCCGGCGAAAGCCTCCTCCATGCCCAGCAGCGCCCCGATCAGGGCCACCGGAAGAGCCGGGAGGAACACCACCCCGCGATGCCGCATCGGCCCGCCGATCAGCGGCAGGCGGCCGGCCACGAGGGCGAGGATCAGGGAGAAGGTCAGCAGCAGAACGACGAACCACAGATGACCCGTCTCGAAGTATTCGCCCTCGATGACGAACGGGAAGTCCGGCAGCTCCAGGTGAACGTCGAAATAGCTCCGCAGGAACTCCGGGTACGGCTCGGAGGCGCCGTACCGGATCCACTGTGGAATCGGGACGATGGTCAGCGACGCGAAGACCAGCGGCACCCCGAGCCGCAGCAGCCGCTCCCGCACGAACCCACCGGTTCCGCGCCGCTCCAGCGAATGCCACGACCCCAGCCCCGCGATGAGGAACAACGCCGGCATGGCCCACACGACGCCCAGCCCGGCGACCCAGGTGACCGCCTCGGTGGTCCGGGCGTTCTTCACATAGAAGTCGTCACGTGTGTCGAACACCAGCGAGGCGTGGAAGAACACCAGCCCGAGCACCACGAGAAGCCGGACGGCATCGAGCTCGGGACGGCGCACGGACGTCATGCCTGAAGAGCATGTCAGGCCGGGAACCTCCGTGGGCTCGGTGGTGTCGTCGAAATATGAAGGCGTTCGCAGTATTGCTGCTTCTGCTGGCGGGTTGCTCGGGTCCCGGGCCGGCGCCGGCGCGTGAGTGTGGTTCCGCTGTTCGGACGGACGCCCTGCCGTCGTGGGCGCGGACCGGGTTCAGTTGGGACGGCAGCGGGATGCCGCATGTCTACGGGGAGCACGGGGAGATCCTTGCCGTCGTGTTCGGGGCGCCGTTGAAGAGCCCGCCCGCCGAGGGCCGCGCCAACAAGATCCTCTGGGTGCCGCGGCGAGCCACCGAGCCGGGTGGCGATCTGGTCATCTCGGCGGCGCTGGACGGCACGGACGTGCGCGCGGAGCAGAAGGTGGCGGGTGGGCCCGGGCCGTCCCTGGTCGATCTGCCCCGGGCGGGGTGCTGGCGTCTGACTCTTTCCTGGTCGGGACGCACGGACAGCATGGACCTGATCTACGAGTAGGAATAGATTGATGTCCATGGTGTCTTCGACCAAGCACCTCCCCGCCCACGAGATCCGCGAGCTACCGGAGCCCCCGGCCAACTTCCGGCGCGTCATCGGCCCGGGCATCATCGCCGCCGGGGTCGGGCTGGCCAGCGGCGAGTTCATCCTGTTCCCGTACATCGCCTCGCAGGTCGGCCTGGTCTTCGTCTGGGCCGCGTTCGTGGGCCTGGCCACGCAGTACTTCCTGAACATGGAGATCGAGCGGTACACGCTGGCCACCGGGGAGACCGCGCTGACCGGCTTCAGCCGCTACTGGCGGCACTGGGGCCTGTTCTTCGCGATCCTGGCCTACTTCGCCAACATCTGGCCCGGCTGGGCCACGAGCTCGGCCACGCTGACCACCTACCTGGTCGGCGGCAGCGTCACCCCGATCGCCATCGGCTTCCTGCTGCTGATCGGCGTCATCCTCACCCTCGCGCCCGTCGTCTACCAGGCGCTCGAGAAGATCCAGATGGTGAAGGTGGCCGCCGTCCTGCTGCTGTTCGTGGTCGGGTCGATCGCCGCGATCGGCGCCTCGGCCTGGGCCGACGCCCCGCAGATCATCACCAAGGCCGGGATTCCGTACGAGGAGCTCGGCTTCGCGCTTCTGATGGGCGCTCTCGCCTTCGCGGGCGCCGGCGGCGGCCAGAACCTGTGCCAGAGCAACTGGATCCGGGACAAGGGCTTCGGGATGGGGGCGTACGTCCCCCGCATCGTCAGCCCGGTCACCGGTCAGCTCGAGGCGGCGCCGTCGACCGGTTTCATGTTCGAGACCACCGACGAGAACATGAGCCGCTGGCGCCGCTGGTGGCGGTTCGCGAACATCGAACAGCTGACGACGTTCGTGCTCATCACGTTCCTCACCATCTTCTTCACCTCGATGCTGGCCTACGCCACGGTCTTCGGCGACGAGGGCCTGACGAACAACATCTCGTTCCTCAAGGCCGAGGGCGAGGCCCTCAACGACGCGGTCGGCGGCTGGTTCGGCACCTTCTTCTGGATCATCGGCGCCTTCTCCCTCTTCGCCGCCGCGCTCGGCATCGTCGACTACACCAGCCGCCTGGCCGCCGACGTGCTCAAGACCTCGTACCTGAAGTCCCTCAACGAGAGCAAGATCTACTTCGTTCTCGTCTGGGGCCTGGTCCTCATCGGCATCGTGGTGCTGCTGTCCGGCGTGACGCAGCCGCTGGTCCTGCTGGTCATCTCGGCCGTTGTCGGCGGCCTGATGATGTTCATTTACTCGGCCCTGCTGCTCCTGATCAACCGCCGCCTGCTGCCGCCCGAGATCCGCCCCGGCGCCGGCCGCGTAGCCGCGCTCGTGTGGTCCTTCCTGCTGTTCGGCTTCCTGTCCGTGCTGACCTTCAACGAACAGATCCGCAAGCTCTTCGAATGACGATTCCTGCGCGTTTCGGCCAAGACCGCGCATGGAGCGAACGCGCCGCGGCTCCTCTACGGCGTGTCGCGGGCCGAGACGCGCAGCCGACCGGCACCGAGATCGAGGCCCTCATCGCGGCCTTGTCCCAGCAGGACGAGCTGGCAGCCGCCCTGGTCCGGGCCATCCCCACCCGCGACCTGCACAGCGCCATCGCAGCCGGCCTTTCCGCGGCGGGCGCTTCCGCCGGGGGCCCGCACGCTGCCGCGCCGCCGGCCGTGCGCGCGTTCTTCGAAGCCGTGCTGGAGCGGCCGGCCTGGGTCGACGACCGCCTGCTGGAGCGGGGCGCGCAAGCCTGCCGTTCGTTCGGCATGGACGCCGGCCTCGTGCTGGCCTACGGCTCACTGCTGGGCGGTTACCGCACCGCCGCCGCGCTGGAACCCCTGGTCCGCACGGGCCGCCTGGCCGGCGGTGAAACCCTGCGCCGCGTCCAGGAGACGTCGGTCTGGTGGCGCGCCGTCACCGCCCCCGGCGGCCTCGATCCCGGCAGTGACGGTTTCCGCTCGACCCTGCACGTTCGCGTCATGCACGCCGTCGTCAACGCCCGCCTGGCCGACGACCCCACCTGGGACACCGCGCTGCGCGGAACACCCATCAACCAGTACGACCAGGCCAGCACCCTCGGCGTCTTCAGCACGAGTTTCCTGCTGCACCTGCGGCTGCTCGGAGTTCGCGTTTCGCGCGGAGACGCGCACGCCGTCATGCACGTCTGGTCATACATAGGCTGGCTGATGGGCGTGGACGAACAATGGCTCCCGCACACCGAGAAGCGCGGCCGCCGCCTGCTCTACCACTTCCTGTCCTACGATCCGCCGCCCGACGGCAACAGCCGGGCGCTTGCCCGGGCCTTGATCGCCATGACCGACCAGGAAGTGAACGGTCATCGGCGCCGTCGCTTCGAGCGCGAACGAGCGCTTTCGCTCAGCTCCTGGCTCCTGGGCCGCCGAGCCATGCGCGATCTGGCGCTGCCTTACCGTCCGCCCTGGTACGGCCTGTGGAGGGTGGCCGCCAACCTGGTCATGAGCCAGGCCCTGGGCCGTCTTCCGGGCGGCCGCCGCCTGCTCCTCGCCCGCGGCGAACGCCAGGCCCGCGCCCGTTTCGCGCGCTGGGGAAGAGAAGCCGGCGTATGAGCGATCTCGATCGTCCGGGCGAGGTGCGCTGTGACATCGGCCGGGATGGTCCGACGAGGTGCGTGGTGAGGCCGAGCGCGGCTGCCAGGTGCTTCATGACGTCCAAACTAGGAATCATCTGGCTCATCGATATAGTCCAGTCGCATGTCGGATCAGTGGGCCAGAATCGGTCTGGATCTTCATCTGCGTGTCGATCGGGAGCACGGACTGCGCAGCGGGCTCGAGCGTGCTCTGCGTGATGCGGTGCGGCGCGGTCAACTGTCGCCGGGCAACCGGCTGCCCTCCTCGCGGGTCCTCGCCCTTGAGCTGGGCGTCTCCCGGGGGACGGTCACCCAGGTGTACGAGCAACTCGCGGCCGAGGGCTTCCTGACCAGCGAGCCGAGGTCGGGCGTGCGCGTGGCGCCCCGGGCCGGAGCCGCTCCCGGTCCGGCGCTGTCCCCGGCCCCGTCGTTCCGGCCGCCGGTCGACGGGTTCGACCTTCGGCCGGGGCTGCCTGATCTGGCGACGTTTCCTCGGCGGGAATGGCTCGCCGCCACCAGGCAGGTGCTCCAATCGGCGCCGCACTCGGTCTTCGGCTACGGCGATCCGACGGGTCACGGTGAGCTTCGGCAGGCGCTGGCCGATTATCTCGGCCGGTCCCGTGGTGTGATCACCACGCCGGAGCACATCATCGTGTGCGCCGGCTTCACCCACGCGCTGCGGGTGATCTGCCGGGCCCTACGGCGGCAGGGAGCCTCGGTCGCCTTCGAGGATCCGGCGCTGCCCGACTATCCGGCGATGGCCGCGGAATCGGGGCTGCGGGTCAACCGGATCGCCGTGGACGGGGACGGTCTGCTCGTCGGATCTCTCGACGACGAGGTGGCGGCCGTGGTCACGCCGGCCCACCAGTTCCCCCTCGGTGTCACGCTGAGCCCGCGGCGGCGCATCCAGCTGCTGGCCTGGGCGCGCCGGACGGGGGCGCTCGTCGTCGAGGACGACTACGAAGGCGAGTTCCGCTACGACCGGCAGCCGGTCGGCGCCCTTCAGGGGCTCGCTCCGGACGACGTCATCTACTGCGGAACGGTCAGTAAGTCGGTCGCCCCCGCCCTGCGTATCGCCTGGCTCGCCGCGCCGACACGGGTGGTACCGGCCCTTCGTGAGGCGCTGCGCCGCGACGAGGCGCACGTCAACGTGATCGACCAGTTGGTGCTCGCCCGCATGATCCGCCGGGGCGAACTAGACCGGCATCTGCGGCGATGCCGTACGAGGTACCGCCACCGGCGCGACCTTCTCGGCCGGGCGGTCGCCGCACGGCTTCCGGGGGCCCGTCTGTCGGGAATCGCGGCCGGTCTGCACGCGGTCCTGCACCTGCCCGCCCCGTCCGGCGAGAAAGCCCCGCAGGCCGGCGAGAAAGCCCCGCGGGCCGGCGAGAAAGCCCCGCGGGCCGGCGGGGAAGCTCGACTGCTGGGCCGGCTGAGCGCGCACGGCGTCGCCGTGGACGGCCTCAGCGCCTTCTATCACCGGCCGGGCGACGCCCCGCTCGGTGTGGTCATCGGCTACGCCACGCCGCCGCAGCACGAATATGAGAGTGCGGTCGACGCTCTGGTCGAGGCAGTGCGCGCTTAAGGCTTGGCGTATCCCCGAATCGACGGCTGGTAGAGGCCTTCGGTGGTCTGTCCGTAGGAGTCGGTCACGGTGTAGCGGACCGGTGGGATCGGCCCCGAGGCGCCCCGGGACGGGGTGAAGACCAGCGTTCCGGCGGCGCCGATGAGGGTGTCGTCGTGGGGCTGGCCCGGGATGGCGGCGATCGAGGAGATCATGGCCAGGCCCAGCTTGCCCTGCGGGAGGTCGAGCGGCTGGCCGTCGGCCAGGCCGATCGTGCCGCCCGGCGGGATCGCGAAGGTCACCGACTGGAAGGCGCGGCTCGATCCGGTCGTCGTGTGAGCCGGTGCGGCCGGCGGCGCCGGGCAGGTGACCGTCGCCGCATAGGCCAGCGTGCGGGATCGGCCGTCGGGGGCGGTCAGGCGGATCGTCACCGGGTCGGCCGTGCCGATGAAGCGGAGCTTCGGGGTGTAGGTGACCGTCCGCGGCGAGTCCTGGGTGTAGAAGCCGTCGGCCACCAGGACCGTTTCCACGTACGAGGGGTCGCGGTTGTCCAGGCTCATCCGCCAGCCGGGCGGCACGTCGACGGAGACGGTCTGCTTGTGCAGGCCCGCCCCGGTCGAAATGAGGCGGTCCGGCGTGGCGGTGGGAGCGCTGACGGCCGCGGGGCACGGGGAGGGTGCGGCCGCCGTCGCCGGAACAGCTACGGCCGGTGTGGCCGTGGCCAGGAGAGGGGCGGTCACGGCCAGCATCAGAGATCTCCGCATACGGACATTATATGTGGCGGTATGTCCGAGTTTAGGGTGAGGGCACGCACCGGCCGGAACGCACGACGGGAGCGTGAGGGACGACGGCGCGTGGGGGAGCTCCTCGGAGCCGCCCGTGGATTCGTACTTCTAAATGGAGGTTTTCTCGGTGCGCGGCAAACCGTCGAGCAGGGCGTCCAGGCGTCGCTGGCGTGGGTCGTCGGTGTCGCTGTCGTAGTCCTCCGGGATCGTCGCGTCCGGGCCCGCCGGAACGCCGGCCATGCGCAGCAACGCCGTGAAGGCGACCGTGACCAGCAGGTTTACCGCCAGGGCGACCAGTCCTACGTAGACCGTGCGGCCGTCGCCCAGGGACCAGCTCGAACCGCCGAAGTGGGCCTCGACCACGCGGCCCGTCGCGTCCACGCGGGAGATGTTGTAGAGCATCACCACGCCGACCGCCAGGCCCGTCAGCAGGCCCAGGATCAGGGCCTTGCGATGGAACCAGTTCGTCAGCAGGCCCAGCACCGCGGCCGGCACCGTCTGCAGGATGATGACGCCGCCGATCAGCTGGAGCTCGACCGAATACGCCGGGTCGAGCAGCAGAATGAAGGCGACCGCCCCGAATTTGACCGCCAGCGACGTCCAGCGGCTGACCCGCGCCTCCTCGGCGGGGGACGACTGCGGGCGCAGATAGGGCCGGTAGATGCTGCGGGTGAAGCAGTTCGCGGCCGCGATCGACATGACCGCCGCGGGGATCAGCGCGGCGATGCTCAGCGCCGCGTACGCCACGCCGGCCGACCACGGTGGGAAGTACTCGTGGATCATGCGGGGGATGACCGTGTTGAGGTCGCCGTCCAGCGGTGTCACGCCCCGGGCCAGGGCGAAGAACCCGAGCAGGGCCATCAGGGCCAGGGCCACGCAGTAGATCGGCAGCGCGGCGGCGTTGCGGCGCACCGTCGCCCGGTCCTTCGCGGCCAGCATGCCGGTCAGGGCGTGTGGATAGGCGAAGATGGCCAGCGCCGAGCCGATGACCAGGGTGAGGAAGCCGAGCTGGCCGTTGTCGGGCAGCAGCAGGCCCGCGGGTAAGCGCTGGCCGGCCTGGTGGAACGTGGTGTCCCAGCCGCCGAACATGGCGACCATCAGCACCGCCGTCAGCAGCATCCAGGCCAGCAGGATGTCCTTGACGATGGAGAGCAGGGCCGGCGCGCGCAGGCCGGAGCGGAACGTGCAGATCGAGACCACGCCGACCGCGGCCAGCAGGGGCAGCTCGCCGCCGAGGCCGACCGTGCGGAGGATGGCCTGCAACGAGATGAGCTGGACGGCGATGTACGGCATCGTGGCCACGATGCCGGTGACGGCGATCAGGGCGCTCAGCGGGCGCGATCCGAAGCGGGCCCCGGCGAACTCGCCGTGGGTCAGGAAACCGTGCCGCTGGGCCACCGACCAGATCTTCGTGGTGAGCACGAACGTCAGCGGGGCGGTGACGATGGCGAACGGGACCGCGAAGAAACCGATGGCCCCGACGCCGTACGTCAGCGCGGGCACCGCGATGAAGGTGTACGCGCTGTACATGCTGCCGCCGAGCAGGAACCACGTCGTCCAGTTGCCGAAGGCGCGGCCGGCGACACCCCACTCCTCGAGGGTCTCGCGGTGGCGGGCCTGGCGGCGGTGGGCCATGACGAAACCGAGCGACAGCACCGCGACCATCAGGACGACGAAGACGGAGACGTCGGTCATTTCTTCTCCGCCGTCATCAGATAGACCGTGGTGAGCACGCCGATGGCCAGGAAGGCGCAGGCGAACTGGTACCAGTAGAAGAACGGCACGCCCAGGAACGCGGGCTCGAGCCTGTTCACGAAGGGGGTCATCAGGGGCGCGGCCGTCGGCACGGCCAGCAGCCACAGGGCTCGGGGCTTGGGCACGCCGAACCATAAGCGTTGGTCGATCGGTAACACCATGGTCACCGAGGATCGTGCGACAGCTGTCTCAAGATCTCTTTCAGGACCCGCTCGGCCAGGGCCAGATCGGCGTTGCGGCCGTCGACCAGCTCGCCGTACAGGGCCGATTCGATGATCCGGACGTACAGGTAGGCCAGGTCGTCGGTGGCCTCGGGCAGACCGGCCTCGCGGAAGATCTCGTGCTGGGCCGCGACCACCCGCTCGGTGACCCGGCCGGCCCCGGTCATCAGGACGCGGGCGGCGACCTCGGGCTCGGCGGTCAGGAACCGGCGGAAGGGTTCGGCCGCAAGCAACCGCTCGGTGAAGCGGCGCGTGACTTCCAGCACGCCGTCGGCGCCGGTCAGGGTGCATTCGCGGCGCGCGTCGGACAGCATCCGCTCGGCCAGCCGCCACAGCACGTCGCCCAGCAGGCGGTCGCGGCTGTGCGTGATCCGGTAGAGGGTTGCCCTGCTGACGCACATGTCCTCGGCCAGCCGGCTCATCTCGACGGTCCCGTGCGCCAGGAAGAAACGGCACCCGGCGCGGGTCACCTCGTCGTCGCTCACCACCCGTCGGCTCTCCATCGCAGGCACGGTACGACAAACGGCCGATCTTGTGGGTTCCGGCCGCCGGATGGCAGCCTCGACGGGTGCACGGACACATGGACGACGCCGAGACGCTGGTGCAGTTGCGCCGGCTCGCGCTGCTGGTCGCCCAGGGGGTGCCGCCCGAGGAGGTCTTCACCGCCGTCTGCAAGGAGATCTGGCGGCACTTCGGCGGCAGTACGGCCCGGCTCTTCCGCTATGAGCTGGACGGCACGGTCACGCTGCTGGCCAATGAGGGCACGAGCGGCCCGCACGTGCGCGTCGGCGAGCGCTGGGTGGGCTATCCGCCGACCGGGCTCACCGCCAGCGTCCAGCAGACCGGAAAGATCGGCCGGATCAACGACTTCCGCGAGCTGCCCGGCGGGCAGAAATACGCCGACGAGGGCCTCATCTCGGCCGTCGGCATGCCGATCCACGCCAACGGCCGCCTCTGGGGCATGATCGCCGTCGGCTCGACCGAGGGCCGGCTGCCGGACGACACCGAGGCCCGGATGGCCGCGTTCACCGAGCTCTGCGTCATCGCGGTGGCCAACGCGCAGAGCCGGGCCGAGCTGGTCAGCTCGCGTGCCCGCCTGGTCGCCGCAGCCGACGAGGCCCGCCGGCGCATCGAGCGGGATCTGCACGACGGTGCCCAGCAGCGACTCGTCGCGCTCGCCCTGCGGCTGCGCTCGGTCACCGACGCCGAGGGCGCGGCCGACGTCGCGGCCGAGCTCATGACGGTCATCGACGAGCTGCGCGAGCTCTCCCGTGGCATCCACCCGGCCGTCCTTTCCGATTCCGGCCTGCGGCCGGCCCTGCGTGCGCTCGCGCGCCGTTCGCCGCTTCCGGTGGAGATTGACGTACGTCTCGACGCGCGCCTGCCGGAGGCGGTCGAGATCGGCGCCTACTACGTGGTCTCGGAGGTGCTCACGAACGCGGTGAAGCACGCGAGCGCCACGGTCGTCCTCGTCGAGGCCTCGGTGGCCGAGGGCGTGCTGGAGCTGTGCGTGCGCGACGACGGGGTGGGCGGGGCCGACCCGTCACGCGGCTCGGGCCTGGTCGGCCTGACCGACCGGATCGAGGCGCTCGGCGGCACCATCGAGATGGTCAGCCCTCCCGGCGGCGGCACGACCATCACCTGCCGCGTGCCGGTGTGAACTTCCGGTTGGCAGGAATGCGCCGGGGGCCCGCGCCTGTCACCCTTTCGGGGTGACATTGCGCTGCCTCCTGGTCGACGACAACCAGCATTTCCTCCTCGCCGCCCGTGACCTGCTGGAACGCGAGGGCCTGACCGTCGCCGCCACCGCCGAGGACAGTGCGGGCGCGCTCGGCCGGGCGGCCGAGCTGCACCCGGACGTGGCGCTGGTCGACATCAACCTGGGCGGCGAGAGCGGCTTCGACCTGGCCGCGCGGCTGGCACCGACCCCGGTGATCATGATCTCGACGCACTCGGGGGAGGACTACGCCGACCTGATCGCGGCCAGTCCCGCCATCGGGTTCCTTTCCAAGATCGAGCTTTCCGCGACCGCCGTACGGGATCTGGTCGCGGGCCGCTGATGACGACCCCGCTTCTGGGCCGTCGTCTCGAGCAGGACATCCTCGATACGCTGCTGGCCGATGCCGGCCAGGGCCGGAGCCGCTCGCTCGTGCTGCGCGGGTCCGCCGGCAGCGGCAAGACGGCGCTCCTGTCGTAGATCTCCGAAAATCGGACTTTGTGGTCCGGGCGGCCGGGGTCGAGCCCGAGTCCGAGATCGCCTACTCGGCGCTGCTGCGACGGTGTGTCCCGTTGCTCGACCGCCTCAGCTCGCTCCCGGCGCCGCAGCGTACGGCCCTGAGCAACGCGGCGCCGGCGGCCACCCAGGGCAATCAGGCGCTGGCCGACGCGCTGGTGCTCGGGTCGGAGTCCCGCTTCCGCGAGGCGATCGAACTGCTCACGGCGGCCGAGACCACGGCCAACGGCTGCCGGGCCCGATTGCTGTACGGCGAATGGCTGCGCCGCCGGAACCGGCACACCGAGGCCCGGGCCGAGTTGCAGGCGGCGCACGACGCGTTCGAGGCGATGGGCGCGGCCGTGTACGCGGAGCGGGCGGCCCGCGAGCTTCGCGAGATGGGCCAGCCGGTCCGGGAGCGGCCCACCGGCGTACGGGAGGATCTGACCCGCTAGCCTGCCCGGCGTGCAGATGATCGAGCGCGTCGTCGAGGCCGTCACCGCCGACCCGTCCCGGTTGCGGCCGCTGTTCGACGGGCCGCCGGCGCCGATGCCGGCCGCCGAGATCGCGAAACTGGACGTGCCGCCGAGTGTGCGGCGGTGGCTGGCCTTCGACGGCCGGTTCCCCGGCGTTGAGCCGATGACCCTGATCGCGTACGTCCAGAGCATCGAGATCCGCGGCTACGAGGGCACCGACCTCGACGAGCCGGACGAGGACGACGCGTCCTGGAACGACATCTTCAGCGACACGTCGTTGCGGTCGCTGGCCCGCTTCGACCGGGTGTTCCCGCTGCCGAGCCCCAACGCGGACGTGGGGCTGCACCACGTGCTGGTGGCGAGCGAGCCCGACGCCGAGGGGGAGTGGCCGGTCTTCTACTACGCCGATCTGGCCCGCGACGTTCCCGAGTACGGCCTGTGGTACCCGGGCTTCGACGTCTATCTGGCCCACCTGACCGGGGTGATCGAGCTCGACTTCGCCCAGGGCATCTCGTCGCTCGGCGACCACCCCGAGCATGCCGCGCGCATGGCCCATCACGCGCGGCACTGCTTCGGTGGCAAGCGCAGCGGCTCGCTCTTCGGTTAGTTCTGGCCGCAGAAGGTGCGGCGATAGCCATCCACCTCACGGTCGTCGGCCTGGCCGTTGGCGACGCGTTCGGCGACCACCTTGACCGTGCGGGGCAGCGCGCTGCTTTTCTCCATCCGTTGCACCACCGGCCAATCGGGGCTGCTGAGCAGGGCGTCGGCCGCCTTCTTGGCGGCGTCGCCGTCGTCGTCGAAGGTCGCGCGCTGCCATTCGGTCAGCCACGCGCAGACGACCCGCCGGACCACCGCGGTGTCGTCCTGCGCGGCGTCAAGGCCGCCGGCCTTCCAGGACGGCGTCAGCGGCACCCCTTCGAGCGCCTCGATCACGGGTTCGCTGGTGGGCGGGGTGACCGCGGCGATCCAGGTGGGCACGTCGACCCGCCGGACATCGGCCAGGAAGGTGCGGAACTCCTCCCGCGTCCAGCCGTCGTCGGTGCGCAACTCGGCGAAGACGCCGTCGCGGGGCTCGGTCACCACGTCGAAGTCGGTCTCGCCGTACGCCACCTGATAGCCGGTGAGCCCGGCCACCGTGACCTCCTCCCGGCCCTGGTGGCGGTCCTTGCGATAGCTGCGGTAGTCGGCGGCGGGATGCCAGGTGAGCATCACACCGCGATCACCCTTCTCGTACGCCATCTCGCCCTGCGCCGTGCCGATCGGCACCACATGGACGACCGTCCATCCCGGACCGGCCAGCAGGCGCGGGCTCTCCTTCGCCGCCTTGGAAAGGACATCAGGCACCGGCACCGGCGAAGCTGAGGGGGAGGGACTCGCCGACACCGCCGGCGGCTCGGGCCGGTGGGCCGGGGTGGCCGGCCACGTCACGGCGACGACGACGGCGACGGCCGCCGCGGCCCCCACGGCGGCCAGCGCGAACGGCAGCCTCCGGCGCACCGGCTCGGCGACGATCTGCGCCAGCAGCATCTGGTCGGCGCCGTCGAGGTCGACGGCGGCGGGCCGGTGCGGGTTGGCGTCGCGAAGCATCTGGTCGTAGTGCTCGCCGGTCATTTCCCCTCCTTCATGTCCAGGACCGGCGCGGCCGGCGCCATCAGGTCACGGAACCGGGCGCGGGGGCGGGGGCCCCCGGGCCCCCCCCCCCGGGGGGGCCCCCCCCCGCCCCGCCCCCCCCCCCCCCGCCCCACCCCCCCCCCCCCCGGGAAGCACAGAACCACACCAAAAAA